>NZ_JAEVHF010000027.1 GCF_018263925.1 Kistimonas asteriae
AATCTAACTGATGCTTAAGGCATCAAATCTGGCTCATCAGTTCGCAAGAACTACCTATCATTCGTAATGAATTAACAAGTGGTGCTTACTCATGATGAAAATCTTTGGTTATTTCCGAAGAAATAACGTTTCTCATCCGAGCAAGCGCCCACACGAATTGCTTGATAATTTGTTAAAGAACAGCTCTTTGAAGATGTCCAGGCTGCGTTCCGAAGAACCTTGCCCGCTTCAGCGAGGCCGCCATTCTACAGTGGCGGACTTCAGTGTCAAGCGCTTGTTTCGTCCGGTGAACCGGAGAGCGAAGCTCGTTGACAGGCGGCGCATTCTACAGCGTTTCGGCCTTGTGTCAATCGCTCGTTTCATCCTGTGGACAATCCTGCGTTTGACGACCGGGTCGCTAAGAAGCTGACCGCAACAGGAGGCGAATTATAGGGATCAAACTTGCAGTGTCAACCGTCTTTATCCACAGCCCGACCAGAAACGAAGGCTCTAACTAGGGGGTTTATATGAGGAATAAGGCGGTAGCCAAGTAACGCCACGACAATGAGTACATAGAGCAATGGCTCGCCGTATCCACTTTTGGATAACCATAAATAGTGCAACAGGACCAACAGCACTGAAACGTAAATCATCCTGTGAAGCTTTTGCCAGTTTTTACCCATACGTTTCATAACCGCGCGAGGGGAGGTCACCCCCAGCGCAATCAACAAAATCAGCGCCATTGCACCAACCAGAATATAAGGTCGTTTGAACAAATCCTGATAAAGCTCAGCCACATCAAGATTCAGCAGGAAGAAGAAATACGCGGCAACGTGCAATACGGCATAAAACAGCGCATACAAACCCAGCATTCGCCGAAAGCGCAGTAACTGTGAAAACTTCAAGATACGCTTTAGAGGTGTGACCGCCAACGTAATACACAAAAAGCGTAATGCCCAAATACCCATAAAAAGCACAATGGCTTTGGCGGGATCAGGGCCAAGCGTATTTTGATAGGCAGCAGTTACCACCCACCCTAATGGCCATAAGCATAAAAGGAACACTGGAATCTTGCTGACAGTTACCCACCTTTTTACTGTCATCAGAAGCTCCTTTTCAAATCCATGCCCTGATAGAGGTGTGCCACGTCTTCGGCATAACCATTGAACAGCTGGGTTTCGATGCGGTTTGGGTTAAACAGTGATGTTGGCAAACGTCGTTCATGGGCCTGACTCCAGCGAGGATGATCCACGGCAGGATTCACATTGGCGTAGAACCCATATTCACTTGACGCAATAGACTGCCAGGAGGTTTTCGGCTGGGTCTCCAGCAACCGTATCTTCACAATCGATTTGATACTTTTAAAGCCATACTTCCAGGGAACCACCAGCCGCAATGGTGCACCATTCTGTGGGGGAAGTGTTTTTCCGTACAAACCAACGGCCAGCAATGTCAGCGGATGCATGGCTTCATCCATACGAAGCCCTTCCACATAAGGCCACTGGATATAACTGAATGCGGATTTTTGACCGGGCATCTGCTCCGGATCATGCAGTGTCGTAAATTCGACAAACTTGGCCCGGGAGGTTGGATTGAATCGCTGCAGCAGCTTCCCTAGTGGAAACCCAACCCAGGGAATCACCATGGACCAGGCTTCGACACAACGAAGCCGGTAAATTCGCTCTTCCATCGTCAGGGGTTTGAGAATATCTTCCAGAGTGTAACGGTCGGGCTTTTCAACCTCGCCTTCTATGACGACAGACCAGGGATCGGTTTTAAACTCACCGGCGTATTTGGCAGGATCTTCCTTGCCGGTTCCGAATTCATAAAAGTTGTTATAACGAGCAACATCGGTATACGGCGTCAGTGCTTCGTCCGTCACAAAATCAGAAGACTGGTAACCTGTTACTTTTTCCCGTAACCAGTCTGGCGCGGGATAGTCACGAATACCCTGATAGTTTGAAGGGTCAGAAGACGATGGCGGTTGTGACGTTTTTTCGGCTAAAGACTCTGACGCATCACAGCCCGCCAGAAACCCTCCCCCCATGGTTAACAAGGCGAGCTGCCCTGCTTTCCTGATAAAAGACCGCCGATCAGCGTAGATCGTCTCCGATGTAATCTCGCTGCTGGCAATGGGCTCAGGCTTCTTTATCAGCATTATTCTTGCCCCCTAACGAAAAAAAGCGTTATTGCTTTAAACAATAACGCTTTTTGGTGTCTTTTGGATTCAAAGGATCCAGACTTTCGTTAGTGGCCGGACTCAGCCTTCTTAGTCCCTACCCCACCAAGATTCATGATGGACATGATCGGACCTGAGCAGGCATAAGCCAGGAAGATCAATAACAGCACACGGGGCGGATCCGTAAAGATCACCGCGAAGCACAGCACCACAACCAGAATAAAGAAGAACGGCACACGCCCTTTGAAGTCCAGCTGCTTGAAGCTGTTATAACGGAAGTTGCTCATCATCATGATGCCGGACAGGCCAGTGATCAGAGCAGCCAGAATGGCAATCGCGATATTGGAGCCATCAACCCCATAGTCACTGAACGCCCAGACCATACCCGCAACAACGGCGGCGGCTGACGGGCTTGGCAGTCCGGTAAAGAATCGCTTGTCGGCGGTTTCAACCTGCGTATTGAAGCGCGCCAGTCGGAGGGCAGCACAGGCGGCATAGATGAAAGCAACCATCCAGCCAAACTTGCCCAGATCGTGGAGTGCCCAGCTGAAGGCCACCAGCGCTGGTGCCACACCAAAAGAGACCATATCAGACAGGCTGTCATACTCTGCGCCAAACTTGCTCTGGGCATTGATCAGGCGGGCAACACGACCATCCAATCCGTCCAGAATCATGGCAACAAAAATCGCAATGGACGCCGCGCTGAACGCACCGGACATCGCACTGACAACCGCATAAAAACCACAGAACAACGCACCTGTTGTGAACAGGTTGGGCAGTAGATAAATCCCTTTGCGGCGGACCTGTTGCCCGTCTTCCGCCACTTCTTCGACATGCTCGTCTACTGGCAGCATGGCATCAACGACTGAGTCGTCTTTCTTTTCCGGTTGGTCAACCATTTACGCGTTTCCGGATACTGAGAAAAAAGAGGCACTCACTTTATCACGAAATGTTTTTGCTTTGTGTATACAGATCAATAAAGGGCTAACTTGGTACCATCGTAATGCAGACAGGTTTGCCTGAACGCAAACGGCAGGGATAAAGTAGCTCTCAAGGGATAAAAAAGGAATAACACCATGAGCATGGACACGTTAGCACCCGCCCGCCGCCTTTCCCCCCGGAGAAACACCTCATCGGCCCGTTCGATTGATGAACTATCGATTGAGCAATTGCAGCATTTTGGTATTGATCCCCACTCTGCCATTGGCGAAAAGCTCAACCATGTCACCAGCCACCTGTATCAATCCGGCCAGAGCATTGACGAACTGGTAAGTACAACACTCAGCGCACTGGATACCCTGTCCCACACTGACCGAATCAGTTACTTCAATGCCAAGAAATTCCTCTGTTTCCAGCTGGCCAAGCTGATTGATACCTTGCAACCATCAATGAAGGGAGACTATCGAGCGCTCTCCTTCTCTGACAAAAGCCGTGCTGTGAAAGGTGAACATCCCCTGTTCTGCAATGTCAGTGCCTTATTTTCAGCCACACCCGCTGTGGTAAGAACAGCGACTTATCTTTATGCCTGCACAGAATGGGTTGACGATGCATTCCACGGTCGGGAAAGCACACATCCAATCTACACCCGGTTGTTGAACCCGACGGCCATGGCGCTTGCCAACAGCATCGTCGATCTTGAGGCTGGCCCACTGGCCGATGAATATCTAGCCTGGAATTTCAACAGTGGCATGGCGGCTATTGATGCCCTGCTGAGTAACCAGCTGCATCAGGGCGATATCCTGATCGTTTCACGCAATGTCTACGGTGGCACCCACCAGCTGCTGCATGATTATTTTGCGCAAAAGGATCGGCTAGCCGTTGAGCTGATCTGGTTTGATGGCTATACCCGTGAGGATTTCGAGCAGCTACTTAACGACACCCGAGCACAATTTGCTGATGCATTGAACAACGGCAAAAAACTCAGCATTTATATAGAGTCTCCCTGTAACCCCCACGGCTATGTCCTGGATGTTCCCGCCATCTGCCAGCTTGCCCACCAGCACAACCATACCGTGATGCTGGACGCCACACTCGCGACCCCTTTCCTGCAAAAACCGCTGCAACATACTGACGAAGCAAAACGGCCGGATTTCCTGATCCACAGCTACACCAAGGACATCTCCGGCAGCGGTAGTACAACCGCCGGTGTTGTGATTGGTAAAAATCACCAGATGTTCATTCCGAAAGGCGATACGGCGAATGGGCTCAGCTGGGAAAAAAGCCTGTTCTGGGATGTGTACTATATAAAAGGCAGCTTTCTGGATGCCGATAAGGCGCTGGATGTGTACAACGGCATGAAAACCCTGGAATCACGGATGCTCGGTAAATGCATCAATACCCGGGTATTCGCAGCATTCCTTGAATCTCACCCAGCGATACAGGTGAACAGTAACGCCATTGCCAGCAATCCGAATCGTGCGCTTTGCCAACAGCAGCAATACCTGGGATTACCCAGCCCATTGTTCAGTATTGATTTTGAGCAGGCCGGTATCCCAAAAGAAGCGTTCACCCGATTCTTTGATGCACTGGAACCGGCTTTCAGCCATATGGTCAGCCTGGGTCAGAGCAACACCTTACTACTCTGTCCAGCGCTGACGTCACATTCAGAACTCAGCGAACAGGCACTCGAAGATGCCGGTATTACCCCAACCACTATTCGAATTGCCATGGGCAATGAGAACCCGTTGGATCTGATTACCCATTTCCGCGCAGCGGCAGAATGCCATATTGATCCTGTGCTCCCCGGTTTCTCTTCACAATTTATTGGGCAGGATGCTGTTAACCTGTTGCTGAAAAGTATTTACCTTGAAACACATACTGCGCATATAGAAAGTTGTCTGTAAACGAAGTGAGGCGCTATTGTAGCGCCTCACCTTAACTCTCATTTTATTTTCGCCGTACCAGTTTCTCTATCGCCAAACCAACCCCTGCAAGAGAGATCAGTTTTCGTAATCCGGCTGGACGTACTACGGTTGCCAACAGACGATCCATCAGCGCCAGCTTGTCGCTGGAATAGGGATACCAGTTAGGCTCACGCTTTCCTCGGGTCGAATCAATCAAGACAGCTTTGGAGCGTGTCATTCCCAGCAACCCTTCAGCACCTTTCATACGGCCATAACCGGAATACTTCACACCGCCGAACGGCAGGTGCACATTCCCTTCCGTGAGCATGACATTGTTAATGTTGACACAACCGGTTTCCAATGCCCGGGTAACCCGATCGGCCCGCGTCGTATCTTGTGTCCACAAACTGGTGCTCAAACCGAAATCACAGGCATTATGTCGGGCAATGACTTCTTCTTCAGAGGTAAAACGATAGATAGATACTACCGGGCCAAACGTTTCTTCCTTAGCAATCGACATATCTTCAGTGACATCAGCAACGAGTGTCGGCTGAAAAAAACGACTGCCGGCTTCCAGACGCTGGCCACCACAAAGAATACGGGCGCCCTTTTCCCTGGCATCTGCCAGTTGTCTGTCAATGATCTCGGCCTGGAAGTCAGTGGTGATCGCACCAACATCCGCATTACCATCCAACCCTAACGTGCTGGCTTCGAGTTCTTTTTTTAGGCGTTCAACGAATGTGTCGTATATGGCCTCATGCACAAACAGTCGCTCCGTCGCCGTACAACTCTGACCACTGTTGTGCATATTTCCCCAGGTGGCTGCGGCGACGGCTCGATCCATATCCGCATCATCAAAGACAATCATCGCATCCTTGGCGCCCAGCTCCATCACCACAGGAACCACCATCGGTGCCGCCTGCGCCAGAATTTTTTTACCGGTACGCCCACTGCCAGTGAAGGCAATCATGTCAGGACGCATGGCAATCAGTTGTTGTGCGGTTTCGCCACCGCCTTGCACAACTGTCAGCGCTTCTGACAATAACGGCGACAGACTGACTATCTCTTTAAAAACATCAGCCATCGGCGTTTGCTCGGAGGGTTTAATGATCACGGCATTGCCTGCCGCAAACGCAAACATGGCTGCCGTCACGGCAATAGCCAACGGCAGATTCCAGGGGGATATCACCAGTACCACGCCCCGGGCTTCATGATAAATACGGGATTTTTTTCCCAGCAAGGTGATGGGCGTTGGGACTTTCTGATCACGCAGTACCTTATGGGCGTTATCCACCAGCCACTGGCAATCTTCCACTAGCTGAAACAAATCGGAAATCATCGCATCGGTTCGGCAACGTCCCGTTTCCTCAACAATACGATCCAGCAGACGCTCCCTGTTCGCCATCAAGTAATCGATCAGGCGACGAATTTCTGCCTGACGCTCTTTAACGGATGTTTGCCGAAGTTTCGCTGATCCTTCCCTCGCCTTGGCAAAGGCAGCCCTGATGTCAAACTCTGACGGATCTTCAATCGTATAGAGGGAGGCACCCGTAACGGGATTATTAACAGGAATGTCGTTCATGGCTGGTTCCGGATTCATTTTTATTGTGATTATTACCAGTAATCAAAACTATCGTACCCCCCCTACTGAGCTACTGATACAAAAAAGGCAGGGATAATCCCTGCCTTTTTAATACGAAAAAACAATCAGTTCTTGTCTTTATCCACCAGCTTGTTCGCTGCAATCCATGGCATCATCTCACGCAGCTTGGTACCCACCTGCTCAATAGGGTGTGCAGCATTGTTGCGACGATACGCAGTCATGGACGGATAGTTCGTCGCGCCTTCCGAGATGAACATCTTGGCATATTCACCGTTCTGGATACGCTTGAGCGCATTGCGCATCGCCTGACGGGACTCTTCGTTGATGACTTCAGGACCTGTCACATACTCTCCATACTCCGCGTTGTTGGAGATGGAGTAGTTCATATTCGCAATGCCGCCTTCGTACATCAGGTCGACAATCAGCTTCAGCTCATGCAGACACTCGAAATAAGCCATTTCCGGCGCATAACCGGCTTCGGTCAGCGTTTCAAAACCAGCCTTGACCAGTTCAACCGCACCACCACACAGCACTGCCTGCTCACCGAACAGATCGGTTTCAGTTTCATCTTTGAACGTGGTTTCGATGATACCGGTACGACCACCGCCCACGCCGGCAGCATAAGAAAGTGCTAACTGCTTTGCGTTGCCAGAAGCATCCTGGTAAATCGCTACCAGATCAGGAATACCACCACCTTTCACAAACTCGGAACGTACAGTATGACCCGGCGCCTTGGGCGCGATCATGATGACGTCGAGATCGGCACGTGGGACAACCTGGTTGTAGTGGATAGAGAAACCGTGGGCAAACGCCAGGGTTGCACCTTCTTTCAGGTTGGGTTCGACCTCATTGCGATACAGCTGCGCCTGGAACTCATCAGGGGTCAGAATCATGACCACATCCGCCTGACTGACCGCTTCCGCCACTTCTTTTACCGCCAGGCCAGCACTTTCTGCCTTGCTCCAGGATGCTGATCCCTTACGCAGAGCAACTGTCACCTCAACGCCGGAATCCTTCAGGTTGTTGGCATGGGCGTGCCCCTGGGAACCGTAGCCGACAATGGTCACGCGCTTGTTCTGGATGATGGAGAGATCACAGTCTCTGTCGTAATATACTTTCATTTATCCCGGACTCCTCGTTTCCAACCCACACTTATCATTCATTATTCAGACTGCTCGAATGACGAACAGTTCATTTCACAGCCCTAGAGACTCAGGACCTTCTCACCCCGCGCGATACCGGTCACGCCGCTGCGCACCACTTCCAGGATCGTGCTTTCACCGACCGCTTCCAGGAAAGCATCCAGCTTCTCTCCGGTACCGGCGAGCTGGATGGTATAGACCGATGGCGTCACATCCACAATCTGCCCCCGGAAGATATCGGCGCAACGTTTCACTTCTGCCCGCAGCGGGCCGGACGCCTTGAGCTTCACCAGCATCAGCTCCCGCTCAATGTGTGCCCCTTCGGTCAGGTCCACCAGCTTGACGACATCAATCAGCTTATTGAGCTGTTTGGTAATCTGCTCAATGGTTTCGGGCTTACCGATGGTGGTCACTGTCAGACGCGACATGGTCGGGTCTTCGGTCGGCGCCACGGTCAGTGTTTCAATGTTGTAGTTTCGCTGGGAAAAGAGACCGACGATACGTGACAGAGCGCCGGGTTCGTTTTCTACCAGTACTGAAATAATACGCCGCATCAGGTCCGCTCCGTCTTGCTTAACCACATATCCCGCATGGAACCTTCACGGATCTGCATTGGGTACACATGTTCGTTAGGATCGACATCCACATCCAGGAAGACGAGACGGTTGTTGAGGCTGAACGCTTCATGCATCGCCGGTTCCAGGTCAGACGGACTGGTGACCTTGATGCCCACATGGCCATAGGCTTCCGCCAGCTTGACGAAGTCCGGCAGGGATTCCATATAGGAATGGGCGTAGCGGCTGTTGTACTGCATATCCTGCCACTGTCGTACCATGCCCAATGCCTGGTTGTTCAGGTTGATGATCTTCACATTCAGGTCGTACTGACGACAGGTGGACAGTTCCTGAATATTCATCTGGATACTGCCTTCACCGGTCACGCAGGCGACTTCAGCATCGGGATAATGCAGTTTCACCCCCATGGCAGCCGGCAAACCAAAGCCCATGGTGCCGAGGCCGCCGGAGTTGATCCAACGGTTAGGCTTGTCAAACCGGTAATACTGGGAAGCGTACATCTGATGCTGGCCAACATCCGAGGTAACGAAAGTATCCCGGTCTTTGGTGGCTTCATACAGGGTTTCAATCACCTGCTGCGGCTTGATGATGGATTCATCACCCCGGTCATAACTGAAGAGACCACCACCGCGGCTACTGCGCCACTCATCAATCTGCTTCCACCAGTTTTTCAACGCATTGCTGTCTAGCTCATACTCTTTTTCTACCAGTTCCAGCATGTCATTCAGTACCGTATCAACCGGTCCCACAATGGGTACATCCGCTGGAACATTCTTGGAGATACTGGCCGGATCAATGTCGATATGAACGACTTTGGCTGTAGGGCAGAACTTGGCGGTACTGTTGGTGACCCGATCATCAAAGCGAACACCGACAGCGATCACCAGGTCACTGTGATGCATGGCAAGATTGGCACAGTAGCTACCGTGCATACCCAGCATGCCAATGAACTGTTCATCGCTACCCGGGAATGAACCCAGGCCCATCAGGGTATTGGTCACGGGCAAATTGAACTTCTTAGCCAGATGTGTGAGTTGTTCCGACGCCTTGCCGAGCACAACACCACCACCGGCGTACAACACAGGACGCCGGGCTTGCATCAACAGTTCAGTCGCTTTACGAATCTGACCGCTATGTCCTTTGACCGGCGGCGCATAAGAGCGAATCTTGACCTTGCTCGGATAACTGTATTCGTACTTCTTGCTGATATCCGTAATGTCCTTTGGCAGGTCAACTACAACCGGCCCGGGACGACCACTTTGGGCGATATAAAACGCTTTCTTGATGGTTTCCGGAATATCCTCAGCACGCTTGACCAGGAAACTATGTTTTACGATTGGCCGGGAAATGCCCACCATGTCCGTTTCCTGGAACATATCTGTGCCAATAAACTCAGACGGCACCTGACCGGAAAGCACGACCATGGGAATGGAGTCCATATAGGCGGTGGCAATACCGGTAACGGTATTGGTGGCTCCGGGCCCAGATGTCACCAGCGCCACACCAGCCTTTCCACTGGCACGGGCATAGCCATCCGCCATATGAGTGGCCGCCTGTTCATGGCGCACAAGAATATGTGTAATTTTGTCCTGACGGAAAATCGCATCATAGACATGGAGAAGGGCGCCGCCCGGGTAGCCGTAGATATACTCGACCCCCTCATCGGCGAGGGCGCGAACCACCATGTCCGCACCGGATAGTAATTCCACTTGCTTACCCTCAGTCACGAGTTCACCGATCATTGTCTTTTCCGGGACGCCTTGGCTGTGTTGCATGGCCTTACCGCATCGGTAGACCTGCCAAAGCCGAGCCGGATTCTATGTTGTTATTGTCAGCCAGTGGCAGCGCGTCGCGTAATCCGGTTACGTCGGTGGTGTTTCCCTGCACAACGTTGGCATGCCAGTGGCCAGCGCTCGTAAATCAGACTTAAAAGGGCCTTGTCGTATAAGACCATTACATTCCTGTGCGGGTAACGCTTGCGGAATGCAGACCGGGTAACATCCAGATTCTGAATGGTCGCAGAACCTGACCCCGGTGCTGTATTGTTATTGTCACTTGAATTGCCTTACCGGCAGATTGTGTCTACCGGCGCGCCAGGTGGGGCCATTGTTGAATTTTCACCGTGAAGTGTCAATAGCACGCCTGCGCTCACTCACCCCGATTGTCAATAGGGATTCGTCCAAGATTCCGCGTTCGCCTATTCCACAACGAGGCCTGCGTATTGCCGCACATAACAGGGAATGCTTTTTGCGGTAAGATCACGCTAAAGTTAAAGAAGCAATAACAACAAATGATCACCAATATGAAAGCGTTTACCCTGATCGGCCTTATTTTGATGCTCGTCTCTTCTCCCGCCATGAGCGAGCAGATATACCGCTGGAAAGATGCCAACGGCACCGTTCACTTTGGCACGAAACCACCGGAGACGTTTAAAGGCAGCGTCGAAGGGATGGAAAAGCCCAATGCCACTGGCACTGAGAAGTCGTCAACCCCTGCGAACAACGAGCTCAACTCTCCACCGGCTGCAAGCCAGAACACGGCAGAGTATGAAGAACAACTCAGGCAACTGGATAAAGAGAAACGGGAAGCCTGCGACCGGGCATTAGCTAACCGGAAAAGTCTGCTCAACAGCCACCGTATCCAGATCAAACAGGCAGACGGCACGTACCGTATGCTCAGCCATGAAGAAAAGCTGGAACAACTCAGGGATGCCGATGAGGCGATTACCGCCTATTGCGAAGGAAGAGAAGAGTAACTCCACCGGTTTTGCGGGTAGCAGCATTCTGGTTAGCTACTCGTAAAAACGATCATTACTTCTTGTTTTAATCAGCGCATCTGCCAATCTAGCTGCCCAATCAATTCCAGCAGGCTCTGACGGTGTTCAATCTGCTGAGGCTTGATAGCTTCTTCCGCGTACGGTTTGATATCACTGCCTGTCGGTAACGCGGCACCATGGTCCATAATGGCTCGCAGACGGGGGATATAAATCCACTGCAGCCATTGGGTGAATGCCAAGGTGTCCACACAAAAAGGATTGGTGCTTGCCAATGCTTCCGGTGAAGGCGGCATTGCCTCCCACAGCGCCTGACCTTTTAACTCTGCTTCCAGCTCTGCCAATAAAATCCGTACAGCTTCAGACACGCGTTTGCTTACCTTGTATATCCGGTCCTGTCGACCGGTTCAATTGATCCAGAAAAAGACGAACCTGCTCACGCATCAACGGGGCATCCGTCAGGGTGAGACTGCGCCGGGCCAACTGTGAGGCCTCATGAAACTCACCCAATGCCGATTGCATCATCGCCATATAGTAATACACCAGTGGATCATCGGGACTGATGCGCAGTGCCCGATGCAAAATCACCAGACCATTATCAGGATTACCACCGAGCCATTGCTGACGGCTGCTCTCCAGCAGGCTGCTGACCGCCGCCGGGCGACCGACGGCGGTTTCCTGCTCAAGCCGGATGAGCATGGAGGGATTAGCAGACCAGATAGCCTGCAATGGGATTAAAGAAGGCTGCAGGCTACAACCGCCTGACAACAACAAAAACAGAACCAGCAGCGGACGCAGCCAATGCAGCGTCAAAACATCCTGCCGATGAGAAACAGCACTCACCCCAACCATAAAAGCTCACTACTCAAACAGTGCACGAAACCAGTCTACCACAGAGTCCTTTTCTTCCCCGGCACATGGCGCCCTGCCTTTAGGCGCTGAACCTTCGATAAAGGGCAGCACACGACTTTGGCTGCAGGATTGACTCCCCAGCAATCCGGTTTTTTCATCCACGGTCACCCACTGAATGCTATCGCCTGACGCTTTTGGCAGTGACTTCAGTGGGCGCTGACGCATCAGATCCGACCATACCCTCAAGGCACCGGTACCGCCTGTCAGATGCGTGGGCGCATTATCGTCATAGCCTAACCAGGCAACCGCCAGCGTATCCCGGGAAAAGCCGGCAAACCAACTATCCCTCTGTTCATCCGAGGTACCGGTTTTTCCGGCAAGAGAGATCGAATCCGGGATCGCCCGGTAAGCGCTTTTGCCGGTTCCCGTTCGCATCGTTTCCTGCATGGCATAACGGATCAACGCCATGGACGATGCCGGAAACACCTGCTCCACCGCCAGAGAATAGTGCCTCAGGGGATTACCCTGCGAATCCAGCACCGCATTGATCGCTCGCAGTGGTACCCGGTAACCGCCCGATGCCAGCGTCTGATACATGGCAGCGATTTCCAGGGGGCTCAAGTCCAGTGAACCTAACAGCAGCGATGGATAGGCGTTGACTTGCCCACTCAACCCCATGCTCCGGAGCGTTTTAACGACCTGCTCAACGCCAAGGTCCATACCCAGTTGTGCAGTCGCCAGGTTATAAGACTTCGCCAGCGCCTGATATAACGGCACCTGACCGTGGGTCTTGCGATCAAAGTTACCCGGCTCCCAGAGCTGACCATTCGCCAGCTTTACGCTAACCGGCGCATCATTGATCAGGGTTGCCAGGGTGTACTGCTCCGGCCGCATGAGCGCGGTGAGGTATACGGCCGGCTTAATCAATGAGCCAATGGGGCGTCGAGCATCCAGGGCCCGGTTAAACCCGGCGAAACCAGGATCGCGCCCCCCGACAACCGCCTGAACATCCCCAGTGCGGGCATCGGTGACGACAATCGCGCCTTCCAGCGGCGGCTTGCCCTTCCGATCCAGCTGTTTCAGTTTACGGGTCAGGCTCTCCTGAGCCTGATGCTGCACCACTGGGTTCATATTGGTGAATATGCGCAAGCCTTCACTGGCGAGGTCTTTATCCTGATAGTCCGTTCTCAGTTGACGCTTCACCAGGTCAATATAAGCAGGGAAAGCATTGGCCTGAAGCCGCTCCACCGGTACCACGCCCAGCGGTCGCCCCTTGGCTCGATTGGCTTCCGAGGCAGTCACAACGCCATGTTCAACCAACATGTCGAGCACCAGATTACGGCGTTCCAGCGCCCGCTCCGGATACCGGCGAGGATTGTACCAGGAGGGGCCTTTAACGATTGCCACAAGCAATGCAACCCGGGATAGATCCAACTCCTGCAGCGGACGGGCAAAATAGAACTGGCTCGCCAGGGCAAACCCATGGATAGCCCGTTGCCCCTGCTGGCCCAGGTAAACCTCATTCAGGTAGGTTTCCAGGATCTCGTCCTTGCTGTAGTGCATTTCCAGCAGCAAGGACATCAAGGCTTCTTCGGCCTTGCGCACCAGCGTTCTCTCGTTACTGAGAAAGAAATTCTTGACCAGCTGCTGGGTCAGCGTACTGCCGCCCTGGACAATCCCACCCGCCTTGACGTTGGCAAACATCGCCCGGGCAATCCCCTTGAACGACAGGCCCCAATGATCATAGAAATCACGATCCTCGACCGTGACCAACGTCTGCACCAGGTACTTCGGCGTCTGGTCCAGCCGAACAAGAATCCGGTCCTCATGGGTAGCCGGGGAGATGCTGCCCATCAACTGAGGGTCCAATCGGGTCACCGGCACATCACGGCCCGCCGTATCCCCCAACGCCGCCAGCGTGCCATTCCGGAAGATAGCAATCACCTGCCGCGAGGATTCCCGCCCATCAGGGAAACGGAAGCCACGGATATAGATATGAAAGCGGTTATTCTCTCGGGAAAACGTCCCCGGTCGGCCTACCTGTTTCACCGGCTGGTACCCCTGTCGGCGCAACTGCAACTGAAAGAGATCAGGATCCAGTCGCAGCCCGGCATAGAGCTCCAGCGGCTGGGCATAGACCTTCGCCGGGATCGCCCACTTGCGCCCCTCGAATTTCCGGGTGACCACCGCATCCAGATAGACCATCAAAGCCATCAGCACCGCCAGACCGGCGATACCAAACTTCAACACCAGCGACAGCCAGCGCCTGCGCCCCCTGGGTTCATTTTTTCGCTTACCTGACTTCCCTGCACGTTTTGCGGGTTGCCGGCTGCTTTTTCGTTTCGTTCCAGCCATGGTCGGATTATATGGAAAACCCCCGTTCAGGCTAATACGCAAACGCCGGTTTTGAGGGAACTCTCACCGCTCAGCGTACTCCAATCCTTACCTATACTGACTCAGGCGCCTGTTCAAAGGAATGTTATTATGAAAAACGTGGTTTTACTGATGAGCTGTCTGTTCTCCAGTCACCTGCTGGCAACGGGCACCCCCCTCTGCGACACAGCAGAAGCACGCAATCAATTGATTGCGATTGAAAAGTCCCGCCAACCGGGCATTGATCTCACCCTGCCACCGGGCAAAGTCGAGTTTATTCGCAGCGTCCAACGTGGGGGAAAGGTTCTGCACATCTGCAGGGCGAGCGTATTAAGTCGGGATGACCGTCAGAATTCCGTAGAAAGTGCCGTTGTTTACTATACCGAGCCCGTCAAAGAAACAGAATCCGGCTTTAGTATCGTGATTCTTAACCGTAAAAATGATCAACGAGACATCTGATCCGTGCTTCTTTATTAATTCCACCGTCTGAGAATCACATCCGGGTTTTTGCCCCATTAAAATTAGCTATCATTACAAACAAGACGGCATGTATTCTGTCAGCGAATAACTGTGCGCCAGGCTGGCGACCAAGGGAAAGGAAGTAGATCAATGGATTTGATCGAGCTGAAGAACCTGGGCAAGACCTCTGTGCAATGGCTCAACGCGGTAGGCATACGCAATCGGGACCAGTTGCAGTCCTATGGTGCCGTCGGCGCCTATGTCAAAGTCAGGGAACGAGGATTCAAGGTATCAAAGGTGCTGCTGTATGCGCTGGAGGGTGCCTTGGTGGATTCGCACTGGAATGACCTCTCACCCGACCTGAAAAAACAGCTCCTGCAGGATGCAGGAGAAAGAGACTAACAGCCACGGCGCTTTCAGATGCAGCAGCGATTCTCTGCAAAGCGCTCACGCCTGCTCCGCCTCGTCTCCAACCGTTACACATAATTACAAATCCCAAAAGATTATTATTTGACCATTTAAATGATAACGATTATCATTATCTGCACGTAAGGTGTGATGATCTTACGGCCTGCACCTCTGTTTGCATGCAGTCAAACAACCCTGCAGGTTATCTCCTCATCAGGCTAATCACGGTAATATTGCCCGCTGCCCACACAGCGGGCTTTTTTTGGCCATTGCTTAACCTCACCAACTGATCCTCTGGATGATGAAAGCGCTATACGCTTTTGGTTAGACACGATAAGCCCCTCTGTCAGTGACATCATGTTTTAGTGATCTTAAGTTTCATGTTTTTATTTTCCGAAGAGAAAGCAACCATGTTCGGTTCACCAAGGCTTGATATCAGCAGCCCTCCTACCCTCCATCGACAAGAGCAGCAGGCAGCATCACATGCTTTACCAGTCAATCGTGAATGGGTCACTCAAAATACAGATAGTGATAGCAGTACCAGAACGAAAAGGTTGACTCAACGCATGACTAGGCAGTTAGTGGTCAGACGTACTTTCTTTTTAAACCCTTATCATACAAAGGGAAAATTCATAGACTATACAAGTGACCGAAAACATCTTATATACATTAATCAAGAAAAAGCAATAATCGCCTTTGTTTCCGATTCCAACGGACAAGCACAAGAATTAGCACTACCTACAGTACTCACAACAGATGAGGCAAGTGACGTAACAGTCATACATAAAACCAGCAACAGCCTATTAATAAGATGCGGAAAAAAGCGTTTTCCGGTAATAAAACAGGATGAGGCATGGCAATTACCTTTTCACAATGGAACATTTATAGCCTACACAAATGACCATAAGCAGTTTATCTACATTAATCAGGACAAAACAAATTTCGTCTTTGTTTCAGCATCCAACGGACAAATAAAAGAATTAGAACTGCATACAAAGATAACAACAGATGACCTAAACGACATCTCCGTCATAGAAAACGCAACCAGTAGCATCATATTAATAAGATTCGGAAAAAAGCATCTCCCCATAATAAAATATGAGGGTAAGACATGGCACTACCCCTTTCAAAAACCCTCATCAAGACCGGATAGATTACTACTTGAAGCTGTTCGCACAGCAGAAAAGCATCTTAAATCTAGAGAAAAAAATCTTGCATTACTCATGAATAATCTTGCATTGCTCATAATAGAGCACTGTAAAAAAGAATCATTAGAAATCTCTTTTACTGAAACCCTTTCATTAGCGACAAAAAATGGCATGCACAAACTTATCAGAGCATTAATACAAAAAGGAGCCAACCCAAACAGCCTCGTTTTTTTTGAAAATCAAATACCATTGTTAGCTGCTGCTTCAGCCAGACAGCAGAAATCTGTAAGCCAACTTCTTAAATTCAATGACTACCAAAGAGATACAGACAGCAGAATTCGATGGAATAAACAGATAGTCAAGGCTTTCCAAACCTGCATTTTTAATGAAGATTGCGATACCATACGAGAGTTTATTGGTTTTTTTAATACCAACACTATAATTCTGCTGGATGACATAACAATCGACGATCTATTACCAAAATCGATAAAATCTGGCGACCCCAGATTAATACAGTTTTTACTCCACTACAGCGGAATCACTGGATTCCGCACAGCCCCTTCAGACTTACCATGGAATAATAATTCCGATACAGAACACCGGTATCTGATCATGTATCAACTTGTCTATGCACGAGTTCAAAATATCGAACCATGGGCATGCCTCTTGGCTCCTTCGCTATCAGAACATTTGCCAGTTGACTTAAGAAGTGAATGTTCGGGTTCTAACAGGCAGTTACGCCACAAGAACCCAGAAAGCATCCTAACAACAAATCATACGACACAAACAGGAACCCACTTTGACCGAGATAAGTTTGGCCATACAAAACTCCATAGTGCGGTTATGAGTAACAATTGCACGCAGCTTACTCAATACCTTAATACAGGCCTGGGAAGAGAACTGATTAATATACAACGGTACGATGGTTGCACAGCACTTCATCTTGCATCATTAAATGGATTTCATGGATGCGTATGTTTATTACTTGAGAATAACGCCGACCTCTCAATTGTTAATGCCGATAATAAAACCGCCTTAATACTAGCAAGTGACCCTTTAGTAAAAAATTTATTTGTATACTATTCATACCAGGAAGCTCGCTATCGCGTTAACAGAGAAGGAGAAAGAGTTTTAGCGCCCAACGTGACAACCCGTCTTAAAACATTTGCACGTGATGCCTTTTGGAAAATGGTTAGAAAGGAAATTATAGAAGGCACACCTCAACAAACAATTGCTAGTTTACTGGAGTTACAGCCCGATCTATTCTTCAGCCTTGGCGAATCCAGTTAAACAATAGACAGGGTATAAATAAACAATATTCATACCCTGTCTGTGGTCATGTTTTTTTGACAAACTTCGTTAAAATAACAATTTGCTGACCATTAACGCGCCCTTCAATATGCTCGGGGTTATCAGGCACCAGGGAGATACCGCGCACAGCCGTACCCCGCTTGGCAGTAAAACCTGCGCCTTTAACAGTAAGATCTTTGGTTAGCATCACAGTATCGCCCGCTTCAAGAACCACCCCATTACAATCGACGTGTTTGACCGTTTCTTCGTCGGTATCGCTTTCGCCCGTTGCTTCCGCCCACTCCAGGGTTTCTTCATCCAGATACAGCATATCCAGCAAATCCAGCGCCCAGGATTCACCACTCAGCCGCTTGAGCATACGCCAGGCAAGCACCTGTACTGCTGGCACCTGACTCCACATGCTTTCATTCAGGCAGCGCCAATGATGGACATCCACACGGTCAGGATACTCAATCTGTTCACTACATGTCTGGCAAATCAAGACACAATCGTCCACCTTACCGCCTGTACGCGGAGGCACTTCCAAAACATGAATATTTTCTGAAACACCACAAAGCTCACAGCAGCCTTCGCTGCGGCTATATAGATCTTGTTCGATAGTCATGACTTACTGCTTAATCAAATAAGCTCGTAGTATACAAAAAAGCAGGTAACACTTTTCTGCGTCAAATACGCATATAAAGAAATGGAATCATTACAGGGTTAAAAGCAACAAAGAGTAATAGATACCATAACATTCCTCATAGCTCGATAAGCGCGAACCATTCACCCCTTTAAATCTTCACCTTCAAATGAACTACTAAGAAAAAAATGAGTCATATCCATTGAAGCAAAATTTTTTATCAATATTTTTTTCAAAATTGATCTAACACGTAGAACAGCTCTAAGCGCTGCTAGACAAAATTAAGGGAGTGGCCTCTATTTTATGGCTTCAGCAATAGATAAACAACAATCCATGGCTCCACCGCCCCCTGGTGGTAATACAGCGGCTACTGCCCCCATCATGCGTGATGATGATTATAATCCTCCCACCGCATTTGGCTATGGTGTGACCCCTCCCCCCTATTCAGGAGATGGAGCTTATCAGGGTCAGGGGTATCCTTCTTTCCCAGTTGTGAATCAAGGGCATCCAATTTATCCGGAGGATCCTCCCCCCTATGATTTCACCGAAATTAAACAGGAAAAAACGGCACCAGAAACAGGTTGCTCCATCTTCCTGCGCTGTATTAAAAAAGCCGGTGGTGTCGCATTGATCACCCTTGCCGGCATCGGTGGTTTTGTATTGACGATCGCATTATCGCCCTTCTTTGGTATGTATATCGTAGGAAAAGCTATGAGCTCCGGGGGCTGTTTTATATGCATTCTCGATGACGATGGCGCTAAAGTCGTTGGTATAATATTATTAGCCGCCGTTGCCATTGCCTCACTTCCTGTCATCGTCTGCTCACCCATTTTTGCAATGGACTTCGCCTATCGAGCAGGCCGATCGCTTTATGGTGATGAATTCAATGCCCCTGGAGTACTGGTCTGGTCCCATGAATTCATTGATAACTTATGGGATGGTTGCACAAGCACAACGTATTAGATTTAAGGCTACGCTACAAAACATCAGCTGGGTACTACCGTGATAGTGATAAAGCATCACGGTAGTAACAGAGCGTCATAATTGAAAAATCACAGTGATTTCATCAAGGCTGAATGAAATAAGATCAACCAAACCGACCAGTAATATAATCATGCGTCCGCTTGTCACTGGGCGTCATGAACAACCGATCAGTATCATCAAACTCAATCAGTTCCCCCATCAGGAAGAATGCCGTATTTCTGGAAATCCGACGCGCCTGGTTCATTGAGTGCGTCACAATCACGATAGTGAAATCGTGACTCAGACGGTCCATCAAGTCTTCTACCCGGGCCGTTGCGATAGGATCGAGTGCA
Organism: Kistimonas asteriae; assembly: GCF_018263925.1. Taxonomy (GTDB): domain Bacteria; phylum Pseudomonadota; class Gammaproteobacteria; order Pseudomonadales; family Endozoicomonadaceae; genus Kistimonas; species Kistimonas asteriae. Next base: position 19,584 of record NZ_JAEVHF010000027.1, read on the forward strand.
CTGGTCGGTTCGTCCATCAGGATGACATCCGGTTCCATAGCGATAGTCCGGGCTATACACAGTCGCTGCTGCTGACCACCGGAGAGTCCCATGGCGGAATCGTGCAAACGATCCTTCACTTCATTCCACAGGGCCGCGCCTTCCAGCGCCTTTTCTACCATCTCATCCAGATAGCGGCGATCCTTGATCCCCTGGGCCCGCAGACCGTAGGTGATGTTTTCATAAATGCTCATGGGGAAGGGGTTCGGCTTCTGAAACACCATCCCCACCTTCATCCGCAGCTGCTGAACATCCGTATCGTGATAGATATCCTGGCCATCCAGCGCCACCCGGCCTTCCACGCGAACACCGGGGATCAGGTCATTCATCCGGTTCAGGGTACGCAGCAGGGTTGACTTACCACAGCCGGACGGACCGATCAGCGCAGTCACCTGCTTTTCAGGAATCGCCATGGAAATATTGTGCAGCGCCTGTTTATCTCCGTAATAGAGGTTCAGGTCATCTACGTTGAACTTGCTGTGAGGTACTTCGATGTTGATAGCGGGGTTCGCCATGTTCTCAGTCTCAATCATCAATTCGGTAAAATCTGTCGGCCTGCCCAATAGGCAGGCCACAGCTCAGCCCTTGTTGAACCGGCGGGCCAGTAATCGGGTCATAATGTTGAGCGTCAGTACGATCAACACCAACACAGTGGCGGTGGCGTAAGCCTGGTTCCACTCGTGCACGGAGAACAGTTCCTGGGTCAGCTTGTAGAGATGGACCGTCAGGGTTCGTCCGGAATCAAATACGGAATCGGGAATCCGGGCCACCATGCCGGCGGTCAGGAAGACCGGGGCGGATTCACCAATGATCCGGCCAATACAGAGAATCAGTGAGCTGATGATACCGGGCATCGCACCGGGCAGAATCAGTCGCCAGATGGTGTACAGGCGGGATGCGCCCAGACCATAGGAGCCTTCACGGTAGGCTGTCGGCACACTCATCAGGGCTTCTTCCGTTGTACGGATAATTACGGGCAGGATCACGATACTCAGCGTCAGCGCACCGGCCAGAATGGAAAAGCCCAGTTTGAACGTCGACACAAACAGCGTCAGACCAAACAGACCGTAAATAATGGAAGGAATACCGGCCAGACTTTCCGTAGCAAAGCGGATGACCTTCACGACCCGGCTGCCGGGCTGTGCATATTCCGTCAGGTAAATCGCACCCATGATGCCCACAGGCGCCGCAATACCCAGTGACAACACCACCATGTAAACGGTGCTGACAATCATCGGCCAGATACCGGACGTATCACCGGTACGGGTGTAATTAGACGTCAGGAACGACCAGTTCACATGACCAATACCGTTACTGACGATATGCCAGAGAATCCACAACAGGGTACCGGTGGTAGCGGCAGTGGCCAGAATAATGAGGCCCATCAACATCCGGTCCTTCCAGCGACGCAGGGAAGGATTCGGCATGGGACGTTCACGACCGGTGGATTCCGTAATCCCTTCGGTAACCGCCTGGGCAAGACTACTGGAATTCATTATCGACCTGCCTTCTGTCTGTTCAGGTAAAGCATGGTGGCGTTAAGCAGCATGATGAAGATAAACAGCACAATACCGGTGGCGTACAACGCGCTGCTGTGCAGGCCGCTGGCGTAAGCCATTTCCAGGGCGATATTGGCGGTCAGGGTCCGGGCCGGTTCCAGCAGGCTGGAGGCAATAATCGGTGCGTTACCCATTACCATAATAATGGCCATGGTTTCACCGATGGCTCGTGCAATACCCAGGATGCTGGCCGTCATGATGCCGGAGCGCGCGGCTGGCAGCACCACATTGAAGATGGTGAACATCTTCGAAGCGCCCAGCGCCAGGGAACCTTCACGGTACGTCTGTGGCACAGCACGAATCGCAGTTTCAGACAGTGTGATCACCGTCGGCAGAATCATCATGGTCAGTACCACGATACCGGCCAGCACGGTGTTACCGGCAGGCACTGAAAAGACCTGCTCGATCAACGGCACAATCACGACCAGGCCAAAGAAACCGTAAATGACGGACGGAATGCCAGCCAGCAATTCAATGGCGGTACGCAGTATAGTGGCGTACTTCTCCGGGGCGACTTCTGACAGAAAGATGGCTGTCAGAACCCCCATGGGGACACCAATCACCAACGCGCCCAGCGTGGACACCACGGAACCGCTGATCATCGGCAAAATGCCGAAATAGACCGGAGGACTCCACTGGGTGCCAGTGACAAAACTCAGTACACCGGTCTCATGCAGCGCGGGCAACCCCTCAACCACAATGAATGCGCCAATGGCGCCAATGGAAACCGTACTGACTATGGCGCAGAGGAAAAACAGGCTGTGAAAGGCCTTATCCATTCGCGCCTGTCGACTGTTTGCCGTCATATACATTACCGACAGGACTCAACGTCCATCATTGGGAAAAAGGACAATGCCGGTGCGATTACCCCGCACCGGCATGACGTAAGGAACATCAGATAACCGGGATATAACCCTGCTGCGCGACAATCGCCTGACCTTCGCCGGACAGTGCCCAGTCCAAGAATGCCTTGCCATTTTCAGTCAGGGTCTGCTCGTTGTAGAGCAGTACAAACGGACGGGCTACGGTGTATTCACCCGTGGCGATGGTATCGTTGGATGCTTCAACACCGTTCACTTCCAGTGCCTTCAGGCTGCCATCGACAGTGCCCAGGGAGATGTAACCGATCGCAGACGAATTCTGGGCCACAGTGGTCTTGACCACACCGTTACCGCTGGCCACCTGGGCGCGGTTGGAAACGGCAGAGATCACGTTGCCGTTCGCATCCTTGAACTTCAGGTTCATGATGTCTTCAAAAGCACCACGTGTACCGGAAGCCGGATCACGGGTCACAACAACGATGGGCTGGTCATTGCCACCCAATGCTTTCCAATTGGTGATTTCACCCTTGAAGATGTCTGCGATCTGCTCGGTGGTCAGACCTGTAACCGGATTCTTGCTGTTAACGACGACAGCAATACCATCATGCGCCAGCACCGCCTGAGTAATACCGACTTTTTCTTCTTCCGGCTTGAGCTTGCGAGACGTCATACCGATCTCGCTAGTACCGTCATTGGCGGCCTTGATACCAGAGGAGGAACCGGTACCCTGCACTTCGACCACCGCGCCAGTATGTTCCTGTTGCCAGGTTTCGCCGAGCACTTCCATCACTTCCGTCACGGAGGTAGAACCAGAAACACTTACAGCCCGTGTATCGGTGGAGGAGTCATTACCGCCACAACCCACCAGCACGGCGGACAACCCGATTGCGCTTACGATTGACAGTACGGTCTTCTTCACTGCTTCGACCTCTTGGGGATCAGCTTATCTAGAAAGTAACTGGCCTGAGCCAGCAGGTGAGACCGTTATATGTCGGTTAGATGACAGTTTTGTTACAACATCTCTCACTTTATAGTTTCTTTACAAAACCCAGCAGCCAAAAACACATCAATCATGCAGGAGCAAGGAAAGCACGAATGACTTTGTCAGCAAATAAAACCTTTTTGCCAAGAGCTTAAAGCTAACTTTCTACCCGATAAATTGCCAAAGGGAGAATCAATGCAGTGTTTATGAGGTAATATATGCAAGCAGTCTCCAGCACCGGGACACCCAGCACCATCCCTACTATCCAATTACCTCAAGGGGCTGCTCTCCATCTCATGAGGGGAATAAGCCATACGGATAAGCGGGATAGTACGTCTTATTTCCAGCAACAAATGCCTTTTCTTACACATCAAGACTGTTTTTTTCTTCGTCAAGCTCTATACGAATACGCGATTTCCATCAAAATACTGACAGAAAAGCTGCTTCCAATACTGGATGAAGCACCACCTCAGCAAGAAGATATCCAGCCAGTGCATACAGAAGCACCACCTCAGCAAGAAGCCCCTCAGCCAATACAGACTGAACCTGGCGCAACGACTTTACCAACAATCCCTCATACACAAACAATCACTGTGCCAACGATTCCACTAACTCATGACACAAATACACAGTTGATGCATTCCATTGTTAATTACTCATCAACTAACAGCTCCGGCACTAATGCTGCTACAAAAGTCATCAGAGATTTTTTTCCATTTTTCCAATCAGAAGACCAATCTAAATTAGTGGTCTCTCTTCGTAGATACACAAGAACACTGTACCAAGACGCCCTACAAGCGATAGCCCGGCTAGAAGGTCCACGCTGCTGGTTCCCCAATAAAGACATCCAAGCAAGAACCGTATTTCTTGTTCGGCCTGAAACACTTCCGCCTGCGAGTTCGCCTGCGGATACATCTTCCCACATATCAGTCACTACTGAAGCCAACCAAACAAGTGCAACACAAGCAAGTAGCAAGCTATCAACAGCAACTACACAAGACTTAATCTTGTTACCTCCCGGACCTGCTAGAGAGCATTTATCTACTGCATTGGTGATACCGCCCACTACACAGTATTTACCTACGCCGCAACAGCACACTGCCATTCCCGAACTTCCTCAATTAGCAAATCAACCCGGACCATCATCAGCCTATACAAGTACTCCCATCGAACGTCCCCGATCTGTTCAGTCTACATCTACGTCATCCAGTAAATCTAATCCAAAGCAAAGGTGTAGTGATGGTATAGAACGCCCATTGATCAGTAAAAAGCGCGGATTAGAAGTAAGATCTAGCCCAGTACACGCTGATGCTAAGGGCGTTTTTCTCTATAAAAGAACCTGCGACCCACGTGAGCTCATAGCGGATTACGAGGGAACGTTTGTTTATAGATACCAGCTACGAAGCAGATCTGGCCATTATCTCATGAGTACAAGTGTAAGCTTGAAAAAGGAAAATGAATTCCTTCATGATGAGCGATATGTGTCATGGAGTGAAGTTTATTTTGCGACTGGAAACAATTTCCTAGAGATAGGTATTATTGGAAGAAAAGAAATAGCATTCATCAATCATGACGAAGAAAACGCCAATGCTGAGCTAATAACTAACTTCGACGATACGATCACATATAAAAGAAGAATCGGAAACGACTCCTTATTATGTGTATCACGTAAAGACTTAGGACAGTTTTTAGATAGCCTACTCGTACAAGTTATAGCGACTAAAAAAATAAACGATAAACAAGAAATACTTTGTAATTATAAAACTAAACAAAAAGAAGTGGATTTCAAAAACTATATTGTCCTGCCAACCGAAAAAGATAAAGAAGAATTTACCCACGCACTAGAAGCTAGTGCAAAAGATGCACCTAAGTCAGACTCTGAACCTAATCCTAGCTCAGAGTCTGATGATTCATCTTCAGAAAATGACGGAGCTGTACCCCGTGAAAAGTTTTTCCCCCAGAAAAAACACGCACCCAAAAAACGTTCTAAAAGAAAACCACCTCAACCAATAAATGTTGCCGACACGGCTCAAGCGTACGGAGATTTTGACACTGACATCCTGAAACCGCTGAGGAATCAGTTTCAAAATCAAGAGTATGGTCATTTATGTGACATAATAAAAGAAATAGAAAAAGAAGGTAACATTACAAAGAAAGAATGTCATACAAAGATATTAACCCTGATAGCAAAACAGATTACTTTACCTGAAACAGATAATGAAAAAGAAAAAGAGCAACTTATAAAAGAGAGCAAAGAAATGGGAATCAAGGAAGAAGATGTTAATACACTACTAAACTCTGCAGAAAAAATCATTAATCACTGCTTCGATATTAGTGATCAAGAGTGGCAACTTTACATCAATGAAAGAAAAACATTAAAACATACCGAGCGCCCAAGAAAACGCATAAAAATATCATCAAGCACAGTTGTTCAACACTAAGTTTCCCTACTGGCAAAAACGGATATCCGCTCACAGGAAATGAAACGTCCAAAGTACTGAGTCAAGGTGCAGCCTTATCATCAGGTAAACGCACTAGGTCAAAAGAGACGGTGCGTTTACCTTCTGATTATCGGTCTATATCAGCCGTTTTTCAGCTCTTCCAGCTCCGCCCAGCGGTCCATTTTTTCTTCGATCAGGCCGGCCAGGTCAGTCAGGCGCTGCAGCACCTGGGATACTTCATCCTGATCTTTCTGGTAGAAGCCGGCTTCTGCCGTCAGGTTCTCCAGCGTCTGCTGCTCTTCTTCCAACTGTTCAATCTCAGCCGGCAGGCCATCCAGCTCACGCTGCAGCTTATAGCTGAGTTTTTTTCCTGACGCAGATTTCGGTTGGGCAGATGCTACAGTCTCTTTGGCAGTCTGCGTTTCTGTTGGTTTCAGGACTTTCTCACCGGATTCCACCAGTCGCTGCATGGAGCCGCCCTGGCGCAACCAGTCCTCAAAGCCCCCGACATACTCGCGCACCACGCCATTGCCTTCAAACACCAGGGAGCTGGACACCACGTTATCCAGGAACGCCCGGTCGTGGCTGACCAGAAGAACGGTACCGGGGAAATCAACCAGAATGCTTTCCAGCAGTTCCAGGGTTTCCACATCCAGGTCATTGGTCGGTTCGTCCAGTACCAGTACGTTGGCGGGCTTACTGAATAATCGAGCCAACAGCAGACGGTTGCGTTCGCCACCGGACAGCGCCTTTACCGGCGTTCGTGCCCGCTGCGGCGAGAACAGGAAGCTTTCCAGGTAACTGATAATATGGCGGCTTTCCCCATTGATGGTAATCCGCTCCCGGCCTTCCGCCACGTTGTCGATTACGCTCTTTTCCAGATCCAGCTGCTGACGCATCTGGTCAAAGTAGGCGACTTCCATCTTGGTGCCGTGACGGATCGTACCCGCGCCAGGCTCAAGGTCACCCAGGAGCATTTTCAACAGTGTCGTCTTACCCACACCATTCGCGCCGATCAGACCGACCTTGTCACCCCGCATCAGGGTAAAGCTGAAATCATGCACCAGGGGCTTGCCTTCAAATCCCTTGGAGATATTCTGTGCTTCCACCACCAGTTTGCCGGAGCGCTCTGCCGCATCCAGTGAAAAGGTCGCTTTGCCCTGTACGTTCCGACGCTCCAGCCGCTCTTCCCGCAACGCTTTCAGTGCCCTCACACGACCTTCATTACGCGTGCGACGCGCCTTGATACCCTGACGAATCCAGACCTCTTCCTGAGCCAGCTTTTTATCAAACAGGGCATTCTGTTCAGCTTCCACTTCCAGCTGGTGCGCCTTACGTTCGAGGTAGGTTTCGTAATTGCAGTCCCAGCTGGTCAGCTGGCCACGATCCAGCTCCAGGATCCGTGTTGCCAGCGCCTTGAGGAATGAACGGTCGTGGGTGATAAACAGTAACGCACCCCGGAAATCTTTCAGCTGCTGTTCCAGCCAGGCGATGGTGATGATATCCAGATGGTTGGTCGGTTCGTCCAGTAACAGCAAATCCGGATCGCTGACCAGCGCCCGGGCCAGCTCCACCCGGCGACGCCAGCCGCCGGAAAGTTCGCCCATGGTTTTGTCCGCTGGCAACTGCAGTTTCTGGATGGTCTGTTCAATACGCTGCTGCAGCGCCCAGCCATCCCGGGCTTCCAGTTGGCTCTGTACCCGCTCAAGCTTCTTCATGTCCGCATCAGTCTGGATGTTCATGGACAGTTCATGCCAGTCAGCCAGCAGTTGCCCGACTGTTTCCAGACCGGATGCCACCACATCGTAAACTCGCTTGCTGTCGGCCACCGGCAGATCCTGATTCAACATGCCGACCTTCAGGCCGGGTTTGCGCCAGATATGGCCGTCATCCGGTTGGATGGTTTCGGATGCCGCCTTGAGCAGCGTGGACTTACCGGCGCCGTTACGGCCGATCAGACAGACCCGTTCACCGGGTTCCAGTTGCAGGCAGGCTTTGTCCAGCAGGGGGTGATCGCCATAGGCGATGGAAACATCGTCAAAACGTATAAGGGTCATGGGACTGCGCACATCCTGGCAAGCGTCTGAAAATGCGGGAAGGATAACGATTTGCAGCGGTCAACGCCATGCGTCATCACCAGGCAGGGACGGCGATGGCCGTTGCCCTGCCCTTATCCGGGAATCGCTACTGGTCAATATCCAGGTTACCGTTGTTCAACAGGTTATTGAGGATATCGGCTTCAGAGCCCAGTGAGGATAGATCAACCCCGTCCAGCTTGATCGCCTGTACGGTCTGCCCATTGGCGCTGTCTTTGACCAGAATCTGCGTACTGGTCACACCATTGTCCACGACAGTATCCAAATCCAGGAAGGCATCAATCGTTGCAGCCGATTCGCCCACCAGCATATCGCTCAGATCCAGTACGTCACCTTCTGCGGTATTGAAGTCTTTAATAACATCGAAGGCTGGCGTGCCAACAACACCTTCGTCACCACTGTTGAAACGGAAAACATCAGCGCCTGCACCACCGGTCAGCAGATCGTCGCCATCGCCACCGATCAGGACATCATTACCCCCCATACCACTGAGATGGTCAGCCTGGGCGGAGCCGTTGAGAATCTCTCCATCACTGGAACCATAAACCGCAACGCGCTGGTCTCCAATACGGACAGATGTATCATCTATATAGGTACCATACTGCCCAGCCCAGCTTTCGCCATCATCACCGCCATGCTCAATATAGATCGACCTCACACCGCTGCCATAATCACTGAAGGTTGCCCCGGCCTCCAGCCAGTCTGTGGTTGCCGTTAGCACACCTGAGTCAAAGGAGTCGATCACACTGCCATCCGCAGCTCTTAATTCAACCTTCAGGTAATAGGTATCATCATTGCCGTAATCGAGTACCATCTTGTACCAATCACTAACATCAATGTCTGGCGCTGTATCGAGGTAATCAGCAGTAAACCCGTTCGACAGCAAGTCAATAGTCTGATGTTTAACCGACATTGCGTGAGATGTAGTCCAGGAACTACCATCCCCATCATGACTCTCTGTATTTGACACACCCCAGTCTTTCCCGGCACCCGATATTACCGTCCAACCATTGGTACTATCCGTTGCGCCAGCATTGGTCACCAGGTTACCAGACTGCGAAACGGCATCCTGTACGGTTACATCGAAGGTTTGCTGGGTACTTGAGGTTGTACCATCACTGACCGTAAAGCCAAAGCTGGTACTGGTATTTGCAGTTACAGATGGTCCGGTATATTGCAGCTTGGACAAATCAGCGACAGCAATTGTCTGATTCACAAAAACGGCTGTACCGTCATAGGTAAGGGAACCACTTGCCGGCAAGGACTTAATGGTCACTGAGTGCAGGCTATCCCCATCAGCATCACTGAAGCCAAAATCATCCGCAGTAAACGCATAGGTTTCTGATTCAGCTGTAACCAGTGATACATCGGTTGCTGTCGGCGCTGCATTCACATCATTGACGTTAAAGGCCATGGTCGTTTCAGCGCTGCTGAGCGTACCGTCACTCACGGTATACGACAGACTCGCATAGTTGACGCCGGTCGCACCGGCTACCGGCGTAAAGACCAGGTTCGGAATATCGGCCGCATTGATGACCTGATTGGCTGCCACGGCCGTACCATTGAGAGTCAGGCTGCCCGCGGCAGGAATCTGAGTGATGGTCACAGATGCCAGACTGTCACCATCAGCATCGGTAAAACCGAAATCCGAAACTGAGAAGGTATGACTGCTGCTCTCATCGATGGCGAAACCAAAACCCTCGGTATACGTGACAACGTTATCAATACTGGGCCACATGGATATACCCGGGGCTTCCAGACGAAGCTCTGTCACATTGGCATCGACAGAGACTGTCAGCCAATCGTTGTAGGTAGTATGGTTAGACAAATCAACCGTCTGACTCCAAACCTCAGTGCTGCCATTAAAGGCCTTCAAGGTAATCGAACCAAAGGTTGTAGTACTGTACGTTTCCCAAGGTAATCCATTGATATCAAAGCTTTTCAGATATCTTGGGGTATCAAAATTAAGAGATGAATCTGCACTGCTTGATTGCATATGCAATGTCGTTGAAGCAAGACTGCTGAAGCCGTAATTGAAGCTGCTGATTGATACGCCGTCTCCGACCAAACCATCAAACGTCAATGTATCTTCAGTCACCGGTATCTGTGAGCCCGGCGTTACAGTCGGTGCATCATCAATCGCAGTCACATTGAAATTGAGTGTTTCAGCAGCACTCTCCGCTGTACCGTCACTGACCTTGAACTGGATATTGGCATAACCACTACCATTGGCATCTGCCGCAGGAGTAAACACGAGATTCGGAATATCTGCCGCTGAAACTTCCTGGTCAGCGATAATGGCTGTGCCATTGAGTGTCAGGCTGCCTGCTGTCGGGAGCTGGGTAATTTTGACATACGTGAGAGAGTCACCATCAATATCATTAAACCCAAAGTCTGAGACGGCAAAAGTATGGCTGCTGTCTTCATCAATGGTGATGCCCTCATTATTCGGCTCTCCCCCTATGATGAGATTATCGATACTGGGGCGCAGATTGGATGGCCCACCGGTGTTGGCAATGACTTTCAATTCGGTAATATTGCCTACGCCCACGGAAACGGTGGCCCAATTGCTCCAGTCAAAGTTGTTGCTTAAATCGACCGTACTACTCCAAACCTCTGTGCTGCCATTATAAGCCTTTAATGTGAGGGACTGGTTCGAAGGCATTGTTCCGTAAACAAAGCCTTGCCACGGCAATGGGTTGACATCGAAACTTTGTATATAGGTCGGTGTAGAGAAGGTCAGAGAGCTGTCATTATCCCAGTTGTTCGCATAAATGTGCCCACCACCGGTCGAGTTGTGATAGAAGTTCGACTGTGTCAACCCGTAATTGGAACTATCAAAAGAATATGTTGTTTCCGATGACGATGAGGCGCTATAGGCTCCAAAACTGTCCCCTTCTACCGTAGGCGCATCATTCACAGCATCAACATTAAGCGTCATGGTTTCTGCAGCACTCTCCACCGTGCCATCACTGACGGTGAAATCAAAACTGGCGTAACCTGCGCCATTAGCATTCGCTGCAGGCGTGAAGACCAGGTTAGGGATTTCGGCTGCGGTTATCACCTGGTTGGCAGTTACAGCTGTTCCGCTAAGCGTCAGGCTTCCGGCCGCTGGCAGCTGGGTGACTTTGATGGAATGTAGTGAATCACCATCACTGTCAGTGAAACCAAATTCGCTGGCAGCGAACGTATGACTGCCATCTTCATCCAGTGTCACCGAACTGTCTGCTGCGGTCGGGGCACTGTTGGTATTATTCACATTGAATGTCAAAGTTGCTGGCGCACTTTCAAGATTGCCATCACTGACGGTAAACGTCATATTCGCGTAATCGGTACCGTCTGTATTCGCGTCTGGTGTAAACACCAGATTTGGAATCTCAGCAGCCGTAATCGCCTGATTCGCGGAAACAGCAACCCCGCTCAGTGTCAGGCTTCCCGCTGCTGGCAATTGGGTGATTTTGACAGAAGACAAAGAGTCGCCATCCGCATCCGTAAAACCAAAATCTGAGACCGAGAACGTGTGGCTGCTGTTTTCATCAATGGTAAGACCAGCGGGCTCTCCACCGGTAACAAGGTTGTCAATACTGGGATAAAAGTTGCCACTCAAGTCACTGAATCTCAACTCTGTGACGTTGCCAATATCGAGGGAGATGGTTTGCCAGTTACTCCAGTCCGTATGACTGCTTAAATCAAGCGTCGTACTCCAGAGTTCTGTGGTGCCGTTAAACGCTTTCACCGTAACCGATGCATCTGCCGGTGCGGAGAATCCTTCATACGGCAGTGCATTCATATCAAAACTTTTCACATAGGTTGGAGTGTCAAAAGTCAGCGACCGATCATCGGTGTAAGTCGAAGCGTACGTATAAAGATGCCCTCCACCTGTTGTGTTATGAGAGAAATTTGTCTGTGTCAGTCCAGCAGTGGTGCTGGTGTCAAAGGTGTACGTGGTTTCTGCTGAGGCAGAATAAAGATCTCCCTCAACCGTCGGTGCCGTGTTAACGTTATTGACATTGAACGTCATGGTTGCCGACGCACTTTCCAGGCTGCCGTCACTGACAGTGAAGGTAAAGTTCGCGTAATTCGCCCCATCGGTGTTGGCATCCGGTGTGAAGACCAGGTTTGGAATTTCAGCCGCTGTGATTACCTGATTGGCAGTTACCGCCGAACCATTCAGTGTGAGACTGCCAGCTGCTGGCAATTGGGTAATCTTGATGGATGAAAGGCTGTCACCATCCCCGTCTGAGAATGTAAAGTCACTCAGGCTGAAGGTATGGCTGTCATTTTCATCCAGTGTCACGGTATCCGCCGCTGTTGTTGGCGCATCGTCCACCGATGTCACATTGAAGCTCAGGGTTTCTGCCGCACTCTCCGCCGTACCATCACTGACCTTGAACTGTATGTTGGCATAGCCGTCACCATTGGCGTTGGCCGCCGGTGTAAAGACCAGGTTCGGGATATCTGCTGCTGCAATCTCCTGATCAGCCACGACGGCTGTACCATTCAATGTCAGACTGCCTGCTGCCGGCAGCTGGGTAATCTTGACGTAATCCAGTGAATCACCATCAGCATCATTAAACCCAAAATCAGACGCCGTAAAGGTGTGACTATTATCTTCCTCTATTGTCAGTCCAGTCGGAGGTTCTCCACCGATGATGAGATTATCAATACTGGGACGCAGGTTTGATGGTCCTCCCGTGTTGGCAATAACTTTCAATTCAGTGATATTGCCTACGCCCACGGAAACCGTGGCCCAGTTGCTCCAGTCAAAATTGCTGCTTAAATCAACCGTATTACTCCAAACCTCTGTGTCACCATCGTAAGCCTTGAGCGTGATGGACTGGTTAGAAGGCATGGTTCCGTAAACAAAACCTTGCCATGGCAATGGATTGATTTCGAAACTTTGTATGTAGGTCGGCGTAGAGAATGTCAGAGAGCTGTCATTATCGAAGTTGTTCGCATAAATATGCCCACCACCGGTTGTGTTGTGATAAAAGTTATCCTGTGAAAGCCCGTAGTTTGAGCTGCCAAATGTGTATGTTGTTTCCGGTGATGAATCAGAGGATGAACCGTAAATATCGCCTTCTATTGTTGGTGCGTCATTGACATTGGTAACGGTGATGGAGGCTGTGGCAGATTCCGAACTGAATGCCGATGAGCCGCCCGTCGTAGAAGCATCCGCATAACTACCGACACTGCCAGCACTTTGATCCCAGGCACGGAAGCTGAACGTGCCACTGCCATGGTAATCAGCATCAGGCTCAAACCGGATCTGGCTGGTACTTCCGAGCAATAGGGCATGGTTTTCACCCAAGCTACCGTCATCAATATTTTGCCAGGTCGTATCACCATCAACGGAATACGTCCAGGTACCATTGCTGTTATCGACACTGGTAATCGCCATCGCCTGTGCCGCCGAACCATCAATATCCTCCAGTTGATTGGCATCCTGAAGGATCTCCGCAACCGTATTTCCATTACCTGGTGTGCTGTCTTCAGCAATACTGGTCAGCTCATGGGTGAACAGGTGGTCAATATGCACATTGTCGATGACATGTTCTGCAGTCTCTCCACCGGTTGCGCCGGTAAAGCCAAGCTTGAGGTTGGTTGGCAGAGTAAAGCCTTGGGCACCAAGGTCATAGTTATCAATGACTGTCTGCCAGGTTGCACCATTATCCCAGCTCATTTTAACGGTCAGATGTTGATCAGACGTGAGTTCAACATCCACCTTCCTGAACGCTGTCCCGTTGATGCCACCGTGACTCGCTACGCTGACACTATGGAATTCCGTACTGCTACTGTTGATAAGGTGAACCTGATCACCACCGTACTCATCAAAACCAATCGCCAGGTACTCATTCTCCATGCCGTTGACGCCAAGGCCTCCACCATGACCACCAACCTCAAAGTTGCTGCTGTCGACCTGATCTCCGTCCACAAGCACCAGCGCAAGCCCGTCAGCAGTACCGTTGACCCTGAAGTCAAACGTGGTGTGCAATCCTTCGGAACTGGCAATGGACGTATCCCAGAGCACTGCACCCGCCTGGCTCATGGCATTGGTAGTCAGTACGGCCTGTCCCCCCGTAATTGAGGCGGTGCCATCCACTGCCCAGCCATCACTGCTGTCGAAGGATTCCGTAATGCCTGAAAGCGTTGGCGCATCATTCACCGCCGTCACATCCAGCGTCATGGTCTGAACCGCGCTTTGCAGCCCACCGCTGTCAGTCACCCTGAATTGCAGGCTAGCGTAGTTGCTGCCATTGGCATTCGCTTCCGGTGTAAATACCAGGTTGGAGATATCTGCTGCGGAAATAACCTGATTCGCCGTCACTGCGGATCCATTCAATGTCAGCTCCCCTGCGGCTGGCAACTGAGTGATCCTGACAGAAGACAGGCTGCTATCTTCCGCATCGCTGAAACCGAACTCACTGGCAGCAAAGGTATGGCTGCCATCTTCATTTAACGTAACCGTATTATCAGCAGCCGTTGGTGCATCGTTAACCGCTGTGACATTGAAGGTAATCGTCTCTACAGCACTATCCAACTCGCCATCATTAACGGTGTATTGAATATTGGCGTACCCGGTACCATGTCCATCGGCAGCAGGCGTGAAGACCAGATTTGGAATATCCGCCGTATCAATCACCTGATCCGCCACCACGGCCACGCCATTGAGCAACAGCGTTCCGGCAGCAGGCAGCTGGGTGATTTTTATTGATGCCATGGAGTCGCCATCAATATCAGTGAATCCGAACTCAGCTTCACTGAAGGTATGGCTGGCATCCTCATCGATCGTGAAGATATCCTTCTGCGTGGTTTGAACGGTCAGATTGTTAAGGGCCCACTGGTCATCCGTCACCCAGCCCGCATGGTAGGGCTGGGCAATACGGAACTGGATATCCGGCGCCTGCAGATTACCCGTTAATTCCTGGGTTACCGTCGTCCAGCTCTGGAACTGGTTAATGGAATAGCTCGTGTGTGTTGTCCACGTGGCGCCATTGTCTGTCGAATATTGAAGCTCAACCTGTTCGTTGGATCGGGCCTCATCATCACTGTTCGAGTACTGCCGGTACATCAGATCAAACGACAGAGTACCCCCAAAGCTGGCATCGAAACTCTCGGTGGTCACCGCACGTGTGTTGTGATTACTGAACAACAGGAAGTTACCATCAGCCCCGGGGAAATTACCGCTAGTGCTGATGCTGCCGTTCTCAACGGTCAAATTAGCCGTACTGCTGTCATTGAAGTCCCAGCTTGTCGTCTTGGCGACAAGATCTGTTTCCGGCGCATCATTCACTGCATCGACATTGAATGTGATGCTGTGTTCCACACTGCTCAAGGATCCGTCGCTGACCGTGAAGCGAAGGTCTGCATACCCGGCACCATTCGCATCCGCCGCCGGTGTAAACACCAGGTTTGGAATATCGGCCGCGGTAATATCCTGATTGGCCGTTACGTCAGTGCCGTTGAGAGTCAAGCTACCGGCTGAAGGTAGCTGGGTGATCCGCACAGAGACTGGATTATTCCCCGCTTCCACATCACTGAATCCGAATTCACTGACGGCAAAGGTATGACTGCCGTCTTCATCCAGTGAAACGGTGTTATCTGCCGCCGTTGGCCGGTCATTCACGGCATTAACATTGAGAGTAATGGAATGTGCCGCACTCTCCAGCCCGTCACCATCCGTAACGGTGAACTTCAGATTGGCATAACCACTGCCATTGGCATTGGCCACCGGTGTGAAGACCAGGTTTGAAATATCCGCTGCGGCAATCACCTGATCGGCAGTCACCGCCGTGCCATTCAGGGTCAGGCTGCCCGCCGTTGGCAATTCGGTAATCTTGACTGAGGCCAGCGTATCCCCGGCATCCACATCCGTGAAACCAAACTCACTGGCAGCAAAGGTGTGACTGTTGTCTTCATTCATCGACACCGTGTTATCCGACGCTGTCGGCGCATGATTCACATGGGTGACATTAAAGGCGATGGACTGCGGAGCACTCTCCGCTTCACCATCACTGACGGTATATTGCAGGCTGGCGTAGGCCCGCCCGAATTCACCGGTATCCGGAGTGAAAATCAGGTTGGGGATATCATCGACATCAATCACCTGATTCGCCGTCACCGCTGTCCCGTTCAGGGTCA
This sequence comes from Kistimonas asteriae, assembly GCF_018263925.1. GTDB lineage: Bacteria > Pseudomonadota > Gammaproteobacteria > Pseudomonadales > Endozoicomonadaceae > Kistimonas > Kistimonas asteriae. The sequence goes on from NZ_JAEVHF010000027.1 coordinate 35,664, forward strand.
GACTTCCATCACCCGGTAGCTGGGTAATCTTTATCGATTCAAGGGCATCACCGGCATCCACATCCGTGAATCCGAAATCTGATGCGGAGAACGTATGGTTACCATCCTCGTTGATGGTGAAACCGAAAACATCTTCATAAATCGTCACATTATCGATACTGGGAACCATGTAAGCACTACCAGCATCCGGATTCTGGATCCGTATCTCAGTGACATCATCCGCTTCGACAGAGATATGTAGCCACTCATTCCAGTCATCATAATTGCTCAGATCAATGACACTGCTCCAAACTTCGGTACTGCCACTCATGATCTGCACAGTCACGCTGGATGGGTCACCGGAACCCGTGTAGTCAGACCAGGGATCACCATTCAATTCAAACCCTTTCAGGTGGGTGGGTGAATCGAATGTCATGGAGCCGTAAGTACTGAAGTTATTGTTGTAATAATGACCGCCGCCACGAGAGCTCCAGCTGAGATTACTGGTTGAAACGCCGGTGTTTCCGGAATCATTGAAATCCAGTACTTTTTCCTGGGAAGCATTCAAGGCACCGGCCGTAATGGTCGGCGCATCATTCACTGCCGTGACATCCAGCGTCATGGTCTGGGCCGCACTGGCTAACCCACCACTGTCGATAACAGAGAACTGGAAGCTGCTGTAGTCATCACCATTCGCATCAGCAGCAGGCGTAAAGACCAGGTTTGAGATGTTGGCGGCGGAGATCGCCTGATTGGCGGTGACCGCACTGCCATTCAACGTCAGGGTGCCGTTCGCCGGTAGCTGTGTGATCCTGATGGAAGCCAGCGCATCACCGGCATCAATATCCGTGAATCCAAATTCACTGGCTGCGAACGTATGGCTGTCATCCTCATCCATCGACACACTATTGTCAGATGAAGTCGGTGCATCATTGACTGCGGTGACATTGAATGTCAGTGTCCCCGGTGCACTCTCGTCATCACCATCACTGACCGTATATTGCAGGGTAGCGTAACCCGTACCATTTTCATCAGCCGTTGGTGTAAAGACCAGGTTCGGGATATCGGCAGCGGCAATCACCTGGTTGGCAGTGACGGCAGCACCATCCAACGTGAGTGTACCTGCGGAAGGTAACTGGGTAATTTTGACCGAATGCAGGCTATCACCAACATCGGTATCGCTAAAGCTAAAGTCCGATTCACTAAAGGTATGGCTGCCATCTTCAACGATGGTGAATGTATCCTCTGGCACGATTGAGATCGACAGATCGTCAATCGCCCAGTTGTCATAGCTGTTGCCAGCATGAACTGACTGGATGATTCGGAACTGAATACTTGAAGCCTGCAAATTGCCAGACAGTGATTCATTAACGGTATTCCAGTTCTGATGCTGGTTGAGAGCATACGTTGCATGCGTCGACCAGTTTGCCCCACCATCTGTCGTGTACTGCAGGGAAACCTCATCACCCGCATCCAGTGTTTCGCCTACTCCATTCGTACTGCTTGCATATATGAGATCAAACGACAAGGAGCCACCGGAACTGGTATCCATAACCTCCATGGTCACTGAGCGTGTTCCTGCCCCGTTGAAGCTCAGAACGTTTCCATCAGAACCTGCAACCTGACTGCTTATTGCACCATTTGCCAGTGTTAAGTTATCGGTTGAATTATCATTAAAATTCCACGCGTGTTCTTCGGACAATTGGGTTTCCGGTGCATCATTGACCGAGTCCACGTTCAGTGTGATCGTCTGTACACCACTTTCCTCGCTGCCATCACTGACCGTGAATTTGAAGTCGGCATAATTACTGCCATTGGCATTCGCTTCCGGCGTGAAGATCAGATTGGGAATATCGGCTGCATCAATCACCTGATTGGCCGTAACAGCTGTGCCACTCAAGGTCAGGCTACCGGCCCCCGGTAACTGGGTAATCTTGATGGAGGAGAGGCTGTCACCGGCATCCACATCACTGAATCCGAATTCATTGGCCGTAAAGGTGTGGCTGCCATCCTCATCCAGTGAAACCGTATTATCGGATGCCGTTGGCGCTTCATTGGCATTCGCCACGGTAATGGCAATATCCTGCTCTGAACTCAAGCCGCCGGCATCCACAACACGTACCCGCACGGTATGGGACGTTGCGGTTTCAAAGTCCAGCAGAGAACTGTTTGCCACCGTGATAGTTCCGGTATTGCTGTCGATAGCAAACCGGCCGCCAGCATCATTCACCAGTGAATAAGTTAAGGTGTCACTGGTATCCACTTCTGTGGCGACCGCTTTGCCGACTACCGTTCCATTCGCCGCACTTTCACTGACTCTGTTACCACTGAGATCCAACGTGGTGCTGTAAACATCGCTGTCTGTACCATGATCCGATGTCCAGGTAATCAGCAGTTCGCCACTGGCCAGCTGAGTGACCTCTGGGTCAGTTTGATTGCCCGTAGTTGTGGTATTGATCAGGATTTCATCGGTGAGGGCATTTCCTGTTGCATCGAAGTGGCGGCCATAAATTCCCTGTCCGTCGCCATCCTGACCACCAGATCGCCAGATCACAAAGAAGCTACCATCTGCCAGTGACTCTATGGTGACATCTGCCTGGGTATCGCCAGTGGTTGTATTGATCCTGATCGGGCTACCACTGGCGGTGCCAGTGCTGGTCCAGCGCTGGAAGTACAGGTCGTCACCGCTTTGGTAGGCAGTCACCAGCTCACCACTACCGAGAATTTCAATATCTACATTTTTGTCATTAGTAGCAGCTGCATCTCCATAACTGATAGGGCCTGCAACGCTGTTACCACTGGCGTCATAGATTCTGAATGAAGCCGTGTCGCTGCCAGTCCCATCCCCCCGCCAGGTGACCGCAAACCCACCATTATCGAGGGCAACGATATCCTGACTGCCATTGCCCCAACCACCGACACTGCCAACAACAATATCGTTTGTCTCAGTGCCGTTAGCATCAAATAAACGGACATGTACGTTGAAATTATCGCCGGTATCATACGAAGCAACAGCAAACTGGTTATTACTCAGCGCGACCAGCTTTTCATTGTAATTGTTAGTACCAAAGTTGAACTCGCTCTTGATTTCAGTCCCATCAGCGTCAAATACCCGCATACGAGACTGGACCTGCACACCTGGCGAAAATAACTCCCAGGTAACCGCGAAATTACCATTATCCAAAACGGCTACTTCCGGCAGACGAACATCCTGGCTACCGGAAGGTGCCGTTTCGTTGACCTGAATTTCAGAGCCATCAGGCAATCTGGCACGAATCACATGACTGCCACCTTCCTCAGAATGCCAAACGGTGATAGAGCCATCTGACGTGCTGTCAGAATGTGCCTGATACTGATCGCCTGTCGTAACCGTACTATTGACTCTGGTTTCACCATTCACGGCGGGATCAAGAACAGTATCAAGCACTGGGGCATCATTCACGGCATCCACATTTAACGTAATGGTCTGGGCAGCACTCTCCATACCACCACTGTCGATCACCGAGAACTGGAAGCTGGCATAACCGGCACCATTAGCATTGGCTGCCGGTGTGAAAACAAGATTCGGGATATCCGCAGCCGCAATCACCTGGTTAGCCGTGACAGTTGTACCGTTCAGAGTCAGACTTCCTGCACCGGGCAACTGGGTCACTTTGACGGACGCCATCGTATCGCCGGCATCACTGTCGGTGAAACCAAACTCACTGACCGTAAAGGTATGGGTATCGTCCTCATCCAGTGTCAATGTGTTATCAGATGCCGTCGGTGCCGTATTAGCGGCTATATTGACATTCAACGTCGCGGTACTGGTATCTGTGCCATCGGATACTTCATACGTGAACGCGTCTGCGCCCAGCAACTTGACTTCCGTATCCGATAGCGCACGGTTGTAGATCCGCGCTTCATCAATCTGCCCGTGAAAATTGTGCGTTCCGGTCGTCAGGTCCCCCGTGTGGATCTGGGTCGTTTCATTCATACCACCAAACGCTGCATCATCACCGTGGGCAGCCACCGCCTCTCCCGAGCCACTGGCAAACTCTGTACCATCCAGATAGCCTTTCAACGATCCGGCATCGCCATCCAACACCAGGGAGACGTGATGCCAGTCATTGTCACTGGCATCCAGCGAGGTATTCAGGAATGTACCACTCCAGCTGGTGCTCTCGCTCCATGCGCCTACATACAGTTGCCCTTCATGGATATACACCGAGAAACCATTCGACGTTCCCCCTTCCTCATAGAGAATCTGGGTACCACTTAAATCGTTGTCAGGATCAACCTTGAAGGAAAAACTGATGGTACGTTCATCGATGCTGCCGCTGTAAGTGTTAATCTCGGTGGAATCTGCCACCGTTACCATGTCACCATCGCCATCCAGTCTGACCGCATTACCTTTCACGCCCCCGCCGGCAAAAGCGGCATCCCCCGTTAATACGCCATTGGTTGCTTCTGCATCATCTGGCGCCGAGTCCTCAGCGGACGTACCACTGCTTTCATCAAAATTCCATTCTGCAACAAGGCCAGTGTGCAGGTCTGCAGAGGCATAGGTCGAATCCAGTGTGTAGGACCAGGTGCCGTCTGCGGCAATGCTCAAGGTACCGAATTCGCCTGTAATATCCGTACTGCCAGAAGCGGCGATGGTTTGTCCGTTGATGGATGTGACTGTCAGAGTATCGTTTTCAATATCGCTGTCATTGGCAAGTACATTGCCGGTCGCCGTAGACAGATGGTTCGCCGTTGCTGACTCATCCTGTAGGTCCGGCGCATCATTGACCGCCGTGACATTGAACGTTAGCGTTTGTTCGGCACTTTCCAGTGAATCGTCGCTAACCGTAAACTTGAAATCTGCATACCCGGTACCATTGGCATTGTCTGCCGGTGTGAAGACCAGGTTTGGAATGTCGGCAGCCGCAATCACCTGGTTGGCGGTCACCGTGACACCATTGAGCATCAGACTGCCTGCAGCTGGCAGTTGAGTAATTTTGACAGACTGGAGGCTATCACTGGTGTCAACATCACTGAAACCAAAGTCATCGGCCGTGAAGGTATGACTGTTGTCTTCATCAATCGTCAGCGTATTATCTGATGCTGTCGGCCCGTCATTTACACCGTTGACCGTGATTGTTGCCGTAGTCGTTGACTCAAGCCCCTCATCATCACTCATGGTGTAAGAGACAGTAACGGTGGCACTTTCACCGGCGGCCAGGTAAGTGAAATCAGAGCCTGGGTTAAACTGCAACTGATTCCCTACAATACTGACCGTACCACCAGCCGTTGTACGGGTTCCGGCACTGTCGGTAATACCGGTAATATTGACATTGTCCAGGCTGAAATTGGTGGAACTGTCGCTACTATCAACATCCGTGTCATTAGCCAATACATCAACCGTCAATGTTGCATTGGCCGCAGTGCTCTGGGTATCAACAACCGCAACCGGTGCATCATTGGTACCTGTAACAGTAATCGTGACGGTTGCTGGCTCACTGGTCGCATTACCTTCACCGGAGTCATCTACCGCTTCATAGGTAAACGTGACCTGACGGGTTTCTCCGGCCGCGAGGTTCTGGAAGTCACTGCCCGGATTGAAGCTGAAGGTCCCGTCATCGTTATTCGTGACAGACCCTTCACTGGGTTGAGTCAGAATATTGAAGGTGTGGGTGTCAGTGGTATCCGCATCCGTGGCACCGAAGTTGCCCGTTACTGCTGCGCCATCTTCCGTGGCACTGACACTCTCAACCTCTGCTGTCGGCTTGTCATTAGTGCCCGTGATCGTGATTGTGACAGTTGCTGCCTCACTGGTTGCGTTTGCAGCGCCGGAGTCATCTACCGCCTGATAGGTAAACGTAACCTGTCGAGTTTCTCCCGCGGCCAGATCCTGGAAGTCACTGCCCGGGTTGAAGCTGAAGCTTCCATCATTATTGTTGGTAACCGCCCCTTCATCCGGCTGGGTCAGAATGGTGAATGTGTGCGTGTCAGTCGTATTGTCATCAGTGACGGCAAAATTACCACTGACCGCTGCCCCATCTTCAGTAGCGCCCACACTCACAGCCTGTGCCACCGGCGTGCTGTTCGTACCACTCACCGTGATCGTAGCGGTTGCCGTTGATGTCTCTCCTGAGTCATCACTCATGGTGTAACTGACGGTGACCGTCGCACTTTCTCCAATAGCCAGATAATCGAAATCACTCCCTGGCACAAACTTCAGTTGGTTATTTTCGACTGTGGCCGTGCCGCCATTGATGGTTCGGGAACCATCAGCATCCGAGATACCGGTGATGTTAACGGTGTCGAGAGAGAAATTTGACGCGTTATCGTCACTATCGATATCCGTATCATTGGCCAGAACATCCATTAACAGTGTTGATCCCACTGATGTGGTATCACTGTCAACAACAGCGACCGGAGCATCATTTGTCCCGGTTATCGTAATCGTGACGGTAGCCGGCTCACTGGTGTCGTTTGCCGTACCGGAATCATCCACCGCTTCATAGGTAAACGTAACCTGACGGGTTTCACCCGCGGCCAGATCCTGAAAGTCACTGTTCGGGTTAAAGCTGAAGGTGCCGTCACCGTTATTAGTGACTGAGCCTTCATCGGGCTGGGTCAGAATATTAAACGTGTGGGTATCGGTGGTATCGACGTCTGTGGCACCAAAGCTGCCGGTTACCGCTGAGCCATCTTCGGTTGCACTGACACTCGCAACTTCGGCGGTTGGCTTGTCGTTGGTGCCCGTGATCGTAATCGTGACCGTAGCCGGTTCGCTGGTGTCATTTGCGGTACCGGAATCATCCACCGCTTCATAGGTAAACGTGACCTGACGAGTTTCACCCGCCGCCAGATCCTGGAAGTCACTGCTCGGGTTAAAGCTGAAGGTGCCATCACCGTTATTAGTGACTGAGCCTTCATCGGGTTGGGTCAGAATATTGAAGCTATGGGTATCGGTCGTATCGGCATCCGTGGCACTGAAGCTACCCGTTACCGCTGCACCATCTTCCGTAGCACTGACGCTTGCCACTTCGGCTGTCGGTTTGTCATTGGTGCCCGTGATCGTAATCGTGACGGTAGCCGGATCGCTGGTGTCGTTTGCCGTACCGGAATCATCCACCGCTTCATAGGTAAACGTAACCTGACGGGTTTCTCCGGCTGCCAGATCCTGAAAATCACTGTTCGGGTTAAAGCTGAAGGTGCCATCACCGTTATTAGTGACTGAGCCTTCATCAGGCTGGGTCAGGATGTTGAAGGTATGGGTATCAGTGGTATCGGCGTCCGTGGCACTGAAGCTGCCCGTGACCGCTGCACCATCCTCCGTGGCGCTGACGCTCGCCACTTCCGCTGTCGGTTTGTCGTTGGTGCCCGTGATCGTAATCGTGACCGTGGCCGGTTCGCTGGTGTCGTTTGCTGTACCGGAATCATCTACCGCTTCATAGGTAAACGTGACCTGACGGGTTTCTCCGGCAGCCAAATCCTGGAAGTCACTGTTCGGGTTAAAACTGAAGGTGCCGTCACCGTTATTGGTGACCGTGCCTTCATCCGGCTGGGTCAGAATAGTGAATGTGTGCGTGTCAGTCGTATTGTCATCAGTGACGGCAAAATTACCACTGACCGCTGCCCCATCTTCAGTAGCGCCCACACTCACAGCCTGTGCCACCGGCGTGCTGTTCGTACCACTCACGGTGATCGTAGCGGTTGCCGTTGACGTCTCTCCTGAGTCATCACTCATGGTATAACTGACGGTGACCGTCGCACTTTCTCCAATAGCCAGATAATCGAAATCACTCCCTGGCACAAACTTCAGTTGGTTATTTTCGACTGTGGCCGTGCCGCCATTGATGGTTCGGGAACCATCAGCATCCGAGATACCGGTGATGTTAACGGTGTCGAGAGAGAAATTTGACGCGTTATCGTCACTATCGATATCCGTATCATTGGCCAGAACATCCATTAACAGTGTTGATCCCACTGATGTGGTATCACTGTCAACAACAGCGACCGGAGCATCATTTGTCCCGGTTATCGTAATCGTGACGGTAGCCGGCTCACTGGTGTCGTTTGCCGTACCGGAATCATCCACCGCTTCATAGGTAAACGTAACCTGACGGGTTTCTCCGGCCGCCAGATCCTGGAAGTCACTGTTCGGGTTAAAGCTGAAGGTGCCGTCACCGTTATTAGTGACTGAGCCTTCATCGGGCTGGGTCAGAATATTAAACGTGTGGGTATCGGTGGTATCGACGTCTGTGGCACCAAAGCTGCCGGTTACCGCTGAGCCATCTTCGGTTGCACTGACACTCGCAACTTCGGCGGTTGGCTTGTCGTTGGTGCCCGTGATCGTAATCGTGACCGTAGCCGGTTCGCTGGTGTCATTTGCGGTACCGGAATCATCCACCGCTTCATAGGTAAACGTGACCTGACGGGTTTCACCCGCCGCCAGATCCTGGAAGTCACTGCTCGGGTTAAAGCTGAAGGTGCCATCACCGTTATTAGTGACTGAGCCTTCATCGGGCTGGGTCAGAATGTTGAAGGTATGGGTATCGGTCGTATCGGCGTCCGTTGCACCGAAGTTGCCCGTGACCGCTGCACCATCTTCGGTGGCACTGACGCTCGCGACTTCGGCTGTCGGTTTGTCGTTGGTGCCCGTGATCGTAATCGTGACCGTAGCCGGTTCGCTGGTGTCATTTGCGGTACCGGAATCATCCACCGCTTCATAGGTAAATGTAACCTGACGGGTTTCACCCGCAGCCAAATCCTGAAAGTCACTGTTCGGATTGAAGCTGAAGGTGCCATCACCGTTATTAGTGACTGAGCCTTCATCGGGTTGGGTCAGAATATTAAACGTGTAGGTATCGGTGGTATCAGCGTCCGTGGCACTGAAGCTGCCCGTGACCGCTGCACCATCTTCGATCGCACTGGCGCTCGCCACTTCGGCTGTCGGTTTGTCGTTGGTGCCCGTGATCGTAATCGTGACCGTGGCCGGTTCGCTGGTGTCGTTTGCTGTACCAGAATCATCCACCGCTTCATAAGTAAACGTGACCTGACGGGTTTCACCCGCCGCCAGATCCTGGAAGTCACTGTTCGGGTTAAAGCTGAAGGTGCCGTCACCGTTATTAGTGACTGAGCCTTCATCGGGCTGGGTCAGAATATTGAAGCTATGGGTGTCGGTCGTATCGGCATCCGTCGCACTGAAGCTACCCGTTACCGCTGCACCATCTTCGGTCGCACTGATACTTGCGACTTCAGCCGTTGGCTTGTCATTGGTACCGTTGATAACCAGTGTTACGGTTGATGTTGATGAGGCATCTTCATCATCAGACATCGTATAACGCACAGTGACACTTGTTGATTCCCCCGCAGCAAGGCTGTCAAAATCACTGCCTGGATCAAAGCGAAGTTGATTACCCTCCACCGTGACCGTTCCCAGCCCTGAAACAGGTTGATCATTCTCATCAACGATCTGAACGGTATCCAACGTGAAGTTCGCTGGCGAGTCGTTATGATCAGCATCAATGTCATTGGCCAGTACATCGACCGTCAGGACTTCATTTTCATCACCGACCACCGAATGGGTCGTGCCTTCAAAGAGCTGGAATCCATCCAGCCCCGTGTAGGTGTCGCCATTATTGTCCGTGATATCCAGCTTGAAGAAACGGTATTCTGCCGCGGATGACAGGCTATATGTCTTGGTTTCCCGAGATGTCCAGTCAGTGACAGAAGACTGGGTATCTATGACCTCAAAATTTACACCATCATTGCTCCCAAGGAGTTGCCATTCTGACGGCTCACGCCCAACCGCGTTGGGTATACCCGTCAATGAATATTGCAGGATACTTTTGGCTTCCGGCATTTCGACCTGTAACCAGGCAGAACTTCCCTGCGCCGCCCAGGAGTTGGAATTGCCAGCTGCAGAAGCCGCAACATTGTCAAATACCTTGTAGGCCGCAAATGCCGAACTGGCTTCATGACTGCTGGTTATCTGGAATCCCTGGTCATTATTACTGGTTAATGCAGGTATGAATCCCGTTTCACTGACGGAGAAATCGGCTCGAGCCTCAGGTGTATCGTTGGTACCGGTTATCGTGATAGTAACGGTCGATGAGGCATCTGCACCTTCATCGTCAGACATGCCATAGCGCACAGTAACTGTTGCTGTTTCACCAGTTGCCAGATAATCAAAATCGGTACCCGGATCAAACTGCAACTGATTGCCAACAACGCTCACACTCCCCTGTCCGTTAACAGGATCACCATTGGTATCAACCAGCTGTACGGTATCAAGCGAGAAGTTGGCGGGACTATCATTATGATCAATGTCTGAATCATTACTCAGTACATCAAGCGTCAGAATCTGATTCTCATGACCTTCGCCGGTGTCTTCTGTTGCCACGGGATCATCATTCGTACCTGTCACGGTGATTGTGGCTGTCGACTCAGATGTCTCACCTTCATCATCGGACATGACATAGCGAACAGTAATCGTCTCTGTTTCGCCTGTTGCCAAACTCTCAAAATCACTGCCGGGGTTATAATTGAGTCGGTTATTAACAATGCTGACTGTGCCCTTTCCTGTCAGCGGATCGCCATCACCATTTACAATCTCGACAGTATCAAGACTAAAATTGGTCGATGAATCGTTGTGATCAGCATCAGTATCATTGGCGAGTACATTCAATATTAATTCAGCGTTTTCTGTCGTGCTTCCAGCATCAACTGCCGCTACCGGCCCATCATTGCTGCCAGTAACTGTCACCGTCAACGTACCATCATCCGTTGCACCCGACGGATCTTGAACCTGATACGTAATAGTGACGGTCGCCGTTTCCCCGGTCCCCAGAAAATCGAAATCGGTTCCGGGATTAAATGTCACGTTGTTGCCGCTCTGGGAAACCGTAGCATCTGCCAAAGTAATCGCGTTATTCCCCTGAGACAGAGCAGAGGAAACAGAAACAGAACCCGACTTCAGACTCAGAACATCGCCATTATCGACATCGGTATCATTGGCAACCACATCGACGGTAACCTGAGCGTTTTCATCAATGGACCGCGTATCGAGAACAGCAACGGGGTCGTCATTGGTACCCGTAACGGTAATAGTGACCGTTTGTGCTGTGCTGGTGGCATTATCCGCACCGGATGCGTCCGTTGCGTTATAGGTAAACGTTACCTGACGAGTTTCACCCTGAGCCAGGTCTCGGAAATCCGCTCCCGGGTTGAAGGTGAAGGTGCCGTCGTTGTTGTTAGTGACAGTACCTTCAGGTGGCTGGGTCAAAATTGTAAAGGTATGGGAATCGTTAGTATCAGTATCTGTGACAGTAAACGTACCATTAACGGATGTGCTGTCACCGGCATCGACAGAAACGGGATCAACAACCGGTTGATCATTGGTGCCAATGATTCTCAAGGTCACTGTCGATTCTGATGTTTCCCCTTCATTATCTGACATGGCATATCGGACAGTGACTGTCGTCGACTCACCGGCAGACAGATAATCAAAATTAGAACCTGGTACGAATTGCAACTGGTTGTTTAGTACACTGACCGATCCCTGACCAGTAACCAAATCCCCATTAGTATCAACCAGTTGTACCGTCTGAAGGGTAAAATTGGCGACACTGTCGTTATGATCCGCATCAATATCATTGGCCAGCACATCAATCGTCAGCGTGTCATTCTCTTCACCCGTCGCATTAGCCGAGGAACCTTCATAAAGCTGGAGTTCATCAAAACCGGTGTAAATTTCGCCATTATTATCCGTAATATTAATTTTGAAAAAACGGTAATCAGCGGGTGCATCCAGTGTAAATTTCTTGGTTTCCCTGGAAGACCAGTCATTGATTCCCGTTTGACTGTCGAGAACGACAAAGTTAACGCCATCATTACTTCCAAGGAATTCCCACTCGGATGGTTCACGCCCAAGTGATTGTGCAATAGCCTTGATCGAATACTGGAGAATGCTCTTGGATTCCGGCATCTCCAGCTGCAACCAGCCCGTGCTTCCTGACGTTGCCCAGGCATTAGAGTTATTCGTGGCTGAAGCATCCACATTGTCGAACGCTTTATAGGCGGCAAAGGCATTACTGAGCTGACCGCTGGCGGTCACCGAATAGCCCTGGTCATTGGCGGAACCCAGGGCTGGTAAGAAACCGGAGTCACTGATGGGGAAGTCTGCCTTGGCAACCGGCGCATCATTAGTCCCCGTAATAGTGACCGCTACATCTGCGGTTGATGTTGCACCTTCATTGTCAGACATCACATAACGTAACGTGACGGTTGTGGACTCCCCTGTCGCCAGATAATCAAAGTCTGTCCCTGGGTCAAATCGCAACTCGTTATTAACGACAGACACACTCCCCTGATTACCGATAGGATTCCCATCACTCCCAATAACCTGCACAGTATCCAGTGAGAAATTCGCTGGACCATCGTCGTGATCAACATCTGTGTCATTTGCCAGGACATTAATCATCAGCACTTCATTCTCATGACCCGATGCAATATCTGCAGTGGCTACAGGGTCATCATTTGTCCCTGTGACTGTAATGGTTGCTATTGATGATGACTGCTCATCCGAGCTATCTGACATGGTGTAGCGCACTCTTACCGTCGCCGTTTCACCCGTCGCCAGCGCATCAAAATCATTACCCGGATTAAAAATCAACCGGTTGTTGACGATACTGACACTGCCCTGCCCGGTTACCGGATCACCCTGTTCATCAACAAGTTGGACATTATCCAGTGAGAAGTTTGCTGCGGAATCTCCCTGATCAACATCCATATCATTTGAAAGGACATTCAATGACAGTGTCGCATTTTCAGTCGTTGTACCTATATCCGCTACAGCTTGCGGTCCTTCATTGGTACCCGTTACTGTCACCGTCAGCGTGCCAGGCGACGTAGCGCCCTGAGCATCTTCTACGGTATAGGTGATGGAAACCGTTGCCGTTTCACCCGCATCAAGAAAATCGAAATCGGTTCCCGGATCAAACGCAATACTGTTACCACTCTGCGTCAGCTGGGCATCAATCAAGGTCAGCGCCATATTGCCAGTCGCCAGCGCACTGGCCACCGAAGCGGTGCCGGCTTTCAAGGACAGTACATCACCATTATCAACATCCGTATCGTTTGCAATGACATCAACCGAGACTGAACTTGTTGCCAACGTTGAATCGCTATCAGCAACAGCCACCGGTCCATCATTCGTACCCGTGACCGTAATTGTGACGGTGGCCGGTTCGCTGGTGTCGTTTGCCGTACCCGAATCATCCACCGCTTCATAGGTAAACGTGACCTGACGGGTTTCTCCCAAGGCTAGATTCTGGAAGTCACTGTTCGGGTTGAAGCTGAAGGTGCCGTCACCGTTATTAGTGACTGAGCCTTCATCCGGCTGGGTCAAAATGTTGAAGGTGTGAGTATCAGTAGTATCGACGTCCGTGGCACCGAAGTTGCCGGTTACCGCTGATCCATCTTCGGTCGCACTAACACTGGCGACCTCCGCAGTCGGCTTATCATTCGTACCGGTGACCGTTACCGTGACCGTGGCCGCGGCACTGGTCGCATTACCCTCGCCAGAGCTGTCCACTGCCTCATAGGTAAAGGTAACCTGACGGGTTTCCCCGGCGGCCAAATCCTGGAAGTCACTGTTCGGGTTAAAGCTGAAGGTGCCATCACCGTTATTAGTGACTGAGCCTTCATCAGGCTGGGTCAGAATATTAAACGTATGAGTGTCGCTCAGGTTTTCATCTGTCGCACTGAAGCTACCAGAGACGGCTCCCGCATCTTCCACCGCCGTATCAACACTGACCAGTTCGGCCACCGGCTGACTGTTGGTACCACTGACTGTGATCGTGGCCGTGGCTGTTGATATCTCTCCTGAGTCATCACTCATGGTGTAACTGACAGTGACCGTTGCACTCTCGCCAATGGCCAGGTAATCGAAATCCCCCGCTGGATCAAATTCCAGCTGATTATTCACCACACTGACAGAGCCGCCATTAGTGGTACGACTGCCATCACTGTCCGCAATGCCAGTAATACTCACTCCATCCAGGCTGAAGTTGGAGGCATCGTCATCACTGTCGACATCAGTATCGTTACCCAGTACATCAAGTCGTGTTGTGCCAACGGTGGCAGCATTGCCCGTATCAGCCACAGCGACAGGCGCATCATTGGTGCCTGTCACTGTGATGGTGACCGTGGCCGGTTCGCTGGTGTCGTTTGCCGTACCGGAATCATCTACCGCTTCATAGGTAAACGTGACCTGACGGGTTTCACCCGCAGCCAGATCCTGGAAGTCACTGTTCGGGTTGAAGCTGAAGGTGCCGTCACCGTTATTGGTGACTGAGCCTTCATCAGGTTGGGTCAGGATATTAAACGTGTGAGTATCAGTGGTATCGGCGTCCGTGGCACTGAAGCTGCCCGTGACCGCTGTGCCATCTTCCGTGGCACTGACGCTTGCCACTTCGGCAGTTGGCTTGTCGTTGGTGCCTGTAATGGTAATCGTGACGGTAGCCGGTTCGCTGGTGTCGTTTGCTGTACCGGAATCATCCACCGCTTCATAGGTAAACGTGACCTGACGGGTTTCTCCGGCCGCCAAATCCTGGAAGTCACTGTTCGGATTAAAGCTGAAGGTGCCATCACCGTTATTAGTGACTGAGCCTTCATCGGGTTGGGTCAGGATATTAAACGTGTGAGTATCAGTGGTATCGGCGTCCGTGGCACTGAAGCTGCCCGTGACCACTGTGCCATCTTCCGTGGCACTGACGCTTGCCACTTCGGCAGTTGGCTTGTCGTTGGTGCCTGTAATGGTAATCGTGACGATAGCCGGTTCGCTGGTGTCGTTTGCCGTACCGGAATCATCTACCGCTTCATAGGTAAACGTGACCTGACGGGTTTCACCCGCAGCCAGATCCTGAAAGTCACTGTTCGGGTTAAAGCTGAAGGTGCCATCACCGTTATTAGTGACTGAGCCTTCATCGGGCTGTGTCAGAATATTGTAGGTGTGGGTGTCGGTGGTATCAGCGTCCGTCGCTCTGAAGCTGCCCGTGACTGCTGCACCGTCTTCGGTCGCACTGACACTCGCGACTTCGGCGGTTGGTTGGTCGTTGGTGCCGGTGATCGTAATCGTGACGGTGGCCGGTTCGCTGGTGTCGTTTGCTGTACCGGAATCATCCACCGCTTCATAGGTAAACGTGACCTGACGGGTTTCTCCCGCGGCCAGATCCTGGAAGTCACTGTTCGGGTTGAAGCTGAAGGTGCCATCACCGTTATTGGTGACTGAGCCTTCATCGGGCTGGGTCAGAATATTGTAGGTGTGGGTGTCGGTGGTATCAACGTCCGTAGCACTGAAGCTACCCGTGACCGCGGCACCATCTTCGATCGCACTGACGCTCGCCACTTCGGCGGTTGGCTTATCGTTGGTGCCCGTGATCGTAATCGTGACGGTGGCCGGTTCGCTGGTGTCGTTTGCCGTACCAGAATCATCCACCGCTTCATAGGTAAACGTGACCTGACGGGTTTCCCCGGCCGCCAGATCCTGGAAGTCACTGTTCGGGTTAAAGCTGAAGGTGCCGTCACCGTTATTAGTGACTGAGCCCTCATCGGGTTGGGTCAGAATATTAAACGTGTGGGTATCGGTGGTATCAGCGTCCGTGGCACTGAAGCTGCCCGTGACCGCTGTACCGTCTTCAGTGGCACTGACGCTCGCGACTTCGGCGGCTGGCTTGTCGTTGGTACCCGTGATCGTAATCGTGACGATGGCCGGTTCGCTGGTGTCGTTTACCGTACCGGAATCATCCACCGCTTCATAGGTGAACGTGACCTGACGGGTTTCACCCGCAGCCAGATCCTGGAAGTCACTGTTCGGGTTAAAGCTGAAGGTGCCATCACCGTTATTAGTGACGGAGCCTTCATCAGGCTGGGTCAGAATATTAAACGTGTGGGTATCGCTGGTATCAGCGTCAGTAGCACTGAAGCTACCCGTGACCGCTGCACCATCTTCGGTCGTACTAACACTGGCGACCTCCGCAGTCGGCTTATCATTCGTACCGGTGACCGTTACCGTGACCGTGGCTGCCGCGCTGGCAGCATTACCCTCGCCAGAGCTGTCCACTGCCTCATAGGTAAATGTAACCTGACGGGTTTCACCAGCGGCCAAATCCTGGAAGTCACTATTCGGGTTAAAGCTGAAGGTGCCGTCACCGTTATTAGTGACTGAGCCTTCATCGGGCTGGGTCAGAATATTGTAGGTGTGGGTGTCGGTCGTATCCGCGTCCGTGGCACTAAAGCTGCCCGTGACCGCTGCACCGTCTTCGGTGGCACTGACGCTCGCCACTTCGGCGGTTGGTTTGTCGTTGGTGCCCGTGATCGTAATCGTGACCGTGGCCGGTTCACTGGTGTCGTTTGCCGTACCGGAATCATCCACCGCTTCATAGGTAAACGTGACCTGACGGGTTTCACCCGCAGCCAGATCCTGGAAGTCACTGTTCGGGTTGAAGCTGAAGGTGCCGTCACCGTTATTGGTGACTGAGCCTTCATCGGGTTGGGTCAGAATATTAAACGTGTGAGTATCCGTGGTATCGGCGTCCGTTGCACTGAAGCTGCCCGTGACTGCTGCACCATCTTCGGTGGCACTGACACTCGCAACTTCGGCGGTTGGCTTGTCGTTGGTGCCCGTGATCGTAATCGTGACGGTAGCCGGTTCGCTGGTGTCGTTTGCTGTACCGGAATCATCTACCGCTTCATAGGTGAACGTGACCTGACGGGTTTCACCCGCAGCCAGATCCTGGAAGTCACTGTTCGGGTTGAAGCTGAAGGTGCCGTCACCGTTATTAGTGACTGAGCCTTCATCGGGCTGGGTCAGAATATTGAAGGTATGGGTGTCGGTCGTATCGGCGTCCGTTGCACTGAAATTGCCTGTGACCGCTGCACCATCTTCGGTGGCACTGACGCTTGCCACTTCGGCGGTTGGCTTGTCGTTGGTGCCCGTGATCGTAATCGTGACGGTGGCCGGCTCGCTGGTGTCGTTTGCCGTACCGGAATCATCCACCGCTTCATAGGTAAACGTAACCTGACGGGTTTCACCCGCAGCCAGATCCTGGAAGTCACTGTTCGGATTAAAGCTGAAGGTGCCATCACCGTTATTAGTGACTGAGCCTTCATCGGGTTGGGTCAGGATATTAAACGTGTGAGTATCCGTGGTATCGGCGTCCGTGGCACTGAAGCTGCCCGTGACCGCAGCACCATCTTCGATCGCACTGACGCTCGCCACTTCGGCGGTTGGTTTGTCGTTGGTGCCCGTGATCGTAATCGTGACCGTGGCCGGTTCACTGGTGTCGTTTGCCGTACCGGAATCATCCACCGCTTCATAGGTAAACGTGACCTGACGGGTTTCACCCGCAGCCAGATCCTGGAAGTCACTGTTCGGGTTAAAACTGAAGGTGCCGTCACCGTTATTGGTGACTGAGCCTTCATCGGGTTGGGTCAGAATATTAAACGTGTGAGTATCCGTGGTATCGGCGTCCGTTGCACTGAAGCTGCCCGTGACTGCTGCACCGTCTTCGGTCGCACTGACACTCGCGACTTCGGCGGTTGGTTTGTCATTGGTACCCGTAATCGTAATCGTGACCGTAGCCGGTTCGCTGGTGTCGTTTGCGGTACCCGAATCATCCACCGCTTCATAGGTAAACGTAACCTGACGGGTTTCACCCGCAGCCAGATCCTGGAAGTCACTGTTCGGGTTGAAGCTGAAGGTGCCGTCACCGTTATTAGTGACTGAGCCTTCATCGGGCTGGGTCAGAATATTGAAGGTATGGGTGTCGGTCGTATCGGCGTCCGTTGCACTGAAATTGCCTGTGACCGCTGCACCATCTTCGGTGGCACTGACACTCGCCACTTCGGCGGTTGGCTTATCGTTGGTACCTGTGATCGTAATCGTGACGGTAGCCGGTTCGCTGGTGTCGTTTGCGGTACCGGAATCATCCACCGCCTCATAGGTAAACGTGACCTGACGGGTTTCTCCGGCAGCCAAATCCTGGAAGTCACTGTTCGGGTTAAAGCTGAAGGTCCCATCATCGTTATTAGTGACTGAGCCTTCATCGGGTTGGGTCAGAATATTAAACGTGTGGGTATCGGTGGTATCGGCATCCGTGGCACTGAAGCTGCCCGTGACCGCTGTGCCATCTTCCGTGGCGCTGACGCTCGCGACTTCGGCGGTTGGCTTGTCGTTGGTGCCCGTGATCGTAATCGTGACGGTAGCCGGTTCGCTGGTGTCATTTGCGGTACCGGAATCATCTACCGCTTCATAGGTAAACGTGACCTGACGGGTTTCACCCGCGGCCAGATCCTGGAAGTCACTGTTCGGGTTAAAGCTGAAGGTGCCGTCACCGTTATTCGTGACTGAGCCTTCATCAGGCTGGGTCAGGATGTTGAAGGTATGGGTATCCGTGGTATCGGCGTCCGTGGCACTGAAGCTGCCCGTGACCGCTGCACCATCTTCCGTGGCGCTGACGCTCGCCACTTCCGCTGTCGGTTTGTCGTTGGTGCCCGTGATCGTAATCGTGACGGTAGCCGGTTCGCTGGTGTCGTTTGCTGTACCGGAATCATCTACCGCTTCATAGGTAAACGTGACCTGACGGGTTTCTCCGGCCGCCAAATCCTGGAAGTCACTGTTCGGGTTAAAACTGAAGGTGCCGTCACCGTTATTGGTGACTGAGCCTTCATCGGGCTGGGTCAGAATATTGAAGCTATGGGTGTCGGTCGTATCGGCATCCGTCGCACTGAAGCTACCCGTTACCGCTGTGCCATCTTCCGTGGCGCTGACGCTCGCCACTTCGGCTGTCGGTTTGTCGTTGGTGCCTGTGATCGTAATTGTGACCGTGGCCGGCTCACTGGTGTCGTTTGCCGTACCGGAATCGTCCACCGCTTCATAGGTAAACGTAACCTGACGGGTTTCACCCGCAGCCAGATCCTGGAAGTCACTGTTCGGGTTAAAGCTGAAGGTCCCATCACCGTTATTAGTGACTGAGCCTTCATCCGGCTGGG
>NZ_JAEVHF010000028.1 GCF_018263925.1 Kistimonas asteriae
ACGCTTTTAAATGAGCAAGCGTTTTATTGCCCGGATCAATATCGAGGCATTTAACCGGAAGTTCTTTTTCAAGACCATATTGGGCAATCATTGCGTTGACAAAACTTTTACCGATCCCGCCTTTTGCGTTCAGGGCACAATGAATCGTTGCCATCTCTTATCTCCTAAATTAAATCGTCATCTTCAATTGAGCTGGTGTACGTAAAGGAACCCGTTTCAGCTGTCGCTTTTTTGGGTTCACTTTTCTCTGGCACGGGTTCTTCTTTTTTCGGACTTTCAACTACAGTTGATGTTTCTACAGGTTTTTGGGTGTCTTTCTGTTTGATGTATCTTTCGATATATCGTGCGAACTGGACGTATTGAATGTGAATGGCACCTTCAGAAGATAACTGCATCCAGATCTGACGGGCATTCCAGCCTTTGTCCATTGCCTCAGAAATTTCATCCATTAAAGCCAGGAAAGCGACCTTGCCATCACCTTTCGATGGTTTGTCAGATTGCCCCTTTCTGGCGGCCTGTTCCAATCGTTGGGTCAATTTCGCCATTTGTCATGCTCATCACTTGCCTTGGAAGGGGAGAGTGAGTCTCCGGTTACGGGTAGTACATTATAATACATTCTAGATACACGAACAGTATAGCATACTACATTTATAGTACATCATAGTATATCGAACCCGTTCCCCGCCTGGAGTAACCCAAAATACCGCTTTTTGGGTGCTAATAGACGTCTTTTTTCACATAATACAGTAAAGTAACTCAGAACTACAGGGCAGGATGTGTAATGTAGGCCTACATAGCGTAGCTATCTAGTCCACATTACCCACCTTATTCGCCGCTATGCGGCTCAACGTATCCTGCTCTGCGAGGCACAAGGCGACTACCGTCGCTAAAAACCAGAACCCGGAGAAATGGGAATGTCAGAGAAAGATCCGAAGCCAGACAGCCGTCGTGAGAACTCGCCACTCAGGGTGTACTGCACGGAAGAAGAGAAGGAGATGATCAAGGCCAAGGCCAAAGGGTGTGGCTTGACCGTTTCAACCTATCTTCGAAATATCGGAATTAACTACGAGGTCAAAGGCATCCTGGATCAACAGATGGGCCTTGAGATGTGCAAGGTCAACGGCGACCTGGGCAGGCTCGGCGGGTTGTTAAAAATGTGGCTCAGTAATGAAGAGCGGCTTGCCATGTTTGGCAAGGAAGATGTCAAAGGCACCTTATTAAAGCTGCTGTCTGACATTGACCAAACCCAAGACAAATTGAAAGAGATTGTGTTCAAGATATGATTGCCAAGCGTGCCCCCAGGCGAACAGATTCCAAAGACAGCTTTACGCAGCTGGTGTCATACATTGCTGATGAAAAGAATCAGGGCAACAAGGTTGCCGAAATCAGGATCACCAATTGCGCCAGCGATGATCTGGCTTTTGCAACGCGAGAGATTGAATTTACACAGGCCTCAAATCAGCGAGCTAAATCTGATAAAAGTTATCATTTAATTCTCAGTTTCAGGGCAGGCGAGAATCCTGCACCGGAAACGCTTGCAGCAATCGAAAATGAGGTTTGTGATTATATAGGACTCGGAGAGCATCAAAGGATCAGTGCTGTTCATACGGATACTGATAATCTTCACATTCACATTGCTATTAACAAAATTCACCCCAGGTCATTACGGCTGGTCGAGCCTTATTATGACAAGATGAAGCTATCTGATATCTGTCAGGCAATGGAGCACAAATATAACCTGGAGACAGACAACCATATTTCGGAAGAACGAAAATCGGAAATCACTGGTCGATCTGCCGATATGGAATCTCACTCCGGGTTGGAGAGCTTTCTCGGTTATGTCAAAGAAAAGGTTTCCCAGGAAGCGGTTTCATTGCTGGAAAATGGTGCAGACTGGCAATCCCTTCATTCTTTGATGGCGAAATACAACCTGGAGATCCGTGAGCGCGGAAATGGTTTGGTTATTGCCAGTAAAGAAAACAGTTTATCTATCAAGGCATCATCCGTTCATAAGCACCTGTCAAAAAGTGCCATCACCCAGGTAATGGGTGAATATCAGGCAGCGAATGAATCGGTTAAAGCGATCACTCCAGAGGAAAGCTATCAGGCCAAGCCACTTCATCAATTAAACGAAGACCGGCAGGCACTATATAGCCGTTACCTGAGTGAAAAGAATGAATCCATTGCGCTCCGCCGTGAGCAGCTGACCAAAGTCCGAGAAGCCCGCCAGAAGGAATTGAGCGGACTGAAGATCAAATACAAGCATAAACGGGCCGAACTGATCTCTCGCAGAACCGCCAAACGTGCCATGTATTCCATTCTGAAGATGGAGAGGATTCGGGAAGATGCAGAGATCCGCAGCCGGTACACCCAAATGATGCGCGACAACCAAACCGTTGAGCCTGTTAAAAGCTGGCAGGAATTCCTGTTATCTGAGGCCGGTCAGGGGAACGAAGTGGCCCTGTCCGCCTTGCGTCGAAACAAGCGCAGGAAGGCCCAGGAAGCAGACAGCGCTAACTCATTAGAGGCCGCCAAGGTTTCTAAAAAATCTGCTGAAGATTCGATATATACGAAATATACCTTTTTTGTTCATAAGGATGGCGCAGTCACCTATCGGTTCGATAATGGTGGGTCATTCCGGGATGAAGGAAAGCGTCTGGTACTGGGTGATAACTTCGATAAGAAGTCCATTGAAACCGCCCTGAAAATGGCCATGGTTAAGTATGGCAACAACCTGAAAATAAAGGGAAGTACAGAGTTTGTCGCACTGGCTGAAAAGCTGGCCAAAGCCAATCGGATCAAGGTTTCCAGCGCACAGATGGATATCCCGAAAAACATGGAAAATAGTGCCGAAAAGGTGACCGATCAGGTTGAAAAATACATGAAGTCACGGAATAATCTGATAGATAGGGTTTCCGATATATCGAAACACAGGCTATTTAAAGACACGGATAGCGGCAGTCTTGTTTATAAGGGACAACGCCAACTGGACGACGGAAGCCGCCTCGCACTATTTGACAATGACAATGAAACACTGTGCTTGCCGGTGACATCGGCGCAGGCCGCAAAGCTGGCCAAAAAATCGGTAGGCAGTGACGTGACCATTGACAGGCGAGGACGAATCATCAGCACCAGCAGAGGTTTATAGTCATGGCAGACAAGCAAGCAATCGGTATACCGAATACAGCCTCGCACAAAGGCCGAAAAAAACTCTTCATCGCTTTTGCCTCCCCCGTGCTCGTTTTATGGATCACCTTTCAGCTGGCCACGCAGCTGATAGCCAAATACCTGAACATCCCCGGCATCCACGCTCCCTGGAACTGGTATTACTGGTCAGAGGGCTACTACGACCAATACAAGCTAGCGTTTGATAAAGCTTTTGCTATCTCGTTTTCTGCAGGGCTTTGTTTCCTGTTTGTCTGCATCGGTTGCCTTATCTATCTGAGCCGTCAGGACAGGAAGCAATACCGCTATCTTCATGGTTCTGCACGATGGGCCAAGCTGGATGAGATCCAGGACGCCGGATTGCTGCCCCGGAGCAAGAAAGATACTCCCGTGGGTGTCTATGTCGGCGGTTTCGTTGATAAGGCTGGCCAACATCATTACCTGAGACACAATGGCAAAGAACATATCCTGGTCATTGCACCAACCCGATCCGGTAAAGGCGTTGGTCTGGTATTGCCGACTTTGCTGACCTGGGTCGATTCAGCAGTTGTTTATGACATCAAGGGAGAGAACTACGCGCTGACTGCCGGTTGGCGGCAATTACACGGCAATAACCGAGTTCTGAAGTTCGAGCCTGCCGCTATATCAGGATCAGCCGGGTTTAATCCGCTGGAAGAGGTTCGGTTAGATGATGCTCGTGCGGTTGCTGATGTTCAAAACCTTGTGACCATGATTGTCGATCCTGACGGTAAAGGTCTGCAAGATCACTGGCAGAAAACCGCGCACTCCCTTCTGACAGGAGCCTGCCTGCACTGTCTTTATAAAGGCCGGAACGAAGGCACACCCGCCTCACTGCCCGAAGTGGCGGCATTGCTGGCCGATCCCGACCTTCCGATAGAGCAGACTCTTATGGAGATGATGGAGTATGAGCACCGCGACGGAATGCCTCACCCTGTCGTTGCCGCTGCCGCCCGAGAGCAGTTAAACCGCCCGGAAAACGAAGCGGGATCTGTCCTGTCGTCCGCACTGTCCTACCTGACCCTTTATCGTGATGAAGTGGTTGCCCAGAACATTCGGAAGTCTGATTTCAAAATTCGTGACCTGATGAATGATGAGAAGCCGGTCAGCCTGTTCCTGGTTGTCCCACCCAGCGACAAAGAGCGTCTGAAGCCGCTGATCCGTCTGGTCATCAGCCAGATCCTCAGAACACTGACGGAAAAGATGGAGTTTGAAGGCGGCAGCTCCAAGGCCCACTACAAGCATCGTTTGTTGCTGTTGCTCGATGAGTTCCCGAGTCTTGGCAAGATTGAAATTGTTGAGGAAGCGCTTGGCTATATCGCCGGTTACGGCATCAAGGCGATGCTGATTGCCCAGGACATCTCCCAGATCCAGAAAGCCTATGGCCGTGAAGAGAGTATTTCCGGGGGCTGTCATATCAAGAGCGTCTTTGCGCCCAACAAGCAGGAAACCGCCGAGGTCATCTCCCGTCTGACCGGACAGACCACCATCGTCAAGGAGTCGGTGACTACATCCGGCAAGCGGACAGCCTTCTTTCAGTCCGGTATCTCGACCACTACGCAGGAAGTTCAACGGCCACTGTTGACGCCAGATGAATGTATGCGCCTGCCGGGGCCGCTCAAGGACAAGCAGGGCAACATCCTCAAGCCCGGTGACATGCTGGTGTTTGTCTCCGGTTATCCCGGCATATACGGCAAGCAGAACCTGTATTTCCAAGATCCTGTGCTCGATGCCCGCTCAAAAGTCCCACCGCCGACTACTGTCAGCCTGCCGGTTCAAACCGAAGTGGCTCCAGTAGATTTTGAGGCTGAAACCCCGGCACCGGAAGCACCCGCCACTGAGTCAACAGCCAGCGAGCCGACCGCGCCGGTAAGTACCGAGGAATCCGCGCCTGCAGAGCCTGAAATGCCGGAAGAACCTTCAGAGCCAGAGGCCCAGCCAGAAGAGCCGGAGGTCAAGCCAGAAGATAAGCCGGAAGAGAAACCGCAGGAAAAAGCTAAAACGGCTGCTGTCGCAGATCCCGACGTGGGAGAACTCGACTTTTGAAAAAGGCATTTAATATCACGGTGATTTTTTTGTTGTTCCTGGTTGTCGATCTGTTGGCGCTTGCCTTTTTAATCGGCTACCGGATCAACATGACGGATTCATACCCGCTGGGTATTTATCAGCTGACTGACGACGCCGTGAATAAAGGGGATCTGATTCTCTATTGCCCACCGGACACTGAATTATTTCACGAGGCCCAGGAACGCGGTTATTTCAGCTATGGGCTGTGCAGTGGCTTTTTATCGCCGCTGGCGAAAAAACTGGCGGCCTTACCCGGCGACCATGTTCGTTCATCCAATGAGGGGATCTATATCAATGGCGTATTACAAACCAACAGCCATG
Organism: Kistimonas asteriae; assembly: GCF_018263925.1. Classification (GTDB taxonomy): domain Bacteria; phylum Pseudomonadota; class Gammaproteobacteria; order Pseudomonadales; family Endozoicomonadaceae; genus Kistimonas; species Kistimonas asteriae. Next base: position 5,572 of record NZ_JAEVHF010000028.1, read on the forward strand.
CCTTAACGCAGGATTCAGGGGGGCGAGTATTAGAGCCTGTTTCTATTAATGACGTTCTGACCAATAACACCATTTTTATTCTGTCTGATTTCAATCCCGGCAGCTTTGACAGCCGCTATTTTGGCGCAGTGCCCTATGACGGCATCCAGGGAGTGATCAGACCTGTATGGACGTGGAAGGAGTGATGACCATGCGATTATTTATTGCGGAAAAACCGGACTTGGCTAAGGCCATCGCAGAGGGGCTTGGAGGGGGGCGATCCGCCGACGGCTACATTGTCTGTGGTGACGATTACGTGACCTGGTGCTTCGGTCACATGCTGCAGTTGTTCGACCCTGAAGACTACGACGCGAAATATGAAAAGTGGGATATGGCCCACCTGCCCATTGTTCATGTTCCCTGGAAGAAGAAAGTCTCTCCCGACAAGAAGAAGCAAGTCAAAATCATTCTGGATCTGCTGAAAAAGGCCGACTCGGTTGTTAATGCTGGCGACCCTGATGAGGAAGGCCAGTTACTGGTTGATGAGCTGCTGCAGTATGCCAAGTGCCGCTTGCCGGTAAAGCGTGTACTGATCAACGATAACAACACGGCAGTTGTCAGGAAATCACTGGCCAATCTCCGCGACAACGCTGAATTTGCCGGTCTGTCAGCTGCAGCCGAGGCCCGCAGTGTGGCCGACCAGCTGTATGGCTACAACGGTACCCGACTCTATACGCTGGCAGGCCGTTCAAAGGGTTACTCCGGTGTGTTGAGTGTCGGACGGGTTCAGACGCCGATCCTGGGGTTGGTTGTCCGTCGTGACCGGCAGCATGAATCCCATCAGAAGAGCTATTTTCACACGATTACCGGCACGTTCGGACTGGCCGGTACTTCCGTCAATGCCCGTTACCAGATCAGCGACAACGATCCCGTTGACGATAAGGGCCGGATCATTGATGCCAGTTTTGCAGAGCGTGTAGCGGCAGAGTGCCAGGGCGCACCGGCTACTGTCGCTGAATGCAAGAGCGATATTAAGAAGGAACAGCCCCCGCTGCCTTATAACCTTCTCAAGTTGCAGGCCGACTGCAGCCGCAAGTTCGGATTGAAGCCTGACCAGGTATTGTCGATCACCCAGACGCTTCGTGAAAAACACCGACTGATCACCTATAACCGCTCTGACAGCGAATACCTGTCTGATGAGCAACATGCCGACGCACCGGATGTGCTGGCGGCGATTGCAGGCACCGCGCCGGTACTGGCCAAAGCTGCAGGCGGGGCGAATCCATCGGTTCGCAGCCGAGCGTTCAACTCCGCGAAGGTTTCCGCGCACCATGCCATTGTGCCTACCTCAGCCACGGCAGATTTCAATGCCCTGTCAGAGAGTGAGAAGAAGGTTTATCTGCTGATCGCCCGCGCCTATGTCGCGCAGTTCTTTCCCGTGCATGAATACCGGGAAACCACCCTGACGATTGACTGTAAGGGCCACAGTTTCAAAGTCACGAGCAAAACCACCCTGTCTCCCGGATGGCTGGCCCTGTACCGGAATGACAAGGATAACGACGAACTGCCGGAAGATGCCGAGTGTGATTCTGACCTGAGCCAGTTGTCCCAGGGAACATCCGGCACCTGTGAGCAGTGCCGTTCAGAGCGGAGGGAAACTAAGCCGCCCGCCCGGTACACCATGACTACATTGCTCAAGGATCTCACCCGCGTTGCAAAGTACGTCAATGATCCGAAGCTGAAAAAAATGCTCCAGGAGAAGGATGCGGACAAGGCCGGAGAGCATGGCGGTATCGGCACCCCGGCAACCCGTTCCAGCATCATCAAGAACCTGTTTGACCGTGGTTTTCTGGCAGAGAAAGGCAAATCCATTATTTCTACCGATGTCGGCAGGCAGCTATTCGATACGCTGCCAGAGAGGGCGACCGTGCCGGACATGACCGCGCTCTGGCATGAGCAGCAGACACAAATCAAACAGGGTGAACTCACTGTTGAGCAGTTCATTCATGACATTGTGGCGTATATCACCGAAGAGATTGATCGCGTCAAATCCGAAGGGCTGTCCTTAAAAGTTGATCTGCCCAAGTGCCCGACCTGCAAGGAAGGATTTCTGAGAAGTCGGAAAGGGAGTAAGGGTAACTTTTGGGGGTGTACCAACTACCCCGATTGCAAGGCGACGTTCCCCGATGCAAAGGGAAAACCGGATTTCTCCCCCAGGAAGCCCAAGCCCGCCGCCGTGGTGTCGGAACAGCACAAATGCCAGGACTGCGGCAAGGGATTGATCCGCCGCCCCGGTAAGAAAAAAGGCACGTTCTTTTGGGGCTGCAGTGGTTTCCCTGAGTGCCGCACATCGTATTTCGACAAAGGCGGGAAGCCTGTGTTGGAAACAGCCAAGGCCGGTTAATCCGGCCCCGTAAGAATCAGAAGAAAGGAGAGAAACCATGACAGATGAACAGATCCAAGCCGCCATCCACGAGAAGACACTGGCCGCTGTCGAGATCCCCGGCCATGAGGTTGAGTGTGATCCCGAGGAAGCGGAGCTGATGGGAGCCTTTGAGGAAGATGCCCTGAGCGCTGATGACGCTCTGGAATCCGGTATTGACCTAGAAGACTGACAAGGGGAGTTGAATAACAATGGCAAACAAAAAACCGTTTCATGAGCAGGTTGCTGAGAAATTTATCAAGCAGCTGCAGGAGGGGACTGCACCATGGCAGATCCCCTGGAAACCGGGCACGATGCGTCTGCCCCATAACCCGATTACCGGCAAGCGGTACAACGGTGTCAACGTCATCCACCTTGCCAGCCAGGGGTTTTCCGATCCCCGCTGGCTGACCTACAAACAAGCCCAGGCCAAGGGCTGGCAAGTCCAAAAGGGCGAGAAAGGTTCCCAGGTTCAATACTGGAAGTTTGAGGAAGAGAAAACGGTTCTGGATGAGCAGGGCAATCCTGTCCTGGATGAAGAGGGGAACATCCAGAAAGAGCGTGTACGACTGGAGCGCCCCCGCGTCTTCACCGCCGTTGTCTTCAACGGTCAGCAGATCGACGGCATTCCAGAGCTGGAGGTTAAGCCGGTTGAATGGGATGCGTCCGAACGCGCCGAGGCGATACTGGCGGCCAGTAAAGCCATCATCCGCCATGACCAAGTGAATAGCGCGTTTTACCGCCCGTCGACTGACAGTGTCCATCTGCCGGAGAAAAACCAGTTTGAAACCGCTGACAACTACTATGCGACCGCGCTTCACGAGCTGGGCCACTGGACAGGGCACCCATCACGGTTAGCCCGTGACATAAGCCACCCGTTCGGCAGTGAGATGTATGCCAAGGAAGAGCTACGGGCCGAGATTGCTTCTTATATGACCGGAGCCGAGCTGAATATTGGCCACGATCCGGGCCAACATGCCGCCTACGTGAAGAGCTGGATCAAGGCGCTGCAGGATGACCCGTTTGAAATCATGCGGGCCAGTGCGGACGCTGAAAAGATTCATCGTCTTGTGATGTCCTACGAGCAGCAGTTGGAGCAGGCAGTCTCCCAGGAACAGGAAGAGATCCTGACCGGCGACATCCGGGCTATGCTGTCTCATCCCAGCTACACATTCAGTCATTTCCAGTCGTTTGTCGGCGGGGAAACCCTGGAAGCCGCACTGCGAAGCCATGGACTGAATACCATTGCTGACGTGACCGGATCTGATCCGGACAGATTCACTGAGCAGGCATCCGCCAGTCTTGCCGCTGTCTTTGACAACCCCACACAGCAAACCGATTTTAATGCCTATCTGGAACATAAAGGGCTGTCACAGGCCTTTTATCTCTATGCGGAAGAGCTGATAGCGCAGAAGGAACAGGGCCAGGAATACATTGCCAGCCTGAGTGAACCCATGCGGGAGAAATACGACAAGTATCAGGAAATCATGCAGGTTCGGTTTGGCCAGCGAGACACCTACCTGCAGCATGGCCGCCCCTTCTTTGATGATGAGCCGCTGGCGTCCGCCATCGCTGACGAGGTAGCGGACAAGAACCATTGGGCGCATACGCCCGCAGGTTTTGTCGGACTGATGATCGAAGAGGCCGAGAACGACATCAATTACCGCACTGGCACACACAGCGTACAGATGCTGCCGCACAGTCAGGACGGTGAAGTCAGAAAAGATGTCTATCGTGCGGTTGTCGATGTCAAAGAGCTGACCGGCGAAGGCTCCAAAGTCGTGATGAAGGTTGAGTGCCTGTACAACCACGAGCTGGGCACCGCCGAGCCGATTGCCATTGCCCGTGAACCGGACATGAAGCGCCTGACCGTCGAAAAAGGCGAGATCACGACAGACGAGATCTCCCAGGCATTTCATGAATCCTGCAAAGGGGCATTTCTGGATCGTGCTGAACCGTTGTTCAGCGCCATCGAGCGCCGCGCTCTGGCCTGTGAAGCCAAGCTGCCCGACGGTTATCGCGTCCATGTGACCCCAGAGGGAGCCTTCCAGCTGGACAGTCCCGACAACCGGGAAATCAGCATAGGTGACGCCATCGCCACCTGTGACCTGAATGCGCTGATGAATGCCGCACAGCATGATCACAAGCTACTCCAGGAGGAAGAGCGGTTTTTGTCGTCTGTTGAGGCGTTGCTGACCAAGGCCTACGGCATCGGGATTAATGATACTGACGATGTGCAGGCCAGAGAGGTATTCAGGGAGCAGGGCATACCGGAGTCATTTGTTCATGCCTGGGCTGAAAAATATGAGCTGACGCCGGTCAATGAGCGAGAGGCCGGGAGGATTCGCACTGTGGCAGAAACCATTGAAAGCAAGGCAGCTGTCGCGCCGGAGGGACGCACTTACCTGACCGTTCCCTTCAAAGAGAAGGAAGAGGCCAAGGGGTTGGGTGCTCGCTGGGATCGACAGGCCCGATCCTGGTATGTCCCCGAAGGGCAGGACATCAAACCTTTTTCCCGCTGGATGGGCAACGAAACCAGCCAGGAGCAAGCCAAGGCCAAGGCGGAAACCGTCAGGGAGAGTAGTCAGGACAAGGTATTTCTGGCCGTACCTTTCAAGGAGAAGGGCAAGGCGAAGGAGCTGGGAGCGCGCTGGGATCGTGGCGCTAAATCCTGGTACGTACCGGCAGGGCAGGACATCAAGCCGTTTGCCCAATGGCTACCAGAACAGCAGGAAACACAACAGTTGCCCGCTAAAGATCCCCAGAGTGAGTTTTATGATGTGCTCACCGCCGCTGGTTTCAAGCTGAAGGGATTGCCGGAGATGGACGGCAAAATCCACCGTGTCTCGATGGAGGACGACCGCAAGGGCGAGCGATCCGGTGTCTACTGTGGCTACCTGGATGGCAGGCCCGCAGGCTGGTATGAGAACCACCGCGAAAAGGTTCGTCATAAGTGGGTATCCAACGGCCAGCAGTTGAGTGAAGAAGAACGCGCCGCGATGAAGGCCCAGGCTGCCCAGAAGAAAGTCGAGCGGGAAGCCGAGCGAGAGCGCAAGTATGCCCACCATGCCCACCGCTGCCGCCAGTTGGTTGCGTTGTTGCCGGATGCAAACAATGACCATCCGTACCTGCAGAAAAAAGGCATCGAAGCTTTCCCAGGCCTGAAGGTCGACAAGCACAATCGGCTGGTGTTGCCGCTGTATAACCAGGATGGAGAAATCTGTTCTGTGCAGCGTATCGCGGCCAACGGTCAAAAACGACTGAAGAAACTGGCGAGAAAGATGGGCCTGTTTGGTGTGGTCGACCCGGATAACCAGCTGAAAAACAGCAGTAACCCGCTGGCCATTGGTGAAGGCATTGCCACTGCCGCGACACTGCAGATGGCTACCAACAGTCCGGCCATCATTGCCATTGATTCCGGCAACCTGCCGTCAGTGGCGGAAACCCTCAGAGCATTGAACCCTGACCGTCAGCTCATCATCGGGGCCGATGACGATCATCCCCTGGAGTCCAAAGGAAAAGACAATATCGGTATGCAGAAAGCACGGGAGGCCGCCGAAGTCTCCAATGCTTTGTTGGCTGCGCCGTCGTTTACTCCAGAGGAAAAAGCCAAGGGATTAACGGATTTCAACGACATCCAGGTTAGCCGGGGCTTGAATGCTGTGGCTCGGCAGTTGAATACCGCTGTGATGCTCAACGAGGAACGGAAGCAGAAGGCGCTGAACAAGGAGCGGGAAAACAAGCAGCAACAGGCGCGAGAGATGCGAAATGAAAGGGAGGACAGAGGTATAGCCATTGCGTAATTGATGGGTGAACAGACCGGCGACAATGCCGGTCTATTCTTTTTAAATCAGGAAGCCAGCTCGAAGAACATATCCAGATTTTTTTCCAGCGTAACAAAGCGATCCGGCACTGGTGCTACTTTTTCAGTGACAGATTCATCTTGATAATTCTGAAAGCCAATAAACCATTCCAGTTCTGAACTCGATCCGAGTGCATTACCGCGATACACGCGCAATCCGGCCAGCAGATCGCCGTGAATCAGCAGATTAGTCAGGATCTGGATTGCTGCCATTCTGATGCAGGTACGGTCTATATCAATCAATGTGAAATCCAGCTTTTCAAGCAGGGCCGGGTTTTTTTCCTTGATGCAGTGCAGCATCCCCAGAACCATGGCGCCAGATCCGCAGGTTGGCTCGGCAACACGAATCACGTCTAGATCGGCAAAAGCATCACCGTGGATCATGTCGTAATTACTCATTTCTGCCATTATCCGGCAGACGCTATTTGGCGTAAAGAACTGTCCCAAGGCTTTTTTGTGGCCGCGTCCGGCGAGATCCATGTAAATCTGACCTAAGAGGTCTTCATATGGGCAGTCGATGACGGCACGGGCGTACATCTGACCCAGTTCAAACAACTGTTCACGTTCGGATGGTTCTAGGGGACGAGCGTGTTTGCCACCGTTCACACCAAAGCAGGTTAGTAGATCATCAAGAAAGAGCGAGAAAAAATTGTCAGTGCTGAGATGCCAGTAGCGATCCAGCTTGGCAGAGATTGCAGAAATATGATTCTGAGCAGTGGAACAAGTCATGATATGTCTCCTTTGAGAATGCCCTACGGCGTTAGCTATATCAATAGAGATATTATATCCGAGGCTGTTTTTCCCTTCAATAAAACAATAATAGATTATTATTTATATGAGGCAGCCACAAAGAAGACCAGATCCCGCGAGTGAATCTGGTCTGTGCAGGGGGGAGGGAGTATCTACTGAAGTTTTTCGAGCAGTTTTACCGCGCCTGGAAGCTGTCCTTTTTGCTGTTCAAGAAGTTTTCGACCACCGACCGCATAGAGCGCGATGGCACCTAAAAATTCTTCGGCCTGTTTGGGGGATTGATCGTTGAAGTCCATCAACGCCCCGCCACAAATATCGACCACTTTGGAAAAAACACGGGCCGCATGATCGGTATCGTAGATCTCGGATGATGATGTATCGTGAAAGATAAACATCTTGATCCCTTTTAACTTCAGCTGCCGGGCCAGGGCCAGTGCATCAGCTTCCCTCTCTTCAAAGCAGTCACCGATGTAAACGCAGCAAGCAACTCCCGGGAAATGAACAACACGATCAAGAATGTCATTAAATGCCGTCCGACCGCCAATGCAGGATATCTGCTGTAATTTGTCCAGGAACGTTTTGGCATTTGTTGAGAATGGGGTCAGTTCTTTAATGTGTCCGCCACCGTGATAGGCCAGCGATACCTCTATTTTGTCGGGGACTGACTCAAACATTGTCGAGGTGATTTCCGTTGCCACTTTCCACGCAGCCTCTCTGGATGCTGTTGCATCAATGGCAAATACCAGCCGGTTTCTCCCCGGACGTTCAGCAGCTTTTTTTAATTGGGACAGACGGCCAGATTCTGGTTTGGCAACCGCTTTTCCCTGTTTGATTTTTTCCAGGAACTTGTTTTTCTTAACAACCAGATCCTTACTCATGTTCAAATTTACCCTTCAATGATTTATAGGCTTTGACAACTTCCTGGGCAAAAAATCCCGGCAAACCGGAACGGTCAGGGTGTACCTTTTGCATTGCTTTCCTGTAAGCACGGGTAATTTCTTCAAGAGAAGCATTCTGATCAACGCCAAGAACAGAATAAGGATCATAGCGTGACGCTGAACCCGCATCGTCAGCCTCATCTTCAAGGATTTTATCGCGCCAGTCAGGATCGGCGGCCTCCAGGTAGGCTTCCAGCAACTCAACATCAGTGACCTGATCGGCGTCCTGCAGTTCGACCAAAAGATTTGCCAGTTCTTTCAGATCCAGGGTTTCCAGTGCAGTACCTGTGGTGTAACCGGCAAAATCGGCAATGAACGATCCGGTAACTTCCCCGTCTGCAGAGAGTCGAATGACCAGAACGTTTCCGGCATGGCTGTCATCGCCCAGATCCGCTTTTCCTTCACCGGCAGGCCTGCCACGCTTGCGCTGTATCTTAGTATCAGGATCAATACCCATCCATGTACAGGCCTCGCGCAGTATCAGGGTTTCCACATGCTGGGAAATAGTTGAAGCGGCCATTGTTGAGGCAGGGACGTTTCGGGCTTGTATGCCGTGCGATGATGACACCACCAAATCATAAAAATGCTTGGCCCTGATGAGATCCTTACTCCAGGCATCGGAGGCGATTTGACCAATCATGGCAGACGCCTTCAGGGATGAGCCATACATGCCAGAGGCCAGCAAAAATGACAGGCGGCTAATGCTAACCGTTGATTTCTTCCTGATTCGAATGAAATCGCCTTCCAGAGCACCTGTGACTGGTGCGCCAGCTGTCGAGAGAGACTTTTTAAAGGGATAAAGCAGGTAGTCTTTATTGTTACTGGGGCTTGATTTCTTTTTCTTCTTTTTGGGTTTATCAAAGAACTCTGACGCAGGCCTTAATACAAAGTAGTGACCCTCGTTATCCGTGACCGGAGGAATACCCAGTTCAACCAGATCTTTTTTGTCGCGTTCGACCTTATCTATCACGTCAAAAATATTAGGCCCGATCAATGCGCCGTGCTCATTGCGAAGAGGGATGTCCGTCTCGGTTTTGGTATAGGGATTCTGGACAGGTTCACCCCCAGGCGATGTCCATAATAGATCCTCACGCTCAAACAGGACTGTCACCCTCGGAGATTCTGACGTGTTGACCGGCGCAACGTGCCTTGTATGCCATGCCATGATCGTTTGCCTACGTGTAGCACTGCTAATAGATAAAATAATAATAGATTATTATTTATGATATTGCGACATCTTTTACGCTGCACAGTGATTGCGATATCGGGTGATTTCTCTACCAAACCATTCTCCGATGTATGTTGGTACACCATTACCAACTTGCTTGTATGCGTCTGTATCCGATACCGGAAAATAGAAGCTGTCTGGCACTCCCTGGAGACGCGCCCACTCACGGACTGAATAGGGTCTGACTCCAAGAGGGAAGCGCTTATCCCGAACCAACCTTGTACTTTTGTCCTTGCTATAGTGCGCGACGCATGTTGGAGCGATGTCATCATTGAGCGGATCGGAGATGATAGGCAGATCCCGGTATGCGCCACTCATGCGGGCTTTTATGGCTTTGGGCAGCGTGACCCTTGGGTTTTCTTCTAAGATTTCTGCCAGCTTTACAGGCCGTGTGTTCTCTGGCGGTCTGAAGTTAAAAGGCCGTTTGGTTCCAATGATGATCAGACGATGACGACGTTGGGGCAGCCATATTTCCGCTTTCACGGGGCAAAATATCTGTACGTAATAGTCTGGCATTTGTGACATTGCTTCCATCACGACGGGGAAGGCCCGCATTCCAGGCACATTCTCAACGGCATAAAACTCGGGCCGCGCAATGGCGAGGTGACGGAGAGCATGTAAAAACAGCTCATCACCGTGTCGTGTGTCGTGTATATCGGCAATTGGAGAATACTTAGTGCAAGGATACGTAAAAATCATTCCGTCACAGCTATCCTGTTCCATGACCAGTTCTTGAGCGATGTCACATTGCTTGATGTGATCCCCAATGTTGTGGCGATATGTTTTAACGGCACTGCTATCCAGTTCAAAAGCCTGATTGATGGTAAGCCCAGCTTTTAATAGACCAATATCAAAAAGACCCGCGCCACAGAAATAGCTATTTACAGTAATCATCAGTTTCTTCTTACCCTTTGGTTTTGTCCTTCGACGGTTTTTATCATATCGCTATTGATATTATATATCAACCCTGATATTATTAAATTGCACAAAGGCAATAGGCCATAACCAGAGGGTATGAAGATGATTGAATGGGCTGAATTTTACTGTAAGTTTTTCTTTGCTCACGGCAACAAAATGTTCAATTTGGAAAATATTATTTATTCCACAATGGAGCAGCTAATAACTGAAGACTCGCCAGAGCCTGTAACTTGGGGCGTTAAAAAAGTTGATGGGGCGGCAATGTATCTTTGCCCGGAAGTTGCCGGAAATATCACATTGAACAGTCCGGGGATGATGCAGTCATACACTCTGACTCCTGATGCGGCGGGTATTGCTGTGACGCTGTTTGCACTTTCGCATGTTGCAGGGGCTGTTTATGAGATTAGCGAAAACAGGGCTGAAATCTTTATAGAAAACTTTCATGGGCTGAGAGATTGGGCTTCGCATCATCATGAAGAGTTCAATAAGATTATGGCAGTAATTGATTAATCCATTGATGTCAGTGGCGGTTTTTTACCGCCACTGAGGGCATTTTATATTTGAGGTTTTTTGCGACTCCAGGGTGGATGGTTACTAAAAGGAAGAAGACTAAAAAAATAATAATATCGCTATTGATATATAATAATTCTCGTGATATATTGATTATTAACAAAAGGCGATAGGCCAAACCCAGAGGGTGAGTATATGAGAACCATGCGCGTAGATACCTTTTTTGTTGACCAGTTCGGCGTTCAGATCGGCCATCAGAGTTCAGTCCGTTTCCCTACAGATTGGGAAAGCGTGTCGGAGTTCCAGTCGTTCAAGGTGTTCCGTGCCCTGGAAGAGTCGGCCTCTGGAGCAGAGGCCAAGACTGAAGTCATCAGGAATGGTGTGCGAATTTCGGAGTTTCAACCCATTGAGGGCATAAAGCAGATTCAGGAAATTGTGTTGGAGAATGCAGCATGACATTCGACGACATGATTTATCTTTGCAGCCACTTTTGTACTGAAGATGCAGGAACCGTTGAAGATATGCGTACCACGGTCATCCCGCGCATTGAACAGGAGGTTGGAGAGCTTAAACGGCTGCAAGTGGTGATCAATGAAGCGTCCGCCAAATCAGAAGAGCCATTGCCTGATTGTTCTGACGTATTCGAGGATCGAATAGAATTTCTTGGCCAAGTGCTGGATGTAGCACATAGAAGGCTGGAAACAGTAACAGTGTAGCTGTGTGCTCCAGGGGGGAACATGGACATGAATAAATTATTACAGTTGCGGTGCAGGCTTTCAGCGTTTAATCCGGCGACCTTAGCATTGTCAGGCGCTCCTGGGGCTAATTACTACTCCGTTTACCGTTATCGCAGGATGTTCTTTTCTAAGGCGGCGGCGCTTTGTGCGTTTGGGGCCGGGTGGTACTTCTACGATTTCAACAAGGGCGTATTGGCAGCACTGGCAGCCATCGTTCTGGTCTGGTTGGTAATGCCAACCGTGCGGAGTGGCTATAAGAAACGGCAGGCGGCTTTGAAAGTTGCCAGGAAGCATGTTGCTGAAGTCGAGGGCGAAACCGGCGTTATTCATCACATGATAGCGTTACGAGATACAAGGCCCGACCTGAAGCGCAGGGAGTATGACCGCTTGATCAGCCTGTCCTTTGAAAAGAAATTCGATCAGCTGGGTGCTGTGGATCTGGAACACCTGATACTGTTCCAGCAAGATTATTTGGATGCAATAAATTTGAAGTTGGCGGAGGCCGGTAAGTGATATGGAAGGTTATCTTTTGACATGGCTGGATTGGTTACCAGCTGGAGTAACAACATCTGTATTGGTTGTTGTTCTGTTTTTTATGCGTAATTATTTTGCAGAATGGGTGAAAAAATCCGTCAGCGCTCATTATGACAAAGAGCTAACTGTTTTGTCTTCCGATTTGCGAAAAAGTGAAGCGCAGTTTCAAGCTGAAATTAATGCTCGGGATAAGCAAATTGCCGCTATCAGAGATGGTGCATTGTCTAGCCTGCATAGCCGTGAGATGGTCTTATACCAGGAAAAAGTGAGTGCTGTACGCCAGTTTTGGGAATGTGTAAATTCGCTCGGGCCAGCAAAGAACGTTTCATCATTAATGGCTGTAATAAAGTACGATGAATTCCTAAAGGCGACCCGTGACAATCCGTTGTATGTAGTCGTAGCGACTGCGCTTGATCATGTTGATGTATCAAGGTTAAGTACATCATTAGCCGATAGCGCTCGACCTTTTGTTACCCCTTTGTTATGGGCATACTTTTCTGCCTACAGAACAATTCTTTTAAATGCAGTTATGAGGGTGCAGTTTCTAAAAAGTGGCAGTGGTGAGGATTTTACTAATATAGAATCCATCAAGAATGTTGTTAAAGAGGTACTGCCGCATCAAAAAGAGTTTATTGATAACAATAACCTTGAAGTGCTTTTCTATTTGGTTGAAGAACTGGAAGAATGCATACTGGCCGAGATGAAAAACATCTTGGATGGCGAAGCCATAAGTACAAAAAACATTGAGCAAGCCAGTAAAATCAATAAGGCTGTCCAGACAGTGGTTCAGCAAACATCTAGTGCAGGTTGCTAATATGACACTCAGCGAGTTCCAAAATCAGGTAAAAAGACAGCGATCTTCGGTGATCTCTTCATGGTGTTTTGTTGCTGATGAAGTGCTTGGACTCACACAGGCTGATGCGGCCTATGAGTTGACTCAGGCGGCAGTCAAAGCAGGTTATGTTGAGTCTCGCCCTGCACCACCAGGAGAAACCCTGAAGCATTGGGCCGTACAGAACAAGGCTCCATTGTGGGCGTGTTTTGCTGCCCTGGATCTTCTTATCGAACAAGGGTGGTTGCCATCATCTGATACTGAATGGGCAGTATTAGCGCATCTCTGGATCAGGATGCAGGGGCCGTTCAATACCCTGGAGGATGTTATGAAATCTGTGCCGTCTTATCTTCACGAACAGCAGGCCGTGTTCGGTCTGGCGCTGGTAGATAATCAAGCATTTATGGCCAGGAAAAAAGCATGAAATTATTGCAGTTGCAGAATCTGATTGAGGAAACAAACAGGCCCACATTGGCCATCCGGGTTTTGTTTGCCATGGTTGAAACCGCCAACCAGGATGGTTTTGTTGAGTTGGATCGGGAAGAGATTTGTTCTGTTGCAGGCGTCGATCCTACGACCCAGATCAACAATTTCAGTCAGGTATGCAATGAGCTGTGCAAGCTGAATCTACTGGAGTTTTGTTACCAGGATGCAGCTGGAGAGCTGCATCAGAAACGTGGCAGGGGCAGGAAAGTTAAATATAAGGTTCCAGTATCTGTGTCGAGCCTGTTTTCATTAAATAGCAAATGAAAATGGGTATTCGAAAAATAGTGTGGGTTTTCAGTCGAAGACTGACAAGGTAAAAGCTATGTCTTGCAAGAAAATGTCAGATTCAGAAGTTCAGAGAAAACTAAATCAGCTTGCAAAAATTGCAAATGAGTTGGCAGAAGAAGCGGAACGGCGATACGGAGAGGAGGGCGAACTTTATTATGAGGCTGAGGGCCGCTTCAATTTTATGAAGCACAATAGAGTTGACTGTCGTTGCAGAAGGCAGGATGGCGTTGTAATGGTATCCGAAGTTCATGCACGAATGGAATGTGGTGCATGGTAATCTTTCATTATGTCATGCTGCACTATTAGAAAAAGAAGAGGCTTAGAATGCACCTTATTAAATTAACTGATCATTATGATGAGACTGTAACGGTTAATCTTTTAACTATTACATACATATCTAACCCATACAGACCGCACGGTGATAACCAAGAGCGCAAGGGGAGTGTTATTTATTTTTCTGATGGCAGTGATTTACCTGTCAATGAATCTGTTGCTGAAATAAATGTAATTATTAGCAACCATTCTTCTATGGCTGCTGGACAAACAGTTAATAGTGAAAAACTGTATACATCGTAACTTAACTGCTCGACAAGGCTGTTGCTACGTAACAGCCTGCGATTCCCTTTGCTAACTACACATGTCTCCGGCGCACTCTCCGCTCTCCCCCCTATCATGTATGGCCATTTAGGGTAGCTATTTAAATGCTAGCCATTTAGGGTATCTTTGCATTTATTTATAGCCATAAAATCAACAAGGCTATTTTAAGTATACCCATATTACCCAAAGGCAGCCTATGCAAGTCGCCAGAATTTACCTAAGAGTCTCGACCGACCAACAGAACCTTGATCGGCAGGAGCAAATTGAAGCTGAAGCTATTCGCGATGGTTTTTATATCGCTAACGTTTATCGAGAGAAAGCGTCGGGCGCTAGTGCGGATCGGCCAGAGTTACAGCGAATGATCAATGATCTTCGGGAAGGTGAGGTTGTTATTGCGGAGAAGCTGGATCGCCTGAGTCGATTGCCGCTCAACGATGCAGAACAACTAATTGCATCTATTCGCTCAAAGGGTGCTCGGCTTTGCATACCAGGCCTCATAGATCTCTCTCAATTCGCCCAGGAAGTGGATGGGATCGGGAAGATAGTTATCCAGGCTATGGAAGAATTGCTGTTGAAAATTGCATTGCAGAGCGCACGGGACGACTACGAGACCCGCCGAAGACGACAGCAGCAAGGCATAGCTATCGCTAAATCAAAAGGAAAGTACAAAGGCCGTAAAGCCAACTCAGCTGTTAATGACCGCATTGTACAGCTCAGGTTGTCCGGGGAGGGGATCAAAAACACTGCACGGATGGTCGGATGTAGTGAGTCGCAAGTTAAGAAAGTATGGTCAAAATATAAAGGTAAGTTTGTAAGTAAGTAAGTTTGTAAGTAAGTATAAATCAGAGTATACTCTATTTATATTTCCATAGGAGTAAGAGTGATGGGCAGGCGCGCAACCTTTACTGACGAGATGATCCTGGAGGCCGCCAGGAAGTTGAAGGGCGAGGGTAAGGAAGTTACAGGCTGGACGGTTCACAGCCACCTCAAGGGCGGGAAGATAAGTCGCATAGAGCGGATTCTTGCAGAAAATGAGGTCACTGTTCTTGATGCAGAACCAGTAACAGCAGATGTCGTTCTGACACTACCGAGCCAGTTTCAACCTCAGGTAGAAGAAATGCAGCAGGCCTTATACAACGCAGCCTGTGAGATGTGGCGGACATCCACTGAAATGGCTGATAACCGTGTACGTGACGAATTTGTTGCCGCAAAGAAGGCCAAAGATCGGGCTGAAAACGATCTGGTACAAGCAAAAGAAACTGTTGATCAGATGGAAGACGAAATTACTCAGATGGAGTCTGACGTTGAATCTCTACAGCAAAACAACGCAGCCCTCGATCAACAGCTCCAGCAGGAAAAACAAAAAAACGCGGCAGCAGAGGCAGAGATAAACTCTCAAGCGAAAACGATCACGGAGTTGCGTAAAACTACCCAGGATCTGGAGGCCGAGCTTGAAAGCGAAGCTAATGCGGCTTCAGAGATGCGGGGCCAATGTACAGCCCTGAAAAGCAGGGTTGCCGAGATGAAAGAAGAAATGTCTGTCCTGGAGTCCAAATGCCATGCTTCAGGGGCTGAAGCAGCGAACCTCAAACGAACTGTTGGAGAGCAGGCTGTCTCTATTGAAAAGGCTACAGAAACAATCGCTTCTCAACAAAAAGAAATTGATGTTCTGGAAACCGCAAAAAATAAGAAAGAGTCTGAAGCGGAGGATCTCAAGCGCACCGTTGCTGAACAGGCATCTACCATTGAAAAGGCCACTGAAACCATCAACACTCACCAAAAAGAAATCGAAAAGCTAACCGCCGCAAAAAACAAGAAAGACACTGAAATTTCTGGTTTGAACGCACGGATTGATGATAGATGTACTGCTGTTACTAAGCTGGAGAAAGAAAAAGAAAAGCTGCAGGCCTCTCTGAAAGCTGCCGAACAAAAGGCCAGTGAGTTGGCTTCCGCACAGAAACGAATTCGAGAATTGAGCACTGAGGCTGGCGAGCTAAAGCAGGAAGTTAAGGCACTCAACAAACAGCTTGGAGTGCTGGAAGGGCGTTTAGGATCTCAGACAGGGAATTCTGGCAATAAAAAATAGTTGGGGGGAATTGTTTTTTGTCTACTCCAGGATGGGTGTTTTGACTGAAATAAAATGCCCATCTTTACAATATCTCTATTGATATAATAAAAGGGCTGCTATATACTATTTATAACGAATGAGGCGAAAGGCCATCACCAAAGGGTAAAGCAATGACCATACAAGACATCAAACAGGCTCCACTTAACACCAAAGAATTCTCAAAGCGTGACGTTTTGGCGGTGCTGTCTGCAGCTGAGGAAGACCTGAATCGCCTGATACAACTCCAGGGTGATGCCAGCGAATCAAACCACAACAATATTTATGTGAGTGGTATGCGGCGGGCACAGTTCGCGCTTGAGCAATTCAAGAAAGACATCTCCTCCAAGTGAGTGGAGTTCATCTCGACTAAGCCGGTAAATACCGGCTTATCCAAGGCGAAAGGCCATAGCCAAAGGGCAAAAAAATGCAAAAACCAACATATATTTTCCGTCAGAACGACACTCACTACATTGTTCCGGCTATCCAGGGTATTCAAGGCGGTAAGCGGATGTTCTGTGCTAACCTCAAACATCGCCATGTTGCAGCTATGATCCCCCCGGTTGACCAGCTTGCCGAGGCCGCCGATCGTGCACAGCGCAAACTGAACAAAACCCGTGCCATGGGTATTGCGCGCTATGTTCGTGACAGTGAGGACTCTTATGTGCTGCCTGCACTGACTGTTTCTCTCTTGGAAACAGGTATGCGAGAAGTGACATTTCAGCCGATTGCCGAAGGCGAAGAATTCGGAGAGTTGTACATTCCCATCAACCACAAGGTACTGCTCAATGACGGCCAGCACCGCCATTGCGCGATTGGTGAAATCCTCAAAACTTGCGAACATGCAGTACATGACAACATAGTATTGACTGTCTATGCTGGCGTTAGCCATGCCTGCGCGGATCAGATGTTTGTGGACATTAATCTGAACGCAGTAAAGCCCAGTGGCAGCATCAACACGCTCTACAACCATCGTGATCCCTGGTCATCGCTCGCGGTTGCTGTCAGCAAGAAGGCCAAAATTCTCGGCACTCGCACCGAGGTTGAGGCTGGCAACTGTAGCGTAAATTCACACAAAACCTTCCCATTAAGGGGCATCGTGTCATTTGCGAAAAAACTGCTTCCCAATGATCCTAGACCAGAAAGTTTTGATGACAATGTTGCGTATCTCACTGAGATACTGGATGCGATCCACGACAATACAGTAGTGTGGCGTGAAATCACAAAAACTGACTATTGGACTGATGAAAAGACTGCGACAAAGGCTGATCCCAGCATGATCCAGCTGAACCGTAGGATGTCGCTAGCTTGCAGTGTACTCATGCTAGATGCAGTCGGGTTTTATATGCGTGAGCATATGAGCCAACAGTTTTTCAAAGATAAAAATATGTCTCAGCCTGAGCGTATCCACCTTGCCGCCGCGACACTCAGCGACATTAACTGGGATAAAGATCACCCCCAGTGGGAAGGGCGGGCAGTCAGAGCCGGTAAACTGATTAAGAACAAGGTCAGCGTATTACTGACCTCCAACATCCTAATCAAACATGCCGGTATCAGTATGCCGATGGAAAACGAATCGCTAGAGTCAAAATTCAGCGAAATCTATGGTTAGAATAGGGGGCATTGCCCCCTATTTTTTGGTCAATGGAACTAGAGCCTGATTATGAATGAAAACGCAAAACTCACTATTTCGCTCAACCCGGATGTACTGGCCGAGCTGGAATGGTTGGTAGAAACCCATCAGACACATGGCGCACCTACGCAGGTTGGAAGCGTTGAAGAGCTAATTACCCATGTCGTCAGCAGTATCGCTGATGGATCGCGCAGACCAGGAAGCTGGGAAAGATCCATGCTTGATATGATGGGTTTAATCAGCAACTCCCCCTGGTTAGAGTACTACAGAAGTAAATACGGTAAGCCGGAGGGAGCAGAAGAAGTCTGACACAGAAGACCAACTTAGCTGCTATGTGCGGAGTAGATACTGTTCCAAAAGTTGGCGGGTACTTTGGTCTTTTTCCATAAAGAGGATCGCATTTGCTGTTTCCTCGTTTTTATCTATCCTGTAGAGAATTCGATAGCCGTTCCAGCAATACTCGAAATATCTAACACCAAAGTACAAGAGAAGACTTTGGTTCAGGGCGTCGCAGTGCTTGTCTGGAGTCAAAGAAGCCTCGAAGTGACGAATTGCCTTGTCGATTTTATGGACTAACCTGACTCCCCCTTTAGGGTCGATTGCCAACTGCCTTTCTATCATTACCTCCGTGGACTGGTGATAGGAGTTGGTATATACAACTTTCAAGGCTTTACTCCTTCAGGTATTTTTGCCTGATGCTGGTCATAAGCTCTTCGCCTGACATAACCCGATCATCCCTACAATCTCTCTCTCCGAGTGACAGCAATTTCAGCAGCGCTATTGCCTCATCCCTGCGTATACGTTCTTCGTAAGACTCGATAACATAAACGGGCTTCCCGTTCTGTGTTACCACTATTGGTTCGTCATCTAGTTCAAGATTGGCTGCATTCTTCTTGACATAACTGATTGACTCGATTCGCATTACCTGTCCCACCAGACCTGCACCTGTTAGCCCGAACCAAATATAGACTATATTTAGACCCTTGATGCAAAATACGGTTGCGTGCCAGGGAGTTTTCAAATAGAGATTTTCATTCAGGAGGAAAATTCGTTACTTCGTTAAGGGCTGCCATAGAAAGTACATCTGTAGCCGTCTAAGGATGGTGCGTGAGTCGATAATTGCAAAAAATTTAAAGAATGACCCTTGAAAAACAAAAAGAAGACCCAAGATATTAAAGGTCACTTGACGTGTATAACACAAACAGTAAGGGAACTATATTTTGGAAACTTTTGATGCGTTTGGCTCTGAAGTAGTTAAAGATGAAGATGGATTAACAGTTAATCACCAATCTGGCGCAAAGATAAAAATGAATAATGATGGTAGCTGCAGTGTAAAAACTGACTCCATTAAATCATTTGGTATCAAGCATTTGCCAGATGTTAAAACCTATGAAAAAACTACTAGCGATGGTGTAATAACCCATCGGATAGAGTTTTATAAGGATGATTCATACTTTATTTTATCTTATAAAGAAGATGGGAAGTTAATTGAAGCTAGCGGTAATAATATTACTAGCTCAATTAGCCGTGACGGTGAGTTTTTGATAGGAATGGGCGAAAGCATAAAAGAAAGTGAAGAGGTAATTTAAGCATATCTATAAAGGTCGAGGATCACCAATTCTCGGCCTTTGACTGATTTCCATTTGGAGTAAAAAGAGCCGCCGGATGGCGGCTAAAGAGGGTGACTCCAGGGATGAAGCCTGGCGGCATGATGCACATTTAGTACACCATGCTTTATATTGCTATATAGTGAAATAGCCCGCCAAACGATAGCCGCATTGATCAAGTGGGTACCCTTCAGCATCGCAAGTGAAAATAAGATCGCCGTCAGTCCAGATGTCACCTTCTTTTCTGAAGGTGTAACCATCATCGGTTTTGTAAGTGTTGGTTATTTCACCGTTGTAGGTATCTGTCATTTCAGAGTTGAAATCAGCCACTACTTGATTTTTTAACGTATTAAACATTTCTATACCCTTTGGTTTCGGCCTTGCGCCCCATTCGATATAATTATACTCTAAATCTTTTAATATATCTATAAAGATATACTATATACATTACGAAATATTTCGCTTATAATACTTAGGAAGTCGGCGCAAGGCCATCACCAGAGGGTTTTAATATGAGCAACAAAAACTTTCAAGAAATCGCTACTACTCACTATTATCTGACTGACGCTGTGCTGGGCCATTTCCAGCAGGTTCGTGAAAACGCCACGATAGGCGACTGGTATGGTATTGGTGAAGACGAGTTTGTTTACACCCTGTTCCCATATTCCATGTCCATTGAAGACGCCTATAACGTCGTTTCACCGCAGGGCTGCCCCGGCGTTTGGCATTTTGAAATCAGCAACGATTTCGCCGCAAAGGTTTTCATTGAAATGTCAGTTTCTGATTCTGATGAAGCCGAATGGCCAGACGTTGAACAATACCAACGCAACATTGAAAAGCTAATTACTCTCTGGTGTAGCGACGGGATAAAAAAAGAAGAACCCATTCTTCCACAGTTGAGCTAAACCAATCAGCCCCTCTCTGGAGGGGCCACCACACGGCATCGGCCATCACCAAAGGGTATAAGTATGATCAACACTCTCCAAGGAACCGCCAGGGCTTTTGCGGAGCACTGTTTAGAGCAAAACAATGTTGAAGAGCTTTTGTTGGCACTTGAATACACTCGGCAGTGTGGCGCTGACATCATCCACTGGCATTGCGATATTACGTTGAGTGAGTGGGAGGCCGGTTTGAAGGCTGCTCTGCTTGAGAAGCTGAAAGAATTCGCAGTACCTCACGCTAACGAAAGTCATTTTGAAAAAGCATCTTTTGAATTGGATGATGTGTGTGATTGTTTCGATGGTTGGAACAGTTCATTAACGCAATGGAGCACACACGCCACGCCATTTTTTGAATTAAGTGCGGCGCTATCTGTCATGGCGGCTATCAATGATGCTGATGATAGTATGACCATGGTAATACAGCCTGATGCAACACTTATTGTAGATGATCCTGAGTATGATTTCCATGAAACCATAGCGCTACAAACGGTCAACACAGAACAGGGAGAAAAGCACGTTTACTGCCTTGCCCTTGATTGGTGCTGGCGCGTTGCATGATTATTAAGCCCCTTTTTGGGGCTTTTAATAATATCATTGTTGATATGTTTTTATTATAAGGTTATAATTATCAGGCAATAAGGCGAAAGGCCGAAACCAAAGGGTAAAAACATGAACAACCAAGAACCAATCATTATTAGCTTCCATAATAATAACGCCCTGGTTTCGGCCAGGGCTTTTGCTTACCCCGAGGCTCGCATCTCAAATGTTAAAAGCAACAGCAACGGGGGTTTTCACTATCACCCTGATAGTAACGCCTTCCCATAAAATAGAGATACCAACTGAAAAACTCATAACCGTTCAAGGGCTTTACAATGGATATGAGTTTGTTGTTGAAAAGAAACAGGATAATCTCGAATACCTTATTATCTCTGCAAAGTAATCGGTTTTTATCAAAAGAGGCAATCAACATGATCATAAAAGAAGAAGTAAAATGCAGCAGTTGCGGTACAAGAACAAGAAACCAGCCTGCCGGGGATGGCTGTCATGTTTGTTTAAAGGGAATAATGAAACCAACAGGGAAATAAAACGTCAGTCTTGAACGAACAAAGCCCTGGACGATGCCAGGGCTTTGTTTCTCATACTCCCCTACAAATACTGGTAGGGCCGCTCAAAAACCATATCTCGATTCACCATCACATTAAAACGATATCCGGGCCGGATCGTCAGTGTCGGCGCAATATCCAGATTCTTGCTGATCATCTTCTCTGAGACATTGGCGATCTGCTGGCCTGCAGCAGAGGACAACTCTGAACTGTAGCTCTTATCGTTGTTGTCATTGTTATTATTGTTGTTGTCCTGAGAGGTAGCCACACCTGCAGAGATCATCGACATCAGGAAGGCGCTGCCGAAGACCCTCATGTAATGGTTATCAACCTGATCGTTGAACCCACTGAAACCGGACTGATCCGCCCCTTCCATGCCCTGTAACGCGACTGAACTGCCGTCAGGGTAAATCAGCCTGTCCCATGCCAGCATCACACGACGCTGCCCATAATCGACCTGGGACGAATACCGGCCAACCAGACGAGAACCCTGGGGGATCAACAGCGAAGTCCCTGAAATGCTGTCCCAGACGTTCTGACTGACCTGTGCTGTCACCATCCCCGGTAAGTCGGAGTTGATACCGTTGATCATCATCGCCGGGATAATGGCACCGGCCTTGATCTCGTAGGGTGATTGCGGCATCACCCGGTCACTCTTCAAAACAAAATCATCCTGGGCACGAGCCGGGATCTCGGCTGGCGCTGCTGCGGGATTATTCATACCGGCCAGCATCATGGAGCCGTTATTCCCTGGAGTTGCCGGGGCACCATAACCATTCATACCCATGCCCGGAGCCATATTCGATGGCTGCTGGTGTTGCTGCGTTGCAAACTGGACAGATGTACCGCCATATAATGCGTCTTCCAACATTTGTCGTTTGCGTTGAATCAACTGCATTTCTGCTTGAGAAATAACAGGCACTGTCTGAGCCTGTGGCGGTTGATAGGAATACTGTGGGGCTGGTTTGGGGATTGCTGGCGCGGCAGCTGCAGGGGCCGGTTTGTCTTCAGTTACACCGACAAATCCCGATTTCGGCGCGGCTTCCAGGATCTCATTCAGAGCCAGATTGACGTTGTTTTTCCTGCCAGACTGCTGGGAGGTCTGTTCCTGTTCTCCATCAGCATTTGCTATCGCATTCTGCTGACTACGCCCGTAGGCGACATAAAAGAATATTGAAATAAAAATCAGTATGATTGCGCCAAAAATTACAATTGGCAGGTTATTAACACGGCGTCCGCCGTTCATGCCAGGAACAGTGTCCGGCGACATGAGATCTGCACTCATGTTCATTTTTCCTTTTGTTTTGTGTCCCGATGATCCTTGTCTGGTATCTGGACAGAATCAACAATCTGTTTGATCGTTTTTTTATCGTCAAGTCCGGCATCACTTAACAGGCGAGGCAGCACCATTTTCAGCATGTAATTGATCGTATTCGCAGCCGGGAGCTTGTTTCCACGCGACCAAACACCTAATCGACCATGTTGGTAATGCGTACCCAACTTGCGGTTCATGGTCGACAAAGCATCTGCGATATCACCTGTTTCACACACAAACTTTTTCCATGTGTTAATCAGGTTCTTCCTGTTGTCATGCAACACAGGCCTCCCCTTCTTCTTTGCCGCTGATTCCTTCAATGATCATCCACCATACTGAGTTTGTCCCATGGCCCAACGAAGTATATAAATTGTATTTTGTCGAGCCGCTATACATAATTCCTTCCGCCATGCGCTTCTCCAATATCGGTTGGATTGAGTGTGGTTGAGCATGACAGGTCGCCGCTCAAAGTGGCCTGTCATGCTTTAATAACCATAGGTTATTATTTTTCTAAATTATCCGTATTTATTGATTCACACAATTCAATATTTGTCAGATTATCGTAACTCCATAGTCAGCTCGCAGCAGTAGGCGTTGTGGTAGGCATAGCCGCTACCTACACCGTTATAGTTATGACCAACCTGGACATACGGAGATGGACAGATTTTAGGCCCCCAGATCCCGCCTTGTCCTTCTTTCCAGAAACAGTTTTTATAGCCGGTCACTACTGGCGTACCCCCATCATGACGCTTCCATAAACCCGCCACACAGGACATCAACCTGCCGTCTGAAGTCGTTCCCACCGCTTCCGTTGTACAGGCCGTGCCTTCCACAAAATCACCGCGAAGAACGATCATGTTGGCATCCAGGTTCTCTACCCGACTATCAGCCGATGGATCGACATAATAGTTTGAATCATCTCGATCTATGAACGAGCTGCCGGACATATAGCCGGTTGCTGTCACATTTCGCCCTGATGTGATGTCCGATCCCGCAGAGATGGTGTTGTTGACAGCCAGATCACTGATGTTATCAATGCGGTGATTGTTCCAGTCAAAATCCGCTGTTGGTAATACAGTGCCGTCTTTACGCAGGTACATATCCGTTGCCGGGTCATTGCTGGCCGTCAGCCGGACATTACCGTTGGCGTCATCGGCTACCGTGTAATAGGTATTGGATACCCCCGGAGCCAGAGACAGCACATCCGATCCCTTGGCACCTGTCACTACCTGACCTGACAGGTAGGGTAGGTTCTCCGTAGAGTCATTGGGGATGCCCAATGTCATGGTTGACAGGATTCGACCCGCCGTATTGGTCACTGTAATGCGGTAGGTCAATCCCAGATCCAGGGTTTCCGGAAAGTCGCAGGGCAGGAACGCCATGGTGCCCGTTGCGCCGCTACAGGTAGCGGCATCCTTTAGCCATCCCAGGCTGGTATAGGTGGCCGATGCAGGGGCACTGCTGCCCCGTTCAGCAATATAGGCACGAATGGCGTTATTCACCTGTCCGGCCATCTTGCCGGAGTGCTCCGCGATCTTATCCAGGTTCTCACCACGCGTGATGACGGTATAAAGCCCAAAGAGCAGACTGACAACCAGAACACCAATGGCGAGTTCCGTTGTGATCATGCCGTGTTGCTTCTTCATACCGCCGTTCTCCTGATTTTCCTGTTGTTATGCGCGAGTGTGAGTACTGGTGATATTGTTGCTGGCATTGTCACACGCCGTGCCCAACGTCGCCTGATTGATGGTATTGACACCAGACCCCTTGACCTCTGTGCTGCCTACAGAAATAGTGTCACTGACATCAAACACGCCATTCACGTAATCAACACAGGCGTCTTCAGGTAGGCGGGATTGAACAAACTGGATGCAATCGTTGCTACCTGAGCAGTTAGTTGGCGTTACCGCCAGCGTGCCGCCGTAGTTGTTGATCAGGGTAGAGTCACCGTTGACCATGGTGCGCGGCGCAGCATTCAGGGTAATTACCTGAGTGGATGTCAGGCCGGTGAAATCACCGCTGTGGCGGTACTTCGTGCGGATATTTTTCAGGGTGTCTACGGTATTTGTGACCAGGATGCTGGCATTACCATCTTTGACCAGGAACTGAGCCGAGAGGAATCCGCCCAGGCCCAGCAGACCGATGACAAATATAGCGATGCCGACCTCGGAAGATACGAAGCCTTTTTGCTTTTTGTTCATGTTGTTGAATTTCATGGTTTCGCTCCTTTAGCGCTTTAGCGCTTGATTTCGTTGATGTAAGACTTTTGGATCGTGTTGGTAGAGAGGGCGATATAGCCATTCCCGGCAGCCACACCGATAACGCCCAGCAATCCCAGGATGACAGCCAGTGTCTTGATGAATGTCACTGTTCCCGCCAGGGCTTTTTCCCCAATCTCAATAATCTTCTGGTTGAAGACCTTGAGATGTGAGAAATCTTTTATGAAACCTGTGGTAGTGCGATCAAACAGATCACAATCCAGGGCTTCAGAAACCGTACAGTTCTGACTCCGGCGCTCATTCATAACCGCCAGATACGACGCCAGATATGGCGGCGCATGTTGAGATAACCGTTGAATCGCTTTTGGGAAAGAATCACCGTTGGCAATTAGATCCCCCAAGGCAATCAGGAAAACACTACTCTGAACCCGTTTTTGAACGCTCCAGGGAGGCAGGACATCGAGCACCCGACGAACACGGCCCCGGCCCATCCGAAGTGTCAGGATGATGAATGCAACCAGCATCATCATCAGGGCCAAAACCAGTTCGTTGTACTCGACAATGATCAGGTACAGCGTATGCAGAAACTGTGTCCATCCCGGCCACCGCTCAACTGGCAACAGCTGCAGAATCCCAGGAACCGACTGCTTCAGAATGAAATAGAACAACATCACGGAAGAAATCATGATGTAGGACGGATAGGCCATGGCCATCATAATGCTGGACTTCGCTTCCGCCCGTTTCTCAGCAATGAATCTCGCTCGCGCAAAGCCCTTATGTACCTCGCCCCGCGTACTGGCCGCCTGAATCAGCGCCAATTCGTCTTGCGGGAACATCTTGGCCATGGCCATGATGGGCGACAGGTTTTCTTCTTTTATGCCCTGCAGGATCTCATCGTAGACATGCGCCTCACTGTCGTGATCCTCATGCTTACGGCGGCAGATCCGCGCCAGGACATCAACCAGTGACGGGATCGACCGAGAGTAGTTTTCCAGCAGGTCATACATGGCCGCCCGCCGCTTGTGATTGCTGCGGATGTCGGCAATATGCTGTTTGATTCTGAAGGATTTATACCAGCTTAATTCCAAAACCATTGCCCTCATCCCAAGTGTGAGTTTTTTCTGACAGGAGAATCTTATCCATCACGCCATACCGCTGTTCAACACGCTTCGGGCAAATATCCCCGGCCACCATGTTTCGGATGGCATGGAACAGTGACGTTTCCGCTGCATCGCCAAAGCCCGCAGTCTTCGCCAGATCAACCCAGCTCTGGTAAAACCCCTCTTCATTCTTTTCACGGATATGCGCCCGAACATCACGGTTAGGCGTTACAATCTCCATACAGACAATCGAGCCAGTATTGCCCCGCTTTTTGCAGTGTTCGCAGCCTTCCGGGTTCTGGAAGAAAAACGGACGGTCGACCTTGATCAACCCCTGGATTTTCTCCTGGAGTAAACGCTCTTCATCGTTTTCTGCAGGCCGCTTGCAGTGCTCGCACAGCTTGGGCAGACGCTTTTGATAAATCAGCACATTGATAAAAGTGCCGCTGGACAGTACATCACGGGACAATCCTTCCCCTTCGAGTCGGGTGGTGATTTCATAGGGTGAATCAGTATGAATAGTGGTGAACACCCCATGGCCGGACAAGACAGCACGGCAGAACAGTTCTGCCGTCTGACGGCTACGAATCTCACCGATATAGATCCGGTCAGGCCGCATCCGCATCAGTTCTTTGATGTTCTCCGCATAAACGTCCGTTTCACCACTGATGTCTTCACCGACATGGTGCTGGCGGGCACCACGAATGATGTACTCAGGCGGTGATTCTGCCGTTCTGACCTGTGCCCCAGGTTGAGACTGCAGAAACTCTTCAACCATGACCTTGATACTGGTGGTTTTGCCGGAGCTGGTGATCCCTGAAACGATAGTGGCGCCATCTCCAGACTGGTTTGTGCGCCGCAGCAATTTCACCTGATCATCAGAAACCCCCAGGTTCTCATAGCGGCTGAAACCGCCCGCATCGGACAGGTTCAGCAGTCGCAGCGCGAAATCGCAGCCTTCCGGGAAACTGGGCTTGCTCTGGTAACGAATCCTGATTTTCTGGTCATTCCAGATCCCGTCCCCGGCGGCAAACTGCGCCTTGGAAAACGAGAACAGGGGGTCTTCAACCACGTCCTGGTCAGCGATGTTCTGATAGAAATGGCGCATCATGGACTCAGCTTCATCACGGGTGATTCCCCGGACAGGCTGAACAATGGTGTCCACATCAAACTTGACGTTGTAACGTCCGTTGTCATTGTCGATAAGGATGTCTGACACGCCCTGACTGACCGCTTCTTTCATCAGCGTGTCAAACAGGATCTGGTCATCCGCTGTCGGTGCCCGATAGTCACCGGCAGTCTGAGTTTCATGCTTCACCATCTTCAGGATGGAGCGCTCAACCTCAATCACCTGGGCAATATTGATCTTCTTTTTCTGGCACTCGCTAAAGGCCGCAAAGAAGCTCTGGCCCTGACGGGCATCTGGCGCACAGACGACATAGACGCTTTTAGTCTTTGGTGGCCCTACCAGAATCACATTGTCAGTGATCCAATCCTGGAGAGGCACCAAGCCATCCACCGCAGACTGCACAATGGATTCCCGGCCAACGAGGGAAAACAGATTTTCAATCTGCTTGATAACCATCAGTACGCCCTCACCTGACCGGCTTGCTGGGAGATCTGATAATCCTTCTTCTCCTGGAGCACGGACGCGATAGAGCGCAGATAAAGTGTCTGTGTCGCCTTGCTGCCCAGATGACGAACACGAATGAACGACTCGGTGATCTCTACCAGCTGGAAACTCTTGGGCAGCTTGTCACCGGCCCGGTAATACTGTGCAGACCCCTTGTAGAAAACCTGAGCCTCTTTTCTATCACCGGCATTGAGATAGCCGACGAAGTTCAACCGATCTACCCAGGGCTTAATGTTTTCCATATCCGGGTGATACAGGTTGGTGTCCCCGAACACCGGGCGACGGGGCTGTTCTGCCGCAGGGTTGCCCAGCCGATCCTGAGCCGCCTGTTTGATTTTGGCCTGTTCTTTCTGAAACTCGATCTGGCCCTGACGCACCAGGGCATCGACCGTGCCGGTATCTTTCAGTGCTTCCGCCCCTACCTGAGTACTGAGCACCATTCCCAGCAGCAGCGCGACATTAGATTTTGCTGACATAATCCCCCCCAATCTCCCAGACAGCGTTTATTTCATCTTCGCTGTAAATGATGCTCATCTTCAGTGACTGCCCATGAAAAACCCGGTTATCCAGCTTGAGTACCGCATCACTCAATACCTGGAGTCCCTTACCATTCAAAGACCACTTGCCCCGTGCGAATGACGGAAACTCAATGGTTGGCTCAATCCCGACTGGCGGCAGACTGAGGCCCGGTATGACTTCCGGTGATTTGATGTCGAAATTGACATAGGGCACCGTGCCCAGCAGCTGAAACACGCTCACATGATCCAGCTTGAATTGCTCTACCGTTGGCAGCGCCACGATCTTCTGCCGCATCTCTTCTTCAGAAAAAACGGTCTTGTCAAACTCCATGATGTGAATGGTCTGGCTGACGTGAGCAGGCTCTTTTAACTCCAGGGGGCCGAGGTTGCTGACGCTGTAATCCAGGGATTTGAATGTGCCGTAACCACTGTTTTCCCACTGGACGACGCAATAGGGCAGGCCTGCAGAGCAATCCAGCTTACTGAAATACCACCCACCCGCTTCCAGAGGGATCTTGTTCAGTGTTTTCAGCAGCCTAGCCAACCAGTTATCAATCGGATGGTTGGCCGTGACATCCTGAAACGCCCGGACGATCCGATCCTTTTCAAAGGCTTCCTGAGCTTCCCACTGGGACTGCACTTTTTCCTGCTGGATGCGCTCAATGGGTTTGGTAAACCCCGCCGCCGCCAGGATTGCATACCCAACGATGCAGACCGCGATACCGACGATGACAAACGGCAAGTAATCCAGGTATTTCCGGGCTTGCCGGGACAGGCGGTAGTTATCCTGCAGGCGGTCTTTCTGAAACAGATCCTCAAAGGTGGTCGCAACAAACTCAGCATCCGGCAGATGGGTCTTATAAAATTCCGCATCACCGTGCAGGCTCAAGTCCGTGTAAATCTCCTGCAGCTGCAGGATGCAAGTTGTCGCTTCTTCCGCCGTGATAACCTGATCGAATCCGGCAATCGGCTGTCCGTCAGAGATCAGCAACAGCCAGTATTTGTCCTCAACCGGCAGCACAAACAATGTGCCATCAAAGATGTCGCTGAGAATCGCGGCACCGGCATACATCTTCCGGTTGCCCTTGCCCTGATAGAAACCGGTCAGGACGCGATTACCGCTGGCCATCCGATAGCCAAAGCTGTTCCCTGCAGACGCCCCGGCCAGCGCCTTCCGGTCATCCTTACGATGGACAACCCAGTTCAGCCCCAGGGCAATCGGATGGCCCGCTACGCTGACTGTGGTTGATGTGGCCGCTGATTCCTTCATCCTGTGCATCCTCAAATGATCCGTGGAGTGCCAACCAGAAGAACCAATTCTCTTTTCCCTTCCGCGACTTTACTGCCACCCAGTAGCATGTTGTCTGGCGTCAGGGTTCCCTTGTTGTCGGTTGAGTCGCGTTTCTTCTCAAAGGCAACCAGAACGCGGGTTTCACCGGAACGCATGTGGAAATTGTTGGTGATGTCCTGGTTGCTGGTTTCCGGCAGCTTGATCTTGGTATTGGTCAGCTCAACGGTATCCATGACAGCCAGATCCTGTTGACTGATCACCAGATCCATATTGACGTTTTCCTTGTCATAGATGTTTGGCTGGAAAATGATGCCGATGCCGGTAAACAGCTCCTGAATTTCAACGGATTCTGTAACGCCAACATCAGATGTCACTGTGCTACTGACATTGCCGACATAGCGCATAGTGCCGCCATTGCGGTAGTGGTACGGACGGTAGTTGGACACCAAAATATCGGATGTGGTCACTGTGCTGATGTTGGCGCGAGTAGATAGAGCATCCAGAAACAACTTGGAGTCCTTCCAACGGCTATCAGGGTTGGTCACACCACCGCCGATCCCTGACAGACCGGGTTCGCCCAGACGCGCACTGGTCAGCTTGATAAAGCCGTCAGCGTTGTTGTACACCAGGTCATAAGAGAGACTGGTCATATCCCCCGCATTCACTTCCACTGTGACGATCATCAAACGCATGTGAACCTGCATTTTGAGCAGACGGTTCATATCCGTGATGTAACCCTTAATCTTGCGGATAGACAGATCGTTGTCAGTCACCGTCACTGCGCCGGTTGAGGCATTGATCACCACCTCGCCGTGTTCAGTGACCATCTTTTCCAGGGATTCCTCCAGGGCATCCCAGAACTTGGGTTCTACATTGACCTCAATGGTCTGGTCAGACTCACCGCCAGATCCTGTATTTGATGTGTTGCTGGTGTTTTTCAGCAGAGACTTGGCCACCACATCTGAGATCGTGGTATGCACATAGAAGGTTTGGGTGTCGTAGTAATAAAACAGGATTCCAGTTTCTTCAGAGTACTTCCAGCTGATCCCCAGGGACGCCGCAATATGATCCAGGAAATCGACGATTGTCCCGTTTCTCATGCTGGCGGTGTATTTACCGAGCACGATGTAGCTCTTGGAAATGCTGTCAGCATCCTTTTCCGCTGTCTGGCCCATGGACGGTGGCAAATTGATTTGTTCAGCTTCCGTGGTTGCCTTCTCCGCAGGCGGCAACAACTCATAGGAGCGTTCAGCCTTGATGCCGGTTTTCTGCGTGATAAAAGCCGCAATGTCCGCCAGATTCATCGGGTCAGGCTTGATGAACGAAAACCGCTTGCTGGTCATGATTTTAGGGAGCATATCGTTGCTCTTGATGGTGGAGGTATTCACCCAGATTCCATCGTTATCTACGGTAATGCCGTAGTTCTCACGCAGCGTCAGACCATTTTCATTCACACGGGCATAGATGGCATCTGCATCACCGACAGACTGATCCAGCCGTTGTTTGATATCCGGCGTATTGGTGGCACAGCCTGTCAGCATTAACCCCAGAGCCACCCAATTCATGATTTTCATTACTGATTCACCCCTGTATTCGTAACAATCAGCGTCCCGTTACCGCCCTTGATGATGAAATTCAGAGGCAAAGGATTGATTTCAGCCGTGGCATAGGCCCGCTTGACGGTGGTCAGCACCTGTTCAAGTGATTCCTGTGGGAAGGTGTAATCCGAGGCAATGGGGATCTCGATGACATCACCATCCCGATCCTTCACAAACCAGACGACTTTGTTCATCCCGGCGTCAGCTACCCAACGCTGAAGCGCTTCACGAAGCGTCTCCCCTTCAAACCACTGGTAATGAACTACCTGGACAGGTTCAGCTTCCGGTTCCTCTGTTGCGGTTTCCTCAACCTGATCCGGGTCAATGGCAGTGATTTCAACAGCCCCGGCATCCTCAGAGGCTGCACTGTCAGCATCAGTATCAGCATCAGCCTCATCCGCCGCTGCAGGCGCGGTTTCCGCTTCCGGTTCAGAGACTGCCGCCAGCATCTGGCCCTGGGGTTCAGCGTCCGGCGTATAAGAGGCCGCTTTCATGTTGGTTTCCAGCTGGCCAGGGATGTTGCCCACGAAGGTATAGGAGCCGATAGGCGACACCTGTTCTTTGAGGCTATACAGGCGGTTGAACTGGTAATCATCCCCCACACTCACCTGCACAAAGGCCTGATCCGTGCCGGTCTGGTCTGCCCGGTAAATCAGGTAGTCACCCTGAGTACTGTCATCCGTGGTCAGCACGGCATAGCCCGCCTGTCGTAGCGATTCTTCCAGGGCGCGTCCCAGGGGCTTTTCAGGGTGAAGCAGGATGAATCCGGTTAATCCTGGGCCATAGTGATCCTGCAGGAACGCCAGGATGTCACTGCTGATTGCATGAGCCTGTCCGGTATCGAACCCATCCCCTTCCAGAGAGGCATACGGACTCGGGGTAGTGGATGCACAACCCATCAGTAATGAAACACCCAGCATCATCAGCGCCTGTTTCATATTGCGCCCTCCCTGATAATTTCAATGCGTTGCTGGGAATCCCCGACACCGGCAATTAACACGGCACGGTCAAACAATTGATCTACAATGTAGCGATCCCCATTCAGCCGATAATTCACCAGATGCTGATCATCATTTGCACCCAGAACCATCAGGGCCGGGGCTTCGTTACTGGCCATGGATTCAGGCATTTGAATAATGGTTTTAACGCCATTGTTATAAACCCGAATCGGTTTCCAGCGAGCTTTTCCTTTAATGGCATATTCGAAATTCAATTCAGGGATATATTCTTTGGTTTCTGGAATAACTTTTTTCTGTTCCTCAACCTTTTTATTTTCTGCCGCCTGATAATATGCCTGCCATTGTTTCAGTGCATCTTCAGGGTATTCAAAGGCAATGCGCGGCATAAAATTTTCTTTACGGGAAATCAATTTCAGGTAATAAGCCCGCCGATCCGTTGCAATAAATAATGAAGTTTTTAATGCGGTATCCGTTGGCTTAATAATGATGAAGGTTGTTCCCCCACCGCTGGCCGGTGTGACTGACCATCGGACGCTATCACCCACCTGGAGTGAAGACACTGTTTCCCCTTTTTGTAACTCCAGGGTACAAATCTGCATAGGCGCACAGACGACGGAGGGCACCGATGCACCGTAGGTGAATACAATCCGGCCTGTCGCCCCTTCGGTAGGTTGTTCAAACCGATCCATGATGCTGTACGCCATTTTTGCAGAAGCCCACTCCTGTTTGTTCAACGGAAGATCTTCTTTATTCAGGTAGTCATCCATATCAGGCAGTTGTGGCTGACCTACCGGCATTGTGCCTTGTGCCGATACCTGCACACTCAGCAACCCCATGATTAATAACAGTGCAAATCGAATCATTATCCCGCACCCATTGAGTTATATTTGTTCTGACCAGCTCAGATCTCTTATTTTTAAGCCCGTTGGATTTTTCAGAATGCCTTCAAGCGTTTCCGGCGTTTCTGTATAAACCGTGAACAAGCCCTTCATTCTTATTGGAGCGCCAGTCTGAACCCCCTTTCTATCTCGAATAATTTCCAGCCATTCCATTTGCCAAGTGACATCCGTTTGTGGAAGCAATGAGGTTATTTTCACTTCCACAGTTTCTTTCTTAGCTCGGTTGAATGGATTCGTGTCACATTCTCCATTGCAATAAAAATCATTGAGATACATAGAAGCGGGATCACCGTTATTAATCAGTGAATAGGACTTAACAATCATTTTCCGCTGGAGTTGAATGTCCGGTGTAACCGCCCTTGTATTATTAACAAACTCTGCGAGTTGAGCACTGGTAATCAGATCTTTGCTGCGAACATCGCCCGCCTGATCTGCCACGCGTACATTGACCGCGTTCCCGATCCGGTCGATTTCAACCAAGTAAGGGTCGATTTTGCTCTGAGATCCAATGTAGACAACCCCCCCTACAGAACACAGGGCAATCAATAGCGCCAGCACAGCAATAAGCGCGGCGATATTTCGCTGCTTTATATAGCTGCCGTATCTTTCTGCCCATTCTTTGCGGGCTTCAGTGTAGGGAGATTCAACTGTTTTGTTCATTGTCAGGAACTCATTCGCTTATGTGTTTATAGTAACCTATGGGAACTAAATAAAAAAGACTTTTACCCGCAGAAATATTGATTCCAATCAGTATTTTTACTGTTGTGGTGTTACTGCTTTAGAAAACTACCGAAGCAACACTGCGGGGGATTACTCCCCCGGCTGTATGGTGTTGACTGTATCGCTATTACCAGACATCGCCTCACGCAGACGTTCACGCTGTTCATTCATATCCTGGCCCATACGAAAGCCTCTCTGTCCATGGGTTTTGCTGATGTCACCCGCCATCTTGCCTTTCACATCACTGGCTCCACTCTGGAACAGGTTTTTCGCCGTCTGACCCGCCATACCCATGGCTCCCTTCATACCCCCTTCAGCACCGGCCCCTTGATCACCGGCCAGACCTACAGCTGCTTTTAGAGCAGATCCGGCACCTACACCGGAGGTGCCAGCAGAAATCGCACCGGCCACCATGCCGCCAATGGCACCCGAGGCCATAGTTACCATGCCCTGACCCGCGCCAGCACCAACCATGCTCTCACCACCACTACTGAGCGCACCGGCCAGAAGTCGTTGCATAGTTTCAGGTACATGCTGAACCAGCATCAACAGGACAATGGCAGCACCTACCATTGCAAAGGCTGAATCGGCACTGGCAACCTCCATAACATCTAACCAATTGGTAATAATCGCCTGTCCTGTTGTCATGATCAGTTTCAACGTGAACACCTTCAAACCAATAGTGAAAGCGTATTTGTAGTAATTCAGCGCTATTTCATGACTCCAGCGAGAACCACAAAAACCAAGGATCAACACACCGGCACTCAGAACGATGTACATTTCACACAGAGCCAGTACCAGTGTTGCTGACATTATGGCAAACACAATCATGATAATGGCGGCAGCCACTACCAACGCAATGGAAGCTGCTAATTGGGATAATGACATTGCCTCCAGAATGGTTTGAACTATGTCCAACCCAATGTTAAAAACAGATCCCGCTCCATATACTGGCGTTACTCCGGATTCTCCTGCAGCCTTAATCGCCGCAAGATCAAAAGATTCCAGGATCGCTCCTGTCCATCTACTAGCAAAAATAATCAAGGCATAGAAGAATCCATAGAAAATGGATCTGCTAATCAGTTCTCCTACACATTCCTGGAAACCTGCCTGTTGTTTGACCAGATTGATACCTGACCAAGCCAAGTCAATAACAATAATTATCCCAAAAACACTAAGAGCCAAGCTTTGAAAAGAGTTTCGCCAGCTGCTGGATACTTCTTCAAACCTGCTGATAATGTCCTCAGAAACATTAATACTCTGAGTCGCAAAAAGCTCAGTCGATACCAGTAATACAACCAACAGCAATGGTAACTGAGTACAAATCACTCTGGATTTCATAGCCTATTTCCATTCAGTATCTACTTTTAGACTTCTTTTAAGGGTGCGTTCGGTCATCACTTTGAGTGCAGCCTTACACTCTGCATCAGGATCTTGTGCTTTCGCCCAATCCGCATTGCACTCCAGAGCCTTCGTTTTGGCAGCATCCAGGTTTTCTCGGTAATAATTCTCATCTTTCTGGCAACCGGTCAGCGCTACAACAGCCATTGCAACTACAGCGAAATACTTGATCATAGCGATCCTCATTTCCATTCAGTGTTTACGTGAAGAGTTCTTTTTAAAACTTGCTCAGTGGCGGCTTTACGCATTGCATCTTCTTCAGCCTCCTGCAGCTTAACCGCAGCATCCATCTGGATCTGCGACATCACCAATTGCCGAAGTTTCTGAAGATGCTCAACCTGATTTGTTGCCAGCCGGTTCCCTGCCTGCAGTGCCTGTGTTTGACCAATGGCCGTGTCAGAATTAACCGTCAATTGCTGCAGATAGGCCAACTCATTAGACATTTGTTCATGCTGAAGACCCGTCGCGCTCATGGCCCCCTTGACGCTATCAATGGTTGTGTTGGACATGTTCCGATAGCGGTTATACGTCTGTGCCGTTCCATAGGGGTTGTTCTGGTAATACTCGTAGTTCTGATACAAACCCAGCTTTTCACCCAACTGCTTTGACGAGTAACTTAATGAATTGCTGGTATTGATCAGCGAGGCCAGCTGATTCAACGCGACATTAATATCACTGTTGTAATTGCCCCCCAGGTTCTTCAGGGACTTGGCCTGCATCTCCAGGGACTGAATCTGGTTCTGGATCTGAGTGGCAGCATGTAGTGTTTGCTGAATACTCTGAACCAGACTTGCAGCATCCACAACAGGAATACCAGAAGCCATCCCCTTCATTGGTAACAACAGCATCAGAAACAGGTATTTATATTTGTTCATATTATTTTCACCCCTTTGGACTGCATCCACTCAAGCGTCCATGCTGGATACTCGTAACTCTCATCATTAGCCGTCTGAGCCATCAGTTTTTTGATCTTTTCAATGGACTCCCTATCACTGACAGCACAAAACGCCAGGGCCACCGATCCTAACGCCAACTCAAACATCCGGGCACCTTCCGGTGACACCAGATAATATTGACGTTTCTGAATTGCAGATGCGATCAACCCAATCTGACGGTTATTCAGGCCCATCATGCGATAGATTTTGGCGGTATCTTCATCGCGGGCCACCGGGTTTGGCAGATAAATCTTGGTCGGACAAGACTCTTTAATAACATCAAGAATGCCGGAGTCCACCGCATCTTTAATATTCTGAGTCGCCATCACGACCAAACAGTTAGCCTTACGGAGCACCTTCAGCCATTCACGGATTTTCTCTCTGAACGCAGGATGTCCCAACATTAACCACGCTTCATCCAGGACAATCATGCTGGGCTGCCCGTTCAGGCGATGCTCGATGCGCTTGAACAGGTAGGTCAGAACGGGGATCAAATACTTATCCCCCATTTGCATCAATTGCTCAACTTCAAAAACTGTGAAACTGCTGGCAGACAGACCATCCTCTTCAGCATCCAGCAATGTCCCCATCGGGCCAGCGATGGTATAGGCATAAATTGCTTCTCTCAGTTCTTCATTCTGAATAGAACTTTGAAAATCAGAGAGCGTTTTATGCCCGTTATCTCTCATGATCTCCAGGGCTTCCATGATCTGGCGACCGTGAGCAGGGCCAACCGCTACTCCCTGGAGTTTAAAAACCGTTTCCAGCCACTCAACCGCACCCGCTAAGTTATTGTTCTCCAGGAAGAAACCCAGCGGACAGAAATTTAAGCGACTTTCATCGCTGGCAATTTCGTAATGCTGCCCCCCAGAAGCCTCACATAGCGCAAACATCGACATATTCTTGTCAAAGGCAAAGATATTGGCATTGGGATAGCGCCGAAACTGCGCCTCAATGAATGTCAGCAATGTTGATTTACCCGCGCCCGTCGGCCCGAGTATCAATGTATGCCCCACGTCCCCTACGTGGAGATTCAGACGGAAAGGAGTGTTCCCCGCTGTGGCACACTGGGCCAACGCCGGAGATTTTGGCGGATAGAAGTCACAAGGCGCATATTGTTTGCCTGACCACACCGTTGATAGCGGCATCAGGTGAGACAGGTTCATGGTATTGATCATTGGGCGCCGAACATTCTGGAACCCGTGACCCGGCAATGATCCCAAGTAGGCCTCGATGGTGTTCAGTCCTTCAATCCGTGAGGTGAAACCCAGGTCATTGATACGCTTGGCAATGGCCTTACAGTTGCGATCCAGCAACTCACGATCCTCATCCATCAGAATCACTACCGATGTATAGTATCCATAGGAAACCAAATTAGAGCTGGCCTCAGACATTGCCTGATCCGCTTCACCCACCATTTCCACGGCATCACGATCCACACGACGGGGCTGCCCCTTACGAAAAACCTGATCCCAGAGCGAGTGCACTTTTTGCTCCCACTTGGAACGATACCGCTTTATTTGTGCTTCAGCCTGATAGGAATCCAGAAAAATAAACCGAGTGCTCCAACGGTATTCACACTCCAGCTGGGTTAAAGCATTCAGTACACCGGGGCTGGATTCCATTGGGAATCCCTCGATGCCTACAGCAGCAATGTATTTGTTGCCTACGGCTGGATTGACTCCAGGATAAAAGTCTTTTGATCCCAACACTGCATCCAGATACATAGGGACAGGCGGCAGCCTAACGGGATGTCGCTGGCCGGTAACGCAATGGTTCAGATGTTCAAGAAAACCATCCATAACGGCAGCACTGCCATCCTCAGACGGCTGTTCCCAAGCATTCAGGCGCTCCAGACTTTGGACAACAGAGGTCAGGTTGCTTTCAATCAGGCTAATTTTTTCCTGAAACTCACTGATGATCTTCTCACTATGACTCTTCAGGCCTTTTTTTGGCTGGTGATCATCAAACATCATATCGACCACCCGTTTCTGTTCTATCCGAGGGGGCAGATAACTCAATACCAGGACAAATTCTGTTTCATAGGTGTTGCCGCGCCCTTGAAAGTAAGAACGGCGCTCCCTGTCAATCAATCGTGTAATCTCATCGGGAAAGTAACTGGCTGACTCGGCAGGATATTCATTGGCATCCCCCCGGATGGCATCACAGTGCATCATCCACCCAGAACCTAATGAGGTCAGGATCTGGTTCAGGCGAGCCATCAGTGCATTCACTTCAGGGAATGTCGTGCTGGCCATGTCAACGGCACGATAACGCCATCCAGCCATCAGCAGGCCGGACTTGGACATGATAACGCCATCATCAACTACCGCCGCATAATCCAGTAGATCCGCGAACCCAGGGTTGGTATCTCGATATTGCTTGAGAGCTAACATTTTTTATTATCTCCAGGTCGCCTTTGGATTTAACCGCCATGGCCGGGATCTTGCTGGGTAATAGGCTCTGTAACGGATATGACGCAAATAGACGTGACGCATCTGCGGGTCAGACTTGGCCATCACCCGCAGCAACCATGCCAGCAAAATGCACATGATCAACGACAGGGCAACAGCTACAGGATCAAGACTGGTAAACGCCAGAATCCCCCAGACCATCAGGTTTGAGAGCATTAATTCTCGATCACCGCCAGCGAACAACATCGCCCGGTTCATTACCCGATGAATCGGGACTGTAGCTAATTGCCCGTCGCTCATTAGATGACCGCTCCTGAAATACCAAACAGCAGAGAAATGATGTTATTGGCCATGACCGCAATGGAAATCACCATAACAACACCGATGATCCCTTTGGCAACACCACCAATCTCTCCCCCGCCAAAAATCAAACTCAGGGCACAGACAACCAGACCAATGACAGAAATTGAAAACGCTACCGGGCCGGTAAACGACTGCTGAATAGTTTTTAACGGGTTTTCCCAGGGCATTCCTGTAGACGACGATGCAAACACATCTGGGGAGATGATAAAAACAGCCAGTGCCAGTACGCAGAACACGCTTAAAGAACGGTACGACATGATTCAATTCCTCTTTAGCTTTTTAAAGTTTATAGTAACCTATGGTTACTATAATAAACCGCAATTTGACGTTGATCAATCACCTGTTTGTGATATAGATCAACCGTTAGATTAAAATTTCTGTTTCGTACTCTCCCCCCGAATACCCTGTGACCTGGAGGACGGATTGAACGCGCCGCCCTACCCTTCCGCCATCCAATTGCTGCTTGCCAATATGAATGACGACATCAACAGCATCCGCAATCAGTTTCGGCTGTGGAGGAACATTGCTCTCGCTGATCAATGACTCCAGACGAGTAAGGCCTTCCTGGGAACTATTGGCGTGGAGGGTCGATACACCGCCAGGATGCCCAGTGTTCCATGCTTTTAAGAGCGACAGCGCTTCTTCACCGCGAACCTCACCCACCAGAATCCGGTCAGGCCGGAGGCGCATGGTGGCTTTCAGCAGGCGCAACATTGAAACATGCTCTGTTGCTCGCAGGATCGCGGCATTCTCGGACTGGCACTGGATCTCATTAGTATCTTCAATGATAACCAGCCGGTGATCAGGATTGATTTCAGCAATGTGATGGATCAGCGCATTGGTCAGTGTCGTTTTACCACTGCCCGTACCACCAACAACCAGGATATTTTTTCTGGCAGAAACCGCCGCCTTGATGACTTCACACTGGGCCTCAGACATGACGCCTGACGAGACATATTCCTGGAGTGTAAAAACCTTAACGGCCTTTTTACGAATGGAGAATGTTGGGTTCGCCACGACTGGCGGGATCAACCCCTCAAAACGGCAACCATAATGCGGCAGCTCACATTCAAGGATTGGATTTTCGCGGGTGATGGTAGTGCTGTGATAAGAGGCTATTGTCGTTAGTAAACCCATGGCCTGTTGCCGCCCCATCTCGCCCATCAGCAACATGGGTTCCCCCAGGCGTTCAACCCACAACTTGCCGTCAGGGTTCAAGATGATTTCGATAACTTGATCATCTAACAGCGCTTCCGCTGTCTTATCACCCATTTCACGATGAAGTTTAGCGAGCGTCCTTTCCTCTATGATACGGTCTTTATCAGTGATCATGGCCTATCACTTTACTTCAATTTTGTCGTTTGGTTTTTATCCCGATATACGATATATCGAAGCCATTCATTTTTCAACAACAGTACATGCAGTGGAACATTCAGCGCCTGTGCTATCTGTTCCATCGTTTCCAGGGACGGGTTTGCACGTCGGTTGACTATATCGCTCATAAAGCTGGGGCTAACCCCTGATTTACGGCATATTGCCTGTGCTGTCAGACCCTGGACTTCCATAAATTTTGTGACGTTTTCAGAGAAAATAGTTTTGATCTGAGATGAGTCACCGCTAGGTTTGCTCATACACGACATCCGGTATATTTATGTTCGATTTATTGAATTTAACCACATTACTTAAACTCTGTCATTTGCAAGGCTTACGCCCCATGTCGTTCTTGCTAAACGACACTGATTGAGAAATTGCACATGTGCAATTATTTTTTCTTGCGCGTCTGTACGCACCGTATTATAGTATCTCTATACGATGCTTTAATGATGCTATATAAGGTGCGTATCATGGCTGATAAAAATAGAAATTCACACCGAAAAGAAAAGAAATGTTTTCAGGCTTATTTGCAGAAAGATGAGCAAAAATTAGTCGAGCAGGTGAAACGGAAAAAGCAAGTCGCAACAGATCGGGAACTTCTTCTTTTGCTATGTACAGAAGAAAACTTGAAGGCTAAATAATATAAACGACGGTCTAACACTATGTCGAAAAGCACTGCCGCACAAAAAGCGCAAGATAAGACATTGAACGATTCACTTGTGAGTACGAATCAGCAGATGCAATTATTTTTACTACCCGAGATCATAGATAAGAATCATTCCCACCTAATCGACATCTATGATGCCATAGATAAATATAGCTATGGCCATAAGAAAAAAGTAAAGGACATAGCGCTTTCAGCTCGCACTACCGAAACCCAGATTCAAAAGCGGGTTATAAAATCAACTATTCGTGCAGCGAATATTACAGATAAAAATGGGAAGACTGTTTTAGTATTCCCAGGAGAGAGAGAGGAACGTGTAGAAGAAGCGCTTAGGAAGATGGCCGTTGAAGGTAACGGTGTTTATATAGATGGATCTGCTGGCGTGACATTTACATTGTATGGACTGCAAAAGGAACTAAAAAGTCGAGGTCACACCTACTCCATAAGTGAGCTGAAAGAATCCATTTTAATTAACAGAAGATCAACGCTTGAAGTGTCTACTGCTGATGGATCTGTGCTTGTTGATTCTGGTTTTTTTGAGGCTGTCGGCTTGGTTTCAAGAAAAGATTTTGACCTGGATAGAAGCGCACTGTGCTACGTGCGATTCAACCCACTCGTTTCTGAATCAATACTGAAAGTAAGTTACAGACGCTACAACTACCAACGCAGCATGAAAATAGCATCGCCATTGGCGTTGTATATTTACAAACGCATGTCTCTATATTTCACTCAAGCAGCGGAAAATATTCCTTACACCCGCAGTCTAGTTTCGCTTTTTTCTCAAAGCCCAAGAGGGCTATCACAGCGAATGGGCGACAACATAAGAGCTATGAACAATGCTTTAGACGCGCTCATTAACTGCAAAGTTGTTGCACGATATGAGCTTGAAAAGATAAAGGAAGGACGAAAGGTTATTGATGTCCGGTATAAGATCTATACCCACGAAGAGTTTATTCAGCAGCAAAAG
The DNA here is from genome assembly GCF_018263925.1 of Kistimonas asteriae. Lineage (GTDB taxonomy): Bacteria > Pseudomonadota > Gammaproteobacteria > Pseudomonadales > Endozoicomonadaceae > Kistimonas > Kistimonas asteriae. The sequence goes on from NZ_JAEVHF010000028.1 coordinate 47,411, forward strand.
TCTGGAAATAAAGTAAAAAGAGACATCCTGAACAAGATGGAGGAAACTGACGACCAAATATTTTAAATACTTACCGCCATTGGGATATGTAGGTTGGATGCATAGTTAAGAGCCTCAAAGCCTACATTACTCCACCTGTAGTACACCACGGGACGTGCTTCATATATAGGTTGGCTGCATAGTTCATAGTGTTTTCGCTCTGACCGGCCAAAAAAGCCGTTTTTCACTACAGGCCTTGATCAAATTGCACATGTGCAATTCTGGCTATGACCTATAGGTTGGTTGCATAGTTCACCCCTACTTCCCCCATCTCCACACAGCCATAACTTCTTATGATCCGCATATTTACCGGAAATTTCTTTTCGGTAGCGAGGCTAAACAGCAATATATAGGTTGGTTGCATAGTTAATGATCACACGCCCTACCCATACCCACCTGGAGCACACCACGGGACGTGCTTCATATATAGGTTGGCTGCATAGTTCATTGCGTTTCCACTCTGACCGGCCCAAAAAAGCCGTTTTTCACTACAGGCCTTGATCAAATTGCACATGTGCAATTCTGGCTATGACCTATAGGTTGTTTGCATAGTTCAACCCTACTTCCCTCACCTCCACACAGCCATAATTCTTATGATCCGCATATTTACCGGAAAATTCTTTTCGGCAGCGAGTCTAAACAGAAATATATAGGTTGGTTGCATAGTTAATGATCACACGCCCTATCTATGCCCACCTGAAGTACACCAGGGTACGTGCTTCATATATAGGTTGGCTGCATAGTTCATAGTGTTTCTGCTCTGACCGGCCAAAAAAGCAGTCTTTCACTACAGGCCTTGATCAAATTGCACATGTGCAATTCTGGCTATGACCTATAGGTTGTTTGCATAGTTCAGCAGATCCCCTTCGCTTATCTCCACTGACGACCTGCACCAGACAGTAATATGTAGGTTGGCTGCATAGTTCAGTAATTGCTTATCTAAGATCAACTCTACGTTTTTCTTATTTTTGTTCATTTTTTGTTCAGATTAGGACGTGTTATATGTAGGTTCGCTGCACGTTAATATATAGGTTCGCTGCATTTTAAGTGCTTTTCTGGAAAAAGAAGCTATATTTCAATCTATATGTATGTAGGTTCGCTGCATTTTAACGCTATTATCCACAAATAATGTGAATAAATCTGTGGATATGCTGGTATTAACTTGTTTATTCCTGTTTAGCAAATCCCCTGTATAGAGGTTCGCTGCATTTTAATATATAGGTTGGCTGCACCGTAATATGTAGGTTGGCTGCACCGTTAAATGATCAAGATCCCTTCTATCTAAAGGCCTAGCGAGCGATTTCCCCATCTCCAACCAGCTTTTATCCGGTCTTTTATCCTTTAACCAGTATTCAAGGATATTTACTACGTAAATAATCCATGAATAGTTAGGTAAAAACCAAAAGTTAATAATAGATAATGTCACCCACCACTTCACACTTTGCCTTACCGAACTGAGATGTTCATCAAAAGCAAAAATATGCCCATAGCTTATTGACTGTATCATCTGGTGATACCATAATAGACACATACCTTCAGTACATTGGGCAGGAGATGGCAGAGTGACAAAGATAATTGCTAACACAAATCAAAAAGGAGGCGTTGGCAAAACTACGTCCTCATTCAATCTTGCAAAAGGTTTAGCCGCCCGAGGATATAAAGTACTGTTTGTAGATAATGATCCCCAGGGCCATGGAACTAAAGCATTTTTCGGGGACGACATACCAAGCGAAATCTATACAGTATCTGGAAAGAAAATCATTAATGGTGCGGCTAATACTCTTCAAATTTATATAAATAGCGAAAAAGCAAAGCCTCTCACGGTCAACGAAAATATTGATATATTTGGGGCTACAGAAAGTCTCGCTGAAGTATCAACCAAGGAGATCGTTGATGTTGGGTTTGAGTTCAAGGAATACTTAGAATCACTTAACTACGATTTCATCATAATTGATTGCTTACCCTCATTTGGAACCATGCAAACATCAGCGCTGATGGCTGCAGACTACCTTTTCATACCAACGACACTTGACGGATATTCGGTAGACGGGATTGAAAAACTGATTGAAAAGTCAATGAATATAAAAAAGAGAATTAATAGCAAACTTTCTCTTTTAGGCATCATGTGCAATATGGTTGACGGTAGAGATGTTGTTGTCGAACGACACTTCTTCGATAAATTGGTTCGAGACTATAACGAGCACATGTTTAGCTCGCGGATCACTCAGTCAAAAAAGGTTGTTGAGGCAAACACACTGCAACAGTCAATTTCCGAATATAGCCCAAGTAGTATTCAGGCTAAACAGTACCAAAGTCTGGTTTCAGAAGTGTTAGACAGGGTAGGTAGCTAACATGAGCAAGTTTAAGCAAGCCATAGCCAGTAAAGAAGCTACTGCCAAAAAGACCCACAGACCCAACATAAACCTGAAAGAGTTGATAGATGGGACTGAGGACAATATTGTCCTGGTGCTAGACACTGATCAAGTCATCAATAAAGATCAGGTGCGAACTGAATTTGATGATCAGTCCATAGATGAACTTGGGGATTCAATGGTAGCGAATGGGCAAATACAGCCCATTGTCGTATATCCAAAAAATGAGGAAGGCGTATATGTCATCCAAAAAGGGGAACGACGCTGGAGAGCTGCCACGAGAAAAGGACTCAAAATAAAAGCAATTATTGAGTCCCAGGAATTAGATGCTGAAAAACTGATTATTGGAGAGTTGGTTGAAAACCTTCAGCGTGACGATTTGAAACCCATAGAGATTGCCAATGCTTTAAAAAAGTTAAAAGACAGTGGCATGATGCAAAAGGATATTGCAAAAGGCATAAGTAAAGACACTTCTTTCGTTTCAAGGCATCTAAGACTACTTGATATGCCTGAGTGTGTTCTGAAACTCTATGAAGAGGGTATAACTAAAGACGTAGTTACACTCAATAATCTCAGAAAACTCCATGACCTCAATTCTGTACGAGCTGAAGGGATCTGCCAGTCAGCCATAGAAATTGGAATAACTCGCCTGCAAAGTGAGCAATATTTAAGGGAAGAAAACAGTAAAGATACCGTTGATTCAGCACCAAGTGAGCCGGAAGACAGTCAAACATCTGTAGATAGCGATAAAATTGCACATGTGCAATTTTCTGAAACCAATCCAGCGGATGATGGCTTTATTGGTGAATCTGACTCCCAGGGCCAGATGCTGGCGGCAGTCTCTGAATCGGAACCGGAAACCGAGCCTGCAGCTGCAGATGAGGTTGATGCTGACAGTGCAGTCTCTGAGGATTCTGAGTCTGTTGAAGACATTGCGGTTGACCCGAATCAGGTTGATGAAAACGCTGAAATTGAAAATTTTGATGAAAGCGAAGATTCCGGGGATTTATGGGAATCCGATGGTGAAATATCCCTTGACCAAGATGTTATGCTGTTTGCAGATTGCAAGCCTGGGATGTTCAGCATATCGGTTAAAGTGAAAGATTCTGAGTATGAGGGTACCATTTGCTTGGACAGAAAAGATTCTGACCCTAGCTTTATTTGGGTGAAAATTAAGGGCGATAAGGTCAGAATGCCAATTGAAAAATTGCTTATTACCGGTACGTTGGAGTTAGGTAAGTAGATGGAGATTAGCCAAGATGCAGAAAAGAAATATGCCATTATCAATGCCATATTCTGTAAGAAGCCATCTTTGGATGACCTTCATGGGTTGACTGGAATCCCAAAAATCACCCTTAAACGCCAAATAGCGTTACTTCGTAACGATTATAAAATGGATATTCAGTTTGTCAGGAATACTGGGGTGAGAGGTAAGACAGGATACTATCTGATAGTAGACTGGGGCATCATAAATAAGGCTAGATTTCTGGCCAACTTTTCAGGTGTTGTATTCAACAGGAATTAAGGCAACTAGGTTGCCTTAATTTTATTGCCGATTAGCTTCAGAACTGTAATTAGCTGATGATGAGACAGTAGGGCACATATTTAGAAAATCTTGTCTGGCCCGAGCCTGTTTCCACGGTTTCTTATGTCGAATCCCAAAGTATCTCTCTAGAGCAGGCTTACATTCAGATGGGGGCTGACCTGTTGAGAGGCAAAGGATCGCTTCACAGGCAAGCCGTTGATCACCCTGTAGTAGATTTGCAGAGTTATCAGCATTGGCCCCTGCAGTAACCAACAGTAGAGCAAAAGCACCGTAACTGATCTTCATCACATTTCCCCCTTATGTGAGCAGTACAAGCCCAGCAGTGACCAACGCACCTATCACGGATAAAGCTGCACAAATTGCGCTGATCGTCTTCAGTTTCTGATTGTTATCACTGATCACCTCATAGTCCCTGAGAAACGACTGTTGTTGGGTGTTCAGCTGTTCAACTAACGTGTCTGAAACCTTCTTAATTTCACTCACGCTATGCGATATGGATTTATTGATAATGTTTTTTGCCAGTTCCCGGTTTTCCAGGCTATGACGCTCAGTAACCGCTTCAATGTCCTCACGTAATTTATCCGTGGCACCATTCACCTGGGCCAAGTGGTGGTTTAACAGAAGGTCATTGAGTGTAACGATTGCCAGCACCGGATCGTCATCACTCAAGATGAATTTGTGTTTTCTGGCAATTGCGATTTTGATCTCTTCAACAAAGTCTGCTGTTGATGACATTGCGTTATTCTCAAATATTCATGGTGTTCTTATGGCTGTTGTCAGCTTTCACAACAGCTGCTTTTTTGCCGTGGCATATCATGTAGCTCTGGCCCACCTCAACAGAAGCAGGGAGCCTTGAAGCAGGGTGAACTACCTGTACACCGTTGCTTGTCTCCTGGACAACTTGATCCTTTGAAACCGACAGAATTTTTCCCCGGTAGCGGATACCTTGTTTAGCATCCACCTGTGCAGCTGATTTCTGTGTCGGTCCGACCTCTGTTGATTGCGTCAGCTTATCCATCAGATGATTCTTGACCCAGTGAGGCACCTTGTCGCTTAACTGAACAATATTGCCGTTGCGGATCTGCGCGATGACTTCCGATTCTCGACCGCGATAGCTATTGTCGATTACGAAGGCGTTATCTACGCTTCTCACAGCGTCTGTGAGCTGATTTAGAGAACGGAAGTATCTGGAGATGATTTTATCTGTGGGAACGTCGTGTCCGCCTTTTCTGACGCGATCAGCGACACGATTCACATTCAGCAGAGGATGATCAAGGCAAACATAGAACAGCGTCGTGTTAAATCCGGCAGATCGGGCCTGTCGCAGTGTCTCTACTTTTGACGGATGAGACATAACCGTTTCAAAACAAAATGAGCGCTTTTCAGCGATACACTGCTGTCGTTTTTCTTCAGCAATGGTTTGTGCCTGTCTGACGCGCTGAGGGTAGGGGCCGGACAGTCCTGCAGCAATGATGTCAGGATTGATGTACTCGCCCAGATCGTAATTGTCCCGCAGCTTTTCAGTAATCGAACTCTTACCGGAGCCATTTGGCCCAGCGAACATAACCAGCTGTGGTTTAGTCATTGTCGTTGTCTTCTATTATCTCAATACGGCCATCCGGGTATTCTTTTACGAGCTGTCCAGCATCATTTTTGTAAGTAACAGGCAGGCCTTTTTCCTTGCTGTCAGATATGGCATTTTCAGCAGAGTCTTTAACCGCGTTGTTTAATTCACCAATGGTTATTTCTGAAATATGTTTCATAGCAATCACCTCTACAGGTAATGTGGCGCATAGCGCCACACTTAGAATACGACCGCCCCAATGCTTTCAAAGAATGACTGTTTCATCATCTTCAGGCGCTGTTTTTGCATCAGTTTGAAATCTTCAGACTCAATGGCCTGAGAGAAGGTCAAACCGGCCTTCATCATTTGTTCAATATCCAGACCGAAGGTTTCCGCTTTGCGCTTTGGCAGAACAATAATGCCCTGGATACGATCTTTGAATGTCTTATAAACATTCATTTGCTCGAAACCCTTGCCATCAGCCTTAATGTCACCGTGGTATTCATTCAGCCAGACATAGAAATTAACCGTTTCCGGAAACTGGGCTGCCATTTGCTTAAAGCCCTGCAGAGTGGTCATCATATCCGCGCCGCCAGCAATCACGACATGAATAAATACCTGGTGTCCCATTTCATCCAGCATCTGGAATACCTGGTTTTCAACCATATAGGCAGTAAATTCAATAAACGCCGAGGCGCCTGGATCAAGAATTACATGACCATTTTCTGGTGTATCAAAAACAATCTCCATCATTTCATCGAATTTGCCCTGGTTGATGGAATTATTTTCCATAATATCCAGTTCAACGGCATTCAACGCTTTTAAATGAGCAAGCGTTTTATTGCCCGGATCAATATCGAGGCATTTAACCGGAAGTTCTTTTTCAAGACCATATTGGGCAATCATTGCGTTGACAAAACTTTTACCGATCCCGCCTTTTGC
>NZ_JAEVHF010000029.1 GCF_018263925.1 Kistimonas asteriae
ACTGTTATCGATTTAACCGGCGCTTTGATTTGAAGGCGATGGTATCAAGGCTGGGTTACATGGCTGCGCGAACCTGCCCCATGCCAGCAAGGCTTCTCAAGCTGGCTGAGCCACAGTGGTAATCAGGTATGCAGTTACAGCAAAGCCTATGCTGATCATTTTTAGCCTATGGAAGCAGACTAGGACAACTCTCCCTCCCACGACAAAGACGACAAACTCTACCTATAGCGCTCATCACTCCATTTTGGTTTAATCCTTGATCGAACGCTCAAGTTAGTTGTTGAGCTATTGAGACCCATGCTCCTCTGGCGTTCAAACAACTAAGCCTGAACTCTGGCAGTAGCACATCCAAAATAACTCCAACAACATCAAGAAAAACCCACTAACAAGAAACGAAAAGCCCATGTTCGAAGTTGGAAAAGAATACCGTCGAAGGACTGAGATCCACAGCAAATTTAAGGGTCAAGCTCAAGGTGGAATATCAACACCAAAAGAATACCCAGTAATATTTCTGTTCACCTCGGACCAGGGTGAACAACACGGATACATCGACCACTTTCATAGCGATGGTACCTTCCGGTATACAGGCGAAGGCCAGGTTGGCGATATGAAAATGGAGGCAGGAAACAAAGCTATTAGAGATCACAAAGACAGCAACAAAGTAATCCACTTTTTTGAGTATACTCGCAGAGCCTACGTACGATACTTAGGCGAAGCAGAATATATTACCCATCATGAAGAGCAGAGACCTGACCGAGAGGGAAACATTCGGAAAGTGATAGTCTTCCATATGGACATTAACTCGGCGTGCACCAATCAGCTAACACAAGGCACAACGGTATGTAGCGCCAAAAGCCTCAAAGACCTAAGCGGCAAGAGCATAGATGAATTACGCATCGCTGCTATCGAAAAATCATCTAATACCCCCTCCACTAATGACAAGGTAATGCATACATACTACAGGTCAGAAGCCATCAAGTTGTATGTTAAAGAAAGGGCAAAAGGGAAGTGCGAAGGCTGCAATAAACCCGCTCCATTCATTGCAAAAAAGGGCCCCTATCTCGAGTGCCATCATTTATATCGTTTATCTGATGGTGGCCCTGACCATCCCAATAACGTCGTAGCACTCTGCCCCAACTGCCATCGAATGGCTCATTTTTCACTAACTGCGAAATCGTTTAATGAGCAGCTGATTTTTCAGGCTAAACAGGCTGAAAACATAATTAGGCAACTCAACAATAATAAAAACACCTAAGCTACGGCTTGTTTTCGCTAGTTTCTCAGAGCATGAAAATCTTGGCATAAAAAAAGCCTGCCACCCAATGGGTAGCAGGCTTTTCAATTTTGGCGGTGAGGGAGGGATTCGAACCCTCGATACGTTGCCGTATACACACTTTCCAGGCGTGCTCCTTCAGCCACTCGGACACCTCACCAGCTGATTGCTTTCGTTTCGGGCTGTGCCCCGAAAGCGAGGCGAAATGTATACCAGTTCCCTGCCAGAAACAACCTCATCAGGCACACTCTGCGGCATTTACGGAACATGCGCGTCAAAACCACTACCCAACCCCATACACCGTCACCGCGACGACTGCGCCCTACCGCTTCTCTATATTGAGGCGATATAGCAAAGGTGATTAAATGCAGTTATTGACTGTCAGAACGACAAACCGGCATTTTTCACCTTCCAGGCACTATTATGGACTCCGTCAGCGGGACTGTTACCTTCCACCATCCTACACGCAAGCCCGCAACCGAAATCCTTGCCGACACCCTCGTCAATCTTGACGCCTTCAGCCGCCATATTCATCACACCCGCTACCACTGCCCGATTTACTGCTGGCTGGCGACAGGCAAAGTGAAATTCCACAAGGTCTTTATCGAATCCCGTACTTTCCTTTATATGGAATATCGCGACCGCAACGGTGCCAGCGGTTACCAGCAACGACAATTCAAACATCTGGACGACGCGCTGACGTTTCTGGAGCAGGAAGCCCCACAAACAGAGCTTCCCAATATCAGCGGAGAGGAAACAGCCAAACGGCCGATCAAACTGCCAGACCAAAGTCAGGCAGCCTGATAGTTACGGGTTTGCCAGCGGCACAATTTCAAAGATATCCCGCAGCATCGGCTTCAAGCCGCCGAAGAAATATTCCACCGCGATGACCATCACGATCAAACCCATAATCCGCATCAGCACCTTGTTACCACTTTCGCCCAAACGATCCATGATCGGCTTGGCGAACAGCAGGAACAGGTAGGTCACGCCAATTACCGTCAGGATTGACAGGAACAGTACTGAACGGAACAGGATATCCTTGTGCTGCTCCATAAGAATGATCACGGTCGCAATGGCACCCGGGCCACAGATCAGCGGAATCGCCAGCGGCGTGATCGCCACGTTATTGGTGTATTCCTCGAGGTCTTCCATCTCTTCCTGCTTGTCGATCCGGGTACGGCCCATGCGCGCCTGAACCATCTCATATCCCATCAGGAAGAACAGCACACCACCAACAATCTTCAGGCTATTCACGGAAATCGCAAACACCTTGAATATGATGGAGCCCGTCAACGCGAAGGTGACCAGGATCGCAAACGCCGTCATGGTCGCTTTCAGGGCGACATGGCGCGCCTGCTGCACAGGCAGGTCCGCCGTGATCGAACTGAATACTGGCGTAATACTGACCGGATTGATCATCGTAAATAATGAGGTCAGACAAAGGAGCGCGAACTCCATGAGGCTGTTAGCCATCCACCTAACTCCAGGGAACTGTTCTCTCGAAACGAATGAATAAAATAGCGTCTGATTGATGCGTGATTAACGCGGGCGCTTTCGCTTAGAATACGTTAGCCGATACGGCGCGTCCCAGAACGGGTCGCCTACCCTGCCGGCTGAAATCTATGTTGTTGAAGGCGCGCATTCTAACGCAGCTTCCCCCACAACAGTAGACCCCGCGCCCGATAGATTGCTCTTTTTTATCGGTGCAACTCAGAAAAAAACAATTTTTCCAAAGGATGCGGTTTTCCAGGCTACGGCCGCTCCCAGCCAGCCTGCGGAAACCCGGTATAACGGTAACGCAGTGACACAGACCAATACCCGCTCCGGCCTTTTTTTTGCGATCGCCGCCTTCAGCTTTTATGGTTTTATGCCGGTTTACTTCAAACAGGTGGAAGCCGCCTCCGCCATGGAGGTGCTGGCACACCGGGTATTCTGGTCGTTCCTGCTACTCGGTGGTGTGCTCTGGCTGCTCAGTTACTGGCAAGGCTCGGCGTGTAAGCAATCCCTTGCGGCGCTGCGTAACTGGAAAACCTGCCGGATGCTGTTGCTCTCCTCCAGCCTGATCGCCGTGAACTGGTTGACATTCATCTGGGCCGTGGGCAATGACCGCATTACCGACGCCAGCCTGGGGTATTTTATCAATCCCCTGGTTAACATCCTGTTAGGCATGGTTTTCCTGCAGGAACGCCTGACCCGCCCTCAATGGCTGGCGGTTCTGCTGGCGCTGACCGGCGTAGCCTGGCAGGTCCTCACGACCGGTAACCTGCCCATCGTTGCACTGATACTCGCGTTTACGTTTGGGTTTTACGGGCTGGTGCGCAAACAGGCCGCACTGCCGGCTGTCAGCGGCTTGCTGGCAGAAACCGCGTTAATGCTTCCTTTCTGTGTGGTCTGGTTTGGCTATCTGGTCTCAACTGACAGTCATGCTTTCCGGCCAGATCAACCTTCACTCAGCCTCTGGCTCGCTTTCGCGGGCGTCATCACGACAGTCCCGCTTCTGCTGTTTACAGCCGCAGCAACCCGCATCCGACTATCGACACTGGGTTTTACTCAATACATTGGCCCCAGCCTGTCACTGTGTCTGGCAATTTTTGTGTATAACGAACCCTTCGACAATAACCGGCTGGTCAGTTTTCTGTTGATCTGGACGGCGCTGGCTGTCTTTACCGCAGACAGCCTCCGGCGGGGATGGCGGCAGGGCGCCTGATCAGGCGTCCTTACCGTCTTCATTTATTTCAGCCTGTTCAGCAGTCTCTAGTCCGAGAATGCCCTCTTTAAAGGTGCGGTTAATCGGGTTTTCGCCGATCCAGACTGAGAGCAATGCATTAAAGAAGGCCTTACCCGGAATAATGCCTTTATCCTTGCCGCTGATGCGAACCCGGGTGCCCAGCCCGGGGATATAATCAATTTCCCCTTTATCGCCCGCCTTCATCCGACCCTCAAACATACTGATCATGGTATTGATCTCGGATTCCAGCACCTGCTGCTCCTCTTTTGTGATATTGAGCTGCAGAGCTTCATAGAGCGCATTGGCCACACGGCGGGCACTGATACGCTTCATCAATACATGAAATACCATGCGCTTGTGACCATCATCGGCGAAAATCGCTTCAGCCGACTGCATAGGCTTTTCCAGATAGAGTTCGCCGATGTAGGTATTCACCAGCAGATACTGGGTTCGCAGGGCCGCACCATTCAAGACCAGTTCCGGACGGCTGTCCCGGGCGGGCAGCACCTCGGGGATATCGACCCCCTTGATGGTGAGGCTCCAGGCCGGCGGCGCCAGCATCAGAAGTAGTAGTGGCCATTTCAGCCAGATGAAGTGTCTGTTCCTGTCAAACTGCGACGATGAGAACAGGGATCCTACGGTCAGCGTGCGCCGTATTCCCATGACTCTCTCCTGTGATTGTTCTTTTTATCGTTATTATTGTTGTGCCAATGGCGGTCTCGCGCCCTCCATTACACTGCCCCGAGCCGCGAAAAGCAATAAACCGCCGCCAGCCCGCTACCGCCGGTCAATTCTTCTGACAGAAATCATCGCGAACTCCAACAGGCAGGCGCATATTGGCCATAATTAACGTACCACCATTTAAAAACCTCGTCGCCATCCCAATCTATAGAGGCATGATGTCATTTGAGTCATCCTCAGGGTCCGCAAAATCGGCATAGCGTCAGTTTCCTGGCGACAGGGATGGCAAAACCTGGAAACAGCATTCGGTGTACAATGAGCGAACAAGAGAAAGAATCCCCGGAAATCATTTCCGATGAAGCTGATGAATCCACCCAGACCGGCACCGGACTGGTCATTCCCCAGCAGGCGCTGCCGGACAAACTCTACCTGATTCCTGCCAGCAACCGGCCCTTTTTCCCAGCCCAGGTTCAGCCTCTCGTGTTCGCTGCCGCCCCCTGGGAAGACACTCTCAAGCGGGTCTCCCAATCTGACCAGATGGTCATGGGCCTTTCGTTTATCGACAATATTCCCGAGTCAGACGAGGCCACACCGGACCAGTTCCCGGAAATCGGTTGCGCCGTCAAGATTCACAACCTGGTGGAAGTGGATGACCAGATCCAGTTCATCGCCCTCGGCATGCAGCGCTTCAAGATCGTCAAATGGCTGCGCCGCACCCCACCCTATCTGGTTCAGGTAACTTACCCGGTCAGCAGTGATGAGGATCCGGATACCCTTAAGGCCTACGCCATGGCGTTGATCAACGCCATCAAGGAACTGCTGCCACTGAATCCACTCTACAGTGAAGAACTGAAAAACTACCTGAACCGGTTCAGTCCACGGGATCCATCACCACTGGCTGATTTCGCCGCCGCCATCACCACGGCCCGCGGCGCTGAATTGCAGGAAGTGCTGGAAACCGTTTCCATACAGCGCCGTATGGAAAAAGTGCTGGTGCTGATCCGCAAGGAACAGGAAGTCGCCAAGCTGCAGAGTGAAATCAGTGAAGCTGTCAATCTCAAGATCAGTAAGCACCAGCGCGAGTTCTTCCTGAAAGAACAGCTCAAGGTCATCCAGCGGGAACTGGGTATTTCCAAGGATGACAAGACGGCGGAAATTGAAGAATTCCAACAGCGCCTGAAAGACAAAACAGTGCCGGAAGCCGTTCAAAAGAAAATTGATGAAGAGTTACACAAACTGGCACTGCTGGAAATTGGCTCGCCGGAATTTGGTGTGACCCGAAACTACCTGGACTGGGCCACATCCGTCCCCTGGGGCGTCCACTCTGAAGACAAACTAAATTTAGAGAATGCCCGCAAGGTGCTCGACCGCGACCATGATGGGCTCGATGACGTCAAAGATCGAATTCTTGAATTCCTGGCTGTCGGCGCTTACAAAGGCGAAGTCTCAGGCTCTATTTTGCTGCTGGTCGGCCCGCCTGGCGTGGGTAAAACATCCATTGGCACCTCGGTAGCAGAAGCCTTAGGGCGGAAGTTCTACCGTTTCAGCCTGGGCGGCATGCGAGATGAATCCGAAATCAAGGGCCATCGCCGCACCTACATTGGCGCCATGCCCGGCAAGCTGGTTCAGGCGTTGAAGGAAGTGGATGTTGCCAACCCGGTCATCATGCTGGATGAGATCGACAAGATTGGCTCTTCGTTCAGGGGCGACCCGGCCTCTGCCCTGCTGGAAGTACTGGATCCGTCCCAGAACACCGAGTTCCTGGATCATTACCTGGACATGCGCATTGATCTGTCCAAGGTCCTGTTCATCTGTACTGCCAACCAGCTGGATACCATTCCCGGGCCACTGTTGGACCGGATGGATATGATCCGTCTTGCCGGTTATATCACCCGCGAGAAAGTGGCCATTGCCAAAAACCATCTCTGGCCCAAGCAGCTGAAAAAGGCCGGCCTGAAGAAGAGCCAGATCAAACTTTCCGATACAACACTGAAACAAGTGATTGAAGGCTACGCCCGGGAATCCGGTGTTCGCCATCTGGAAAAACTGCTCGCACGGATTATCCGTAAGTCAGTCGTACAAATCCTGCAAGAACCGGAACTGAAGTTAACGGTCACCGCGAAGAATCTGCCTGACTATCTTGGTGCACCGTATTTCCGCAAAGAAAAAATTGTGCAGGGTGTCGGCGTTATCACAGGTTTGGCCTGGACCTCAATGGGCGGCGCCACCCTGCCCGTGGAAGCGTCCCGCATCCATACACTTCGCCCCGGCTTTAAATTGACCGGCAAGCTGGGCGAAGTGATGAAAGAATCCGCCGAGATCGCCTACAGCTATGTGATGAGCAACCTGAAAAAGTTTGGCGGCCCCGCTGACTTCTTCGACAAGGCGTTTATTCACCTGCATGTGCCTGAAGGCGCAACTCCGAAGGATGGCCCGAGCGCCGGCGTCACCATGGCGAGTGCCCTGCTAAGCCTGGCTCGCAATCAGAAACCACGACCACTGGCCATGACCGGTGAGCTAACACTCACAGGGCTGGTATTACCGGTAGGCGGGATTCGTGAAAAAGTGATTGCGGCAAGACGCAGCGGCATTCATGAACTCATTCTGCCTGAGGCTAACAAGCGGGATTATGATGAATTACCCGACTATATTCAGGAAGGAATGACCGTACATTTTGCCAAACGGTTCAGCGATGTTGTTAAAATAGTTTTTTAAACGTCAGGCGCATAGATAAAGCTCTATGCGCCTAACTTTAGCTGTCATTTAACAATTAATACGACTGTAGGCCAGCCCTTAAACCCTCAGCGTCTCAAGATACCTTTCCTTAACTGGGTGTAGCCTACCTTTATTACGTGCTGTTTCAACAATATCAACTGAAGATATATTATCTGGGGAGGCCACTCTCATGGGCATTAGCCCTTTAGGCGTGACTCTCTGCATTGACTGCAAAGAGTCACCATCACCTCTTGAAACCCTCATTTTATTCATTCTTTTATAAAATAGCTGACAGCCTTTGGATTCTTTTCTGTACTCCACGTAGACAGTGTCACTATAAAGATCAAAACAACAGTATATTACTAATATCAAACCCTTTTATTGCTCCATGATAACCTAGATGCTCCGCAACAAAAGCGGCCTCTAGATGCCAGGGTTCCTGTATAAATCTCCTCGCCGAATTAAAATTAAAATACAAATGTGTAAATGCAGCGCTGACGTGTGAATTAATAAAAGAAAGAAATTGAAAGGTTCTGCCCGAGTGGCCAGGCATTACATGCCACCCACATAATCCCTCGGAGCCCACCACAACCACCCCCATACAATCCCCCAAAAAAGGGAAACCAATGGCTACATCATCGAAACCAACTTCATGGGTAGCTAGATAGACCATAACTGTTGACTACCTTTGAAAACTCTATATTGCGCCAACGTAGACTAAGGAAAATTTATTTAGGCCTGCTGGGCGAAAGCTTTTCAGTGTGGGATCTGAGGCTGCGCAAAGCACGGCTTATATTTAACGTGGTGGTGACTTTATAGACATAAAGAGAAAAGCCGCGGAACCCATATATGCAGGTTGAGCGGCTTTCTTTCTTGCTTTAGCTTCAGCAGCGTAGGCAACCCACGCTTGGACACTGTAGTGAGCTACCTTAATTTATAGTGCCTGCCTGATCTGGCGTCCATTATCTGTCATACCGTTTAGCAATCACTGTATTACCAAGCGCTATATGCAGTCGATTTGACCGTTTTTAACCGTCAAACCCAATAAAGACAGACGACTCATCGCCCCCAGTCATAACAACAGCAGGCTACTTATTTAGAGAGCAATCGCTGCACAAATCCCTGATCTCCGAGACAGCGCTTCACCGTATCGACAACAGCCTGAGTCTGACTGTCGATTTCAAGGTTCACCTTATCGCCCGCCTCTACCGTTGCAAACGTCGTTAAACGAAGGGTTTCCGGAATCAGGTGTACCCGGAATTCATCATCCGTTACGGTTTCTCCCAGCGTCAGGCTGGCACCATTCAGCGCAACATAGCCTTTCGGCATCAGATAATCCCGCCAGCGAGGATCTACCGTAAACAGGATTGTTGTATTCTCAGGTTCACGAATCACCTCTTTTACACGGACTGTGTCATGAACATGACCTGAAAGCAGATGCCCGCCAATCTCATCGGAAAAGCGCGCTGCGCGTTCTACATTCACAAACGACCCTGGTCGAACATCCACCAGGTTAGTTACACGCAGCGTTTCCTTCATCACATCGAACAATACCTGACCACTGTCAAACGCCGTCACCGTAAGGCAGACGCCGTTTACTGCGATACTGGCGCCCGTTTTTAACCCCTCCATTAAGGAAGGCTCCATCTGAATCGTCAGCGTTGAGAAATCCGGTTTACTGTCAACCGCTGCGACCGACATGCGGCCCTGCACGATTCCGGTGAACATACTGGCACTTACTCCTGTTCCGAGGTGTTCTCGTCGTTCTCTAAATGGATCAGCCGCTCCAAGGCGACCAGCGTATCCGGTGTATAAGGGTATTTCTCAGGTTCAGCCAACACGACTTCCGGCTTCTCCCGGATCACGCCTGCCACTTCCTCTTCCTGCAAAGTCAGCAAGCCATCATAGACACAGGTGAAGACCTTGCCCCACAGCCGGCACTCATCGGAGTGGTAATAGAAATGAAACCGGGGCGACAGTGGCACATCGTTGATACCCAACTCTTCCGACAACTCGCGAGCCGCCGCCGTGTCATAGTCTTCCCCTTCGGCCACCACTCCACCGGCAGCGAGGTCATAATAACCGGGATAGACATCCTTGCTCAGCGTCCGTTTCTGAATATACAGATAACCGTCCGAATCAAAGACAAAGATAAACGTCGCCCGATGGCACAGGCCATCGCGCCGCATAATCGACCGAGGTGCTGAGCCAGTCACCTGGTTTTCATCATCCACAATTACGACCTGCTCTTCGGTCATGCCAACCCTCCCAGTCGATACGCGTTTTTTATCGATTCTTGTTTTGACTTACTGCTTTCAGGGTACAGGCAGACGGCATAACCGCCCGTGCCTGAGCCGATTGTTGTAATCCTCCCGACAAATTGCAAGCGCCTTTTCCCTCCGGCAACAACCGGTAACATTTTGCAGCCGATCAAACTGGACAGAGACCACCTCACGGGGATATAACAGATTTATACGCCATTACTGACATTCAGGCGTATTCACTATACTGAACCTGATAACCGGCAACTTTTTCATTACCTGCCGGTCAGAACACCACTCGTAATCATTCGTTCTTTCAGAGTTTACGCTCACATGCAGAGGGAGATGTGCATGGGTCATTGCGATACTGTAACCACAATCGTCAACCCCACCGGGTCCATGAATGTGCTGTCCAGCCATGAGGTCAGCAAACTTCAGGACACCAGTAAAACGGGGCTTTACACCCTGTTCCGTCAGTGTGCACTGGCGGTACTGAACTGTGAGTCAGAAAAAGATAACGCCCACGAACTGATGGCGGAGCATGAAGACTTCGACATCCGAATCATCCAGGAACCCCGCGGGCTCAAACTGGAATTGCTCAACGCACCAGCCTGTGCGTTTGTTAACAAGAAGCTGATTCTCGGCGTCAAAGAGAACCTGTTTTCCGTATTGCGCGACATCCTTTACGTTTTCAGCGAGATGGAGGAGCAGGGACTCTTCGAGCTCAATGAACCCCGGGACGTCACCAACCTGGTCTTCGAAATCCTGCGCCATGCCCGCGCATTCATCCCCAAGCAGCCTCCAAACATTGTCGTCTGCTGGGGCGGTCACTCCATTGGCCGTGAAGAGTACCTTTACACCAAAGTGGTCGGCTATCAGATGGGCCTGCGCGGCCTGGATATCTGCACCGGCTGCGGCCCCGGCGCTATGAAAGGCCCGATGAAAGGGGCTTACATTGGTCATGCTAAACAACGCATCAGTAAAGGTCGCTTCATCGGCCTGACGGAACCCGGCATTATTGCCGCCGAAAGTCCGAATCCGATCGTTAATGAACTAGTGATCATGCCAGACATTGAAAAACGACTGGAAGCGTTTGTCCGACTCGGGCATGGCATTGTCGTTTTCCCGGGCGGCCCGGGCACCGCCGAGGAGATTCTTTATATTCTTGGCGTGATGCTGCATGACAAGAACCGGCAAATCCCCTTCCCCCTGGTCTTTACCGGCCCGAAAAGCTCAGAAGAATACTTCCAGCGCATTGATGAATTCATTGGTGCGACACTGGGCAAAGAAGCACAGGCACTCTATGAGATCATTATTGATGATCCTGCGGCTGTCGCCGAAGCCATGAAAAGCGGTCTGGATAAAGTCACCCGCTTCCGCCGGGCCAGCAAGGATGCCTACTACTTCAACTGGGAATTGACCATTGAGCGTTTGTTCCAGGAGACTTTCGAGCCGACCCACGAATCCATGGCCGCTTTGACGCTGGCACACGATATGCCACCCAGTGAACTGGCTGCCAACCTGCGTCGTGCAATGTCTGGTATTGTGGCGGGCAATATCAAGGAAAGCGGCATCCAAACCATTCAGCAGCATGGTCCTTTCCGGCTGTCCGGCGAACCGGAACTGATGCAGCGTATTGATGAACTGCTCAGCTCATTCGTTGCTCAGCACCGGATGAAACTACCAGGCAGCCATTATGAGCCCTGCTATGTTATCGAGAATTGATCACTGACCACATGATGCGTCAATGAGCAGGAAGCCTCAGGTTTCCTGCTCATTCCACGCTTTATCACGCATAACAAAAAAGGGATCTGCAATGCAGATCCCTTTTTGATGATGGTAGGCGGTACTGGAATCGAACCAGCGACCTCAACGATGTCAACGTTGCGCTCTAACCAGCTGAGCTAACCGCCTATAAAAACGTTGTATGCACAAGGCACGGCCGATAACGGCAAAATTGGTAGGCGGTACTGGAATCGAACCAGCGACCTCAACGATGTCAACGTTGCGCTCTAACCAGCTGAGCTAACCGCCTTCAGATGCGCCGCATGATACTCACACAGCACTAAAACTCAATAGTTTGTCGGACTTTTTTACTGCAGCGTGCTTCTTCGAAGCCTTGAAAATGGTAGGCGATACTGGAATCGAACCAGCGACCTCAACGATGTCAACGTTGCGCTCTAACCAGCTGAGCTAACCGCCTGCTACCGTCATCAACACAGTAAAACTGTCGGACAAAAAAACCGGATGCTTTCGCTTCCGGTTAATTGCAACTGATCACGCCATCGTTTTGATGGCTCCCCGAGCTGGACTCGAACCAGCGACCCAATGATTAACAGTCATTTGCTCTACCAACTGAGCTATCGGGGATCAGTCGATGCAGGCGTATGGTACTGATCGTCCCAGATGAGGTCAACCGGTTTTCCGGGCTATTTTATTGCGTTATACCGCACCCAATAAAAAAGGCCTGCAACTGCACCGCAATCACAGGCCTTACATTCAAAACTTTATCAGGCGACTGCGATTTCCAAGCGATCCAGTGCCTTATTCAGCGCTTCCAGACTAGTCGCAAACGACAAACGCATGTGACCTGACGCACCGAATGCTGAGCCCGGCACCATGGCAACACCGGCCTCAAGAAGGGCTTCAGCCAGATCCAGATCAGACGCATAGCCCTTTGCGGCAATCACACCGGAAAAGTCAGGAAAACTATAGAACGTGCCATCGGCGGTAATAGCCTCAACACCCGGCAGGCGGTTAAGGCGCGCTACCACATGATCATGACGCTGCTTGAAGGCCTGAACCATTGTCGTAACACAGTCCTGAGGGCCGGCCAACGCTGCAACCGCTGCCGCCTGGGCAATGGAGCACGGGTTTGACGTACTCTGGGACTGTATCTTCTTCATACTGGCAATCAAGGCTTTAGGACCACCGGCATAACCAATACGCCACCCCGTCATGGAGTAGGCTTTGGAAACACCATTTAACACAATCGTTCGGTCATACAATTCCGGACAGACATTCAGGATGTTAACGAAGCTCTGTCCCGGCCAAAGGATATGTTCATACATATCATCGGTTGCGACCATCACATGGGGGTACTTCAGCAGGACTTCTGCCAGTGCTTTCAATTCATCGGCACTGTAAGCCGTGCCGGTTGGGTTGGACGGACTGTTAATGACCACCAACCGGGTGTTATCGGTAATCGCATTATCCAACTGCTCGGCGGTCATCTTGAAACGAGTCGCCTGGGTGGTTTCCACAACCACCGGCACACCTTCCGCAATAGCCACCATATCGGGATAAGAGACCCAGTAAGGCGCTGGAATGACAACCTCATCACCGGGATTCAGCAATGCCAGAGCCAAGTTAAAGAAACTCTGCTTGCCGCCGCTGGAAACCAGGATCTGACCCGGCTCATAATTGAAGCCATTATCCCGCGCAAACTTGTCAATGACCGCCTGCTTCAGCTCCGGCGTACCATCTACCGCGGTATACTTGGTCTTGCCATCATGAATCGCCTTGATGGCCGCTTCCTTGATATGATCCGGTGTATCGAAGTCCGGTTCGCCGGCGCCAAGGCCAATAATGTCCTTTCCTGCCGCACGGAGTTCCGCCGCCCGAGTGGTCACCGCCAGGGTCGGGGAAGGTTTGATACTCTGAACTCTACGGGAAAGTTGCTGGTCCAAGCTGATATCCTCTTTATTTCGGGAAGCGTTTCACCCGGGATCGGGGGCTTCCGGCCAGGCAGACTGGCCTGTTGTATAAGGAATTGGCACACTAACTTGTCATACGACGCAATACTACATGATCCACAGGATAGCAGGAACCCATGGGCCCACGATTCCAGGTAGTCTCCGATTTCCAGCCCGCCGGCGACCAGCCGGACGCCATCCGCAAACTGACCGCCGGCGCTGACAGCGGCCTGGCCTGCCAGACCCTGCTGGGGGTGACCGGTTCCGGCAAGACCTTCACCATTGCCAATGTCATCCAGAACCTGCAGCGCCCGACCCTGATCATGGCGCCCAACAAGACCCTGGCAGCACAGCTTTATGGTGAATTTCGGGAGTTCTTTCCCAATAACGCCGTCGAGTATTTTGTCTCTTACTACGATTATTATCAGCCGGAAGCCTACGTCCCCTCCTCCGACACCTTTATTGAAAAAGATGCCTCAATAAACGATCACATTGAACAGATGCGCCTTTCTGCCACAAAAGCGCTTATGGAGCGGGATGACGCGATCATCGTTGCAACGGTGTCGGCCATTTATGGTCTGGGTGACCCGGAGTCATATTTCAAAATGGTGCTACACCTGAGCCGTGGTGACACCATTGATCAGCGACAGGTACTGCGCCGCCTGGCCGAGCTGCAATACACCCGCAACGATATGGAGCTGAAGCGAGCCACTTACCGGGTACGCGGCGATGTCATTGATGTTTTCCCTGCGGATTCGGAAAAAGAGGCCATACGGCTAGAGTTGTTTGATGATGAACTGGAAAACATCAGCTGGTTTGATCCATTAACCGGAGAAGTTCTGCGTCGCGTTCCACGGGTGACCGTTTTTCCCAAATCCCATTACGTCACTCCCCGGCAAACTATTATTGATGCCATTGATTTCATCAAAGTGGAACTGGAAGAGCGGTTACAGGTATTAAGAGAAAACGACAAGCTGGTAGAAGCACAGCGCCTGGAACAACGCACCCGCTTTGATATCGAAATGATGGTGGAACTGGGTTACTGCACGGGTGTTGAAAACTATTCACGCTATCTCTCAGGCCGTGGGCCGGGTGAACCCCCACCCACACTATTTGATTATCTGCCTGATAATGCTTTGCTGGTTCTCGATGAGTCACATGTCACAGTGCCACAAATCGGCGGGATGTACCGGGGTGACCGCTCACGAAAGGAGACGCTGGTCGAATATGGTTTCCGCCTGCCCTCCGCGCTCGACAACCGCCCCATGAAATTTGAAGAGTGGGAAAGCAAGCGACCACAAACCATTTTTGTGTCTGCAACGCCCGGCCCCTATGAAAAAGAACACCAGGATCAAGTCGTTGACCAGGTGGTTCGCCCCACAGGCCTGATCGACCCTGAGATTGAAGTACGCCCAGCCACAACCCAAGTCGATGATGTACTGTCTGAAATTAACAAGCGTACTGCCCAGGGTGACCGAATTCTGATCACCGTTCTGACCAAACGCATGGCAGAAGACCTGACAGAATATTTGTCTGAACAGGGCGTCAGGGTTCGCTACCTGCACTCAGACATTGATACTGTCGAACGGGTTGAGATCATTCGCGATTTGCGCATCGGCGCCTTTGATGTCCTAGTGGGTATTAACTTGCTTCGGGAAGGGCTGGATATGCCTGAGGTGTCGCTTGTTGCGATTCTGGATGCTGACAAAGAAGGCTTCCTGCGCTCAGACCGCTCCCTGATTCAGACCATAGGCCGCGCTGCCCGCAACCTTAACGGTAAAGCGATCCTCTATGCCGATCGCATTACGGGCTCGATGCAGCGCGCAATGGAAGAAACTGATCGACGCCGGGAAAAACAGCAGGCCTTCAACAAGGAACACAATATCACGCCCAAAGGTGTCACCAAGCAGATTGCGGACATCATGGAAGGCGCAATCCCTGGGCGACGTACCAAACAAACCCGTAAAGCGGCTGAAGTACCGCCTGACCAGCGCATGGATACAAGCGCAATGGATCCGAAACAGATGGCTAAGGAGTTAAAGGCACTGGAGCAGCAAATGTTCGAGCATGCAAAAAATCTTGAATTTGAAGAAGCCGCGGCTGTCCGGGACAGGATCAATCAGCTGAAAGAGCATGTTCTGAAGCACTAACAGAGCAAAGAACAGCTTTCCCAAAACCGGCCGAATAAAAAGGGCTTCCGATCTTGAAGCCCTTTTTATCTACGATATAAGGTGCTACTGAGCAACAACGTTCTTTTTATTGGCTTCCACAACTTTCTTACCAATACCTCTGACATTGCTCAACTCTTCAATACTGGTGAAGTTACCATGCTTCTTGCGGTATTCAACAATCCGCTTGGCGATAGTTTCGCCTACATACTTGAGCTCTTTATCCAGCACCTTGGCGCTGGCTGTATTGATGTTGATCTTGCTGGATTTGCCTTCAGCAAATGCAAGAGAACTGAAGCTAAGAATAGAAACGAGCAAAGCGGCAATGATATTGCGTGTCATAGGTATCATTCCTTTAATAACCTTCAGGGGAAAACAAGACTTGTGTCTTATTTACAGTCTTAAGCTAGCCACTGTTTTGACAGTTTGCAAGGCAACCTACTGTTATCAGTCGACTCTTGACGGAGTGAGTGTCCGTACTGTTATGCCAGAACCATGAAACGGAGGGCGTATGAGGAAGCACATTGTTCACGCATTAAAACACATTGGCACTAGTGAAGAACTGGCGCACCGTATCGACAAGGCGCTTGACCCTCAGCACGTTGCTACGCGGGAGGATCCTCTGATTATGAACGAAATCACTTTAATCACAGCTGCAGATGGACAGGCATTACGATGACCGGAACAATCAGATGATGCAGCTCAATACCAAAATCAACCGAAATCATACCGAACTTAACAGCATGGTCGACAAGGTCAGCAGCGAACTGCGCGTGGAAATCACCACTATATCATGCCTGTTCTGGAATACTTTTGGTGGCCTGATAACAACTACGCTTTTCGTATTTGGCGTGAACTGGTATTTCGATTGATTTGCTTACCGGAGCAACCCGTAAGCAATGTTTCTGATTTTTTACCAGCAGAAGCTAGTAGGCATTGCGGTTCACAAATCCTTTGAAAACCGTCCAGATAATAATCCGAAGATCCAGCCACATTGACCAGTTGTTAATATATTCCAGATCACACTCAACGCGTTTTTGCATTTTATCTAGCGTATCGGTTTCACCACGGTAACCACGAACCTGCGCCAAACCTGTGATACCCGGTTTGACCTTGTGCCTTTTCATATAAGACTCAACCAAGTCTTTATAGTATTCATTATGCGCCAGCGCATGAGGCCTTGGCCCGACAATCGACATTCTCCCCTGCAGCACATTAAAAAACTGCGGCAATTCATCAAGGCTCGTTCTGCGTAGAAAAGCCCCAACACGCGTCACGCGAGAGTCACCTTTAGCTGCCTGAGTCACTGTGCCGTTCTCTTCCTGATGAACTGACATACTTCGAAACTTGTAGACCTTTATCCGTTTGCCATCAGCACCATGGCGAAACTGCTTGAACAGGATGGGGCCTGGAGACGACAACTTGACCGCGAGAGCTACAATCAACAAAACTGGTACTATCAGAAGCAGAATCATACTGCCGATCAGCAGATCCTCCATCCGCTTCACAATACGATTTGCACCATCCATAGGCGAGCAGCTTATATCCAGAGAATAAAACCCGCCAATCATCGTCACATTATGGTTCAGAAGCGGCATATCACGCATACCCGGCATATAACGAATATCCATTGTGCGATGGCGTATCGCATACATAACAGGCTGGACCAGATCACTTTGTTCAAGAGGCAGACAAAGCCAACATTCGTCGTAAGATTTACCTTCGGTCAGAATTTTTTCCAAGCCTGAACATGTCTGCTCATTATCTGTGTGCTTAATGATTGCAGCCAGTCGATACCCGAATGAATTACCTTCAGCAAAATCCCTGCATACCTGCTGAAAATTTGAGCCGTTGCCAATTACCAGCACACTGCGCGTATTACGCCCCTGCCGCCTTAACGACATCAGTAAACGATACAGGACGAAACGACCATTCACTGCCGTAAAAAGCGCAACTCCAATCCATAGAGCGAACCATAGCCGGGAGTGATCTGCTGTCGTTTTTGTCAGAAAGAGATAACCAATGATGCAGGCAAAAGAAAGTGACCACGCCAACAGCACAGCACCAAGTCGCTCAGCCAATGGGCGTCCACGCCAGGGGGTATATACTCCGCATATTAGTGCAAGTATTACTGCCAGTAATGCCTGTATAGTTATAAGATCAAATGGTAATCGATCATTAAGGTGCCCAAATCGCACAAATTCTGCCACCAAAGCACTCAGTACAGCGATAACCAAATCAAACAATATCAGCAGTGTCAGTGGCAAACGGCTTTTGCCTGATAAAAATGATGTGGGCATGTAATGACTTTTGTATCCCGACTGCAACACAAGAACTAGCTTGTCATTTTACCAGCTAAAGCACCAGTAGAAAAATTGACAAGAACCATCACACTTGTCGCTCAAGCTTCAAATAGGTTTATACCACATTATGAAGTTGAACTCTCAGATAACTTTGTCGTGTAGCTCCTCTGAACGTAAGAAGCAGATAGTCTTTCGATTCAACCGATTGATCCACTTGCACAGCGTCAGATTGTGTCTTTCAATACTCTGGGTAAACTGCTTGCTGACAACACGGCTATCTTGCGACAGTTCAGTACTGTATGGATGCCAGTCATCGGTACAGTAAAACCTGAACTTCTAGTATTTGATCAGTGCTATCAGCCTATTCAACGTTGCTTTTGTCCTACTACCGAACACATGAGCAATCACGTTCTGATAACGTGGCCCCTAAACATAGAGCAATCAACACTGGTTTACTTTATTGCCGACAAACGTGTATTGCTCGTCCATCTGGCAGATCAGCACCTGCCTTTTCCTCATCGTATGGTTGCGATGACAGGTTTGGTAAGAGGAGAACATCTAGCAAGTCGTACCACTGGGTACCTGTCCGTAAAATCCAGAGAATCTCCTCAAGAACTGTCTTTCGGGTTGCCTAGATCTTCCATTTCCGCCTAGTTAAATGTCTTTTCGGTGAAAGAAGTAAGCAAAGCGCTCCTACTGGGCATCGGTTAGCTCTTTCATGACAGATACCACTAAATACACATGAAAGAGCATAGTCGCTTTTCAATCGGAGCTTTGAGATAGCTTCTACACAGGTCTTGTGCATTAAGGAAACTAAAACTTACGGCCTAACAACTGTTGTGTGAAGTACCAGAGAAAACGTGGATTTTGTTTCATGTAGCGCTTCCACAAACGATTAGGCTCGCTTAGCAAACGAAACAGCCACTCCATTCCAATGCTTTGCATCCAGCGAGGAGCATGTTTTTTATTACCCGCAATAAAATCAAAGGCAGCACCGACACCGAGCATAACACAATTTAGCCGGTCTTTGTGTTCCGCCATCCAGCATTCCTGTTTTGGACAACCAATACCCACAAAAAGTATTTGGACACCAGAATCATTAATGGATTTGATTACTTCCTCATCTTCTAACGGTGTTAGCGGTCGAAATGGCGGAGAAAAGTCATAAGCAATATCCAACCCAAAAAACTGCTCAGATAGACACTTTTTCATAACAAAAAGCGTTTCGGGTGTTCCACCATAAAAACCGACTTTGAGATTTTTTTCAGGAGCGGCCTTACAAAGCGCCATGGTTAAGTCTTGGCCACGAATCTGCCGTGCTTTCTTATGACCTAATAACATTTGAGCCCATACTAATGGCTTACCATCAGGAACCACCATATCAGCATTATTTACAACCTTGCAAAACTCTTCATAATCAAAGGTTTCCATACACATATGAACATTGGAGACACAAATATAACGTCCTTCATTAACCGAACACCAATTATCGATCTGAGAAAGAACAGCGTGCATATCCGTCAGACAAACACGCATTTTCAAAACATTAAGACGGAAATTTTCCACAAGCAACTCTTAAAAATAAAATCCCAAAGCACCATTCATAACTAAAAAGGGCATACGCCTTTTTTAACTCGAATAGTCTGACGGTATATGTCGAGCAATATTTCAATATTTATTTCTGGCGTATACTTTTGAAGGTACTCTTGTCGAGAATTAACTCCCATCTCCCGAGTTATTTTCGGATGCAGAATCAGATATTCTGCTTTTTCAGCCAGAGAATCAGGGTTACCTACTTCAAAATGCAAACCGGTTTTACCATCAGATACGATTTCGGCCATACTTCCAATGTTCGAAACTAATGCGGGAGTTCCATTTGCAAAAGCCTCAATCATCACCAGACCAAAAGTCTCATACCACGTTGAAGGCATAATCATAAAGTCAGCATTTTGCAATAAATAAAAAATAGTACTTGTATTTTGAAATCCTAAAAACTGGATATTTAAGTTATTGGCAGATTGCTTTTCAACAAAAGATTTCATTGGACCATCACCAATGATCTTCAAAGGATAATTAATAGCCTTCCATGCTTCTAAAAGAATACTAAGCCCCTTCTCTTCACTAAGTCGTCCAACAAAAACTGCATAGCCACCTTTTTTCTCTATTATTTTATTACCCTTTTGAGGATCTTCAATAAAGTTTGGCTTAACTGAAATCTTATCCGCAGGGAAACCTCCAGCAATAAATTTTGCTTTGGCAAATTCAGTTAAGGCAATATAACGATCAACATGCGTTTGCCACGTTCCTTTGCTTTTATGGTAGTCAACCATATAAGCCAATGCTGCAGTTCCAATCAAAGAATTTCGATAAACTCGCTTGGGAACAGTCCACCAACTACTCGCTTGCAAGCTACGTTCACAGATTTTTCCATCATCCATCAAAGTAGCAGTTGGGCATAGGTTTCTGAAGTTATGCAGAGTATAAACAACAGGAACACCAGCATCCTGACACGCATGAAATATTGAAGGGGTTAGAAGCGGGAAAATATTGTGAGCATGAATCAAACAAGGATTTAATAGTGAAACCCTTTCTGAAATAATTCTTCTTTGTTGTTCTGAGAATTTAACATCTTTTAATGTTTTTACCTGATCTAAGAAGCCATTAATTGAAGTATTTGTCACAACATATTCTGAAACCGAAAAAGAATTAAAAGCTAAAAGATTCTTTTCATTCTCAAAAACTACATCTTCACCGCCATGCACTTGATATCTGTTGTGTACCATTAAAATTTTTGGATTCCGCACTCCTTACTACCTCCTCGAAAATTGATTTCCTACGATACCATTCCATTCTAATAACCCCTCCCCAGAGCAAATAATAAGGAATAGCATTAAAAGGTTTTTCAAACGAATCTTCACCGATTGCAAAAACACAAACAAAAACAAAATAAATCATAAAAACTGCAAGAAAATTATTTATTGTTTTGTATTGATTTATTTTTGTAAATTTAAATAGATTAAACCATACCTTCAACAAAAAACAGTGTATTAAACACCATAAAGATGCTCCAAAGATACCTAACCTTGCAAGCAAAGAAATAAAAGAATTATGGGGTTCCCTAGCAACAACGCCGTTTGCTAAACCATGATCAATCAAAGGCAATCCAAACCCTAAACCGAAAAACATCGTGGTAAAATCTACTGACCATTTCTCATAAATATCAAGCCACCATCCTATACGCAGGTCAACCCCTCCGGCAGCTGATTCAACGCCACTATTCGCAATACCAAAAATCGCCATGAAGTGGTTGTATAAAAATTTAAGAGAAACAACTTGTCCAATACGCCCTTCAGCTTCAAAACCTAATATTGGCAACAGTATAATTACAAGAAGGCCAAATAATATTACAAAGATACCTTTTTTAAATTCACTTCTCCTAAACATGAATAAAAATAGATAAAGTGCAATAATCTGTAGATAAATTGTCCTAGCCTGGAAGAAAGCTAAGCAGAATGCTATTAAAAAACCTGCAATAATCAGTTTCAACTTAGAAACAAAAAAACCCTCTGATTTAAAAATAAACATACTTGCTGCAGATACAAGCATAAGCATCGCAGTATTAGTGTACACAAAAAATATTGAAACACTTTGACCTGATGCACCACTAAGGTGTGGTGATAAAAATCTCAAAAAACCTGAAATTGGATAAGTTAATCCATAGAGTATTATAACTACTATAAAGAAACGAAAGAATGAAAAAAGCTTATTCATGAAGAAAAAACTACCAAACAAGCAGAAACCAATTAATATATATATTGTTTCTATAACATGACTAGCATCTCTGAGAGCCCAAACGCCATACTTATAAAAACCTAACATGGCAGACAATGCGACAAATAACCACCAAGATAGGAAGAGCATTAAAATCGATGGGCCAGATACAAAATAAAATCTAGCGGTTACGGTTAGCCAGCGAGTAATAACAATCATGAGAAGAATAAACATCTCACCAATTGGTAAGATGCCTATCCTGATTTGCATGAAGCCATAATTAAATAACAGGTAGCAGAACAAAATAAGCAATGCTAGCCTATCACGACTCTCTAAAAAGAGCTTACGATAGAATTCTATATTAGTCATTGATAACATTACTCACCATACACATTGAGAACAGAGCTAGACCAAGTAAACTCAACAGCTCTCGAGTAACATAATTGACTAAGTTCGTTTGATGGTTTGAAATTTTCAATAAGTTGCGAAAATGCCAGAACAGCCTCTGAAATTTCTAAATGGTTCATAACTTTATAACCACATTCAGGAACGACTATTTTTCCTGGGCCTCCTAAGTCAAAACAGATAACAGGTAAACCATTAGATAGAGCTTCTAATACCACCATTCCACCAGAATCTCTTAAACTCGGAAAGAAAAAAATATCATGAGCCCTATACACATCATTTAATTCGTCTTGTGGCAACCATTGAACCCAATTGACACATTGATCGACTTTTAATTGTTTACATATTTTTTTTAGCTCAGACTCTTCCGGTCCTTCACCAACTAATGTGAAAGTAGCGTTCAACCCGTTTTCAATTGCTACAGCAAATGACATCAATGCGATATCGATTGCTTTAAGATAATCAAACCTTCCAACATATAAAATCTTAAGCGATGAATTTATATCTCGGCTGCAATATTTTTTTTGCCTATTATCAAATGATTTCTTATTTTCTTTAAGAAGAATTGAATCAATACCAATTGCTAGCTGCATAGAGCATTTTTGATGATATTTTTCCGGTATCATTGATAGAGTTTGCTCACTGGTAACAACTATTTTTTTCGCACTAGAAAAAGTGCATCTCATTAAAGGATCATACTTAACAGCCGAATTGATCCAATCTCTCAAACCTTCTCTAACTTTATTTTTAATTGAAAAATTATTTCTCAATTTATGGGGAATTGTATCACCACCGGCTACAGGACCAAATATAAAATCCATACCTAGCAAACCCATGAACGAGGGCTGTCTTGCACTTACGAACGTAATATGATGCACAAGATCAAATTGCTTCCTTCTATTTAATTTTTTTGCTACAAAATAGGCTCCAATTTGCCAAAGCATGTAATATAAGTGAACACCTCGCCCACCCTTTTTCCAAAAGGCAAGCCAACGGGGTAAATCATAATAATAAAAATTTAAATTTCTATTAGTCATTCCTCCCAATTTATCTTCTATATTTTTCTTATTATTTGATCTAGTAAGTACGGTTACTTGATGCCCCAGCTTTGAGATTTCTATAGCCCAGTGCCAGCCCACACCAGGTTCTGAGCCTTTGTTTGGTTCACAAGCATAAGCAGATAGCAAAACATTCATTTAATAAGTTTTTCCAGCTTCAGATTTAGTATATATTCAGCAAAATCCGGCCGCATGTCTTCTACAGCATTATTAATTATTTTTAAAAGGGCGCATGCTGTAAGTGCATTTTTATAAGCTGAATTAATATGTAGTTCTTCTAAATATCGATCAATCACATCTGACTCAAAAAGTATTCTAGAATAATTTTGCTGTCTAAATAGATGACTAAGATTAAGGTAATAGTAACATAGATCATATAGTGGAATCCCATGCTTTTCATAGGACTCCCAGTCAAAAACATAGAGTCTATTACTCTTTTCTAATTTCATATTCCATGGTGCGAAGTCACCATGTATAACGATATAGTCCAAAACCATTATCTTTCTAGAGAGAGTATCGCAAATAATTTTTTTAGAGGAGCCTATAAGTTCATACTCTTTTTCACTTGTATGAGTAATAACTTTTTGAAGTTGTGTGTATAGTTCTGAATTAAGGTCAAAGCTCTTTCCTTTAGGTAATAAAGTAAGCCATTCAAGCTGAGCTTGTGAAAGATAAGACTTACATAACTTACCAGAAACAAATGTTTGACTTAACCACTTACAGTTCCAATCTTTTTCTAATAAACGTGGTGCATTTACAGAGTTATGTAAATTTTTTAAGGCATAGGTCTCATTTTCAATTGCTTGATAGGCTTTACTTCCCATAGCAATTTTAACAATATTAGTCTCACCAGAATCTTTATTATAAAGAGAAAGAACTAGTTTCTGTTTTTCCCCTGGAGTGCCGACATAAACAGTATACACAATAGTACTGCTCATAGGTAGAACATACCTTTGTATACCTGGCATGAAATACAGTAAGCCATAACGATATAAATTAATTAGGACAATCCAGAAGAACTCACTTTTTCTAGAGTATGGTTTCCATTGCTTTAATATCTCATAGGTTACTGATCTATTTTTTCTGCAACCTGTAGGTAATAACCATCTTGGTAATCCAGAACTATTGATGACGAAAAATTTCTGACTTTCAAGCTTATCTTTTCCGTATTTATCGGAAAAATAACATAACAGCCTATTAATAGCA
Organism: Kistimonas asteriae; assembly: GCF_018263925.1. GTDB lineage: Bacteria > Pseudomonadota > Gammaproteobacteria > Pseudomonadales > Endozoicomonadaceae > Kistimonas > Kistimonas asteriae. The sequence goes on from NZ_JAEVHF010000029.1 coordinate 24,268, forward strand.
TCTTGATTTATCATTCTAATCTTTTAAGTATAATTTCGATTACATTATCAACAGATTGATTGACTTCATTTCCTGTATCAATTAAAAATGCTTTTTTATTATTTTCTGCAAAAGCCTTGTATAACTGTACTTGTCTTTCAGTTTCATTTAGAGGTACTTCTTTCTTTCTTTTTTGAATTAAACTTGGATCAGCAACAAGCACAAAATAAATGTCAGGCTCAGGTACAAACTTACTCAAAAACTTTGCGAAATGAAAGCTTCCACCAAACCTATATCTTTTCGGGTCAACCAATAAATCATGATAAAATCTATCAAAAATTATCAAGTTCTCTTTTTTTAAAAGAAAGGTGAATCCAAAACAATAGTCCAGCAAGAAATATATTAATTTTATATTAGAAACTAACCAGCCCCTTGGCTTTTGCCCATGCGGATCAGTTACAGTAAATACTGTTTTTTTCTTTAGTCCAAAATAAGTACGTAAGTGATACCTCTGACAACCATTAAATTCACACTTAACTTTATCGACAACACTATTAGTTATCGTTGTTTTACCAGAACCATCCGGCCCTAAAAAACATATAATCATTTAATCTATTTACCGTTTTACTACAACTTAAGGTTACTAGAAACCATCTCATAAATACTTTTTACACGCGTCATGTAACCAGCAAGCTACAAAGAGCCACCTGATTACCACCTAACATAAGCCATTCTCCCGTCTAAACTTACGACACTGGTTTTCCTTGGGTTAGGAGACGTGTCATGGCCAGGAACAAAATCCAGTTTCAGAAAGGCATGAGCCTTGTGGAATT
>NZ_JAEVHF010000002.1 GCF_018263925.1 Kistimonas asteriae
ACTGTTATCGATTTAACCGGCGCTTTGATTTGAAGGCGATGGTATCAAGGCTGGGTTACATGGCTGCGCGAACCTGCCCCATGCCAGCAAGGCTTCTCAAGCTGGCTGAGCCACAGTGGTAATCAGGAAGTCGTTTGTATAAGAGTCGTTTGCATATATGAACCAGACTTATTACCAGCTCATCGATAAGATTGCCCAATATAGTAATGTTTCGAGAGCGCGTTTTGCCAGAATAATACACCTCCCAATCGAACATACAGCAGAAGGATGCATCATTTATGACCAGGAAGGTAATAAGTATCTTGATTGTGGTGGTTATGGAGTTTTTATACTTGGGCACCGTCATCCTGCGGTTGTTTGTAAGGTTGCCGAACAGCTCAATGCATTACCGATGAGCAGTCGGATTCTGTTAAATGAAACGTTGTCACAGGCCAGTGAAAAGCTGATCAAATTTTGCCCGGATCCTCTACAGTATGCATTTTTTACAAATTCAGGTGCTGAATCTGTAGAGCTGGGGCTTAAGTTGGCACGGGCCAATGGCTGCCAGAAGATTATTGCAATAACGGGTGGATACCATGGAAAAACACTGGGAGCACTGAGTGTGACCTCTCGGGATGTGTTCCGGAAACCGTTTATGCCACTCATGGATGATGTGATTTTCGTTGAGCGTAATAATATCAAAGCATTGAAAGAGAGTTTTTGCTCAAGGAAAACGGCAGTGATTCTGGAGACAATTCAAGGTGAAGGTGGAGTATATTCACTGGATCAGGAATTTGTAACGGCAGCCAAGGAATTATGTGATAAATGCCGCGGTTTACTGATCGTTGATGAAATTCAAACAGGATTGGCCAGAACAGGGTACAACTGGGATATCGAGCGCTATGGAGTAAAGCCTGATGTTCTGCTGATTGGAAAAGGTCTAAGTGGAGGTGTTATTCCTTGTGCTGCTCTTGCCGCAACAACAGAAGCGTTTGCTCCTCTTAATAATGATTTTATTTTACATAGCAGTACATTTGGTGGCTCTCCTGTAGCGCTGGCGGCAGCTATGAGTACACTGGATGTCTTGCAGAATGAAGAAATTTATAGAAAATCCAGGTCCCTGGGTGAAACGATTATCCCTACGCTTAGAGACTTGGCGAGTCGATACGATATTGATATTCGAGGTCGTGGTTTACTGATAGGAATTGATTCAAAAAGTCCGGAAAAAGCTGGCCAATTACTCATCAATTTGTTGAAGGCAAAATTATTGGCCAACTTTACGTTAGGTAATACCGGTACCATCCGCCTAACACCTTCCGCATTAATGTCCTCAAGAGAGGTCGAATGGATCTATGAAGCATGTGAATTTGCTTTTAAAAGACTGTAGTGATGCGGAGAATAGAACCTATGAGAAATGTCAGGCTATCAAAACTTATTTATCAAGATGCAGCAATAGTATTTGAAAAGATCAGTGATTTCAAAAACTTTGAAAAGCTGTGTGATGACGTTATTTCTATTGATATTGAAGAGCTTTCAGCGTGTGAAAAACAATCAAAGTGGATGGTGTATTTTAAAGAAGGCATTCTCTTATGGGTAGAGAACGATGTGTTTGAACCTGAAGAATTCAGGATTAGCTTTTCGCAAGTAGAAGGTGATCTTGATGATTTTTCTGGTTATTGGTTTGTAAAGCCTATTTCTGCTTTCGAATGTGAATTAACGTTTGAAGCGAGATTTTCTATTGATATACCTACTCTTGAAGAAATGGTTGAACCATTGGCAGCGTCGATTCTGAAAGACAATGTTCAAAAAATGTTAGATCAGTTATTCAAATAATATAGGAGTGTTGCTATGACGTATTATAGAGAAGCGGTGAATTGTTTTGATAAAACATTTGGAGGGTTAAGAGGGGCACTGGAAAATAATGATTTCATGATAAACGAATCCGCAGACAGTAATGTGATAAAACTATTCAAAGCTGCAGGAGGAGGCAATCTACTCATTAATGAATGTTATGGCGGACTTGGATTGTCAGCTATGGATAGTGTCTTAGTACAAATTGCATCTGGAGCACTGTCTCCATCGCTGGCAATTGCCAGTTGTATGCATCACTTTTCGGTAGCAACTCTTCAGGAAATGGTGAAATATAAACCAGAATGCCTGGAACAACTGTTGCTGAAAGATATTGCAAAAAATAAATTGTTAGTGGCATCTGCTTTTTGTGAAGGAGTTCCCTTTTCTGATGTGCTTGATAGTAGCATTTTTGCGACCCCCCATGAAAAGGGTTATTTGATTAGCGGAATAAAGGAGCCTTGTAGTCTTGCCTATGAAATGGACATATTAAGTGCAAGTGTAAAAATCGATAAAGGTAATAAGTCTGAGCTGTTTGTGGTGATCCTTCACAAGAATGTAAAAGGATTGTCGGTAAGGTCTTATTGGAAAGCGCCTTTCTTTCAAGCTAGTCAAAGTGAATCAATCGTATTGGAAAATGTCTATGTACCGAAAGAAATGTTATCACGTCTTGATGTGGGGACCGTTGATGATGTTAGTGCGACAGGGTATATATGGTTTGAGATGTTACTTTGTGCGTCATATCTAGGTATGGCATACGGCCTGTTGGAAAAAGTGAATAAATTAACATTAATACCTCAGAATAATGCTGTGCTGATTTACTCAAAACTTGAGTCATCCGCAATGTTGCTTGCTGCAATAGCAACTGACTCTTTTGAGAATAAAAAAATATTGCTTGGTAAGGTTTTTCTGTGCCGGTACTGTCTTCAAAAAAGTATTATCGACACTGTTAATAAGATTGTTAGTTTTGTTGGTGGAATAAACTACTTAAACAATCCATGCTATGCAATGCTTGTACAAGCCATCCAGGCTTTTAATTTTCACCCTCCGGGTAATCGAGTTTTAATTGAAAATATACTTGAGTATATAAATAGTCCGATTGTAGAGGTTGGAAAATAATGAATTTGGCCTTGTGTAATGTAGAAAGTATATCTACGCGAATGGCAGTGATTAGAGCAATACGGGAACATCATGCCTCTATAAAGCTTGTTATCTTGAGCAATGTTTATAATGAAAAGAATGGCGGTTTCGTAAAGCAGCTTGCTACTAATCTAACAAAGAGGGGGCTTGCTTTTACAGGATATTTGTTTGTTAGTTTTTGTTGGCCTTCTATAATTCGTCGTTTGGCAAGAATCGTTAAAAAAAATAGCATGATTTCTGTTGAAGAGATTTGTGAGAGGTTTTCGATACCAGTCATCAGAACTAACAATGTTAATGCTGATAATATTGCTGCTCTAATTAGGGAGAAAGATATAGATATAATTACAATATTTTATTTTGATCAGATACTAACTCAGCCGCTAATCGACTCAGCTAAAATAGGTGTTATTAACTTTCATCCATCCTACTTGCCTAAATGTCGCGGCTTGTTTCCTGTTTTTTATAGCTTTTTATTTAATGGTGGGAAATTTGGCATTTCAGCGCACTGGGTGGATGATACCAGAGTTGATGCCGGACCAATTATTTATCAAGTAGAGATTCTCAATGTGTCGGGCAGCTCTATTATTGAACTGGAACGAAAGATATTTTCCAGATTTCCACAAGTATTTAAGACAGTTATCCATGCTTGGATAGATAGGGATTCTTTGATTAAATCGCATAATCATAAAGAAGGTAGTTATTTCTCATATCCAACACGATATGAAATAAATGAATTAAAAAAAACAGGTTTGGTTTTTTTTAGCCTCAAGGACTTTTTCCGCTAATGATTGAATAAAAGGCATGTGTTGAAGCTGTTGATGTGTGCTTATCCAACAGTGTATTGGCCAAATGAAGCCTGCGCGGTGTTTATGTCTCACGGAATTGTCATGTAGACTGCCAGGAGGTGCACTCAGGCTGTTTGGTGGTAACATTTGTCATGCCGGATTTGTTCGAATTATTGTAAGTCTGGAAAGTCAAAAGGAACCGACGAAGCGGGTCTAGCCGCCAAAGAATAACTGGTTTAGATAACGTCCGGGCGCAAGTGTGCCGATGCCTGCACCGATAATTCCAACATAAGCGCCGACCGCATAGTATTTGTGCTGTTTGATGTTGTGCTGCCAGGCTGCCACGGTAGAAATGATTACACAGATGGTGATCCAGACCGACAGGATATGAATAGGACCGAAGCTGAGCCAGAGTGGCATGAAGCTCTTTATCCAGAAAGACGACAGTGCTGTTATCAGCATTGCCGCCATCCAGGAGCGGCCAAGGTAACGGTGCGGCAGGGTTCCTTTAGGGAGGGCCAGCTGTAAACCGCCGACCACAAGGGCATAGAGGGCGGCCGCAAGATGTATTGCGGTGGGTGTATTCATTGTATTTTGAGGCTGTCACGGTAGATGATACAGCATAGCCTGTAGCAGATTATTGGTATGTCATTCGTGGAGTGATGGCCTGGTCAAGCCATCACCGGTCGCTCATGAAGAACCACCACATTGCTGGATTTGGCGGAATTGATCCGCTGTCGGGTGTTTTTCAGAATATGGTCAATCTTCACCAGCTGATGTTCAGTATCAGCCATGAACTCATCCAGTTTACCCAGTAACTGTTTGTGATTGGCGTTATCCCGGTTCAGGGTTTTGAGTTGTACCAGCTGCCGCTCCAGCAGTTGTTTTTGCTCCAGTGCGTGCTGGGTCAGTGGTAACAGTGCCTGGTCTGCCCATTGGTTGGCATCGGTTTCTATACGTTCATGCAGGGCAATCACTTCACGTACCAGTGTATTGAAAAAGCGTCGTATCACCAGATGCTGTTCCGTTAATACGGTACTGAGTCGTTTACGGAAGTGATCCGCTTTATCTTGAAGAGCATTGAGTTCTTTCAGGTAATCGTCGGTCAGGAACAGCGGTGGAGGCAGCGTATGACTATCCGTGTCGACGTGCCGTTCATAAATGGACTGCACCAGCCGGTTTGCCAGACGCGCCTCAATGCTCAGTTGATGAATATCATCCTGCACATAGAGGAAAAAGCGGGTGATGGTCTGGTTGATACCAACGGTGGTCAGGCTTTTCAGCAGCAGTGTATGAACCTTCCTGACACGCTCCTGAAACATGGCTGTCCGACAGGCCCGGACCAGCGCCCTGCCCTGCTGCTGTACCAGGCGACGGCTGGATTTTAACGCCAGCAGCCGTTTGTGGTGCTGGTTGTACTGGGTGCGCGTCTGCTCTGTCAGCTCTGCGACCAGTAGCTGATCATCCTTGCGGCTGCCGTTGAGCTGTCGCTGTCGGGTATAAAGATCCTGAAGACGTTTTTCCAGTAGTTGACGACTGTTGTCCAGCAGGTGGTGCAGATCATTGACGACACAGTCGTCCAGTACCTGCTCCTGATGATGAATCAGCTCATGACTGAGTAGATGCTCCAGCGTTTCTATTCCGCTGTTGGCGACGAGTGCTGGATGGCCTTTCAATTTTCCAGTCAGCGCCTGACGGGCACTGACGGCGATAATCTCGTCGGCTCGAAGCCCAAGCTGGCGTGCGGATGTATCCAGAATAATGGATCGAATGTCCTGCTGCTGGGCTGGGGTGAGTAGTTCATCGTCCAGCAGGTCAATCTTGTTCAATACAGCAAACAGGTTGGTGGGGCGATTCTGCTGTATGACCTGGATCGGATCCTGCCAGATGGCCATATCACTGGCGGTGACGCCGGTATCAGCGCTCAGCAGATAGATGATAGCGTCGGCAGAAGGCAACATGTTCAGGGTCAGTTCCGGTTCCAGACCGAGGGCATTCAGTCCCGGCGTGTCCAGAATGCGTATACCCTTGCTCAGCAGGGGATGGTCAATATTGATCAGGGCGTGTCGCCACGCAGGGATCTTTACGCTGCCATTTTCCGCTTTGCTGAACTGCAGGTGTTCCGGTTCAAATCCCAGCTGCAGGGCTTCTTCTTCGGAGACTTCAAGGGTTTCTGCCACTCGCGCCAGAGCATCGGCCAGTGCTGTGGCGTTTTCCATTGGCAGCGGAATGTCGTGCCACTGTTCCTGATCCTGCCGGAGTTCTGCGAGAGACGTCGCCTGTAGTCGGGTTGTTATCGGAAGCAGCCTGATTGAGGTCGGTTTTCCCGGCTCATGAAACAGTTCTGTTGGACACATGGTGGTGCGACCGGCACAGGAGGGCAACATCCGTGCATGCTGGTTGCCGAAAAACAGGGCGTTGATCAGTTCGGTTTTACCGCGGGAGAATTCACCGACAAAGGCGATGGTGATGGTCTTGCGGCGCAGGCTTTCGTTAGCCTGTGAGAGACGGCGATCCAGCTCGGGCGTCAGCAGGTGATTATGGACTAGCCACGACTGGTAGCGGGTGACTTGGGCGAGTAGATGCTGTTTCCATTCAATAAAGGCGTCAAACTGTGATTCCAGTTGTCCCATGACGCGATCCCCCTCACCCTTCGACAGGCTGCGTAGTTATTGTTCGTGAGCAGATAGCGGGCAAGATTATATAGTGATACACAGGGTGAAGGCTAACTGTCTGGTCAGGATTAGTGATGGGCAATAAAAAACCCGTAGACAAAGCTACGGGTTTTTCAGCGCAGGTATTTCGGGGGAACTTATAACCCGGGAAGTCCTGGAATGATGGCTGGCAACGCGTTCTTGATCATGACAATTAGGATAACGAGGACCATCAGGGAGAAATCCAGTCCGCCCATCGGAGGAATGACCCGGCGGATGCGGTTGCTCAGCGGTTCAGTCAGCTGATGCAGCAGGGTCAGTGCCGGGTTATAGCTACCCGGCGCCACCCAGCTGGCGATGGCAATAATGATCAGGCTGAACATGTAAATATTCAGCAGGGTATTCAGCAGTTTGAAGATGGAAATCGCGAGTACCTGCCCTACCGGTATCACCGAGGGAATGTAGCCATGAATACCCAGCAACAGATAGACAATCACAATCTGAACCAGCAGAGCCAGGATCAGGGCTGCGACATCCATTCCCTTGAAGCCGGGAATCAAGCGGCGCAGCGGATTCAGTAAGGGCCCCGTGACCTTTACGATGGCCTGGGAGATGGGATTGTAGAAATCCGCCCGTACCAGTTGCAGCAGAAAGCGGATCAGCACAGCCATAACAAACAGGCTGCCGACAGTTTCCACCAGGAATGACAGAGAGCTGGTCAATGGTGACATGTAATCGGTAACTCTTAAGTAGTCCGGATTCTCACACTATGGGGATGCTGCATGCGAGTTGCAACAGCCCCGCCTAAATCTTATCCACAGTGAACGATGATGGGAATGTCAGTCCTGTTTGGCCAGTTCCCGGGAGCGCTGCTCGGCCGCCTCAAGGGCTGACTGTACCAGTGCACGAAATTCACCTTGTTCAAACGTATTGATGGCTTGCTCGGTGGTACCGCCAGGCGAGGTGACGCGCCGACGCAGTTCGGCAGCCTCGGCATCCCCTTCGGTTGCCATACGCGCTGCGCCGAGCGCTGTTTGTAAAGTCAGTGCTGTGGCTGTCTCTGGTGACAGGCCCAGTTGTTTGCCGGTATTAATCATGGACTCCATCAGGAGAAAGAAGTAGGCCGGTCCGCTGCCGGAAAGCGCCGTGACTGCATCAATAGCGCTTTCTGAATCCAGCCACCGGCTGATACCGACAGCATTCATGACAGTCTCTGCCAATGTTTTCTGCGCTTCTGATACCTGTGGGTTGGCATACAGGCCACTGGCGCCGCAGCCAACCAGCGCCGGGGTATTCGGCATGCATCGGATGATGGGCAGTTCACCGCCACTCCAGTCATTGAGGCTACTGATGGTGATGCCGGCGGCAACGGAAACCAGCATGGGCTTGGCCGTCTGAAGTGCTGACGTCAGTTCCGTAACCACCGTCTTCATGACCTGAGGCTTGACTGCCAGAATGACGACGTCTGCTTCCAGTACAGCGGCATTGTTATCGGCAGCGATCTTTATACCAAACCGCTCTTTCAGCGATTGCAGCGCCTCCTGGCCGGGGTCGGAGGCAATAATGTGGTCAGGATCGTAGCCGTTGCTGATCAGTCCGCCGATGATGCTGCCGGCCATGTTGCCGGCGCCGATAAAGGCCAGGGTTGCTGTGGTCATGCTGCTGTTCCGGTTCGTTATGTCATCAGGAATTACGAATAATTGCGCGCGCCAAACAGTGCGGTGCCAATCCGTACCATCGTAGCACCCTCTGCTATCGCGGCTTCCAGGTCATCACTCATCCCCATGGACAGAGTGTCCAGATCCTGTTCAGGCCAACGGTCCTGAAGCGTGGTCAGTACTTCTGACATGGCCCGGAATGCGGCATGTTGTGCTGCCGGATCATCCGTCGGTACGGGGATCGCCATCAGGCCACGCAGTTTCAGGTTGGGTAGCGTAACGATCTCTGCCGCCAGTGTCTGGACATCTTCCGGCGAAACACCGGATTTGGTGTCTTCATCACTGATATTCACCTGAATGCAGATGTTCAGTGGTGGAAGGTGCTCTGGGCGCTGTTCGTTCAGGCGCTGGGCGATTTTCAGACGATCGACACTGTGCATCCAATCGAAGTGTTCTGCCACGGCACGCGTCTTGTTCGACTGCAGGGGGCCGATAAAGTGCCAGCAGAGGCCGTCGAGGTCCTGGAGGGCCTGAATCTTGTCGATGCCCTCCTGTACATAGTTCTCACCAAAATCCCGCTGGCCGGTATGCCAGGCATCACGCACCAGTCTGGCCGGCTTGGTTTTGCTGACTGCCAGAAGCTTGACGGCGCCGGCTCTGCCACAGGCGTTTTCTGCGGCATGAATCCGGTCACGGACCTGTTGAAAATGGGTTTCAATTGCAGACATGGCTATGTAATGATACTTCCCGTCTTTGCCGGGTACGGCTGAAAACCGCAAGAATACCACCACCTGCGTGGAAAGAAGAATCAGGCCGTGACCTAGCTATTCTTAAAAGAAATGCTGAAGGCGCTTCGTGTCATTGCGCCTGGCCAGAGAATAACAAGACCCCGGGGGGAGTCATGGACATTACCGAGCTGCTGGCGTTTGGTACCAAACAGGGCGCGTCCGACCTGCATCTGTCTGCAGGCCTGCCGCCCATGATTCGTATCGACGGCGATGTGCGCCGGATCAACCTGCCCGCCATGGACCATAAACAGGTGCATGGCCTGATCTACGACATCATGAATGACAAACAACGCAAGGACTATGAAGAGTACCTTGAGACGGACTTTTCCTTCGAGGTGCCGGGGGTGGCCCGTTTCCGGGTTAACGCCTTTAACCATGGTCGAGGCGCGGGCGCCGTATTCCGAACCATTCCCAGTAAAGTGCTCTCCATGGATGATCTGGGGATGGGGCAGATTTTCAAGGATATCTCCGTGCTTCCCCGGGGCCTTTGCCTGGTGACCGGGCCAACCGGTTCCGGTAAGTCCACGACGCTTGCGGCCATGCTGGATTATGTCAACGAGAACAGATATGGCCACATCTTGACGGTGGAAGATCCGGTCGAATTCGTGCACGAGTCAAAAAAATGTCTGGTCAACCAGCGGGAAGTCCACAGGGATACCCTGGGCTTTGATGCTGCACTGCGTTCAGCGCTGCGGGAAGACCCTGACATCATCCTGGTGGGTGAGATGCGGGATCTGGAAACCATCCGTCTGGCGCTGACGGCAGCAGAAACCGGGCATATGGTGTTTGGCACCCTGCACACCACGTCTGCTGCGAAAACCATTGACCGTATCGTTGACGTCTTTCCCGGTGAGGAAAAGGCCATGGTGCGCTCGATGCTCTCGGAATCCCTGCAGGCGGTTATCTCCCAGGCGCTGCTGAAGAAAATCGGCGGTGGCCGGGTAGCGGCTCATGAGATCATGATCGGTACGCCTGCGATACGGAACCTGATCCGCGAGGACAAAATAGCCCAGATGTACTCTGCGATTCAGACCGGGGGTAACCTTGGCATGCAGACGCTGGACGGCTGCCTCAAGAATCTGCTCCAGAAAGGGATTGTCAGCCGTGAAGCCGCGCGTTCGAAGGCGAAAATTCCGGACGATTTTTAACGCACAATCCACACATAAAGCGAGATAAGTGAATGAGTCATACGGATCTCAACCCCTTGCTGAAGTTGATGGTGGATAAGCGCGCCTCGGATCTGTTTATCACCGCTGGCATGCCGCCCTGTATGAAGGTGGCGGGCAAGATTATACCGGTCACCAAAAATCCCATGTCGCCTGAGAAGTCCATGGAAACGGTGCTCGGTGTCATGAGCGAGAAGCAGCAGAAAGAATTTCACACGAATCACGAATGTAACTTTGCGATCAATGCCAGCGGCATCGGACGGTTTCGGGTCAGTGCATTTTATCAGCGCAATCTGGCAGGGATGGTGTTGCGCCGGATTGAAACCAAAATTCCAACGGTGGAGGAACTGGGTGTTCCGGAAGTCATAAACCAGCTGGCTATGACCAAGCGTGGGCTGATTATCTTTGTCGGTGCCACAGGCCACGGTAAGTCCTCTTCACTGGCGGCGATGATTGGCCACCGAAATGAAAACAGCCACGGCCACATCATTTCCATCGAAGACCCGATTGAATTCATCCATCAGCATAAGGGTTGCATTGTCACCCAGCGTGAAGTGGGTATTGATACGGAATCCTTCGAGGTCGCGCTGAAGAACACCCTGCGTCAGGCGCCGGATGTCATCATGATTGGTGAGGTGCGGACGCGAGAAACCATGAACTATGCCGTTACATTCGCAGAGACCGGCCACTTATGTCTGGCAACCTTGCATGCGAATAATGCCAACCAGGCGCTTGATCGTATCATTCACTTTTTCCCATCGGACCAGCATCAGCAGGTCTGGAATGATCTTGCGCTCAATCTCAAGGCAATCATTGCCCAGCAGCTGGTCAAAACCCCGGATGGCAAAGGGCGTAAAGCCGCTACGGAGATTTTGATCAATACACCGCTCGCCTCTGATATGATCCGCAAAGGAAATGTGCACGAACTGAAAGGATTAATGGCGCGGTCGAATGAAGTCGGGATGCATACCTTCGATCAGTCGTTGTATGAACTGTATAACAATGGCGAAATCACCTATGAAGACGCCATCGCCCATGCTGACTCTGCCAATGATCTCCGTCTGATGATCAAGCTGGGGTCAGAAACAGATGCTGAGCATCTCAATTCCATGTCGAGCGGTCTTAGTATTGAGAGCGACGAAGATCCGCATTAAGGGTGAACCATTCGCCCGGATAGCGTCATGGTCTGGGCGTTTCTCTGATTAACCAGCAGGCGTTGGCGGGATCATTCATCCAGCTCTCCAGAATCATTTGTGCCGCCATACTGTCGACAGGGTTGTCGCCGTAGCTGCCGGTATGGCCCAGTCTTCCTGCCCACTCTTTCGCTTCATACGTGCTCAGTCGCTCATCTGCCGCATGCCAGGCTTTACCGAATCGACCGTAAAGCCGGTTGCCAAACTTGCGGGCTCGCTGTGACATTTCAGACTCGGTGCCGTCCATATTCAGTGGCATGCCGACGACGAATGCATCGGGTTGCCATTCTTCAATCAGGCGCGTCACCTGCTGCCAGTCAGGGATACCGTCACGGGCCTTCAGGCCCGGTAAGGCGGTTGCGGTGCCAGTCACAGACTGGCCGATGGCAACACCAATGTTGCGGGTGCCGTAGTCAAACGCCATCAGGGTTCTTGCGGGTTCTGCTTTCATGGGTCATGTATAGCCGGGGATGAAGCGCGGATTATATGACAGACCGGTCATCAGTGCTGCGGAATAGCAGATTACAGCTATGCTGGTGGTTCAACTGCGTTATTTCCCTCTCCCTTTTCGTCCCAGGTTGTAGTGAGGTACGGATTATGGACAACCATGAATTTATTATCCGAGAGCTGCTTGAAATGGGTGTGGATGTCACGCCCGGTTACCCGTTTGCCGCCTGCTTTGTGGATGCAGCTGATCGGGTTGTGGTAACGGCTTGTAGCGCCTGTCACATAAGCCCGATCTATACCGCAGAGGCATTGGCGGTGCATATGTTATGTACCCGCTACAGCGCCCGGGATGGGCAGGCGTTAACGCTGTTTTCAACCGCCTTGCCTGAGCCGGTTGGATTAGGCGCGATTCATTGGGCCAATGTGATGGGCTACAACATTAATCAGGTTGTTTATGGGGCTTCGCGAGAAACGATCAGTCAGATCTGGGGTGGCGATAAGGAAGTGGCATGCTCTGAGTTGATCGGGCAGTTAAAATCTTCAGGTATCGAAATCACAGGCCCGGTTATAGAAGATGAATGCCGCAATGTCTTTGAGATGGGCAAGGGGCTGATTGATGGCGGAGAGTGTCCGGTATTGTCATTGGAGCTGGAAGATTTCTGGATGGCTGGAGACTGGCTGGATCTGGATATTGAATAACGTCAAGTTGTCTTCAGGCATGCCCGGCTTCATGGCTGAGTAGATCAAGATTCACACCAAGCTTTGCCGCTGCCTTGATCAGGCGCTGGTCAATAGGGGTATTGAAAAGAATATCGGTATCTGCCGGGCAGGTGAGCCAGGTATTCTGGGATATTTCCTGCTCCAGCTGGCCGGCGCCCCAACCGGCATAGCCTAATGCGACCAGTGCCATATCCGGCCCTTCGCCTTCTGCAATGGCTTGCAGAATATCACGGGACGTCGCCAGTGACAGGGTGTCTGTTACCGGCATGGTGGCGTTCCAGCGTCTGTTGTCGCGACTATGAAGAATGAATCCGTGCTCAAGGTCCACAGGGCCGCCGGCGAAAACGGTATCGTGGAAATGGGATGAGCCGGGTGCGATGGTAATGTCGATATGCGTGAGAACATCACCCAGGCACAAACTGGTCGGCCGGTTGATAACCAAACCCATCGCACCCTGCTCATTGTGTTCACAAAGATAGGTCAAGGTGCTGCTGAAATTCGGGTCTGCCAGCTGAGGCATTGAGATCAGAAACTGGTGACGCAGGCTGTTACCCGTTGACTGATTCATGGGGCGTATCCAGATGATGAGTGAACCGCCTGCAGCAGAAAAGGTCGCTTAGCCGCTGTATAACCGATCACCGGGTTCGAAGCGCCAGGTCCGGATGATTTCGATGATATCCTTCTCACGTAGATCTTCAGGGAATGGTGCAAAAGGCGCGGCCAGCTCAACAATCCGGATAGCGGCATCATCCAGAACCTTGTGACCGGAAGAGCGCAGAACCTCTATTTTGTTCAGGGTACCGTCCCGGTTGATCTGGACAGCCAATTCCAGCTGGCCATACAGTTTCTTGCTGCGAGCAGATTCAGGATAGTTGATATTACCGATCCGCATGACTTTCTTGCGCCAGGCTTCCATATACCAGACGCCGTCGCTCTGCCGTGTTGACGCGGCGTTGAGACGCAGGATGCGGGGGCGCTTGGCATAGGCGTTGCGCTGCTCATAGAACTCCGCTTCCAGGCTGGCGATTTCAGCACGCAGATCGATTTTTGGGCGAGGCGCGTTGTTTTCCCTGACTGGGCTTTCTTTCTGCTTGCCGGCGCCCTCTTTGATCCGTTGATTCGAAATGGCGGCGGTCACCTTGAGGGAGGTGTCCAGCGTTTGTCTCTGCTGTTGTTCGGTTTGTTCCCGCAGTTCGACCTTCCTGATCTCGTTATCCTGCACCGGTGCTGGTAGCTGGTCGCTGGAGGGACGGGCTGCTTCTTCCAGGCTACCGCTGCCTTCCTGGTTGACCTGGGCCAGGTAGTCCGCCTTTTCCGGCGCTTTTTCACTTTGGAAACTGGCCAGGGTCACTTCGATGGTTTTGGCGGGTTCGGGATTGTCGTGCAGCGTGAAGCCTACGCCAAGAATGATGAGCGCATGCAGGGCGACTGCCAGGAGCAGGGTAAAGCTTAATCGGTCTGCTGTTGTGACCGGTGCCGTTGCTTGTGCCATGTTTGGTGGACTTGTCTTGTTATCCATACCCCGGGGATCAGGGTTACTGCAGTGACTTTCACTCTGCCAACATCAAGCGGAAAAGTCCATGAAGTGTGTGCCGGAGTATGACAGGCTAAGCATTTTATTGTTCTTTGTCTGGCATCGGGGAGGATGCCAGACCGTCAGATACATCAGGCCAGTTGTCGTTTTTCGGCAATTTTATCCATCAGCATGTCGGCTATGCTGATATCGAACTGGGTATCCAGCTCCCGGATACAGGTTGGGCTGGTGACATTGATTTCGGTAAGATAATCACCAATCACATCCAGTCCGACAAACAGTAACCCCTTTTCTTTCAATACAGGGCCAACCTGCTCGGCAATCCAGCGATCCCGGTCAGAAAGTGGCTGGCCGACACCGCTGCCGCCAGCCGCCAGGTTGCCCCGGGTTTCGCCTTCGGCTGGAATCCGCGCCAGCGCGTAAGGTACCGGCTCCCCGTCAATCATCAAGATTCGCTTGTCGCCTTGCTTGATCTCGGGAATAAACTTCTGCGCCATGATCTGGCATTGGCCACGCTCGGTCAGGGTTTCCAGGATCACGCTGACATTGGGGTCATCTGCTTTAACGCGAAAAATAGACGTGCCACCCATGCCGTCCAGCGGTTTGAAAATCACATCCTGATGACGTACGGCGAATTCACGCAGGCGGTTCATGTCCCGGCTGACCATGCAGTCAGTACAACATTGGGGGAACAGGGTCGCGAAGAACTTCTCGTTATAGTCCCGCAGGCTCTGGGGTTTGTTAACGATCAGGGTGCCGGCCCGTCCCGCCTGTTCCAGCAGATAGGTGCTGTAGATGAACTCGTTATCGAACGGTGGATCCTTGCGCATCAGGATCACATCCAGCTCCGCCAGTTTGCGGATGGCGGGTTGTTCCAGCGTAAACCAGTCCTCAGGATCGGCCCTGACGGTCAGCTCGCACATCGACGCCTGTGCGACGCCATTCTCCTGGAACAAGTCGCCCTGCTCCATGTAAAACAGTTGCCAGCCCCGTTTCTGGGCGGCCAGCAGCATGGCCAGGGAGCTGTCTTTCTTGTAACTGATGGCGGCAATAGGATCCATCACAATGCCGAGCTTGATGGTCATTCCGGTTCTCTGTGCAGATAATGGATGGCGGCATTGTACCAGATGTAAAGTCTTGAATAGCCCCTGTTTCGGGCTTTTGTTTCTCCCCCTTTCCGGTTCCGATCATCGGATGATGAACTTGTATTTACCGTGACGTGGTCAGTAGAATGCCGTAGTAATGTATGTTAAAAAGTGGCTTCTACGCCGCAAGGCAGACAATAACAAGAAGCATGGCAGATGCACTGACCCGGTAGGGAAGGGCCAAGAATGAGCGATAACTTTGAGAATCTGCGGATAATGGTCATTGATGACAGCAAGACCATACGCCGTACTGCAGAAACGCTGCTCAAGAAGGTCGGCTGCGATGTTGTCACCGCCATAGACGGCTTTGACGCGCTGGCCAAGATTGCCGATACCCGTCCGCATATCATCTTTGTCGATATCATGATGCCTCGCCTCGATGGTTACCAGACCTGTGCCCTGATCAAGAACAACAGCACCTTCAAGGGCACACCGGTCATCATGCTGTCGAGCAAGGACGGGCTGTTTGATAAAGCAAAGGGGCGCATTGTCGGCTCTGACAAGTACCTGACAAAACCGTTCAGCAAGGAAGAGTTGCTGGATGCGATACGGGAATATCGACCGGCGGCATAAACGCGGCGCTTGCAGCCAGAGCCAGGCTGCGGTCATAACCAATAAACAAGCGCATCCCAACTTGTCTCATGGGAATGCGTGAAGAAATACCGGGGGAACCATGGCGCGTGTACTGATTGTTGATGACTCTCCAACAGAAACGGCGATTCTGGAAAAGGTCCTGAAAAACCACGGGCATGAAGTGCTCAAGGCCGACAATGGCGCCGATGGCGTCGCCCTGTGTCGGGCTGAAAAGCCGGATGCGGTGTTGATGGATATCGTGATGCCTGGCCTGAATGGTTTCCAGGCGACGCGCCAGCTATCACGGGATCAGGAAACCAGCCATATTCCGGTCATTATTGTGACCACTAAAGATCAGGAAACGGATCGGGTCTGGGGTGAGCGCCAAGGCGCCAAGGGGTATCTGACCAAGCCGGTGGAAGCATCCCATCTGATTCAGAAGCTGCAAGATGTCATGGCCGCGTGAAGCGGCCCCTCACATACGGGTTGACATGATAACGATAACAAGTGTGCAAACCGTGCTTTTCTCTTCCTCTCCCTGCTCTGTGCAGGGTTTCGTGGTTTTGGACTGGCGAGGCCGGGTATGAGTACACCGTTTGAGCTGTTGCTTGACCTTGACCAGCGCGCCCGTGCCAACAGTGACGGTTTGCCTGCCCAGCAGGACCTGAAACAGTACTGGAGCGGTGTGGGTTTCTCACTGGCCGGAGAGCGTTGTGTGGCGCCTCTGTCTGAGGTGGCGGAAATTCTCCACGTGCCTGACAGCATTACGATGGTGCCCGGCGTGAAATCCTGGATAAAGGGCGTGGCCAACAGTCGTGGACGCCTGCTGCCCGTTATGGATCTGGGTGAATTTCTGGGGTTGGAGCCTTCGTCTGCCAGTACCACCCGTCGCATCCTGGTGCTTGAGCAGGGTGATCTGATCTGCGGCCTGATTGTCGATGGTGTTCAGGGCATGCAGCATTTTGAAGCGGATACTTTTTCTGACTGTATACCGGCCAGTACGTCGGAGGCACTGCAGCCATTGCTGGCGGGCAGCTACCAGCGGGAAGCGTCCTACCTGGTGTTCAGTCTTTTCACGCTGGCAGAACATGCCAGTTTCATGCAGGTGGCGCTGGAGACTGCCTGACAGTCGGACAGCGTAGAGTGTCTCTGGGGAACGGCTCGCTACAGAGCCCTGACTGAATAAAGCAAGAACAATGACTTCCAGGCCAGCGGGGGCCAGAGAGAAATGAAAGGCAAAGCAAAAGCAGCAAGCGGATCGCAGACAAACGGTGTCATCCTGACCCTGTTTGTTGTGTTGTTCCTGTCACTGGTTGCGATGATTGGGGCGTTCTGGCTGATCAACAAGCAGTCGACGCAGGACAAGGAATACATCGCTCACGCGGGTGAATTGCGGGTTCTGTCGCAGCAGATAGCGAAGAACGCGACGGAAGCTGTATCGGGTAAATCCGAGGCCTTCCCGTTGCTCAAGCGGGCGCGGGATGAGTTCCAGCGACGTTACAACTATCTGCAGTCTGGCGATCCATCCATGGGCCTGCCTGCTGCTGGCGGACAGTCTCCCGTGGTTGCTGAACAGATGCAGGGCGTGACCACGACCTGGAACCGTGTCCGGCAGAATACCGACAACATTCTGGAAAGCCAGGAAACGGTACTTTCACTCCATGACGTTGCTGCCACCCTGGCAGAAACCATTCCCCAGCTCCAGGTGGAATACGATGAAGTGGTGGAAATCCTGCTGGAAACCGAAGCGCCGGCTGAGCAGATTTCCGTGGCCCAGCGTCAGCCCTGGTTGGCAGAGCGTATCGTTCGAAGCGTCAGCAAGGTACTTGAAGGTGGCGAGGATTCCGTGATGGCGGCCGACAGTTTTGGTCGTGACGCCAAGTTGTTTGGACGGGTTCTGAACGGGATGCTGGAAGGCAACATCGCCATGAATATTTCTCAGGTGGAAGATGAAGAAGCCATCGACCGTCTAGTGGAAATTGCCGATCTGTTTGAATTCGTTTCGGGCTCGGTGGATGAGATTCTGGAAACCTCGCCGGAACTGTTCCTGGTACGTGAAGCCTCCGACCAGATCTTTGTGAATTCACAGCAGCTGCTGAAAAATACCTCAGACCTGGCCATGACATTCGAGCATCTGGCTGATCAGCGCTCAGTGATTCAGGGTAATGAGCTGACCGTTGCAGCCCCCGGTCTTATAGCACTGGGCGCAATCCTGTTGATTGGTCTGGTCATGGTGGGTGGTACCCGCCGTCGTCTGGCTGAAACCGCTGCCAGTAATGAAGCGAACCAGGCCGCGATCCTGCGACTGCTGGACGAACTGGCTGATCTGGCCGATGGTGACCTGACTGTTACCGCGACCGTAACCGAAGATTTCACTGGCGCGATTGCCGACTCCATTAACTTCTCCATCGAACAGCTCCGGGCGTTGGTTAACACCATCAACGACACCGCTGTGCAGGTTGCCAGCGCGGCGGATGAAACCCAGACCACGGCGAAACACCTGGCCGAGGCGGCGGAACACCAGGCGCAGGAGATTGCCGGTGCCTCCGCGGCGATCAATGAGATGGCGGTTTCCATCGATCAGGTATCTGCCAACTCTTCTGAATCCGCAGCGGTTGCTGAGCGGTCGGTTGACCTGGCCAACAAGGGTAACGAGTTGGTACAGAACACCATCTCGGGCATGGATACCATCCGTGAGCAGATTCAGGATACCTCGAAGCGTATCAAGCGACTGGGTGAATCCTCTCAGGAGATCGGTGATATCGTTTCCCTGATCAACGACATTGCGGATCAGACCAACATTCTGGCACTGAATGCGGCGATCCAGGCTTCCATGGCCGGTGAAGCAGGCCGGGGCTTCGCGGTGGTTGCGGACGAAGTTCAGCGTCTGGCGGAACGGGCATCTGCGGCAACCAAGCAGATTGAAGGCCTGGTTAAAACCATCCAGACCGACACTAACGAAGCCGTTATCTCCATGGAACAGACCACCTCGGAAGTTGTGCGGGGTGCAGGTCTGGCCCAGGATGCCGGTGTGGCGCTGGAAGATATCGAGCAGGTTTCCAACAGTCTCTCGACCCTGATCCAGAACATCTCCAACGCAGCACGGCAGCAGTCGTCTTCTGCGGGTCATATTTCCAATACGATGAACGTTATCCAGGAGATCACGTCCCAGACATCGGCCGGTACCAATGCGACCGCACGGTCCATCGGTAACCTGGCGAATATGGCCAGTGGCATGCGGCAGTCGGTGGCGGGCTTCAAGCTCCCGGAGTCGCCGGTTGATTCGTTGGAATCCTGAGCGCATGACGCCGGAGTAGCATGATATGTCCATGCCCCGCTGGTCAGTGCAGCCCGTGCCGGAAATGACGCCGGAACAGTACGACAAATGGCAGAATCTGCTTGAAGGACGTACCGGTAACCATATCAGCTGGCAGCATCGCTCCATCCTGCAGGCCAATCTGGCCGGCCGGATGCGCGAGCTTGGGTTGAGCGATTACGACACCTACTACGAGCGGGTCACGGCGGCTGACGGTTCCCTGGAATGGACGACATTGGTTGAACGGTTGACGGTGCATGAAACCCGCTTTTTCAGACACCCTCCGTCGTTTGACTTGATGACGTCCTTTCTGGAACAGCGTATTGCTGAAAAGCAACAGTCAGGCCTTGAGTTGTGGAGCGTAGGTTGCTCCACCGGTGAGGAAACCTGGTCGCTGGCCATGACGGTCTGTCAGCTGTTGCGCCAAAGCAAACAGGTGATTCGCTATAGCGTAACGGGCACGGATATCAGCCTCAAGGCGCTGGCACAGGCGCGACAGGGGGAATATGCCCGGCGGCGTCTGGGGGATCTCTCACCAGAATTACAGCAACGTTATTTCGAAGAATGTGCGGGAAGTACCCTGAGAATAGCGCCCCTGCTGCGTGAGCGTGTCTGCTTCACCCGCGTCAATGTGCTGGATCTGGAGCGGGCACCCATGCGCAATATGGACGTCATTTGTTGCCAGAACCTGCTGATCTATTTCAGGCCCTGGCGTCGGCGGATCATTCTTGGGCAGCTGGCGGAGCGGCTGGCGCCCGGCGGGCTTCTGGTTCTGGGGCCGGGTGAAATCACAGACTGGACGCATCCGGATCTGCAACAGGTCAACAATGATCAGGTACTGGCTTTTTATCGCCTGTGACCAGCCAAGGCTGGTGTGACCTGCAGTAAATAACTTAGGTGCAGCAAGGCTGCAACCAACGGGAGACATTATGGGGGATCACCACGATTACGTCGCCCTCGACTGGGTGAAAGGTGAGATCAGTGACACCCTGACACAGGCGCGTCAGTCGCTGGAAGCGTATGTCGACAGTGTGCAGTCTGGCGAACAGGATGATACCCGACTGCGTTTCTGCCTGAACTATATCCATCAGGTCCATGGCACGTTGACCATGGTGGAGTTCTATGGCGCGGCCCTGTTGGCGGAAGAAATGGAAGCGCTCACCCGCGCCCTGCTGGACGGCTCGGTCGCGAACCGGGATGAGGCGCTGGAAGTGCTGATGCAGTCCATCCTGCAGATTCCCCCCTATCTTGAACAGGTCTACCGTGGTCGACGGGATCTGCCGGTGGTGGTCATGCCGGTGCTGAATGATCTTCGGGCGGCCCGAGGTGAGAACCTGCTGTCTGAGACATCCCTGTTCACCCCTCACCTGGGCTCTCCTGTACCGGCAGTGATCGGTGATCAGCTTAAACCGTTCAGAAACCCCAAGCTGTCGGCTTTCCTGAAAAAATTGCGTCAGATGTACCAGATGGCGCTGGTCGGCTACATCAAGGGACTCAAAACCGAGGAGAACCTTGGGTATCTCCTGAAGGTCTCTGAGCGTCTTAAGACGTTGCTGGAAGGGACACCGGCTGGTTTGTTGTGGCCTGTTGTGTCTGCGTTGCTGGAAGGTCTCGCGACCGGTGGCTGCAAAAACACCTCAACGGTAAGAAATCTGTTAAGGCAGGTGGATGCAGAAATCCGCTGCCTGATTGAGGAAGGTGAAACCGCGGTAAACCGGACGGTGCCCGAAGATTTACTGAAAAACCTGCTGTACTACGTGGCCCGTTCAACCGATAAGGGGCCGCTGACGGAAGCGATCCAGTCGCAGTATCGGCTCAATGACGCTTTGCCGGATGAGAATACGGTGTCACTGGAACGTCAACGGCTACATGGGCCGGATAACGCTGCGATGTCATCGGTGATCAAGGCGGTGTCCGATGAACTGATGTCAGTCAAGGATGCTCTGGATCTATACGTCCGCAGCCCGGGTAATGACCGGGAACTGGTGAAAGCACAATTGCCGGTGCTCAGTCAGGTAGCGGATACCATGGGCGTTCTGGGTCTGGGCATTCCCCGTAAGGTGATCCAGGACCAGGTCGATATCCTGAGCCGCATGGTGAATGAGGATCGCTATGACGGCAACGTCCTGATGGATGTGGCAGGGAGCCTGCTCTACGCAGAAGCGACCCTGGCTGGCATGACGCAGGAAAAACCGGCGACAGTCAGCACATCCAATGTGCCGGAAGCGGATCTTGCCAGTGCTCACCAGGCGGTCATCCAGGAGGCGCGCAGCGGACTGGAACAGGCGAAAGACGCCATTGTCGATTATATCGCCTCGCAGTGGGATACCCGCTGCCTGGCGCCAGTGCCCGACGTACTGGCCAGTGTTCGCGGTGGTCTGGCTATGATTCCGCTGGAGCGTGCCGCGCAGCAGGTGGCAGCGGCGTCGCAGTATGTGGAACAGGAGCTGCTGAGTGGTCGTGCAGAACCGGCCTGGCAGTCGCTGGATACACTGGCAGACGCCATTGCCGGGGTGGAGTATTACCTTGAACGTCTCCTGGATGATCAGCAGAGCCAGGGAGACGTTATTCTGGATGTTGTGGATGAGAGCCTGAATCGATTGGGTTACCGTCCAGATAATGCGTCGACGGAAGTACCGTCCGACGAGATTATCGAAGAGATTGTACTGGCTTCTTATGAGCCTTTAGCGGTTTCGCCTGAGTCGGTCGATAGTGCAACGTCAGAGCAGACCGACGACCTCATCGATGACGACCTGCTGGAAGTCTTCATAGAGGAAGCCCAGGAGGTCCGTGAAACACTGGCCGAATACTTCCCACGCTGGCAAGCGGATCGTACTGATGCGGATTCACTGGCAGAGTTCCGGCGGGGTTTCCATACACTGAAAGGCAGTGGTCGTATGGTGGGCGCCACGGTTGTCGGTGAACTGGCCTGGAGCATTGAAAACATGCTCAACAAAGTCATCGATGGTTCCATTGATCCCACTGATGCGCAGGTTTCACTGGTTGATCGAGTGATTGCGCTGCTTCCCTCGATGATGGCTGCTTTCGCAGAAAAACGACAGTGGTTATCACCGGATATTCAGTCCTTGATGGATGAAGCGGACTGTTATGCCCGCGGAGAAAGCTGGACACCCATCGAACTACCCCCCACTGTTCCTGAGACTCAGGCTGTCGATGATAGCGCAGCTGAGCAAGCGGAATCGGAAGCGGATCTGCTGGATATCTTCCGCAAGGAAGCCGTGGTTCATCTTCAGGTTATTAATGATTTTATTGCTGAATCCAATGAGCGGCAGGTTGCCCTGGATATCAGTGATGCGCTGCAGCGATCACTGCATACCCTGAAGGGGAGCGCCAGCATGGCCGGTATCACGCCGGTGGCAGAGGTAGTGACACCGCTGGAGAAAATGATCAAGGCATTCCAGGCACACAACATCGTTGCCGATGAGCCTGTGCTGGCCTTGCTGAATCATGGCGGCCTGTTGATACAGGATGGTCTGGATCAGCTGGATCAGCTGGATCAGCTGGATGCCAACCCGCTGTCGGCATTGGCTGGGGCGAATGAACTCCTTAAGGAAATACAGCTGCTGCAGTCTGAGCGGTTAGCGGATATTGATGAGAAAGAACAGACTTCTGGTCCTCGCCAGGAACCAAAGTCCGTTGCCCTGTTTCTGGCCGAAGGGGTCGACCTGCTGCTGGAGGCCAATGACACGCTGGTCCACTGGAATCATCAGCAGGATACAGAGACTGCCCAGGCGCTGCTCAATGCCTTGATTACGGTGAGTGATAGCGCGAAACGGGTGGATATTGAACCACTGGCGACATTGGCAGACAGCCTCATTGAACTCTATCAGCGTATTCTGCAACGCCAGATTACGATGGATGATGACCTGGTGCAGCTGTTACGGGATAGCCATGAGCACCTGATTGCGATGATGGATCAGCTGGCGGCTCAACAGACACCTACCGGTTCTCAGCCGCTGTTGGATCGGATTACAGTCCTGCTGCAGGATAGTGCGTCGATGGCTTCAGATGATGAGGCTAACGACAACACCGCTTCTGCTGAGACCGTTGAAAAGAGCGATACCGCGTCGGATGACATGGATCAGGAGCTGATTGCCCTGTTCCTGGATGAGGCAACGGACATCCTCGATGAGGCGTCACGTGACCTTTACCGTTGGCTGGAATATCCAGACGACCAGAGCTGCCTGCAGGCACTCCAGCGCCACCTCCACACCTTGAAGGGCGGTGCGCGAATGGCGGGTGTCACCGCCATCGGTGATCTGGGTCATGAACTGGAATATCTCTATGAAGACCTGAGTAAAGCGCGGCTTTCTGCTTCACAGGAGCTGATCAACCTTCTGTTGCGCACCCATGACACTCTGGATGAAATGCTCAGCCAGCTGCGTTCTAACAACGTGTGTCGTTCGGCAGAAGACCTGCGCATCCTGATTCATGAATTCAGGGGCGGTAAGACCGATGATGATATTCCAACAAAAGAGGCGCAGGAGAATAGCCAGCTATTAGCTCCCGAGCCTGTATCTGTTGCACTGCCTGATGGGCTGGATCCGGAAATGGCCGGTATCTTCCTGGAAGAGGCGACGGATCTGCTGGAGCAGATAGAAGAGCAGGTGGCTGCCTGGCAGTCAGATACCGCCAACATGATGCCGGCAGAAGAGCTGATGCGGGCGCTCCATACCCTCAAGGGTAGCGCCCGAATGGCCGGGCTGGGTGATTTGGGTGATGCCAGTCATCAGATGGAAGTAGTAGTTGAAGGGCTGCAGCAGAAAGGGAGTATCAGTAAGGATGAAATTCGTGGACTGAGCACTGATGCTGAACAGTTGCAGCGCCTGGTTGAGGGTGTTGCATCAAGCTTTGGACAGTCTGATGAATCGGTTGCTACCGCACAGGTACCGGAAGTATCAGAAACGCCTGATCCGGTTGAACCGAATCGGAAAATTGCGGATGTCCTCTCATTCCCGCAGCCTGATGATAATCAAGTGCCGTTCATCAAAGCGCCGGCTTTTCTTTCATCAGGACAAGCTGCAGGTAATAACGCGGTTGAAGTGTCCGCCCGTGAAATGGTGCGTGTACCTGCGGAACTGCTCGAACAGCTGGTTAACCTGGCCGGTGAAACCAGTATCAGCCGGGCACGGATAGAGCAGCAGATCAGCGACTTCAGCTATACCCTTCAGGAAATGCACGACACCATCGAGCGTCTGCGGGAGCAGCTGCGGCGTCTGGATATTGAAACCCAGAGCCAGATTCTCTCCCGCCATGAAGGGGAACTGGCAGACCATCCTGAGTTTGATCCTCTGGAAATGGACCAGTATTCCGAATTGACCCAGCTGTCGCGCTCGCTGGTGGAATCGGCGACGGACTTGATGGATCTCAAGGATGCACTGGCAGACCGTAACCGGGATTCCGAAACCCTGATTACGCAGCAGGCCCGGATCAATACCGAGTTGCAGGAAGGGTTGATGCGGACCCGCATGGTGCCCTTCTCCCGCCTGCTGCCGCGTTTACGCCGGATTGTCAGGCAGGTGTCGTCAGAACTGGGTAAGGATGTGGAGCTCAAGGTAGAAAATGCTGAGGGCGAAATGGACCGGAGCGTCATGGAGCGGATGCTGGCGCCGCTGGAGCATATGCTCAGGAATGCGGTCGACCACGGTATTGAAAGTGCGGAGGCGCGAACCCGCAAGGGCAAGCCCTCCACCGGCCAGATCAGCCTGGTGTTCGGCCGTGAAGGTGGCGATATTGTTCTGAGCCTCCGTGATGACGGTAAAGGACTGAACCCCGACGCCATTAGGGAGAAAGCGCTGGCGCGAGGCCTGCTGGCATCAGGCGCGGATGTCAGTGATGCTGACGTCACCCGACTGATTCTTGAACCCGGTTTCAGTACGGCGGAGAAAGTTACCCAGATATCCGGTCGTGGTGTCGGTCTGGATGTGGTGAACAGTGAGCTTAAGCAGCTCGGTGGTCGTCTGGATATTCATTCTGATCAGGATGCCGGTACCACGTTTGATGTTCGGCTGCCCTTTACCCTGTCCGTCAACCGGGCGTTGATGGTGAATCAGGGGGAAGAGGTGTATGCCGTCCCACTCAATACCATTGAGGGTATAGTGCGTGTCAGTCCGAAAGACTTGCAGACCGGTTATGACAGCGGCCTGTTCGAGTATGCCGGGCGTAGCTACCGACTCCATTATCTCGGCGAAATGTTCGGCAAAGGCCAACCCCTTCTGGCGCAGATGACGCAGGATGTTCCGGTGTTGCTGGTCCATTCCGGTGATACCAGTGTTGCCTTGCAGATCGACGGCCTGTCAGCCAGCCGGGAAATCGTCGTGAAAAGCCTGGGTCCGCAGTTTGCGAAGTTACCGGGCATTTCCGGCGCGACGATTCTTGGGGATGGTCGGGTCGTGATCATTCTGGATGTTGCGGCGCTGGCGCTCAGGATGCTGGCGCGTACGACTACGGCTGAACCTCAGGCTGAGCCTGTCGCTGCACCGGAAAGCCATGATGAGAAGGCACTGATCATGGTGGTGGATGACTCGGTTACCGTCCGTAAGGTCACCACCCGCCTGCTGGGTCGGCATGGTTACGACACACTGGTGGCACGGGACGGTGTGGAAGCCATGGCCCTGCTACAGGACCAGCGGCCTGACCTGATTCTGCTCGATATCGAAATGCCGAGAATGGATGGCTTTGAGGTCGCCACCGCGGTGCGGAATGATCCTGCATTGTCGGGTATACCGATCATCATGATTACGTCCAGAACCGGCACCAAGCACCGTCAGCGTGCCATGGAAATCGGTGTCAACGATTACATGGGCAAGCCGTTCCAGGAAGGGCCGTTGCTGGAAGCCATCGAGGGGCTGGTCAGTGTCTATGGCTGAGAGCGGCGGTGTCGGCATTATTGCGGATACGTCGCTGCAGCGGCATGCCATACGCATGTTGCTGCTGGAAGCGGGGTACCCCGTCATTGCCACACTGGCAACGGAAGGGTGTACAACCGGTGCGCTGGAGGATGCCCGGGTCAGTCTCTGGGTTGTTGATCTGGAAGATGAGAACAATCGTGAATTCCTGCTGGAATCATTGCCGGATCTCTCCCGGGCGCCTGTGCTTTACGGCCTTGGTAAGGCACCGGCCAGAAACAGTACGGACTATTCACGTTGGCAGCGTCGTTTGTTGACGAAGCTGAAAGCCTTGATTCCGGTAACGCCAAAGACAAAAGCGGATCCACCCAAAGGCCAGGGTAAGGTTTTACCCTGGCCCTTAAAGCCGGTTTCGCGTCAACGCACCCGGCATCGACCGGCTGATGAGGTCTGGGTGCTAGGGGCGTCACTGGGCGGACCGGAAGCCGTGAAAGTCTTTCTGGACAGCCTGCCTGAAGATTTGCCGGTGGCCTTTATCTATGCCCAGCATATCGACAGGGCGTTTTCCCAGGTACTGGCAGCGACGATTGCACGACACAGTTCCTTTGATGTGGTCACTGCGGATGAGGGGCAGCAGCTCCATCAGGGGGAAGTGTTGCTGGCGCCAGTTGAACAGGTCATAGATATTGACGACAACCGGCGTGTTCGGTTGCTCAGCAGGGGATGGAGTGGTCCTTACAGCCCATCTATTGATGAAGTGATGGCGCTGACGCGCCTGGCCTGGCCGGTCAGTGGTGCGATTATCTTTTCCGGCATGGGAGAGGATGGCCTGGTAGAGGCTGGCAACTATGTGCAGGAAGGGCTTCCCGTCTGGACGCAGAGTCTGGACAACGCAGTCAGCGAAGTGATGCCGGGGGCAATACAAACCGCCGGTTTCAGCAGTTTTTCCGGCACGCCCGAACAACTGGCGCAGCAGTTGGTGAACCGAATCGCTCGCCAGGCAGCAGCAAGGCGGGAAGAATGTCCCGCATAACTCAGACGACAATAGAAAACAGGACAGGATCATGAGTAACAGCCAGGAAACGTTGTCAGCGTTACTTATCCCGGTTTCGGGGAATGCCCTTCTGGTGCCGAGTGCGGCATTGGCTGAAATGATTCCTTTCTCAACGTTGGAAGGCATGGAAGAAGGACCCGAGTGGCTACTGGGGCAGATAAGCTGGCGTGATCAGACGATTCCTGTCGTTTCGTTTGAACGCGCCAATGGCGAAGCTTTAGCCGAGAGCAGCGATAGCGCCCGGCTCGCTATCATGAACCGCGTCAGTGACAAGGGCGATTTACGCTTCTACGCACTGGTTGTTCAGGGAATACCCCACCCATTGAGTGTCACGCCTGCTGATATCACGCACCGTGACAAAGAACCCGGTGACTACGAGAAAGCCTGCGTCATTGTGCATGGAACGCCTGCTGTCATTCCTGACCTGGATGGGATTGAAACAGGGATTGATGAAGTCATGACCGTCAGCAGCTAAGCGTACCGTACCTTTCTAGAGATGATGGTCCTGTAGAAACTGTAAGACGCTGCTTCGGTTTTCCCGCTGGCCGAATGTTGCGATATGCGGCCCCCTTGCCTCCAGCCACTGCTTTCGTGTGTAGCTTTTGTCATATAGCTTGCGGGACTGGGCTGTCGGAATAATCTCATCCTCAATACTGTGAATCACCAGTAGTGGTTTTTTCAGTTTCTGAATATGTTGTTCAGCATCCCATTGCGCGGGTACCAGATAAGTCCCTGGTAATAGCGGCCAGGTCTGCCATTGGCGGGACATGGCGTAGCGGGCCATTCCTGGCCAGCTGGCGAAAGGGGCATCCAGTACAACAGCGCTGAACGCATCCTGATGGTTGGTCTGGCTGATCCATGTGGCACCCAGTGCGCCGCCGATGCTTTGCCCCAGTAAATACAGGGGCTTCTGTCGAACGCTTTCCTGTGTCTGCAGCCAGATAGCAGCGGCATCAATATCCTGAAAAACCTCGGGTAGTTTGGGGTTACCTTCAGAATGGCCGAATCCTCGGTAATCCAGCATAAAGACGTTATAGCCCTGCCTGGGAAGCCAGGCGATGCTGTGAATATGGGTGCTGATATTCTCTGCATTACCGTGCAGGAATAGGATAGTGCCGAGTACCTCACCAGTATCTGGATCGGGCTGTGCCGGCAGCCACCAGTTTTTCAGGGTGGTATTGTCACGGGTTTTCAACTCAACGGGCTGCCAGGCAAGGTTGAGCTGATCCGGCGTCAGCCGGTAACCGCTTTCCGGAAAGAAGTAGAGCCTTGTCAGGTTCTGGCAGCCTGACAATAAGCTGGTCAACAATGCCATGGTCAGTGTCAGCGTATAGAGAGTCTTTCGTTTCATTATCGTCCCTGATCAGAAATAGTGGCGCCAGCTTAACGACAATTCATGGTTATTGAATGCATCCTGGTCTTCATAGCGCACATCAAGGCGCAGGCCATTGTTACGATTCAGTTCCCAGTGCTGTCCCAGGGAGACTGTTGAGCGCAACTCACCATTGAGGAATTGATCCAGCTGCCATTCCAGCCGCCAGTTACCCAGCGGGTTACGGCTGCTGAACCCGGTATTGATACCGGGCGCCAGTTGCATATTGCGATCGAAGCCACTGTTATGCTCAAGGCGCAGGGTTGCCAGGCCAAACCACTGACTATTGGCGGTCATCGGTAATGTGATGCCAGCCCCACCGTTAATATGGGCTGCTAGGTGTTCCTTGCCATCGGAGCCGGGCTGACGCTCCAACCCTGTCTGGATTTGCCAGGATAGCGGCTGGAAGAATCGATCCCGGGGATACTGGGAGCGGATTGAGATGATATCCAATTGCTCGAGTTGCCAGTAATTGTCCTCGTAGCCCCTGATGCGCAAATCGCCAAAGGTGATCTCGGCGCCTTGAGGGAAGCCTTCACGATTATCTAACAGGTCGTGATAGGTAAAACGTCCTTGAAGCTCAACATAATTGCCAAGGCCTTTGTGATGGCCGGCGCCCAACGCCAACATCGAAGTGTCATGCCCTTGTTCCGGTTTCTCCGGCGCCACTGGTGGGGTTATGTTATGCGGCGGAAGCCGGTTGAGTCCCCGCAACAACGCCAGGCTGTTTCTTGCGTTTTCTGGTGATCGAAACTGCTTGTTCACCTCGTAACGCAGGTATTTGTAGGATGACTGGATCATCCGTGCCTGTCGTTGTTCTGACAAATGGGCGACAGCCTCGCTATCCGTTAAGTCCGGATCCAGTGCCATTTCGTAAACGAGGGTTTGTTCCGGCGGGGTCAGTGGCGCGAGGTAGTGGTGCAGGGTCGTGGCGTTGGAGGGGCGATAATGTACGTTCTGAACCAGATCTGCATCCAGCACGGCTCTGACAGTATCCACAGGAATGGCTGCTACAGGAAAATGGCTGGTCAGGTCGAGGTCTGGATTCGCCAGTTCCAGTAACTCCAGCAGACGGAAACTGCAGTTTTCATCAATGAAATAGTAATCAAAGCGGATATCTCGCAATTCCCAGATATGACTGCTGATAAACGCGGTTTGTTCAGGCGACAGGTTCAATCGGTATTCCCAGATATCCCGGTTTTCCAGGCGATTGTATTCCTGCAGTTTCCGGTAATAGGGCATCATGGCGAACTTGCCCGGATAACCGCCCGCGACCCCTTTCCAGGCGTAGAGAATGGAATTGTCTTCCCCTTCCGGTGTGGCGCCAAAGTTAACCGCCCAAGAGAGCCACAGGGAGTCCTCAGCAATGTTTTCCGGATCAAAGCGCAGGAACGTATGCCCGAACATGGACGACGGGCTGTTCATATACGCGGCCGGGAAAGCCAGCGTGACAGAATGCGCCTGCAGTTGTTGACGCCAGTTGTCGTATTCAGGGCAGGACAGGGAGGAAAAGGTATAGCCCTGCTCAGTCAGCCACTGGTAGCGCGCCTGAAAACGACAAGCCTGACTGTTTGCCGTTTGCTCCGGTTGTGAGAACAGCTGGATGGTTGCTGCCAGCTCAGCCTGAGGGTTGTTATCCCCGTCTTTGCTCAGGAAAAACGCGGGATCATCCACATAACTGGTGTAACCGGAAGGGTTCATCAGGCTGGAGTGATAATGCCCCAGCTTGAGCCACATTGGGGAGCGCGCCAATGGTTCGATGGCAGGCGTAGCGAGGGCGGCCGTAGAAAACAGGCACAGCAACATGGCCGGTAGCTGCCTGACCAGGACGGAAATCAAAAAGCGCGACATGGATAGGTAGAACCGGTTGCTCTGTTATCGGACGAATGAAACGTCTGGTTATTAAAAAGACAGCCATCTTTTAAAGACAGCTGTCTTTGATCAGCGAAACGCTATCAGGATGCAATGTACTTGGACAGTTGCTCGTCATTGTTCATGACAACTGCCAGATTATTTACGACCTGATCCGCCGTTACGTCAGCACTCGGGAAGATCTGGTTGAAGTTCTCGTGAGTGATAGATGCAAAACGAGCACGGTCTTCCTGCTCAATACCGATCATGACGGCAACCGCATTCAGGGCTTCACCGTTTCCGCGCGCCATGTCTTCGGACAGTTCGTCCATCATGTAGGCAACATTGATCATCTTGTCACCGCGGTAGGTCAGCGGCGCAGAGGTCTGGCAGCCGTTGGTGCCGGAGGTCATGCCGAAGGTCGCGTTGCCGGAGGTACCGTTGGTGGTATAGGCGACAACGTGAGTCGGCGTGCCGGCTTGGCCTTCAAACAGCATGTTGCCCCATCCGCAGCTTGGACCACCGGGGGCAGCTGCCATAACGGAAGAAGAAGCGGCAACCAGAGCAGCGGTTAAAACGATTTTTTTCATGAGAAATACCTTGGTGTGTTCTTAAAAGCGATTGCATCCTGCAGTCAGGGTATGGCCCTGTGCCTGTCAAGTGTTAGCTTTTTTGGACAAATGGTCAATTACATAAAATTTGTCGTTTACTTAGAAAAATTTGCCAGATGTGAACTCTCTCAATTCCAGTCACCCCAGAGGTATTGAAGAACAGCGGCAGCGGCAACTGGTGCCGTTTCTGTTCGCATGACTCTCGGCCCCAGCGCTAGTGGATGAAAGCCCCGTTCCTGAGCCTGCTCTATCTCGATTGTGGTCAAGCCACCTTCTGGCCCGATCAGTAGTGAGACAGACTGTGGACGATCAAAGCCTTTGAGTTGCTTTTCAGTTCGATGGTGCAGCACAAAATTCAGATCGGTATTCCGGTTATTAAGCCAGGTATCCAGTGATACGGGAGCATGGATAGTAGGAACACGATTCCGCCCACACTGTTCACAGGCGCTGATCGCGACTTGCTGCCAGTGTTGCAGACGCTTTTCCTGACGCTCACTGCTCAGCTTAACCTCACACCGTTCGCTGAAGAGTAAGGTGATATCTGTTACCCCCAGTTCTGTTGCCTTCTGTATCGCGTAGTCCATCCGCTCGCCACGACTGAGGCACTGTCCTAATTCAATCCGGAGAGGCGATTCACTATCGCCAGGCAGTTGTTCCAGTGTTTTTACGCCCACCTGTTTCTTGCTGACACAGGTTATTTCAGCCTGCCAGCTATGACCTTCACCATTAAACAGGATCAGTGGATCACCGGGGCGCATGCGAAGCACTTTGCCAACATGGTTGGCTGCACTGTCTGTCAGCGTTATATCACGGTTTGCACACAGGGGTTGAGGAGTGTGGATTCGAGGGTTTCTCATAACAAAAGAGAGAATACGTGAGCCTTAGATGCTGCATATCTTATATCATTAGGCTGAGTGAACCATCGTCAATTCATTACGCCTATTACTAGAGGCGTAGAGTTTTAGTGCCATATTGGGATAATACCCTTCAGTAGGATTTCAAATCATCATGAAGGGTGATTTTCATATATCTTAAGCATCTATCATATGAGCAGCAGGGAAAGGTGCTGTATTTTCTAGATCATATCCGCGTTTTTTAAAAAACGTCCTTTCACTCTCAGAAAGAGGGGTTTTTTTCGAGTACAGATACTGATCTGCTGACCTGTTGTTGTTGCTGCACCAGTTATCAAATTTTTCGACCAGCAATTGAGGGCCTTTAAATGGCCACAGCAGCGGACAGCATACGTCACAGCACAGTCTGCAACCACCTTTCTCCGTCTCACCCAGTTGATCCGCCGCAATTCTGACTTGAGATGCATAGGTTTCTAATGAATGTTCTGGCTTAACGCCCATATGGTTTTCGACTAAAGGACTACGCATATCTTCACAGTGGTGTTTATGGTGGGTTGCAACCAGATAGATGGACCAAGGAAGCAATAATGTGCAGCCCAGAACAAAAACAGCAGCTCGTGCAATCGGGCGAATGACGTATTTCATAAGGCATTTCCCAAAACCCCGACAGCAGTTCTTGAAGCTCCATTCGTTAAATGTGCGGTGATAGGCATCTGCATCCGCTTGAAACTTGACATCCCTCCCTCCCATCTGTGGAGATAGGTTTGTTTTAGACTGGCCTTTATTTTGTCTGTGTTGAAATTCGCCAGTTGTATTTTGACCTTGTGGTCGTTGAAGCTTTCTAAGCTCATTGACAGTGTTAAATGAGGGCGAGCGTTTCATCTCAGTCATAGAGCTTGCCATAATTGATAATTCCCCTTTGATAACAGGCCAATATGTGTTTCGAATGGTGGCAGTGTGTTGCACCAATATACTGCTGTTGAGAGGAATGGTTCATAACTGAGTGGTTAGAATTGTTATCAATGGTTTTATTTGAAGCGGCAGGAAATGGGCAAGAATGGAAAGCACTTCTGACTGAGACAGAAGTGCTGAAGTGTTTATAGAAGCTAGACAGTCAAATTATTCCAAATCTTCAAACTGGGTTCAGCGTTATTCAGCGTATAGAAATGAAGTCCCGGCGCACCACCAGCCAGCAGGCGTTCACAGAGTCGTGTAATCACTTCCTCCCCGAACTGGCGAATACTGGCGGAATCATCGCCATAGGCTTCCAGCTGCTTGCGGATCCAGCGGGGAAGTTCAGCGCCGCAGCCGTCAGAAAAGCGGGCCAGTTTGGTGAAATTGGTGATTGGCATGATGCCGGGGAGAATGGGAATCTCGATACCCAGACCGCGGCAGCGCTCTATAAAGTAGAAATAGCTGTCAGCATTAAAGAAATACTGGGTAATGGCGGATGAGGCGCCAGCCTTCACCTTACGCTCAAAATTCTGGAGATCCACTTCCATGCTGTGCGCCTGTGGGTGCACTTCCGGATACGCGGCCACCTCGATATGGAAATGATCACCGGTTTCGCTGCGGATAAACTCGACCAGCTCATTGGCATATTGCAGGTCACCGCTGTTGAAGCGACCCATGCCGGACGGAAGATCGCCCCGTAAGGCGACGATACGCTGAATGCCATCCTGCTGGTATCGGGTCAGCAGCGTACGAATGTCTTCTTTGCTGTCGCCCACACAGGAAAGGTGGGGGGCGGTTGGAATGGACGTCGTTTCCCGGATGTTATAGACCGAGTCGCGGGTGCGGTCCCGTGTAGAACCACCCGCGCCATAGGTCACCGAGAAGAATTCCGGGTTAGCGGCTGTCAGCTTCTGTGCTGTCGTGAGCAGTTTGGCTGCGCCCTCTTCCGTCTTCGTGGGAAAAAACTCGAAGCTCACTGTCGGGGAGCTGGATGTGGCTGCTGATGTTGTCATGTTCGCTGCTCTGCTCGTATTTTTTAAGGTCTTTATGGGCAGATGGCGCGCCCTGACGGACGCGCCTTATGAACGACGATTTTAATATTTGTAGTCGTCGCTCTTGAAGGGCCCGTCGACCGGTACGCTGATGTAGTCTGCCTGTTCCTGCGTCAGCTGGGTGATAACCCCGCTGAACCCTTCCACCATGTAACGGGCCACTTCTTCGTCCAGCTTCTTGGGCAGGACGGTGACCGTGATTTTTTCTGGTTTCTCGGCAGCTGGCAGGTTGGCAAAACCGGCCTCATACAGGTGAATCTGTGCCAGCACCTGGTTGGCAAAGGAACCGTCCATGATCCGCGAAGGATGACCGGTGGCATTGCCCAGGTTCACCAGTCGGCCTTCGGAGAGAAGCAGCAGATGATCATTCTCGGCACGGTTGCGATAGATCTTGTGCACTTGGGGCTTAACTTCTTCCCACTCCCAGGTTTCACGCATGAAGGCGGTATCGATTTCGGTATCAAAGTGACCGATGTTGCAGACGACACAGCTGTTTTTCAGGTATGTCAGGATGTGGCGGTCACAGACATGGACATTACCAGTGGTTGTCACCACCAGATCGATAGTCGCCAGCAGCTCCTTGTTGATGCATTCGGCGGTGCCGGTATTCATACCATCGTTATAGGGTGAAACAACCTCGAAGCCGTCCATGCAGGCCTGCATGGCACAGATAGGATCCACTTCGGTGACCTTAACGATCATACCTTCCTGACGCAGGGAGGCAGCGGAACCCTTACCCACATCACCGTAACCGATGACCAGCGCTTTCTTACCGGCCAGCAGGTGGTCTGTGGCGCGTTTGATCGCGTCGTTCAGTGAATGACGGCAGCCGTATTTGTTGTCGTTCTTGCTTTTGGTGACAGCGTCGTTCACGTTGATGGCAGGTACATGCAATGTACCTTTTTCCATCATTTCCAGCAGGCGGTGAACACCGGTGGTGGTTTCTTCAGAAATACCGTGAATAAGGGTCAGTAATTCCGGGTATTTCTCATGCAGCAGCAGGGTCAGGTCGCCACCGTCGTCGAGCACCATGTTAGCGTCCCAGAGCTCGCCTTCTTTCTGGATGGTTTGTTCAATACACCACCAGAACTCTTCTTCTGTCTCTCCTTTCCAGGCAAACACAGGGATACCGGCGGCAGCGATAGCGGCGGCGGCATGGTCCTGGGTGGAGAAAATGTTACAGGATGACCAGCGAACTTCGGCGCCCAGCTCCACGAGGGTTTCAATCAGGACGGCGGTCTGGATGGTCATATGAATACAACCCATGATCCTGGCGCCTTTCAACGGCTGCTGGTCACGGTACTTGTTTCGAATGGCCATCAGTGCCGGCATCTCGCCTTCGGCAATCTGGATTTCCCGGCGGCCCCATTCCGCCAGGTTGATATCGGCGACCTTGTAGTCGCTGAAGGTTGCCACGGTGTTGAGGTTGGCGGTCATCGCTTTATCTCCTTTTACCCGAGCATTGGCTCTGGCGTTGTCATGTTCGTTGTATCGTTGTTTGTGTCGCCCGATGTTGTTGGGCGAAAAAAAAGCCGCAGCGGATAATCCATGCGGCTTTCGTTTTACAGTCCGGCGGCCTGCTTGAGTGCGTCGGCCTTGTCAGTGGCTTCCCAGGTGAATTCCTTCTCCTCGCGGCCAAAGTGACCATAGGCGGCTGTGGCCTGATAGATCGGACGTTTCAGGTCGAGCATCTGAATCAGGCCCCTAGGGCGCAGGTCGAAGTGTTCGCGCACCAGTTCGCCAATACGCTCATCGGAGACCTTGCCAGTGCCAAAGGTGTTGATGCTGATAGAGGTCGGGTCAGCCACACCAATCGCGTAGGACACCTGGATTTCGCAGCGATCTGCGAGGCCGGCGGCCACAATGTTTTTGGCAACATAACGGCCGGCATAAGCGGCGGAGCGGTCAACCTTGGACGGATCCTTGCCGGAGAAGGCGCCGCCACCGTGACGGGCCATGCCACCGTAGGTGTCCACGATGATCTTGCGGCCAGTCAGACCACAATCGCCTACAGGGCCGCCGATGACAAAGTTGCCGGTCGGGTTTATGTGGTAACGGGTTTCTGAGCTCAGCCACTCTGCGGGCAGAACCGGGCGGATGATCTCTTCCAGTACCGCGTTATGCAGTTCTTCCTGACTCACGCTGGGGCTGTGCTGGGTAGACAGGACGACCGCGTCAACTGCGACCGGCTTGCCTTCAGCGTTGTAGCGCAGGGTTACTTGGCTCTTGGCATCCGGGCGCAACCAGGGCAGTTGACCGTTCTTGCGGACTTCCGCCTGACGCTTAACCAGCTGGTGGGCGTAGTAAATGGGAGCAGGCATCAGCACATCGGTTTCATTGGTGGCGTAGCCGAACATCAGGCCCTGGTCACCGGCGCCCTGTTCATGGATGCTGGTTTCATCCACGCCCATGGCGATGTCCTGAGACTGTTTACCGATGGCATTGAGTACGGCTACACAGTCACCGTCAAAGCCCAGGTCGCCATTGTTGTAGCCGATGTCTTTCACGACCTGGCGGACCAGATCTTCAATATCCACATAGGTTTTGGTGCGTACTTCACCGGCGACGATGACCATGCCGGTCTTGACCATGGTTTCAACGGCTACGCGGGATTCCGGGTCAT
This sequence comes from Kistimonas asteriae, assembly GCF_018263925.1. Lineage (GTDB taxonomy): Bacteria > Pseudomonadota > Gammaproteobacteria > Pseudomonadales > Endozoicomonadaceae > Kistimonas > Kistimonas asteriae. The sequence continues at coordinate 36,184 of NZ_JAEVHF010000002.1, forward strand.
CCGTCAGCATGGCGTCGAGAATCGCATCAGAAATCTGGTCGGCGATCTTGTCCGGATGGCCTTCGGAGACGGATTCTGATGTGAACAGTGAATATTCAGCCATGTGCTCTGTGTCCTCTGAAAGGTTATTTATTGAATACGATATTGGATTGGGGGCGCCGGAAACAGCGCACCTGTATCTGGAAGCCGTTACGCAGCCCCAGGTATTGCGATTCACCGGTCGTGAGCCCTGCCGTTTGCGCCCACTCCGTCAGTTCTTCTTCCCGGAATCCCAGCCAGAGATCGCCGCAGGATTCCCGCACCCAGTGTTGGTCATGAGCACTGAGTTCACTGATGATCAGGCAGCCGCCGGGCTTCAGGATAGCCGCGGCATGCTGAAATATGGTTTCTGGTTTGGGAATATGGTGGAGAACCATATTAGCAATCAGGCAATCAACAGTGTGCGGGTAAGCGGTTAGCAGATCACTGGTTTCACCCAGGATGAATTCCACATTACCGAGTGATGCGCTGGTGGCCGTTGTACGAGCCTGATCCAGCATATCGGCAGAGTTGTCCACAGCCATGACTCGCCGGAACTGTTGCGACAGCGCGGGCAGGAAGTAACCTTCGCCGGGACCCAGTTCCAGTGCGGTGTCATGGGCGGGCAGCTGGATGCTCCCGAGCATGTCGAGCACTGAGCGAGCATAAAGTTCGTGCTCGGCGATCATTTCCTGGTGTCGACGGAATTCGTGGAAATGGCGGGCAAAGAAGACCCGGGACTGTTCGCCCCGCTGTGCCCGGATGTCGTCCAGGCGGGTTTGCACAGCCTGACTCAGCGGCATCACGTCAATGGCCTGAAACAGGGCGCGAATGTAATCGCCCAGGCTGTCCTCTGCCGGCGGCAGCGCACGACGATAAAAGATGGAATTGCCTTCCCGGCGGGTGGTGACCAGACCGGTTCTGGCCAGCACCTTCAGGTGGTGGCTCATGCCGGATTGCTTGCTGTCAAAGACAGCCGTCAGCTCCAGTACTCCCATGGACTCTGTGCGTAGTAACCGCAGAATTTCCAGACGCAACGGATCACCGGCCGCCTTGTTAAGGGCGGCCAGTGTTTGAAAGTCCTGTTCCCCTAAGGTTTGTGGGGATATTGGGGTAGCGGTTGCAGTCATGGGAGAAAGTCTATCAACGCATGCGAGCTATATCAAAATAAATTGATATAGATTTCGGAATTTCTCATTATTATGGCGGTCAAAGTGATTGAGCCGATAAGAAATAGTTGACGGCTGAGATCGATCAGCTTGTGATTAAAGGCAGGATGCGAAAACGGCAGGATTCCTGCTACAGGAAATCTGCACCTAACTGTTGGAGGGAACGAGCCTGTGAAACTGGGAATTCTTCAATGCGGCAGCTTTACCCCCGAGCTGGCCAGCGAATACGGTTCTTACCCTGAAATGATTGAAACCCTGCTCTCCAGCGCCGGGATTGAGTTGGAGTATGCGGTCTATACCTGCTTCGAAAACCAGTTCCCTGACAGCCCGGATGAGTGTGACACCTGGCTGATCAGCGGCAGTAAAAATGGCGTCTATGACCCGCTTGACTGGATAGCCCGCCTGGAAGGCTTTGTTCGAGACCTCTATAAAGCACAAAAAAAGACCATCGGTATCTGCTTTGGGCACCAGATCATGGCGCAGGCCATGGGGGGAACGGTAGAAAAATCGGACCGGGGCTGGGGGGTTGGGGTTGCCTTTAACCAGATGGCGCAGCGTAAGCCCTGGATGGAGCCCTGGTGTGATTCGATGGATCTCGCCTGTTTCCACCAGGATCAGGTTGTAGTGTTGCCGGAGGACGCTGAGGTTCTGGCGGGGAATGCGTTCTGTCCCTATTACATGCTGCAGTATGGTGATTGTTTTCTGAGTATTCAGGGGCATCCTGAATTTAGCCTGAGTTTTGTTCGGGCACTGATCGGCAGCCAGGATTTTCAGATTCCACACAATCGGATCCGTGAAGCATTGATCTCCCTGCAGGCGCCAGTCGACTCCGGCCGGGTAGCCCGCTGGGTGGTGAAATTTCTGGCTCTCTGAATCATCAGGAATGTCTCCATCAAAGCCTGTGGGTGTCACGCCCGAGCAGCAGGCTTTGGCCCTGCTGTTCTGACGCTTGTTTTCCTGTGAAATCCTAACGGTTTTACTCTCCCGTTAAGCAGGGTGCGATCAATTATTGAGGGTGAATGCCGATTCAAGTACTAATGACAGATCAAGTATTCGATACTGCTTGTCCGTCTGCTATTGAGCCTTCATGAGTCGTTTTTAACGAGGCTTGCGTAAACGGTTGGGGGGAACATTATGCAGGATAGGGAGTATCTCGTAGATCTGGCGCGCTTTATCGTGATGCTATTGATTATGCTGGGGCACTTTTTTGTCCTGCGCTATCCGCCGTTTACGATTCTCTCGTTTACTGTTCCCTTCTTTCTTGTGGCCAGTGGGTTTTACTCAGCAATGAGCTTTTCACAAAAAGCGGATCAATCCTTTTGGCGGCATGCTGGTACTTACTATATAAAACGATTTTTCAGGATCCTTCCGCCTTTTCTGGCCGTTATGCTGGTTGCCTCTTTCTTTTTCGCAATGAAGGATATCGGTTATAAATTATTGTTTGTTGCCAATATAAAGCAGTATCTGGATGTTGAATCCAAAGCAGCGTTTTTTCAAAAGTTTTTTGATTTTCACCAAAATGCTGACCACTTGTGGTATGTCAGTCTGCAAGAACAGTTATATTTTATCGCACCTTTCCTTTTTCTTTTGATACCAAGAGATCGAGTTATTTATTTCATCGCTGTGTTGATAGCGTTATCGGTTGTTATAAGAGAATTCCTTCTGGGTCAGTATGTTTATAGGATTTATGGCCTGATACTGCCTATCGCAATAGAATACTTTCTTTGGGGAAGCATCGTTTATCTCCTTGTGAATAAGAGAGCGGCATTCAAGACGCTTTGTCAGAAAATACTGCCTATTTCTGTGACATTGCTTGTTGTGCTCATTTATGCACAAATCACTTTGTTTGGATATACGTTGTATCACTTTGAAGTGACGTTTTTTCAAACGCCTATGGCTATTGTGCTTGCACTGATTTGTGCCGGTTTGTCATTTCAGGTTGGCAACAAGGTCGCATGTCGGACCTTTGAGTATTTAGGTTCGCTGTCATTTTCTATGTTTCTGGTACATCCATTTATTCAGTATGTCTTTATTCGCAGGCTGGACATGATGGATACCGCTGGGTTTGTTGCGTCCAGTGTTATTTCGATTCTGCTGGCGATTTTGATCAAGCACTTTGTTGAAAAGCCAAGTCATAAAGTACGGGATTATGTTCTCAAACGCATTTAGCAGCCTGATCCAGATACGGACGGTATCGGTTGTTATGGCCGCCTTGTCTGTTTTCGTTTTTGACTTTTTCACGTTGACATTTATTGTCACGATTCTGGCGTTTGCACATACCATTATTGGGCTCATGTACTCAAAGCGTCAGCTGCGTTATACGTTCTCATCGCGTTTTGGGGTGGCTAGCCTGCTGGTATTGATCACTGTTTCTCAGGTGATTGCGTATTATGACTGGCCCGGTATAACGCTGATTTTTGTGGTTCACCATATACTGACGGAACAATATATTGTCCAAAAATTTGATAAACAGTCTGAGCCAGGCGATTACCCTCTATTTTTCATTCGTTTAGTGATGAATGTGAGTGTCTGTGCCCCGTTTCTTGGGGCTGAGCTTGATATGTCTCTGCTGATCTTTGGTGCTTCTCTAGTGCTGTATATGGTCTATCTCATTGGTTTGAAGAAGCACCCAAACGCACTGGAGATGATCTGTTTCGAATGCCTGCAGGTCTTTTTACTGGTGGTATTTTTTTCAGAGTTTATGGTCTTTGCCTATGCCTTGCTGGTGTATCACTTTGTGTTCTGGTTTTTCCTGCCCTTATCTTTAATGAGCAAGCAAGAGAGGCGGGGCTACTATGGTTTGAATATTCTGTGGGTAAGCTTAATTGCCGGCTGTTATCTGTGTTTTTATTCAATTTATGGTGTTCAACCCCGGTGGGATGGTATTGACCCAAAACAGTGGATATTTGGCGATACGATTCCACTGTATTGGGTGGCATATACCCATATTATCCTGTCACTTCAGTTCTCAGACCTGAACCCAACGTGGCTCAATCGCCTGTTCCAGAAAGGTAGTGAATCTCCGGCGGTGAAAACCTGATCATTGATTCCTGGAAAGGCCCAGAATCGCTTTGCTGACCGCCTCGTGGTACCGCGTCATGGCGTCAGACTGGCGCAGGAGCAGGATGTAGCGGTCAACATCGTCTTCCGACAGTTTCCTTAGCAGAAACAGTGTAGCGGCAATGTTCATGTTGTGTACCTGGCGCCGGAAGTGACTGAGCAGTTCCTGCCGGGGTGGTGATGGGATTTTCATCTGGTCAAAGCTGGCTGGTAAGGCTTCATTGATCATCCGGATATTGCTCAGGATATCATCAGTCAGAAACTGGGCCTGAAGATCATCCAGATGAAGTGTCTGGACAACAATCTGAACCTGTTCCACCCGGTGCTTATCCAGCGGAATCCGGGATAACTGCTGGTAAAACGCACCCATTTCCACCTGTCCGGCTTCTGACATGATGTGTTGCTGTTCTTTCGCCATGGCTTCCGCCATGGGCTCTGCCATCCAGCGATGCAGGGTTTCCAGCTCCTTCAGGGATAGATGACTGGTCAGTGATGCGACAATCGCCTGCTCATAGCGCTCCAGGGTAATCTTGTCGCGGATCTTACGATCCAGGGCCTGCAGGAGGCGCTCCAATTCCTCATCATTGGCTTTGGCGCCCATAGTCTCACGGTAATAGTCGGTGAGGCCTTGGCTCAACTTGTCCTGCTTGTCCTTGAAGTAAAACTGGAACTGTTCGCTCAGATAAGTCTGCCGGTACAGGGATTTAGCCAGCGACGTCTTGAGGTCGTGTGTCAGGGCATCACGAGGGGCCGGAGCTGAAACTGCACTGTAAGAAAAGGAAAGTAAACCGAGAAATGCGGTGAAAACCGCAAATGATGACCATCTGACTGCTGAATACCACATCGTCCCTGACCGCCTTGACTGAGAACATTCACTAATCCAAGTCTAGTTGGTAGAGAAATGTGTTCGACGGGGCACGTTATTTTTGGCCCTTTGGGCGTAGTTTGTGAGCCTGTTTCGCCAGCTTTTCGTCGGTTTGTTCACGTTTGGCCGTGCAGGCTATACAATAGCGCTCTTTTTTCGCCCTGGCGCTCTACTCAGTCGCCGGAGAGTCTTCAATCGGAGCCAACTCGCAATGACAACCCGTCAAGACCGCGCCAACGCCATCCGCGCCCTGAGCATGGATGCGGTTCAGAAAGCAAAATCAGGCCATCCGGGTGCACCCATGGGGATGGCGGATATCGCCGAAGTCCTGTGGTGTGACTACCTGAACCATAACCCGGCCAACCCGGCCTGGGCCGATCGCGACCGTTTCGTCCTGTCCAACGGCCACGGTTCCATGCTGCTGTACTCCCTGCTCCACCTCTCCGGTTATGACCTGACCATCGATGACCTGAAAAACTTCCGCCAGCTGCACGCGAAGACCGCCGGTCACCCGGAACACGGCTATGCCCCCGGTATTGAAACCACGACCGGCCCGCTGGGTCAGGGTATTGCCAATGCCGTCGGTATGGCGACGGCCGAGAAGGTGCTGGCGGCGCAGTTCAACCGTCCCGGCCATGAAGTTGTGGATCATTTTACCTACACGTTCCTGGGTGATGGCTGCATGATGGAGGGTATTTCCCACGAAGTCTGCTCTTTGGCCGGTACCTTGGGTCTGGGTAAGCTGATTGCTTTCTATGATGACAACGGCATTTCTATCGACGGTGAAGTCGAAGGCTGGTTCACCGATGATACGCCGAAGCGCTTTGAAGCCTATGGCTGGGAAGTGATTGCTGGTGTGGATGGCCACAACCCGAGCGCGATCAGCGCCGCTGTGGAACAAGCACGCAGCAACCTCGACAAGCCGACCCTGATCTGCTGCAAGACCATCATCGGTTTTGGTTCCCCGAACAAAGAAGGCAAGGAAGCCTGCCACGGCGCCCCGCTGGGCGACGATGAAGTGGCGCTGACCCGTGAGCGCCTGGGCTGGAACTATGGCCCGTTTGAAATTCCTGATGCTATTTATGGAGACTGGAACGCACGTGAGAAAGGTGCTGCTGCCGAATCGGCGTGGAATGAACAGTTTGCCGCTTACCAGGCTGAATATCCTGAACTGGCAGCGGAATACCAGCGGCGTGTTGCCGGCGACCTGCCTGCAGATTTCGCTGAAAACGCGGCCGAATATATCCGTGAGTGTCAGGCCAAAGGCGAAAAGATTGCCAGCCGGAAAGCTTCCCAGAATGCTCTGAACGCGTTTGGTCCGAAGCTGCCGGAACTGCTGGGTGGCTCCGCTGACCTCGCCGGTTCCAACCTGACCCTGTGGAGCGATTCCAAGGGTGTGACCCGTGAAGATGCCAGCGGCAACTACCTGTTCTACGGAGTTCGTGAATTCGGCATGAGCGCCATGATGAATGGTATTGCCCTGCACGGCGGCTTTATCCCTTACGGCGCGACCTTCATGGTGTTCATGGAGTATGCCCGTAACGCAGTGCGGATGGCGGCGCTGATGAAGCAACGCGCCATTTTCGTTTATACCCACGATTCCATCGGCCTGGGTGAAGACGGCCCGACCCATCAGCCGGTTGAACAGCTGGCCAGCCTGCGTCTGACGCCGAACATGCGCACCTGGCGTCCCTGCGACACCATTGAGTCTGCCGTGGCCTGGAAATCCGCGATCGAGCGTAAAGATGGCCCGACGGCGCTGGTCTTCTCCCGTCAGGGATTACCGGCAATGGCGCGTACGGACGCCCAGCTGGCGGATGTTGAGCGTGGCGGTTATATCCTGAAAGACTGCGAAGGCCTGCCCGAACTGATCCTGATCGCGACCGGTTCCGAAGTCGAGCTGGCTGCCAAGGCGTATGATGCGCTGACCGGTCAGGGTCGTAAGGTGCGTCTGGTCTCCATGCCGTCAACGGAAGCGTTTGATGCGCAGGATATCGAGTACCGCATGCAGGTACTGCCGCTGGAAGTCCCTGCCCGTATCGCCATTGAAGCGGCTTCTGCTGATTTCTGGTACAAGTACGTCGGTATGGACGGACGCATCGTGGGCATGAATTCCTTCGGTGAATCTGCCCCGGCGGAAGATCTGTTCCGTGAGTTCGGATTCACGCTGGATAATGTGCTGGCGGTTGCGGATGAGCTTCTGACAGACTTCAGCTGATAGGCTAAATACCCGGCAGAGAGTCTCTGCTTTCTGCCGGGTATTCAAAAATCGATAAGATATTGTTCTCGTAGATGTTTAAATAACGCTCTGCTTAATAAAAACATTAATTTTTCTGGAAACCTGTCTTCCTGACAGATTTTTTATCTGAGAATTTGAACTTGTTAAATTTGTTATTGTCTTATGTCTAGGCGAGAAAATTTCTTTTATTTATAGATTTTTCACGTTTAACCCAAGAAGAAAAGGAGATTTATATCTTGGTTTCAATGGTTATGAAAAGATTGGTGTTTAATTATTCGTAGGAGTTTTTGATGTTTAAGAAAACCTTGATGCTATTTATGTTGCTATCAACTTTTAATGTTTACGCTGATGAACAGGCGAATGTTACTGTTAAACTCCCATTGGGGGCTGCCTTTATCAGTTATGTGAGTTATGCAAGTCAAAATGTACCCGCTGATTATACTAAAACAATGCTTGTAGGTAGTAGTGATAGCCAGACATTGAAGCTTGGAGATATTGTTCTGGTTGATACCTTGGCGTCTTTGAGTGACCATAAATGTGATTACTTTCAGGTGGTTAATGAGGGTAATGTAACAGTTAGCTATACAGGTGCTTCGTTTTATCCTGTATACAGTTTTGATAACGCTAGTGTATTAAATCTTGTTCATCAGAGTGGAACCAACTTTTTTAAGTCTTGTTCTCGCCCTGCTCTACTAAAAGATTCACTCTATGCTAATTGATCGTTGTTTCTGGAGGTGAAAGAGAAATTCCTATTTTCTCTTTCGCGATCTGATCGTTATTTGTTTTCCGAGTGAGGTGGAAATTCTGACAAAATATCAATTATTGATGAATTGATATGCTCCTTTTTCTCTCCTGGTGACATGGAACCGGTGATGCGATGACGGGCAACGCCCTGCCAGACCAGGTTTTTTGTCTTTGGATTAATCATGTTTAAGGTCAAATACCCTTCCTGATAGGTATCAATAATCGTTTCCGTGGGCCAGCTGCTCATCATCCAGGGGTAGGGATACCATGAAAAACCGGCGTTGTAGCGTGTTTCCTGCAGACGTCTTTTTTCCGTAAACCCCCAGCTAAGCAACATATCCGCATCTTTGGCTGCTACTTCCTTCAGCCCTTTTAGTACCAAGTCTTGTTCTACGGCGCGATGAATCCGTTGGCTCATAAAGCCATGAATCATACGCTCTTTGAATTTACCCTTGGGTTCCAGCCATGCCCAGGTTTTTAGACTGGACCAGTTGACCTGTGGGTCGTAATCCCAGTTAACCTGTGGCTTAACGGTACAGGCGGACAGTAATGTCAGCAATAGTAGAGCGGTGAGGGAAGAAGCCAGCTTCATGGAGGGTACTCCTGTCTGCATGTGCATCTAGGAAAGCGTTTGAAGTATAACGTAAGTTGTTTATTTCGCCCGATAAACAGTGTGGTTTCGATGGTTATGAAGCGTTATCGTTTAATAAACGACTAAAGGCTAATAAATCTTTTGCAATGGATGCTGCTTTCTCGTGATGAAATCAATGACAGTACTGTGGAAGCTGCCATATCATGTTTTGCATTCACTCGTTGAACGGTGTGACTGTAAGGAGCGACACAACCATGCACACAGAGATTAAGGGGGCGCCAGCCTTTGCCCATCTGGCGGTTGTGTTGGCGCCTGGCGAGTGTGTGATTGCTGAATCGGGTGCTATGTCGAGCATGGATGCCGAGCTTGCGTTGAAAGCAAGGATAAACGGTAACCCCTTCAGTGCGTTGATGCGTAAATGGCTGGGGGGGGAAACGTTTTTTCTCAGTGCGTTCAGTAATCCAGGCAGTGACAATCAACGTCTTGTTCTGGCGCGGACGACACCGGGTGATATTCGTGAAGTGTCGCTTAATGATGAATGTCTGTATCTTCAGGCAGGTGCTTTTCTTGCCTGTACCGACGGTATCAGGATTGGGCTCAAGTGGGCGGGATTTACGTCCTTTCTAGCACGGGAAGGGCTGTTCAAGATCGCTGTGAGTGGTACCGGCAGGGTCTGGTACGGTGCCTATGGGGCGCTGTTGGAAAAAGACGTCGATGGCGAAATGATTGTCGACAGTGGTCATCTTGTTGCGTACGGACCAGGGCTAAAATTGAAGTTACGCCTTGCCGGTGGGCTGTTTTCCAGTTTCTTTGGTGGTGAGGGGCTGGTGATGCGGGTGGTTGGCAAGGGCCGGATCACACTGCAAACCCGAAGCCTGAGCGGGTTGGCCGACTGGTTGAATCCAAAACTCCGGGGATAATGCTATGGATGTCGTATTAGAACATGGACCCGGGAATGCCGTTGCCCGACTGACGCTGTCGCCAGGGGAAGCCTGCACCGTAGAAGCCGGTGCCATGATTGCCATGAGTGGCAATATGGCGGTGACGACGACCACTCATAAGAAAGGGCAAGCCGGCCTGTTCAAGGCGATGAAGCGCATGGTGGCCGGAGAATCCTTTTTTCTGAATCACTTTGAGCCGCAACAGACGGCTGGTGAAGTCTGGCTGGGCACGACACTGTCAGGCGATATGCTGTCGCTGGATCTGGACAGTGGCCTGGTTGTACAGGCAGGTTCCTTTGTGGCCTGTGAGCATTCGGTAGATATGGATCTTGGCTGGCAGGGAATTAAAAACCTGGTCTCTGGTGAGAGCCTGTTCTGGCTGCATCTATCTGGCAGAGGCAAGTTGGTACTCGGTGCGTTTGGTGCCATTTACCCTGTGGATGTCGATGGGGAGGCACTGGTGGATACCGGCCATATTGTCGCATTCGACGACACCCTGGACTTTTCCTTGAGCAAGGCCGGTGACAGTTGGCTGCATTCCTGGCTGGGGGGAGAAGGTCTGGCCTGCCGGTTTAAGGGGCGTGGTCGGGTCTGGTGTCAGTCGCACAGTCCATCAGGGTTTGGTCATCGCCTGACTCCCCTGTTACGGCCAAGAAAAGCCTGAGGAAAACGTATCATGGCAGCAGAACAGATGCAGGGCTATCCATTTACCCTTACCGGCCAACCGGATTACAGCTTCCTGACCGTACAGGTGCCAGCCAATGAAACGCTGAAAGTTGAAGCCTCTGCCATGGCGACGATGGACAGCCATATACGGATGAAGACAAAACTCCGTGGTGGCATTGGACGGCTGATGACCGGTGAATCGCTGTTTATCAATGAATACACGGCGGCAGACGCCAGTGGTGAAATCGGGATTGCACCGGGCTCACCCGGTGATATGGCGCATGTGTTTCTAAATGAGGAATCGATCTATCTGCAAAGTGCCGCCTTTGTGGCCGCCACTGCAGGGGTTGAGATTGAAACGAAATGGCAGGGACTGACGCGAGGGTTTTTCTCCGGGGAATCCCTCTTTTTGATTCGTTGTCGTGGGCAGGGTGACCTTTGGTTCAACACCTATGGGGCGATGATTGAGCTGGATGTCACGGAGGATTATGTGGTCGATACTGGCCATATTGTTGCCTTTACCGACGGGCTTGATTACGAGATCAGTAAACCGGGTGGCTATAAATCCCTGTTTTTCTCAGGTGAAGGATTTGTCTGCCGTTTTTCCGGGAAGGGAAAGGTCTGGATACAAACCCGGCAGGCCAGCGCCTTGGCCGCATGGGCGGAACCGTTTAGACGGATAATCAAGAAGAAAAAGGATTGATCTGAATGATTCAGACATTGTCAGCAGTCACCTTGCAAAGTAACGCTGCCAGGTGTTTGATGGATAAATAATCAAGTGTATGAATCTGCAAATATTAACAAACTGTCGTGATGTGTCCGGTGACCGGGCACATCCTTTGATCTTGGAGGAAAGAGAAAGAAAAAAGCGGTAAGAGCAGATGGTGCGTTATGTTTCTTCTCAGCGCTTGAATACTGAATTTTGTGTCATCTGATACGAATTAATTGTCTGTTGAGTCGCTTACCACACTTTCTCTGACATCCTCAATAATGGCCATCACTTCATGCTGCAGTTTGATTTCGATGCCGATTTCGGTAAGCGTCTCCTGAAGCAGCCTGACCAGTACGTTGAAATCGTGATTCGAGATGTTAAGTCCGGCATGGATTTCTTTCAAAGAGCGGCGTTCGGATGGTGATTGCCCACCAAAAGCCCGGGTCATGAAAGAAACCTGTTTTCGCGTCAGGCTTTCGATATCCATGTCTGCAAAATAGTGGCTGATCACCGGGTCGTTCTGCATTTTTTCATAAAGCCGGTGCATGGCTTCAAACAGTGTGGAGTGTCCGCCCAGCCGTTCATAGAGAGAATCTGCCATTACCCGCCCTGCCCTGTCCGGTTTTCTCTGTCCATTTACAGTTAGTCGGCTGTCCTGCTGAGAAAAAAAGCTTTTTTGAAAATAGCGGCTGATAACCTCGTGATATACTCCAGCCGGTGTTTATGAGGTAACGGGTACGGGCAGGTATGGCGTTCAGGCTGGCAATCAATGGGTATGGGCGTATTGGCCAGAGTGTGATGCGGGCCCTCTATGAGTGCGGCTATCGCGAGTATTTCCAGGTTGTGGCCATTAACGAGCTGGCGGATATCGCTACTCTGGCGTATCTCACCCGTTACGACACGACCCATGGCCGTTTTCCGGGGCAGGTGAGCCATGAGGGTGACTACCTGCAGATTAATGGCGATCACATTCGAGTGCTTAATGAGCCGGATCCTGCGCGGTTGCCCTGGCGGGAGCTGGAAATTGATCTGGTGTTGGAGTGTTCCGGCTCTTTCAAGGATCGTGACACAGCCCAGCAGCATCTGTCAGCTGGTGCCGGTCGGCTGCTCTTTTCACAGCCTGCCCAGGCGGATGTTGATGCCACGATTGTGTATGGGCTTAATCATGAAGACCTGAGTCAGACGCATCGGATTGTATCCAATGCTTCCTGTACCACGAACTGCATTGTGCCGGTGTTGCATCTTCTTGATCAGGCGTTCGGTATTGAGCATGGTGTTATCACAACGATCCATTCCGCCATGAACGACCAGCCGGTGATTGATGCCTATCATCAGGCCGACCTGCGCCTGACGCGCAGTGCTCTTCAGTCAATCATTCCGGTGGATACCGGGTTGGCGTTAGGGATTGATCGTCTTTTACCCTCGCTTTCTGGCCGTTTCGAAGCGCTTTCCCTGCGCGTACCGACCATCAATGTATCTGCTATGGATCTAACCGTTAACCTCACGAGCAATGTAACGGTTGAAATGATCAATGGTATTTTCAGGCAGGCTGCAGGCAGTGGACGGTTACAGGGCTTGCTCGGTTATACTGAAGAGCCCCATGCGTCGGTGGATTTTAATCACGACAGCCGGTCAGGGATTGTAGATGGCACCCAGACTCGCGTTAGTGGAGGACGTATGGTGAAAATGCTCTGCTGGTTTGATAACGAATGGGGATTTGCCAACCGTATGCTGGATGTTAGTCGTGTATGGCTTGGAGGGCGTTAGGTTGGCTGACAACGGTGTCAGGCAACACACGGTGAAAACCAGCTATGATTCTGTGTGATCTAACAACTCTAGCCTTTCTTCTATCTATATCTGGGGGTATTTATGCAGCGATGGTTACTGGTTTGTCTATCTCTGACGCTGGCAGCGTGCTCTACGGTTTCTGGTCCATTCAGTAATAAGCAGGTTGTTGGGCCGGTGGAGTATATTTCGATAGAGGAAACCGGTTTGACCTATCTTGCCCGGGTGGATACCGGGGCCGCAAAAGTCTCACTGCATGCGTGGGATATGGTCGTCCGCGATCCGGCGCCGGTCATGGATGATAATGTTGGCAAGACGATTCATTTCAAAACGTCGAATGAAGCTGGCCAGGTCATTGAAGCAGATGCCGAAATTGTAGATATCGTGAAGGTGAGAAGCTCTCACGGCGCCAAAATGCGCTATGTGGTTGAAATGAACCTTGCGTATCAGGGGCAGAGTAAACCGGTTGAGGTCAACCTCAATAACCGGGATACCATGACCTACCCTCTCCTGCTGGGGCGTAACTGGCTCAATGGTGATTTCCTAGTGGATGTGGAGCTGCCGGAAATCAAGCCAGAACAGTAAATCTGTTCTGGCCTTATAGGTTAATCGACCTTGAGGTTGCACTGTATATCGTAATACGCCGGGTCATGCCAGTGTTTGGTGATATGGGCCTTGCGTTTCTCAAGGCATTGATGAAGCCGGCTAAGGAAAGCCTGCTTGTCCTGATCGGATAATGTGGCGTCTTCCCTGACGCCCAGCCAGGCACTTTCTGCTTCCTGGAACTCAATATCCAGTTCTTCCAGTTCTCTGTAACGATTCATAGCGATTACCGCCCATGCTCAGGGTTCAGACGATACCGGACTGCGCCAGGAGGTGATCGACAATAGCGTTGTCACTCTCCTTGACCAGGTCTTTGTTGATGTGCTCGCCTTGGGGCACGTTCTTGCTGATTTCAGGCAGAATTTCACCCAGTAATTTGGGAGGAGCACACAGGCTGATAGTGTCGAACCGGTGAAGATCATAAGCATGGTTAATACAGGTGCCGATCATGTGGGCAAAGTTCTGGGATTCATGGACTTTCGGGGAAGCATCAGTGCCTACTGCGCGACTGGTGTGACTCCCTGAAGATGTAATGGTGTGTCCTGGCCCTGAAGAGACAAAAGCCTGGTTTTTCCACCTGCCCTCTTCGTGCTCGACCTCATCAATTAACGTCAACGTTTTTTTATGCCGGTCAAAATCATAAACTCTGGCTTCGCTGTTATCAGCGACCAGTACCCAGGTTGATGCCATGGGATGTACCTCTCATTGGTCTTTTGACCATCGACAGCGGATGTCAGAGCAAAGATAGTTCAAGACGCCTGTTGTCGCCTGTTGGCAGCATGAACAGCGTTGTTGTCGTGATCGCACCGTACAAAGGCTATGGTTTAATGACCCCGGAACATGACCGCCGGCGCACGCTTGTGGTAATGTCCGTGCCTTTCCGGCACATGTCTGAGCCGGCTTGTCAGAAGCTGTCGTAAGGAAGCCTGAGATGACCGTTCTGAAGATGACCGATCTGGATCTGAAAGGTAAGCGCGTTCTGATCCGTGAGGACCTCAATGTCCCTGTAAAAGAAGGACGGGTAACCAGTGATGCCCGTATTCTTGCCTCATTGCCCACAATTGAGCATGCCCTGAAGGCTGGCGCCAAGGTGATGGTGACCTCCCACTTGGGGCGTCCGGTAGAAGGCGAGTATGATCCTGCTTTTTCCCTGCAGCCAGTGGCGAATTACATCAGTGAAAAACTCGGCTGTGACGTTCCTCTGATCCGTGACTGGGTGGATGGTGGTTTCACCGTTGAAGACGGTAACCTGGTGATTTTGGAGAACGTTCGCTTCAATCCGGGCGAAAAGAAAGACGACGAAGCCCTGGCGCGTAAGATGGCAGCCCTGTGCGATATTTACGTGATGGATGCCTTTGGCACCGCGCACCGTGCCCAGGCCTCTACTCACGGTGTTGGCCTTTACGCGCAGGTAGCCTGTGCTGGTCCGCTGCTGGTGGCTGAGCTGGACGCCCTGTCCCGCGCGCTGGGTAATCCGGAACGGCCGATGACGGCGATTGTCGGCGGCTCCAAGGTGTCCACCAAGCTGACGGTGCTGGAGTCCCTCTCTGATATCTGTGATCAGCTGATTGTCGGTGGTGGTATCGCCAACACTTTCCTGGCAGCGGCAGGCTATTCAGTCGGCAAGTCCCTCTGCGAACATGAAATGCTTCCCCAGGCTAAGGCGCTGCTGGAAAAGGTCAATATTCCCCTGCCCCTGGATGTTGTTGTCGGCAAGGCATTCAGTGAAGATGCAGAAGCCACCATCAAATTGGTGGATGATGTCGCAGATGATGACATGATCTTCGATATCGGTCCCCAGACCCGTGAGCTGTTTGCCAATATCCTCAAAGATGCCCGTACCATTATCTGGAATGGCCCGGTCGGCGTGTTTGAGTTTGATCAGTTTGGCGAAGGCACCAAAGCCATGTCATTGTCGATTGCTGAATCCCCGGCGTTCTCCATTGCGGGTGGCGGTGACACATTGGCAGCTGTGGATAAGTATGGCATCAAGGACAAGGTATCCTACATCTCTACAGGTGGCGGTGCGTTCCTTGAGTATGTAGAAGGCAAAGTGTTGCCGGCGGTTGCGATGCTGGAGAAGCGTGCGAATTAATCTCTCTTTCTCATTGAGAGGCAGCAACGGGTAATTAACAGTATCCGTTGCTGCTTTTTATCCACAATCAACATTCTTCATTATTATTGAATGCTGCAGCATTGCGGCACACAGCGGCGGTAAGGTTGCGCATCTCTATTCTCTTGGTACATTCTCTCCAGTGCGTTCTGTTGGTAACGTGCAATGTGTTTTGGGTGAAGGCGGTCCGTTGTTTTGTCTTGTAGTTCTGCGAAAGCAAGAATAAGGAATTCTTCCTGCCAGCTGATACTGATTTCTTTTATGAGTATTGATATATGTGCAACATAAGCCAGATTGAGTGCTTTAGGTGTGCTTTTAAGAATATCGTCAATGGTTCTCTGATCAGGTTTTTGAGTTTTTAAATTGCTCATATAGTCTTGCAAAGTTTCTTCCATAAACGCTTTATTTTCTTCATCATTTTGAAGACTTAGGAGCTCACAGAGTTCATGTGATTGATAGGTAATAGGGAACAGATCTTTGATTTTTGTTGGGTGTATCGCCAGCTCCATGAGTAGGATGCCAAAAGCAAACCAGTCAGAATGGCATGAATATAACAATTGTTTCATTGCTTCTGGCGCCATGTATTCCAAGGTACCCTTATACTCAGGAGAGCGGGTTCCCTTAGTCTGCGAAAGTCCTAAGTCACACACTTTCCAGCAGTTTTTTTTGTATTCCAGCACGTTGGCTGGCTTCAGATCGCAGTGAGCAATGTGCTTTTCTTCTAAGTAAGTCAGCGCCCGTGCGATATCTCTTCCGATGACTCTTACTTGATGCTCAGTCAGACTGCCATGATCCATATCTAAGAGATCCTGCAGACTGTGTTGGCACCTCTCAAGGACTAGTACAGTTTGCAGGTTATGTCTGAATGAGGCGCATAGTTTTACAATGTTTTTATGGTCATGTATTTCTCTTAATAGTTTGAGTTCATTATTTATTTGGTTTTCTTCCCATGCTTCTTTTGCAAATTTAAACGCACAGCTGAATGTTTCTGATTGCTCATGGTCACTATGCTCAGTTGCACTCAGGTGACGATAGAGAAGAATATTTGCAAAGTGACCTGTACCTATAGCCTGCATTTCATAGTCTATTTTTTGTAAGGCTGTATCTGCGGGCTCTGGTTTTTTCTGGTAATCGGAAAAATGCAGGATGGCTTCTTTAATTGCGTTTTCATCGCCACAAGCTACGTCAATATCAAACGAATCTAGTGATCTTTCACCCGAAGATTCTCCATTGCTGGCTCCGGAGGGCGTGTCACTATCCGAGAAGTGAAACGTTACCAAACATTGTCTCACGCTACCGGCTGGGCTACTCGTTCTGCTCGTAGATGGTGGTAATGATGTGTGAGGTGGAGGCCTCTTTAAGGGCGTTTGTATATCCATAGGGCAGACTCTTTGGCATGGGTTTGGCCTCTTTCTTGGGCAGAAGGAGACAAATTCATAGTAAATTCAGCGTGGCATCATGGGTGTAGAGTCGATGATAGACAGAGAGTTCCTTGCGTCTGGGGCTATGTCAGACAATCTGTCCACGCTGATAAGGGTGTCGGGGTTGTTCGGGTGATGCACCATTTCAACCGGCGCCAATCTGTCATACACTCTCACCGCATTTATCCCACCGCAGTTGACCGGATACCCTGACTTGCGTAAGTACGGTGCCGGAGGTAGTGCGGGTACTGTCCCAAATTCCAATGATGAGGATCAGTCATGGCTTTGATCAGCATGCGTCAGATGCTGGACCACGCCGCCGAGCACGGTTACGGCGTCCCGGCCTTCAACGTCAACAACCTGGAGCAGATGCGCGCCATCATGATGGCGGCGGATCAGACCGACAGCCCGGTCATCGTCCAGGCCTCGGCCGGCGCCCGCAAGTATGCCGGCGCCCCGTTCCTGCGCCACCTGATCCTGGCGGCGATTGAAGAATTCCCTCATATCCCTGTGGTGATGCATCAGGATCACGGGACTTCGCCGGATGTCTGCCAGCGTTCCATCCAGCTGGGTTTTAGCTCTGTCATGATGGACGGTTCCCTGAGAGCGGACGGCAAGACCCCGTCTGACTGGGATTACAACGTGGAAGTGACCCGCCGTACCGTCGAGATGGCGCATGCCTGCGGCGTATCGGTCGAAGGCGAGCTGGGCTGCCTGGGTTCCCTGGAAACCGGCCAGGCCGGCGAAGAAGACGGTGTCGGCGCTGAAGGCACCCTGAGCCATGACCAGCTGCTGACCGATCCTGATGAAGCGGCAGAATTCGTCAAGCTGACCGGTGTGGATGCCCTGGCCATTGCCTGCGGTACCAGCCACGGCGCATACAAGTTTACCCGTCCGCCCACTGGCGACATCCTGGCCATCGACCGCATTAAGGCGATCCATGAGCGTATTCCTGATACTCACCTGGTCATGCATGGTTCTTCCAGTGTGCCGCAGGAATGGCTGGCCATTATTAATGAATTCGGTGGTGAGATTCCAGAAACCTACGGTGTCCCGGTTGAGCAGATCCAGGAAGGCATCAAGCACGGTGTCCGCAAGGTCAACATCGATACCGACCTGCGTCTTGCGTCCACCGGTGCGATCCGTCGCTTCCTGGCACACAACAAGGCGGAGTTCGATCCCCGCAAATACCTGAATGAAACTATTAAGGCGATGGCGGATATCTGTGTGGCGCGTTATGAAGCCTTTGGTACTGCCGGCAATGCCAGCAAGATCAAGCCGGTCAGCCTGGACGTGATGTTCGAGCGCTATGCTAGCGGTGATCTGGATCCGAAGATTTCCTGATCTTATCTTTTTGCCGGGGTGATTGAATAAATCACCCCGGCAATGGCATCATGGTCCATTACCAGTCCAGCAAGTGCTCAAGGTCATTGGCGACTGGCAAGGTGCGTGACCATATTTTTTCCTTCATCAAATTGAAAGAGAGGTCGGCCGTTAATCGCACAGATTAGCTTTTTAGAGCTCGGTTTGTTCAGTCTCGCCCAAAAAGAGGCCACCGTTTCCTGGACGGGTTTATCATTGCCGTTAAGGTACTCAATCACCTCACCTTCTTCACGTGCGGCCAGCGTTTCGAATGTTAATAAATCCTCAGCTGTGAGCTTCAATAGAGCATGCTTGGGCACTATTCTTATGTGGCCCTCCCTGAGAACATTGGCTAATGCATGTTGTACCTTTGCCTGCTCTTCTGGAGCAGTGCCGCGTATTTTTAAATGATCAGGATTATTTAATACGGCAGGTTTGACTGTTTCACTATGCATGTATGGCAGTGCGGATTTATCCTTTCCTGTAGCTCCTGTAGCTCCTGTAGCTCCTGTAGCTCCTGTAGCTCCTGTAGCTCCTGTAGCTCCTGTAGCTCCTGTAGCTCCTGTAGCTCCTGTAGCTCCTGTAGCTCCTGTAGCTCCTGTAGCTCCTGTAGCACTTTGTGCTGCAAGGTTTAACATTCCAATGTTCAAATTGAAACGTAAAACAGCGTCTTCATACTCCATATTCTGTAAATAAGATTTCATTTCCCCAAATTTAGCTAATCGCCATAGTTGGTCATGATCTATATTGACGTAATTTTGCATTTCTCCCATAGGATCCAATAAATTATAACATTCAGGTTCAGGTAATTTGCGGTGAGCGATAGCATCATTAACCAAGATTGCTAATCGCTCAGGGGATAATTTGAATATGGCAGCTATTAGAAGCAGGTAATCATGGCCTGACTTTGAATTGAAATTGAAAGATCGTTGCGTTAGCGTAATTTTCAATATTTCGAGCATTGTTTTATCTTTTTCCAATGGGGTCTTTCGTTTTTCTTCATCTAAACGTAGCGCTTTGTCAATGGATTCCTGTGCCTGTTTAACGAGTTCTCTATTCAGTGAAGAGCGAGCGTTAAAGGCTCTCTGATCTATGAAATAAAGAAATGCTTCGGTTTTTCTAAATTTACATTGAGTTTCTTTGGGTATACCTCGAACAAAATTAGCGATAGTAATATCACGAATGATGAAAGTCGTACCGTCTTTGTCTATTCTCTGATGCAATTCTTGTAATACACTCTCTCCATTAGTAAATATCTCCTTATTGTTATTCACAATTTCGAGTAGCTGTTGTGGTGAAAGTCCCATGATGTTGCCTAAGCCGGCTAAAAGGTCTGCTGTAAAATCTTGCGTATTAGCAATCACTCTAACCATACATACTGGAACGTTATCCGTTGCAGGAAGAACTTTTGACCGGTTGGTTGTGTGTACTGCCGTGGCGCCCTCGGTGCTGTCAGTGTCCTGTAAGGCACCTTGTGCTTGACGAAGCGCATGTGTGGGGATATTAAACCCTGGCTCGCGACTTAAGTAAGCGACGAAGTCTGATGCGCAGCGTATGGGCGGTGTCTTGCTTCGAATATCTTCATGCCAGATGTGAGCGTTATAGTCTTCAGGGGTTGCGATTTTTTCTGAAAGCTTCGCAAAGCCTTCAATGAGGTCGATACCTTTATCAGGGTCGTCTTCGTCAATGAATGCATTCTGGTTTGCGAATACCGCTGACTGTAAGCTGTTTACCCTGATACTGAATAGCTCGCCTAATTTCAGCAACATATCCGTTCTGGCGCATTTCATGTGGGCGATTAGCTCTACCAGTACCTTGAGTGTTTCATTGTCGATAGATTTTGGGGGCGTTACACTGCTTACGGCTGCTTCTGTATGGGTAATCGTTCTTAGTGCCGGGTTGTTTCCCTCGGATGCTGTCATTCTATGTTGTTGGTAGAAAGCCTGAATAGAAGATAAGTAAGCTGGATTATCAATTTTTCTTACGCATACGCCATTTCTATCAACGGAAACCACCGCTTTGGTTCCATCATGGTGCATAATGGCTTTACGGCTATCGTCAAAATAATAGCCTCGCTGAATAAGGCGAGATAAAACATTTCCACTGTCCATTTTATGAGTCTCCTGTCTTGTCTTTTATGTTCGTGATGAAAAAATAATCTACCATTGGTTTTGAAAAAACATGCTTGCACGTAAAATGAAGAAATACATCGGGCATGTCATATTTTTTACTTGTTCTGATTAGATTGTGTTTATTGATCAGAGTTCCGCATATTTTTATCGATGTTATAGGGAACCTATAATTCTGCAGGTTGGAGATTTTGGGGTGGCAGGTTTATTAAGGTAAAAAGTGTTTATCTGTCGCTTTAGATATTTGTTCTTTTATATGATGATTGAAACAGTTGCTTTCGAGTTTGTAATTAAGGTGGACGAATTAATGAAGAAAAATTTTAAATAAATAACAGGCGACACTGATGCGCATGTTTAATGTCTGGGTGGGTAGTGTCAGTGCTTCAGGGTTAAAGAAAAGGTGTTTGCATAGATTTTGGTTTTTGGCAGATTGGTTCAGGCTGGCTATGCTCTGAAAGTCGATTTTCGGAGTTGTCGCGATGTTTCGTCCGTTGACTGGCCTTGTGCCACCTGCTGTCATGCTCGCCTGTCTGGTGGTGAGCGGCTGCTCTTCCCCCCATGTGATCAAGATGAATGATGGCCGTGAAATCATCACGCGAGGCATGCCGCATTACGATGAAGATTCCGGTTTTTACCAGTTCACCACGGTGGCTGGGGAAAATATGCAGTTGAATCGTAACCTGATTGAGTCGATAACCAAAAAATAGGGCTATTGCCGGGTACCGGCTGTTGTTTCTACATGGGGTGCCGGAATATAAGGAACGAAGCCGCCCGCCCGGTTCATCAGGGTTGAAGAATCACAGGGCAGTGAAGGCAGGCAGCTTCTGGTGATTACTTTAAGGCGATTCTGGCAGGTCGGCTATAAGACCATCAGCTATGGTACGTTTGTCTGAGAGTGGCTCCAGACAATAATTAACTGAAGTTACGCAGTAACGAATAACCTTAGATGCTCGAATGAGGCTCGCAGAGCGGTCATGTAAATCTTCGCCCTGAGCTGAAAATGATTGATCTTCAGTTTCAGAGACAGGGTTTCCAGTCTGAAAGCTGAGTAAATCGACAGAAAGACATGGTTGCTCTGAGTTTTGACCGTATGGGCTGGTGACTTTGCCATGGAGGCATTGGACTTCAGGGTTTTATGGAAGACCTCAACTTTCCACCGTTTCTTGTAGATCGTTTTGAGACTTTCGGCGTCACACTCCAGATCGCTGCATACCAGATAGAGAATGCCTGTGCTGCCGTCCTTGTTTTTAAAGACCTGACGGAATAGCAGAACTGGAAAGTCGATGCCTGCTATCCAGCCTTCAACAGGCTCGCCTTCGGAGAAATCTACAGTATCTATGCGTTGTGAGCGGCCTTGCTGCTTATCTTCCAGGGACAGTGACACTTTGCGGTTAGATTTCATCGCCATAAGAAAATGTTTGCCGCAATCATGACGGATGAACATCATGTTTTCATTGGAGCAAAACCAGCTGTCAGCAAGCACATAGCGGAACAGGAGGTTGTTCTGGCAGCAAACCTTCACCATATCCCTGAGCATCTGGTTTTTAGTCCTTTCTGCCTTGCGTCGGATCTTTTTCGTTTTCAGGTCGGTGTATTGAATCGTTTTCTCGATCAGCTCATAGGCTACAAGGATTGATGCATCACCTGCATGATAATGGGCATTGAGGAGATTGATCCCTTTAACCGTGCGGTTTTTCGTATGGTCAAAATGATAGGTGTTCAGGGCGTTTTCCTTGCTGTATGGCTTTTCCTGGATCGTGTCATCAAAGATCAATACGCCATCGGGCTTCTCAACTTGCCTGACGACGGGCTTCACATACCCCCAAAGTGTACGGCTGGTGAACTGATTCGTTGAGAGCAGCCTGGTGACCTGATCATGGCTATAGGCATCGTCCGATAGGTTGGACAAACCCGTTGCGGTTGTTTTGCCAAAAGAGGACAGCAGATAGTCAGAGTACAGTTCAATCAGATCGTGTTTCATGCTGTCTATGATGCCGTATTTTCAACCTGGCGCGTAACTTGAGTAATTAACGATGGCAGGGAAGCGCTTTTACAGGCCGTATTTTAAGCAGATTGGGCAATACTCCGTATAATTGCCTTTTTGAACGTGTTGAATGGACGAACGGATTTGAACCGGCAAATTATAGAAAACCTTAAATCTTCCCTGCCTGCGCTGGAACTGGGGAATACATTAGAACCCGATGCTAACCTCCGGGCGTATCTGGATTTCTACGCGATGTCGCCGGAACACTTCCTGCCGGGTGTTCAGCATGATATTGGCTATCTGGAAGTGGATGGCTATCATCTGGCTACCCATGTCTGGCGTCCGGAGCATCCGGTGGGTACCGTGTTTCTTGTGCATGGCTATTATGACCACGCCGGTCTGTACGGTCATCTTGTTCGCTTCTGGCTGGAGGAGGGGTACGCTGTCATGGTCCATGACCTGCCGGGGCATGGACTGTCCTCCGGTTCAATTGCCAGCATTGACTGTTTCAGCCGTTACTCCATGGTGTTCCGTCACTGTCTTGAGTGGGCCAGCGGAAAGCTGTCCAGCCCCTGGTTCCTGCAGGGACAGAGTACCGGTGGCGCCATTATTACGGATACTCTGGTCAATTATCCGGAACTGCTGGCGCGCTACGAGATTGCCGATGTTTTCCTGATGGCGCCGCTGGTGCGTCCGATGCTCTGGCGTATGGGACTGGTGCAGTATTTCATGCTGCGTACGTTTGTATCGTCGGTGCCGCGTTCCCGTTCCAATAACTCGAATGATCAGGCATTTCTTGAGTTTCTGGCTAACGATCCATTGCAATCCAATGTCCTGCCGGTTGAGTGGGTCGGTGCACTGCACCAGTGGATACGGCGCATCGAGTCGTATCGGAAACCCTGTCCTTGTTCTCCACTGATTATCCAGGGGCAGCGGGACAGGACTGTCAACTGGCAGCATAACCTGAAGGTGCTGAAACGGCTGTACACAAAACCGGATGTCTTCTTCATCCCCGACGGTTGCCACCATCTGGCCAATGAAATCGAAAGTATCCGCGAACAATATTTTGAGGTGATTCGGAAACGCCTGGCGAAACGACAGGGGTGATATCATTAAAATGTTAACCTGTACAGGGCTCCGGCAAGACATCGTTGGGAACACCCGTTAAAATCTCCACCTGACAATTCACCCGCTAGGGATGTAAACAAGAATAAGTAATGGGGGTTGTTGTGAAGGGTCTCACCAGGTTGTTTACCGGTCGGTTATTGCTATGTGCCTGTCTGTGTGTTGCAACATCAGCGAAAGCGGATATTGCGGTACTGGATACTGTTCGCCAGCTGCATATGCAGGTATTTCGAATCAGCTGTGATCTCTTTGTTCAGCGAGGCGAGTTGGGGCTTGCTGTTGATCAGCAGGCCGTTCAGGCAGAATTGCTGCAGGCAACACGCTTGCTGGAGCAGATCGTGTCTGTTGAGAATTCGGTTATTTCAGACGAGCAGCGCGATGCATTGCTGGCATTGTGGCCTGCATTTGAGCATAAGGTGGCTGATGCGGCAGCGCTGGACCTGCATGAACAGGATTTCGAATGGGACTTCAACCTGACGTTCACCGAACAGCTCCGCGAGCTGGACACCCTTCTTGAAAGCATAGCGACAAGCCTTTCTTCTACAACGGAGCAGCAGCTGCTTTACCAGCAGGCGGTGCGGATCCAGTATATGGCTGCACGTTATACGGCCCGCGCTTATATTGGTGCCCTGCATACCTTGGATCAGGACGGCTATTTCGATCGTGACCTCAATCTTCTGGCGGATGATATGGATCAGGTGTTGATGCAGCTGAGCCAGTCAGGGGTGTCATCAGAGCAGTTGAAGCCTGTGAGTCATCGCTGGCGTTACATTCGTGGCCGATACCAGGATTATCAGGTTAACCTCGCACCAATGGTTGTTGCGAAGCAGACCCGGACGATCGTTGATAATCTGTTGGTACTGGCACGTTCACTATCCGGTTAATGTGCTGACATCATCACTGTGGTTTCAGCTGCCCATCGCTGGCTTGTAGCAGTTGCTGGCAGAAGGCGTTGTAACAGCGGGAATCGATAGAACAGCATAGCTTGATGCTGTCGGTGTAGAGGCGGTCCTCAATAACGCCGGCATATTGCGCCAGAAGGTACTCAACGGTTCTCAGCGTGCCGTAGTCGCACTGCAGGGAAAACGTATGATGGGGTATTTTCTCTCTGCTTTGCAACTGCTTGAGCGCATCGCCAACACCGCCGCCATAGGCTTTGACCAGTCCGCCCGTTCCCAGTTTAATTCCGCCGGAATAACGTACCACCACCGCACAGACTTCCCCCAGCCCGGAACCCTGTAATTGCGCCAGCATCGGCTTGCCTGCGGTACCGCTGGGTTCTCCGTCATCACTGAACCCCCATTGCTGACCATCACTGGGTGTGCCGGCGATAAATGCTGAGCAGTGATGACGGGCGGCGGGGTGTTCGGCTTTGAGCTGGCGAATGTACGCCAATGCCGCTTCTCGGCCAGGGGTATGGGCAAGATAAGTCAGGAAGCGACTCTTTTTGATGACGTCTTCCAGGAAAACCGTGTTATCAGGAATAAAAAAAGGGGATATGTCAGACATGAATTACTGCATCAGTGTCATTGTTTGATGACAGTTGTCGTATCTGTCACCGAGGCTGTATTCAATGATAATGGAGCCTTACTGTATGGCAAGCAGATGTCAGCAAGCCGTAAAAACGATGCCTATTAAACGACTATTTAAATATAGTGGTAAAGGTACAGGCGAATGGAGAGTGGGATGATGAAACCAATAAAAACGTTCATGTTTCTACTTCTGTCACTGGTTCTGGTGGCCTGTTCCAGCATAAAAGTGGATCGTGATTTTGATCCCGGTTATCAATACACGTCGCTGTCACGCTATGCATGGCTGCCTCAGACGGATAACAAGGATGACTATGACAAAGACAGTTTGCAGGATCGTCGCATCAGGGCGGCGGTAGAGCACACCCTGACAGAGCAGGGGTACCAGCAGGTGAGTCCGGATCAGGCTGATTTCCTGGTTCACTATTTCACCGGAAGCAAGACCCGACGCGATGAATCCCATGTCACTGTTGGTATGGGCTACCATACGTTACCGTGGTCTATGGGAGCGAGAACGGAAACCCGGGTTCGGGACTACGAGGAAGGACAACTCACGCTGGATATTATTGATCCTGCCAGTCGCCAGCTGATCTGGCGGGGTGTTGCTAAACGACGACTGCCTGAAACCTCCACACCGGAAAAAAGAACCGTCTATATACAGGAAGCGGTGCAGGAAACACTGGCGGCATTTCCGCCGAAAGCCACCATCCAGTAATACATACGAAAAAGGCGCTTTTCACTGAAACAATGAAAAGCGCCTTTTTTATTGGTATTACCTTGTCGTTTACTGGGCCTGCTTGTCCCAG
Organism: Kistimonas asteriae; assembly: GCF_018263925.1. Lineage (GTDB taxonomy): Bacteria > Pseudomonadota > Gammaproteobacteria > Pseudomonadales > Endozoicomonadaceae > Kistimonas > Kistimonas asteriae. The sequence goes on from NZ_JAEVHF010000002.1 coordinate 62,047, forward strand.
TCGTCGCTGTGGTCATCAGAACGATAGGGTTCAACGCCGTCACCCAGGAAGCAGTTATTGGCTTCCCGTATCTTGGCGGCGGCATCATCATAGAGAAACGGCAGCGTGACATAGCGGGTACCCCGTGTCACTGGCGTAGCGGCATGCATCAGGGAACAGGAAAAGACGATAGCGCCCCCTGTGGGTGGTTTGTAGCGGCGATGTCCATATTCAGGGAACCAGAGTTCACCCCCGTCATAGTCTTCACTGTTCAGATTGATACTGATAGCAAACCGGCGATGCGCGGTGCCCTTGGTGGTGTTGTCCCGGTGCTCCTTGAAAAAGCCTGCGTCGCTACTGTCATAGCAGGCGACGATATAGCGCTCGATGCGTGTGGCCCGGAACTGGAAGGCCTTGGCGATCTCAGGCACCAGCCGGGTTCTGATCCGGTATTTCAGGGCATCCTGCAGGGATTCATCGTCAATATTGATATCAGAGCGGCGTTTGACGCCGGAATCCTGCAGCTCAAGGGTTTTGCCATCGACGGTGCGCATAAAGCCGGATGCTTCAGGCTGGCCGTCATGGTAATACTGAATCAGGGTTTGGCAGAGATCATCCTCCAGGATTCTTGGGACGAGCAGAACAGGAGCCCAGAGATCAATATTGGTATCCACATGGCTGGCAGGGTCCGGCAGGTTCTGCATGGTATGGATAAACGCCTCTGGCTGATCAATGCCTCCCTTGGCGTAGACACGCAGTGTGGGATCCAGTACCACCCAGTAGGGGTAGAAGACATCCTTCCCTTCAACTGGGTCGTAACCGAGGGCGCCGTACTCCCTGGCAATGCTGGCATCCTTGTCATAGAAGATCCGTTGTTTGGGAAATGCGTCAAGTGCCAGACGGTTTTTCTGGTCTTTGGGATTCAGGGTCACCGCAAAGCGAACGCTGTGATCATCATTTGCAATTAAAGTGGCATTTTTTATTGCTTCCAGAAACTTTATTACCGGCGGTGCTGCGCAGTTGCCCAGAAATACCAGGCCGACAAAACGGCCGCCAAGACTGGAAAAGGCAAAGCGTGGATTATAAACCGTATCGGCATAAAACCAGGGAGCCGGTTCTCCCCAAGAAGGTGCTTTAATCGTCATGACTTTATCCTGTTCGAATTATTGCTTTGTTTATATTAATTATAAGTAAAAAATTTTTTTTAATTAGGAAATGGGTTTTTAATTTTCTTATTGGATAATTCTTTGAATTACTCTTGGCAACTTACTATAAATTATTAAGATAACCTGCGTTTGCAGGGCTTTATTCATTTCTTGATTTTTTGTTCTGACGGAATAGTGTCAGTTTTATTAATAACTCGATGTTGTTAATAAAAAAACGATAGTATTTTTGTGCCTTTTCCTGACGATAAGCGGGAATAAAACAAGGATGTTGCCATGGCCGATGAAAACGGCGTCAGTGGTGATCAGCAGTCGGAAACCACCGGTGCTTCTGATAGTAATCAAGGAAGCGCCACAAAAGTTGAAGAAGTTCGCTATGAGGCGCTATCCACTTCGTTAGTCAAGCCTGCTGCGGCTGATACCCAGTATTTACTGGATGTGAACCCCGATGACATCAAAATGGAAGTCAGGGGGCCTGACTTTGTTCTTGTTTATCCCGGCGGTATTGAAGTCACCCTATTGTTGGCCGGGGTAATGACCGCAACAGAAAAACCGCTGGAGTTTAAGTTCGCCGACGGTACGATCATTACCGGTGATGAGTTTATTGCCAAAGCGAATTTTGTTGAATCGGAAGATGTGCCGATTTCCACCTTGAAAGGGCTGGAAGGCGATTCGGATGAATTGGAGGAAGCGCCAGGCTCTTCCGGTCAAACGGAAGCCGATGCATCTTATAGTGAAGCCGCTGACTCCAAGAAACAGTCGAAAGCCGCTAAGGATATTAAAAAGAATGATGAAGAGTTCAAGCAGAAGCCGGTAGAAGAAGTTGAACCCCGAGAAGGAGATTTCACCGAAAGCCTTGAAGCAACAAGCACTGCGACATCCTCAGCCACAGAAGAGGATGTCGGACCGTCAATTGCTGAAACCAATATTGATATCTCATTCTCGGTATCGGTCACCAACGTTGGATCACGCGCTGCCGGACAATTGATCATTGGCGGTGGGGGTAACAACCCTTCCATCAGTCAGAGTGATCCTGAACAACATCTGGGCACGGAGTATTTTGGTGGTGATCTGGATGGTTTGGATGGCGGCCTGCCCGATATCTCATTGAACAAAGACAATGGACTCGAAATTTACGGTGATGACCCGTCACTGTTCAGTGATACGCAGAATAGTAAAGTCTTAAATCTGCAAAATGATGCCAATATTACCGATATTGCTGCTATTTATGTCGAAAACATGCCAGATGGTTGGGCAGTATCCGGAGGTTCAGACCAAGGCGATGGCAGCTGGCTGCTGCCCAGCCTGTCAGCCTTTACCCTGAAGTTTCCCACCCAGTCTGACAGTCAGGTCACCGACCTCTCTTTCAAGGTCGTCTTCAAGGATGGCTCAGAAAATGACTATGGCATGCCTGTTGTCCTGCGGGATGCGACAGATCCGGATGACCTGGTTCTGACATCCACCGGTCTGACGCCGCTGGTGCTGGATACCAGCGCGACCGGTGATCAGATCACCAGTGGTGACCAGAATGACATCATCCATGCCGGCGTGGGGGATGACATAATCAATGCAGCTGGAGGCGATGACATCATCTCCGGTGGTGTGGGTAATGATACGCTGGATGGCGGCGACGGTTCGGATACCGTCCAGTACAGTTATGAATATCTCGGTAATACGGTAGGGCCGGAGAGCGGCGTCACCGTTAGTCTGGGGTCGGGTACTGTCATGGACGACGGTTACGGCACCTCAGATACCATCAGCAACTTTGAGAATGTCACTGGAACGACCCACGACGATACCATCACCGGTAGCGAATACGTTGATGTGAATAACGATGGCGCCAATGTGCTCACCGGTCTGGCGGGCGATGACACGCTGAATGGCCTGAGTGGTGATGACACGCTGATTGGCGGTGCCGGAATGGATACGCTGGATGGCGGTTTCGGCAATGATGCCCTGGATGGCGGAGATGACGACGATACCCTGAACGGTGGTGACGGGGATGACATCCTGAAGGGCGGCGCCGGTGCGGATAATCTGAACGGTGGCAACGACACCGATACCGTGGATTACAGTGAGGAAACCGGCCCTGTTCTGGTTAACCTGTCTACGAATACAGCGACGGATACAGCGGGTGATACCGATACACTGACCAATATTGAAAATGTGACCGGCAGTACGGGTGATGACCAGATTATCGGTGACCTGGGGGCAAACGTCCTCAATGGTGTAGACGGCAATGACACAATATTTGGCGGCGATGGCACGGATACGATCAATGGTGGTTCCGGCAATGACACCATCAATGGCAATCAGGGAGATGATGTCATTGATGGGGGAGACAATGACGACACCATCCATGGTGGGTTTGGTAACGATACCCTGACTGGCGGTGATGGTATCGACACCCTGGATATGGTGGGGACTGTTACCGGCGCTTTTGATACACCGGATGATATTACGGTTGATTTAAGCGGGTCACCGGATGGCACGGGACCTGTCATCGTCAACAAGAGTTATGGTGGCGGCGTTAATACCGGTACCGATACGGTGACCGGTTTTGAAAATGTCACAACGGATCATGGTAATGACACGCTCACCGGCAATGATCTGGATAACGTACTGAGCAGTGGACGTGGTACCGATACGCTGAATGGTGGTGACGGGCACGATACGCTACAGGGCGGAGACGGCGATGATTCGCTGATCGGTGGTGCCGGTAACGATATCCTCGAAGGGGGAGATGATAACGATACCCTGGAGGGCGGAGCCGGTAATGATGTGCTTCGCGGTGGTGACGGCATTGATACCGTCAGTTTCGCGACCCTCAGTAACGCAGTCAATGTCGACCTGAGTGACGGTCGCATTTCCAATGATGGTCAGGGTGGTACGGACACCATCGATTCCATAGAAAACCTGCAGGGTACTAATCTGACCGCTCAGGGCGATACGTTGCTCGGTGATGCCTCAGATAACCAGATTTTCGGGTTGGATGGAGACGACACGCTTGGCGGCGGCGGTGGTACAAACACGCTGGATGGCGGCGATGGGAGCGATACCGTCAGTTATGCCAGTGAAACCGCAGACATCACGGTTGATCTGGATAATACGGGCAGCCCTGTCGTTACTGCATCGGGTCAAGACACCCTCATTTCCATAGAAAATGTTTCCGGCGGCTCCGGCGACGATACGCTGCAGGGTACTGCCGATGATAACACCATCAGTGGTGGCGACGGCGACGATCTGCTGGTAGGTCGTGCAGGTGATGACACGCTGGATGGTGGTAATCATGATGTGTCGGGCGATACAGTTGATTACAGTGGTGCATCAGCGGCGGTAACGGTCAACCTTTCTGGAACCGACTACACGGCAGCCTTTGGCATTGGCGCGAACACGGCCCAGGATGGTGACCTGGGTACCGATACGGTAGTGAATCTTGAAAATGTCATTGGTTCCAGTGGCGATGACACGATCATTGGTAATGCCTCAGACAACACCCTGCAGGGCGGTGCCGGCAGCGATACCTTCGTGGGAGGCGACGGCAGTGATACTTTCGATGGCGGAAGCGGCGCAGAAAGCGATACCGCCGATTATTCCCAGGTCACCGGTGATATCGCGGTTGATCTGGACAGTGATGTTGCCAGCAATGATGGATTCAACAACACCGATACTCTGACCAGCATTGAAAACGTCATCGGCGGTGCTGGGGATGATGTGATCACCGCAACGTTGACGGGAACAGAAGGCAATGTTCTGCGTGGCAATGCTGGTGCTGATCAGCTTTCCGGCGGTGGTGGCGTTGATGTTCTGGATGGTGGTGATGGTGACGATACGCTGATCGGTGGCGCAGGTCAGGATCAGTTGATCGGTGGTGAAGGCAATGAAACCAATGGTGACACGGCCGATTACAGCAGCGCGAGCATCACACTTCAGGTTGATCTGACCAGCGGGGTTGTTGCGAATGATGGTACTGGCAGTCAGGATACGATTTCCGGTATTGAAAATGTCATGGGTGGATCCGGTGATGACCAGCTGACCGGTAACACCGATGACAATACTCTCACGGGTAATGCAGGTGATGATGTCCTCGATGGCGCCAGTGGTGAGGACACGCTGGAAGGTGGATCCGGTGATGACCAGCTGACCGGTGGCAGTGGCAATGACACTCTCAATGGTGGAACTGTCGGGGAAACCGCTGGCGATACCGCAGATTACAGTGCCGATTCGACTGACCTGAATGCTGATCTGGATGCCGGCTTTGCCAGCAGCATACTCAGTGGTAATGACACACTCATCAGTATTGAAAATATCACCGGCGGCAGTGGTGACGACAGCTTGCTGGGCGATAGCGACGACAACCAGCTGTTGGGCGGAGCCGGTGATGATGTCCTGCGTGGGCGGGGTGGCAGTAATACCCTCAATGGCGGCGAAGGCGGCGAGACCAAGGGTGACACGGTTGATTATTCCAACAGCACCGGTGTCGTTACGGTTGCGCTGGATGGTTCACTGACTAACGCAAACGGCATTGATGCCGGTAGCGATACCCTGATCGATATTGAGAATGCGACGGGTGGCAGTAACAACGATACGCTGGTGGGTAATGCGGATAACAATATCCTGAGCGGCAATGCCGGCGATGATCTGATGCGGGGCGGTGCGGGTGATGACATCTTCTATGGCGAAACGGAAGCCGGGGGCACCAATCCGATCAGCCAGGGCAGTGATACGGTCAGCTATTCACTGGCAGCCAGCGATGTCACTGTTGATCTTTCCGCGCGTTTGGCCAGTGATGATGGCGATGGTGGCAGCGACTTCCTCTATGGCATTGAGAACGTCACGGGTAGTGGCGGTCAGGATGATATTACCGGTGATGCCAATGACAATACGCTCAAAGGTGAGGGCGATAACGATACGCTGGCAGGTGGTGCCGGGGATGACATTCTTGATGGTGGCGCAGGCACCGGTGATCTGGCGGATTACAGTGGCGCGGGTAACGCTATTACCATCGATCTTGCTGCAGGCCGGGCGAGTGATGATGGCGATGGTGGCGAAGACACGCTGCTATTCATCGAGAATGTGACCGGTAGCGGTGGTAATGATGATATCCGTGGCTCTTCGGAGGCCAACAACCTAAACGGTGGCAATGGTGATGACCTGCTATTCGGTGGCGCTGGTGATGATGTACTTGATGGTGGTGGGAATACCGATACCGTAACCTTCGATGGGTATGGTCGAGCCGTTATTGCCACACTGGCTGATAGTGGCGATGGTACAGCGACTGATGCCGGGACTACAGAAACCGATACCCTTCGCAATATTGAAAATATCATCGGTACGTCAGGCTACGGCGATACGCTGACAGGCAACAATGTCGATAACGTCCTGACCGGTGGTGGTGGTGACGATATTCTAAACGGTGCTGCCGGTTCAGATACGCTCTACGGTGAAGGCGGCAATGATACCCTTTCCGGGGGAACCGGAAGTGACAGCTTCGATGGTGGTTCTGAGTTGGATACGGTCACTTATGACGGTGTTACTCAGAACATCACGATCGATCTGCAAACAGGCACCGGTAATGATGGCTCCGGTGGCAATGATTCATTCACCAGCATAGAAAACGTAACAGGCGGCAGCGGCGACGACACCCTGACCGGCACGGACAGCACCACGGTGGGTAATGCCCTGACCGGCGGCGCCGGGGATGACACCCTGACCGGCGGTGCCGGTGACGACACCCTGGACGGCGGCGCCCACGGGGTGAACGGCGATACGGTGGCCTTCAAGGATGGCACCAGCGGTGTCACGGCGAACCTGTCGACGAACTCGGCCACGGACAGTGAAGGTGGCAGTGACACCCTGCTCAATATCGAGAATCTGACGGGTACCAGCGGTGCAGACACGCTGACCGGTGATGCCAATGCCAACCAGCTGCTGGGCGGAACCGGGGATGACATCCTGAAGGGGGGAGACGGCAACGATACCCTGAACGGTGGTGAAGGCGGCGAAACCAACGGCGACACGGCGGATTACAGCGATGCGGCGGTGGGTCAGGATCTCAACATCAACCTGACCAGCAGCACGGCGACGGACCAGTTCGGTGCGACGGATACCCTGCAGAACATTGAGAATGTCACCGGCGGTGGTGGTGATGACATCCTGACCGGTGACAGCAGTGCCAACGTGCTGACCGGCGGCGGTGGCGATGACACCCTGATGGGTGGCACCGGCGCGACGACCGGCAACGACACCCTGGACGGTGGCGCCCACGGTGCCAACGGCGACACGGTGGATTACAGCCAGAACAGCACCGGGGTGGAAGTGGACCTGTCGGTGACCAGCAACCAGGTGAAGGAAGGCAGCGTCTTCACCGACACCCTGCTCAACATCGAGAACGTGATCGGTACCGGCAGCGATGATGTGCTGACCGGTGACGACCAGGCCAACACCCTGACCGGCGGCGACCGGGATGACACCCTGAAGGGGAATGATGGCGCTGACACCCTGAACGGTGGCAACGACAACGATATTCTTAATGGCGGCGCCGGGGCGGATACCCTCAACGGCGGTGCCGGCACCGATACCGCCGACTACAGCGATAACACCGATGATGTGGTGGTCGACCTGTCGGCTGCCACGGTCCGTGCCTCGGAAGGCGGTTCCCTGACCGATACCCTGACCAGCATCGAGAACGTCACCGGCGGCAGCGGCAACGATACCCTGACCGGCACCGATAGCCTGACCGTGGGCAACGTGCTTGACGGCGGCGCCGGTGATGACACCCTGGCCGGTGGCCTGGGGGCGGATACGCTGATCGGTGGTGCCGACAGTGGGGCGGGTGATACGGCGGACTATACCGGTGCCACCGGTGCGGTGACCGTGGACCTGTCTGTGGCTTCCCCCCAGGCGGTGATCTCCGGCGAAGCCTCGGACAGCCTGTCCGGTATAGAAAACATTGATGGCGCCAGCGGCCATGCCAACACCCTGACCGGCAGCAGCGTGGCCAATACCCTGCGCGGCGGCAGCCAGGCAGACACGCTGACCGGCAACGGCGGTGCGGATACCCTGGAAGGCAATGGCGGCGCGGATACCCTGGACGGTGGTGCGGATGCAGACACCCTGGACGGGGGTGACGGCAATGACATCCTGAAGGGCGGCGCCGGTGCAGATATTCTGCGCGGTGGTGCGGATGAGGATACGGCGGATTACAGCGACGCCACCACGGTGGTGACGGCGGACCTGTCGGTGGGTTCACCCCAGGCGACGGTGACCGGAGATGCCACGGATACCCTGGACAGCATTGAGAACCTGGTGGGCGGCAGTGCCGGCGATACCCTGACCGGCAGCAGCGTGGCGAACACCCTGACCGGTGGTGCCGGTGACGATACCCTGTCGGGCCTGGGGGATGACGACACCCTGGAAGGCGGTGCGGGTGATGACATCCTGCGCGGCGGTGAGGGCAGTGACACCCTGAGCGGCGGCACGACTGGCGAAGTGAACGGGGACACGGCGGATTACAGCACCCACCTGCGCTCCATCACGGTGGACCTGGATACCGGCAGTGGCAGTGGTACGGCGACGGATACGACCAGTGCTGTCGATACCCTGACCGATATTGAGAATGTGATCGGCTCGAACCAGAACGATGATATTACCGGGGATGATAACGCCAATACCCTCAGTGGGGGTGATGATGCGGATATCCTGCGGGGTGAAGGCGGCAATGACACCCTGAACGGGGATGCCGGTGATGACATTCTGTTCGGCGGTGCGGGCACCGACAGCTTCAACGGTGGCGCGGATGTGGACACGGTCAGCTACGACGGTGTCAGCCAGGATGTGACCGCCAACCTGGATACCGGCACGGGTAATGACGGCACCGGTGGCGCGGATACCTACACCGCTGTGGAGAATGTGATCGGCGGCAGTGGTGACGACACCCTGACCGGCACGGACAGCACCACGGTGGGCAATGCCCTGACCGGTGGCGCCGGGGATGACACCCTGACCGGTGGCGCGGGTGACGACACCCTGGACGGCGGCACCCACGGGGTGAACGGCGACACGGTGGACTTCAAGGACGGCACCAACGGCGTCACGGCGAACCTGTCGACGAACTCGGCCACCGACAGTGAGGGTGGCAGCGACACCCTGCAGAATATCGAGAACCTGACCGGCACCAGCGGGGCAGACAGCCTGACCGGTGATGGCAATGACAACCAGCTGCTGGGGATGGGCGGCGATGACACCCTGGTGGGCGGCGACGGCGACGATACCCTGAACGGTGGCGAAGGCGGCGAGACCGCCGGTGACACGGCGGACTACAGTGCGGCGACGGCCGGCCAGAACCTCAACATCAACCTGACCAGCAGCACGGCGACGGACCAGTTCGGTGCGACGGATACCCTGCAGAACATTGAGAATGTCACCGGCGGTGGTGGTGATGACATCCTGACCGGTGACAGCAGTGCCAACGTGCTGACCGGCGGCGGTGGCGATGACACCCTGATGGGCGGCACGGGTGTTTCTACTGGCAACGACACCCTGGACGGCGGCGCCCACGGTGCCAATGGCGATACAGTGGACTACAGCCAGAACAGTGCATGGGTGTCGGTTGATCTTTCTGCTACAAGTGACCAAGTGCGTGAAGCAGGTGTTTTGACGGATACCCTGATCAATATTGAAAATGTCATTGGCTCTGTTGCCGACGATACGCTGACGGGTAATACCGATGCCAATGTGTTGTCTGGTGGCGGTGGAGATGACGTTCTAAGTGGTAATGCCGGTGCCGACACTCTTAATGGTGGGAGTGACAACGATATCCTCAACGGTGGTGCCGGCATTGACACCCTCAATGGTGGTGGTGGCACCGATACCGCCGACTACAGCGATAACACCGATGATGTGGTGGTCGACCTGTCGGCTGCCACGGTCCGTGCCTCGGAAGGCGGTTCCCTGACCGATACCCTGACCAGCATTGAGAACGTCACCGGCGGCAGCGGCAACGACACCCTGACTGGCGATGATGCGGTTAATGTCCTTGATGGTGGTGCCGGTGATGACATCCTGAAAGGTGGCCTGGGGGCTGATGACCTTGATGGCGGCAGCAATACCGCTGTTGGTGATACTGTTGATTACACAGATGCGACAGGTGCCGTCACTGTTGATCTGTCCGTTGCTTCGCCGCAGGCACTCATTGTTGGTGAATCTTCAGACACATTGTCCAACATCGAGAATATTGATGGTGCCAGCGGTCATGCTAACACGCTGACCGGCAGCAGTGTGGCCAACACCCTGCGGGGAGGCAGTCAGGACGATACCCTGAGCGGCAATGCGGGGGCTGACACCCTGGAAGGAAGCGGTGGCGCGGATACTCTGGACGGTGGTGAGGGTGCGGACACCCTGGACGGGGGGGATGGCAATGACACGCTGAAAGGTGGCACCGGTGCAGATATCCTGCGTGGCGGCGCGGATGAGGATACGGCGGATTACAGTGACGCTACCACGGTGGTGACGGCGGATCTGTCAGCAGCTTCGCCTCAAGCCATAGTTGCAAGTGATGCTACCGATACCCTGGACAGCATTGAGAATCTCATCGGCGGCAGTGCCGGCGACACCCTGACCGGTAGTAGTGCGGTCAATACGCTACAGGGTGGCGATGGTGACGATACCCTGTCCGGCCTGGGTGATGCAGATACCCTGGAAGGTGGGGATGGTGATGACATCCTGCGCGGTGGTGAGGGCAGCGACACACTAACGGGTGGCAATAGTGGTGAAACTAACGGGGATACGGCGGATTACAGCACCCACCTGAGAAAAATTACGGTTGATCTGGATACAGGTAGCGGTAGTGGTTCAGCGACTGACAGCACGTCAGACGCTGATACGTTGACAGGAATAGAAAATGTCATTGGTACCAACTGGGACGATGATATTACGGGTGATACCAACGCCAATACCCTGAGTGGCGGCGGTGATGCGGATACCCTTCGAGGTGAAGGCGGCAATGATACCCTGCAGGGGGGCGCTGGTAATGACACGCTGATTGGTGGCAGCGGTAACGATACATTCAATGGCGGTGATGATGTCGATACTGCCAGTTATGCGGACAGTCTTGTTGATATCAGTGCGAACCTGAACACAGGGTCGGGCAGTGATGGATTGGGTGGTGTTGATACTTATGTCGCTATCGAGAATGTTATCGGCGGTGCAGGCGATGACACCCTGATCGGATCAGACAGTAGCACTGTAGGTAACCAACTCACTGGTGGTGATGGAGACGATACGCTCACTGGCGGTGGTGGTGATGACATCCTGGATGGTGGGGAAACCGATGAAACCCTGGGTGATACGGTTGACTTCAGCGATACCGGTAGTACCGGGGTAACTGCAAGCCTTGCCGATGGCACTGCCACCGACAGCCTGGGTGGCAGTGATACCCTGCTTAACATTGAAAACCTTACCGGCACCAATGACGCTGATAGCCTGACGGGTGATGCCAGCGCCAATACCCTGAGAGGCATGGAGGGTGATGACACCCTGATCGGCGGTGATGGTAATGACACGCTGAATGGTGGGGAAGGTGCTGAAACCAATGGTGATACGGCTGATTACAGTGCCGCTACGGTTGGCCAGGACCTGACCATCAATCTGAGCAGCAGTACCGCTACTGACCAGTTTGGTGCTACGGATACGCTTCAGGATATTGAGAACGTCACGGCCGGCGCCGGGGATGACACCCTGACAGGTGACAACGGGAATAATATTCTGACCGGTAATGCCGGTGATGATGTGCTGTCCGGCGGTGTGGGTTCTTCCACCGGTGCAGATACTCTCAATGGCGGTGCCCATGGCGCGGGTGGTGATACGGCAGATTACAGCCTCAATACCAGTGGTGTGGAAGTAGATCTTTCTGCCGGAAGCAATCAGGTGAAGGAAGGCGGTCTTGCGACTGATACGCTGATTGATATCGAAAATGTGAATGGCACCGGCAGTGATGACCTGTTAACAGGCGATGGTGAGGTTAATGTCCTTTCCGGCAATGGCGGTGTAGATACCCTGCGCGGCAATGGGGGAGATGACACCCTCAATGGTGGTGCCGAAAACGATATTCTGGATGGCGGTGCCGGCAGCGATACCCTCAATGGCGGTGCAGGCAATGATACCGCGGATTACAGCAACAACACCGAGGTTGTGACGGTCAATCTTTCTCTCACGAATAACAAGGTGACGGAAGATGGCCAGGTGACAGATGTTCTTGACAGTATTGAAAATGTCACAGGTGGTAGTGCAGGCGATACCCTGACGGGTGATGGTAATGCCAACGTCCTGAAAGGTGGGGATGGCGATGACATTCTGGCCGGTGGTCTTGGTGGTGACACACTGGAAGGGGGCGATAATGATACCGGCGGAGATACCGCTGACTACACCTCTGCCGGTGGGTCCGTCACCATTGATCTGTCGGTTGCCTCCCCGACTGCCATTGTGACGGGAGATGCACCGGATTCACTGGTCGGTATCGAAAATATCTGGGGCGGTAATCTGGGTAACAGCCTGACGGGTGATAACCAGAATAATCTCCTGCGTGGTGGAACGCTGACCGATACCCTGATTGGTAATGGTGGGGCCGATACGCTGGAAGGTCTGGCTGGCGCTGACAGCCTTGATGGCGGTGCCGGTGATGACACGCTGGATGGTGGGGATGGTGATGACATTCTTAAGGGCGGATTAGGTGCCGATACCCTGCGCGGTGGTTTGAATAACGACACCGCCGATTACAGTGATGCGATTGGCGATGTGGATGCTGACCTGTCTGCAGCCAGCCCACAGGCTGTCGTTACCGGTGATGCAACAGATACGCTGGAAAACATTGAAAACCTGATCGGTGGTACCGGTGATGATTCGCTGACCGGGAGCAGCATTGCCAACACCCTGCAGGGTGGCAGCGGTGAGGACACATTATCCGGTAACGACGGAGATGATGTACTCGAAGGCGGTGATGGTGATGACACGCTCAGTGGCGGTGAAGGCAGTGATACCCTGCGCGGTGGAGAGAACCTTGAAACGAACGGCGATACCGCTGATTACAGTGCACACCTGCGCGCCATAACGGTCAATCTGGATAGCGGTAGTGCGACCGATGCCACAACCGATGTTGATACGCTGGTAGATATCGAAAACGTCATCGGCTCCACACGTGGTGACACACTGATTGGCGACGCCGATGACAATACACTCAACGGTGGTAATGGCGGTGATACGTTCACCGGTGGTGCCGGTAATGATGTGATTATCGGTGGTGATGATGCCAGCACGGATGTGGTGGATTATTCTGCCCAAACCTCTAATGTCACCATCGATCTGGAAAATCAGGGAATCAACAACGACGGTCAGGGCGGCATAGATACTTTAACCGGTATAGAAGAATTCATTGGCGGCTCTGGCAGTGACACCATCAGTGGTGACAGTAATGATCAAACCATTAAAGGCGGGAGCGGCAACGATACCCTTAATGGGCGTGATGGTGATGACACTCTCATCGGTGGTAGTAATGATGACACGCTGTCAGGCGGAGCTGGACAGGATACATTGACCGGCGGTGGGGGCAACGACACGGTTGATTACAGCTATCAAGCGACAGAAGTCGTAACAGTAAACCTTTCCACCAACCAGGCAACGGAAGGCAGTGTCACAGAAACCCTGAGCAGTATTGAAAACGCTATCGGTGGTGCGCTGAATGATACGCTGACCGGCAGTGATTCAGCCAATAACCTGAGTGGCGGTGGTGGTGATGACATCCTCCGGGGCGGTGATGGAGCAGATACCCTGGATGGCGGTACCACAGGCGAGACCAACGGCGATACCGCTGATTACAGCCTGGATACCGGCGCAGTTACGATTGATCTTGATGGCATTTCGACGGATGGGAATGGCGATCAGGACACACTGCTTAATATAGAAAATGTCATAGGCAGTGATCACGATGATTCCCTGACCGGTAATAACAGTGTCAACAATCTGCAGGGCGGATTGGGCGATGATTTCCTCTCCGGTGAAGATGGTGCCGACACCCTGGATGGTGGTGGTGAGAACGATACGTTGAGAGGTGGGGATGGCGCCGACATCCTGAGGGGTGATTCAGGCATTGATACGGCTGACTACAGCCAGGACGGTCTGGCGGGTGTCACCGTTGACCTTTCTGTAGAGGCCGGTGCGACACCTGCCACCGCTATTGATGGTTCCGGAACGACCGATTCCCTGTACAGCATAGAAAATATTATCGGTAGTCAGGGTGCGGATACGATAACCGGTAATGATCAAGCCAACCTGCTTCAGGGCGGCGATGGCGCAGATACCCTCAATGGTGGGGATGAAGATGACACGCTGGAAGGTCAGGTTGGTGATGACATCCTGAAAGGTGGTGCGGGTGATGACACGCTGGATGGCGGTGCTGGTCTGGAAGATACCGCGGATTACAGTGATGAAACCGGTAATGTCACCGTTAACCTTTCGGCTTCCGCACCTCAGGCAACAGACGGCACTGGTGGTTCTGACACATTAATTGGTATCGAAAACGTTAATGGTGGTTCGGGTGCGGATCAGCTGACCGGGGATGCCAATGAAAACCGGCTCGATGGCGGTGCCGGTGATGACACCCTGGTTGGCGGTCAGGGGGCTGATGAACTGATTGGCGGTGATGATATTGATACCGCGGATTACAGCTCCAGTAACCTCTTTGTGAACGTCAACCTGCAGACCGGTACGGCCTCCGCCGATGGTTTCGGGTTCTCCGATACGCTTTCTGGCATTGAAAATGTTATCGGCAGCAATGGTGACGATACCCTGACCGGGAACACTGAAGACAATGAACTGTCTGGCGGACTGGGCAGTGATACCTTCTCCGGTGGACAGGGGGATGACACATTCCGTGGCGGTAGTGATGGCAGTGATGAAAACACCGTCGATTATACCAATGCTGCAGGGGCCGTGACCGCCAGTCTTACGGATGGCATGGCAACGGATGACGGCGACAGTGGTCAGGATACTTTCTTTGATATCGACAACCTCCGGGGTAGCGGCAATGATGACTCGCTCACCGGTGACGGCAATGCCAACGATCTCTATGGCGGCGCGGGTGATGATAATCTGAAGGGGCGTGCTGGAAATGATCGCCTTGAAGGTGGCGCGAATACCGCGGTTGGTGATACTGCAGACTACTCTCTGGCCGCTAATGCGGTGAATGCGAATCTTTCCATCAACAAGGCAACGGATGATGGGGATTCCGGTCAGGATGACTTGATTGAGATTGAAAACATTATTGGCAGTAGCTCCCATGATGTGCTGACGGGGGATGCTAACGCCAATACTCTGCAGGGCATGAATGGCAACGATACCCTGAATGGCGGATCGGGCGCTGATACGCTTGAAGGCGGTGAGGGTTCTGACACCCTTGTAGGTGGCGCAGGCGCTGACAGCATTGATGGTGGTACAGGCACAGGCGTTGATACGGTAGATTATTCATCCGATCTGGATGGTAACAGTGATACGGTCGGCGTCATCCTTGACCTGTCTGCTGCATCCAATCATGCCACCGATGGCAGCGGCTCTATTGACCAGATCAATAATATTGAAAACGTCATCGGCAGTAACTTCAAGGATACCCTGACCGGTGATAGCGGCGATAACAGCCTGTCAGGCGGTCTTGAGGATGATACCCTGGCGGGAGGCGCCGGAGCTGACACGCTGGATGGCGGCACTGAAGGCAGTGGCGGTGATACGGCGGATTACACCAATGCTTCAGGTTTTGTCACGGCCGATCTTTCTGGCTCCAGTGACACTGCGATTGTTGATGGTGATGCCACCGATACGCTGATCGATATTGAAAATCTTACAGGAAGTGCTTTCGCCGATACCCTGACCGGCGATGGTGCCGCCAACACATTACTCGGTAATGACGAAGATGACACCCTCAGCGGCGGCGGTGGTGATGATACGCTGGAAGGTGGACTGGGTGATGATATCCTCGACGGTGGTCAGGCTGCAGATACGCTTCGAGGTGATGCTGGCGATGATACGCTGACCGGTGGCAGCGGTGATGACATCCTTGAAGGTGGGGATGACGCTGACAGCCTTGAGGGCGGTTCCGGTGCTGACCAGATCAAGGGCGGTGATGGAACCGATACGGCGGATTACAGTAATGATGCCAACAGCATCATCGTTGACCTGGCGGCTGCAACACCCAATGCGACGGACGGCTCAGGTTCCACAGATACATTAGAAAGCATCGAGAATATCATCGGCAGTGCCGGCGCCGATACCATCACCGGTGATGACGAGATTAACCTGCTGCAGGGCGGAGATGGCGACGACACATTACGGGGCGGCGGCGCCGGTGACACCCTGGAAGGTGGTAATAATGCAGACACACTCTTTGGTGATGCTGGCGATGATACCCTGGAAGGCGGCAGTGGTGGCGATACCCTGGATGGTGGTATCGGCAGCGACAATCTGAACGGTGGTGGCGGTAATGATACGGCTGATTACAGCTTGGCATCTGGCAGTGTGAATGCCGATATTTCCGGACCAACCGATACCGTCACGGTGGGCAGTGACACCGATACCCTGACCAGTATTGAAAATATCACGGGCAGTACACACGCTGATGTCATCACCGGTGATGATGACGTCAATGTCCTGCGTGGTAATTCGGACAACGATACCCTGTATGGTAATGCCGAAGACGATGAGCTGTACGGTGAAGATGGCGATGATACGCTGATTGGCGGCAGCGGTAGTGATGTGCTCAATGGCGGTGAGGGCAGTGAAACGAACGGGGATACGGTGGATTACACCAGCCATGGCCGTATCGTCAACGTTGACCTCAGTGCGGGTACTGCCACCGATGGCACGTCCGATACCGATACCCTGACAGATATCGAAAACATCAAGGGCAGCGGGCTAAGTGATACGTTGACCGGTGACCTGAACGCCAATGTCATCGAAGGCCAGAACGGCAATGACACCATCAATGGTAATGCCGGTGCTGACAACCTGCAGGGCGGTAGTGGTGATGACACCCTGATTGGCGGCCTTGGTAGCGATACGCTCAATGGTGGCACCACCGGTGAAACCGATGGTGATACCGCTGACTACAGCAGCGCGGCAAATTCCGTTACTGCGAACCTTTCTCTTGGTACCCCTCAGGCCACAGTAAGCGGTGATGCGACGGATACGCTGATCAGCATTGAAAACCTCCGTGGCAGCGACCACGCCGATACTCTGACGGGTGATGATAATGCCAATGATCTCTATGGTGGTGATTCCGGCGATACGCTGACCGGTAATGGCGGTGTTGACCTGCTGTATGGCGAAAGCGGAGATGATGTCCTCGTGGGTGGTGATGGTGCGGATACCCTTGATGGCGGCACTGGCGGTGAATCGGCCGGAGATACTGCGGATTACAGTGCCAGAACCACCGCCGTCACTATCAATCTGCAAAACCAGTCACTCAATAATGATGGCAACAGCGGTCAGGATACCCTGGTCAATGTGGAAAACATTACCGGTGGCAGTGCGGGTGACACGCTGACCGGTGATGGTGGTAACAACGTCCTGACCGGTAACGATGGTGATGACACGCTGGCCGGTGGCGGTGGTAATGACCGTCTGGTGGGCGGCGGTGGTTCCGATGTGGATACGGCGGACTACAGTAATGCGGCCGGTATTGTTGTTGCCAATCTGACGGATTCTGAAGCGACCGTTGATGGTGACGGTGGCACGGACGAACTCATTGATATTGAAAACCTGGTTGGCGGAGGCAGTGGCGACACGCTGACTGGCGACACTGAGGTTAACCTGCTGCAGGGCGGTGGTGGTAACGACACCCTGAACGGGATGGCGGGTGGAGATACCCTGGAAGGGGGAGATAACGACGATACCCTGACTGGCGGTGCCGGTATTGACATTCTCCGGGGAGGGAATGGCACGGACACAGCCGATTACACCGATGCGTTGAATGGCGTTACCGTTGATTTAACCGCAGGGGCGAATCAGACGTCTGATGACGGTTATTTCACCAGTGACACACTGGATAGCATTGAGAATGTGACGGGGAGCCAGAATGCGGATTCCCTGACCGGTGATACAGCCAACAATGTGCTGACCGGTTTGGCTGGAGCAGATACGCTGTCCGGTGGTGGCGGGGTTGATACCCTGGATGGTGGTACCGGTGATGACACCCTTACCGGGGGCACGGGTGGGGACACCCTGCTAGGCGGTGCCGGTAATGATGACCTGACCGGTGAGGATGGCGCCGACACCCTTGAAGGCGGTGACAATGATGACACTCTGCGCGGCGGTAGCGGCAATGACACCCTGAAAGGCGATGCGGGCACCGATACGGTCGATTACAGTGGTGTAACCGGTATTGTTAATGCCAACCTGTTAACCAATCAGGCGACCAGTGATGGTGACAGCGGCCAGGATACCTTCGAAAACATTGAGAACTTGATTGGTGGTACCCAGGGAGATTCTCTGACCGGCAATAACCTGGGTAACCGGCTGGAAGGGCGTGAAGGCAATGATGTCCTTAAGGGAGGGTTGGGTGACGATGTACTCATCGGTGGTGATGATGTCGGCACCACGGATCGTGCTGATTATGATGATGCTACAGATAGCGTCACGGTCAATTTGACGAACGGCACAGCCTCCGGTGCTAATGGCAATGATACATTGACCGGCATTGAGGATCTTAAGGGCAGTAATCATGATGACATCCTTACTGGAAGTAGTGCTGCCAATGTCATCGAAGGACTGGATGGTGCGGATACTATCCGAGGCGAAGACGCAGCAGATACCCTTCACGGCGGTAATCAGAACGATACGCTCTTTGGTGGTGATGGCGCTGATACGATTAACGGCGATGCCAATGATGACACCATCAGCGGTGGTGCTGGAAACGATACCCTGAATGGTGGCGCTGATTTCGATACGCTGGATTACAGTGATTACAGTAATGACCTGACCGTCAATCTCAATCTTACCCAGGTCAACGCTGGCGCTGGTGATGTGGATACCATCAGCAACTTTGAAGCTGCGATTACCGGCAGTGGCAACGACACACTGGTGGGTACAACAGTCGCCAATACGCTCACGGGTAATGCAGGTACCGATAGCCTCACTGGTGGCGATGGGGACGACACGCTTAACGGTGGTGACGGTGACGATACGTTTATCGAAGGCGCCGGCAGTGACACCATTGATGGTGGTGACGATACAGATACTGTGGATTACAGCAACCTTGGTGCGGGTCAGTCCGTTCAGGCGACGCTGATACTGGGCGGTGATGGTACCGCGGTATCCGGTGCCGATACCGATGTCCTGCGTAATATTGAAAATATCATTGGTACCAACGGTAACGATACCCTGACAGGTAACGCGGTCGTTAATGAACTAACCGGTGGACTGGGTGACGATACCCTCACCGGCGGAGCGGGCAGCGATATCCTCAATGGTGGGGATAACACGGACCGTGACACAGCAGATTACTCCTCAAATACCAGTACACAGGGCATTGTTATCAATCTAGGTAACCAGGCGTTGAATAATGATGGTCAAAGTGGTGTGGATACGCTGACCGGTATTGAAATTATTCGCGGCGGTGCCGGAGATGACCAGATCACCGGTGATGCTGAAGACAATGATTTCTACGGCAACGGTGGTGCCGATACCCTCATTGGCGCCAATGGTAACGACAACCTGTACGGTGGTGACCAGAATGACACGCTGAGAGGGGGAGAGGGTACTGATCTGCTGGATGGTGGTTCAGGTACGGATACTGCGGATTACACCGATGCAACGGGTGATATCGAAGTCAATCTCACAACCAACCGGTCCAAAGAGGGCGGGGTTCTGACCGACACCCTGAATGAAGTTGAAGATATTATTTCCGGTGACCATGACGATACGCTGATCGGTAGTGGTGGCGCCAACCGTATTGAAGGCGGACAAGGCAGTGACAGCATTACTGGCGGTGCCGGCAACGACCAGCTGTTTGGTAATGAAGGCGCGGATACGTTCCATGAAGGTTCAGGCAGTGACACCATTGATGGCGGCACGGAAGTCGATACTGTTAATTACAGCACTGTGGTTGGTAATGAATTAACGGTTGATTTAGATAATGGAACCGGTGGGGATACGGGTTCTGTTACCTTCAGCGGTAATTCTGATACCGACACCCTGATTGACATAGAAAATGTCACCGGCACGAATGAAAACGATGATATCACCGGCAACAGTGAGGATAACGTGTTGGCCGGTGGTGGCGGTGATGACCGGCTGGTCGGTGAAGCCGGTGACGATACTTTGGATGGTGGAACTGAAGGTGCGGGTGGTGATACGGCCGATTACGGTTACCAGACCAACGACATCAATATCAACCTGGCAGATAACACGAACAATGATGATGGTCATGGTGGCCAGGATACCCACATCGACATAGAGAATGTCACGGCAGGCACCGGTAACGACACACTGACTGGCGATACCCAGGACAATATTCTGGATGGTGGTGATGGTAATGATACGCTTGCCGGTGGTGCTGGTGACGATACCCTGAATGGTAATGGCGATATTGATACGGTGGATTACAGCAGTGCGGTTTCTGGCCTGACGGTTGATCTGTCCAGCGCCGCCCTGGTGAATGATACGCTGGGTGGGCAGGATACACTGCAATCCATTGAAAACATTATCGGTGGTAATTCTGCAGATACCCTGACTGGTAGCAGTGTTTCCAATGTGATTCAGGGTGGTCTGGGTGGCGATACTCTGAGCGGTCTGGCCGGAACGGATACGCTGGAAGGTGGGGATGGTGACGACACCCTCAATGGTGGTAACGACATTGATACACTCCGTGGGGGGAATAACGACGATACCCTGATCGGTGGTGCAGGCAACGATAACCTGTTCGGGGATGGTGGTAGTGATACGGCAGATTACAGTGCAGAGTCGCAGGCCGTTACCATCAACCTGTCCAACCAGTCGGTGAATAATGATGGCCAGGGTGGCAGAGATACCCTGAACAGTGTCGAGAATCTCTCCGGTGGTTCGAATAATGATTCACTGACGGGTGATAGTGTCGGCAACATTCTTCATGGTAATGCGGGTAACGACGTACTGAGTGGCGGTGGCGGAGCCGATCAGCTCTTTGGTGATGCGGATGATGACACCCTGCAGGGTGGTGCAGGCAGCGATACGCTGGATGGCGGCGGCGGCACCGGTGATACGGCAGATTATACCGGACACGGCAGTGCCGTAACCGCAACATTGACCAGTGGTGGAGCTGGCTCAGTGACAGATGCTGGCACCAGCGATACGGATACCCTTGCAGGGATTGAAAATCTTACCGGCAGCAGTGGCGATGATACGTTGACGGGCAATGATCAGGCTAACGTACTCCATGGTGGTGATGGCGCAGATACGCTTAAAGGCGGTGATGGCGCGGATGTCCTTCGTGGTGGTGATGCAAGCACCGATACCAGTAATGCGGATGTGGCCGACTACAGTGGTGCCACCGGATCCTTGACCATTGACCTTGCCAGTGAGGAAGCCAGTAATGATGGCTTTGGCAATCGCGATGATGTGATCGGTATTGAGCGTGTTATCGGTACGTCGAATGATGACTCGATTCGTGGTGATGCAGTCGGCAACCATCTGACGGGTGGGGACGGTAACGATACGCTTTATGGCGCGGGTGGTGTTGATACGCTTACTGGCGGTGATGATGCAGGGACTGTTGATACTGCCGACTACGGTAGTGCCGGTAACTTTGTTAATGTGGATCTGTCGTCTGGTGTCGCTTCCAATGATGGTGATGGTTCAAACGACATCCTGGTTGGTATTGAGAACGTCATTGGTACCAGTAATGGTGACACGATCACGGGGGATGACAATGCCAACAAGCTGGAAGGTGGGAACGGTGCTGACACGCTGACAGGCAATGGTGGCGATGATGAGTTGCTTGGTGGTGAAGGTAACGACATCCTTGAGGGCGGCCTCGGGGCGGATACGCTGAATGGTGGGCTTGGCAACGATCGGGTTGATTACAGCGCATTCACTGGTTCACTGACCATCGATCGTTCCGGCGGTGGCAGTAGTTTCCAGGTGGATCTGGGCGGCGGCAACATTGATACCCTGATCAGCATAGAAGACCTGGTGCTGGGCGAAGGGGATGACCACATTATCGGTGACAACAATGATAACCGTTATGACGGCGGCATTGGTAATGACACCCTCGAAGGCCGCGGCGGTGATGATATCCTCAATGGTGATGAAGGTAACGATACACTCCAGGGCGGTGCCGGCAGTGACACCATGGATGGCGGTGAAAGTGCCAATGACAACGATACCCTCGATTACTCCGATACAACGGCTGGTCTGACTATCGATCTGGGTGCGTCCAGCGTTGTGGATGTGGGTCGTGGTACTGACATTATCGCTAACTTTGAGTCTGCCATCGGTGGTTCCGGTAACGACACACTGATTGGTACCGCAGAAGTCAACATTCTGGATGGCCAGGGTGGCGATGACACACTCTATGGCAAGGCTGGTTCCGATACCCTCATAGGTGGTGCACATGGCAGTGTTGGTGACACCGTGGATTACAGTTCACATGGCAGTAATGTCACTGTCACCCTGGGTGCCGGTGGTGACGGTACAGCTTCCGATGGCTCCGATACCGATACGCTGCAAGGCATTGAAAACATCAATGGTTCATCAGGTAGCGATACGCTGACGGGAAATGATGAGGTCAACACCATCAATGGTAATGGCGGTGTGGATACCATCAATGCCGGAGGAGGTGCGGATACGGTCAATGGTGGTGCCGGTGCCGATATTCTCAATGGTGATGCCGGTGCTGACACCATCCACGGTGATGCCGACGGCGATACCATCAATGGCGGTAATGACGACGACACGCTTTACGGTGATGCTGGCAATGACACGCTGAATGGTGATGCCGGTGATGACACACTTTACGGCGGAACGGGTAACGATACGCTGGATGGCGGTACTGAATCAACCAATGGCGATACGGTAGATTACAGTGGCAAGGGCGCCATCACCGTTGATATGACGCTGGGTAGTAACCAGGTCAGCAATGATGGTGAAGGTGGTCAGGACACACTGAATGAAATAGAGAACATTATCGGTACCAGTGGCAACGACAGTATCACCGGGAATGCTGACAATAACCGGTTTGAAGGCGGCGACGGTGCAGACACCCTGAACGGTAATGCTGGTAATGACACTCTCTTGGGCGGCGGTGGTGTTGATACCATTGATGGTGGTGCTGACGACGACACTATTGAAGGCAACGATGCGAATGACTCACTGACCGGTGGTCAGGGAGAGGACTTCCTGAAAGGTGGCGCGGGCGAAGATACCCTCCTGGGTGGCGACGATGACGATACGCTCTGGGGAGAGGATGATAACGATACGATTGACGGTGGTGCCGGTAACGATTCCATTAATGGTGGTGGCGGAACCGATACCCTGCTGTTGACCGGTGCCACTCAAGCGGTGGACATCGACCTCAGTAGCAACACGGCGACCAACGACGGCTATGGCACCAGCGATAGCAGCATCATCTTTATTGAGAATGTCACGCTGGGAGGCAATGGCGGTGTTGTAACCGGTACCACCGGCGTGAATGTGCTCACCGGCAGCACGGGTGTGGATGAATTCCATGGCAATAGCGGGAATGACACCCTGCTCGGGAATGAAAACAATGACAAGCTCTATGGTGATGCCGGCCAGGACACCCTGCACGGCGGTGCCGGTGACGACATCATCGAAGGCGGTACCGAAAACGATATCCTGCGTGGTGAAGACGATAACGACACCCTGCGTGGTGATGCCGGTCAGGACCAGTTATTTGGTGGTGCAGGCATCGATACCCTTGAAGGGGGTGATGATGCGGATACCTTGGAAGGTGGCGATGATGGCGACTTCCTCCATGGTGGTGGAGGCGCAGATACCCTGAGAGGTGACGCTGGCGGGGATGAGCTCAATGGCGATGCCGGTGATGACGACCTGGATGGCGGAGCAGGGGCGGATACGCTGAATGGTGGTGATGATAACGATACCCTGACCGGTGGTACCGAAGACGATACTCTCAATGGCGATGCCGGTGATGACACTCTTATCGGCGGTGCCGGGGACGATATTCTGAACGGTGGTGCCGGCACGGAAGACTGGGCGGATTACAGCAGTGTCGCCGGTAATGTGGTGGCAGATCTCAGTGATACCGTTGGCACCAATGCTCAGGATGGCGAAGGCTCCAGTGACACCCTCAGTAATATCGAAAATATTCGCGGCAGCGCCCAAATCGATGATCTTACCGGTGATGGCAATGCCAACCACTTTGTGGGTAATGGGGGTGACGACATCCTTTCCGGTGGCGGTGGTGCTGATCATCTGGAAGGGGGGGATGGCAATGATTATCTGACCGGTGGTGCAGGTGCTGACACCCTCGACGGAGGTGAGGAAGCCGGGGATAACGACACGGTTGATTACTCCAGCGAGACGGCTACGGTCACCGTTGATCTTGCCTCAGCCTCACAGACCGCAACGGTCAGCGCTGTGACAGACAACCTCTCCGGTATCGAAAGCGCAGTAGGCGGTAGTGGCGATGATACGCTGACAGGAAATGGCGATGCCAACACCCTGACCGGTAATGCTGGCGACGATGTGATCAACGGCGGGGCCGGCAACGATACCCTGAATGGCGGCGATAATGATGACACGCTCAATGGTGGCCAAGGCAATGACAGCATTGACGGCGGCAGTGGTGATAATGACCTGCTCGATCTGAGCACGGCTACCCATACTATCAACCTGGATCTGGGGGATGGCGAAGCCGTACAAGACGGCTATGGCTCATCCGACAGTACCATTACGCGGATAGAGCATGTCACTGGTGGTGCGCAAGCTGACAATATCACCGGGAATGCCGCAAATAATACCCTTCGTGGCGGTGGTGCAGCAGACCGGCTTGCAGGCGGTAATGGTGCCGATACGCTCTACGGTGACGGCGGTGCTGATACTCTGGAAGGTAATGGCGGTGATGACACTATCTACGGCGGTGATGGTGACGACACGATCACCTATGCTGATGCGGGTGCCGTCACCGTCAACCTGGCCACCAATACTGCCACGGGTGAAGGCACTGACAGTATTTATGAAATTGAGAATATTATCGGGAGCTTCTCAAACGATACGCTGATTGGCGACAGTGGCGCGAATAATATCGACGGCAGTAATGGTGATGACACCCTGAAAGGCGGCGGGGGAGACGATGTGCTGGATGGCGGCGATCACAGCAGCCAGGGCGACACCGTCGACTACAGTGATGCCACCGGTGTGGTTACCGTTAACCTAGCGGGGAATACGGGCAGCAGTACGGATCAGGGCAGTGACACCCTCAATAATATTGAGAACATTGTGGGTAGTAATCAGGGCGACACGCTGACGGGAAGCACGGTCAACAATACGATCGAAGCGGGTACCGGTAACGACACCCTTCATGCGACAGATGGCAGCGATACCCTGGACGGTGGTGGTGATACCGATACCGCTGACTATAACTCGTCGCATTTCAATAGTTCAGGCACCGGTATCACCGTCATTCTGAATGGTGCGTCTAACGGCTCGGCCGTCCATGGCAGTGATACGGATACCCTGAAAAATATCGAAAATGTGATTGGCACCAGCAATGCCGATTCCATTAGCGGTGATAGCGCCAATAACACGCTGACAGGTCTTGCTGGCAATGACACATTGAAAGCCGGCCTGGGTACAGACACGCTGGATGGTGGTGATGATATGGATACTGCCGACTACAGCGGGCATGCCAACGCGGGAATCACTGTGGTGCTCAATGGCAGTGGGGTGGGCACGGTGAATGATGGCACTTACACCGATACGTTGCGTAATATCGAGAACATTACGGCGACAGACGGCGTTGATACCATTACGGGTGATGATGAAGATAATGTGATCAATGCGGGGGCGCAGAATGACACCATTCACTCCAGTGGCGGTACCGATACCATTGATGGCGGCTTTGGCAGTGACACGCTCGATTACAGCACCAATGCCAGTGGCCTGACGGTGACTCTGGAAGGTGCATCCGATGGCTCTGTAGCCAAGGGTGGAAACACCGATACAGTACGCAATGTTGAAAATATTGTCGGTACCAGTGGTATCGATACCATGACTGGCGATGGCAGCAATAACAGCTTTGAAGGTAATGGTAATAACGATACCTTCTTCGGCAGCGCCGGAAATGACACGCTGGATGGCGGTGCTGACACAGATACCGTTAATTACTCAACGATTTCCGGTGGCGTAACAGTGACACTGGTGGATGCCGGTGATGGCTCAGCCACCAAGACCACGGGTACAGATACCCTGAGAGGAATAGAGAATGCCACAGGGACGTCTGGTCAAGATACGTTAATCGGTAATGGCTCCGCTAATACACTGCAGGGAGGAGCCGGTGATGATACGCTCCGTGGCGGCGGTGGCTGGGATACTCTGAACGGCGGTGCTGAAGGTTCCTCTGGTGACACTGTGGATTACAGTCAGGATAGTGGGGCGGTGACCGTTGATCTGTTTTCCAACATTGCCCTGGATGGTGGTGGAGGAACTGACATCCTGAGTGATATCGAAAATATCATCGGCTCTGATGATGCGGCGGGTGATATTTTGCGCGGTGATGGTGAAGCCAACACCATTGATGGCGGCGGCGGTAATGACAACATCCAGGCTGGCGCAGGGGCGGATACCGTCAATGGTGGAACCGGCAACGACACCATTAACGGCAATCAGGGCAACGACACGATCAACGGCGATGCCGGTGATGACTCCATCCATGGCGGCTTCGGCAACGATACACTAGATGGCGGGGCTAACACGGCAGCTGGTGATACTCTGGATATGGTGGGTACTGTGACTGGCCCCAGCGATACCCCGGATGATATCACTGTCGATCTCTCTGCAACGCCAGATGCACAAGGCTACATCACGGTTAACAAGAGTTATGGCGGCGGCGCCAATACCGGTACCGACAAGGTCAAGGGCTTCGAAAATGTCACGACAGATCACGGTGATGACACGTTGATCGGTGATAATGCCAATAACGTGCTTACCAGTGGCCAGGGGGCAGATATCCTCCGAGGCAATAATGGTGCTGATACGCTAAACGGTGGCTCCGGTGAGGATACGCTGGAAGGTGGTGCGGGTGCTGATACGCTGAATGGCGGTGCGGATGATGACACCGCCGATTACAGCAACGACACCAACGGTGTCACCGTTAACCTGCAAACCAACTCGGCGACGGATGGTGGTGGTAGCACGGATACTCTCAGTAGTATTGAAAAAGTCCTGGGCTCCAATAATGCGGTGACTGGCGATACCCTGACAGCCCACAGCACCATTGCCAACGTGCTGGATGGACAGGCCGGCGACGACACCCTGACCGGCTATGCGGCCGACCAGCTGATCGGCGGTGCCGGCGACGATGTCCTCAATACCAACCTGGCGGCCTTGCAGAACGGCTCCACGAGTATGGATGGCGGGGCGGACAATGACACGCTCAATCTGGACGAGGGCGCGACCTTCAACCTCAGTTCCTACACCAGTCTGATCGATAATATGGAAAAAATTGATTTCACCGGAGGAAATGCCGATACCATCTCTATCTCCATGAATGATGTCAGCGCCATTACGGGGGGTAACAGCCTGACCATTGATGTTGACGATGGAACGGATAACATCACCGTTGACGATGAAACGAGTGTCCAGCACAACGTCAACCAGGATGTTTATACTGATGGCAGTGGTAACACGATAACCGTCAACTTCCTCTGATTTGTTCAGACAAGCCGGTTCAGAGGGCGCACAGACAACGGATTGCAGCGCCTGCTATGCTCAAGTTCACACTGAAAGAGAGTTTCCTCGCCATCTGCCATTATCTCGGGGCGGATGTTGTCAATGAAGATGTCGAAGCGCTGACCCGGGACGGCCAGGATTTTGATCTTCGCTCGCTGGAGCGGGCTGCCAGCTACTGTAGTCTCCGCGCAGTGAAAAGCCGCAGAAAGCTGATTGACCTGTCAGAAGACGACCTGCCCTGCATTGTCCAGTTGAAGAAAAAGCACTTTATGATCATCACGGATGTCCGTGAGGGTGGATGTTTTGTTGCCTCCGGAAAGCATAACAAGGGCATCTGGATGCCACTGGAACGTCTGGAAGCGGTCTATTCCGGTGTGATTTACCGGTTTCAGGAAGGTGGTGCCGAGCAGCAGAAAAACCTTTCTCTTATGCCGGCCTGGTTCCGCTCTCAGATGACAGAACTCTGGCCACACTATGCACAGGTGCTGCTGGCAACGGTGATGGTTAACCTGTTGACCCTGACACTGCCTCTGTTCACCAACATGGTCTTTGACAAGCTGATCCCGACCTTTGCCACGGATACTCTGCTGACGCTCAGTATTGGCATGGTGGGCGTCGTGGTGTTTGATTTCATCCTGCGCTGGCTGCGCAGCTATTTTGTCGATGATGCTTGCCGGATCATTGAAAAGCGCAGTGAGCAGTTCATTCTGGCGCGCCTGATCCAGCTCAAGCAAAGCGCATTACCCGACTCGCCCGGCCGGATTACCCATGCCGTAGAAAACTTTGCCCGGGTGAAGGAGTTCCTGTCCGGAACGGTGCTGCTGTCTTTGCTGGACGTTCCGTTTTTTCTTCTGTTTACCCTGGTGATTGCCTTGATTGCCGGGGTCATGGCATTGATTCCCCTGACGATTGCGCTGTGCCTGGTGCCGGTTACGATCTACAGCTATCGTCGGACCCGTCGCTATGCCAGCCAGCTGACCAAGGCCAATAATGCCAAAACAGCCTATCTGTACGAAGTCAGTTCAGAACTGGAAGCCATCAAAACACTGGGTGCCCGGCGTAAGGCGCTGGCGCGCTGGCGTTCGCTGGTGACCAACTCTGCCAGCGCATCACTGTCGAGCAAACAGTCCAATGTGCTGCTGAATACGCTGGTCACCAGCGCCACCCAGTGCGTAGTTATCGGTATGCTGGTTCTGGGTGTGTTCCAGATTTACAACGGCAGTATTACCCCGGGCACCCTGTTTGCCTGCATCATTCTCGGCAGCCGTGCCATTGCGCCATTGATGAATCTGGCCATGGCGGTCAACCGGTTGAGTTTTTCCATCAAGGCGCTCAAGGAAATCAATGAACTGCTGGGGCTGACCGGGGAAGATGACAGAAGTGACAAGCTCAATGTTCCCACGTTGAGAGGGCATATTGAATTCGACAAAGTGTCCTACCGGTTTGCGTCGTCAGAGCCTGAGGTGTTGCGGGATATCAGCTTCACCATCAAGCCGGGGGAGCGTGTTGCGATACTGGGAGCATCCGGCTCCGGTAAGAGCACGCTGGTTCGACTGATTCAGGGACTGGTGGAACCCTCAGAGGGCAATATCCTGATTGATGGCCACAATATCAATCATCTGAATCTGGATCAGTACCGCAGCCATTGCGCAGTAGCCCCCCAGAAACCTTCGTTATTCAGGGGAACGCTCAAAAGTAATCTGATGCTAGGGAAAAGTTCTGCGACAACAGAGAAACTGGATGAAGCCTGCCATGCCGCCTGCCTGGATGGCTTTGTCCGGCAGTGTTCCCGGGGCTACAGCCACCCGATCCAGGAGCGGGGTGGCAATTTGTCGGGTGGGCAGAAGCAAGCCTTGTGCCTCGCCCGGGCGCTGTTACGGCACGGACGGCTGTTGATTCTGGATGAGCCAACCAGTGCTTATGATAATTACAGTGAAACCCTATTCTGTCAGCGATTACCGAACATGCTGAAGGAAAACCAGACGCTGATCCTCATTACCCATCGACATAACCTGTTACAGCTGGTGGATCGCATTATTGTGATGGCTGAGGGGCGTATCATTGCCGATGGCAGCCGTAACCGGGTGCTGGCTGAGTTGACTCAGCGACCCGCGGCATCTTCTACGATGTAGGAAAAGGTTTTTTCCATGACGGGCAGGCCTGACCGTTCCAGCGTCAATTGGCCCTGCCAGCTACCCGGTTGGCCAACCGGGTTTTTCATGCCGATGTAATAGAACTGCTGTGCCTTGCTGCGCGTCAGGGCGGGGAAGGTGTGATTCTTGAGTGATTGTCCATCGGGGGCTATCAGTTGGAGCGTGATCTGATCACCCTCGCTTAGGCCGATCAGTCGTACCCAGAAAAACAGGTGTGGACTGTGCTTGTCGGCTCCCTGATTGAATGTGCCGGATTCTATCGCCTGATAGTCCGGTGGTCGCTGGTCACTGAAACCATGATCCAGTAAGGATCCTTCAAAGTAAGTGAGTTGTTTGAGAAGGGATGGATGCCAGAGAGTATTTTCGGTATTTCCGCAGTTTGCGCTTATGGATGTTCCGGTGAAGGGGTCAATCGTCTGATCCTGATGTTTCACTTGAAAATGCACATGGGGAAACGCTGTCAGGCCTGACAGGCCGATATCGCCCAGAACCTGCCCCTGCTGAACCCAATCGCCCTTCGACACTTTGAGGCTGTCTTTTTTCAGGTGTCCATACAGGGTTAGCCAGCTGTCAGAATGTTGCAAGATCACCGCATTTCCCAGCCCGATGGCTTCAAGTTGAGCATGTTTTTCAGGATCAAGGTAGACATCCGCAACGCTATTTCGAATGGCGATGACTTCACCGTCCGCCGCAGCCAGGACGGCAACACCGGATGCCATTTGCGGTAGATTAATCAGGCGGATATCTGTGCCTGTATGACCATTGTAGGTTTGGTGGTGGCACTGATAATCACGGTAAGCAGGGGTGGGATCGTTATCCACATAATTCTGGATAAAACAGTCAACGCCATAGTTACAGTCGACAGGAAAGATGAATGACGGTGTTTCAGCTGCGCTGGCACTTGTCGAGAGACTGAATAACCAAAAGAGGCAACGCCAGCGTAATCGGGCCATCTTAGCGGTCTTGTAGCTTGCTCTTCAGGTCGGTGACCGCCTTGGTCAGCACCTTGAACATCTTTTCCAGCCGCGACTGGCGAACCTGGTTCGACTGGCTTTCTGTCTCGACTTTCTCAGAAAGTGTTTCTATTTGTTCAGAGCAGTCTTCAACCTTCCCGGAATAGTCCTTCACCTGATCAGACACCACCTTGAGTTCTTTGGATGAGGTGACCACTTTTTCTTTGAGTGTATCTTTAAGCCCGGTGACCTGCTCAGTGGTTTTCATCTGGCTTCTGTGCAGGGTTTTCTGTTCATTCAGCAAGGCAGTGACAATCTGTACCAACCGGTGCTTGCTTTCCTTGACGGCACCCAGGGCCTCGACACTCGCATTGGTCTGGGTGGTGAACAGCTGTCGCAGTTTTTCTGCTTCTTTCAGTTGCAGCTCCGCCTGGGTTAGTTGGCTGGACTGCAGTTCCGTCATGGTTTCAATGTGGTTGCCGACCTGTTTCACGGTGTCTGACATCTGGGTGGTTTGTTCAGACAGCTCCTGATGATTATTACGGATCAGGCCCGTCAATTCCTGCCACTGGCCATCACTGATAGAGTCTTTGTCAGATATCTTCTGCAGAATGCCGGAAATTGTCTTGAGCTGCGTAGCGATCTGTCCCAACTGAGCATTGTCGGCAGCGGGTACCGCATTGGCGGTGTTGCCTCCGCTGTTGACGACACCGCTGCCGGCCAGGTGCTCAACCGTATGCTGGGCGAGCCAGTTTTCCATGGAAGAGTTAAAGTAGCTGCTCGCCTTGTTGAGGTGGAGTAGGAGAATGCCGAGCACCAGTGATGTGCTCAGACCCATCAGTGAGGAGCCGAAGGCGGTGCTCATACCGCCAAGAGGCCCTTCCAGACCCTTGATCAGCTGCACCAGCGTCACCATGATGTCGACATCGCCACCAAGGCCTTTTGCCAGATCGGCGAGAATGCCGCCGATGGAGCCAATGGTGATGGTCAGACCCAGAAAGGTACCGAGGAGACCGATAAAGACCAGCAGGTCGGTGAAGTAGCGTACGAAGGCGCTTTTCTCATCCAGACTGTCCTGCAGTGAGTCGATCAACGCCTTGGTGGCGGGGGCTGATAGTTTAATAAGACCCAGTGAGGCAACGTTGTTCTTGAGCAGGGTCACGGTTGGCGTCATCAGGTGCATTTTGAGCTTGGGAGGCGGTGTATCATCGTCCGGGCTGACAAAGAGAATCTCATCCAGCTTGGATACGATCAGTACATCATCCCTGAGGTGGAAAACGTAAAGAAAGCATAAGAAGGTGCCCAGCAGGAAAACAAACAGAATGGTGCCGTTCAGTGCCACGTTGGACATGAAGGCCGGGCCAAAAAAGTCCCTGGTAAAGTAAACCAGCACGATGGTGGCTGCCACGACAAACGCCATGCGCTGGATGAACCCCACGATTTTCTTGGGGTTGGCAATATGCAGCTCAGACATATCCCTGTATACCCTTTTGCTTTCGCATTTCCTTTGCCAGAGTCGCCGAGGCGTCCTCTACTGCTCTTTTGTCGTGACAGCATACTCAGCTGTCTTCCAGAGTCCTGATCGTGTTGATGACATCGTTCATGAAAAAACGGATGTCCAGAATGCTTTTATAAAAGTCGAACTGAAAGACGGCGCTCTGAACCCGGCTGTTATGGTAATCACCTTGTGCGGTGGTGATATCCAGCAGGGTCTTTTCGCCCAGTTCGAACTCCTTGTAATAGAGGTCGACAATTTCCTGGTTGGTCTTCAGGGCTTCGTCGTTGACCATTTTCTCGTCCAGCAGCTTCATCATGGAGCTGTAGGATTCCTGGACTTTTTTCTCCAGTGACAGTGTGGCTTCACGCATCCGGTAATCGGCCTGCATGACCTTGGCGTTAGTTTCGTCAATTTTCCGGCGGGTCTTGAAACCGTCCCAGAGGTCGTAACTCATGGTGACAGTGCCGGCCTCAGTGGTTTTCCATTTTTCCGAGGTGTCCAGGGAGTTTTCCCGGTTGACCTCCAGTTTCATCTTGAAGGTGGGATACAGGTCGGCGCGGGCCTTGTCCCTCTCCTCTTTGGCTGATTCGATGGCAGAGTGCATCGCCTGAACCTGGTAGCTCCGTGTGACTGCAAACTCCACCAGTTCATCCTGTGTGTGCTTAATCACCAGGTCATCCAGCATGGGCATGATCAGGTTGTCGGGTTCAATCCCAGTCAGGCTCTTGAAGGTTTTGCGGGCGAAGGTCAGGTCAGTCTTGTACTGGATCAGCTCCAGTTCGGCATTCTGTCCCAGGCTGGTCAGACGCTGGACGTCCGATTTGCCCGAGGCGCCCGCGGCCTCCCGGGTTTCAAGAATGCCCAGGAAACGCTTGTAGAAAACGATGTTTTCTTTCACATGCCCGATGACCTGTTCCAGTTTCAGGATTTCCAGGAAAGTCTTGGTGGTCAGCAGGGCGAGTTTTTCGCGGCCATCATTCAGTGTTTGCCGGGAGACATTGAGTTTGTGCTTTCTGGCATCGACCTGGTTGGAGATCCGGCCAAAATCGTAGACAACCTGGCTGAGGATGACGGACGATTTGATCTTGTCCCGCCAGTCCTTGTCCGTGCTACGGGTTAACCCACGTTCCAGCTGGTAGGACAACTTGGGATGATAATCGGCATAACTCTGGTCAAGCCGGGCCTCTCCCATATCGACCGAAGCCTCAAGGGATTTCACAGTAGGGTTAAATTCCAGCGCCTTGATGACTGCTTCTGTCAGTGTCAAGGCATGGCCCGGGGTCAGGAACAACAATGAACAGCCCCCAAGCAGACATTTCAGCTTCATACCATCCAATTCCGCCTGAGTCCGTTGTAATTATGGGGAAGGCTTTCAAGCTGAATCGGCTTATTGAAGGAGAACTGTAGAAAGGGAATACGCTTGACGAACCTGTAGAAACATCAAGAAGCCCATAAGGCAGACGATAGATACTTAGACCTGTCGGTGTAATACACGTCGTGGCTGACAAGGCATGCCGGTTTCCCGGGCCGTAGCCGGTTTTCATTCTGCTGATCCGCCGGTGGAGCGCTATGGCGAAAGAACCTGAAAGTAATCCTTGGCCCGGATTTGTAGATGCACTGTCGACCACGTTGCTGGTATTTGTATTCCTTGTCGTCGTACTCATCCTGGTTGTAACCGCACTCAGTGTTCAGGTCGGTTACGATATCGCGAAAGCCGTGCTTGAAACCGAGAAAAAGGCAGCGGGTAAAATGAAGGCCCTGGAGTCGGGTCAGCAGGCGACTGTGGATGCGGATATTGAACGGGAAATTGTCTCAGAAGCCACAGATGTCATTCTGGAAAGCCAGGTTGAAGCAGAAGTCAAAGAGAAACTGATTCGTATAAAGTACCAGGATTTCAGTTCCCGCCTGACCGAAGACGCCAAGAAAGATTTTGAGTCATGGATTGATGAAAAATACGATGAAATCAAGGAAAAACCTGTCTTCATCATCAGCATCCTGACTCATAAAGGTGTGGCGAAAACAGTGGCCTATGAGGTGGCGTTCAACCGGATCACCCAGATTCGTAAGGTCCTCGTTGAAAAAGGCCTCCCTTCCGAGAATATCAAGGTTCGGCTGGATGACTCCGGTCCTGACAATCAACGCAATGAAGTTGTTATCAAGGTACTGGAAGAATGGCCATGAAACCGCTGCTAAGCCGGATGAACCACCGCTTCCTGTCGCGCTATTCCATCGTGCTCTGTATCACGGGCATTATTCTTTTTTTCCTGATCTGGGCGGCGATTGTCGAGATTGATGTAGTTGTCAAAAGCGACGGGCGGGTTACGACCTTCAGTAATAACAGTGTGGTCGAGCATCTTGAAGGTGGGATCCTGACTGGCCTGCATGTCACGGAAGGCCAGCGGGTCGCCAAGAATATGTTGCTGTTTGCGGTGATGAATCCCACCCTGACTGAAAACATCAGTATTCGGAAACAACAGCTGAATGGGCTGGTGGCCAAGGCCCAGCGACTGTATGCAGAAATGAAAGGCGAGGCCCTGTCACCCTCCATTGAGCAAGTCGCGGAGAAAGATGAGTATTATTTCAATGAGCTGGAACTGCATAAGAAACGAAAAAAGAAGCTCAGGGAACAGATCTCTATTGTCCGCCAGCAGATCACCAAGGAAGAGGCACTGTTGTCCGAGCTGGAACAGGTCATCAAGGATATGAACAATGAGCGGGCCGTGGCGCAGAAGCAGCTGGATATTCTGTCGACCTTGCTGCGGCAGGGCGCCGGTTCCGTGCAGAACCAGCTCGAAAAGAAGATGGCGCTGCTCAAGATCGAAACCCGGGTCAACCAGTCAATGAAACAGATTCCGGTGATTGAGGCGAAATTGTCAGAGCTGCGTCTGAAGAAAAGCAAATTGATTACCGACTTCCGCGAAGAAGCCCAGCACGATTACAACAAGACCCGGTTGGAAATTGCCCAGATCCAGGAACAGATTCGCTCATCGCGGGAAAGGGAAGTCCGTGAAAACGTCACAGCGCCGGTTACCGGTACCCTGCACACCCTTCACGTCAATACGATTGGTGAAGTGGTGCCACCGGGCGCCGTGATGGCAGAAATCGTACCGGATGGTGTGCCGCTGATGGTTGAAGCCATGGTGGCACCGCACGACCGGGCCAAGGTCTGGCCGGGGCAGGCGGTGAATGTGCGGGTCTCTGCTTATGATTACACCACGTATGGTTCCCTGAAAGGGAAGGTGCTGGAAGTGAGTGCGGACACCTATAAACATGAAGTCACGTCCCAGCACTATTACAAGGCCATGATTGAGACCGATACCACCGGTTTCGATGAAAACAGTCAGCTGATTCCTGGAATGACGGTAGAGCTGAATATCCTTGCCGGTAAAAGGACGCTGCTTGGCTACCTGCTGGGCCCTTTGTCTGAATCCATCCGTTTTACGGCGACGGATACATAAGCCTCGGTGTCACAGTGGTAGTGCGGTGGTGTATTTGATCTGTTCCATGGCAAAGCTGGAAGTGACATTACTCAGCCCGTCGACTGAATCAATCAGCTTCTTGTAGAACACATCAAATGCCTGAATATCACTGACAACGACCCGCAGCAGGTAATCCCACTCCCCACTCATACGATAGAGTTCGGCCACTTCCGGGAACGAGGCTACGGTGTGGGCAAAGTCGGTCAGCCAGCTGCTGTTATGGCCGCTGGTTTTTATGTGTACGAAAACGGAAACGCTGAGGTTTACTTTGGCAGGGTCAAGCAAGGCGACACGGCGGGTCAGGATGCCTTCACTCTCCAGGCGCTTGATGCGCTTCCAGCATGGGGTGGGAGAGAGATTGACCTGTTCAGCGATCTCCGTCAGCGGAAGAGTGGTATCTTCTTGTAGCAGTGTAAGTATTTTACGATCAGTTTTATCCATGAAAAATAATTCTAACTATATTGGATAGTTTGGAATTATTTTTCATACTGACTGAAATCACCAGTCGACTTTGCAATATTTTTCCCCCGTCCGGGCGATAGTATGAGTAACAGAAACGTCTGTTATCGCATGTGTGGAGAGTGATGATTTATGGTCAGTAATCGTGAATGGGTCAACCAGGCTATCCGTGCCATTGAAGCGGACTTTCAGCGTTCGGCCGACACGCACCTGATTAAACTCAATATCCCGAGCCTGACCGGTATTGATATTTACCTCAAGGATGAAAGTACCCACCCTACCGGCAGCCTGAAGCACCGGCTTGCCCGTTCCCTGTTTCTCTATGGGCTATGCAACGGAAAGATTCGGAAAGGCATGCCAATTATTGAGGCGTCATCCGGCAGTACGGCGATTTCCGAAGCTTACTTTGCTCGGTTGATTGGTTTGCCGTTCATCGCCGTGATTCCGAAATCTACCGCGAAAAAGAAAATCGAGCAGATCGAATTTTATGGCGGACAGTGTTATCTGGTGGATAAACCCTCAGATATTTACCTGGAGTCCGAACGGCTGGCGGCTGAGCTGAATGGTTACTACATGGATCAGTTCACTCATGCCGAGCGTGCTACAGACTGGCGGGGCAACAACAATATTGCCAATTCCATCTTCAGCCAGATGGAAAAGGAACCGTGTCCTGAGCCTTCCTGGGTAGTCATGAGCGCAGGCACTGGTGGTACCTCGGCAACGATCGGGCGTTATATCCGCTATCGGCAACTTGATACACGACTGTGTGTCGTAGATCCGGATCACTCGGTATTTCACGACTATTTCAAGACTGGTGATTGTGCGCTAACACTGGATAAGTCATCCCGTATAGAAGGCATTGGTCGTCCAAGAGTGGAGCCCTCTTTTGTTCCGGAGGTTGTGGATACCATGCTCACCATTCCAGATGCAGCTGCTATTGCCACGATCTACTGGCTGGAAAAGAACATTGGACGTAAGGCTGGTGCAAGTACAGGCACTAACCTGTTTGGCGCACTCAAAATTGCCAGTGGCATGCAGGAACGGGGAGAGCAGGGTTCCATTGTTACTCTGCTCTGTGATGCAGGAGAGCGTTACCTGGATACCTACT
This sequence comes from Kistimonas asteriae, assembly GCF_018263925.1. Taxonomy (GTDB): domain Bacteria; phylum Pseudomonadota; class Gammaproteobacteria; order Pseudomonadales; family Endozoicomonadaceae; genus Kistimonas; species Kistimonas asteriae. Next base: position 99,788 of record NZ_JAEVHF010000002.1, read on the forward strand.
ACAACCCCGAGTGGGTGGCTGCGAATATTGGCGATATCAGCGCCTGTGAGAAAGCCCTGGAAACATTGGATATTACAGGTAACCTTCCAGCCTGATACGGAGGGTGTGTAGAAGAGAGCCTGTTTTGAACTGGTCTTCTTGCAACAGGCTCTCTACTCACTACAGCAAGATCATACATCCTGATTTTGAAATTAGTCAGTGAGATTAAAATAGGGTCATAAGTCGTCTTTTGGATGGGCTATATTACGATATTTATAGTGATAAAAATGGGTTAATCTAATCTCACTAAATAAAATAAATGTGTATAGCTGAAGAAGGTATCTATCACAGAAAGATGGTGTTTATTGATGAAGTATCTTTGTTTTTGCGTTTCAGTGTTACATGTTTTTTATTTGAGTTCAGGGAGGTCTGAATCATCCTCTTCTATTACATTTCCATCTTCAATTCTGTAAATAGCTTTCATATTGTTCACTCGTTTATAACCTGTTCCAATAAAGTGGTCATGGGTTTCTTTATCTTTTGTTTGTACTTCATTCCAATAAGAAAGCGCTTTTTTAATCCAGGGTAGCTCAATAGTTAATCCTAGTAACCCCTCTTTTATATATGTCTTTCTACCTGTTTTATCTGAAAAAGATGGACAGCCAATTCGAGGAGCGCTGACCATTGTTCGATAGCCTAGAAATGCTAGTCGTTTTGTAAACCTAGTTCTAAAGTTTATTAATGGGAGATTACTTCCAGTATTACAATGTAGTAAGGTTATTTTTGAAGGTTTGTCTCCATCTTTTTTCATAATCAATTGGTGCATTTTATTAGCAACATATTGACCTCCTAGAGGGAGTTCTGTCAGCCCGTATTTGTCTTTGTCAGAGATTATGTTGCCATCGCCATGTGAGCCGATAATGATTTTATAATTGCCTTTTAATGGGCGTTCTATTCCTCGAATTAATTTCAATCGTTCATCATTAATAGACCATTCATAAAGTGCTGTTCGTCTTGGATGTTTAATGCAAAGCTTTTCAGGACCATCATCAATAACGCTTGGGGTTGCTAAGACGATTGCATGATCGTAGCGATACTCTTCATCATCAAAGATATCATCCTCATCAAATGGTTCTCCAGTTAATATTTGGTAATTCTGTTGAGCATCTTTTGAAATAGGTACTCTAAAATCTATTTTTTCTCTTAGTCTGGCGCGAAGAAGTCTTTTGTTTATTCTCAGATCAAATGTTATAGCAGCTTTGTGTACTAAAGTATGGGCTAGTTCCTTGGTTAATTGAGGAAGTAGGGCGACAGGAAACTCTCCGCATTGGAATCCCGTTTTTTCTATATAATCGAGCATGCTCTCATCCATTCTTTTAATTGCGGCTAGGATTAGTGCGGTGCCGATTTCATTGTTGCCTCTAATAAATTCCATCCATGCTTCATTAAAGTTGTCTTGGCAGTGGTCATATAACTTGTCGAGGAAGTAATGTTTGCAAAGGTGTTTAAATCTATAGGTGTATTTTATACTCTTTAAAGCCCTTTGTAGCATGTAGGCCTCAATCGGTATTTCGTCTATTGCAATAGCTTCTCTTTTTATTAGTGTATTTATAATGTCAACTTTATATTCTTCCATTTTTTCTAGGAATCTTAAGTCTTCCTGATAATGTATTCTACTTTGATTTTTTGTAGTATCTACCTTTTCAATGAGATAATAGATGCAGAGTAACGTATCTATCAGTACAGAATTAGGTTCTGACAATACAAGCTTTTGAATGATTAGTGTCAGCTTTTCAAAATCAATTTCGTCAAAGTAGTACCTTTTTGGATTGGCAAGGCCGAGAAGAAACAAACAATGTAATATTCCTTGTTTTTGTGCAAAGTGACTCGGGTATTGCGTCATTAGTTCCCATACCAATGCAAAATCGGCCGCGATAACCGTATAGCTAAAAGTGAGTGGAGCATCAAGAGCGTAGGCCTCAAAAGCTGAGCTTAACATTATATGGTCTTGGGCCATGGTTGCGTCCAATGCTTGAAAAGCTTCAGTAAGACTACTTTCAGAATCAACAAAAATACAAGGTGGTGTTAATTGTTTTGGCAGTACGCTATAACTGATGGTTGATTCAGAATGAGTTTTACTTAATGTAGAATCTGTTAAAGGTAAATCTGCACTGTTGGGACAAGTGGCGCTAAGGTTTGCATGATGATGTGAGTTGTTATTGGTCTCTTCATTATGTTCATCAATACTATGATCTGATTTATTAGTGTTAGTAGGTATATCAACCGTGTCAGCAGAATGCTCAATTGACAAATGGTCGATATGATCTGGTTTTTCAGGAGCGTCTGGCATCCAGGTTAATCGTTTTTGTGGTGTGTCAGGCTGCGCGCTTCTGACTACTTTTATATTAAATTGTGTTGCATGCGCCTGCAGCAATGTTTGATCAGTGATTGCGCGTATTCTTTCTTCTATTAAAGGGTTGGTTGATTCTTTATAAAGTATTCCAGCTTGTTGTAGCTGTAAGATATGGGCTTCATTCTTTATTTTAATTGCATGGATAATGATCGCATTTTTAACGTCATAGTGCTTTTCTAAGTAGGCAATCCATGCATGCTCTGCATATCCAAAAATACAATCTTTAATAAAAGAGCTGTAAATACAATCGATTAAATCATCATACAGGAATTGGTATTCGCTTACGGGAGATGATGTATCTATAAGTCTTGATAGCATATGAGCTTCAATCGTTATTTGGCCTATTTGAGGGAAGTTAAACATAGCTATTGACAGGAGGAATGGTCTTGAATGCAATCTGTACGTATGCTGGGTTAGGGGATGCATCATTCCTATGCGTCTCATCATTTGGACATTAGGAGAATGATTATTCTTTGCTAAGTATTGAGTTATCTGGATTTTATATCTTGTCAGCGTTTTAAAAATATGTTGTTTGCATTGATCTGTTTCTCTTTCTGGTCGCATTTCTTCACACGCCTTCATGAGCGCAGTGATACAAATTAATGTGTCAACAATAGTAGTATGCGACTCTGTTAATAGCAGGTTATCTACTATTAGTGTGAGATTGTCGAAGTTTATTTCTTCATAACTATCCCTTAACCGGTTTTGAAGCCCTGTATTGAATAAAAGGTACAGCAAACCTTGTGGCTGTTCGAAGTGTTCCGGGTAGTCCGTCATGAGTTTCCAGACCAATTCAAAGTCACCAATACGAACAATATGCCTAAACGTTAACGGACCGTGTTCATCGTACTTCTGTAAAGCCGGATCTTCCTCCATCTTTTGCATAATAATTTTATCTAATTCTTGAAACCTCTCAGGGATGCTTGGTTCAGTATCTATCAGCAAACAGCCGGTTGATATGCTGTCAGATGGGGCGTTAGGCCCTATGCATTCAGGAGCGAGAGATTCCGTTGCTAAGGTGTCAACTGTGTCTAAACGATCATGATCCGCTACACATGCAGCCCCGTTGCAGCTGTTTTCTTTCTCGCATTGTTCCTCTGTTGGTAGCGAACAAGCGTTGACCATATCGTGAAGTGTGAATTTCGGTATTGCTCCTGAATCACTATATATCTGGGGTGGTTGATCCGACCTGAAGCTTATCGCGGGCTCTGTTACATCCCAGGTTAAGGATGCATGCTGACTCGTCAAGGAACTTGAGTCGGCACTCATCGCTTCTATGTGTTCTTCTGGTGATGGTGAATTGACTATTTCTGCATCGGAATTCACTGCTTCTGTAGAAATAGGTGGGATGCTGGATGAATGGTTGTCGGTGACATGGATGTCTTGTGGGCCAACACCTACGTTTTCATCGCTGTGTAAACCATCAGCTGTCATGCCTGTCTCTGATATATTGTCGTCACGACAACAGACAAAACAATGGCGGGTAATAATTTTTTTTAAGTTGATAAAAAAACCGTAAACCTTTTCCTTAACGTCCTGCACTAATCTGATAGCGGCTTCAATCACACAAACGACTTTTCCACAAAAATAACTTTGCTCAGACGAATTATTGGTCTCAGGATTAGAACGATGAAGCGGTGGGTTTACGTGTATGCTGTCCATTGCCTTGCATAATCCTTGAAATTATTAAATGCATCATGTGTTGTGATAATTGTCAATCAATCTATTTGCTGTTTTTTGAAACTATTGAAGTTGTCTATAAATCGATAACCTTCTTTCGGCAAAGCAGGAGTTGTAATTCATTATTAACAACCATCCTGTGAATAAGAGGAAAATAAAATGTGACTATCAGTCATACAATTAATAGGTTTATCGAGATACGGTTGTATGCAAACACGGAGTTAATAGTGCTCCATTACCTAGACAGTAAGCCAGATCACCGAATGACTCGGTTTCGTATACTTTCCAGCAAATACTATTAACAACCGTACCAATTCAAGTCATTCACTAAGATATTTCTTTATCGTCAAATTTATTCCAAAAGACGCGCTCCAGAAGGGTATCAAGCTCATCAAGATTGGCCTCATATGCTGATTTATGAATAGACTGGATGAGTCCGACTGTAGAACTGACGGTGGTACCAAGTGCCAGACTGACTACGAAAGCACCAGCACCAGCCAATAGGGTTAAGGGTATTTTTATAAGGACACAGCAACGGTCATCCAAGCTTTTCCATGTTTCTTGGACTGCTAACTTTGTCCATGTATAAGGAATCATAATAAGATTTGATGCTAGTTGGCGAAGAGGGTATGTGATTCGATATACGGTACGTCCAAAAACAGATTCTTTACATGCTGTCTTGACAGCTGGAATGCGGAAGTCGTTTAAACTACCGCAACAAAATGCATTCTTTAAAAGTGAAATTGCCATAACGATTCCTTAAAACACTTTGGCACTAATCAAAAGGCCTCTTTTAATTAGTGGTGATTTGTTACCATGAGTAAACCCCTTGTTTAGATGTTTTTTTCTTATATAAGTTCCATCTCAAGGTAGGGCTAGGGATGTTCGTTGTAGATGAGTTATTTAGATTGGAAAAATCAAATTCCAAATAACTAAGGGGTACGATTACGAATAAATTGGTTATAAAATCTAAGGTTTTTATAATGTGGTTATGATTTAATGGCGTTATTATTTGATTAAATACCCTGCATAATACATAGCCGTTGCTGATGTATCATAAGATGTACATTGGTGTTAGTGATATTGCTTGGGGTTGCAAGAACGATATGCTGGTCTAATTGATTTACAAAGAGGCACTAATATCAGTGATAAGAGGTACCTGCTCGTTTATATACGGAAAGTGGTGAAAGGTTGTTCTGGCATCGCCTATTTTGGGGGCTGTTATCCAATGTTATGATTTGCTTAGAAATGCTCTCCGTTCTCGTAGTAATCTCTCTCAATCAATTGGTGAAACACAACGGCGATATCAGCAGCTTGATCGCTGACCCGGCGAATCAGTTGAGTTAAGCTGGCGGCGACTTTGTCCTGTACCTCTGGCCCCCGGTCAAACCAGTGCATTTCAATGAAGGGATAACCGGCATCTTCTTTACCATCGACGATGAACGTCGAGGGGATATGCTCAATCGTGAAATGATCCCGGGGGCAGCCGACCAGTTCTGACAGGGAATCAAGCAGCTCGCTGCTCATCATCATGATCTGGTTTTTTTGAACGCCTCGAATCCTGACATGTGGCATGGTATGTCTCCTGGTTAAATGCAACTGACGAGAGAGCATATCACTATGCCAGGCATTTACCTGTCAGCACTTTCCCGCCTGTCAGTGGAAGGATCAAAACACTGTCCGTTCATGAAAAATGCCTGATCGCTTTTGTCAAAGAAGATGATGGTTATATTGCCCGATATACCTGTCTTTCGTCGTATGATGCTGGTGATTGTGTTGACGGTACGTTGTTTGATGGGGTTGCCGAGATCCAGCCAGAATACTTCGATGACAGGTGACGGAGCCGGGTTTCCGGCACTGACAAAAAAGTGTGATAGCGGTTGCTCAAGGGTGATATGTGTTTTGGGATAACCCATTATTTCCGCAACACGTTCAATCAACTCTTTGCTGAATTGGTTGACGGTTTTCTGGTCCAGACCTCGTATCTTGATATGCGGCATGTGGTTTCTCCTTATTCAACATGGCGTTAAAAACTCAAAAACTATTGACTTAAAACAACTACGCAAAAAAGTTGTTCAACTATAGTTGAATCACATTGTGTCGTTGATTATTTCAGTATTCGGGTCAGGTACGACCAAGCGTCTTCGGGAGAAGCTGTCACTGTGTTGGAAGACATTCACACTCAACCTAACAGGCTGCAATTGCCGGATGACGAGCCTGCCTGGCGCAGTGGTCCTTTCACTGAGGAAGACCGCCAGATTATCCGTTCCATGGAAACCGTGGTAGACGGTATTGCCGCTATTCTGGGTATGAGCTGTGAAGTTGCATTGCACTCCCTGGAAGACCTCAACCAGTCGATCGTCAAGATTGCCAACGGCATGACGACCGGTCGCAGTGTCCATAATCCCATTACTGCCGGTGCCCTGCGCCAGCTGCATGAAATTGCCAGCCAGCCGGGCAGTGATATCCGCACCACCTTCAAGCGCACGCCTGACGGCCAGCTGCTGAAATCCACAAGCAGTGTTATTCGTAACGGCCAGAACCGTCCCATTGGCATGCTCTGTATTAACATTAACATGAGCATTCCTGCCGCGGACTTCCTGCAGGCATTTGTGGGTGGTGTTGACAGTGAAATGGCGGTGACCGAGCACTTCCCCTCCAGCGTCGACGACCTGGTGGAGAGCACGGTCGACAATACCATTCAGGAAATCAACAGCGATCACCAGCTGTCCAACAAGGTGAAAAATAAGCACATCATTATGGCCCTGTACGACAAGGGTATCTTTGATATCAAGGAAAGTGTGCCGCTGGTTGCAGGTAAACTCGGCGTGTCCAAGCACACCGTCTATCTGTACATACGACAGCGTAAATCCGGAGAAGGCTAATCCCTTACCGGGAGTCAGCCTTCAAAAGCGGTGTAGTCGCTATCGCGTCAAAAACGACGATTAACGACTACAGTTGTTTCTCAGTTATCAGGTCTCTATTCAGTCAGTATGCACACGTTTTTTGTTGCACCCACACATTATGGGGTTGGTCTTACGTCCGTTGCCCTGGGTATGGTTCGCGCCCTTGATAAGCTCGGATGCCGCGTCTGTTTCTTCAAGCCGGTAGCCCAGCCGCGTCCGGGTGAAAATGGCCCTGAGCGTTCCGTGGAAATGGCCCGCTCCGTGCTCAGCCAGCAAACCGTTCAGCCGATCACCATGAACCGTGTGGAAGATTTGCTGGGTGACAATAAATCCGACGTTCTGATGGAAGAGATCGTCGCCAACTTCGACCGCGCCTGCGCCGGTGCGGATGTGGTTATCGTTGAAGGTCTGATCCCGACCCGTGACGCGCCTTATGTGCCACGCCTGAACAGCGAAATCGCCAAGACCCTGAACAGCAAGGTGGTTCTGGTTGGCCAGCGTGACGAAGATGAAACCCTGGCAGACGTCGCGGACCAGTTGGAAATCGCGGCAGACAACTACGGTGGTTTGTGCAGCAAGTACGTACTGGGCTATGTCCTGAACAAGATGGACGAAGCGAGCCTGGCTGAACTGAATCCTGACGGTGAGTTCAAGCCACTGCCGGACATCGCCTGCAACCGCGCTATGCCCATGGGCTACATCCCCATGCGTGAAGAGCTGTCAGCCGCCCGTACCCGGGATATTGCTGACAACCTCGGCGCTGAAATCCTGTTTGAAGGTGAAATAAACCAGCGTCGTGTGACCTCCCGTGTGCTGTGCGCGCGCACTGCCGCGAACATGGCTCACCACCTGAAGCCTGGCACCCTGATCATCACCCCTGGCGACCGTGACGACGTCATCCTGGCGACCTCTATGGCTGCACAGAATGGTGTGCCCCTGGCTGGTCTGTTGATCACCGGTGGTAACCAGCCGGCAGACTCTATCATCAACCTGGTCAAGCCTTCCCTGCTGAGCAGTGGCCTGCCCGTGTTAATGACTGAATCCAGCTCCTACGAAACCGCAACTCGCATGGACCGTATGCACAACAGCGTACCGGCCGATGACCTGGAGCGGATCGAGATGGTCATGGAGACCGTGGCTGATCACATCAATGTGGACTGGCTGCAGAGCGCGATTGCCACCACCGTTGAATCCCGTCTTTCTCCGCCGGCATTCCGTTACCAGCTGGTACGCAAGGCGCAACAGGCCAACAAGCGTGTTGTTCTACCGGAAGGTGATGAGCCGCGTACGATCCGTGCGGCGGTTATCTGTCAGGAACGTGGTATTGCCAACTGTGTCCTGCTGGGCAAGCGTGAGGTGATCGAGGCTGTGGCTGAAAGCCAGGGCATCACCCTGCCGGAAGGTCTGGAAATTCTGGATCCTGAGACCACTCGTACCCAGTATATTGACCCGATGGTTGAGCTGCGTAAGAGCAAAGGTCTGACTGCACCGATGGCGGAAGCGCAACTGGAAGACACGGTTGTTCTGGGCACCATGATGCTGGCTATGAATGACGTTGACGGTCTGGTTTCCGGTGCGGTTCACACCACCGCGAACACTATCCGTCCTGCGTTCCAGTTGATCAAGACCCGTCCTGATGCCGCGAACGTTTCCTCCATCTTCTTCATGCTGATGCCGGAACAGGTACTGGTTTACGGTGACTGCGCCGTTAACCCGGATCCGACCGCTGAACAGCTGGCTGACATCGCCATTCAGAGCGCTGATTCTGCCGCCGCATTCGGTGTTGACCCCCGCGTCGCCATGATTAGTTACAGCACCGGCGACTCCGGCATCGGCAGCGATGTTGAGAAAGTCCGTGAAGCGACCCGTATCGCCCGCGAGCGTCGCCCTGACCTGATGATCGACGGTCCGCTGCAGTACGACGCGGCGTCTGTCGAAGACGTTGCCCGCAGCAAGGCACCGAACAGTGATGTTGCCGGCCGCGCCACCGTATTTGTATTCCCCGACCTGAACACCGGAAACACCACTTACAAGGCGGTACAGCGTAGCGCCAACGTCGTAAGTGTCGGCCCGATGCTCCAGGGTCTCCGTAAGCCCGTTAACGACCTGTCCCGCGGCGCGCTGGTAGACGACATTGTCTACACCATCGCCCTGACTGCGATTCAGGCCGACGCCGGGCAACAGTAAAAGATGGTAGGGCAGTCCCCATGGGCTGCCCTGTCTGTCAGTTAACGAGAAGCACAGTAGGTATAGCCATGACAACTGAAACCATGAGCGCCGCCTGGGAAGGTTTCGAGCACGGTCAGTGGACAGAGTCCGTTGACGTTCGTGACTTCATCCAGAAAAACTACACCCCGTTTGAAGGGGATCACACCTTCCTGGCCGGCCCGACTGAGGCCACTGACAAGCTGTGGATTGACGTCCTGGAAGGCATCAAGGTCGAGAACAAGACCCACGCGCCGCTGGATTTCGACACCAAGCTGCCGTCTACCATCACCAGCCACGATGCCGGTTACATCATCAAGGACCTGGAGACCATCGTTGGTCTGCAGACTGATGCGCCCCTGAAGCGTGCGATCCTGCCGAACGGCGGTATCCGCATGGTTGAGGCTTCCTGTGAAGCGTACAACCGTGAGCTGGACGCTGATACCCTGAAGATCTTCACCGAGTACCGCAAGACTCACAACCAGGGTGTTTTCGACGTCTACACCAAGTCCATCCGTGACTGCCGTAAGTCCGGTGTTCTGACCGGTCTGCCCGATGCCTACGGACGTGGCCGTATCATTGGTGACTACCGTCGTGTTGCCCTGTACGGCATCGACGCCCTGATGAAGGACAAGGCACGTTCTCACGCGTCCCTGGAAGAAAAACTGAATGCCGGCGAAGACCTGGAAGCGACGATTCGTCTGCGCGAAGAGATCTTCGACCAGTACCGTGCCCTGCAGCAGATGAAAGAGATGGCCGCCAAGTACGGCTGCGATATCTCCGGTCCTGCAACCAACGCCCGTGAAGCGGTTCAATGGACCTACTTCGGTTACCTGGCTGCGGTTAAATCCCAGAATGGCGCTGCCATGTCCCTGGGCCGTGCCTCCACCTTCCTGGATATCTACATCCAGCGTGACCTGGACAACGGCACCATCACTGAGCAGGAAGCTCAGGAATACATCGACCACTTCGTCATGAAGCTGCGTATGGTGCGTTTCCTGCGTACTCCTGACTATGATCAGTTGTTCTCCGGAGATCCTATCTGGGCGACTGAGTCCATCGGTGGTATGGGTCTGGACGGCCGTACCCTGGTCAGCAAGACCAGCTTCCGTTTCCTGAACACCCTGTACAACATGGGCCCGAGCCCGGAGCCGAACATCACTGTTCTGTGGTCCGAGCAGCTGCCCCAGGGCTTCAAGGAGTACTGTGCGAAGGTTTCCATCGACACCAGCTCCATCCAGTACGAAAACGATGACCTGATGCGTCCTGACATGGACAGCGACGATTACGCCATCGCCTGCTGCGTATCACCGATGATCGTTGGTAAGCAGATGCAGTTCTTCGGCGCTCGTGCCAACCTGGCCAAGACCCTGCTGTACGCAATCAACGGCGGTGTGGACGAGAAGCTGAAGACCCAGATCGGTCCCAAGACTGACGCAATCACTGCGGACGTACTGGAATACGAAGACGTTTACAACCGTCTGGACAACTTCATGGACTGGCTGGCAACCCAGTACGTGACTGCACTGAACTGCATTCACTACATGCACGACAAGTACAGCTACGAAGCCGCCCTGATGGCGCTGCACGACCGTGACGTTTATCGCACCATGGCGTGTGGTATCGCGGGTCTGTCCATCGCGGCGGACTCCCTGTCTGCCATCAAGTACGCGAAAGTTAAGCCGGTACGTGACGAAAACGGTATTGCCGTCGATTTCGAAATCGAAGGTGACTATCCGAAGTTCGGTAACAACGATGACCGCGTTGACAGCATCGCTTGCGAGCTGGTGGAAAGCTTCATGAAGAAGGTTGCTTCCCACAAGACTTACCGTAACGCGGTACCGACCCAGTCTATCCTGACCATCACTTCTAACGTTGTGTATGGCAAGAAGACCGGTAACACCCCGGACGGTCGTCGTGCAGGTCAGCCTTTCGGTCCTGGCGCCAACCCGATGCACGGCCGTGACACCAGCGGTGCGGTTGCATCCCTGAGCTCTGTGGCTAAACTGCCTTTCGCCTATGCGAAAGACGGTATCTCCTACACCTTCTCCATTGTGCCGAAGGCGCTGGGCAAGGACGACGGCAACCGTCAGCGTAACCTGGCCGGCCTGCTGGACGGTTACTTCCACCACGAAGATTCCCGTGAAGGTGGTCAGCACCTGAACGTGAACGTGCTGAACCGTGAAATGCTGGAAGACGCCGTGGAGAACCCGGAGAAGTACCCAAGCCTGACCATCCGTGTGTCTGGCTACGCGGTACGCTTCAACTCTCTGACCCCAGAGCAGCAGCGCGACGTTATTACCCGTACCTTTACTGCGACAATGTAAAGACGACAAACAAGCCCGACAGTGTCGCTGACACTGTCGGCTACCAAACATGGAATGACTGTGAGAGGTAGTTAAGGCGGAAAACAGTGACCCCTGTTTTCAATGCCAGGGATTTTTTACCGGCCCATGTGGCCGGTTTTTTTATGTCTGCTGATTGTAAGGCATTTGAATTGAACTAACTGATACATCGCCTGTCTGATGCTTGTGAAATCCAACAGAGAGGCAAGGGAATGGCACAGGCTCCAGGTCCAAGAACACCTTCAGAAACACCTCCAAGTACACCACCTGCAGTGCGACGATCGGGGGGGGCGCATGCGCAGGCCATGCGTGGCCGCATGCAAACGACCCATGTCAGTGTGCCACCGGGTTTTGAACGTTATTTTGCATCACCAGAATCAAGTGTAAGTGCTTCAGCAAGCGAAGTATTACCGCATTGGAAAAGAAAAGTAGCCGTTGTTTCAGTGGGTGAATTAACTGAGTCGTTGGAGCAACGTGTTTCAAAAGCGAGTGATTTTAAAGTTTTTCATAAATACGAACTGGTTGATGTGGAAAAGGTCATTAAGGATGCCGAATCACTTGATCCAAATAAAAAACGAGCTCTTTTGACCATCAATGAAGCAATAGATAAGAGGTACTTAAATCCAGAGAGTGTTATTGTTCCTGGAGAGTGGGAATGGGAAGAACCGCTTGAAACTAATGTTGTCAAACCAATGTTTGAAGCAGCACAAATTATAACCGGTGATCGAAATGTCGTTGATGTCGAAATAGAAAAATTAATGGAAATAAGGAAGGCGTTGCATGCGACTGAATCTGGCGCATGGAAACAGGTTTTTGCGAAAATATGGTTTTATAAAGCATCCTTGTTTTTCAAAGCATTACTTGCTTACGGGGGGAAAGGGTATTGTCAGGATTCGGCTAAGTCTCAATTAATGATGATGATGATGTATGGTTGTCATAATGAGTTGTACTGTTTGTTACCTGCACGACTTATAGAAGAAATTAAGAATAATATGGGGGTTGAAAAATTTGAGGAACAAGATCTTTCGAAACGAACAGTAATTATTGATAAATTAAAAGAATATCTTGAAAAAAGAGAAATATTAGAACGTTATGTCAGCGAGGAACAAGGAGTAGGATCCGGTCAATATAAAGCCTCTGCTGAAATTGAGCAAATAAAACAGGAGTGGGGCTATGAATCTACGAAGCAAAAGGTGATAGAGATTTTGGCAGGTTCCGCTACTGACGATTCTATTGATATATCGTCATTACCGCCATTAGAGATGTTTCTGGATAGAGAAGGTAATCTTTTCCCACATACAACCTGTGTATTGCAGTATACATTATTAATAGCTCAAAAATTAGATGATCATAAATATATGATGCAAGCATTGCGTTCTGTTAAGAGAATGTTTTTTAAACTAAAAGTAGAGGATAAAGAGATTGCTCAATCCTTCTGGTATTTCAGGGTTTTTCAGTACCTGGAGTATCTTCAAACTCTTGCACTAAAATCAAGGCTTAAAAAGCGCAATATTAACTCGATCTTAGGTGTATTGCGCGAGATGATATCTGAAAAAAAACTGTTGTCTTCGCTTTGTCTAGGGTCAAATGTTCTCGAAAAAGCAGTGGAAAATATAGAATCGTTAATGAGAATTAACTGTGAATGTGATGATATTCGAAGTGTTCTATTAAAAGAAGTCGAAGAAAGAAATAAATTAGAGTTAAGACGACAGCTGGTTAGGAAGATAGTAGCTTGTGATATTGATCGCGCTAATGCGGAAATACAAGCTCGAGAATACCGGCGGCCTGAACATGCTAAGCCTCTGGATATAGATGATAGGGATATGGCTAATTCCCATGATGTACGTATGCACTATGAAATTCTTGTGCTTTCATGGTGTTTTTTTGATGATGGGGTAGCTAGAGTTCATGTTTTAGAAAATATTCAAAAAAACCTATTGGCAAAAAAAATACCAATACATGATGAGGGTTTGTTATCAAAGATGTGGCTTGTTTTACTAATTGATGTGTTTGTGATTTTAACGAATGAATTAAAGGAAGAGGAAGACTTATTATTTGACCGAGCTTACCGATTGATTGAATATGCGATAAGAAACGGTATCCATGAAAATTTATCTGTTATACACCTTAAGTTACTAGAAAATGCTCTTGAAACTACATCAAATCGGAGGGATGAAGCGAGGGGGTTATATCAAGATGTATATAATGCTCGGATGAATTTACCCGGAGCTCACGAGGCTGAGGATGCTTCAGTGATGCCTAAGGAACCTTCATCTGATGAACAATTATCTGATGAAGAAGGGGAGGGGGTGAAAGGGAGCTATGATGTAACGGTACCTGAAAAAAGCGATAAGGCCGTAACTGTAACGCCGCAATCCCTAAAGGTAAAGCAAGCTGGTTTATCAAGGGGAGCAGAGGCTGAGGTAAAAATTAAAATATGTGGTTATGATCCTGTTGACATAAAACGACACCTTGAGACTCAATGTGATGAACTAGGTCATTTTATTGATGAGCTTTATAGTCAAAGGCACAGCGGGCTTGGACCATATCTACGCAAAGAGAAGGAAGTAAAGGGTCTTATAGTGATAGTTGAGGCTTTAAAAAATCAAGTGCTGCGGCCTGGAACTGTATCTGTTGAACCCTCATGGGGCTATAATAAACAGAAATTCATTGATGCCTGTTATCAAAGTAAATACTTGGAAGAGAGTGATGCAAGAGGCATCATATTTTATGTTGCCGGCTTGCCAGATGAAAATGTAGAGCAGGATCCAGACTATATACGGAAATTAAGTCTGCTCAGGGTGTGTCTTAGCAAAATTCAACAGCCAGTCTATAAACAGTTATTTATGTGGTCTTGGTTTTATAAGGTTATGCCTTTGTTTAATAGATTTGTTCTTTCTCAAGAACAAATCTTGATGACAGCTGATGATAGGAGAACATTGCTTGACTTGGTAAAATTCGGTTTCTGTTTTAATGCGCACTTGCTTTTAGAACCAGACTGGTTGAAACAAACTTTAGATAAAGAAGATAGTGAATGGTTTCCAGCTGTTGATGAAACAACACGCAGTTTTATCTTGACAAAAATCCATGAATATTTTGATGCTATAGAAAAGAAAAAATCATCATTAGTAGAAGCTCAGAAAGGTCAAGAATTAACAGGGCAGCAGGGTTTACCCTCTGATCAAGAAGAAAGTGATACTGTATATTTTACTCAGTTTTGGTCGCCAGCCGATGCAGTGGAGGAAGTTGAAAAAATACTGTGGGATAGACAGTATGAGAGTACTATTAATGAACGATGCCTACCCCCACTGAGTAATTATGAAACGGAAAGTGGTGGTGTTAAAGAGAATTCATTAGATGTCATAATGAATCTTCTTTTGATTAGATATAGGGTGAAAGAAGATTCGATTATTGGGGATAAACTGGAGTCCATCCAGATTGCTATTGACAAAGTTGATGTGCGCGATAGAAAGTTGCTGTCAGCGTTTTTCCTTTATAGGTTGATTGATTTTTGGGAGTACTTTTTCAATCATGAGGCCCCAAGAGCAACAGTATGGAGTTACATTGAGCTTATAGCAGAAATGGTCAGATGGACGCTTGTTAGAGGTATACACCAGTCACAGTATATTGAACAATGGTTTTTAGAGAAGTCGCTGAGACTATTAGATCGTTTTTCGCAGCAGGGCGTTGAGAATTATAAGGATATTCAGGCGAAGATATTTGAGGAGCTATGGGGACAAAAATTAGATAAAACAACACAATTGGTTAGCCAGCTTGTGAACGACGAAATTGAAGATTCTGATGCCGAAAATAGAACAAAAGATGAACCTCTTAACGTTGAGCGTGCTTTAACGGTGACGGGAGATGAATTCAATAGTTACGAGTTACATGAACACTTTTTGTATGTGCTTTTATGCTGGTATCGACCTATATCAAATGAAAATAGGTTGAAAATTTTTGAAAGTGTATTAAGGAATGTTTTTGATCAAGATATTTTTGATGATGATATAAAAGACCTGCTTTTAAGATTGTTGCTGATTCGAATGACACAGTATTCAGATTGGATAACCCCACAAAAAATTAAAGATAAAGATGCTTGTACTAATCAATTGTTAGGTATTGTTAAATTGTCAGTTGAACACGATATTCAAGAGAGATTACCTGTTGATTGGTTAGAAGTGCTGCATGTAGCACTTGTTAGCATTTCGAATGCAGAAAATAGAAAAGACGGAGGGGAAGGTGAGATTATTAATGTTGCTTTGGCAAAAGGGTTATCCGAGTCAGTTGCAAGGAGTCTTCATAGTAAAGAAGCGCATTTCTCTGCACTGTTACCAACCCCTGTGGAGAAAATCAGTGATGATGAGTCATCGATAGAAAGTAGAGAAGATATCGAAATTGATGATATCGATAGCTATGTTGATAACATACTCATGAAACGAGAGTCTTATCCCCCGGTTCTTATGAGCGACCTCGGCCATACCAGGGGTAAGTACTTGTCGTTTGTTGGTAAGCACAAGGAACTCACCCACGATAATGTGACGGATATTCTGAACTATCTTTTGCGCGTTGATTATGAGATTTCTGAGGCGGAAGATGTGGAAAATGCGCTCAGGCCCGTTCAATCAGTTATTCCGTGTATTGTAGCGGGAGAAGACCATCAACGTTGTGCAAAACTATTTATGCACATGATGATGGTGAATTTGCAACGTTTGTACATTTATCAATGTGCTGGTAAATCTCTTGATGAATATGAGGTTGAATGTCTGGAACTGTTTTCTGGCTATTTAAACTGGTGCTTCGAACAAGGATTTAATCAATGGTTTGAACGGGATGAAGTTGACCATGTTTTAGGGGTTTTGAATTATTTTGAGAATCGTCAAATTATATTGATTTCTGACAGCATGAAGATAATAGTGGATGATTATGTGATAAGAAGAGTAATGGATACTTATTACGAAGGTGAAAACATCGAATTAGAGTCAGATCAGTCGCTTCGACACTTAACACTGAAGGAGATCGCAAATAATGCCTTGCCTGCCAGTCTATCCCCGCAGGAGGGTGCTGAAGCTGCGATTTGTAATGAAATAGTCTTTGCTGATAAGACTGTGCCGATTGTAGAGATTATTGAACAATTGTTATGGTGTGAAGATGCGCAATGTCCAATCGCGGTTTGTCGCACTACGACATGTGCTAGCCGACTTTTCAAACGCATAGAAAATAATGCTTTAAAAACAAGAATGTATAGGAATATGTTTTTGCACGCTATTGAATCTCATCGTGCTTCGGAGACAGCCTTTGTGGTTCAAAATCTACCAGAAAGTACAACATCTGATTTTCATCTGGTTGTTAAAGATGGTCTTATGTATATACAGCAACTGAGATTGATGTATTTACGCACTCCAACGGTAGAATTGCAGGATCAGAACAGCTTGAAAGGTACAAGTATTCCAGAAGGAATGGCGATGCGTAGGTACTTTCGGGCAGAGGCATTTAACAGTGCTTTGCAGGCCAAAGCGAACAGTCCTGGTGGGGCTATCCCTCTAGAAGAATGTGGCATTATTTTAGGACCTGAATGGAGAAATCAGCTCAGTGGTTTGATTTTGTCAGGTGAAGTCAATCGAGTCATGAATCTTGAAAACATTGCAGCCTCAAAACCTGTCCCTTTTTGGCGCCATATTGATACCAAAGACATTAAAGTGGATATTAAATTTGTGTGTGACGTTTGTTTGCACTATCAGAGGCAACCTGTTGAGCAACGAGATGAGGAGCTGTATGAAAATTATAAGTTGCTCGTAAATCAATTTCATAATGATAACCCAGAGGCTTTCTGGTTAGTTAATAATGATAAAAACATACAATCGAAAATTGCTATTTTCTCACTACTTACCTGTGAAAGTCGGCAAAATCTTAATGAAGTAGAACCCGACTCTTTGAAGCAAGTCGTGCTTGACAGTATGTGTATACGCTATCCGAGAGAAGATGTGGATATCCGTCAAATTAAGAATCAAGCTAATAATTTGTTGCGGAGAGGAGTTAGGGCAACTAATTGGCAAAGCCTTGTGAGGATTTATGTGCAGTTTTTTTATGGGAAGAGTAACCCAATCACAAAGCCAGAAATAAAATTGATGGAGAGACTGGAGAATCGACTTCAAAAGAAATCGGCTGATCTTTTAAGTTTTGATAGCTTTGATAATGATTATAACCTGTCGTGTTTAGAGGCAATCTACTGGCATAAATTATGGAGCAGGTTAACTATTTAAGCACCATGTTTACCAAGCATGTCCTATTTCAATGGTCTGATGCCGCGTCGACATATAAATATAGCGCCCTTGCCCTGGGTAGAGCGTTACGGTTTCGGGAATAAAGTCACCCACATAGAAGGTGATAATGTGATCGCTGGTATTCACAAAATAGTGGTAGTCTGCCAACCGGTAGTTTTTTCCTGGTTGTTCTGATGGTGTGTCGTCGTGCGGGGGGAGAGATGGCTGATGATTTTCAGTGGCTATCTCAATATCTGTCGCTTCATTTGCCATGATGGTTGTCATGCCGAGTGATATGAGTAAAGCACCTGCTGTCAAACTGGTTTGAATCCATGACCACATAATTACTTCTCCTTGAAAACGGCTTTACATCCTTGCTGTTGTCTATACGGGGTCAAGCCTTTTACCTGTCTGAACACCGTTATTCTTATTTTTGATAACGTGCTGACAATAAAGTTCCCGATTCTGACCAGGCAATAGTGCACGGCGCTGAAGGCCTGATTGAGGGCTGACTATAAGGCTTGTTGTTTCCAGGCTATTTCATCTTCTGGATGGCCTGATCAACCCGTTGGCACCAGGCTGGAGAACCCGGTTGGGGGTTGGCTGGTTCTGACCAGCGAAGTCTGCGGTGAATCACGTAATACCATTCAGAAGAGCCAATATCCGGTCCGTGACCATACCCATCTCCGGTTCCGATCAGATGTTCTACCCTCTGGTTCCATTCGGGCGAACAGGGCGGTGGGGTATTGGCTGACTGGGTCGTGGATAGGGATTCACAGCCAAGCAGGCCAAGGCAGAGCAATGGTAGACAACGGCGCAGGAATACCATGGGACAGCTCCAGAGAGGCTTCAGTCTGAGGAAGGGCCATCATACAGGAAGATGGGTAGGGTGATATGGTATTTCAGCGCCAGCATCCGCAGGGTTACCCCAGACACCATCACGATAGCGATGATCAGTATCGGATCCAAGGGCGTATGGGTGAGGCCGACATAGAGGCCGGTCGCGAATAGGGAGACCGTGGCATAGAGCTCCTTACGGAAGACCCAGGGCACATCGCCACAGAGCACATCCCGGATAATCCCCCCGAATACGCCGGTCAACAGGGCTGACAGCGTGGCAATCGTATAGCCGTGCCCATGATCCAGGGCGATATGGGCACCGATGATGGACAGCCCGGTGACCCCGACGGCATCGAAAAACAGGAAGACCCGCAGCAGGTGGTTGAGATAGCGCCTTATCAGGATGGTGGTCAGGGCGGCTGCCAGGCAGATCCAGATGACTTCCGGCCAGCGAATCCACAGCAGGGGGAAATTGTTCAGGAAGACATCCCGCAGGGTGCCGCCGCCCAGCGCCGTGGCGAAAGCAATGATCACCACCCCGAATGGATCCATCCCCTTGCGCCCGGCAGACAGGGCGCCGGCAATAGACTCGGAGACAATGGAGAGGATCAGAATGCTGATCAGAACCTGGTTTTCCATGGCAACTCCCTGAATGCCCCTGAAAAGGGCATGTCACCGGCGGTTGTTGTTGGCCTTGCCCGGATCGTGTCCGGGTACCTTTGACCTATAGTAGACAGTGAATTGAATTACGGGGTTCCCGGTTCATCGTTACAGGCTTCGAAAACCCCCTCAAAGATATCCGTGCATAACGGGTAATCGTGATACTCAGGGTCCTCGCAGGATTCCAGCACCCATGAAGCGCGCTTGAGGATTTCCTCGGAGCCCGGTGTCTGCTTGCAGAACCAGTCACGATTGGTGGCGACGCTCAGGCAGGCCTGGGTGCGTAACCGGAGTTCGATTCGACAGGACAGGGATGACCACTCACATGTCTGTGACCATTGCAGGCTTTGTGTGACGCAGTCTTCTGCAGCGCTGCCGGCACTTTCTTCTACCACCTCGTCGTAGAGGTTGGCGTAGTGTTCCAGATTATTGCTGACCCACCAGTAGCCCGCAGCGGCAATCAGGCAAATGGTGAGGAACAGCGCCATGAGCAATAATCCCATCAGTTTGGCGGTTGACATAGCGGGTGTCCGTTATCCGTGATGTAACGATTGGTCTTACCGTATCATCGGATCGTTCGCTACGATGCTTTAATGAGGAGGCTCCTGTCTGTGGCACCAGACGGCCAGACTTGAGTCATGGGGTGGGTTGTCTGATACTGGGTTGGCGGTATACAGGAGAGAGTTATGGCGGATAGCATTGAACTTATCAGCTTTAAGCTGTGCCCGTTTGTCCAGCGCTCAGTGATCACATTGCTGGAGAAGGGGGTGCCGTTTGATATCACCTATATCGACCTGTCCAACAAGCCGGACTGGTTTCTCAAAATCTCGCCAACGGGCAAGGTACCGGTATTGCGGATAGGCGATACGGTGCTATTTGAATCTGCCGTGATCAATGAATACCTGGATGAGGTCACGCCGCCTTCGCTGCATCCCTCTGATCCGTTGGAAAAAGCCCGGCATCGCGCCTGGATTGAGTATCTCTCCACGCTGTTTATGAACCAGTACCGGCTGATCATGGCGAAAGATAAGGCTGCCTTTGAGCAGGAAAGGGATACTTTTATTGATGGGCTTGCCCGACTGGAAGAGCAGCTCGCGGATGAGGGGCCGTGGTTCGCCGGAGCACGTTTTTCCCTAGTGGATACGGCTGGTGCTCCTCTGATGATGCGAACGGATACGCTGGATCGTAACTTCTCTACTGGATTACTCAAACCATACCCAAAGTTGCAGCGTTGGAGTGATACACTGCTGGCGCGGGAATCCGTTAAGCTATCAGTTGTTGAAGATTTTGAGCAGCTCTCGATTGCACGTTATCGGTCACAGGGTAGTTGGGTGATGGCGTGATCATACAATGTGTGATTCAGTACTGCGCAACTACACCTATGCGTCAGAGTCGGAACTCCTTCTAGGTTTCTTGCGAACCGGTATGTCTGAAGATTCCTCAACATCTTCTTGTCTACGGGGGCTGGGAAAGGTTTCCTGCTCAGTCTGCTCTTCTTGAAGGCTTAATGATGGGACGAAGCCTAACGAGGGTAAGTTTTGAACTTCTCGATAGCCTAATGATGGTACGAAACCTAGAGAGGGTAAGCTCTCAACTTCTCCAGCGACAGTCTCTGGGTGAGAGGATGTCTCTGCTGTCGGTAAAGTGTGCGTGTAATCAGGATGTTCAGATAATAGTGTTATGTCGATATTTGATATATCAAATCCACCTGAAAGTAATGGTTGAGGTTCGGTTTGGGGCTGTTCTTTGAAGGGGAGGGTCGGAATATCTTGTTCGTCATCGGAAGAATCGCTAGATAACCATAATTCTGGGTGTTCATAGTGATAGCGCACGTTCTCACTTAGCATCGCATGGGATGAGTGGGGTATGTCAGAAATATTATGAACGCTTTTAGCTTTCGACGTCGATGGTTTTGGCGATGAATCTGAATCTGGTGTGGCCCGTCCTGACGAGATACCGGTTGAGATTGGCGAACCACTGGTAGACGATAAGTGACACTGTTCCGGAAGTGTAGGAAACATATCGGACAGTTCTTTTTTGAATCTGTCTAACCTTACAGGGCAGAGAGGTTTTAGCAATTCGCACAGGCGGTCAATCCAGAGTTGGCAGCATGGATTCTTGGGGAAGGTAAATGCTGGACCCTCCATGCTTGAATCCTTTCTAATGTGCTGTATTGGTAGGACATCATCGGCATACTCTGGAAAGGCAAGATCATTATCTATTGCGATCAGTTTAACGTTTTCATTCAGCGGGGTTAATGTTTTGGGGGAGGGCGTCACCATAATGTTGGTTAACTTGACATGGTCGATCTGGCCACACAGTTGATCAATAGCTCCAATCAGGCGCAAGTCAGGGTGATTGCCAAAATGATGTTTGAATGCTTTATAGGCTGTTTCCTTGAAATCCGTATCCCAATAGCGTGAAGGTTCTTTTTTTAAACGATTTATTTTATCTTTTTTCTCCTCATCTGCAGTCAGAGTAATTAAGTTATGTTGATTAAGCCATTCTTCAATGGTTATCCCTTTAATAAAAGGCATCAATAACCCGAATTCGTCCTCCCCCATTTGTGCAAGGTCTGCATGCACAAAGACATGTCCGGCACCAAGTGATTGAGCGAGAACTTGCACAGATAGCGCTCTTCGGGTTGTATGTAATAAACCATCTTCTGTGTCTGTCGAGAATGCTGCTTCATTTTTGAAAGCTCTTTTCCCTATTTCCCTGTATGCTTGAAGTGTTTTCTCATCCGGTTTGACTTCCTTTTTGATAATATAGGCGCTGGGATCATCATACCCTTCCATTCTTTTATCAGTACTTTGTATATAGTCTTTATCTATTTTGAATTGGTGGAGGTTTTTGGTTTTTATTGTAGGGTGATGATAGCCTGCTTGCCCTCTGTAATAGATAATGCCAGTACGGTTAAGGTGGTCTAGCGAGATTGATCTTGCTCCAGTGGTTATGTTGATATTCTTAAATGGACTGGGAGAAGGGTTAAGGTTTTTCCTTAAAGAGCAGGACAATCGATGAATATCAATGCCGAAGTTCTGTCTTTTCTGTGTGGAGTAATCGGGTGAGAATCCAAGTGATTTTCGTTGTGTCTTAGGCATAAAAATATAATGGTATAGAGTGCGATAAAATATCGTCTTGTTGCAAAGCTTATGGGCTATATAAAAAGAGGTGCAATACTAATGGTATTGGTGAAATTTATTAAATAACAGGCAGGTTAATATTTCTAACATTTTAAATAATGGTTTTAGAAGTGAAAACGGAACCTGCTAATTACCTACCAATGCATATGATGAATATTGCAGGTTAACGGACTTTCCTTGAAGCGATAGAGTTTCTGCTGATTCAATCAAACTTATTAAAGTTGTTGCTGATATCTGGTAAATAACGTGCCATATAATTATACAGTCGCTCTTGCTTGGCTGCTATTAGCGTTGGATCAGAAGAATGGGGTAGAGTCTTCTTCCTCATCATTGGATGATGATGTATCCCATCCTGCTGATGGATCCATGGGGGATCGTATTCCTCTAGGTTGAACAGATTTTGATGTTGGCGCAACGCCTATGGCTAAATGTTGCTTAGTATCAGGTGTTACATGTCCTGACCCGGATGAGCTGGTTGCCGTGGTTTCGCCAATGGTATTACAGGCTTCCTGAAGGTAAGGGAATGCCGTTGATAATGACGTACGTAATTGCTCAATTTTAGCCGGGGTAAGAAAAGGTGTGATACAACTTAGTAAGCGCTTTACCCATATCTTGCAGCAGGGCTGGGTAAGTTGCAGCCTTGTTGGATACTGTACCGTTGGATCTTCCAATAGATCGGTGAGTGGATTGTATGGGCGTTTCACAAAGTTAGGAAAGGCGTAGTCAGGATCTATTGCAACAAGCTTGCGTTCAGGGAGTTCTGCATCCTCTTTTTTTATAATGATATTTGTTAACTTACTTCGATCCAGTTGCAAACAGAGCCAATCGATAAACTTTATACGCATATAATCGTTGTGATATTTGAAAATCGTATCAAAGGCGCTGTTCGCAGTTTTGAAATAGTTTTCATCGAAATAGCGGTGTTTTTGTTCGATTAGCGGTTCAATAGCCGCGAGTAGATTGTTTTCAGCAGCCTCTTGTCTGATTAATCCTGTACGAACCAACATTTCATCACCCGTTTCCCCTTCAATCATTGGCATAAGCAGACCAAAATGACCCTCATAATCACATGCCAAATGTGTTGGGGTGAAAAGATTATCCCCGCCTAGAAATACCTGGCTCATGATGGATGGAACAAGGCCTGCCAGCGTTGTGTGTATATAGCCATATCTATCAGCCTCGAATGCCGTAGCCTGCAAGTATGCATGTCGTATATTCAGTGATGCGAGAGATTCTTGAGAGATCTGCATTTCTTGTTTGAAAATCCATCGGGGAATGCCTTCCAGCGGTGGTGTTGGTGTATCGATATCAAATTCGAAGAATTTGTCCGAATCGATATATTGGCATTTCTCACCTTTTGTTCCACGAACAAGATAGATGCCAGCATCTCTTAATTGGTATTCATGAATGAGCCGTGATGCTAATGGAATGCCAGGTTCTTTATTTTCCGGAGAGCCTGGAGGTGTACCAAGTGCATTTCTTGTACTACAGGATAATCGGTTTATTTTAATGCCAAAAGGGCGATAGGTCACAGCACCTTTGGACGAGGTATCGGGCACATGGGATGTCGATGCTGTGGGGGCGTCAGAAGCGATCATATTGTCTGATTGAAGAGTGTGATTATTTCTTAAGCCTGTAAATTTACAGGTAGTAATTAAAAACGATCGGATAAAAATAAGCTGTAACCAGACAGCCATAAACACTGACGAATGTTATAAGAATACCTTTAGTCTTATAGGGCAGATGTAACCAGAGGAGGGATTGGACATTCCATGACAACCGCCATGGCGCGCAGTGTTTGTGCTTCAGCCAGCTCAACCTGACCATCATGTTCGATGCACTGGCAACAGGCCTTCAGCAGTTTTTCCTTGGCGTCTGGTTTGAGGCGATTGGCGGCTTCAAGGGCATTGGACAGATCCCGATAGCTCATTTTGGCGGGTGGCTTTTGTTGCTTCAGCGCCAGACTGGCCATGGTTTCTCGATAGCATGTTTGTTTTGCATCCTTGTCCATGCCTGACATGCTGATCAATGCACTGATGATCTGGGCGGCTTCTGCGCCAATCTTTCGAACATCGCCGTAGCTGTCAAACGGCATCTGTGTCTTTTTATGCCGGGTGCTGCCCAGGTGATGTTGAACAATCGCCAATAAAGCCCATTCGTGAGGACTGGTTTTTCCGTCTGCCTTTGCCAGTTCCAGTAACGTCTGTAGCAGTTGTTTCTGTTGGGGGCGGGGCAGCGTTCGCAGGGTGGGTAATGTCAGCTCAACCAGAACCAGTGGGTCAGTCACCGTGCTGCTTTCGATCGCATGGTAGAGTTCAATCGTTTGATTGAGGGTCGCTTCATCATACTGCTTTCGAATAATCGCGGCCCGTTTCTCAATCATGTCCGGGTTATCATCCAGCATCAGAGCCATGAGCAGCATAACCGAGTCGTCTTTCTGATGGACGGCACCAGCCAGCCGCATTGGCAGAGCACTGAGCAACGCTGACGCATAGGCCAGGTGCGACGCATTCGGTGTTCCCATGGCATTGAAAGACGCTGTCAGGGTGTCTGCCTTAATTGAACCGGTGCCAGTGCTTGTTGTTGTGTTGGCTGCTGCGGGGGTATCGGTATCCGCTTCGATGAGAATGGGGGTGATGTATTTACCGTTCCAGTCAGGCATCAGTTTACGAATGCGATCTTCCAGCGGAGGATGTGTGGCAAACAGCGCATTGAAAAATCCACCGACGGATTTGCCAAACATCATATGGCTGACGTCCGGTGCATGGGCGGATTGCAACAGGGAGCTGTAGGCCGAACCACCGATCTTGCTCAGGGCATTGGCAATGCCTTCATTATTACGCGTGTATTGGAGCGCGGAGGCATCCGCCAGGTATTCACGGGTCCGGCTGACGGAAGCTTTGATCAGGTTGCCAAAAAACGCCCCGCTGTAACCGATGATCATGAGACCCAGTCCGGCGATGGCGAGCGGTGTGCCATCCCGCGATCGCGAACTGCCCCCGGCGCGCATCATGATGTAGCCGAATTCCGCCAGCATGGTGATGCCGTAGATGATACCGATCAGGCGAATATTCAGCCGCATGTCGCCGTGGACGATATGGCTGAATTCATGGGCAATGACACCTTCCAGTTCATCCCGGGTCAGCTGCTCCATGGTGCCTCGGGTCACGCCGATAACGGCGTCCTGCAGCGTAAAGCCCGCCGCAAAGGCATTGATGCCTTTTTCCCCATGAAGGACATAAACAGCCGGCACCGGGGTGCCGGAGGCGATGGCCATCTCTTCCACGATGTTCAGCAGTCGGCGTTCGTGAAAGTGTGACGTTGCCGGGTCAACCAGTTTGCCGCCAAGGGAATCTGCGACGGCCTTGCCGCCCTTACTGCGCAGGGTGAGGGTGCGTGTTACGCTGGCGCTGAGAACCACGGAGCCGATCAGACAGCTGAATATGAAAAAGGTTTCCAGCGTGAACCAGGTCGTCCAGGGTAATTCGGATTTGTAGCCTCGGAAGAAGGCATATACCAGGTTGGAGCCTGCGATAAGGCTGAATACCGCCAGCGCCATGAATACCAGCAGACGCCCGGTTTTACGTCGGGCGTCTTTCTGCCACTGGAAGAACGTCATTAGCAGGGCTTAGAAGCTGACTTTGGGGGCAGCCTGCATCTGTTCGCTGTCTTCAAACTCCAGCAGACCCGCATCCTTGCCATGGCCGAATTTGGCAGCAAAGAGGATCTGGGGGAAGGACTGGCGGAAGGTGTTGTAGTCCGTCACGGCATCGTTATAAAACTGCCGTGACCGGGCGACCTTGTTTTCCGTGCTGGTCAGCTCTTCGGAGAGCTGCATCATGTTTTCGTTGGCCTTGAGATCCGGATAGTTTTCCATCACCACATTCAGACTGCCCATGGCGCCTGACAGCGCCTGCTCGGCGCCACTGAATTTTTTCATGTTGTCAGCGGTGAGATTGCCGGCCATGGATTTCAGAATCTCTGAGGCCTGATTACGGGCTTTGATGACCTTCTCCATGGTTTCCTGCTCATGGCTCATGTACGCCTTGGCGGTTTCCACCAGGTTGGGGATCAGGTCATAGCGGCGCTTGAGCTGGACTTCGATCTGGGAAAAGCCGTTTTCATAGCCATTCTTTTTAGACACCAAGCCGTTGTATATCGTGATGATATAAACAATAGCGCCCACGATAAGTAAGAGCGTGACAATACTTGCAATATCCATTTTGGCCAGCTTCCTTCGTTAGTCTGTTTATAAGAGAAAAAGCTATTTTTGAGTGTATCAGAAACGCTTCTTTTCGTGTGCCGTGCAATGGGTTTTCTGCGCTGTTATGCACATTCCTGATAGTGCGCCGTCTCTTTACACATTATCCGACCAAGCGAAGGACTGAGCACAGAGCCTGTCTAGACTGAACTAAAAGGGGTATAGCAAAGGAAATAGGCTGATGGTGAAGGCAGTACCAGGGAGTGGTAATACGCCAGTCAATTATGTACCTGGCAGCGAAGAGGGGGGCTCCAGGACGAGTGGTCGAGTGTCCATAACGGAGGGGCAGCAGTATTTCAAGCAGGTCGACCAGTTTGAAGACCCTCTGCCTAGTAAGCCATTTTCCCGTCGAAATGCAAAACGTTACAAACAGATGCCCCCCAGCCTGCTTCTGAAAAGACCGAAGTTAGACCAGGCAAAAGTGCATTTTTCTAAGCAATTTTACCAGGACACCCTGCAGCGCGCTGATACGACCAATAACAAAATCCAGCAATTGAAAGCAAAGCATATTTCAAAAGATGCGTTGGGTGCGCACAAAAAATGGACGTCTGATCAGCTTGAAACCTGTAAACGGGATTGTTATCAGGCGACTCAGGAGTTAAAGGCAGAATTGCAGGTGTTAATCAACAATGAGGAAGGCAGTCATCCTACCAATACAGGCAGCGTTCAGTCTGTGGCAAAGCTGTCATTGAGGGTATTCTGGCTACAAGATCAAATACTGTCTCAAACAAGACCCAAGCGAATAACACAAACGCTCCCGGAAGGCATTGAAAAGGGCTTGAAAACGAAGCAGAAAAAAAAGAAGAACGATATTCGCCAGATGGAGATGAGCGGAAAGGACAAGCTGGTTGCATTTAACACCGGCATATCAGGTTTTTCAGGGTTACTGACGTCAACCCGGCTGTTCCTTGCATCACTGCCAGATGGTATGACTAAATCAGAATTCAATGTACAACTCGTACAATCTGTGAAGGCCAGCGATAAAGAAAGGGTGATGCATCAAGGTGAGTATCCACAGGTTGCCATGAAGACAGAGTTACTCAGAAAAGTAACGACGAAAATGAATAATTTAAAGAAATGTCTTGGGGAAGATGATCGGATAAAACTCAACAGCCTTTATGAAGGGGCTAGTGCGAAAATTGGTGGTATAGATTTTATCGGTCATGCGGATGGTAAAGTGGCGGATGATTTTATTTATACGCGCGATGTCATCAACCAGCTGCAACAGCATCTGCTCAAGCTACAACACTTTGCTGAAGAGCTCGGTGTCAAATATGGCCTTGATGCCGAATATTTCTAATGCCCAGGAATTCAATGGATTTTGTTTATCGTGACCCATGCCGATGTGAACGACAGAGTAAGCGGCAGAACGCGATGTCATAGTGGGTAGCATGGATCGACGAAAGGGTATGATGCCTCTGTACTTGTTGGTTAAATTGCGCAGCATCCAATCCGCTATGCGAGTGTGTTTTTTACAGAGGTATTTCTCAAAAAGCCTGCTTGTTTGTGCTGCTGTGCTGTCACCGGTGATAGTTGCTGATGACCTTGGCTATTACCATGGTTCTGATCCTGTTGCCGATAACAGCGACTGGATGGCAACAGTGCCGGGCGATCAGCGACTCAGTGCTTTATCGCTACCGGGCACCCATAACTCGCTCTCGTTTTATGGCGGTGATATCGTACAAACCCAAAGCATGTCACTGACCAATCAATTATTGTCAGGCATCCGGGTCTTGGATATTCGCGTGCGCCACTTCTATGACAAATTTGCCATACACCATGGTTTTGTTTTTCAAAATGCCTATTTTGGCCCCGATGTTATGGCGCCCATAACCGCATTCCTGGCCGCGAACCCAACCGAAACGGTAGTGATGCGGTTAAGGGATGAATATACCGCTCAAGGCAATACACGTTCTTTCAATCAAACCTTCCAGGATTATAAAAACCGTTATGGCGCATTTATCTGGAACCCTGACAGCATCAACCCGACCCTTAAAGAAATACGCGGTAAAATCGTTATTCTGCAAAATTTTGGCGGCGGCCATCACGGCATAAATTATGGTTATCTGGATCGACAGGATTCTTATTCCGTATCCAGCAACTGGGATCTCTACAGTAAATGGCAAAAGGTGAAGGCACATGTGGAAAAGGCCAAACATGGGAGCCGCAACATTATCTATGTCAATTTTCTTAATGCGTCCGGTGGATCCTTTCCTTATTTTGTGGCCAGTGGCAAATCCAGCCCTCAGACCTCAGCGCCAAGATTGTTAACGGGGCTTACCACGCCTGGGTGGAAGAACAGTTATCCCGACTTTCCTCGAGTGGGTTGTTTCATTGGCATTTGCAGTATTGCTTTTGAAGGTATCAACAATTTGATGGCCCATTACATTGCTAATGGCCATACCGATTTTACCGGGATTATCATAGCGGACTTTCCTGGTGCCGGTTTGATAAATAGTGTGATTTCATTGAATCACAATGATGGATGATGTGTTCAATGCTTGAGTTCCGAAGATGGAAATGTGCAGCCGGTCTCCTGACAGGCTGCTGTCATTGTGAGTATTAACGTCGTCCCATCCGCCGCAATGATGCCGGGGTAAAGTGCTTTTTCTTGGGCATGACCTCTGGGAAGTCGATGGCAGTATTTCCTTTGTTGATCAGACCCTGCACATGGTATCGGCGAGACTGAAGGTCATGGAATACATCCCATGTCGTCCAGGTAGTGGGCACATCTTCATAGTTGGCAAGATAAGCGATGCTCACCTTCCAGAGCTGGTCACGGCCATCGTACTGATCCACGATGGCGGCGCCCCAGCTGTCCTCATCCAGATAGAGTGTCCGACGTGAATAAATGTGGCGCTTGTCATCCTTCAGTTTGCCTTCCACAACCCAGACACGGTGCAGCTCATAGCGGGTGAAATCCGGGTTGATGTGACCCGCCATGAAGATGTCATCGTATTCCGGTGTTTCTTTCAGCAGTTGCTGGTTGTTGTAGGGAATGTAGACTTCCTTTTTGCCTTTCAACGTCCAGTCATAAAGATCGGGCGCGCCGTTATACAGGTCAGTGTCATCGGCAGTTCGCAAACCTCCACCACCAACGGGTGTGTCATAGGAGAGAATCGGTGCCCGACGTACACGACGAATGCCAGGCAAGTAGCCCCAGGCCAATCGGGGCTCGGCTGACTGATCCTGCGTCTCGTGAATCAGCTGGGCACTGCCATCGTCGTTTTTGGACAGGTAATAGAACAGGATATTCTCGAGATCTGCCTCACTGCCGTCAGGCTGGTTGTAGTTGAAAAGAATCTCATCCTCGGAACGGGCGTAGGTATAGCTGCCACTCCGCTCCACGGTTGCTTCAACAGTTGGCCGTTTGATGTACTCCCCCCGGTAGCGGACGATATGGTTCCACAGCGCTTCCAAACCATTGTCCGGTAATGGGAACGGGTAGGCGTCATAGGCACCCTTGAATCCGTTGCCACCGTTGAGAAGCTTGGCATTACTGGCGGCTTTCAGGGTGTTGTCATAGATTCGCTCAGGGTAATTCGCGGTTCGCTGGCTGGGATAAACCGGCATGCGAAAGGTTTCCGGGTAGCGTTCAAACAGGGCGATCTGGCCAACGGACAGGTTATCCCGGTACTGATCGAGGTTGGCGGCTGTTATTTCAAACAGGGGTTTGTCGGCGGAGACTGCCTCACTGCTGGCGGATTCTCCCCAGCCGGGAATGGTGCCGTCTGCATTGCCTTGCCTGTCAGCGCCCAGTGGTGTGAGTTCACTGCCCAGTTTGCTGATATCCTGTGGCGTAATACTGGCCAGGACGGAGCCTGACGTGAGTGTCAGGGCCAGGCTGCCGGCCAGGAGCAGGTGGTTTCTTATCATGGTATGCATCCTCTTAATGTGCCTGCCGGTCAGAAGGAATAACTCATGGACGCGGAGATATGCTCCTTGTCCCCGTCAAAATCGGTGAACCAGTTCAGGCCAACGCTGAAGTCCTGGTAGCCAGCGCCCAGTGACAGGCTCAGCCCCTTGCTGTCTTCCTTGAAGTTGCCGGTCAGATGGGAGTTACCGCTGACATCATGTTTGACGGTGGCGCCGGGATAGAGGTTCACGCCGGGCAAAACGTCGGACATCGTGCCGGAAACGCCCAGCGTATAGCCCCAGGCAAAACGGTCGAGGCGGTCATCGGCATGGCCGGTAGAGAACGTGCTGCCATCTTCATTCCAGGGGCCGGAAGCCGTGGAAACATAACGGTCATAATCTCCACCCAGGCCGCTGATCTGTTCGAAGGCGGTTTCGCCTATGGCATTGAGGTCACTCAGGAAACCCGTAGGGCCAAAGCTGTGGATGAAATTGACAGAGCCGGTCCAGAGTTCCACACGGGTGTAATTGTTGTAGGCCGGGCCGCTGATGCAGTACTGCCGGGCCGGATCGGCTTCTGAAATACCGAAGCAGTCACCACCGGAAAGAATGGTGCCGAAGGCTTTGCTGGTACTGTCAATCAGGTTGTCAGGGTCGTCTATCCAGATGGGCATGTTAGGGCGATAGGTCAGCTCACCGGCAACTGATGTACCGCCGATCACAGTGCTGAAGCTGACGCCCAACATCCGGATGTCTTCCGGATAAATAACACCGGCATTGGTGCCGTTGCCGAGAATACCCGCGCCGGCAAGACCACCTGCCAGTTCCTGGAAGACACCTGCGTCATTGCCTGCTGCCTGGAACAGGAAGTCGCCCATGGTATTGGGGGTACCGATATCCGCAGTCCATTGTGTGATCTGTCCCTGGGCGTTGGTCACGGAGTCCTGGGTGATCTGGGCATCAATATACGGTGCATGGGAATTGTACTGGATGTAGTAAAAACCAAATTCCGTATCATTGAGAGATTCCGCCAGGTACTTCAGGCTGACACCAAACTGGCCATTATTGCTGGCGTTCTTTTTACCGGAAGTATCCGCGACAACAAGAAAGTCACCTGTCTGATTTAAACCCACTTCTTCATAGAAGTCGGACGCGCCACCGGTTGCCAGATCCCAGTTGGCTGCCAATGCGGCGAAATCAGCCGGGATGTTGTCATAAGCAAAATCAGAGCCTTCGATGAAGACGTCCTGACCGCTGTGAAAGGTGCCACGCCCAGGCAGGACATGACTTTCCCAGTCGAACTGGTAATAGGCACTGAACGACAACGTGTCAGTGAGGCCGATATCAAACAGCAGCGCGGTCTGGGGTATCAGCAGGTCCTTGATCTGGGAGCCGGGCAGGGTGCCAGCCGCGAGGTCAAACGCATTGCTGGTATTGATGCCGTCCGCATAGAAAAGCCCTTCGCCCCAGTTGACGACTTGCTTGCCGAAGCGGATATCCACGGGCATATCGAAGATATCCCAGTAGCCATAAACATAAGCGTCCTGAATTCTGGCGTCTTTGCCCTGGTTATCCTTGACGCCGTCTGACCAGTCGTCACCGTAGGTGTAAGTGCCGGTCTGATCCGGAATGCCTTTGGCCGTCTGGCGGGCATTGGTGGCCAACCAGTCATTCTTGCCATCCATCATGACACTGTCGTAGAACGCCGTGCCACGGACAAATGCGCCATAGTTCTCGTAGTTCAGTTCAAGGTCGGCTGAAAAACGGAAAACGTTGGAAACCAACCCGGTGTCATTTGAACGCTTTCCGTCATTTTCGTTGATGTCGCCGTTGTCATCGGATAAATCCGGGCTTTCGAGTCGCCAAGTGCCGCCCCAGGAAATACGACTATCCAGGTTACCGGTGACTTGTCCATCCAGCAGCTCGATTTCCGTTGCCGCGACAGGGCTACTGAGTACTGCCGCCAGTACCGCGCTGGAACAGCGGGTTAGAGGCATAAATCGTCGTCTGGTTTTCTTTATTATCATTATTATGTGCTCCTGCCTTTATCATTATTGTTAGTCAGGCTCTGTGCTCTGTGCTCTGTTACATCAAAACCGCACCTCCCATAACGGTCAGTGCGGCGGGTTTTCAGCAGTCCCCCTCCAGAGAGGCAATCCACTCGCTGACCAGTGCCACGCCTTCGGCGTGTGATGTTGAACGACCCAGTTCCGGCATCATTTCCCCGGGATCATTGGACTGCATCCGGTACAGCAGGATGGAACCGTCAGGATCACCGGGCTGGATGGCGACTTTGCGGTCACCGGTGCCTTTGCCGGCGGCAACCGGTGGCTTGCAGAAGCCCAGGCGAACCGGGGTTGTGGTATCCCAGGTCAGCCAGAGGCCGCTGTTTTTGGCAGCACCTTTCGGGTTGTGGCAATGGGCGCAGTTGATATCCAGGTAGCTCCGGGCACGGTGTGCCAGCGTTTCGCCGGGCCGGCCGTTGGGCCACAGAGCATTCTGGGTTGCGGTTGCGCGATCGACACCGCTGAGCAGACCGTGTGCCGTCCAGTAATCCAGCTGGTTCTGCTCACCATCGGCGTAGACCAGGTCGCGGTTCAGGTGACGGATACGAGGGCCAATGGGTTTAACGAGCTTTCGGCTTTTACCATCCGCATGGCAACCGGCACACTCGTTGGCATCCGGTACGATGTAGGTGAATTTTTCTTCACGGTCGTTTTTCACCAGTGTCAGGTTTGTGCTGTCACCTGCTACATCGAGGAACGCCTCTGTTTGCGCGTCGTTCCAGATATAGGGCAATGCGACCCAACTTTCTTTCAGTTTGACCAGTACCCGGGTTTCCATTAGGCGTACCTGATCCATCGGTAGGCCGTCGTTGTTGTCATACAGCACGGCAGAACCGTCAGAAGCTTTTACACGACTACGGTCATTTTTATCCGTGATCGGGTAGTAGAAGGTCTTGCTGATAATGGTGCCGTCGGGATAAACCAGTTCATCGTTTTCGCCGGGAACAGCGGGCTGTCCTTCTGGCAGCCAGACGGTCCTGAGTTTGCTGGCGTAATCCGTAAACAGCGCGGTATTCAGGTCATAGGGTATAACCCGATGACCTGTTTTAAGGTTACCGTTGTTTATAGACAGTATGCGCCACTCGCTGAGGCTCTCGGGGTAATCGGAACCGGACAGCATCAGCGGGGGTGACTCCTTGCTGCAACCGGTCAGAAACAGGGAAGCCAGGAGTGACGCAATAACAGCTATGCGCGACATGGTTCAGCCCTCTTTGCTGGTATTGTCGGAAGTCTCCAGAGTCGACAAGGTGTTGTCGTCCTTGCTGTCTAGGGTGCCGAGGTCAATGGCCGCCATTTTCTTCATACGACAGTTGTGTGGTGACTTATCGGTGGAAATGCCTTTGAAATCGTTGCCTGCATCTACATTGATGAACCCAGCGGCGGCATCATCAATGCAGAGGACGGTATCGACGGATGCATTGCCATCAGCGAGCTTGCCGGGGTTGATCACACCATCCCAGAGAATGTCGGGCAGGCGGCCGGTCAGCCCAAACTGGGCAACTTTCAACGCCTTGAGTTCAAGCCGTCCCGGTGATGTGCCGCCACCGCTGTAGGTGTTGTCGTAGATAAAGATGCCTTCCGGGAACGGATCGAAGTTATCTGACACCTTGTATTCTTCCTGGTAATCCGCTGTCAGGAGGCTACTGACGATGATATTGGCGGTATCGTTGTCCTTTAGGTTGTTGCCGAATATCTCAACATTGTCGTTTGAGTTGATAAGAATGCCGGAACCGGCCGGTACACTGGCGACAGCTGTTCCCTTTGGGGCAAAGTTTTCCGTGTTATTGCTGTAAATTTCGTTGTTGTAGATACGGGTGCTGTGACCGGGCTGGGTCAGGTAGGGCATGTTGAAGATCAGTACACCGCCGGTGTTGTTGGTCGCGACATTGTTATAAACGTCAGCACCGATGGTATTTTCGATTTCATAACCGGCTACATTGTATTCCGCCCGGTTGTTTCGAATAACCACGTTATAAGACTGACCGACATAGATACCGGCGTCTGATGCGCCAATCACGACAGAATCCTCAATCAGCGTGTTTTCTGTCATGACTGGATAAAAGCCGTAGGAACCATTTTCGGTGGACGGGCCGTTAGTCCATTCGGAACGAACCCGTCGGATCACAATGTTCTTGGCCTGGTTGATCTTGATGGAATCGCCCTTGGTGTCTTCAATGGCCAGATCTTCCAGGGTGAAGTCACTGGCGGTGATCATCATGCCTTCTGCACCGGCCACCTGGTTTTTGAAGGATAAAATGGTTTTATCCATGCCGGCGCCGCGGATGGTGACGCCATCGACACTGAGTGTCAGGCTGCGATCCAGCGCATAAAAACCCTCTGGAATCTCAATAACATCGCCAGGCTGGGCCATGACCAGCTGGGTTTGCAGTTTTTTGCCAAAACTCTTCTCTGGTGTCGGAACCTGTGCGGATGATGTGGGATCCTCGCTGCAGCCGGCCAGCAAAAGGGCCAGGGCGGGAATCATAAAACGGGAATAGGACACGACGGCTCTCTCCATTTCTTGTTATTGGTGTGCACTCAGCGAGAGACAGTAGAAGGCTGAGGTCACTGCTTATTCAGTAGCCCGGGAAGCTAACTCTACGGAGAACGTGCGTCAGTAACTCGGCGATTATTGGAAAAAGACAGGCGTTTTTGAAATTGATCAGTGAGTTTCGGAATGAGTCAGTAGCAACGTCTGGAATTATCGGCTTAGTAATCCGGTGTTTTGTATAAAAATGTCGCCAAAAGGAATGAAAATGAGTTCAACGGCTGCAAACATGAGGTTTTGTCAGAGTGAGTGATTAAGCGGGCAGCCAGTAAACATGATTCTCTCTTATGGAATATTAGTCAGGCTTTACCAGTCTGACTGGAAGGTCAAAAAAATGGCAGAAAAATCCAAAACACTGGTTTTTTCAGAAATCAGTCATCCATTCAGAAATGAGTCGGTTAAGGTGATCCGCTTATTAGGTCTGCCGGTGATATAGGGCGATGGCCTGCTACCTGGCTGCGGGGCGCGATGGTTTCTGTTGCTGGTGGTTGCCTTGAGTGGCGCTTACCAAATAAAAGCCAACTGACGGATATGGCAGGTCGGGATATGACCATGCCGGGAGAGTGAACTGTATACCGATGACTGATTCTCAGCAAAACGTCAGAAAAATGCTGACATTTGAAAATCAGTCAGAGATTTCAGAATCGGTCAGTTGCGTGCTGGAAGGGCTTTCCGGCTGCCGCTGCCGTTCCTCGCGGTATTGGCTGGGTGTGATGCCCATGCGATTCTTGAAGGCGCGGTTAAAGGCACTGAGGGAGTGAAATCCTGCTTCCAGGGCAATGGTCAGGATGGGGATATCCTTCTGATTGGAGTCTGATAGCCGTTCCCGGATTTCCCGAATACGGAAATGGTTCAGGTAATCATTAAAATTTCGATAGCCAAGCTGGCGGTTGATCAATGATCGGAGGCGGTATTCCTGCATATTCAGCCGACTGGCCAGTTCGCCGATGGTCAGGCTGTCTTCCCGGTAAATAAATTCATGTTCCATTAACGACTGTAGTCTACTAAAAATGGTGTCTTCGATGTGATCAGCGGGCGAAGGGGTTTCCGGTTTATCGGCGTCACATGTCGTTTTATTGGTATAGGTAAAGACAATTTCCTGTTTCTGTCGGCGTGCTGGATAGAGCAGGTCTGTTTTGAAGCGGAGCAACAATGCGTTAAATATCAGAAGGAATGCAGCCAGCATAAGGCTATTAATTGAACGAAGATTGTCGCTTAATCCAATTAATTGTTCCATTAAGACGACAGAGGCTATATAAAATCCTGTGCATCCAAGTAGCCATCCACGTAAACGACGTCGGTTTTGTATTAAGTCTTCACGCAGGTAACGACCAATCGTTATAAGTGCATGGCCTATCAGTAAAAACTCGATGGATTGTGGTATCCAGTGGCTGAAGAAATTAATCCATAAAGAAGGCTGATAACCGACGACATGAAACATCAGTTTCAGCATCGGGCTAAATAAAACGACAACTGACGCTAATAATAATACCCGACGGTTGAGTCTGAATTCGTCATTAAACGTCAGTAGACATACAAGCCAGAAAACGCAGGGAAGTGCATTTCTTCCCAAGGCTACAACCCAATCAATGAGGAAGCCGGTGTCCAGTTGCGTAGTTAAAGGCTGAATCAGGTAGGCGATCAGGCAAAGTTGCAACAACGCAAAGCAATGGGTTACGGGCTCACGTCTGCCAGAGGCTGTCACCAGAATCAGGTTCAGCAGTGTCAGAGACAGGCAGAAAAAGAGACTGGCTTGTTGTATGGGTAACATGTCACTAAGTCCGTTGCAGCATCGTTATTGTTGTAATGCGTTGCGGCGTCTTTTTTGCATTATGCATGACTGTTCATAGGGATGTAAGGCCAATGATGCGTTGTAACGCTATGCTCAAAAGTATGCGATACAGGGTGCTCAGAGGTGGACAATGTCGTCGAGTTTGCTTTTCCGTCTAACGCCGGGGGAAGATCTGTATCTTGGGATGGAGCATTTTATTGCGCAGAATAACATCCGTGCTGCCGCGATCATGACGTGTGTCGGCAGCCTGTCCAAGGCGATGATTCGCTTTGCTGATCAGCAGAACATCACATCGCTGGAAGGACCTTTTGAAATTGTATCCCTGGTGGGCGTGCTGACAGATGATGGCAGCCATCTTCATGCCAGCTTATCAGACCAGAAAGGGCACGTTGTTGGCGGGCATCTGAAACCCGGTGCCATTGTGCATACAACGGCAGAGGTCGCACTTATGGCGATAACGGATGTCATAGTAACAAGAGAGTACTGTCCATTATCAGGTTATCGTGAACTCGTGGTTCACGCTGATCCAGGTGTCATCAGTCAGTCATCCGAATGAGTGATACTGAGGTTGGGAGCGGTATGCGGCTTCAGGAACAGGGGCAGCACACACTTTTTTTGGGGAGGTTGCCGTGAGAGAGAGGCAGGCGCTGATATTTGGTGTCAATGGAAGTCTCGGTCGTGCCCTCGCTGATATCCTTGCGAATGACTATGCCGTGACAGGGGTTGTCAGAGATGCCCTTACCTTTGAGCATGGCACCGTCCAGACGGTGATTGAATCTGACTACAGTGAGAACTCACTTGCCTTAATCAGTAATACCCTGAAGACACAGGCGCATTCATTTGACCTCCTGATCAATGCGACTGGCATTTTGCATGATGATAACCTGAAGCCGGAAAAGCGGCTGCAGGATATTTCGGCAGACTCCCTTACGCGTTACTTTGCAATCAACGCAGTCATTCCGGGATTGTTGCTGAAATATTTTTCCGGCCTGATGCCCAAAAGTTCACCGGCGGTCTTTGCGTCACTCAGTGCCAAAGTGGGGAGTATCAGTGATAATCGTCTGGGTGGCTGGTATGGCTACAGGGCTTCAAAAGCGGCGCTGAACATGCTGGTCAAAACGGCTGCCATCGAAATGCATAGAACGCACAAACAGGCCGCCGTGGTGGCGATACATCCGGGGACGACGGTCTCGAACCTGTCCCGCCCCTTCACGACCAATACCCCAGCCGACAAACTCTACGCTCCGGAAATGTCTGCGCAACGCATTGTCAGTGTATTGACGGGGCTGACAGCGGACGATACCGGTCAATTCTTTGACTGGTCTGGTGACGTCCTGCCCTGGTGATGTATCGCTGTACTAGCCATCTGCCGCCGCCATGACTGGCGATGATGCCAGCAGGGCTTGTGTGTAAGGGTGCTGCGGACGAGTGATGATCTGTTCTGTTTTTCCCTGCTCGACAATCACGCCATCTTTCATGACCGCCACCCGATGCGCCAGCTGGGGGATGATCGACAGGTCGTGGGTGATGAACAGGTAGGACACGCCTAGGTCATTTTGAAGCGCCTGAAGTAGTTCCAGCACTTCCGCACGAATGGAAACATCCAGCGCGCTGGTGGGTTCATCGCAGATGATCAGGTCTGGCTCGACTGCCAATGCACGGGCAATGGCAATACGTTGACGCTGCCCACCGGAGAATTCATGGGGATAGCGCAGGCGGTGCTCCGGTTCGAGCTGCACCTGTGCCAGCAGGGCCTCGATACGCGCCTGGCGTTGCTGTTTGTTCAGCTCAGGCAGCAGAGACATCATGCCTTCCTCGATAATGGCGCCAACCGTCATCCTGGGGTTCATGGATGCATAAGGGCTCTGGAAGATCACCTGAATCCGTTTCCTGAGTGGTAGCATGGCCCGGCGTGAGAGGTTGGTGATGTCCTGGCCGTCAAAATGGATAACCCCGGCAGTCACCCGGTCCATGTTCAGAATGGCCCGCCCGGTGGTGCTCTTGCCGCTGCCGGATTCGCCTACAAGTGCCAGGGTTTCACCGTGGCGGATGTCCAGGCTGATGCCGTCAACGGCACGGGTATGGTCGTGCACCCGTTGCAGGATGCCTTTGCGGATCGGGAAATGGACCTTCAGGTCCTGCACCGTGAGCAGTGGCGTTTCATGTTCCTCCGGGCGGTAGACGGACATATCCGGCAGGCTGTCAATCAGTCGGCGGCTGTAGGCTTCTATTGGATTATTGAAGAAGTCTTCACAGACTGCTTCTTCGATGATCCGGCCCTGATACATCACTCCGACACGATCGGCAGTGGTTCTTACGACCCCCATATCATGGGTAATCAGCAGGACGGCCAGGCGACGTTTCACCGTGAGTTCAGCCACCAGGGCCAGAATCTGTTTCTGGATGGTGACATCGAGTGCTGTAGTTGGCTCATCGGCCAGCAGGATATCCGGTTCACAAGCCAGCGCCATGGCGATCATAACGCGTTGCTGTTGACCGCCGGAGAGCTGGTGAGGGTACCAGTCAGTCCGTCGTTCCGGGTCAGGAATGCCCGTTTCCGTCAAAAGTTCGACAACGCGTTTTCGAATATTTTGCTCATTATCCCTGGCGTGGAGGCGCAGTGTTTCAGCGATCTGGTCACCGATGCGGTGGACCGGGTTGAGTGCGCTCATGGGATCCTGAAAGATCATCGCGATCCGGGCGCCCCGCACGGCGGTCATGGCTTGCTCAGTCCGTGCAAAGAGGTTTTCACCTTCCAGTAAAACCTCACCGGCGGTGATGGCCAGGGCATCCGGCAGCAGGCGCATGATAGCAGTTGCGGTCACCGATTTGCCGCTGCCCGACTCGCCAACCAGGGCATAAATTTCACCGTCATGGAGATCAAAACTGACATTGTTCAGGATGTCGGTTTGGCCATTTCCCGTGAGCCGAACACTCAGGTTGCGGACGGAAAGGTGGGGTGTTTGCACAGTAGTTTGATTATCCACAGGTTGTTCTGAATCCCTTGCCAGAGCAGGTTGCTTGTGGTTATCCACAGATTGTCCTGTGCTGCCGGTCATGCACTGGCCTCCAGTTGAGCCTTTGGATTAAAGGCGTCATTCACCAGGTCGGAGAACAGGTTGGTGGCCAGTACCAGCGTGAACATAAACAGCAGCGCGGCGATCAGATTCCACCACACCACCGGATCCCGTGAGAGTTCGGTTCGGGCCATGTTGATCATGTTGCCCCAGCTGGCCATGGCCGGGTCAATGCCAACACCGATGTAAGACAGTACCGCTTCAGCCAACACCAATCCGCTGAAATCGAGCACAAAGGTGATCAAAATAATGGGCATCACATTGGGCAGAATATGACGCATCAGGATACGCCAGTGACTGACACCAAATGCGTGCGCCGCCTGGACATATTCCAGCTGACTGATCTTGAGCGTTTCTGCGCGGAGCATTCGGCAGAGACCAGCCCAGCTGGTGACACCCAGAATGAAGCAAAGGCCGAGGAATTTGGCGTCAGCCTTCTCAAGACCCACTTCAAAGAAATCGGGATTATTATCAATGAAGACCTGAAAGAGCAGCACAGAAGCGGCGATCAGGAGAATGCCCGGAATAGAGCTCAGCGTGGTATAGAGGTATTGGATAATATCGTCCACCCAACCCTTGAAGTAGCCGGCGGAGATGCCAAACACTATCGCAATCGGCATCATGATTACGGTGGCCAGCGTACCGATCAGGATGCCGGTGCGGATGCTTTTCAGGGTTTTGTAGAGGGTGTCATTACCGGCCTGATCCGTGCCCATCACGTGGTAGAGGTTGCCCAGCTCAATCAGCCAGGCTAACAGACATATTGTGATGGTTAGCGTGATATAGGCACTTTTCCATGGTAATTCGCTACCATTTACGCTTGTTTTTTTACGTCGCCATGCCCAATGTAAACCAATCAGTATGGCGCTGATAACGAGTCCTTTACCCAGTGCTATCAGGCTGTTGCTGGCAATATCGCCTGTCTTGTCATCCGCTGTCGCCAGGTGGCTGCCAGCGTATTTCAGGTCCGGGTAATCTCTGACCATCCCGCCATCGTCAGTATGCTGATTCTCCTTGACGAAGGATTTCAGGGCGAAGGGGGCAGAGTATGTTCTTTCATCGTTCTCACCCATTTCGCCCAGCATCAGGTCGAGTACGCTGTAGACCTGGTTGCTGTAGAACACCTGCTGGTTGGTGTGTCCTTCCGTCGGAGGCAGTGCCTTGCGGAAATGAAGGGAGTCCAGTAAGGCAACGCTGACATACCCCATGATGATGACAAAGGTCACCATACCGAGCCGGGTAGCAAACACCTCGCGCCAGCGGGCGCAGGTTTCCGGGTTGCGACGGATGGAAAAGACAAAGCCGACCAGCGCCGCCACCATCAGGTAGACCAGGGTATCGCTCCAGAGTAGTACCGGTTTCATGGCGTTATCCTTGTCAATTCAGGCGAACCCTGGGGTCGGCCCAGGTGTAGGAGATGTCGGTGAGGATCAGGCCGATGATGTAGAGCACGGATCCGACAAAGACCATGGCGCGGACGATGGCGAAGTCCTGGGCTTGGATGGCGGTCAGCATGTAACTGCCAAGGCCGGGAATACCGAAAAAGGATTCCATGATCAGGCTGCCCATAAAGAGCAGCGGTATCACCACCACCACGCCGGTCAGGATAGGGAGCAGGGCGTTGGGCAGAATATGGCGAAACAGAACCCGGATCTCGCTGGCGCCCTTGGCTCGCGCCGTTTTCACATAATCCTGACCTGAGGCTTCAATAAACAGGGTGCGGTACCAGCGGGCACCGGCGCCAAGCCCCGCCAGCACCCCGATAATCACCGGCAGTATCAGGAATCGCCAGGCATCTACCCCGGGATTGAAGCCGGAAACCGGCACCAGTCGCCAGAGTCCGGCAAACAGGTATTGGCCGGCGATGATGTAGAACAGGTAGGAAATCGACATCAGCGCCACGAATACCATCACGGCAAAGCGGTCGAGCAATGTGCCTCGGAACATCAGGACCAGCAGCGCGATACAGATATTCACCCAGATCCCCACGATAAAGGTAGGCACTGCCAGCGCCAGGCTTGGCCACATACGGTCGAGGACATCGGTGCTGATATCGCGTCCCTGGTCGGATTGGCCAAAATCAAACACAAAGAGTTTCAGTGATTTCTCGAAGAATATCGTGTCTGTTAGTGTGGATATTCCGCTGTTTTCGTTATTGATAAACAGCGGTTTGTCATACCCCTTTTCGGTCACCCAGCGGTCGATGGCATCCTGTGTAA
This sequence comes from Kistimonas asteriae, assembly GCF_018263925.1. GTDB lineage: Bacteria > Pseudomonadota > Gammaproteobacteria > Pseudomonadales > Endozoicomonadaceae > Kistimonas > Kistimonas asteriae. Next base: position 142,040 of record NZ_JAEVHF010000002.1, read on the forward strand.
CGTACTTTTCACCCAGGTGGGCACGCGCCATATCCTGTGGTGTGTTGACGATAAAGAACAGGGCAAAGGTCAGCAGGTTGACGCCGATCAGGATCGGGATGGCGTACAGCACACGGCGGATCAGATAGGCAAACATGTTCATTCACTCCAGAGGCTGCATCCGGGCAACCGTGGGTATGTAAGACTCATTCCGGGCGACCTCCGACAACCGTACTGTGCTGCCGGCGGCGGTAGGCGCGAACCGCCGGGATCACCAGCGCAATCACAATGCCCAGGGTGATCAGCAGTGGTGTCAGGATCGGGCGGTTCCAGGCCAGTTGTTTTTCTGCGCGCTGTGCGGGTTCCACGCGTACATACTTGAGCGTGCCCAGGCTGATGCCGTGGCGTTTGGTGTTGTGCACCCAGGCGTTGCTGAGGTAGTAATCCTTGACGTGAAAGCCCATGATCCAGGGGTTGTCCCTACGAACGATGTTGACCATTTTATCGATGATGGCGGCACGTTCGGGGCTGTTATCCATGGTTTTCATGCGGTCGAAGAGGCGGTCATACTCCGGGTTGTCGTAGTTGGCTGTATTGACCCCATCGCATTTGCACTTCTGAGCGCCCTGGTGGCTGTCGAGCATGAACAGGAAGTTTTCCGGATCCGGGTAGTCTGCCAGCCAGCCCCAGCGGAAGATCTGGGTATTGCCCTGGCGCATCTTCTCCTTGAAGCGGGTGTAATCGGTGGGACGGAACTCAAGCTGGATGCCCAGTTTGTCGAGTTGCTTGCGCATCCAGTCGGCGCCGGGACCGGAATCACTTCCGGCGGTATCCAGGTAAAGTACCAGCGGTTTGCCGGTAACGGCATCCCGGCCACCCGGATAGCCGGCTTCAGCCAGCAGTTTTTTCGCGTGCTTGATGGATTTCCGGACGGGCCGGTTACGCTGCTCATCCCAGTCAAAGATCAGGGGGTTAATGCCTTCCCGGCCTTCTTTGGCGCCAAAGAGACCTGGAGGTATTGGGCTTTGGGCCTGTTGTCCCAGTCCGTTGTAGAAGATATCGATGAATTCCTGGTCATCCCAGGCGATGGAAATGGCGCGGCGCAGCTTACGTTGCTTTTCACTGTAGCCACCCACCACCGGATCGAGCATGTTGAAGCCGGTGTAATAGAGTGAGGGACGAATTTCCTCATCGACCCTGACGCCATGGTTGATCAGCTCTGCTGACAGGGACATGCCGTCCGGGCCGGTATTAAAGGCCTGGTCAAAGGTGGCGGAGTTGATATTGCTGCTTTCGTCGCCGGAGCGGTCGTAGTAACCCTGCAGGAATTTCTTCCACTGGGGTATCGAGGCTTTCTCATTGACGAAAACCGCCTGGTCAATCATCGGGAGTGGTTGTCCTGCATCAGTCAGCAGCCCCTTTTCCTGGTCGCCAGGAACGCCTTCGTTAGGGTAAAACTCCTCCCGGAAGTTGGGATTGCGGACCAGCACAATCTTACGGTTGGGGTCATTCTCCGCCATCATGAACGGCCCGGTGCCGATGGGGTGCCAGTCCAGGGTCAGGTTGCGTTCCTTGAAGCCGGGGTTGTGATAGAAGCGATCGGCTTCCCAGGGAATCGGGGAGAAAAAACGTGTTGCCAGCCAGTAGCGGAATTGGGGGTATTTGCCGTTGATGGTGATAGCGAATGTGTGGTCATCAATCTGTTCGAGACCCTTCATGTCATATTGGCGAAGATCAAGCCATAGCGGTACGTTTTCAGATTTTCTCGTTTCAGCAATGGTTTGTGTGAAGGCTGTCAGACCGACGATGTAATCCGCCATAAAACCAATCAGCGGTGATTTGTTAGCTGGGTCACCCATTCGTTTAATGGCGTAAATGTAATCGTCCGCGAGCAGTTCACGGCTGCCGGTTTCGGCAAAATCATTGAGGGAACCGTATTCTGCCGATTCACTGGCGTGTTCAAAGAAATACAGCGGATGGCCTCCGGCTTTGGCCAGCGCCGGATGGGGTTGATACCGGATACCCGACTGAATCTTGACGGTAAAGACACTGTAGGCAGGCGATTCGGCATCACTGCCAAGCGGTTGACGATTCTCATCCAGGTAGGTCACCGTCGGCATTTCGTTGGCGGTCGCGGTGATCAGTTCATAAGGCCGTTTCAGAAAGTGGTATTGCAGTGGCGGTTCGTAAATCTGTTCGAGAAAGAGCCCTTCCTCGGCGCTGTAGGCGCGAACCGGGTCCAGATGGCGGGGTTGGTTGGAGTAGCTGGCGTAATAGGTGACCTTGTCTTCGGGTTCCGGGGCGTGGGGATCGTTCCACGTATCGGAACAGCCGCTCAGCACGGCGACGGCCATCAATAGAACGCCCATCAGAGGCGACAACCGCTGCAGAAGGCGGCGTCGGAGTCTGGCTGCTGTCTCGTCATGGTGCATGAGGCAGGCGTTTTCCATCATCTATGGGCTCATTATTGTTTTGTTCAGGGTACCGTTTTAGGTGGTTTTGTGCGAGATCTGCCGTAAAACGGATACGGTCAGAACCCCATAAAACCCGCGTAATAACTATTCTGGCGTATTTTTGTTCGCATTTCCGTCAATAACAAGTCAGTTCCGGATTTTCGGAAAATCGCCCGGTGAACCCGGTGCTGAACTGTATAAGCTGTCGATGACTTCGTGAACGGTGTTCAAGCTGTGCGTAAAGGCAATGTGGATAGTTTTCCTGTGATTAAGTGGCCTGTGTATCGTTTTCCTGTGGTTAACATGCCCTGTGAATAATTAAACTGTTGATGATTTTGATGCAATGAGGCTGTGAATAAAAAATAAACGGCAATGCTTCTTTCAGCTTTGGCTTCACAGAATTAGTGGTTTTCGAAGAAATCAGGTGCGGATGTGAATAGTTGGGGATAAATCAACAGGCGTCTGTCTTCAAAATAATTACTAGGAATGCAGGTCATTGCACAGAATCATTCACACCTTATGTAGTGTCAGATAACTGGTGGTTATTTTTCCATTGATCCCAAGGGTCTTCAAAAATAACAGTACTCTGTCGCAAGATGACAATTAACTCTATGAATTTATTGGATAAATAGGATTTTAGAGCGTTTGGATTGCTATTCTGAAAGGTATGAATACTGGCATTACTGCGCTCGAAACAAAGCTTGTTTCCGGGTCAGGGATGAGACCGTGGGGTCTTGTCCTTGCAGTATTCGTATTGTTTCTGATTTCAGTCCCCGCCCATGCAATAGAATTCTCCGCGGTTAAATTACTCTCCGGATTGAATGAGCCATTACGTGCCGAGATAGAAGTTTCAGGCCTGGCTGATCCCGAAAGCCCTTTCATTGTGGATGTTGCTTCACCGCTGGATCATCAGCGTTACAACATTCCCCACCAGTTCTTTAATGCTGATATCAGAACAACCTGGCATCGTGAATCCGATGGTCGGGTGATTATCCGTTTAAGCAGTACCCAGCCGGTCACCCAGGAAAACCTGCGTTTCCTGATGCTGGTGATGCCGACCGAAATCGCCATGCTCAAGGAAGTGGATATCTGGATGCCGGATGCGGCAGGAGCCAATCATCAACAGGTCGCAGCAAGCCAGTTTGATTTCAGGAAATCCAGCAAGGCAATGTATGGGCGCAGTGTGGAACTCCCTGCCTTGTCCGATGATACGCTGGGCCTGCTGTTCAGGAAAAAAATCAAGACGGTCGGCAAGCTGGACCAGACACTGAAACTGGTCAGGCATAATGAGCAGCGTCGGCCGGGCAGTCGGGCGCTGGCCTTTGCATCGGTCACGGATGAGATCACCTATGACCCGCACTTCTCGCCGGAAGCGATTGCTGCGGTGATGCCGAAAGCCGAGCCTGTGAATAAACCGACGACGACAGAGCCGGCACAACCCGTATTGGCAGCGGCGCTCTCTGACGAGGAAAATCAGAACGAGAACAAATCACAAACCTTTGAAATCCCGCTTCCCGATGAACAAGTCATCAAGCCGGATGATCGCATGGCAATTTTGACTGCTGTGGATAAACCCGTATCCGGTCATGCCCTGGTCGGGCAGAAACAGCCATCATCCTGGATTACCTATAAAGTTATCGGTACAGATTCTCTGGATAAGCTGGCCGCAGGGCTGGCGAAGCGCCATGGGAGTTATCCACAAGCCTGGCGAGAGCGGATCATCAAGGCCAATCCACAGCTCAGCATGACAACGGAATTTCCTCCGCCAGGCACGGCAATCAAAATTCCGTTCATGACTCGGCATGTCACCTTGAGCACGATGGATATTTATATCCACACCGGTCAGGCCTACGCTATCCACAACAGCCGGGGGCCGCCTGGCGACTGGGATAACCGCCGCTTGTGAATAACTTTTTGGGCAGAATCACCAACCCATAGTTGAGGTCAGGAGCGTTTCTTCTTCGGTGGACGTTGTGGATAGTTTGGGCTGACATACTCCGGTTCAGTTATCCCCAGACGACCATTGATCACCACCGTCACCCGGAACAGCAAGTTGCACAGCATGTTGCCATAGCGGTGCAGCACATCAGGCACTTCCCGGCCTTCCGCATCAATCTTCACCAGACAACGCACTACTTTTTTGCAGAGACTGCGGCATGAGTGAATCAGCTGCACGGAACGGGGACCGCGGGGCAGAACGAAGCTCTGAATACGGCCGCCAATCTCTTCCTCAAACCGGTCAAACCAGGCATCCAGCCGCTGGATGTCTTCTTCGTGGATACTGCCCTTGCCCCGGATGGAACCATTCAGGTGGAACATCTTGGGCTGCAGTTCATTGAGGAACTCGAGGATATCGAAAAAACGGTTTTCGGGATCCGATTCCAGCTCCGTGATCGCACAACCCACCAGGGTGCAGAGTTCATCGGTCAGGATCTCGTAGTCACACAGGGCGGATTCTTCATAAATGAAGGGATAACAGAGTTCCCGGATATTGCCGGAGTACTTCAGAGGCATGGTGGAATCCTTAGATGCAGATATAGGCTTACCAGGCGGTGTGGAGGTCAGGTTTCACGTACATTGATACCCGCATTCCAGACGAAGACATGATTGAGTGCAAAAATGGGGAGTCTATCAGAACACTGCGTCGGGTAAATGATCGGGATCATTATGCGATTTGCGCCCGTTTCCATGAGCATAACCTAAAGCAAGCTTTTGGTGATTAATAGGAGAATTGTGTCTTGCGAGCGATATATTCCCACCCCGATGCTCGGCTGAATACCGCAGGTATTTGGGGAAATGTTCGATGAGCGATAAGCTGTACCGACGACCGATGCGGAGGGGGGCGCATGTCGATCAGTTACGATGAAACGCTGGCTCATCTGGTTCATATTATTGAAAACCTTTCTGATGATATGACACCGGAAGCACGTTATCAGTGTCTGCTGGAACATCTGGCGCATCTATTTCCCTGTGATGCCGCCAGCCTGATGCAGCTGGAAGGACAGGTTCTCAGGCCGGTTGCCATTGTTGGCTTGTCGCCCGACACCCTTGGGCGCCGGTTTCCTGTCAGTGAGCATCCCCGGTTACAGCGGATTATCGATAGCGACACCCCTGTACAATTTCCCCATGATTCCGAACTGCCAGATCCATTTGATGGTCTGGTGACAGGGCATCAGGGTTCGTTAAAAGTTCATGATTGCGTCGGTACAAGGTTGATGCTGGATAACGCACCCTGGGGGTTATTGACCCTCGATGCGCTGGAAGCGGGTTCCATGAAGTCCATGGCCCCCGAAGCATTTCGTACAGCTATCGCAATGAGTAATGCGACAGTGAGAATGGTCAGCCTGATTAACCGTCTGGAAGTCAGGGTCGAGCAGGAACAGGCGGTCAGCCAGAGCCTGATTGCAGACCAGGTTGTCGAGATGATTGGGCAAAGTACCGCCATGCAGAGCCTTCAGGAAGAAATAAAAGTGGTTGCCGGTTCTGACCTTTCTGTATTGGTGCTGGGAGAAACGGGTACGGGCAAGGAGCTGGTGGCAGGTGCCATACATAAGCAGTCTCACCGGCGTCATGCGCCGATGATTCATATCAATTGTGCCGCGCTGCCAGGGAACATCATTGAAAGTGAATTGTTTGGTCATACCCGGGGTGCCTTCACCGGTGCAGTCAAAGATCGAAAAGGCAAATTTGAAATTGCCAATCATGGAACACTGTTCCTGGATGAGGTTGGCGAGTTGCCACTGTCTGAGCAGGTCAAATTGCTGCGAGTGTTACAGAATGGCGAAATTCAGCGAGTGGGTAGTGATCAGCAGATAAAAGTCGATGTGCGAATCATTGCCGCGACGAACAGGGATCTGGCCGTCGAAGTCAAGGAAGGCAAGTTTCGCGCTGACCTTTATCACCGACTCAGTGTTTACCCTATTCATGTGCCACCTCTTAGAGAGAGAGCGCAGGATGTGCTGCTGCTTTCCGGCTATTTTCTGGAGCTCAACAGGGCGAGACTGGGGTTAGATTGTCTGAGATTATCAGAAGCCTGTAATGCCCTTCTGCAAACCTATGCCTGGCCGGGGAATGTGCGTGAGCTGGAGCATGCCGTCAGTCGGGCAGCCTTGAAAGCACGTAGTGTCGTTCGAATGGATCGTGGCAAGGCGGGTGATGGTTTTGTGACTGTTGAACCTGAAGACTTTGATATGCAGATGCACTCATTCGAAGGGAAAAGCGATACGCTGGGGATGTTATCGACAGCGTCAAAATCTGTTGCCTTACCTGAAGGGGATGCACCGTTAAAAGTTTTACTGGATAACTACCAGCGAACGTTGATTCGCCATCTATTGAAACAACAGGGTGGAAACTGGGCGGCTATTGCCAGAATCCTGCAGGTTGACCGTGCCAACCTGCATCGGCTGGCACGGAGGCTTGGGCTTAAGGGACGATAAGCTCGCACCGAAGAGCCCCGTCTCATTGTTTCTTCATATAAGCGGGTGCCGTTGCAACACCAAGGCTGAGCCAGGCAATTGATGAGAGAACCAAGACTTTACCCAGCTCGAGAATGCCAAATAGTAGATGCAAATGAAGAGCAGCAGATCGGTTACCCGCTATCAGCTGGCTGGCCTGTTCATATAATGCAGGGAACAACCAGAAGGATTGTGTCAGCTGACTCGCTGTCAGGATAAAAAGCAATACAACGATCGATGCAGGACCACGGCTCTTTTGGGCGATACCAATGGCCAATAGCAGACAGCCCAATTGAAAAAGGTTGAAAGCATCAAACACGGTGCGCCCGACATCGACACCCACAGCCAGTGAAAGTGTCGGTGCATGAAACTTAACCGGCGTCGCCAGAAACGAAATACCCAGCACCATGCCACACCAGAGCAGGCAGATAACAACCAATAGCTTTGCTGCCAGCCCGGGAGTTATGCCTGACACTTTCATATATAGCTTTCCCTAAGCCTGCGACCGGCTGGCAACGTGTTTTTCATTTTCCATTGACCTTTTTTCGGTGTGACTTGTCTGATACATAGCAGGGGTCGTGCCATAAAAATAGTACTTATAAAACAGTAGGTTATTGAGGTTTATAGTCTTAATGACTACACCAATGTGTAGTCTTATGGACTCTTAAAGTTATCTAAATGACTCTTTTACCCTTTCTGTATAGCCTGAGCCTGTGTAACACACTGAATTTATAAGCTTTTTTGTATATGGCATGACCACTGCAATGGTTAAAGAAAGACAGTGAGCCGGGGTGGTCAATATGGCAGATATTGCTGACGTTAAGGATATACGCAGGCTGGTGGATACCTTTTACGGACGTGTTCGCCGGGATTCAGTGCTTGCCCCCCTGTTTAATGATGTCGCCTGCGTGGATTGGCATACGCATCTGGATGTCATGACCACCTTCTGGTCGGCCTTGTTGTTGCGATCGGGCAGGTATCGCCGTAATGCCCTTGCACCCCATTTGCGATTGTTTGGACAAGTTGCCTATCAACCGTCCCATATGCAGCGATGGTTGACGCTATTCGACCAATCCGTCGATGAATTGTTTCAGGGATCCCTTGCTGAAAAGAGCAAACACTGGGCCAGAGGCATTGCCCGCAATATGGAAAACCAGATTATCAAAGCGACTGCCAGTCAGGAGGTGTGTAATGACTGAACAAATCGGTAAATATCGTTTACTCAGTGAAGTATTGTTATCAGGCGGTGTTATCGCCACGGTGGCTGGAATTCTGGGCGCGTACATACTGGTAGCGCCCTTGGGGCTTGGCATGGCAGTGCAGATACTGTCGCACATGATGACGATTCTCGGACCGGGCGTAATAAAAGTCGGTTACGTCATACGCTTGGCTGCAGAGCATGCACAGAATCATCCCGACATGTGCTGATAAGGATTGTTTCTATGCAAATAACTGACAAGGAAAAAGAAAATCGCATCCTTCCTTTCTTTCGCCTGGCCTTTCGTCCGTTCTTTTTTGGCGGGGCATTGTTTTCTATCGTTGCGTTGTCGGCCTGGGGCAGCTTTTTGCTGGGAGGCTGGCCGATGGCTTTCTATACCAACCCTTTCTGGTGGCACACCCATGAAATGCTGTTTGGTTTTGGCGGTGCCATTATTGTGGGTTTCCTGCTGACTGCCGTACAAACGTGGACAGGCATCCCCGGCGTGCGGGGCTGGCAACTGGCTTGCTTATTTTTACTCTGGTTGACTGCGCGCCTGGGAATGCTGCTGATTCGGGAACCAACCATTTGGCTGACAATAGTGGATGTCATATGGTTACCACTGTCAGCCGTGATGCTGGCTCGACCTGTCATAAAGGCAAAAGGATGGCGCAACCTGCTCTTTGTACCACTGTTGTTATTGATGACGGCTATCAATGGTCAGATGCACTATGCAGCGTTTCAGGCTGACCATTCCCTTGCCATACAGGCTGCAGGCAGTGGTCTGCTGTTGATCACTGTCTTGATGCTGGTGCTGGGTGGACGAGTGATTCCGTTCTTTACGTCGGTTCGTCTCGGCTTCCCTCAACCGGAGCGGTTACGCTGGTTGGAGCTGGCGGCACTGGTTCCAACCGGGTTGGTGGTGCTGGCCAAAGTGAGCCTGGTACCTGTTAATACAGGATGGGTTGTGGCACTGCTTTTGATTGCCAGTGCAGCCAATGCATGGCGTGTTTTGCGCTGGAAACCCTGGCTTACGTTGCGGGAGCCATTACTGTGGTCATTGCATCTGTCCTACGCCTGTATCGTATTGGGATTGTTGCTTCTTGCGCTGACGCCACTCACTGGCTGGGACGATGCGATTGCACTTCACATACTGGCGATAGGCGGTATGGGGGGATTGATTCTGGCCATGATCTGCCGGGTGACCTTGGGTCATACAGGCCGCCCTCTGCAATTACCGGACAGGGGCGTGGGTTTTGCACTGGGTTTACCGGTTTTCTCAGCACTAGTGCGAAGTGTATTGCCTGAACTGGTCCCTGACCTGCGGATCGGTTTTTATTTCATATCCATTCTTTTGTGGATTCTTGCTTATGGCACGTTCCTCATTTTCTACGGCGATATGCTGTTGCAGAAACGGGTTGATGGAAAACCGGGTTAAGTAGGAATGTGCACAGCGGTAATCGGACATTGCAGGGATGAATGCGAGTAATGATAACGGGGAGAGACAACCTGTGATTAATTGCACAGGTTGTCTGCGTTGAGTCTCCAGCGCGTTCCGACATCCTTGTCGCTTAGGATCATGCTTCCTGCATGAAGGGCGCTGTTTAGATTTCAGGTGTCCAGGTCATGGAGACGAAGACGCCGCGGGGTTCGCCTTCATAGCTCTTGGTTGTCTGATATTCCTTATCCATCAGGTTGACCAGTTTCAATTCACCTTTTACTGCCGGCGTGAAGCGGTAGCTGGTACGCAGATCAACGGTAGCAAAACCACTTAAACGATCGTGGTTTTCGACATCATCATAGCTCTTCCCCTGGGCCCGGAGCGTACCGCCGAAAGAGAACCGGCCGAATGTACGATCTGCATCCAGGCTGAACAATTGACGGGCACGACGCTGCAGAACCTTATCTTTTACCTTTGGATCATCTGACAGGTTTTTGGGGTCAAGATAGGTGGCCGATGCCGTAATATCCCACGCCGCTAACTGAGTCGTTAAGCTGGCTTCGATACCACGAATGCGCGCTTTTTCGACATTCTCCATGTATCCCGTCATGGGGCCGGTTGAGAACCAGATCAGCATGTCATCCATATCATTCTGGAATGCAGTAACACTCCAGTGGCTGGTGTCGTTGATTATGCCTCGCAGCTCAATCTCGGCATTCTTGGATTTTTCTGGTTTCAGATCAGGGTTCTCACTGCCCGGATAATACAGATCCATCATGGAGGGGGCCCGGAAAGCGGTGCCATAAGAAGAGATCAGACGGTAATCATCCGATAAATTGACTCCCCAGCTAATATTGCCGGTTGTCTTGTAGCCGAAGGCCTCATTCTTGTCTCGACGCAGACCTACCTGCAGATCGCTGTTTTCAAATGAAGACTGGTTTTGAACGAAAACGGCCTTGTTGTAGCGGGAATTCACAGAGTAGCTTGTCGGCTTGGTATCGATACGGTCATTGGTGTAGTCAATGCCTGTCGTCAGGAGCTGGTTGTCTGCCCAGGCAACATCATTCAGCCAGCTGGCCGTATTTCGCATGGACTTGATGGAACCATTTTTAGTATGTGTACCATTCGGCATTTTCTGGAAGTTTTCACCCAGTTCATTGCTGTAACCGGTATTGATACGCGTAGTCCAGCTATCTGTAACTGGGAGGTTCAGGAAGGCATTTACAGTAGAAAAACGGAACTCGTCATAGGGGCGGACGTCCGTATTCCAAGTGTTGTCGTACTCATTCTTTCCTTCGGAGTGCAGCAGGTTAAAACCGGCTTCAATCTGGTTGTCGAATGTGTGGGAAACGCTGGCTGTGAAGGATTTGTTTCTGTATGCGTCGTCATCACCAGCATAACCGGTTTTGATGGCAGTATTGTCGTAGCCATTGGTTTCGAACAGCTTACCGCCGATATTGAAGCGGGTTCCTTCAACATTACCGCCATAATTGACGCCGTATTCGCTGGTGCCGCGGCTTCCTGCGCCAACCTTGAGTGATAGACGTGGGTCTGCATGCCCTTTACGGGTAAAAATCTGGATGACACCACCCACCGCATCCGCGCCATACAGGCTGGAACGTGGGCCACGAACCACTTCGATCCGTTCGATCATATCGGGGTTAATGTGTTGCAGTGATGCGCTGCCGCTGGTAGCGGAGTCAATGCGGTGGCCATCAAGCAGTACCAGCGTCTGGGCGGTTTTTGTGCCGCGCAGATAAATGCTGGTGGTACTGCCGGCACCGCCGGTGGTGGCAACCTGCATACCGGGTACACGCTTGAGCAGCTCGGGTACGCTGGACGCCTGGCTCTGTTCAATGTCCTTGCGGCTGATCACCGTGACCGGTGCCAGCGTTTCATCAATGGTCTGGGCCGTACGCGAAGCGGTGACCACTACGTTATCCATTTCATAGACATCTTCGGCGTGCACATTGGCAGCCATGATGGCAAGCGGCAACAGCGCCAGAGCAGAAGGCTTGGTCATTCTCTTATACCTTGTGAAGTCGGATTGTGTTCGTGTCAAAACGGTTGTAATGCCGCCGGTTATTCAGTGTGTCCGGCGATCAGTTGCTTTGGGGGCTGGTGACTGTCCCGTATCGCCTGCAGTTGCTCGCAGAGCATCTCGGCGCCGTCGAGCATCCGGGGTGTCGGCAATGAGATCAGTTTGTCCGGCAGGGTGATCAGCTGTTGCTCACGTACGGCCTCCAGCACCGTCAATTTCTGCCAGCGCTGGTGGATGTCCTGGTCATTGCCGACACGGTCGGTACTGACGATAACGTCCGGGTTGCGGGCCAGCAGTGATTCGATGCCGACAGCGGGTACATTGACCTTCTGGTCAGCAAAGACATTATTGCCGCCACACAGGGCGATGGCCTGGCTGGTGAGGTGCCGTCCACCGACAGTGCGCAGGGGCGCATGCCAGATCTCGAAGAAAACACTGACCGGTGTCCGGTCTGCGTAGCGGTCATGCAGGGCTTCGTAGCGGGTCAGGAACGCATCCGCATTGCGCTTGGCGACCGTTTCCGTCCCGGCCAGTCGGCCCAGGGTGCGGATGGACGTTGCCACATCGGGAATGGTGGCCTGACCGAGATGGAATACCCGGATACCCAGGGATTCAATCTTCTCGCTCAGTTGTGGTGCGGTCACACCGGCCCAGACCACCACCAGGTCAGGCTGAAGTGCCAGCAGGGCTTCTACGCTGATATTGGGAAAACCACCGATGGTAGTGATCTCGTTGGCGGCGGCCGGGTAGGTGCTGTAACTGTCGACACCGGCAATATGGGTACCGGCACCGGCGGCAAACAGCAGTTCGGTGATATTGGGCGCAAGGCTGACAATGCGGCGGGCCGGCTTATCCAGGCAGACGGACTGACCGGTGGCGTCTTGCTCACAGACAGCCGCACCCCAGGCAGGGATGGCCAGTAGCATCAGAATAGACAGCAGGATTCGCTTCATGTCGCCAACTCCCGGTGTCACCGTTGGGTGCACCACAGCTTCTATAAGGCGGGAGTCGTTTGGTCAGGCGTGGGGCAGCCGCGATCGGTGGTCGCATGACTGTCCCGCCTGCAAGGCAGGAAATCAGAGAATGATTTCAACAACCAGGTAAACCCGCCCGGTATCACACAGACTGAACTGACGTTCGGTCTGTTCCGTTGGTTTTGCTGGGCAGGTTTCCTGGCTCCAGGGTCGTTGCCTTCACTCGCCTTCCCGGACCTTGAGTCCAGTGGCACAGAATGAGTGTTGGCTCGCCTGTTACAGTTGCGGGTACAGCCGGGGTGTTTCACCCCGTTCCCTCCGATGCGCTGAGTCTGCTTGAGCATGCTCGCGCGCCGGGCCGAAAGTTACACGAAATTTCCGTCTCTTTACGGCACCATTGCAAAGTGAGGGCATCATAAGATAAATCGGGGGAAGAATCATGACCTGTGTCATAAATGACCTACCTCAAGGCAGAGGTAAGCCTATAGAGTATTGATGCGCATCAGCTGTACCTTCAACGGCATAAGGGAACAAAATAAGGTCATTAATTTGATTAGGCAGAGCCAGGGGGCTGTTGTTTCTGATTAATCAGAATCTATAGCCCTACTAGACTGATCTTTGTTTAATTGCCTAGAGTGCGCATAAAGATACTCTAAACCTTCTAATAATGTGTCCAGCTGAACCAATGATATCCACATAGGTGCTGTATGTGTTCGTGAATTTTTACTTGGATAATTACCAGGTTTAGTGTCTTTGCTGAGTTCGGGTACTTGGCCCATGCTTACGTCCATGCCCTGATAAAATTTATGCAACTCTTTGTAGATGTCAACGCAGTCTTTGATGCTGGAATCAAGCTTTCGATCGTCATATAATGCTTCTTTCTTCTTGTGAAGATATTCTTCAATTGCATCGAGATCGACTAAAGCTGTTTTTGCCGCTTTGAGTGATCCGTGGATTTCTTTAAGAGGAATCGGTACGAATAGGTCGTATTCTGACATTGCCCGTATTTTTTTTAACGAACTTTCCATTGAAGCAAACGTACTTAAAACTTGCTGTTCTTCAGACTCATCATCACTTGATTCCTCCGACTTCTCCACGTCAAAAGACGGTTTTTCTGTTTTTGAATCAGGAGTCATGTGTTTCCATTTTAATGTAGTGTCTTTAGTATGATAGCTGACTGAATCAAACCACTCTATAAGAACCCATTTCTGAGTTTTAGTTAACATTGGGAGCAGCTCTCTAAAGTTTTCTTTACTGTCTATAGCTAGTGATGCAAGTAATCTAAAACATTCAGGTTCTCTTAGTTTGAATTCTAAAAGGGATTTGTTTCTCGCTCTGTGGATGAATTGATAGTAAGTGTTGTAAATTGAAACTAACGTTTTATTGCCTGATTTTGTGTTTGCCATAAAAGCGGGTGGAGTGTAAGAGATATTGCTTTTTTCTTTTTTGATTTCAGGGATGTATTTCCAGATCTCTTTCCAGTCAATACCAAATACTTGCTCAAATAGCTTGTCGAGAAATTGCATGGCTGCTTGCTCTGGTTTGGTTGTGCCTGTAAAGTGTTTTGAATCAAGCGAATCAGCGATCTCGGTGAACCGGGTGCAAGTTTTATGTTCTCCTGTTAGAAAATTGTACCTTTCTTCCTCGTTAAACATAATATCTACTAACTCATTGAATAGCCTTAACATCGGTTCGGTAAGTTTGCTCGAAAAGTCTTTATCACTGAGCAGCTTTCTCACCGCTTGCTCGTGAATGTCCGGTGTTTTGGTTAATCGTTCTTCTGGTTTGGTGAGTCGACGTGTTTTTCTTACTCCATGATGCTCGGAACCCTCTGAGTGGTGCCTTTTTCTTTGCTGTTGTTCTGTTGACAGCTGGTGGCTGGGTTGGACGACCTGAATGCCGCTTGTCGATGCTGACGGAGCTGGACTGCTGATACCGCTGCCAGAGCCTGTGGAGTGAGAGGGTGATACTCGAGTGCCTTCCATGACTAATGTTCCTGTTGAGTAAACAATATTAATGTACAGTGCATTGGACAACGAAAGGACGGACGCTTAGCTAACAAAAGGGTCAGTATTACTGTTTAAAGCGGGCCAGTAATCTGAGAGCCCCATGCAATAACATAATGTCAGGTCATTTTGCTTAATATAATGCTTTATCGTTTTATGAATGAGGGGCTGTATTTCATAGGAATATCCATTGTTTAGCAATGTAGACAACATATCGGTTATAAGATTTCACATGAAATTAATTCATTATTGTTTTTGCCTATATCAGCGATACCGAGAGATATAATTTTTTAATTTAGTGTTTTAGGAGGCTTTATGGCTACATCAGTAAAAAGTTCAGGATCGCCTGCGTTTTTTGATCGATCAAGCTCTATAGAGAAAAGGTCAGTGGGCACTCAGGCAAATCTTCCTGCTAGATATCACCGATTGAATGTGGAGATAGTGCAGGATGAAAACGTGAGAAGTATGGAGCATATAACAGTTGCGACACAGGTCGATGAAATAGATGAAAGTCTTGATAGGAAAGTGGAAAAGATTGTGGATGAAAGACTGCGGCATCATTTTGGAGGAAAGTTTGATGATTTAGAGGTAGGGCGGAAGGAATTGTTTGACGATGAAAAAAAAGAAGAAGCCGTTTCTATGGAATCTGAGAAATCTGATGATTCTACTCAGGCAAAGATAAGTCCTGAATATTGGGATTGGGATAAGTTTGATGAGGTGCAAGGTGAGAAGATATGTAATCTACACCCTAGGATTTACCGTTTGCTTGATCAAACAATTAAGAAGCCGGATATCGAAGCTTTAGTAAAGCATGCACTTATAACTGCACATACATCGACGTTTGAAGGTGGTAACCCTTTTGATGAAAGTTTTTTGAAAAGAAAAAATATTTCTTTTGCGCATGTTATCCAGGTTTGGTCTGTAAATATGGAATATCCTAAACTATCCCTATTTATAAAAGCATTAATTTTGCTTGGGCGAATTAATAAAGATCAAGTTCAGGAAGTTTACGACATGGTAGTAGGGCGTGTTCACGACGATACACTGGCTGCATCTGAAACAACAAGCGGCAATGTTGTTTTCTGAGTTAGTAATAAATAGGGGGAGTCTTGTCATTCTAAGGGGCGGGGAGCACGTTCTGGCTCCAGGTATCACTGCTTCCCCATCCACAAGAATTTCTACAGGTGAAATCCTTTAGCCAGGTATTTAGCGCAAAAAGCATTGGAGCTTGTGCAAACATTGAGTCTGACTCCCTGTGACTGAGATCAATGAAATGACAGCACTGGTTTTGATGAAAAACAATGGTATTCCGACGCTTTGACACAACCACCAAACCATTGACCTAGCTCAATCGCCAAGCCGGGGTCGCTGCTGATGCACATCAACAATCCGGTTGACGCATTTGAGTACTCTTCGCAGCGTTAAATTTCCTTTACCCCAGGCAAAGGCTCACAAATGCTTCTCAAGACCAAGCTGTTTGGAAAGGTTTATGCCTTTTCCAGCATCAAGGAAGTGCTCGCCAAGGCCAACGAGAAACGCTCTGGCGACATTCTGGCAGGCTTAGCTGCCGAATCCATTACCGAGATGGTCGCGGCCAAGGACGTATTGTCCCGCATGCTGCTGTCCGATCTGCGCAACAACCCGGTTGTGCCCTACGAGAGTGACGAAGTCACCCGTATCATTCAGGATGACGTTAACGAACGCATCTATGACGAGATCAAGAACTGGACTGTAGCCGAGCTGCGCGAGTGGCTGCTGCAGTACAGCACCCGTAGTGACGACATCCGTCGTGTCAGCCGCGGCCTGACCTCCGAGATGATCGCCGCGGTCGCCAAACTGATGACCAATGCGGACCTGATCTACGTTGCCAACAAGATTGAAGTGCTGGCGACCTGTAACACGACGATCGGTCGCAGGGGTACCCTGGCCGCGCGTCTGCAGCCCAACCACACGACTGACGACGTTGAAGGTATCCGTATCTCCACGTTGGAAGGTCTGTCCTACGGTATCGGTGACGCGGTTATCGGTCTGAACCCCGTAGATGACAGCACAGACAGCATTTACCGCTGCCTGCACCAGTTCGAGGAAATCAAACAGCGCTTTGAAATCCCGACCCAGAACTGCGTACTGGCACACGTTCTGTCTCAGATGGAAGCGGTTGAGCGCGGCGCACCGGCCGACATGATCTTCCAGTCCATCGCCGGTTCCCAGAAGGGTAACGAAGCGTTCGGTTTCAACGCCGGTCACCTGGCGGAAGCCCGTGACATGATGCTCAAGCAGGGCACCTGTACTGGCCCGAACGTCCTGTACTTCGAAACCGGTCAAGGTTCCGAGCTGTCTTCTGATGCGCACCACGGTGCTGACCAGGTGACCATGGAAGCTCGTTGCTACGGTTTCGCCCGTCACTACAACCCGTTCCTGGTGAACACGGTTGTTGGTTTCATCGGTCCTGAGTACCTGTACGACGGTAAGCAGGTGATTCGTGCGGGTCTGGAAGACCACTTCATGGGCAAGCTGCACGGCCTGCCAATGGGTGTTGACGTTTGTTACACCAACCACATGAAGACTGACCAGAACGACAACGAAGCGTTGATGACCCTGCTGACTGCCGCGGGCTGTACCTACTTCATGGGTATCCCGGCCGGCGACGACATCATGCTGATGTACCAGACCAGCGGTTACCACGACGTGGCCACTATGCGCGACATCTTCGACAAGCGTCCGATTCCGGAATTTGAAGCCTGGTGTGAACGCATGGGCATCATGGAAGACGGCCGTCTGACAGAGCGTGCCGGCGACGCTTCTATTTTTCTGAAGTAACGGGTGGCTATCGATGATCTCTGAAAATGAACTGAAAGACCTGATCGGCAAGGTCCTCAAGGAAATTAATGTTGACGACGGTCAGAAGTCTGCCGTCGCACAAGCGGTATCCTTGGCCAGCCAGGTGGATGATGTCGCCGACAGCGAACTGAAAGACATCACTGCGATTGAAATGTCCGACTTCTTCGACATCGAGAATGCCGAGAACGAAGCGGAATATAAAAAGCTGAAGGCGAAGACACCGGCTCGTCTGGGTATCGGTCGTGCGGGTCCCCGTTACAAGACCGAAACCATGCTGCGCTTCCGTGCTGACCACGCCGTCGCCATCGACTCCGTGTTCAACGAAGTACCGGAAGAGTTTGTCGTCGAGATGGGCCTGGTAGCCGTGCAGTCCTGCTGTGAAGACAAGGACATCTACGTTACCCGTCCTGACCTGGGCCGCAAGCTGAACGAAGAAGGTGCCGCGAAGGTTAACGCCGAATGCCGTAAGGGCGTCGACGTACAGATCGTCATTGCTGACGGCCTGTCTTCCACCGCGATTACCGCCAACCTGAAGAACATCCTGCCGGCACTGAAGCAGGGTCTGGAAGGTTACGGCATGAGCGTGGGTAACCCCGTATTCGTCAAGTTTGGTCGTGTCGGTTCCATGGACCACATCACCGAGATCGTCGGCAGCAAGGTGACTGTCGAGCTGGTCGGTGAACGTCCCGGACTGGCCACTGGCGAATCCATGGGTGCCTATATCACCTATGAAGGCAAGGTAGGTATGCCGGAAGCCGGCCGTACCGTGATCTCCAACATCCACCGTCGCGGCACCCCTGCTGCCGAAGCCGGTGCGCACATCGCCAACATCGTCAAGAAGATGATGGAGCAGAAGTGCAGTGGTGTTGGTTTCCGAGTCTAACGACTAATGACGTAAGGCTGCTGTCGTAATAAGGCGGCAGCCTTAACGACCGAACATACCGGAGAGAGTCATGAAAGGTGATCGCTTAGGCGCCGGCGTACTGGCGGTAAAAATGATCCCCAACGTCGATGCCAAGATGGCAGAGAAGCTGGGTATGCCCAAGGGCTGGAAGAGTGTCGGTATCCTGACCTCTGACTGCGATGACGTAACCTACTGCGCCATGGACGAAGCCACCAAGAACGCAGAAGTTACTGTCTGCCTGGGCAAGAGCTTCTACGGCGGTGCCGCCAATGCCAACACCAAGCTGGCTGGCGAAGTCATCGGCATGCTGGCCGGTCCTAACCCGGCGGAAGTCCGCAGCGGCCTGAACGTCGCTATCGACTTCATTGAAAACGAATTCTCTTTCTACAGTGCGAACGAAGACGACACTATCGCGTACTACGCGCAGTGCATCTCCCGCACCGGTTCCTTCCTGTCCGGCATGGCTGGTATCAAGGAAGGTGAGCCCCTGGCGTACCTGATTGCTCCTCCCCTGGAAGCGATGTATGGCCTGGATGCTGCCCTGAAAGCGGCTGACGTCACCCTGTGTGAACTGTTCGAGCCTCCTTCAGAAACCAACTTCGGCGGTGGTCTGCTGACCGGCAGCCAGTCTGCCTGTAAGGCAGCCTGCGATGCTTTCGCTGACGCTGTGAAATTCGTGGCTGAAAACCCGAAGCATTTCTAAGACGGGAGCGGTAGGCCATGAAAGGACAAGAAGCAGCTGGGTTTATTGAAACTGTCGGTTATCTGGCCGCAGTGGAAGCCGCTGATGTCTGTCTAAAAGCCGCTAACGTCACCCTGTCCGGTATCGAGCGGGTCGGTGGTGGTCTGGTGACCATTATCATCCGTGGCGATGTAGGCGCGACCAAGGCGGCCATTGAGGCCGGCACGGTTGCGGCCGACCGGGTAGGGCGTGTGGTATCCACCCACGTGATAGCCCGGCCTGCCGCTGACCTGGCGCCGCTGCTGGACAAGCCTGACCCGGATGGGGATGGCGGTCCGAATGGCAGTCAGCCGGAACCGGATGCCCCGGTCACGCCGGATGAGCCGAAGAAGGTGGTTCAGGCCAAGCCTGAGACGCCGGCCAGTGTGGAATCCAAAAGTGACACCACGGTGACCGTTGCCAGAACGTTTGTGGTGGCCGCCCCGGCTGAAAAGCCGAAAAAGGCGGAACCGAAACCGGCACCGAAAGCAGCGGCCAAACAGGAACACCCCGTTGCCGTTCAGGAACCACAGTCCGAGACTGCCGACGCCCTGCGTCAGCACCGGACCGTGGAATTGAGAAACATGGCGCGACAAATGCCCGATATCGGGATGAGCAAGAACCAGATCAAGTTCGCCAAAAAGGAAGAACTGATCCGCGTCATTGTTGCTCACCATGAGCGCGCAAACACCGAGAGGATGAAGTAAGTTGGAACTCCTCGATAGAGACCTCGTATCCGTACAGGAAGTCCGGACCCTGATCCGCAAGGCGACAGCCGCCCAGCAAGTGCTGGCCGACTACAGCCAAGCTCAGGTCGACGCCCTGGTTGACGCCATGGCGCGCGCCGGCCAGACCCATGCCCGTCGTCTGGCGGAAATGGCCGTGGAAGAGACCGGCTTCGGCAAGGTTCAGGACAAGATTACCAAGAACCTGTTGGCCAGCAAGATTCTGCTGGATTCAATCAGGGACATGAAGACCATCGGCATGATCTCTGACGATCAGAGCCGCAAGGTCATGGAAGTGGCAGTACCTTTCGGTATTGTTGCTGGTCTGGTGCCGTCTACTAACCCGACGTCCACTACGATTTATAAGACCATCATTTCCATCAAGGCCGGTAACGCCGTCATCTTCAGCCCCCACCCGTCGGCGCTGAAGAGCATTACCGAGACTGTTCGCATTCTGCGCGAAGCCCTGGTCAGCCTGGGTGCGCCGGAAGAACTGATCAGCGTGATGAGCGTTCCCAGTCTGGAAGGCACCAGCGAGCTGATGAAGAACGCCGGCACTGGCATCATTCTGGCCACCGGTGGTTCCGCCATGGTCAAAGCGGCTTACAGTTCCGGTAACCCGGCGCTGGGTGTTGGTCCGGGTAACGTGCCTGCGTTCATTGAACGCACTGCAGACATCAAGAAAGCGGTTCATCACGTTATCACCAGCAAGACCTTTGATAACGGCACTATCTGCGCCTCTGAGCAGCACGTGGTCACTGAACACGTTATTGCTGACCAGGTGAAGGCAGAGATGATCGCCCAGGGTTGTTACTTCCTCAGCGAAGCGGAAATCGCGAAAGTTGAGAAAGTCATCGTCAACCAGCGTGGCGGCCTGAACGCCGGTATTGTTGGCAAGCCTGCGGTGGAAATCGCCCGTATGGCCGGCCTTGATGTACCTGCCACTACCCGTGTTCTGGTGGGTGAGCAAGGTCGTAACAACGTCGGCAAGAAGTATCCCTTCTCCTGGGAAAAACTGTCTCCGCTGCTGGGCTTCTATCGTGTCAGCGACGCGCACGACGCCTGCGAGCTGTGCATGGAACTGCTGCACTTTGAAGGTGCGGGCCATACCCTGGCGATCCACACACAGAACGATGCCCTGGTACGCGAGTTTGCCCTGAAGAAGCCGGTATCTCGTCTGGTGGTTAACACGCCGTCCACCCACGGTGGTGTGGGTGCGACCACGAACCTGGCGCCTGCGTTCACTCTGGGCTGCGGCAGCGTCGGTGGTTCTGCGACCTCCGATAACGTGACCCCGATGAACCTGTTTACCAAGCGGTATGTGGCTTACGGCGTGATTGAGCCGGAAGCACTGGCACAGCCTGAGGCTCAGCCTGTGGCCTGCAGTACTGCGAATGTTGATATCGAAGCAATCACCCGTCTGGTGATTGAACGACTGAAGTCTCTTTAACGAACCCTCAACAAACATCTCTGATTACAAAGTGGAGAATTAAAAATGGCTATCTCTAACGCTCTGGGCATGATCGAAACCAAGGGTCTGGTTGGCGCAATCGAAGCTGCTGACGCCATGGTCAAAGCCGCCAACGTTACTCTGGTTGGCAAAGAGCAGGTTGGTGGCGGTCTGGTTACCGTACTGGTACGTGGTGACGTCGGCGCTGTTAAAGCCGCTACCGACGCTGGTGCTGCTGCCGCTGAGCGTGTTGGCGAGCTGATCTCCGTACACGTTATCCCACGTCCGCACGGTGAAGTTGAAGTGATCCTGCCTCAGGCAAAAGCTGAGTAATTCGGCACACGTCAACTGACGCTGGAAAGGTCGGCCTGGTCCGGCCTTTCTGCCAGAGTCTGCTGTTCAGGCTAAGGAAGTTCCATGGGTGTTGTTACAGAAGCGCGGATTCGCAGTGAATACCGCAAGGCGGCCTTCACCACGTTTGAGGTGGAGCTGAAAGACATCATCACCCCGTCTGCCCGTCAGTTTATCCAGGACAAGGGCATAGCGCTGGTTATCCGGGGACAGGACGATGTAACGCCTGTCGAAGAATCCCTGATACCGGCAACCGTCGATGAAGGCGACAATAGCGCCGCAGCACCGACACCCCATTTTATCTGCGATTACACCGGTGGCATGTTCACCGAAAAACCGGACTGCATGGCGGTTCTGGGCGACAACCGTCTTGTGTTGTTGACCGATCCCCGCATTGCACTCCAGGAACAGTTTGACCGCCTGCAGGCTGACATGCTCTGCATGCAGGTGGATTGCGCTGAGTCAGGCCGGAAATCCTTGTGCGACGAACTGCAGAAGGTATTGGACTATGTCCGCCAGCTGACCATCGCCATCGTGCCGGGTGAAAACGTTGACCCGGACGTTTTCAGGACGCAGGACAGCGAACCTGCGCCATTAAGCGACTGCGAGGATGGCCTGCCCCATTACAGCATGGGCAGAACCCTCGTCAGTCTGAACCGGCTGCGTGCCGGTATCCGTGAAGCGGAATTGACGGCTGTGCACGCCTATCAACGGGGCCAGCGGTGTGAACGTCCGGACATGCTCCGGGCGCTGCACCACCTGTCAGGCCACTGTTACCAGCTGATGGTACGGGAACGGGCCGGTGAGTTTGCCCCTGCGCAACCGCAGAGCCGGTGAGCCGACAGGTGATTGATTAACGGCTTGAATCAGGATGACGCGGTCAGACGATTGATCGCGCCTGTTCAGGTGAGAAGTGAGTGAAACGATGAATACCAGCAGTGCCCTGAATCTGAGTGAAGACCAACTGCAACAGATCATCAACCAGGTGATTGGTGAATATTGTACCGACGCCAATGTCGGTAAAAAGCTGATCCCGATTGAAGCATCTGCCCGTCACGTTCATCTGTGCCAAAAAGATGTGGAAGCCCTGTTCGGTGAAGGCCACAAGCTGACCCCAAAGCGTGAACTCTCCCAGCCAGGTCAGTACCTGTGCGAAGAGCGGGTGACCGTGATCGGTCCCCAGGGTTCGTTCAAGCATGTCGCGGTTCTTGGCCCTGCCCGTCAGGACAGCCAGGTTGAAGTTTCACGCACTGACGCTCGTCAGTTGGGCGTGGATGCACCGTTGCGCGAATCCGGCGACACCGCGGCGACACCGGGCCTGTTCCTGTTGTCCGATAATGGCATGGTGCAGCTGAAGCAGGGCGTGATCGTTGCCCGCAACCATATCCACATGACCAGCAGCGATGCCGCCCGCCTGGGTGTGCAGGACAAGCAGGAAGTGGATGTGAAAATTGAGACTGACCGTCCGGTGACGTTCCACAAGGTACTGGTTCGTGTGAAAGACAGCTTCCATCTGGCCATGCACATCGATTTCGATGAAGCCAATGCTGTTGGCCTGCCGTCCGGCGCTCAAGGTGAGCTAGTCGCTTAAACGGAGGTAAACGACCATGTCTGAATGTAATACCGAACACGCTGATGTGCTGATCGAGGCGGTCGAAGAAAGCCTGACCCGTACAGGTAAAGTGACCCATCCGGAAGAACTGGTGGTCGGTGTCGACCTGGGTACTGCGTATATCGTACTGGTGGTGCTGGATCGTGACCGGCAGCCGCTGGCAACGGAAATGCAATTCGCCCAGGTGTTGAAAGACGGACTGGTCGTGGATTATGTCGGCGCACTGCATATTGTTCGCAAACTGAAGGAAAAGTTGGAAGAGCGCCTGGGCGTGACGCTGGACAAGGCTGCCATCGCCATGCCGTCCAACTCCGATGAATCCAGCTGCAAGACCCACCGCTACGTGGTGGAAGGTGCGGGCATGGATGTTGTCAATATGCTGGATGAGCCGACAGCAGCGAATCGGGTGCTGGACATCCAGAATGGTGCTGTCGTGGATATCGGTGGTGGTACCACCGGTTTGTCCATCTTCCGCGACGGTGAAGTGATCTACACCGCAGATGAAGCGACAGGCGGCACCCATTTGTCCCTTGTGCTGGCGGGTAACTACAAGACCAGCTTTGAAGAAGCGGAAGAGTTCAAGAAGAACCCGGCCAACCACCGTGATGTGGTGACCATTGTTCGCCCCGTGATTGAAAAAATGGGTACCATTGTCCGCGACCATATCCAGGGCTACGACGTCGAAGACATCTACCTGGTCGGTGGCACCACCTGCCTGCCTGACTTTGAGGCTGTGGTGGAAAAGCAGACCGGCGTGCGTACCCATAAGCCGAAAAATCCGTTCCTGGTGACCCCGCTGGGTATTGCCATCAGCGCGCTGGAAGCGCTTGAGACGCCTGAGGAAAATGCAGCATGAACACGGATGCACTGGTTGAACTGATCGCCCGGCGCGTATTGGAAGAATTGCTGGCACGTTCTGGCAGCCTGACGACAGAAACCGTTAAAAAAGAAACGGTGCTGGTGGTTGGTGACTGCGCTGACCGTGATGCGTTTGCCAAAACACTGGGGCAGGGTTTCTGCCTGAGTTTTGCCGCAGATATGGACCAGCCGGAAGCTGCCGGGTTTGATCATATTATTCTTGCCAGTTTGCCTAACAGCTTGTTATCGGCACTGACAATCGGGCTCGAACGTGGCAGTGAAGGTTGTGTGCTGGTTGAGTCCCTGTTGCTGGGCAAAACCGTACATATCCTGGAAGAAGGCATTGCGTATCGCCGTTTCCGTGAAACCGCCAAGCCGGCGTTCTACAAGGTATTTCAGGACAAGGAAGCACAACTGCTGTCGTTCGGTATGCAGGTGACAGGGTTGGATAGCCTGGCGGCTGCCCTGCGCGGACAGGTTGTCTCTGAAGTACCGGCGCCTCAGCGGGCTACGGTGAATGAAGTGACTTACCAGGTGGCTCCACCTGCGGAAGTCAGCATGGCTGACGCATCTGTTATCGGGCAAGCCTGTGAACTGACTCAGCGTGTTGTCGGTGAGCGAGATCTGCGTCGTTGCCTGGAGCAGGGCTTCACATGCATCACGCTGGGCCCTGACAGCCTGCTGACACCGTTGGCAAGAGACTACATCCGCATGACATCTGAACTGGATGTTGTGACGTCCTGACCCATCTTTTGAGGGGATGCGCAAGATTGCGCATTTTTTGG
Source organism: Kistimonas asteriae (assembly GCF_018263925.1). Taxonomy (GTDB): domain Bacteria; phylum Pseudomonadota; class Gammaproteobacteria; order Pseudomonadales; family Endozoicomonadaceae; genus Kistimonas; species Kistimonas asteriae. The sequence goes on from NZ_JAEVHF010000002.1 coordinate 166,833, forward strand.
CGGCCATTTTATGGCCGCCTTTTTTATGCCTATCAGAAAATACCCGTTACATAGAAGGCAATATAGGGGGTAAATAACTCACAGGGTTTAATACAGATGTTTTTGTTAATGAATTCAGTAGGTTTTTTATTATTAACCGTAAATATATGGAGCTTTTTTCATGATAATAATTTTGGTTGTATCCGACGATTCTTGGATTGTCTGGTGAAATGATGGTTTTAATGCTCATTAAGCCGTATATTTGTGGTTAGGTATTAATGGCGTATGCAGGCAGAGTGTTTGGTTATTTTAATAAATGAGAATGGCTCTTTGATTTTTTTAGAGTTAATAAGAATAATTATAACATTATTTTTTCCAGAAGGTTTTATAGAGTATCTGTTGTAGATATTATCTTTCCTACAGGTTCTTTGTCAGAATGCCTGACATTATCGGGTAGAGAATGCTAATCGTAATTACTCTTCTGACAAGAATGCTTTGGCATTGTTGTCGTACTCTATTGCTTGATAATGGCTGTTTGGGAGGGAAAGGTAAATGAATAAAGCTATCTAAATATGTATGTCATTTTTGATTTTAATGTCAAAGCTATATTAAGTGGGTTTATTAATGGCGTCGAGTATTTAAAGTGGCTCTAGTAATGGTGTTGCTATCAAATGCACAGTCTCATACTGTGACATATAGGATATAAGATCTAACTCGGTCGTTGTTTATTATAAGAGATAATTTGATAAGATTTCGCATGCATTAATCGGTTTTGAGAAAGAACTGTATTTATGAGATGTAGGATATATTGACGCTTGCCAGTTCGACGTGATCATGAACTTTATTGTGAATTGGGTGTCGCATTATGGAATAAAGTGTTTATTTTTCATGGAGAGATGTTGATATGCATAGTAGGCTTCAAAGTGTCAATCGTTGTCTATTCCCAGTACAGTCTGGAGCTATGGCAAGCGCTGCTGATACACTAAATCCTTCTGTTGTTGATGGAAGGCCAGTCGTTGGTGTCGACCCCGATGCTGACATGTTGTTAGAACCTTGTTCTCAGCAAAACACTGATAGCATGAACAGCAGGCCAAGGGAACTTTCGGTTGTAGTAGGGTCCCCTATGGCAGGTCAGCCAACGGTATCACCTGAAATGCCAGACACTGACTATCAGCCGTCTACTCATACGATTTCAGTTAAGCGTTATCTCGAAAGATTAAACAGTGTGAAATCAGATTCGAGTGACCCTTATTTTCAATTATGCCTGCTCAAACATCAGCCCGGCTGCATAAACATAGAGAATAATGACGAGATAACAGATCTGGATGAATGTGCGAAAGAGGTGAAGCGCTCTACCACTCAGCTTTTTAGCGCTTTTAAGGTATTGTATCCCCAAAGGATAAGAACTCTCACAGGTTTATGGGAGAAGGTTTCACCTCAACTTAGGGAGTTGTTTGTTCGCTATGGGTTTTATGCTTCAGAAGATACGGTGCAAAGAGAGCTTAGCCTGCTCTGTTTCGTTGATGGTTGTAGGATACCGCATATTAATCTTGAGACTTTCAAGCTGGAAATGCTTGTGACTGCTCATTCGAAAAGTTGTAAATTAATTCGACAATTGTGCAAAAAGATAGAGGTCTATAAAGAATTTAACGAAATTATTGCGAAAAGCCATATGAGTCATTCTACAAGTAAAGATTCTGGTTTGAACATGTGCTTTGAGGAAGCGTTACTTTCACCTCTGCGGCGTAGATCAGATTCAATTGATAGCTTTCAGTCGTATGGTGATGATTCATCTTTCCCTCATACGCCAAATTCAGAAACTTTGGCTGAGAATATGGAGATGGAAGTGGATGAGTGCCCTGGTGAACACGCTGCAAAGCCTATGGGAGATACTAATAATAACGAGATTGATGAGGATCCTGATGCCCTTCGCTTGTGTGTTATATGCACAGATGCCTCTGCAGTTATAGTAGCTATGCCATGTGAGGATATGAGTTTTTGTAAAAGCTGTTTTGTTGAGTATCTGGCACGTAATAATGGGTTAGGCAAGGCCACGTGCCCGTATTGTAGAAAAGTCATTGAAAGTTATATATCACCTAGATTTTGCGGTTTTGCTCGGCAGTAAGCTATTAGTGAAAATTAAACGATAATATTGTTTATTCTTTGATTAAAAATAAACAAGCCTGTGAAATTAAAAACTTAACACTTATTTTAAAAAGCCCCGCAAATATGCAGGGCTTTTTAAAATCAATTCTGGCATGCCATGGCTTGCCCTAAATATTCCCAGTCACTATTATTTGAATGCTCCTCCGGGTAGTTTCCATATACAGGGTTAAGTAGCCTGAAATAGTCAATGTTACCTGTTACTGGATCATGGTTACGGTAAATATCTCCAATACGCCCCACATTATTGGGCGCTTCCTGCCAAGCGTGGCAGTAAGGAATATTGTAGATAGAGGTGAAAGATGTCAGCGTTCTCTGGCTTACACCTTCAATTCCTGTTTCGTACGAAGGGCTCATCAGGAGTGTTGCTGTATCGGTTTCATGAGCCAGCAGATGACATGAGAGCATGTTTTGTAAATGGTCTGAATCTTCCAGCCACTGCCAGCGTTGACTGAGGCGGGCATCACAACGGTTAAGGCGGGTCAGGTCATCGCCATCAAGGCACATGGTTGTATCCAGTGTGCTCAGATAACGACCCATTGCGTCGTAAATAAAGGCCTGGTGCTTGCTGATAAGACTGCACTCCTGAGGGGACAGGTTAAAATCATTGTCGTAGCTCAGGCATAGGTTGTTGAAACCGCCTAACTGCAGGTTGACTGGGTAGCCTCCTGTGAATACAGGATGATTCCAGTCCACCGTAAAGCCGGCATGTGCAGTGATGCGCTGGTCAAGGTGGTCTGTCTCGAAGGCTTCATAGGCGACGTGAGCGCCAATAAGGTAAAAATAGAGGAATGCACCCGTATATAGGGGGCGAGCCTGTACGGATGTGTCCAAGGAAAATGTCGTTGTACCGGATTCCTGACTGTTCGCCTTGTAGATAACATCAAGACGAGGGGTAAAGTTTGAATAGGCGATCGGACTGATTTTGCTGGTATCGACAGGATAGGTCACGTAAGAGTCAAACACCGGATCAGTGCCTTTGGATAACAGGGAGTCCCGGCTGGCGTATTCACTTCTGTCCCAGGTGAAAAGGACTTCGCGATCACTCGGGGTGGCTTTCTGGATACTGTATTCGGCTGTGCTGAAGGAGAGGGTACGATTCTGCTCATAGGTGGCAATTGGAATCAGCAGCCCCTTGGCGCCCTCCTTATGGTTTTCTGTTCCGAGTTCTGCTGAAACACCCAGAGAAAAACCGGAGGTTTCCGTCTTCTCATACTGCGGATTGATATTCGATGACGGGGTTGTTTTCAGGATTGCCGCTTTATCATTCGAAGCCTTGATGGAGAGTTCGTAAGACTGGGCATAGACATCCGTACTCCAGTCGCGATACCAGCTGTTTACACCGGTATAACCCGGTTTGGTGACACGGTGCCCCAGTCGACTGTTCAGATGTATACCGGCGCCTGAAACGTCATCATCCAGGGTGATGCGGACAATTTTGGCATCGGGTGTCGCAGAACCCGTGGTGCCGTATTGCAGTGAGCGTTCCCAGTTGACGCGGTAAATGAGCGAAATGTTGCCGCGCTCACAAAAATTCGACGTACCCTTTTCAGGCCAGACATAGGAGGTTGGGAATGTGCACTCCTCAGTGGTCATTGGGTGGAACATGTTGATGTAAAACGCCAGGTGCGGCAGGGATGTTTGCTCGTCTATGCTGCTGACAGCGCGATATTCCCGCATAGATCGCGTTTGATCGCGTTGTTCGATTGCATCGAGGTTCTCAATCAGTTCCGGGAGTGTTACATCATCCTGGCTATTGTAGGGGGTGTAGAGCATCTGCTCTTTATAGCGACTCACCAAAAGCCGATCTTGGTCAAAAGCAATACCAAACAGGTTTTGCACAGCTTTGCGCATTTCAGCGACGCTACGGGAAGCCTGCCTGTCGACAACATCAATCAGGTATTTTTCACCTTCATCGATGACATGATGACGCAAGGTGTTGTAAACAGATTCACTGTCAGCCGCGACATTCAACAGATCCACAATATGGATGACATTGACGGTTTGTCCTGTCGGAACGATATAGTGATCGTCATCAATGTTTGTGGCAGAACTAGTTTGGACATTGCCCATACTGCCCGTCAGGGCAAGCAGACATAAAAACGTTTTTCGCAATGAAACGGACATGGAAATTAAACCTCTCTGTGTTAACTACCCGTTCTGATTGCGAAAGCGCGACAAAGTTTCCTTTCTCCAGTGGATTTGTTCACGGTATGGGCTGCTTGGTTCCTGAAAAAACGTGAATAAAAGCAGGGGATTACACGTTTTGGTCCCGTTGATGTATGTCACTGTTTGGTGATATTTCAGGCAGGTTTTGACGACACATCCCCACCTCTTTTGACTTGGTTCAATCTGATGCACTGGTGCTGCGGTTACCATGCGCCACCATCGAAAAATTTCTGTATGGCTGTCCCGGTGATTCTCTGTCCGCCACAGCTGTACCGGATAGCCACGAGAGAGCCATGGACTTAGTTGAACTCGTCCGCCAGGCGGGTGTAGTCGGGGCCGGCGGCGCCGGTTTTCCTACTCACGTCAAACTGAATGCCGAAGCGGAATACCTGATTATCAATGCGGCGGAATGCGAACCGCTGCTGCAAACCGACCAGTTCCTGATGCGCGAGCGACCGGCGGAGCTGATTGGCGGCATCCTGCTGGCCAGGGCGCAGATCAAGGCCGAGAAGGCAGTGATTGCGGTTAAAGGCAAGTACGGTCGTGAAATTGCCGCACTGCGTGACACCATCGTACGTATGGATGCGCCGGTAGAGATTTTCGAATTGCAGAATTTCTACCCGGCCGGTGACGAGCAGATGACGGTGTACGAAGTGACTGGACGTTCCGTACCTCCCGGTGGCATTCCGCTGAACGTGGGTTGCGTGGTCTCCAACGTTGCCACAATGATCAACGTGTTCGAAGCGACCCAGGATATTCCGGTCACTGAGAAGTATGTCTCCGTACTCGGTGATGTGAACGAGCCTCGGGTCATCAAGGTACCGGTAGGCACGTCCTTTGAAGAGTGTCTGGCGGCGGCTGGCGGTGTCAGCATTCCGAAGTTCTGCATTATCCGTGGCGGCCCGATGATGGGCGGCATGGTGCATGAGAACGAACTGGCGGACATGTACATCACCAAGACCGATGGTGCTCTGATTGTTATCCCGGCTGACCATTACCTGGTAGAGCGGGCCGATGAAACCGAGATTCAGATGCTCAACCGTGCCCGCGCCTGTATCAGCTGCGGTTACTGCACGGACCAGTGTCCCCGTTACCTGATCGGCCATCCGCTGCATCCGCACAAGATGATGCAGGCAGTGAAATACGCGAAGGAGATTGATGAATCCCTGAGCGAAGCGCTGCTGTGCTGCGCCTGTGGTGTTTGTGAAATGTATGCCTGCCCGATGGGTATCTCGCCGCGCCAGGTGAACCTGTATATCGCCGGTAAACTGCGTGAAAAAGGCATTCGCTACCAGCACGATGGCAGTGAAGTGATCGCCCGCGAAAACCGGGAAATGCGTAAGGTGCCGCCACACCGTTTGATTTCACGTCTGGACCTTGGCAGCTATGACCATCAGCCGCTGAAGGAATTCCGCGATGTGGCGATCGAGAAGGTGACCGTTTCCCTGTGGCAGCACATTGGCGCGCCCAGTGAGGCAACCGTCAAGGTCGGTGACCCCGTTGTCAGGGGACAGGTGATCGGTGCGATTCCGGATGGCAAGCTGGGTTCCATGATCCACGCCAGTATCGACGGCCAGGTGGTCGCAGTGAATGAAAGTCAGGTTGTTATTGCCCGAGGTCATGCGTAATGAGTAATGCACTGGGATTGCTGGAATTCACCAGCATTGCAAAGGGAATCCAGGCGGCGGACGCCATGACCAAGGCGGCTGACGTGCGTCTGCAGGAAGCCAAGACCATCTGCCCGGGTAAGTACCTGGTGATCGTTTCTGGCGATGTGGCTGCAGTAAGCGCATCCGTGGAAGCCGGTGAAGAGATCGGTCGTCAGACCATCGTTGATCGCCTGCTGATTCCGAACATTCACGAAGAATTGATCGCTGGTCTGAGCGGCATGACGGATATCCAGCATACCGGCGCAGTCGGCGTACTGGAGTTCTTTAACGTGGCTTCTGCAGTGGTTGCTGCCGATGCGGCTGCCAAGGCGGCGGACGTGAAGATGATGGAAGTACGTCTGGGCATGGCGATTGGCGGTAAGTCTTTCGTGACCATGACCGGTGAATTGTCTGCCGTGAACGCAGCGGTGGACTCTGGTGTGATGGCGGCCAATGAATCCGGCATGCTGATTCACAAGACGGTTATTGCTTCTCCCACAGAAGAACTGTTCCGCAAATTGCTCTAATCCTTCATGGACTGACCTGTCAGTTGAAATGGCAGGTCAGTTATGACCGAATCATCTTCCTGCTTTTATACCGTTTCCATAATCAAAAGCGATGCATGTCTGTTAGATACGCTGCCTTACATTTATTGATTCAAATTAACCCACCCGACATAAATCATTTTTTCAATCGCTGGACATGACCAATCTCAACGAATTGAGACCTTGGTGCTTTATTCTGCCGATCCAGTTCTGATCCTGTCTTATTTATGACATTGCAAGACGCTCTCAATCGTGTCGTTGTTCTCAGCAGGAGAATCTGGTCATCACCATGTTTGATCAAGCATCACCCATCCAACTGTCAGACATGCTATTCGGCTGGCAGCCTGACAACCCTGTTATTAATATTGCCGCATTTGAACTGCAGGCGGGTTCACGCTGTTTTCTGAAAGGCCCCAGCGGCAGTGGTAAAACTACGTTGTTGGGGCTGATAGGCGGGGTACTGGAACCCCAGCAAGGGACGGTTAATATTCTGGGAACGGCGATTAACCGATTGCCGGTCAGTCAGAGAGATACCTTCCGTGCCAACCATATTGGTTACATCTTTCAGATGTTCAACCTGATTCCTTATTTGTCAGTACTGGAAAATGTCATATTGCCTGCGAGTTTTGCGCCGGTGCGTAAAGAGCGGGCCATACAGCAAAGTGCATCGTTGGCAGAGGAAGCCGTGCGCCTTCTGAATCACCTGGGATTGACCGGTCAAAACCTTATTCATCGGCCTGTCACTGAACTCAGTATCGGCCAGCAACAGCGGGTGGCAGCGGCGCGCGCATTGCTCGGTCAGCCTGAAATCATTATTGCTGACGAGCCAACGTCAGCACTGGACAGTGACAGCCGGGAAGCATTCCTGGAATTACTGTTTGAGGAATGCCGTTCAGCGGGTAGCACGTTGCTGTTTGTCAGCCACGACTCGGCGCTGGAAGGATTGTTTGACCAAACCGTTTCACTGAACGCAATCAACCGTTCTGCTGGTAACACCCTGGAGGCTTGCTGATGTCGATTCTTGGACTGACCATCAAAAGCATCCTGAATCGCAGGCTGACTGCGACACTGACCGTGCTGTCCATCGCCATCAGTGTGTTATTGCTGCTGGGGGTTGAACGCATCCGGGTGGAAGCACGGCAGAGTTTTACCAATACCCTTTCCGGCACAGACCTTATCGTGGGCGCCCGTACCGGCGACATTAACCTGCTACTCAGTTCTGTCTTTCATATTGGCAATGCATCAAGCAATGTCAGCTGGGAGAGTTATGAAGAAATCCGCAACCATCCTGCCGTTGCCTGGACCATTCCGGTCTCCCTGGGGGACTCCCACCGGGGACACAGGGTGATGGGTACCAGCAGTGACCTGTTCAGGCATTTCCGATACCGCGGTGACTCCCCGCTGGTAGTGGCCGATGGCCAACCATTCTCGGACCTGTTCGATGCAGTGATTGGCGCTGAAGTCGCCAGGAAGCTGGGCTATACCGTGGGTCAGGACATTGTTCTGTCACACGGTGTGGATGCCGTTGCCATGCATCATCATGAGGATAAGCCGTTCAGAGTCAGTGGTATATTGTCGCCTACCGGCACACCCATTGATAAAACCATCCTTGTGTCCCTGGCGGGTATCGAAGCCATGCATATTGACTGGCATAACAGCTCGGCGCCGGTACCCGGACTGGAAACCAGCGCCGAAGAAGCCCGTGAAATGGCCCTTCAGCCAACATCTGTGACGGCATTTTATATGGGGCTGACGTCAAGGATGGCCACGTTCAGGGTTCAGCGCCTGATCAATGAGTATGGCGACGAGGCATTGCTGGCCATTCTGCCTGGTGTGGCATTACAGAATCTGTGGCAGCTCGTGGGTGCGGGAGAAAAAGCGCTGCTGTTTGTCTCGGGTCTGGTTCTGCTGGCGGGACTGGTGGGGATGTTGACCACGGTGCTGACGTCATTAAACGAGCGTCGTCGTGAAATTGCCATCCTCCGCTCGATTGGCGCGAAGCCTGTTCATACCTTTTTGCTACTGCTCAGCGAGACGCTGATTTATACCGTGGCGGGATGTGCCCTTGGTATCGGCTTGCTCTACGGCGGTCTGTTGGTGGCACAACCACTGGTTCAGGCTCAGCTGGGCATTTACCTGCCGATTAGTTTGCCTGCCTTTAAGGAGGTGATGATGCTGGCCGGGATTATCCTGCTATCTGCAACCCTGGGACTGCTGCCAGCCTGGCGTGCCTACAAACACTCACTGGCCGATGGTCTGACGGTTCGTGTATAGGTTCTGACAATGCGATACAACATGATGAAAACTGTCGTTATGGTTCGTTTGCTTTCCCATTGTTCCATGTTACTGCTGGCATTGTTGACCAGTACGCAGGCTTTGGCAGGCATTCAGGACGATGCGTTACGGGTTGTCTGGAAAGACCTTCGGCCGACCGTCGATAAGACGGTGGTCAAGGATTACCGCAACGGCGCCATCGCCAAGGATGTCTTTGATTCCTATATGGAAGGCTATAGTCGTACGATTGTTACTGACTATGACAACCGGCTGGTCAAGATTCCCGGTTACCTTGTACCGCTGAACATGCGTGAAGACATGACAGCGACCCAGTTCCTGTTAGTACCTACCGCAGGCGCCTGTGTGCATGTGCCGCCGCCCAGCCCGAACCAGATCGTTTACATTGAGTATGAAAAGGGGATGACGTACGAGGAAACGGCCATGTACCCCTACTGGGTCTACGGCAAGCTGACGTCTACCATGAAGACCAGTGAATACTCGGATGCAATGTATTCCATGAAGGCAGAATTGGTGACAGATTACATTACCTGGTAAAGCGTTAGTGTGAAGGGTTGATTAATAAGCAGGTTGGATCGTTTTTCAGCCTGCTTTTTTTAACAAAAAAACGAATTTGGTATGTTGGTGCCAAATATTGACCTGTATTCGTGTTACGCCAGTAAACCCTGATCAGGCCTGAGAATTTAAGATAGCCCGTTGACGCAAATCACTATGAATGCAGTGATAGAAATTACTATCCATCGACAGGAAGTCATGTTCCTAATCCATTTCATTTCTTAGGTATTTCAGGTTTTTTTGATTATGACAATCAAAAACATCAGCAAGATTGCTGCGGGTGTTGCCCTGGCTGTTGCTGCTACAGCGTCCTATGGTATGTCGACGTTTGGATCTCATCCTAAAATCACCGAGGAAGCCGCCAAGTATGGCATGTGGGCGCCGGAAGCCATGCAGCTTCTGAAGGCTTCTGTCGTTTATCCGGATCGTGATTTCAACACGACTGGTGGTGACAAGGATTACATTCCCGAAGTCCATTTTGACCGTTACCAGACAGAAACCAACAAGGAAGCCTTTACGAATGGTATCGTTATGTTCCGCAAGAACCTGGCAGCCGCTTCCAAGATGGCGATTGTCGGCGATCTGAACGGCGCATTCACCTACCTGGGCAGTGCCCTGCATGCCTCTGAAGATTTCATCTCTCACTCCAACTACATTGAGATGAGCGAGAAAGAGCAGCGGATCATTGATGAAATCTTCTTTGAAGGCCGTGACATTAACGATGTACCGAAAAGCCTGAAGCTGACCCACTATGATCCGGACATGCCGATCCCGGGTATCCCTGAAGGTAGTGACTATCCCCACAACATCATGAGCAAGGATTATCCGTTCCGTGGCAAGGTATCCCGTCGTCACTTCGAGAACTACGATGCCCTGGGGTATGAAGTCGCCTTTGATAAAGGGGTACGTTACGGCCGTCGTGTATTGAATGCATTCATGCTGTCAGTGCCTGAAGACGTTTACCGCACCATGACCAACGTTGAGTTGTGGAACGTGTATCCGCCCAAGCCCAGCAACTGTAAGGTTGGCAGCGTTGAAAAGATCACGTTCGGTACCGGTATGGATGCCAACGTCAACGTGGTTTGTGAAGGTAAGCCGGATTACATCTATCCGCCGCTGACGAATCGTAAGCAGCCGCCAGCGGGTTATCTGGATTGATACCCTGACGGTAAACAGTCAATAACGGCGCATGGCTGAATGCGCCGTTATCTTTTGTGTTCAAGTCGCATTTCAAGAGGAAGATTCAGAGTCCTTGAGTTTCGCTTTCTTGGCGGTGGTTGGCTCATAGGAAAGGGATGTATCAGCAGGTCTTTTTTGTGTTGAAGTGCTGGCAGATTTTGATAGACTTTCTAACAACCTGCGAATAGATTGATGCTTGCCTTCTAAATACAATCTATGTCCTTCGGTAGGAATAAGCTGTTCATATCTTTCTTTCAGCAAGTGTTGGTTTTTTTGAATTTTGGAATAGTTTTCTTTTAACGCTAGTAAGTTAGCGTGTGTGTCACTGATCAGATTTTGAGTGTCAGTTACTGAAGTTGACTGGCCTTCGGCTAGGTGCTGAAAACGTTCTAGCAAATGATCAAGCGATTGCATATATTCCTCTGATTGCTGGCTCAGAGCTGAGTTGTATTCTTTTAGCGCCGTCTTTCCGCCTGTAATTTCGAGACCCAGGTTGAGAACGTCATGAAAAGAGCTAAGGTCTTTCTTTTTGAGCATATCTATCAGTGTTGAGTCTGGAGGGGTATCGGGCAAGAATTCACTTATCAATGCTCGATGTTCATTAGATAACGTTTTCAATGCTTCTGGTATGTCATCAATGACTGATACGTTAAGTATCTTTTGGCATTGCTCTACAATATATGTATGCACCTCTGTGTATGTTTCTTCACCAAGAGAGGAATCGCTAGAGGAATCCAATATGCAATACTCAGACTTCTTGGAGGGAGGGCTATGTGCTGCTGTTTGCCGGTGTGGGGGCACCTCTGTCACTGTTCTGCCACCCGATCTTGCCACGGTCGACTTACTGGTTTCCGGAGTCGGTGAGTGGTTGCTGCTACCATTGTTACTTGTCGCTTTGCTTGTCTCCATAAATACTCCGTCTCTTTAACTAACAAGCCTATCCATTCTTTATTTATGAAAAGACCCTACTAGGACTATAACCATAAGGTTTTCAGAAAGTACTTCAGTGACGAATAGGGCAGATCTGATGACAAAGTAAATAACCAATATGTTAAGTGTGGTTTCCCAAAGCAGCCTGAATGCTGACAGTTTTGGGTGATATAGGGAAAGACGATCAAAAAACTACGATCCTGCGGAACTATTTTCAGCGGCATCCTTCTATTTAAGGTGTATCTTTGATCTTAAGGGAATAGATAATGGCAAGTAGTTCTCCGAGTAAAAAAATAGAGCAAGATCTTTTAAGTCTTGGCTGGCGTCCAAAGGATAAAAGAGCGAAAGCTGAATTTGCGTCACAGAAAGTAACCTTAAAAAAGGGACGCTCAATTCTGGATTTAACGCAGCTGGATGAACCTGTTCCCTCTGGCCACACCAGGCGACAATCCCTACAGCGATATCGGACCGCTTCAACATTAGTAGCAACAGCTGCAAGACAGGAGATAGAGGAACCTGTACCGGTTAAAGAGGCCAAAACAGATCTTGAAAACAGTGAGTTTTTCTTTTTGCACTGTTTGCTGTTGAATAAACTGTCGGAGGAGGGTTTTTCCCGTGATGACGCTTCATGTCATGATCTGTGCCGGCTTACAGATCAGGCGATTGAATATGTTGATTATTTGACTTCGCTGGCGGAGGGTGCGCTCGGCAATCTGCATACCGTTGTCCCGGATCAGATATCACCGACCATCAGGGGTCGGCTTCTCAAAAATCTGCATAGTTACGAGATTCTTAAGAAAGATTTTTTTATTCAATGTAGGAATGTCTTTGAACAAGGGCTGAAAACTGCAGTAAAGCGAGAGCTTAAGCCAGACTTTGATGCTGAAATGCCATACGTTGTCGTAACCCAGCGGGAAGATATGGTAGAGAAACTAAAGCAGGGCTGGGAGCATCTGATTCGTTATCTTGACCAATGTCGTGAATGCTTGCCTGCACCTTCTGTATTGGTGGATGAGTATTGCCTTGAACTTCCCCTGCTTTCGGATATCAAGGTAAAAACGGCCTTGAGGGATATGATCGAGAAGTTACAGCGAGCGGCGAACCTTATGGATAAAAACTGGATAGCGTTAGATTACGCGATAGGAGAAAAAACCATACCTGATTACATCAGGAGGGAAAGAACATACAGCGTACTGCTTCCTATTAATAATCAACCATTGCCACCCAGTTGTGACACGCTTGATGATTCTACGTTGTCTGATGACTCCCTTGAAAAGAAGCGCCCGGTGCAACCTCCCTCGGTGATTGCTAGAAGCTCTTCTATTGGTGTGGAGTTGGATGATAAAAAAGCCTTTCTCACAGCGTCAGAGGCAAAAGCATACATCGATAGCCTGTCAGAAAAAGAGTCACGGCAATCTGCTCAGGCCTCTTGCGTTGGGCTGACAACTTGCGTTGGGTTCAAGGCTATTAGCTCATTTGATCCTAAACCATCACGCTACAGTAGCTTGGAACCTGTTTCTAAACAGCTGTTGTCTCAAATGCCAAAGCGAGGACGTGAAATTATCAGGAAAGTCAGGATAAAGCTGAATGAAATGGATAATTCAGCTGACCCTCAGGCTATGATGACGAAGGTGCAGAAGAGGGATTTAAAAAAATTATTAAAGGATCTGCAGTTATCATCGGCTTTTTGGACAACAGAGTTTCCATCGCTACAGAAAGTTTATAGTGATTGCTATGAAGAGAGCCTCATGCGCAGCCGTGAAAAGCAAGAACGAAAATTATTGGAAGTATTTAAAAATCTGTTCAAGAAGGAAAAGTCTCGCCGGCAGCGACACCTGACGGAATCGGATACTCCGGTTCAAGAATATTTCCGGCCCCCCTCACCAGAACGGTTTTATTCATTACCGGTAGGTGACTCGTCCGGCCACCTTATACCGCCTGAAATAATGGATATTATACCTCCAACACCATCACACAGTGAGAATAGTGGTGCGTCCCCCGCAGCGGAGCTGTCACCTGAACCTTCATCCGCAGGTGTTGATTTGGTTTGATCAGTTGTTCATTCGTCATCACAGGGTGAAATGATCCGCTATTATGCCTTTCGGGACTTTGTGGGGGATTATGGTTACTGTCGATAAGTTGTGTTTTTTCGACAATGATTAGGGGGAGTATTCAACTTTTTGTAAGCGTTGTATTTCAGCCTCTACGGCAGCTTTCTGCTTCTCTTGCTCAAGATGACTTTCGAAAATTGTAATTCCTGTATCCAACTAAACTGCGCTGCAGCTTATGGCATTTGATACAGCCTGGTTGATAACGGATTAGCGAATATTTCTGTCTATTCAGGTTGCCGAGTCATTCGAAAACACGGGAATCCGTCACTGGCGCTGTGGTTTTGCGCTGGACAACAGGTTATGGCGGAGTAGACTCCCTTGCGTCCAATTGTCTCTATAACATCATTTTGGCCGGGTAAGGGGAAAGCCCATGAGTATCAAGAAGACGGTTTCGATTGCACTGGTTGCGATTGTGGCGCTAATGGTTCTGGTGGTCGTGATCACCCTCCGGAACCTGGATGGTATTGTCAAAGACGTGATTGAGACGACTGGCTCCAAAATAACGGGGACGCCCGTTACGCTGAACAGTGTCAAGATCACCTTGCGTGATGGCCGCGGTGAATTGAATCAGCTGGCCATCGCCAATCCCAAAGGGTTTGAGAGCCCTGATATTTTCAGCATGAATGCAATTGCTCTGCAGGTGAGCCCCAAGTCCCTGTCAGGTCCGGTGGTTGTCATTAATGAAATCCTTGTTGATGGTATGGATATCACGGCAGAACAGAAAGGTGCGACTACGAATATCCAGACCCTGTTAAAGGATATCAAGGAGCGCAGTGCGAAGAAGCCTGCCGGTGAAGAAGAAAAGCCTGCTGAGCCTGCCAAGAAAGAAGAGGGTGCCGATATCCGCCTGATGGTGGAAAACCTCAGCTTTACCAATGCCACGTTGAAGTTGATGACTGAGGACAAGGGTGACCATACCCTCAAAATGCCTAATATCGTCATGACTAACCTTGGGGATAAAACCACGGGTTTGACGCCGGACGAACTGAGTGAAGAGATTCTTAACCGCCTGTTGGCACAAACTGAGAAAGTTGTCGCCGACCGCCTGCAGGACATTGCGCGGAAAAAGCTGGAAGAAGAGTTATCGAAAAAACTGTCTGATAAAGACAAGGAAAATCTGAATAAACTGAAGTCCCTGTTCCAGTAATCCATAAAAAAGCCCCTGAAAGAGGGGCTTTTTTATGGATGAGACAACGTGCAGGTTCCATTATTCCGCGCTCAGGACAATCTTGCCGACCGCTTTACGGTCTTCTAGATGCCGATGGGCATCAGCCACATCCCAGATGGTGAACCGCTTCGGGTCAATCAGGGGATTGATAACACCGTTATCGACCAGCCGTGCAATCTCTTCCATGATCTTGCCGTGGGCCGGGCGGTTGATACCATGGACCAGCGGGATCAGCATAAGGATGCCATGCAGACTCAGGCTTTTCAGTACGACCTGTGAGGTGTCGTCTACTGGCAGTGTGGTAGCCACCTCACCGTTGAAACGTACGGCCTCAAAGCTACGCTGGATATTGGCGCCGGCGATGGTGTCAAAGACCTTATCGAAGCCCTGGCCATCCGTATATTGGCGAACGTAATCCGCAACCGGCGTATCAACGCTGTTGACCACGTGATCGGCGTTCAGCTGCCTTGCGGTTTCCAGGTTGCGGGGCGTGGTCGTAGTGGTGACGGTTGCACCCAGATGTTTGGCCAATTGAATAGCGATATGGCCGACTCCGCCTGTCGCGCCATGTATCAACAGATTGTCGCCTTTCTGGATGTTCATCTTGTCATGCAGGGCCTCCCAGGCTGTCAGGGATACCAGCGGCAATGCGGCGGATTCTTCCATGGTCAGGCTGTTGGGCTTATGGGCCATGAGATCCGCATCAACCAGCATGTATTCCGCCAGTGCACCATCCTGACCGGCAATACCACCGGCGCAGCCATAAACTTCGTCGCCGGGCTTGAACCGGGTGACGCCCTCACCCACCTCTTTGACAGTACCGGCGACATCGCCATGAAGGATTTCCGGCAGGTTGGCTGACCACGGAGTTTCGACAGAACGGAGCATGGTATCCAGCGGGTTGACGCTGGAGGCTCGCACTTCGACGACCATATGGCCAGCCTTTGCGACAGGCATGGGCTTTTCGGTTTGCTCGAACACATCAGCGGCGCCTAACTGGCGGACAATCATGGCTTTCATGGAACAGCTCTCATCCTGGTCAAAAAAGATAAACGCAGTCTAGGGGGGCGGATTCCCGCTCACAAGGCAGCGTCCGGCAAAGGATTTTTGCTTTATGCGCAAAGGTGGCATAAGTTGCCGCTCGATTGCCCAAGGTAAACCGGACGCTGGTAGAAACTGTTTACGATGATGACACGTCTTATGTACTTTAATGCGGTGGTGGAATCCGGTAGTTTCTCGGAAGCCGGGCGGATGCTGGATGTTCAGCCCTCATCGGTTTCACGACAGGTGACCGCTCTTGAGAAAGAACTGGGCGTTGCACTCCTTAACCGCACGACACGGAGTATTGGTCTGACGGAAGCGGGTCGCCAGTATTACGGGTATTCCCGTCGTGTGTTACTGGAGCTTGAGGAGGCGCGTCGAGCGGTTCATGCTTTGTCGGATACACCCCGTGGGAGGTTACGGCTCAGTATGACGGTGGGGTTCGGGGAGAGTGTCGTATTGCCCTTGATACCTGCCTTTATGGCTCGTTACCCGGACATTGCCGTCGATATTGAGTTGACCGAGCGCGTGGTCGACCTGGTGGATGAAAATATTGATGTTGCTCTGCGCAGTGGTCAGCTGCCGGATTCCAGCCTGATTGCCACCAGGGTGGCTGAGAATGATTTCCTGCTCTGCGCCACACCAGCGTTCCTTACGCAAGAGGGCCAACCATCAAGCCCCGACGAACTGGCGGCGTTTAATTGCATTCGCTATGGTTATGCTGGCTGGCGTGAATGGTATCTGCTGGATGAGCAACCTGTCCGTTTGGCGATCAATGGTTCACTCACGATCAATACAGTGCAGGGACAGAAACAACTGGTATTGAACCATGGCGGTATTGCTCTGATACCACGTTGGGCTGTGGAGGATGAGCTGCGTCGTGGAGAGCTAGCCACCCTGTTGCCGGCGCATCGTTTCAGTCCGCAGGAAAGCTTAAGTGCCACCTACGCCATTTATCTGAATCGAACACTGGTATCCGGTAAGGTGCGTGCCTTTTTGGATTTTCTCAGGGCGTCACTTACCTGAGAGGCACAGTCTTCACTGTACTTGGCGAATTACTGTTTCTGGTGGCGTTCTAGTTGATGGGACGTCTCGGTATTGGCAAGCAAACGGATGCTAGCCTGCCAGAGGGGATCATTAGTCAATTGCTTCAGTGCGATGGTGTGTGGATCGTCAGGACGACCGTTGCGGCTTCGTGCTTCCATGCGATGCAGGGCTTCACGCAACGGACCGGCGTCACCTTTTTTTGCCAGTTGTCCAGCCGCCTCCAGTGAATACCGGAAAGCAGCAAACTCGTTAGCCACCCGTGACCGGTCATTTCTGTCTTTCTGCCGGTTGTAGAGAATATGGCCATATTCATGGAGTAAAACAATCATCAGCCGGTCTTCCGGATACTGGGGAAGATCGTTCATCAGGTAGAACGTACTCAGTACAATCCGGTGTTTTCCGCCAGCTTTGCCGGGACCTCCTTTTCTCTCATTTGAGAGGATTATCTGCACATCTTGATCACGGATATCCACAAGTAAGCCCCAAAACCTGGGACGATGAGTCTGGCAATAGTGGACGACCTGTCTGAATTGACTGGTTGACAGTGTGCCACCTGGCTGAATCTTGCCTTCTTCAGCCTGCGAAAACGAAGACAGCAGGATGGACACTGAAAGAGCAATCCATTGCTTTAGCATGATTATTGGCTCAGGTTATGCGTTGGTTTTCAGGCATTTCACTCATACTATGGATTATAGAAGAAAGCGTCGGGATATATGACGTTACCTATGGGAGCATCCAGGGGCTTAGGCGACTAGCAATGAAAGGGAGAACCGGGTTGATGAATTCAACGCATTCCCGGCAGGGGCATCTGCTGGCTTTTGCCGGCGCTCTCTGTCTGACACCGGACGGTGTGTTGGTAAGGTTGGCCGGTGTGGATGACTGGAGTCTGGTGTTCTGGCGGGGGGCGATGATTGGCGTTGCGCTGTTTTTGATCATGGCGCTCCGTTACCGGGCCAATGTCATTCAACAGTGGGTGCCGAGAGGCTCTCGTGCCTGGCTGGGTTCTGCATTGTTTGCCGTCAGTAGTATGACCTTTGTCATGGGGATCACCCACACGAGTATTGCCAATGCGCTGGTCATCCTGAGTACCACGCCGTTGTTTGCAGCTGTGTATGGCCGTCTCTTTTTGGGTGAAACAACGGCTCGGCGAACCTGGGTTGCCATGGGGTTGGCGGTTGTCGGGATTGCCGTGGTGTTTGCTGGTGACCTTCAGGGAGGCGGATGGCTCGGTAATCTGTTTGCGCTTGCGTGCGCCTGTCTGACAGCGGCGCATATTACGGTGATTCGTAGTGCCAGTGGCAAGATCAATGTGATGTCGGTCTATGGCTGGGGAGGTCTGCTGGTCGCTGTTGCCTGTCTGCTGATTGTTCCTTCGCTGGCGCTGAGTCTGAAATCGTTTCTTGTGCTGGCTGTGATGGGACTGCTATCCGGCTTAGCCTTCTTTATGCTGGGCGAGGGTGCCAGGCGTGTGCCCGCACCGGAAGTCACCCTGATGATGTTGCTGGAACCTACTATCGGGCCCATCTGGGCATTTTGGGTATTGGGTGAGATACCTTCAGGCAGCACCGTTATTGGTGGTGTGATCGTTGTAGCGACACTGGTCACCCATTCACTTTACAGCCTTTACCGGCAGAAGGCTCAGTAGTTGACGGGTACTCGATAGAAATACCCGCCTTTAACCGTTACAGCGCGTTGTGGAATATCTGTTCAATATCCGCTTGTGTGCCTTGGCGTGGGTTGGTCAATGCGCAGGCATCCTTCAGGGCATTGGCCGCCATGAACGGAATATCGTCTGCGCTGATATTTAATGCGGTCAGGCTGGTGGGAATATTCACCTTCAGCAACAGACGACATACTTCTTCAATCCCCATCACACTGGCCTCCCTGGCCTGTTTGCCATGTACCCGGCAACCCAGGAAGTAGGCGACATCAGACAGGCGGTCGGCCGCAGTCTCCATGTTGTAGGCCATCACATATGGCAGCAGTACCGCGTTGCAGATGCCGTGGGGCAAGCCGTATTTGCCGCCCAGCTGGTGGGCCATGGCGTGTACGTAGCCCAGGCCCGCATTGTTGAACGCCATGCCGGCCATGAACTGGGCATAGGCCATCTGCTCCCGGGCTTCTTCATCCTGCCCGTTTTCCACAGCGCGTGGCAGGTATTTTACGATCAGCTCCATCGCCTTGCTGGCAACGGCATCGGTCAGGGGCGTAGCCTGGGTGGAGATGTAGGCTTCAATGGCGTGGGTCAGCGCATCCATCCCGGTGGCGGCGGTGAGGCTGGCCGGCATGCCCAGCATCAGTTGCGGATCGTTGATGGATATGGCGGGTGTGACATTCTGGTCAACAATCGCCATTTTCACATGGGTCTGCTCATTGGTGATGATGCAGAACCGGGTCATTTCGGAGGCGGTGCCCGCCGTGGTGTTGATGGCAACCAGGGGTAGGGACGGGCTGTGGGAGCGGTCAATGCCAACGTAATCACTGATATCGCCGCCATTGGTAGCCAGCAGGGCGATGGCCTTGGCGCAGTCATGGGGCGAGCCGCCGCCCAGGGAAATCACGAAGTCGCAGCGATTCTTGCGCAGTAGGCCCAGGCCAGACTGCACGTTGGCGACGGACGGGTTTGGGCAGGTGCCGTCGTAGATCACCGCATCAATCCCGTGCTGGAACAGCATATCGGTCACGATGGTGGCAACGCCGACCTTGCACAGCATGGCATCTGTGACGACCAGTGCCTTGCTGCAATCCATGGCCTTGATCTTGCCGATGGCGCGTGTCAGGCAGCCACTGCCCAGCAGGTTGATGGTCGGCATGATGAAATCATGACCTGCGTGCTGGTCGCTGGGACTGGGGCCTGCCTCAGACAGTGCCGGCGGTTCTTTTGGATGGGGCTTGCCGTGGTGAATGGTGATGTCGTCGAGGCGGGCCTTGTCGATGGCGCCGGGCGTCAGGATGTAGCCGGGCTCCACGTACAGGGTGCCATCGGTACAGAAATTCTCCAGATTATCCGGGGTGATCAGTTTTTTGGTCAAAACACGTGTCCATCGTAATGGATGATATTGCCCGTAAAATTATCAACGGATGTGGAAGGGGCTATTGATCATTGTCAAAGGTGCATGAGGCAATTGCCTGTCAGGTGACCTGGTGTTGTTACCGGTCAACTTCTGGAAAAAAACACAAGGGCAGATTCGCTGCTATTCTTCTCCGGCGTTTGATTCTAGTGACGCCCTTTTTCTGGATTTTCTGGAGTGCCGGATGTCTGATACTGAATACATGGCCGAGGCTATCGATTTTGCCCGAACCAATCGTGTCTGGCCTTTTGCTGCAGTGATCGTGCACGATGTGACGGGGGATATTCTGGTGCGCGCAACGGATGCTGCCCATATTAGTCCGATCTATCACGCAGAAACTCTGGCCCTTCATGTGCTGGCAACAGAAATGCCGGAATATCAGGACAATGGGGAGACATTCACCCTCTACTCCACCGCAGAGATTGAGCCCATGGGCATGGGCTGCCTGTTCTGGGCCAATCTGCTGGGTTTTTCGGTATCCCGCGCCGTCTATGGCGCTTCGCTGAATGCGATCAATCATCTATGGGACTGGGGAGATCAAATGGAGTCACGGACGTTCAACCGGACCTTTGAACACACCTCGGTAACGATTGACGGCCCTGTCATGGAAGCAGAGTGCCTGGCGCTGTTTGAGCAGGCTCACCAGTACCAGAAAACGCTGGATCTGCAGCGCCCGGGAAAGACACTTTCCATGAATCCGGCCGATTTCTGGGATATCGTCACGCCACAGGGTACCCGGGACTGATCACTCTCAGTATTTTAGTGTTCAGGATTATGGTCAGTATGGCTGACAGCGATGTGCTATCAGCTGTCTGGCGGGTGATCATATAATGCAGTGTACAGACACGTTTTGCCGCTTTTTGATTACCTTTTACTATGCCCTTATACCACCATGACGATGTACAGGATCCGGACACACTAGCTTGTCCGTTAATGGGGATTGCCGTTGATGTGGGTCCCCATGAGTCGCCCTGCCATCAGCATCAGAAAGCCCAGCTTCTCTACGCCGTTGAAGGCAGCATGACGATCACTATGGCGGACACGATGTGCATTCTGTCGCCCAATCGTGCCGCCTGGCTTCCGCCGGGGATTGAGCACAGTACCCGCACCCAGGGCTTTCATTATCGCAGCCTGTATTTTGATACCCGTTATTTCTCGTCCCTGCCAGATAGCGAGTGTCTGTTAAATGTCACCCCGCTTTTTCGGGAATTGATCCTGCGTGTCTGTGAATGGGAACTTGATTATCCCGAGGATGGGGCTGAAATGCGGCTTGCTATTGTTCTTCAGGACGAATTAAACAGTGCTGCTCGTGCAGAACTCATGCTGCCTTTGCCACAGGATCGGCGCTTGCGGGTGATAGCGGATCATTTATTACAACATCCTGAGGATGGTCGTACATTGACCCAGCTTGCTACGGATGTCGGTGCCAGCAGCCGCACGATCAGCCGGCATTTTCGGTATGAAACCGGTATGAGTTTCAGTGACTGGCGGCAGCAGTTGCGCTTATTGAAAGCACTGGAATTGTTGTCAGAGAAGTTGCCGGTTTCGGAAGTAAGCACCCAGTTAGGTTTTGCCAGTGACAGCGCGTTTATTGCGATGTTCCGGCGGCAGACGGGGGTGTCTCCGGGGCGGTACTTTCTATAGGCTCATAGAGATCCTGCCAGGGCCTCGGTGTCATCAGGTATTTTTCCAGACTTGTATCAAGTTCATCGATTTCTGATCTGAATGCCCAATAAACAGAGGGCAATAACGTAAGTGCACCGCCAATGGCACCGAATGCCAGACCAAAGCTAAAACCCATGACTCCGGCTAGAAAAACACAGGGAACCATGATGACAGCAATTCCCCTGTCTTCCATGGAAAGCCATGCTTCCTTTGCGATATCACGGGTAAATTCATAGGTTGTCATGACAATATCTGAAATCAGCCTGCGTAGCGGATAAGTAATACGAAACACCGTGCGACCAAAAACAGTACGTTTGATCTGTTTGTTGATTTGGCCTGTTGCAGGATCTTGACAGCAAGAGAACACGCCCTTCAAGCTGATGCATGACATAAGATATTCCTAACCATTGCTTAACTAAGGTATCGATATGGCTTGAAATGACCAATTAACAGGAACCAGTATCCCATTCGATGAAAGGGATTTAAATACCACTTTGGTCAAAGTATTAAATGGATGTAAGCCCGGGATTAAATTGCAGTGTGGTTTCATTTAGAGGTCATGAGCCTGATATATTAATATTTGGAATCTCTATTTTCTTTTTTATTTCCAACTGGCATCTCATCTGAGGCAGTTAGGTTCTTAGCTGGCATAGTGACATATTCCGGTGACTTGGTCGCATCCACTTCATCGAGTAGTTGTTTTTCTGAGGAAACGGGTTTATTAGCTTTCTCGCCATCATAGGCTTTTAATATTCTTTGTACAAAACAAGGCGATTGATAATCTGATTCCAGCTTTTTCATGACGGTATCGTAAACCCAGGTCATACAATAAGGTGTATAGAAGAAGGTAAAACCTATGCCTGTCAGTGCTCCGGCAGAAAAAATAACTATAACCAGAATGCCGAGCGCTCCTGCTCCCGGCCCTGAGACGGGCGCTATAGGCATTCCTGAAGCTACTATCCCGATGGCCACCAGACCACCGCATAACCCTACTACAGGAGCAGCGACTAATGCACAAAGTAGTGTGCTAATAACGGCAATAATTGCGATGAATCTGTTAATGCACCGACGACAAAGTGGTATCTCAGGTGCTTTGGCGGCCACCGTATCTTTTTTGTCTAGATAGCAATTGAAATCTACTGCTTCACTAGCCAATGTTTGAGTGGCGTCGGCAAACGTTGTTTTTGGCGGAGTAGCGATTAAAAGCGTACTTCCAGACATACCTTGAGGCTCCAAAGCGTTTTATTAGAGTTAAATCAGCAACTTTGATAAAGGATGCTTTGATTGTGTCAACGCTTTGGAGTTTGCGAACGTTGAAAAGTTCCAGCTAATGCGAAGGGAATACTGAGACATGATGACAAAAGAGAGGCGTCCTCCTCTCATTTGCCAAGCTCCCTGTATTAGATTCTGACCGGGAATAAGGCCTGAATATAAAAATATTGAAGCAGGAAGTAGTGGTTGTCAGTTTGAAATAGTCAGGAGTTTGGCTACGTTTCGGGCTGTGCGCCTGATGTTTTGATAACCGTCCTGCAGTATCAGTTCCAGATTGGCAAGGTGGGCGATGACCGGAAACAGGGCATCAATGCCTTCAGCATGCACTTGTTCGTGATCGTCACCCAGACAACCGGCGATAGCAATGACTGGAAGATTCATGCTTTTGGCATGGCGGGCGACGCCAACGGGGGTTTTGCCGCAAACGGTCTGCCCATCAATACGCCCTTCGCCTGTGATGACCAGGTCAGCGCCCTGCAGGTGGCTGACAAGGTCGACAGCCTCCATAACAATATCAATGCCAGGTTGAAGGTTGGCGTTCAGGAACGCCAGCAGTGCAACGCCCATCCCGCCAGCGGCGCCTGCACCAGGTATTTGTCCGACGGTTTGTCCCAACTGCGATTGCAGTAGCTGGTCGTAATGCACTAATGCACGGTCGAGTTGAAATACCTGTTCGGGTGTGGCGCCTTTCTGGGGACCAAAAATATGGGATGCCCCGTTAGGGCCTGTCAGTGGGTTATTCACATCACAGGCTACCTGGCAGGCCACGTCCGCAAGCCGTGGATCAAGGCGGCTGGTGTCTATCCGATGCAGCGATAACAATCCTGCGCCACCTGGCGGAATTGGGTGGTCATATTCATCCAGAAACTGGACACCCAATGCCTGCATCATACCGACGCCGCCGTCGTTGGTGGCGCTGCCGCCGATGCCGATGATCAGGTGTCGGACACCCAGGTCCAGCGCTTTGCTGATCAACTCGCCGGTGCCATAGGTGGTGGTATGCAGGGGATTTCGACGCGCCGGTGGCACCAACGCCAGGCCTGAGGCTTCGGCCATCTCGATGACAGCGGTTTCACCATCACCCAACAATCCCAGTGCGGCGTTGATCGGCTGCCCTAAGGGTCCGGTCACGGAATATTGCCGTAACTGGCCACCGGTGGCATCCACCAGGGAGCGGGCGGTACCTTCCCCGCCGTCAGCGACCGGCACCTTGATACATTCGGCATCAGGCATAACCGACAGAATGCCTTCCTCTATGGCCTGGGCCACTTCGAGTGCAGTCAGGCATTCCTTGAATGAGTCAGGCGCAATCACAATTTTCATGGTATCAGGGTGTTTTCAGTGTGTTCATGAGAGCCCGATGGATGAAGCGTCGGGCTGACATCATTTGTCGTGTTTCGACTGAGTTTACAGCAGTACCAGACTCATCAGGTAAACCACTGTGATACCGGTGATACCCTGAACCAGTGTTGCCATGGTCTGGGCCCGGTAAGCGGTGGGCACGGACATATTGCTGAACTGGGAAACGACCCAGAAGAAACTGTCGTTAGCGTGGGAAACGGTCATGGCGCCGGCACCGATGGCCAGTACTGTCAGAGCGCGCCCCATTTCAGTGGCAAGGCCGATGTCACCCAGCATGGGGGCGACCAGCGCGGAAGTTGTCACCAATGCCACAGTTGAAGAGCCCTGTGCCGTCTTAAGGGCTGCCGCGACGATGAAGGGCATGAAAATGCCAATACCCAAACTCGACAGGGTTTCCCCGAGGTAGCTGCCGATCTCTGTGGTGGCAAGCACCTTGCCGAAAGCGCCACCGGCGCCGGTAATCAGCAGGATCGGTGCGCAGGCCAGGATGCCTTTGCCAATCAGGTCGGTGAACTGCTCCATGCGTTTGTCACCGCGAATCAGTGTAGTGGCCAGTCCCAGGCCGATCATCAGGGCATTAAGCGGCGTGCCTAAAAAGGCAAACAGCTTCAATACCAGACCTTCACCCAGTGGGTGGCTGGGATAGTTGGCGATAGAACCCAGACAGATCAGCAGAATGGGCACCAGGATAGGGGCAAATGCCTTGACCGGTGACGGCAGCTCGCCGTACTGGGCGCGAAGTGCCTCGTAGTCCTGCTCTTCGCTGGCATCCTCACCGCAGGTCAGCCGGTCAGAGACATGGTTGGCCCACAATAAACCGGCCACTGCAGTGAAGGCGGCGACAATCAGGCCGAGACCGATGACCAGGCCAAGGTTGTCGGCCAGGCCAAGGTTACCAGCAGCGGCAATGGGACCCGGTGTCGGCGGAACAAAGGTGTGTGTGGCGTAGAGACCAGTGGCAAGTGCGACACTCATGGCAACGGCCGAGGCTCCCAGACGTTTGCACAATGAACGCTTGAGTGAGGTCAGGATGACATAACCGGAATCACAGAATACCGGAATCGACACCAGGTAGCCGATGATGGACATGGTGAGATTCGGAAACCGCTGTCCCAGCAACCGGATGATGGTATCCGCCATGGTAATGGCTGCGCCGGTTTTTTCGAGGATAGTACCGATCAACGTACCCAGAATAATTACGATACCGATTGAGCCGAGGATGCCGCCAAAGCCGGCACTGATGGTGGATGCCACCTGTTCAAGCGGTAACCCGGCCAGAAATGCGGTAGCAAACGCTGCCAGCAACAGGGTAATGAACGGATGCAGTTTAAAGCGTGATGTGGCCAGTACGACAAAGGTGACTACGGCCAACAGGACCAGTACCAGGTACATGTTTCAATCGCTCACTGTTCGTAAAGGTGGTTGTGGGAAGTTGTTCCGATTTGTGCGAAGCGTGATCGCAACCGTTTAAGCGAACAATGATATGAGTCAGCTTCCCGACAGGGATGGGCACCCTGACAGTAATAAATTCAGGGGGATGTTGCCTGAAAGCAAGACTTCAGGCGAGGTAGGCTTTCGTCAGCTGGTTTTTGCAGGTGCCGGTTTCAGCGAATTCATGAATATTGGCCAGCGTGGTTTCGGCAATAGCGGTGAGTGCCTCTCGGGTAAAGAAGCCCTGATGGCCAGTAATCAGCACATTGGGGAACGATTGCAGCCGCTGGATGATATCGTCCTGAATAATCTGCTCGGACAGGTCTTCGAAAAACAGGTCGCCTTCCTGTTCATAAACATCAATGCCCAGATAACCCAGATGCTCTGCTTTCAGCGAACGAATGGCGGCCTGGGTATCAATCAATGCGCCGCGGCTGGTATTGATCAGCATGGCGCCGGGTTTCATGGACTCCAGCGCTTCAGCATCAATCATGTGAAAGGTGCTGTCCGTCAGGGGGCAGTGCAGGGTGATGATATCCGCATGGTGGTACAGCTCGTGAAGTGGCACGGTCTTGATACCCGCCGCTTTAATGGTCGCTTCGTCAGGAAACGGATCGTAGGCGATGACGTTCATGTCGAAACCCTGCAATAGTTTGGCCGTCGCCAGCCCAATGCGTCCCAGCCCAACGATCCCGGCCGTCTTACCGGTCATGTTGAAACCCAGCAGGCCATTCAGGGAAAAGTTGCCCTCGCGGATGCGGTTCCAGGCCTTATGGGTTTTGCGGTTCAGCGTCAGGATCAGCGCCAGGGTGTATTCCGCGACGGCTTCCGGTGAATAGGCCGGCACCCGCGCCACCTTGATGCCCAGTTTGTCCGCCAGGTTCAGATCGACATTGTTGAAGCCCGCGCAACGCAGGGCAATCAGACGAACGCCAGCCTCTGCCATGGTTTCCAGTACCGGCTGGTTGAGGATATCGTTGACGAAAACGCAGACGGCATCGTGCCCCCGTACCAGTTCCCGGGTTTCCTCATTCAGACGGATCTTGAAATAGTCGATTGAAAACGCGTACTGCTGATTGGCGTGGTTCAGGTACTCACGGTCGTAGGGCTTGGTGCCAAAGACTGCGATTTTCATGGAAAGAACCCTCAGCCTGATCAGGGATATTGGCCTAATAGTAGCTCACTGTCGTTGAGCGGGTTACATAAACGCCAGGGGAGAGTTGTCGTTGAACCGGTCTTCGTTCTGGGAGTTATCGGTCTCGGTGAAGTAAGGATATTCCATGTATCGAGCGGTTTTTTGTGCGATGTCGTGACCATAGAGCCTGGCCACCATATAAAGGCTCATATCAATACCGGCGCTGATACCGGCCGAGGTCACTATTTTGCCATTGTCGACAAAGCGCTGGTCACGTATCAGGCGGGTGGAGGGGGAGAGTTCAGCCAGTGTGTCGAACACTTCATGGTGGGTTGTCGCAGGCATGTCATTGAGCAGCCCTGCGCCCGCCAGCAGTAAGGCACCTGAACAGACTGACAGTATGTGCTCAGCATGGGTGCTGACTTGCTTTATCCAGTTCATCACAACCGGTTGTGACAGTACGGCACGGGTACCGTCGCCGCCGGGAATAATGATGATGTCGGCCTGAGGCATCGCATCCAGCTGAACATCCGGATTAACGGACAGGCCATTTCTGGCAATAACCGGATCGGTTGTCACAGCAACAGTACGAAGCGTGAAGAGATAATCCTGGTTCAGCTCATTGGTTACTGAAAACACTTCGAAGGGGCCGGCGAAGTCCATGACTTCGACATCATCAAACAGCAGCAGGGCAATCGTTTTTTTATTGTTCATAGTGAATGCCGTCTCAATAAGGCGGTAAACCGCCAGTCAGTATGGCGATCGGCAAGCCGTCTGGCAATGCTTCATCTATGATGGCAGGGTTAGAGGTTAAACCGTATGAAATCCAATAATGGCTGAGTGCTGATGAAACTGTGGATGATCGTAGCTGGTGTGATACTGCTGGTAATTCTCTACCTGGTGGCTTGGCCTGTGCCGGTGACACCAGTGGCCTGGCAGGCGCCGGATAATCCCGGCTATACCGGTGATTTCACGGCGAACAGCGAACTCTCTTCCCTGGAGACGCTCACGCTGGAAGGGCACGATGGCCCGGAAGACCTGGCCATGGATCAGCAGGCCCGGATTTATGCCGGGGTGAAGGATGGGACGATCCTCCGCATTATCCCCGGTGGTAAGGTGGAGAACTGGGCGGAAACCGGTGGACGGCCCCTGGGGCTGGGTTTTGACTCACAGGGTAATTTGCTGGTTGCGGATGCTTATCGGGGGCTTTTGTCGTTCGATAAGGAAGGGCGTAAAACCATCTTGGCAGACGAGGTTGATGGCCAGCCGCTGGTTTATGCCAATGCCGTTGATGAAGGACCGGATGGCACGGTCTATTTCTCCGAATCGTCCGTCAAATTTGGGGCTGAAGCGTCTGGTGGCACCTACGAGGCGAGCCTGCTGGACATTATGGAGCATGGCGGTCATGGGCGCCTGCTGGCGTTTGATCCTGTAACCGGTAAGGCGCGCGAGCTGATGAATGGGCTGAACTTTGCCAACGGTGTCGCGGTCAGTCATGACGGCCGTTCAGTGCTGGTGAATGAGACAGGGGGTTACCGGGTATTGCGTTATTGGCTGGATGGTGAGCAGGCTGGCACGGTGGAGGTTGCCATTGAGAATCTACCCGGATTCCCGGATAACCTCTCCAAAGGGCAGAATGGACGCTACTGGGTCGGGATAGTGTCGCCCAGAAGCGCGGCGCTGGACAAATTATCAGACCAGCCATTCCTGCGTACTGTTGTACAGCGCCTGCCAGCGGCGATACGGCCGAAAGCCCAACGCTACGCGCATATTGTCGCTTTTGACGACAATGGCAATATTGTCAAAAACCTACAGGATGAACTGGGACGCTTTGCCTTTACCACTGGCGTGCTGGAAACAGATGAGTACCTTTATCTCTCCAGTTTGATGGAGCAGCAGATAGGGCGGGTCAGGAAAGTGTGGACAAATTGATAGTTTTTCATAGGGAATATAACAGCCACTGACTAGACATGTCGTGCTGATCGCAGTGGTCGCACGACGGTATCCAGCCCTTCAATTTTCAGTTCCAGCGCATACCCCATCAGTTTGCCCAGTTCACCTTGTGGAAATCCCTTTTTGGCAAACCAGAGCAGGTACTCCTCCGGGAGGTCAATCAGCACCCGCCCCTGGTACTTCCCGAAGGGCATGGGCATGTTGGCCAGTTTGATCAGTTGTTCTTTCTCAAGCATGTCGTGATGTCACCAGAGACGTCTGTTTTCCGGAATGATTGATTCCAGTTCGTGTAAAAAAGACGCACGATCGTACGCTTTCTTGATCCATATCATCTACCTTTTCGCACTTTATTTTTTACATTCGGGCTACTCAAAGAAGCACCAATACACACCTATTACAAGAGTATACGAGGGTCGAATGAGTAGTAACCTGTCGTCTGCAGCTACACCACCCGCTTCGTCGGGTAAGCCGGCACTGATGGACCGTTTCCTGAACGGCATCGAGAAAGCCGGTAATAAACTGCCTGATCCGGCCATGTTGTTCGTTTATGGTCTGGTTCTTATCTTCGCTCTTTCCACCTTCCTCTCCTTCTTCAGCTACGATCTGATCCACCCTGTTACCAAGGAAGCGCTGACCGTCAAGAACCTGATGACGGGTGACTACCTGGCTGAGTTCCTCAGCACCATGGTCACCACGTTCATGACGTTTGCGCCGCTGGGGATGGTACTGGTCGCCATGCTGGGTATCGGCGTGGCGGAGCAGTCTGGCTATATTAATACCAGTATCAAGAAAATCCTGCGCATTACGCCGGCAAAAATTCTTACCCCCGTATTGATTGCCATCGGTATCTTCAGCCATGTGGCGTCCGATGCCGGCTATGTTCTGGTTATCCCTATTGGCGGCATTATCTTCTATGCGGCCGGTCGTCATCCGCTGGCGGGTATTGCGGCAGCGTTTGCTGGTGTTTCCGGCGGATTCTCTGCGGCGTTTGTACCGTCCAGTATCGATCCGTTGCTGGCGGGCTTCACCCAGTCAGCCGCACAGATCTATGATCCGAACTACGTCGTTAACCCGTTGAGCAACTACTTTTTCACCTTGTGCTCGTCAGTGTTGATTGTCAGTCTTGGCTGGTATGTGACTGAGAAAATCATTGAGCCCCGCCTGGGTAAACTCAAGTTGGACGATGATGTCGAAGAAGCGCCCAACATGAGCACCATGACGGCAAAGGAAAACCGGGCATTCACTTTTGCCACGCTGTCTATGGTGGCAGGCCTTGTCCTGCTGGCGGCGACCAGTCTGCCGGAAGGTTCCAGTCTGCGTGATGCATCAGGCTCCCTGAGCAGCTATAGCGCACCGTTGATGCAATCCATCGTACCGCTGATTTTCCTGCTGTTCCTGGTGCCCGGTATTGTCTATGGCAAGCTGTCCGGTACCTTCAAGAGCTCCAAGGACGTCATGGGCTCGCTGAGCAAGACCCTGGCGGGCATGAGCAGCTATATGGTGCTGGCGTTCTTCTGTGCCCTGTTCCTGAAAGCGTTTGCGGATTCCAACCTGGGTATCCTGTTGGCGTTGAGCGGTGCGGAAGTACTGCAGGCGATGAATCTGCCGGGTCAGGCGACGATTGTCGGTATTATCTTCCTGACAGCCATGGTGAACCTGCTGGTAGGTTCCGCCTCTGCCAAGTGGGCATTGATCGGGTCTATCTTCGTGCCTATGCTGATGAGCTTGGGTATCTCTCCTGAGCTGAGTCAGGCCGCTTACCGTATCGGTGACTCATCCTCTAACATTATCACCCCGATGCTGCCTTACTTTCCGCTGGTTGTCGTCTATTGCCAGCGCTATATCAAGGACACCGGTATCGGTACCGTGGCGTCCATGATGATGCCGTTCACCCTGTTCTTCCTGGTGGTCTGGACGATCTTCCTGCTGGGTTACTGGGCGCTGGGCCTGCCCCTGGGCATCCAGGCGCCGTATACCTATCCTGCCATGTAAGTGTTTCTGACAGAGAGGTCGTTCGACCTCTCTCCTCTCCATGGTTTATTCGATTATTCCTTTCTCTTGAAGCGCCTTTCTCAGGGTTTCGGTCCGTTTGGCGTTCACGCCCAAGTCAGAGATGCCCAGCATCGATGAGGAGCGGACGGCCAGACGGTTTTCCTCGGGAACACTCAGAACTTCCAGGTAATCCACAAAGTGGAAAACTCTGCTGTAGCTTTTTGCATACAGGTAACCGGGACGTTCGGTATTAACGGTTGTCCGTGGCATGTCAGAGACAGTCTTGACGATCTGCGGCCAAGCCTGATCAGCCGGCGCTGCCAGTATGAACGGTTCAATGCGATGGACGATGTTGTCAGATTCTGTTGATGCGCAGTTAGGTGTCGGTGGGCAGTGGGTCAGTGCCGCTGAATCACCTGTTTCCAGAGGATGGGTAATTGAGCAGCCGGAGATCCACAGCGCTGCGGCTAGAGTGAGAATGCAACGAAAGTAGGTGGTCATGGTATCAGTCACTGCCTGTTAGTGTCGTTGTTTGCAGGGCATTCACTTTACCAGAATATGCTGTCGTGTATTGCTGACCAGTACCCGTAGCTTTCAACATATCGCCAATCTACTTTCTGTCAGTCCACTCCTTTGATCTGGATTCATTCATTGTTTCCAGCCGAGTTGATGGAAATCAACAAGGTTGGACAGCACTCATATTACTGTTTCCTCCATTTCGATTTTCCGGTTTTCCCCATCGCCTCACGGCAGGTATCCGGATGATCCGGAGCATTGATGCAGGAGAATCGCAGGTGCTGATAGGCAAGGTAACAGGCAACATCTGGGCGACCCGCAAACTGGACGGCCTCAACGGCTTCAAGCTGATGATCGTCAGCCTGGTGAATTCCGATGGTGAGGATTCCAAGAGCGCCATGGTGGCTGTCGATACGGTTGGCGCCGGGATCGGCGACATGGTGTTGGTAGCCCGGGGCGGTGCGGCACGTAAGGCGGCCATGATCCATGAAGGTCCGGTGGATGCCGCCATTGTCGGTATTGTGGACAACATGGAGATCAGTGGATGAGTAAACGACTAGTGACCCGGAACAACATCACCGGGTTCCTGACTGGAGACACACTGCTGCTGGAGCGGGATATGTTGATGACCCCCGGCGCGGTCGATTACGCGCGGATTCATGGCATTCACGTGGTGCACGGCGCACAGGCACAAACTCAGGCGCCAACACCGGTGGAAACGCCTGACACGCTGCGCCAGTGTATCGTCGACATGCTTGAAAAAGAGTTCGGTATCACTGACAGCCGTACGATTCAGATCGTGCAGGAAACCGTGATCAAGCTGTTGGCAACATCCTGAGCTGCTTTCTGTTTCTTTCTTTTTAACCGTTCTGAGAGTGTGACATGACCCAGATCAACGCTGAAATGCTCGAGCAAATCATCCGCAAGGTGGTCGCTGAGCAGATGGCACAACAGATCACCAAGCCCGAATTCGACAAGCACGTGGATGCATCCGGTGTCGCAGTCGTTAAGGCGGCCACCGTCAAGTGCAAGCCGTTCGATACCGGCAAGCCGGGTGACAAGGTCTTCATTACCGACCTGCTGGAACTGTCCGAAAGCCCACGCCTGGGTTGCGGCATGATGGAGATGGACAAGACCACCTTCGACTGGACCCTGGAATATGATGAAGTGGACTACATCATCGAAGGTACCCTGAAAGTTATTATCGATGGCCGCGAAGTGGTGGGTCATGCCGGTGACGTGATCTTGATTCCGAAGGGCTCCAAGATCCAGTTCAGCGCGCCGGATTTTGCCCGCTTCCTGTTTGTCGTTTATCCCGCTAACTGGGAAGAGATTGCCCGTCAGAAGAACGGTTGATCGCTTTTTCCCTGATTCTTGTTACTAAGGATCGGGGGAGCCGATGGCATCGGTACCCGTTTTTCGCCCGCGCTGAAGGGCTATCCATAGCCCTCCGCGCTACCGCGGCATCCCTGCCGCTGCTGCAAACGGGCACCGACGCCATCGACACTGGCAACTTGATCGCCTGCTGGTTTTTGGTTGCACGTATTATGTTTTGTTCGCCGTTTATGCGGCAGGTGTCATTAGCTTATGTCGCAAGAGAAAGAACGCATTATTCAGGAGTATGTACCTGGTAAACAGGTCACCCTGGCACACCTGATAGCCCATCCCCAGTCTGATCTGGTGACAAAGCTCGGCCTGAACGCCGAGACGGTCAGCGCCATCGGTATCATGACGATTACGCCGAGTGAAGGTTCCATTATTGCAGCAGATGTTGCGACGAAAGCGGCGGGTGTTGAAATTGGTTTCCTTGATCGTTTTTCCGGATGCCTGGTGATCAGCGGTGATGTTGGCAGTGTGGAAGCCGCACTTAATGCCGTACTGGATCTGCTTGGCGGCATTCTGAAGTTTTCGCCTGCACAGATTACCCGCTCTTGATGGTTCGCCGATGAAAAAGATGATGCTGATCGGCTCGACGTCATCGGGCAAGACAACACTGACCCAGGCGCTCTATGGTCAGGAGCTGGTCTATCGCAAAACACAAGCGATGGAATACAGCCAGTACATGCTGGATACCCCGGGTGAATTCATTGAAAACCGGCACTTTTATTCCGCATTGATGACATCCTCGGTGGATTACGATGTGATCGGCCTTATACACGACTGTACTCGTAAGAATAACCATTATCCCCCTTGTTTTACCGGCATGTTCAATCGCCCCGCGATCGGCATCATCACCAAGATTGACAGTGATGGGTGCGATGCCGCTTTCTCCCGGGAAATACTGAAAGCAGCCGGTGTCCATACCCTGTTTGAAATCAGCTCTGTGACTGGCGAAGGGATTGCTGAATTGAAAGCCTACCTTGGGGCGGCCAATTAATTGTCAGGACGCCATACGGTTTTCCGGCTCTTTTTTGTCATTGATTTCTGTTCTTTCTGAAACTGACGTGTGGCTTGATGCAGGTCATATTTCAAAATGGCAGTCATGACATTTATTGCAGGATATCAATGTAAAACAGCCTGAAATTGCAAGAATGTGCCGCGATCTATGCACGCCTGACGAATGTCATCGTGGTTTGGAAACCGCATGGAGGAAGGTCGGGCGCACTTTCTGGACGTTTATTTTTGGGGGAAATTCTGATGCATTTCAGGAAGACACTATTGGCCGGTCTGGTGATTGCCGGATGTACGGCAATAGCCGGCTGTGCGCTGGATGGTCAGCAAAACACAGGCACTGAGACAGAATCCGGAAAGGTCAAGAATGTCATCATGATGATTGGTGATGGCATGGGGCCGCAGCAGGTGGGTTTGTTGCGTACCTACGCGCATCGTGCCCCCAACTCCATTTATGAAGGTCGCCCGACGGGTATCGATCGCTTGATCGAGGCCGGTGTTCTGGGTGTTTCCAGCACGGGTCCGCACGACAAAATTGTGGTGGATTCCGCCTGCTCCGCAACCCAGCTGGCAACGGGTGAACCGGCATTGAGCGAAGTCATCGGTGTCGGTACCGAGGGTGAATACCTGGAAACCATCCTTGAACGTGCCCAGAAGATGGGTAAGTCCACAGGCCTGGTCTCCGATACCCGCCTGACTCATGCGACACCAGCCGCTTTTGCCGCGCATCAGCCACACCGTAACCTTGAGAATGAGATTGCGGTGGACATGATCAACATTGGTCCTGATGTGATGTTCTCAGGTGGTCTGCGCCATTTTGTTCCCAAGTCCGTGAATGACAAGGGTGAGACGTACCAGGCAATCCGTGACCTGAATGATGGTGCTTTCAAAGTCAGCTCCAAGCGTAAAGATGAGGTGAACCTGCTGAACCGTGCGCAGACAGCCGGTTACCAGCTGGCGTTTACCCGTGAGCAAATGGAGCAGGTTGAAGGCGGCAAGGTACTGGGTCTGTTCGCCAACTCCGGCATGATGGATGGTATTGATTACGCCGCAACGAAAGATGCCGGTGATCGTTCTGAGCCAACCCTGAAAGAAATGACCATGAAGGCGCTGGATATCCTGAGTCAGGATGAAGACGGTTTCTTCCTGATGGTTGAAGGTGGCCAGATTGATTGGGCCGGTCATGAGAACGATGTCGGCGCCATGCTGCACGACATGGTCAAGTTCGATGAGGCCATCGAGGCAGTGTATGAATGGGTCGCACAGCGTAACGATACCCTGATGGTGGTGACTGCCGACCATGAAACCGGTTCCTTTGGTTTCAGCTACAGCATGAAGGATGTGCCTGAGCCGCAGAAACTGCCTGCTCCCGGTTTTGGGGAAGAACACGACTATCAGCCCATGTTCAACTTTGCTGACCTGAGCCTGCTGGACCGTATCTATGCCCAGACTCGCAGCAACAAGAACATCTGGGGTGATTTCGAATCCCTGCCCGCAGAGCAGCAGACCGCGAAGAAACTGGCGGAGCTGATGAGCCAGCACCATGCTTTCGAGGTTACGGAAGCCATGGCGGCCACCGTGCTGAAAACCAACCCGAACCGTTTCCAGAAAGCCGGTCACCCTTACCTGGCCTCCAAGACCTGGCCTGCGGTGAATAAACCGTTCGAGTCCTTCTATGTGTACGGTGAAGAGAATCGCTGGAACCTGATGGGCCACACGTTGGCGGAAGATCAGTCCGTGGTCTGGGGCACCGGTACCCATACCGATACCCCGGTACTGGTCATGGTATATGGTCCGGAAGCAGCCACTGCGCCGTTCTCTAAATTCCTGACCCATCCTGAAGTCGGTCAGCTGACCAAGGATGCCCTTGAGTAATTACAGCTAGCGGCACATAAACAGCGGGCTTATCGATTTTCGGTAAGCCCGCTGTTGGTTAGGCGGCTTTTTTGCATTGGTCAGGGTTAACACACTGAACTAGTCATTTATCATTCTGCACGGCTTTTTCAGGTTCTGAGATAATGTCTTTGCTTTACGATGTATTGATTCCATGACGCCTTTTCCTCCGAGAACACAGCCCTCCGGACAACGTGTATTTACACACGAGGCGGGTGACCGTGACACAGCGCTGATGATTGGCCTGGATTTCGGTTCGACCACCAGTCGTGCCCTGGTTGCCCGTGCGCGTATGGAACGCAGTATGACGACGGGGCGAATGGAGTTCGGGAGTCCTGACCTGCTCTATCGTTCCGAACCGGTCTTCACGCCGTTTGATGGTGACGAGCTGTCACGCACCCGGATCATTGAATGCATAGACTGTTGGCTGGAAGAAAGCGGTATCGACTGTCAGCAGATTTTTTCCGGTGGCGTCATTATCACCGGTCTGGCGGCAGAGCAGGCCAATGCCCATGTCATTGCCCAGGCGGTACGTGAACGGATCGGCCATGTTATCGTGGCGACAGCAGACGACCCCTGTCTTGAATCCTGGCTGGCCTTTATGGGCAACAGCCTGGAGCTTTCCCGTCAGGAACCGCAGCGGCCGGTGATAAACCTGGACATTGGTGGTGGCACTACCAACCCAGCATTGGGGCTGGATGGTAATGTTCTGGCTGCTGGCAGCTATTTCCTTGGCGCACGTCATTTCCGTTTTCAGCCTGGCAGCTATCATCTTCTCGGGTTGTCCCGTTACGGGCGAATGGTCTTTGAGCGGCTGGGGATTGATACCGCCGTTGGGGAAACCCTGTCAGCATCTGACGTCAAGGCGGTGGTGGATTTCACCGTGCGCGGGCTGGAGGCCATTGTTACCGGTGAAACAGCATGGTTTGCTGATGATGGTTTTGGAGCAGGATTGTG
This sequence comes from Kistimonas asteriae, assembly GCF_018263925.1. Classification (GTDB taxonomy): domain Bacteria; phylum Pseudomonadota; class Gammaproteobacteria; order Pseudomonadales; family Endozoicomonadaceae; genus Kistimonas; species Kistimonas asteriae. The sequence goes on from NZ_JAEVHF010000002.1 coordinate 203,299, forward strand.
TCAGGCACCGTACAACGGTGAAGTACATACCTTGACGGACGACACCATTATTACGTTTTCCGGCGGTGTCGGAGAGCTGCTTTACCGGTTGGTCATGGGAGAAGAGTTGCCTGGAACGACCTGGTATGGCGATCTGGGTATTGATATTTGCCGTGGCATCGTGGAATCTCCGCTGCTGTCACGCAGTCTGTATTCACATATTCCGGAGTTTGGTGGTCGTGCGACGGTTTATGGCTTGACCCTTCACAGTGCGGAGTTGTCGGGGAATACGTTGTATATGCCTCGCCCCGGACAGTTGCCACTGCATGATCTCCCGATTGTCGCCCGCCTGACGCTGGATGCTGATGCGGCAGCGCTGTCGAGCGCCGTGGAACTGGCTTGCAGAAGCCCTAATGGCGCCTGCATCCAGGCGATGATTCCGGAGGGGGAATATCCCCGCTTCCCCCAGGTTAAACAGTTCGGTGAACGTCTGGCTGGATTGCTGGAAAATCGACCCTTTCCGGAAGATCATCCTCTGCTACTACTGGCGCCGCAGGATTTTGGCAAGGTGATTGGCAACTACGCGACCCGCTGGGGGCAGCTGCCGGTCAACCTGATGGCTGTCGATGAAGTGCCGGACCGGCCGGCGGAGTTCGTCAGCCTGGGGGCAGTACGGAATTATGTGATTCCGGTTTATTTTTACGGCATGCACTGATTTGAGCCCAGCGTATGTCGGCGCATGATGAAGACAAAATTCTGGAGAGACAACTGTTATGGCGAATGCCCGCCTGACCCCGCTGCAAAACATTCCGGTACCGGAACCCCGGCCGGATGAAGTGTACCGCCTGAATGTCATGGGGCGGGAATACAGCTTTTCCGGGCTGAAGGCATTGCTGGGTGCGGCTGACCTGCGCAAGGCCGGCGACATCAATGCCGGGCTGGCGGCTCTTGATGAGGTCGAGCGGGAAGCGGCGCGTACCCTGTTGTCAGATCTTACTCTCCAACACCTGTATGACCGGCCGCTGGTCAACCGCCATGGGCGAATAGATGACATCATGCGGGTAGGTTATGACCTTAACCTTGAGGTGTTCGATGAACTCGCGTTAATGACCGTGGGCGAGTTGAAGGACTGGATGCAGGCGGCCACCGGTGCGGAGCTGGTCAAGGCCGGAACCGGTTTGACGCCGGTGATGGTGGCGGCAGTCACCAAACTGATGGGTGTGCATGACCTCATCTACAACGCCCGCAAGATCATCTGCCCGACCCGTGCGCGCACGCATCTTGGCTTGCAGGGTTCTCTCTCCACCCGGATTCAGCCAAACCACCCGACCGATGACCTGAGTGCAATTACAGCATTAACCTGGCTGGGGCTTTCCATGGGCAATGGCGACCTGATGATTGGTCTGAATCCTTCAGAGGATTCAGTCGACAACATCAGCGCCTGCCTGTTCCACCTGGATAAAATTCGCAAGCAGACCGGTGCGCCGACACAGATCTGTGTGCTATCCCATGTTCGAACCCAGCTGGCCTGCCTGGCAGAAGGGGCACCGGTGGAAATCCTGTTCCAGTCACTGGCCGGAACGGATGTTACGTTACGTGAAGCCTTTGATGTCACAGTCACCTACATGGACGACGCATACCGTTTAATGGCGAAGAAAGGCACGCTGGCTGGTAAGGCGGAGCAGTTCATGTATTTCGAGACCGGGCAGGGCAGTGAGGTCAGTTACAGCAAGCATGACGGTATCGACATGGCGACAACTGAAGCACTGACTTACGGCTTGTGTCGTCGTTATGACCCCTGCATGGTGAACAGTGTGACCGGTTTCATCGGACCCGAAACGCACGAGAACAGTCGGCAGATTGTCTACTCCAATCTGCAGGACCTGTTCATGGCCAAGGTGATGGGTCTGCCGATGGGGGTTTCCCCGTGCTTTACCCTGCATGCGGATGCCGCCGAGGAAGGCCAGGAAATGGCGGTGGAACTGTTGACCGTTGCTGGCGCCAATTACTTTATGGACATCTACCTTGGGGTAGACCGGATGCTGGCCTATGCGGATACCAGCGGTCACGATGACCAGACTATGCGGGAGATCCATAACCTGAAGCCGGCGCCGGAGTTTTATCACTGGTGTATTGAGCGCGGCATTTTCACCGAGGACAAGCGTGGTCAGATCCAACGTGGGCCCAACTGGGGTAATCCCGCCATCTTTGCGGATTCTGAACACGAGTTTCGCCATTTACTGTCGCGGGTACCCATGGCTTATGGCCTGGAAAACGCGGGGCCGCGGATGGCCAACCAGGTCATGCGTAATCTTCGCCTGAATATGGCGATAGCCCGGGCGGCGGCAGTCAGTGCACTACGGTTTGAGGCGTTTGATGATCTGGATTATCGTCGGATCGATTCAAAGGCATCGAACCTGGCGTTACACCATTCCCGTCCGGATACGGGCGCGACGTTAAACGATGAATGTCGTGCAAAACTGACACCGGAAAACAATGATATCCAGATCGTTGTCACCGATGGGCTTAGTGCTGAGGCGGTGCATCACAACATCGAAGAGCTGTTACCGGTATTGGAAGATGGATTGCGCAGCCGAGGCTACAGCCTTGGACAAACCATGATTGCACCGCATGGCCGGGTTCGCTTGGCAGAAGATGTTGCACGGGTCGTGAATGCCCGGATGGTGATCGTACTGCTGGGTGAACGTCCCGGTTCCGATGCCGAGTCTTCCCGTAGCCTGTCGGCTTACCTGGTTTACCGGTTGGGTGATGAGGAAACGCGGCAACTGGCGGCCGAGTATTCCGGTGTGGAGGCGATTGCCTTTGAGGACACGGTGGTGCCGAATATCTATCACGGAGGTATTCCGCCGCTGGAAGCCGGTTCGCTGGTCGCGGAACGGGCCATGCAGATCTTTGACAACAAGGCGGCAGGCAACCGTCTGAATGCGATCCTGGGTAGCCGGATGGGTCTGGTGCATAAGGAAGTGTTACCAGAAGCGCCGAAGGAAGTAGAAAAGAAAACCGTGCAGCCTATTCGTGTGCATGATTTCAGTAACCAGAAAACCATTTCAGAAGCGGATGTGCTTATGTTGCTGGAATGGGGGGTGAAGGAAATATTGTTGAGTCGTCGTACACTGCTTTCACCGTTAGCGGGTGACCTGCTGCGCCAGGCAGGGGTTAAGCTCCGCTATAACGATCGTTACCCTTTCTAAAGGACACTACGCTGCCTGTATCCTAATAGGGAACTACGGATGCAGGCTTATCCTGTGTCGACATTGTTTGGTTTTTCTGACAGTTTCGTTATTAACGTTACGCGGTAGCACCTGAAAGGAACTTTTCCGTAGAGGGTTCCTCTAACTTTTCGACGGAGATGTTTATCAACACACTGTGCTAGGTTAGAGCAATGGCTGCAGCATGTAGTATTTCAATGAATGTGCCTGGCCATGGTGAAACAGGGCCTTGTTGTAGAACGCGAAGCGCGCGGTTCCTGAACCATGTCGTTAAACCTTGCATTAATGCAATCATTCATTACCTGGTTAATCCTGTTATCGATTTGATCAATTGGCAGAATTGCTGCCATTTACGCCGCATCGAAGAACTTTTAATACATGAGGTTAATATTGGTTCGACCGAAGTTGCCGGTGAAGAACGTGTGAATCAACCTGCTGTTCTGGAGGGGTATCGATGCTTGGAAACGGGTGAGTATTATCCATCGCTGGAGGATTATCTCGCATCAGGAGGTGATGATGAATCCGATCAGGCGATTAAGCCGCTATTCGCCGGATGTAGCAATAATCATAAGCAGTACCTTAATTTAGCGATTGCACGCTATAAAATAGAGAGGCTAAAAAGAAGCGTAGAGAGGCAATATGAATTTGATCAATACAATTGCGAATACAAAAAAAACTTAGGGCCGCGGGAGTATTCTTTTATTAGAATCATGTCGCCTTTAATTAATGATGTTTTCAGGTGTTGTTTGGAGATTGTCGCCTATTTAGATGTGTGCTTTCCAGAGAGTAATGATGGAGACTTTAAAAAGAGTGCTAAATATTTTGTGGGGCGGGGGAATGGTTTCATAGTGCCAAGACATGAAAATCCTCAAGCAATGTACGCGAGAATCCCCTATGTTGTTGCTAACCTTTCCATGCACATTGCTCCAATTAAAAAGGCGTTGGCGAGTGTGTAATGTCTAAAGAATGGGTTTTAGGACGGTCATTGTCATTAAGTATTATTCTAGGGGTGGTTGATCGAATTTGTTGTTTTATTATTTTTTGATCGCTACTGTTGTTATCGGGGACAATGTTCAGCAACACACGACATATATGAATAGACGTGTGATTTTAACCGTTAATGCAAGAAAATGCTCCATACAATGAATAAAAAAACAGAGTTTGTCATGTTGTGTTATTTTTTATCCGAACCTGGTGTTTGATGTATTGAGATGCCGGTGGGGATCGTCAGGCATTTTGTCGGGCATTGATTTTCCAGAAAACTGCGAAGGTTACTACCAGGCAGCAGTGAAAGGGGTTTGAAAATGAGATCTATTTCTTCCATGCCACTTGTTTTTGCATTAGTTGTGTCTGGCAGCATGGCCCATGCCGGAACGGTGGAAATTCATCAGGAAATTTTTCCATTGTTTGAGGTGAGTGCTCGTGGGATCGAAGGGCTTGAGGATCCTGCAATAGCAACGGGCAGTTATCATTTGGCATCCTATTCAGGCTTTCCAGTGAATACAATAATGACATTGACCCCAGTTTTTGATGGGTTACACAACTATCCGGCAGGGCTTGTCAGTTGGAAACATGGCCGTGAAAAAGATCAGTACATGTTTATTATTTCCGCCGGCGGCTATTTGGGTGGGGATAATAAGATGGATGAATATTGTGTTCACTTAAATCTTAATTTTAAAGAGGTAGGTAAAAATTGTACGTCGCACACAGGGTATTGGAATCCGACTATTCTAGAAAATCAATCTTTTCCTAAAAATTCCAGGTTATCAATTACGATAAAGTCAAGTTGATGAAGTGATCCACCGGCTTGATTTAGTCGGTGGATTTATGTTCTCTATATTAGTAAATGTCGCAATTGAATGAGAATATGGTTCCAGAACATCGAATAGTGGTTGATTTTGTAATGGTGTAATAATGGGTGAATGATTCATAGCAGGGTGTGGGGCAAACTTTCACTCTGCATTGTAGGCCTGTTGGATTGGTGTCATAAATTGGGTAGGAGGTGGATCTTCCCATTAATAAAGACCCGCTGATAATAGATCCGGTGCCAATTTCGTTATGTGTGCAAATATACCGATCAAACTCATAGTTCAATAGATACCATCCTTCATTTCTTATTTTTAGTGTTATAAGATTTTCACCTGTACGGTAGGGTATGTTATTGCATACTGCTTCTGTGATAAATGTTAAGCCTGAAAGCATTAGGGTTGCAGACAATAACTGGATATGTGATTTTTTCATGATTAAAGCCTGAGGATATAAGGGTCAAGAAAGAAGAAAATAGCTAATCTCTGCCGTTTCATGTAATGAGCAAGAATGTTTTGTTGCACTGTTTTATATTCAAGCATCAGATTCTTATTGCAGCCGAAGTATAGAATATGACTTTCGATATTGCTCAAATGAATCCCGTACATTAGAGGTTTTTTTATTTACCATAAGATTCTATCTTCCCATTGTTTTTTGATCGCCTCATGCGTCAACATACGTGCGCGCAGTCCATCCTCTCGATATACCTGTCGTATATGATCATGCAACCCGTTGGGCAGGTGGTAGATGGGCATGTAACAGCCAACATTGGAGTATTTTTGTGGAATACAGACAACTTGGTCCAACTGATATCAAGGTGAGTGCCATCTGTCTGGGCACGATGACCTGGGGTGAACAGAATACAGAACAGGAGGCGTTTGCCCAGCTGGACAGGGCGACAGCGTACGGCGTCAACTTCATTGACACGGCTGAGATGTATCCAGTCCCGCCCGGTGCGGAAACATGGACCCGGACGGAGCAGATCATCGGCAACTGGCTGCGTCAGCGTGGCCGGCATGATGACCTGGTGCTGGCCACCAAGGTCTGTGGACCCGGTTTTGACTATATGGACGGTGGTCGTCGTTTGAATCGTGAGCATATCGAGCGCGCGGTGGACGGCAGCCTTCAGCGACTGGGCGTGGATTGCATCGACCTGTATCAGCTGCACTGGCCTGATCGTAACACCAACTTCTTTGGCCGACTGGGTTATTCACATCAGGAAAATGTTGATGGTACCCCGATCGAAGAAACGCTGGATGTTATGAATGGGTTGGTGAAATCCGGCAAGATTCGCCATTACGGGCTGTCCAATGAGACGCCGTGGGGCGCCATGCGCTATCTGGCAGAAAGCCAGATGAAGCAGCAGGCGCGTCCGGTCAGTATTCAAAATCCCTACAACCTGCTGAATCGCTCGTTTGAAATTGGTCTTGCAGAAATCGCTCACCGCGAACATTTGGGTCTGTTGGCCTATTCTCCGCTAGCCTTCGGTGTGCTCAGTGGGAAATATCTCAATGGTGCGCGGCCTGCTGATGGACGCCTGACGCTATTCGCTCGTTTCCAACGTTATAACAATCCACAGGCACAGAAAGCGACGGAGGCTTATGTCTCATTGGCTCGGGAGGCTGGCCTGGATCCCAGCCAAATGGCACTGGCATTTGTCACATCACGATCGTTTGTCACCAGTAATATCATCGGGGCAACGACCCTTGAGCAACTGGACAGTAACCTGGCATCCAGTGAGCTGACATTGTCCGACGAGGTGCTGGAAGCCATTGAAGCGATTCATGCTGAACAGCCGAATCCAGCGCCTTAAGTGACTGGTTGGTTTCTTTATGGGTTATTCTGGGCGGCGTTTGGGGGCGCAGAGACAATCAATAAACCTCTGGACTCTCCACTGCTTGAATCCATGGTATTGATGGCACTATGTAAAGCCGACAGGCTGACCCAGGTCGGTGGATGGGCATAGCGGGCGACATCAAGAATCAGGACTCGATCCGATGCGGCGTCATACGCACCCAGTACCGACCAATGACCACCACCCTTCTGACCCAGAGAAGGGCGGTGGTAGTTGATCAGGAGATAGTGTTCCTTATCCGTTAAATCTCGACGTAGGCGCCCGCGTAGTTGATCGATGCCAATACTGTCCCCTGACATGCTGTGGACCAGGACGCCGTGGCTTTGCAGGGCATTGCCAAGCTCCTTCATGGTGATTCCGCGTGTTAATACAGACCGCGGTGTGATGTATTGCAGGACGTCAGGTGTGAAGAAGCTGTCCTGGGTGGCATAAATATAAGGGAAATAGACAGGGTCACCTGACTGCCCAAAGGCCATAGTGTTCAGTACGGTGACTGCACTGGCGATGCCGCAATAGGTCTGGGTTTTCTGGGTTGTCAGCTGGGGAATCAGTTGCCAGAAGTCCGCATTGGCCGGGATTCTTTGCTGCAGGGGTGCTGCTGCCGGGGTATTCCAGTCAATCAGGTCAGTGTTTTGTGCGCCTGACACGGCAAACGTGAGCAGTGTGCAGAGCAATCCAAGGCACGCGATTGTTTGTTTCATGAAAATTTCCTGCTGGTATTGTCGTACGGGCAATGTGTAGCAGTTTAGACCTGCTTATCTTGAGAGGGTTCCGTCAGGAGCAGCTCTCTCCTGCCTCAATCGCTGCTTTCAGTGTTTCGAACGTAATGTCATGTGAACCTTGCGGATAGGTAGCGATACATTGCGCCATTGTTGAGTAAGGTACGGCAGTGAACTCTGGAGGCAAACCCTGAAACCTTCTGAGGTGTTGTTTGTCGGTATCGTTACCCCAGACATGGTGATAGGCGCTCGGCGGGGAAAAAAAGTGCTGATAATGGTTGGTATCGGCTGAAACATGCCAGCTTTTGCCCATGTTGAAGGTTTGCAGGAAGTTCAAGATGGATATTTCATAATATTCACCTTTTTCGGTATGACGACCCACCACTGTGAACATTTCCGCTGATATTTTGTTGTGATTGCTTGAGGAAAAGCTGTCTGATAGCTGGTTGGATTTCATCTGGGTGATATTGGGCGCGAGTTTTTTGAAGTGCTTGGTATTATGGGCTTTAAGGACACTTTGCTGGTCAATGGTGGTAATTTTGCTAATGCCCAACTCCCAGCGGCCGACGGATTTGCCGTTGTCGTCTTTCACCAGTCTTCCGTAGAAGACTGTGTTGGGCAGCCAATAGAGCTTGAAGCTTTCCCCGAAATCCTCTGAACGAAGGGCCAAAAGCCCATTCTGGCTGGCTAGATAATTTTCACTCCAGAAAATGCCGATATACTTCCCATCTTTGGAGACCCTGACGCTGCCACGATGACAGGGGTCGCCGTGAAAGCGATCGGGCAGATTGAACCGGTAGCCGGTTTTTTTGATGGTAAAAACAAGCCGGTCCTCGATATCAATGCCGGGAACGGGACGACCGCCAAAACGCAGTTTCCAGTCTGTCGTGACGTGAACTTTTATACGGGGCGTACCCTTTGTGCAGAGTGTTTCCGCTTGTGCTTGAACAGGCAGATTCAGGATAAAGAGTAAGCTTGCTAGGAGAGTGACCGTCCTGGTGACATTGCGCATGGAATCAGTGGTTTGTTGTTTATTGTCACTTCAGTGTAGCAGGACGATTTTCCCCATTCCTATCAGGCGGTGTTTGCCAGCGGACGGGGGGATGGATACCTGGCCAGAAACTCGATTAGTGGCGACAGACTATTCGTATCCTGTGCGATTTCCCGTTCCACAAAGGCCAGTATGGCATCCTCATGGTCTGCCACCAGGGTGCTGATCGTGTGATGGACTTTATCCTCTGCCGCCTGCTGCCGGTAACGCTCCGCGTAGGTTTTGATCCATGGCGCCAATGTTGCCATGAGCGTGTCCCAGGGCAGGTCAAGCCACAGGTTAGCCTGTCGTCGTCCTGCTTGAACCATTGCTGGATCATTTTCAGGGCAGTGGATGCCCAGTGGTACCAGGTAGGCACTCAGGCATTCTGCCGTGCGCTGCTCGATATCGATCAAAAGCTGCCATGTTCGACGCTCATGGGGGCGGGTGGTGGCATCAAGAAACGTCTGGAAAAAAGCGATACCGTAGAGTTCCCCCCGGTAGGCTTGCAGTAGATTCTGAAGCAATGTGAAATCCCTGGCCGTGGTGTTGGTCTGAACGCCACATTGTCGTCGGACAGCGGTTGACTGCCTATCCGGTGTTATGCGGTATTCAGTCAACCAGCGACACGCTTGTAAGGTGCTATGGTTATTTGCCGAGCTGCTTTTTCAGGGCCTCATCCCGCTGTCTGGCAGCCTCTTCTAATGTGCCAGACATGGCTTTGGCTTGGTCAATGGCTTTTTGATGCCCGGACAGAAAGTGCGGATCAGCCTCGTTCTGTTGAGGTTCCTTTTCACTGCTGCAGGCGCTCAGAAACATAGCGACGAGTAAGATGGAGAGTGGTAACCGTTTCATCATGACATCCCTGTATGTGTCTTCCCAAACTAGAGAATAGTTGTATACCGGCAAGCAGACGTTGGCCTATACACCGTCATGGGTGAACCGGCCAACGTCATATAAAGTACAGACTATTTAAACACACAGTGTTTGGCGTAGTCGGTGGCTTCATTAGCGGTCCAGTCACCCTTGGGTTTTTCCTGGAGCCCATTGCACCAGGCTTCTGAGCCTACTTCCGGGGAGCAGGCGGTGATCAGGGTGGTAAACAGCAGGGCAGCTGTACAGGCAAATAGCCGCTTCATCATTGTTCTCCAGGTGATGGGTGTAACGCTGGGGTATTAAATCACGAATGTAGTGCTGTTCTCTAACAGCTAGGCAGCATTGATGCAGACTGCATCAAAGAGGCGCGATGCGACGCCTCGGCAAAGTATAGGGGATCGTCAGGTTGACGTTGGCGCAAGTCGTTAGCGCATGATTGAGTCGTACTTCTTGTACAGTACGGCTTCCTCGTTACCGATGCGCTTGCAAAGAACCCGAATCAAGCCCTTACAGTCTTTCTCAAAACCTTCCTCGTCACCGTGTGAACAGTACTTTTCGAAAAAGGCGAGAGCGCTGGCTGAGATTTGGTCCATATCCTTGGCGTATTTTTCCAGGGTGCTTTTCAGTTTTTCGTCCGTTTCCGCTGCTTTCCAGAGAATGGGGTACAGATTGGCGTCTTCTTTTGCCAGATGGGCCAGTAACTCTTCCTTGGCCAGAATCAGAAGTTTTCTGCCCTGCTCGGTATGGATGCCAATACGCTGGACATTTAATAAGGTGTCTGTGATATGGGCATGTTCCTGCAGGAACTCCTGAACGAGTTTTGACATAATAAACGTCCTGTCAGTTATGTAGGTCTATTTGATTAAGTTTAGATTCAATGTGGAAGGGGATTCTGGATCCTGTTTATTATTTGCAATAGCAGTATTTTTATTTATTTCTTATTGAAATAAATAGCGAATAAATATCATCGTTTACTACCAAGGTTTAATAGTGGAAGGGGAACTTTTAGTTGATACTTAATACATCAATAACAGAACAAAAAAGGATGTTTTTCATGGCTTCAATTAATGCATTTTTCAGGATGTTTAAAACACAAAAGCAGTATTCATTGGATGCTTCAGGTAATAATGATTCTTCGAGTTCCGTCAGTGGCCAGAAAAACACAAAGAATGGTCGCAAATGTTCTCAGAGCCATAAGGCCGCGGTCAGCCAGGTAGTTTGCTGTACGGCCAAGACCTCAGGAAAAACATTATTTAGCCGACCGGTGAATGTTGTTGTTGCCAAGGCCGAGTACCAATCCGCTGTAGAAACCATGGTGAAGCAATACGATGAGTTGCCATCATGGAATCAGCATGATGGAAAGGCCCGGTTGTTTCGCATGAATCAAAATGACAAGGCTAAGCATCAGCTGGCTATGGACTTATTGCCTGCCGGTGATCGAAAGAACAAGAAAAAAGTGCAGGCTGTTTGTGATCAATTAAGCCGGGATGTGCGTGCCCACACCGTCGAGCGTGATGCTAAGCAAATTGCGACTCAGGATGACGACAATAAGCCACAGTCTATTTTGAAGACTGAAGGTGCGCAGACATCTACCGTCAAAAAGAGCGTGAGATTCAACGTGTGATGTATTTTGAGCGGTGTGACTTCCTCGACAGGATGAGCGTCAGAGCAAACTGACGCTCATCTTCTTCAGTAATTCTTGACGTAAATCAACTCCCCGGATGATCGCGATTTCGCCATTGAGCAACGTCATAAATCCTCACGTCCGTTCCTGTTAGCCTGCCGCGCAACAGTCCGTACACTCAGCACGAGCCGACCCGCATGTCCCTGACAAGGCCAGGGTTATGCACAGCATGATTGTTGATGCGTGACGGACCATAACTCTGAGCTTTACCAACACACAGTCCACGAGGAATTTATGAGTATCAACGATATCATCCTCTACGTCATGGTCGGCTTTATGGTGCTTGGCGCCGTCGACAAGATTCTGGGGAATAAATGGGGCTACGGTGCCCAGTTTGAGGAAGGCTTCATGGCCATGGGCGCCCTGGCGCTGGCCATGGTCGGTGTGGTGTCACTGGCACCGGTACTGAACACCATCCTGAGTCCTGTTGTTGTCCCTGTTTATGAAGCTCTGGGTGCTGACCCGGCCATGTTCGCCACCACCCTGCTGGCTAACGACATGGGCGGTTACCCGCTGGCACTGGAAATGGCCAAGACGCCGGAAGCCGGTAACTTTGCCGGTCTGATCCTGGGCGCCATGATGGGTCCGACCATCGTGTTCACCATCCCGGTTGCCCTGGGCATCATCTCCAAGGAAGACACCCAGTACCTGGCGCGTGGTGTACTGATCGGTCTGACCACTGTTCCCGTGGGCTGCCTGGTGGGTGGCGTGGTTGCCGGTTTCGATATCGGCATGATCATGGTCAACCTGGTGCCGATCATCCTCGTGGCCGGTCTGATCGCCGCAGGCCTGTACTTCATGCCTAACAAGATGATCAGTGGTTTCGAAATCTTCGGTAAGGGCGTTGTTGCCGTCATCACCCTGGCGCTGGCGTCTATCGTTGTTGAAACCCTGACCGGTGTTGTGATCATCCCCGGCATGGCCCCGATCTCCGAAGGTATTGAAATCATCGGTGCGATCGCCATGGTTCTGGCTGGTGCGTTCCCGATGGTCCACTTCATCACTACTCACCTGAACAAGCCGCTGATGAAGCTGGGCAAGATGATGGGCATGGGCGAAACCGCCGCTGCTGGTTTGGTGGCTACTCTGGCCAACAACATCGCTATGTTCAACATCATGAAGGACATGGACAACCGCGGTAAGATCATCAACGTGGCTTTCGCTGTGAGCGCTTCCTTCGCGTTCGGTGACCACCTGGGCTTCACTGCCGCTGTTAACAGCGACATGATCGCGCCTGTTGTTGCCGGTAAGCTGGTTGGTGGTGTGACTGCTGTCGCCCTGGCGATCTGGGTTACCCGCAACATGGCGTCCAAGACGTCTGCTGAAGCACAGACTGCCTGATTGTAGCGGTTACCGCTGATGTCTCTGATGCTGCCGGCTTGTTGCCGGCAGCGTTTTCCCCGATACCCGCGACCGCTCCGGTTTGTCATTATCGTCCCCCATACGGTTGCCAAACCCGAGCCGTTGTCCGATACGGTGCCGGTATCCCCCGTCCTCTCTACAGGACGCATCCCGGCCACACTTACTCGAATCAGGTTATCCCATGCGTGAAGAAATCCTGAGCGCCGGTATTGATATCGGTACCTCCACCACCCAGCTGGTCTTTACCCGTCTGTTCCTGGAAAACGTGTCACCGGGCGCGATGATCCCCAAGGTGGAGATTGTCGGGCGCGAAGTGGTCTACCGCAGCCAGGTGCATTTTACGCCGCTGCTGTCGCCGACCATGATTGATGCCACCCAGGTGCGGGCGCTGGTGGAGAGTGAGTTCCGCAAGGCGGATATCCGTCCTGAGCAAATTGATACCGGTGCCGTGATCATCACGGGGGAAACCGCACGCAAGGAGAATGCCCGCCAGGTCGCTGATGCCCTGAGTCAGCTGGCCGGGGATTTTGTGGTTGCGACCGCAGGACCGGATCTCGAAAGTATTATTGCCGGTAAGGGCGCGGGTGCCTCAAAGCAATCCTTCGATAAGAACTCCATTGTCGTGAATCTTGATATTGGTGGTGGTACGACCAATATTGCGGCGTATCAGGTGGGTGAGCCCATTGATACAAGTTGTCTGGATATCGGTGGGCGCCTGATCAAGTTTGAGAAAGGTGGCACCGAAGTCACTTATATCTCCGAGAAATGGTACGAAATGACCCGCCGTATGGGCATGCCGGTTAGCATCGGTGATGTACTGAGCCGCGGTCAGATTGACCGCATTGTCCAGCGCATGGTGGAAATTCTTGAAGAGGTCAGCGGTATTCGTCCTGCAACGGATGATCTCGCTTTTCTGGTAGGCCGTGGCACTCAGGATATGCGTCGCGATTACACCATTGACCAGATTTGCTTCTCCGGCGGTGTAGCGGTCTATGCCTATGATGAAATGCCGTCAGTCGGTGAGTTTGAATACGGTGACCTGGGCGTATTGTTGGGGCGTGCGATCCGGAAGTCGCCGCTGTTCAGCCACTTCTCGGTGTTTGATGCCGTGGAAACCATTCGCGCCACAGTCATCGGTGCCGGTTCCCACGCGACCGATATCAGTGGTAGCACCATCAATTTCTCCCGTGATGTATTTCCCATCAAGAACGTCCCGGTCTTGCGCCTGACGGCACAGGATGAAACCCTGCCTGCTGAAGACATGATCCGGGTCATTAAGGAAAAACTGTCCTGGTTTGACCTGGAAACCGGCGTCCAGCATGTGGCGCTGGGTTTGCAGGGACGACGCCAGCCTGATTTCAGCTATGTCCAGGAGCTGGCGGAGATTATCATTGCGGGCATGGACACCATGATCAAGCTGCCCCAGCCGCTGATCGTGATTGTGGAAGAAGATTTTGCCAAGGTGCTCGGCCAGAGCATCGAGGCCAAGCTGAAGTACAGCAAAGATGTCGTCTGTATCGATTCAATTTCGGTGAAAGATGGCGATTATATTGATATCGGCAAACCCTTGGCGCAGGACAAGGTGCTGCCGGTGATTGTGAAAACGCTGGTCTTCGGCTACTGACTGAACAAGGAGTCCCGGATGACTGACACTGTCACCCGCCGCCCCGGCACCCTGATGGTGCAGGGAACCACCAGTGATGCTGGCAAGAGTGTACTGGTGGCCGGATTATGTCGTGTATTCAAACAGCGCGGTATGTCCGTCGCCCCGTTCAAGCCGCAGAACATGGCGCTCAACAGCGCCGTGACGGTAGACGGTGGCGAGATTGGTCGTGCCCAGGCGCTGCAGGCGTTTGCCTGTGGCCTGGAACCCCATAGCGATATGAATCCGGTGCTGCTCAAGCCCAATACCGATACCGGCGCCCAGGTGATCGTCAACGGCAAAGTGCTGGCAGAGATGGATGCCCGGGCTTATCACGAGTACAAACCCAAGGTGTTGGAACGTATTCTGGCGTCCTGGCGTCGTTTGGAAGATCAATATAAGCATGTGCTGGTGGAAGGTGCCGGCAGCCCGGCCGAGATCAACCTGCGCGAGAACGATGTCGCCAATATGGGCTTTGCCGAAGCGGCCGACTGCCCGGTGATTATTGTTTCAGATATCGATCGTGGTGGGGTATTCGCCCATCTTTACGGCACGCTGGCGCTCCTTTCTCCTTCAGAACAGGAACGGGTGAAAGGGTTTGTGATCAACCGGTTCCGGGGTGATGTCAGCCTGCTGGAACCTGGCCTGCGCTGGCTGGAAGAAAAGACCGGAAAGCCAGTGCTGGGCGTGCTGCCTTACCTCCACGGCCTGCATTTGGATGCGGAAGATGCCATTACGGTATCCAACGCTGACAAGAGTGAAGGCCAGAAACTGAAAATTGCCGTACCCGTTCTGACCCGTACCAGCAACCATACCGATTTTGACCCGCTGCAGCTTCACCCGAATGTTGACTTCACTTGGGTGTGCAAAGGGCAGCGTATTCCCCCCTGTGACCTGATCATTATCCCCGGTACCAAGAGTACCCGCGCCGACCTCGAGTTCCTGCAGGACAACGGCTGGGAAGAGGATATCCTTCGCCACCTGCGCCTGGGCGGTAAATTGATGGGTATCTGCGGCGGTTACCAGATGCTGGGCCGGTTTGTGCATGACCCTGAGGGGATTGAAGGTAAGCCCGGCATCAGTGAGGGCTTCGGCCTGCTGGATATTGATACCACGCTGGATCGTGAGAAACAGCTGCGTAGGGTGTCCGGTACACTGAGTCTTCCTGGCCAGGAGCCGGTCACCGTGACCGGGTACGAGATCCACGCCGGCGTGACGCAGGGCGATGACCTGGATTATCCGGTGATTGATCTGGGCAGCCACAAAGACGGTGTGCTGTCTGCGGACGGCCAGGTGTTCGGCACCTACCTCCACGGTGTGTTTGAACACGCCGATGCCTGCCATGCCATCCTGCGCTGGTCGGGGCTGGCGGAGAACGAGGCGGCTACGTTTAATTTCGACCAGGTGCGGGAAGACAACCTGGATCGTCTGGCAGATGCCATCGAAACCTATCTTGATATGGACCAGATTCTGGCACTGGTCACAGAATAACCGAACCGGTGGCTGCAAAGGCAGCGCGACGGAACCGAGGCTTTGAGATGTCTGAGAACGAACGCAACCGACTGACAAAAATTTATACTCGTACTGGTGACAAGGGCTCAACTAGCCTCGGCGGCGGTACTCGTGTTCCTAAGACCCACGCGCGAATCGAAGCCATCGGCTCTGTCGATGAGTTGAACGCCTGGATGGGGATGCTGATCTGTGAGCTGAAAGACTGCCAGATCCTGCGCCATAAGCTGCAGAAGCCGCTGGAGTTCATTCAGCACCGCCTGTTTGATGTCGGTGGTGAGCTGGCCATGCCGGGCTATCAGCTGGTTCGTCAGGAGTTTGTGACGTATCTGGAAGAGGTACTGGACGAGTTCAACGAAGGCTTGCCGCCGCTGAAGAATTTTATCCTGCCCGGTGGGTCACGGTTGGCCTGTCACTGCCATATGGTGCGCACTGTGTCCCGTCGTGCTGAGCGCCGAGTGATTGCTGCGAAAGAGGCGGGTGAGGAAATCAATGCGCCCCTGATGCAGTTCCTCAACCGTCTGTCTGACCTGATGTTTGTGCTAGGTCGAGTGACTGCCCGCCAGTCTGGCGGTGAAGTACTCTGGCAGCAGTCTGAAAAAACAAAGGTGGAATAAGACTTTTTACGTCACCGGGAAGCATTTATTTATTCCCGGTGACGTTATTGTTTATAAGGGAAACTGCGAATAAGTCCCTTTTTCCCAAAACAGTACCAGTAATACCAAGGATTACCGAATGTGAGGGTGGACTTATTCGCACCTTCCTAAGTACGTTATGCTATGATCTCATTTGTATAAATGACCTGACGTAATTTCTTGTATAAAAGTAATCCCATATATTGTTGTCTACAGCCCAAAGAATATGGGCTGGTACGCTGAAGAAAACTTGGCTCTGGGTAATTGTTTCGGTTACGGTTCTTTGTTTTTTAGTGTTGGTTCTAATTCTCCCATTAGTATTTTTATTAATGGAAGTCGAAAATATTTATCCATTTAAATGATTAATAAATCGTCTTCATAATAAGGCGTGTATTTATTGTAATGCCCAGTGCTTCGGTAATGCCGCCAATGCGTTGATTGCGAATACAGAACACAGATAGAACCGGTATATTACTGTCGTTTTATCTGTAGGTTCTATGGCAAAGATTGATGTTGTTTGTGCCCATTGTGATGGTACCAAAGCTGTTGTGAGAAACGGTAAAGCGCCCTCAGGTCTGCAACGTTACCTCTGTCGTGACTGCAAGCACAGCTTTCAGACCGAGTTCATCTACAACGCGAATCAGTCAGGAACCCATGAGCGGATTATCGACATGGCAATGAATGGTGCAGGGGTAAGAGACACGGGGCGAGTACTCAATACCAGTCCAAACACCGTATCCCGCCATTTAAAAAACTCTCTCCCCAACAAGTAACAAGCCATCCCTTCGAGAAGGCCAGGGTAGAGCTACTCTGTGATATGGATGAGCAGTGGTCTTTTGTAGGGAACAAGCGGAATCAGCGGTGGCTGTTCTATGCTTGGGAGCCAGGCTTCAAACGGGTCATAACCCATGCATTTGGGCGAAGGGCTGAGTCTACACTCCAATCACTGCTCAGACTCCTTGAACCCTATAGTTTCAGTTTTTACTGTACTGATAACTGGAGTCCTTACACCTCACACCTGCCGGAGAATCATCATGTTATTGGTAAGTTGTTCACGCAAAGAATTGAGAGAAACAATTTGACGTTACGTACACGTTTAAAAAGACTGGCTCGCAAAACGATTTGCTTTTCCCGCTCAGAGGAGCTTCACGATAAAGTCATTAGTGAGTTTATCTCTCGCACCCACTATCAACGTGTTTGAGGCATTACCCAGTGCTTCTGGAAAGTCATTAATAGAAGATGGTTGCCCTTGGCCTGGTAAGCTTCAAAAGGTCCTCGGATTTGCTCAGGGGCTTCGTCTGCAGGCTGTTGCTGGAAGCCTGCAGCTTGATAGAAAGCTTTCAGATGGTCGTAGGGGTAACACCAGCAGGGATGGTGCTCAGGTGTTGCCAATACGTTGCGCAGGAGCATTGTGCCAATTCCCTTTCCCCGTCGTGATTTGGCCACCCACAGGCTACGGAGCAACCAGCCATCGCGCTTGGGACATAGGCGCACGGCGGCAATAATATCTTGTGCCTCGCGAATGACATAGAGGGCTTCGCTACCACGAGCTTTGCCTTTGTGGCCATTGGCTTTATAAAAACGGTTAACCAGCGGGAACTGTTCCTGAGAAAGTTGGCTAAATAGAAATGGCATAGGACAAAGGTGAACGCTAGCAGCAGGGGAAAGACAATGATATCAGGTTGTAAATGATAGCCGCTAGCTTCTATATCTGGATGAGCGCTATTCGCTGGGTGTGTTTTGAACGCCCTGAGCCGACTTTACTAGATAAAATATGAATGGTGCAGTTAGCAGGATGCCGATGAAGATCATGACCCAATGATAGTGTTCAAAAGGGATCAGACCGGCAAAAAAATCAAGCGTGCCTGATAGCTCCGCTGCGCCTAAACCAATCAAGACCATTCCTAGGACATCAAGTATTAGCAAGTGTGCTGGTATGGTAACCGGTTGCTTCTTTCCTTCCATGCTCCTCTCCTTAGGTGTTTGCCTGATACGGTATCTTATCTTGATACTATAAGTATCGGTGATTCGATACCACTGTGGGGTTTGACAGGCACTTAATTCATGCTTATTCAGACATAAGGATACCCGCACCTGACCGGCGGACTGGTTACTGCAATCTTGCATTTTTTTATCAACTAAACTGCTTTTTTCATGGTCTCTTCTGATGAGTTTTCTACACCGGGAGAGGATGTTTCATTCAATGATCAGGTAACTATCGCATGCATCATCACTTGATGAATTCGTTTGCTGTTGCTTTGGCGTTTTCTGTTTCTTCGGTTATGGCAACGGAGATAGCATCCGTTTCCGTATTTGCCCAGCCACTGGGAAAAGCGGAGCCCATTGAAGATGTTGAGTTTTACGATGTGATTTCGAAGACGCCAATGTATGATTTACCTTTCATTGATGGTCTTTATCATTTTCAGTATCCGGTTGATCAGGCGATTTCGTTATTATTCAAAAAAGAAGGGTATGCGACGTCTCAGTCTGGTGTTTTTGTTGTGCCCCCTGAAGGGTTTAGTGGGGAGGAAAACAGTATTGCCTGGTCAGCAATTCCCGACTGGTTATGGGATAGTGCACAGTATGCTATTGAACGTCATACTTCTGAAAAAATGAAGCCAGGTTATTGCCAACTGATTGCTACGGTAAACAAACGGAATTTAGCGCAGAGTGATATCCATCAACTGGAAAAGGGAGCCAAAGTGTCGCTGGTAAGCAGTGACTGGGCTGAGCGTCGTAAGCCACATGGCGCAGTCTTTTATTTCGGGACACTGGCGGGTAAACCTCAACCTATTCCCGGGATGGATGAAGCCGGTACTGAGGGCGGTGTTGTTATCATGAATATTGAGCCTGGGCATGTATATAAAATCACTGCCAACAAGCCTGGTATTTCATTCAGTACACCGTATTTTGCCTGTAATCCTTCTGTTTGGGCAGAGGTTGCTCCGGGGGAAATGATGCTCATTAATTTGAGCTCATCCGAGGGTTCTCCATTGCAATCAGGCAACGGTGAAAATCATCCGGCGAGTATCTCAGAGCTTTCTCTTGATACCGAAGCCTAGCGTGTTTCGTGTAGTCGCAGTGTACAGTAAACAAAACCCTGTCTAAAAGGCGGGGTTTTGTTTAATTCCACATAATCCTGCACTACCGGCAAACAGGGTACCGGTCAGGTGTAATGTAAACTTGAGTGCTAAGTACAAACGATTTGGCTCCCGGTGCGCGGTAGTGCATTTCCATGAAAAAGGCTGTCCATCCTTTTGCCTCATCTGCCTGCCATTGATAAGTTCGAGATTCACCCATCTCTATAATGGGTTGAATTTCCTTGCGGGTGAATTCTGCCGAATCTAACCGGAAGTCCCGTGCTCCGGTATTATTGGCACTCCAAACATAGACATGTTCCGGCTTGTCCTCGGTATGCACGCTTAGTATGTTGTTGTGCCAGTCATACTCCTCCAGAAAAAGCGGTAGCGGCTGACCATGAACAAGGGCGGTAATATTGCTCAAAGCACCATAGAGGTAGTTCATGGCAGGCATAGATCCTCCATGACCCATATTAGGGATTACCATCATCCGCTTATTACCTTTCAGCTCTGGATAATAGTAATGGGGTGCATCTGGAATAAAATAGTCATCACTGCTGGGTTGGATGACTAGCGCATTGATATTATCAAAGCGTTTGTTTTTCAGGTAAGTGTATGGATCGATTTCAGTAAATAGCTCATTATAGCGGTCGTCATAGGGAGATAGGAGATCTTGAAATATATGGCGTTCGGTGAAAGGGGAAAGTGGCTTGGGGAAATGACAGTAACTGTTTTTTGTCGCTTTGAGCGTTTCCGGGAAATTCTGGATCATGGCAACGGGAACAATGCCTGAGATCAGTTGTCTTGCATTTTCATCAGGCCCTTGGTCAAAAGCGGTTGCCAGCCACATGGCCCACGCTCGTTTTGATGCGCCACCGACGATAAAATGCTTTATCGGAGTTTTGCTGATTTTCGTATTGATGAATTCAATCGAGCGGTAAAGTCCGGCAATATTGGCATGCGCCATGGGAAACAGCAAGTTTGAATCTGCATCAGCTGTTTTGGTACTGACCGCTCGTACCAAGCTTTCCGCTATAAGCTTGTCTTCGGTTAGTTCAGTCTCTGGAGTATCGAGAAATGTGTAAGGTTGATTCGGTACTTGCTGTTGGTAAACGAGAACCGTATTAGTATGTTGAATCAGCAGATCCATAATGGCAATAGGATTGAATGTACGTTCTGCTGAAGAGGTACTGTTGTTTTTCAGGCGAGCCAGCATGATGAATTGCTTCAAGTAGTCGCCGGGGCGGTCATTATCACCTCCATCACTGAAATAAAGTGCTGTATCGGGTATGTCATTTAATTTTCTGGGTATGGCAATGGTGATGTTGTGAACCCAGGCTGGACCTTCAATTGTTTCTTCACCAGCAGGCCAAATCTGGGAGGTGAAGGTACAGGCATGAATAATGGAAGATGGGAGTAACATCGGTTCCCTGCATTGCAGTTCAGTGGCCTCCGATAGGTGTTCTGAAATGTAGTGATCCAGTTTGCTGTCATTTGCTACCGTCGAGTTTGACAAAAGTGCAAAAAAAAGAAACAGCGGAATGGTGCTCAATAGATATAGTCGATGATGCCTTTTGTTTAAAAAGTACGTTTCCTGCTGTTTATATCTCCAAAGGAAATGCAAGAATGAACTAATAAAAGCCATGATTATGGGAACCTTTTATTTACGCTTTTTGAAAAAGTGTTTAAGAGTGAATACTCGCGGAAAGTAATTATAGTGGTGTACCTAAAAGGTGCTGGCTATTTGTTCAAAAAGTGTCTGTCGATTGGTTCCAGGTTGCTATACCGGGATTCTTTGTTGAAGAGGAAATATCTGTACAAAAGTAATCCCCTATTTTATCGCCACCAGCCCACTGAAGGTGGGCTGGTACGCTGAGAAAACTAAAGTCTGGGTACTTAATACAGGCTAAATTGAGCTGAATTTCATAGATTCAGCCTGTAAGACGCTATTCATGGGAGCAAACTGAAGCTGTACCCGCCAATAATCGCCATGGAAAAAATTACCAGCAGAAAGGCGGCGACCATTGGTCCCCGGAACAGGGATTTCAACAGGAACACCTCTGTAATACTGGCGCCGGCACTGCCGATGATCAGCGCCATCAGCGCACCAAGGCTCATGCCTTTGGCGGCGAGTGTTGCGGCCAGGGGAATCATGGTTTCAGCACGGATATACAGTGGTATACCAATGAATGCCGCGACTGGGACTGCCAGGGGATTATCGGGACCGGCAAAACGGGTGATCAGTTCGTTCGGAACGAAGCCGTAGGTGAAGGAGCCGATCACCACACCTACCATCAGCCAGGGCAATACCTTGCGGAACTGCGCCCAGGTGTCACGCCATACGCGCATCCAGCGGCTTTCAGGTGGTGTGGTTGTGCAGCAGCTGGAGGCAGCCGGTTTGTTGTCACAGCACTGTGATGTTGGTGTGCTATCGCAGCAGCTGTTAGTTGTCGGTGCGCTGTTACAGTTTTGCGAGGCTGTTGTGTTGTTGCCGTCACAGCAGGTGCTACTGTCAGCTGTATTGCTGCAGCTTGTACTTTTACTGCCACAACCAGTACTGCTGCCAGCCTGTAAGACATCGCTGCGAATGAAGCGGTCAAACTTCAGCTTTTCAAGAATGACGCTGGCAATGACGGCGACTGTCAGTGCCACCACGGCGTAGATCACCGTGACTTTCACGCCAAACGTCACCAGGAATAGGCCGATAATCACCGGGTTCAGCAGCGGCGACGTGAACAGGAAGGTCATGGTTGGGCCAAACCCGGCCCTGGCTTTCAAAAGCCCTGTCAGCATCGGAATGGTCGAGCAGCTGCAGAACGGCGTCACACTACCCAGGATGGCGCCAGTAAAATAACCGCGGCCATTTCGGGAGCTGAGAATCTTCTGAATTTTGTTCGCCGGGAGCAACTCGTTGATCACACCGACAATAAAGCTGATCACCAGGAACAGCAGGGTCAGTTCAGTGGCCAGGAAGAGGAACATATGAAATGTCTCTCTCAGCATGGCTATCAGGTTATCACTCATAAAATCACCATATTTCTAAAAATATCGAAATAAGTAAGCAAAAAAACAGGCAGAGAAACCTGCCATCCGTGAACTCAGTGGCTAATGCTGCAGCACTCTGCCAGAAGAAACTCCACCAGTTCCTGCAATTCATCCAGCCGGGCCGTGCAGTGCAGTACCCTGCCGTCGCGACGTTGTCTCACCAGGTCGGCAGACACCAGTCGGCTGATATGGTGCGACAACGTTGAGCCTGGAACCGCCAGGGTTTTCTGAATATCACCGACCGGCAAGCCGCCATGGCCCGCCTGGACCAGTAACCGGAAAATGGCCAGGCGGGTCACATTCCCCAGCTCGGCCAGACGTTTAGCTGCGAGTTCATCGTTCATGGTGCGGGAGTGTATGCCGGACTATTTTTTAAGTCAAATTTCTAGAAATATAGAAATATATATTTAGCTACAATTCCTGACGAGCCTTCGCTTTTCCACTGGTGAAAGGTTTACTTTCAGATTTTCTCTTTCGGTGATGTATATGTCGGTTACAGGCGGAAAGCAGTGTTTTCAAAAAAGCCTGGTTGTGGGGTGTGGGCATAGTGTATTGCAGGGCTACGGTTTTAATAGCCTAAAAGAAATGGGGATAAATGGCTGGTATCCCCTGGCTTTTCATGCACATGAAAACTGCACAACGATGGACAATAATCCTGTCTGTCAGCCAGACATTGTCTATGACATCAGTTCGTCGGATATTGCTCCTGTTTTGAAGCTACTGGATAAGCATAAATTTAGTTTGATTGTGTTGGAAAACTTGCCCGCTGTTTTGTATGCGAATCAGCATTCTGTCGAAAGAATGGCCTTTAACATTCGGATGATTACTTCTGATTTGAGCAAGATCTTTATACCTAAGGGGCTTATACTGGAACAGGTTTTACCCATATTTCTGATTCATGGCTTCATGGCTAAAACTGTTGCGGGTGATATGGGAGGGATTTATTCACTCATCTCTAGTTTCATGGGAAAAGAAGCCGACCTTTACATCATGCAACATACGGTTCGCAGTCGTATTATTCAGCAGAAAACCCAAAGAATTACAATGCCTTTTGTCGTCCTGGAAAAAATTACCCTTTGAGCTGGCTGAAAGTATGAGCCAGCTACGCACTTAGGCGGTAAACAAACGGCGAACGTGAGTGACTTTCACAAGTGTTCTTAATGCGTTTGTTTGTCATGTTTTGTCAGCAGCTTGTCCAGGTTATCGGCAAAGGCTTTCCTGTCACTCTGACTGAGCGCGGCCGGTCCACCGGTCTGGATGCCGCTGGCACGCAGGGTATCCATGAAATCCCGCATGTTCAGACGCGCCCTGATGGTGGCGGCGGTGTAGAGCTCTCCCCTGGGGTTGAGGGCAAAGCCGCCTTTTTCCATGACCTCTGCGGCCAATGGGATATCGCCGGTGATGACCAGGTCACCGGCGTTGAGGCGCCTGACGATCTCATTGTCGGCGACATCAAAGCCGCTCGAGA
The DNA here is from genome assembly GCF_018263925.1 of Kistimonas asteriae. GTDB lineage: Bacteria > Pseudomonadota > Gammaproteobacteria > Pseudomonadales > Endozoicomonadaceae > Kistimonas > Kistimonas asteriae. The sequence goes on from NZ_JAEVHF010000002.1 coordinate 227,219, forward strand.
CCTGCATGGAGCGGATATAGCGTGATGGTGGCACCCGTATCGGCTGGTTGGCGACCAGGGTTACCTCCACCCGGGTGCGCTCAGCGGCGCGAAACAGGATTTCCTTGATCACGACGGGACAGGCGTCAGCGTCTACCCATATTTTCATGGCATACCACGTGGTTGGAAAAGGGATGACAGGACATCATTTTCGGCTGCCTGTCTTATCGTGCTGCCGGCGTAACCGGAGGCTGAAAGGCGCAGTTTATCATTAATGACATTCTGGGGCTTTTGATCCCGTTTATTTACCAAACAGTTTCTGTTTAATCTGTGTAGCGGCGACCTCAAGTGCCTTCCTGACCCGGGATGGTCGGCGCAGGAGTTCCCCGTCACAGTTGGGGCAAGTGGCGTCCATTGCCTGGGTGCAGGTTGCACAGTAGGTGCATTCAAAGGAACAGATATAAGCGGTTCCATCCGGTGAAAGTGATGCTCCACATTTCTCACAGGCGGATTTCATTTTGAGCATAGGATTCTCCTTTCCTTAATCATGTATCCATCGGTTATTAGAGTCTTTGTTTGGTGTGATAGTTCCTGTAAATGGTGAATTTGACAAGGATCAAGCCCCTGGGGCTGCTGGGTTCTGCGACTAAGGTCTGATCATGGCTGAAGCGTGGGGATAGTCCCTGGCAGGTTCTTCAGGTCGTGATCGCTTTGATAAAATGAATTTTGTTCTGCGTGATATCACCGAGGTCTTCATAGCCGACGATCTGGTAACCACTGTGGATCAATAGATGCAACATAGCTGGAAAGCGATTACAGGATTTGACCCGTATGGAGGAGTATCCCTGCGCCTGCGCCCATTTTTCCTGCATGTCTCGTAATCTGGCAGCAACGCCCTGCCCGCGGTGGGCAGGCAGAACACTGCCCAGCCAGCTGTAAAATTCATACCGTGAGTTTTCGTAACCCACTTTAAAGCCGACGCACTGTTCGCCGTCTTTCGCGACCAGGATAAGGTGTCGCTTACCAGAGAGTTTCGCCAGAAAAGCCTCTTGGGTCATGACCCGATCAAACTCTGGTGTACCAGCGTAAACGGCCAGTGCCTCTTCAATGGTTCCAGATGTATACGTCAACTGCATAATAAACCTGTGTCGCCTGACGCACGGTGAAGCGTCAGACGAAAAGAGTGCTAATCGTTACAGACTTTTCCGGTAAATGATTTCGTATTCACTGAATCCGTAGGAGTCATAAAACCCCCGGGCGGGCGCATTGCCGTAAAGTGCTGTGACGTGAAGCTGCTTCAGTCCACAGGAGAGGCAGTGCTGTTCGGCCGCTTTCATCAGCATCCGGGCAATGCCGTGGCCCCGGTACTCTTCGTCCACAACCAGGTCTGTGACAAGACCATATTGGCGGTAATCCGGATAAAGGTGCTGATCCCCTTCATCCTCCTGCTCGGTGACCACCACAATAAAACCGGCAACGACGCTATCCTCCAGGGCGATCAGCAGGGTTCCCTGCTTATTCCTGCAGAGTGCTAACAGGTAATCCGTATGATCTGATGCGATATTGGTGCCGGGTGGGCGGTCGCGGCTAAGTTTGCGTTCGGTGTCCTGCAATTGTTGCATTAACTTTACGACACCGGTTTTGTAGTTGTCCTGGTAGGCAATGATGTTCATCGGATATCACAACTGGATCCGGTGGTATCAGTCCGCAACGATACACGCCGGGGGAGAGATTAGGTAATTAGACAGTGTATTCGTATCAGTGATTTAAAGTATTGTTTCCGGTCACAATCAGAGCGGGCATAGCAAACCTCACTTGTCCATTCTCATCGATATACTCATGGAGTAGCGTCTTCGCGACCTGTCTTATTTGCTGCGCCTGTGAGGTAGATATCACTATGCCGTTCATGGGCATCCAGCCTTCCAGTTCCGCATCAATCAAGGTGTCGATATCAGGAAAGCAGGCATGCCCGATCTGTTGGCTAATGGCCAGATTGTCGGGGCAGCCTGCTCAAATAGTGGCACCAGTTGGTCATAACCCCCCAGGCAGAACGGTTTGCGTAACGCATCAGCGGCATCCTCTCCAATGTCGGCTTTTAAGAGTTCAGTGACCTTGGCATAGGCCGGTACGTTGTTCAGCGCATCCCACACGATGACGGCTATCTTTCCGCCAGGTTTTATGACCCTGAGCATTTCTGACAGGGCTTTTACCTTGTCATTAAAAAACATCAGGGCGAAATGGCACACGGCTGCATCGAAGTGGTCGTCTGGAAAGGGAAGGTCTTCAGCATCGCCTTTTTTCCATTCAATCGCATGGATCAGGGTCGAGGCTACTGCGAGCATATCCGGGTTCAGGTCCATGCCGGTAACGTGTCCTGTCGGACCTGCTCGGTGGTGGATTTCCCGGGTGAGAACACCGGTGCTGCAGGCCACATCAAGGACACGTTGCCCTGCCTGGATACCGGCAGCGTCCGCAACACGTGGCGCCCACTCCGTAAATAAAGCTGGCACAAGAATCGTCTGATAAGCTTGGGCAGGTGAAAGTGATGCGGGGCGGGTCTCTTGCTTCACAGAAGTTTCCTTTGATCGATAGGTATTCTATGGATGAGAAGCCAAAAGATAGTACAAAGGGCGGTATGAGTGGGGCGCTTTGATCGTTATGGTGCGACAGAACTTGCCAATTGTGCAGCCTGTATCAGGCTGTATAGCAATCTATAGACAGAGTGACGTTTGATCCCTTTTGCCAAAGAGGAATGGGTCATGACAGAAACTGAATTGATCGAAATGGCACGCGCTTATGTTGCGTTATCCAATGCCCATCAGTTGGAGCTTGTTCTTTCGCTCTTTGCGGAAGATGCCACTTACTATTCCGCCTATGTCGGTTCTTTTGAAGGCAAAGCAGCCATTGCTTCAATGATGGAGGCATTCTTCAACCGTTACCAGGATATCTACTGGCAGGTAGAGGCATACCAATACACGGAGGAAGGAACGATTATTTTTGATTTCATACGGCATGCAACAGATAGCGAAACCGGTGAATTTGTCGAAGTGGCGGGAAGGGAAGTCGTTATATTTTCAGATAAGAGCCTGATCAGTCGTGTAGAAGTTTACAGGCCGGAATAAGAAAGTGGTCTGAATGACAATGGCTAATCTGGCCTGATGTTCTGGTTAAGTCGAAAGAGATTGGTCGGGTCATACCGTTTTTTTATGGCCATCAGTTTCTGGTATTTCCTGCCATAGTTGTGACGCATGGTGGACTCCTGTTCTTCATGGGTGCTGGAAAAATTCAGATAAAAGCTGCCCTCCGTGCCTCTCTGCAGCGCGCTGATCAGATCACAGGGCCAGGCGATATTCGCGTCGTTATCCCCGGCTTCTTTCCAGTTGGATTCGACAAATATCAGGAAGCGGGCCTTGCGGCCGGCAAAGGCGCAGGCATCGTCATCCAGTCGCGTCACGGCACCGCCGCTGTAGAGAATTTCAATACCGCTGAGTGATGACGGTTGTCGGGCGGCGTACTCGACAATGGTATCGATAGCGTCATCGCTCAGTTCCGCCAGGAACAGTGATTTCCAGTAGTAGCACAGTTCACCTGCCGGATAGGCATCGTCGAAGAACTGTTGAGCCTCCAGGTACGTCGTGGCCTTGCTGAAATCAATCAGTGGCTTACGGAAATCACGCAGTGGCTGCATGACCTTTTGTCCCTGTTCGACTGAACCGGCATACATACCGACAATCATCACATAAGGGTGGCCGTGCAATTCGGGGGGAAAGTCTTTTGATCCTGGAGGAAACTGTCCACAGACTGCCGCCGTACTGATTTCATCGGGTGCGGTGGCGGAATACTCCCGGTAGAATTGCAGCACCTCTTTCATATGTCGCCCATCGTGGTAGACGGCGGTGAACCAGACATCCGGCTTAAGTGGATAAGCGCGAAAGGTAAAGCGCGTCACAACACCAAAATTGCCGCCTGCTCCACGCAGTGCCCAGAACAGGTCGGGATGCTCGGTATGACTTGCCGTTATACATTGGCCGTCTGCGGTAACCACGTCTGCAGAGAGCAAATTGTCACAGGTCAGCCCCCACAGGTTTCTCAACCAGCCAATGCCGCCGCCCAGCGTCAGTCCGGCGATGCCAGTATCCGAGACAGCGCCAGCGGGAACAACCAGACTGACAGCCTGAGTTGCCTTGTCCATGTCGGCCAGTGTGGCGCCACCCTCTACATGAACGACATGCGAAGCTTGATCAACAGAGACATGGTTCATTCGGGAGAGGTCAATGACCATCCCGCCATCACAGGTGGAGTGCCCGGCAACACTGTGGCCACCGCCACGTACAGCCAGCAATAGGTTATGAGTTCTGGCAAAGTTGACCGCTGTCATGACATCTTCAGGGTCATGGCAACAGACAATCAATGCCGGGTGTTTATTGATCAGGCCATTCCATACTTGCCGTGCATGCTCATACTCTTCGCTTTCCTGATGTAATAGAGTTCCTCTCAAATGAGATGCCAGTTTTTGTAATAGATCATGGGGTAGCGAAATGGCTTGCCCGGTATGGCTCATTATGTGTAGAGCAGGCATAGGATGACAATCCTTCTGAAATAAGGAAGCAATAATAGTCAAGGATTAGCCGTTATTGTTGTTATTAAAATACGTTTTTATAAATGCGTTTGTCCTTGGCTGGAGTGTGGCTATTTAAGCTATTTGTTTTTTACCAAAGTAATAGTAAAGAATGAATAAAACGGTCACGTAGATTAACTGGCTCGTTAATGTTTTTCTAAATGAAATCTAGCACGATTGTTCGTTGATGTTTAGTTACAATATTAATGGGGAATTTCATTATGTCAGGCGTAAAATTGTCTTCATTGCCACCTGCTAATATGCACACGTCTTCTCATGATGTGAGTAGTCTTTGTGCTAAGGAGGAACTTGCTTCAAGGTGGGAAGTGAAGCGCCTATCTGGCAATGCAGGGCAAAGTCAGACGACTGGTTTAAGCGTTAATCACTCGGCTTTAATAAAAGGCGCTGCTCGCAAATCAGGTCATCCTGATGTGAATGGATTAAACACAGCAAGATTTTCAAAGGTAGAAACAACACAAGCGGAAAGGGCATCAAAACCAGGAAGTCATCTGACATATGGTCAATTCAGTACTGACCCTTTGGTTAAAGCGTTGATGTCTTATGACGTCCCGGTAACAGAATTATTGGATGCAGTGAAAAGAGAATACGAGAGCGGTTATCAAGAAGCTGAAACAATCAGCGACTACTTGTTTAGCGAGCATAAGCGGGTAGAGATGGGGTATTTTGAATGGTTTATGTCATTAGGATCCAAAGCGGATAGCAAGAAAGATGTTTTTCGGCGACTGGAACAAATGAAAAAAATGATATCCATGCTGGAAAAAAAAGGTTTCGGACATTTACAGGTAAAAGATGCATTGAATGTTATTTGGGACTGGGCGAAAGAGAACGATAGAGACGCTCATGATTTTGTCTGGAGTTTGGTGAATGGTAAGTCTTGTCGTCAGTCTGATTCTAAACCCCAAGCAGATCTTGGTAATAATCGTCAGTCCAGCGGCGCATCGACCATGCTGGCGGGTGGTTTTTTAGCCACTGCATTTGTGGGGGCTGGAGCTACGGAAACGGGTAATACCACAGATTCATCTCCTGCTTCTGACAATGCAACCTCATCAACTTTCCCTGAAGTGCCCACTCATTTTCCGTGCAAAAATGGAACTCACATCAGTCGCGCCCAAGTGTGTGATAAACGAATCGACTGTTCTGAAGGTGAGGATGAATTGTCTGGTGCGTGTCTGGATCATTGTGAGGGGAGTGATCGCTACCTGTGTGGTGATGCTACAGAATGTATCCCTAAACACTTGATGTGTGATGGTGACTTTGATTGTCGTGACGGTTCTGATGAATCACGGCCACCATGCGCCTGTCTGGCCGGTGACATACGGTGCAATGATGATTCCAAGTGTCTTAAAAAAGAGCAGATATGCGACGACAAGAAAGATTGTGATAATGGCTCAGATGAGTGGTTTGATGCCTGTGCCAGTACATTCAATGAAACCATCAAAAGTGGTGTTGATGAAGGACGTTATGAAGCGAAACATTTAATCAAAACGTGTTGTGGACATCAGGAGGAGTTGTCGATTTTAAAAATAGCCAAACATCATGACATTCATGCAGTCACTTGTGCAAACGTGTCGACAATAAAGAAACATAGTAATAATTGTCAGTATCTCTGTCGGAGTAAAAGCCCCGTTGATATTGTTCCCTGGTGCGAAAGTGAAAGTACTAGTGATTATCCAGGAGGACATTGTCTGAGACAAAGTGATTTATGTGATGATGATCAAGACTGTTTAAACAATCAGGATGAAGTTCCTGATATGTGTTATCTGAAATGTGACTGGAATGAAGTTCCTTGTGGTGATGGAAAATGTATCTCGGAAAGTGCGCTATGTAATGGGTATAGCGGTTATAGTGGTTGCAAAAATAAGCGTGACGAGGATCCTTTCACCTGCACGTCTGAAAGAACAAGGATCGACAGGCATCGGAAGTGTAAACATCAAGAGCAAATCCCCGACAAAGAGTGTTGGGATAAGCTGACAAACATGTGCTGTCGTATAGGGCAAGACGCTTTGCTGAGGGGGGGATCGAGTATTCCATCCACGCCTTCCATCAATTCTTCACAATCGAATGCTAGCGAACATGCGAATCAGGTCTCTACCGGGTCAGGCAGTATGATTGCAATAGTTACGGTGCCAGGCGTTCTTGTAGGTTTAGGAGTAAGTGTGGTTGTATTTGGTGGTTTATGTGGCTGTATTGCGTTGTGGCGATACGGTAAAGGCAGGCAAGCTTTACCTCTTCCATTCTCCGCATCCACAAGAACGCCTAATCCTCAAGAGTCAATCCCATTTAGCTCTTTAAGTGCTGAAGAAAATGTTGAAGGCCGTGATAATCCTGTAATGGTGGACGTTGAGCTTTAATGTATCATCTGCGGTTGCAGTCTGACGGCAATCTGGATTACGCAAGTCTTGGTAGGGGGCATAGCAAGGATGTAGCAGCCAGACAAATGATATCGCTGCCGATGTTAGTGCCCATGTTGGCTTCGATGCCATTTAAGAGAAACCTGTGTTTCGCGAATTTTGGCCAGCTTAGAGTCCTTAACGTAAGGGTTACTATTAAATAAATCAACCACATAGTGTTAATCAACGCTTACATCAAGTTGTCCTGCCGGACTAATCCTTATTGCGGCTTGGCAGTTTTGCTATCAAGCCTGGTAAAGAGCAACGCGGCAACTACAACAGTGGTCAGTGACAACAGTGATTCAAGCCAGTACTCACTGAACAGATTCCAGACCATCATCCAGACATTTATCAGCAAAAATAGAATAGCTGGCAGTGGATACAATGGTAATTTGAAGGGGCGGGGCATTTCCGGATGACGTATGCGCAGCACTATTACGCAGGAAACCGCCAAACTGGAAAACAACGCCAGGGTAAAGCCGGAAAACTGGATAATCTGATCTATTCGTGCGGATAGAATAATAGTTGTGGTGATCACACCTTGCAAAAGCAGTGCGCCAACTGGTACAGAGCTGTCAGGTCTGGTTTTCGCCAGAAATGAAAGGCTTTTCATATCCTGACCAAGGGCATAATAAACCCGTGGTCCGGCAATGGTCATGGCAGACGCTGAAGCAAAGATGGAAATAATGAGTACTACAACCGTTAATTTGATGCCCCATTTACCAAACAACTGTTCGGAGACCACCAGGCCCACCTCGACGACGCCTGCTAGCTGGTTGACATCTGCACCGTAAAAAAACAAAGCATTCAGTGCCAGGTAGAGCAGGGTTACTAGCAGTGTCCCCGTGAATAGCGCCCGGGGTAAGGTCTGTTGCGGTGATTTGATTTCATGGGTGATATAAGCCGCTGCATTCCAGCCACTGAAACAAAACATAACGAAAATAAGGGATACGGAAAAAGCTGACATCAGGCTGGTGAACTCTAGTTCCTGGAATTCCGGCGAGATGGTCACAAAGTTATTCGGGTTACCGTCTCCCAGGGCAAAACCGAACAGGATAATTAAAATGATACCTGACACCTTAAAGAAGGTGATGAGATCATTAAAGGCAAAGCCTAAGCGGAGACTGCGGGTGTGGATAGCAATTAGTAACCATACCATGCTTATTGCAAGCAGATCTTCCAGGCTGATGAATCCAAGGACTACTAAAGATTGATCAAGGGCCGGGAAAAATGCCGACAAATACCGGACCAAAGCTTTAAGGGCTGCGGCAATAGGGGCGGAGAATCCGGCAACCAGGGAAACAAAGGCGGACATGAAACCTAAGGATGGGCCATAGGTTTCTCTCAGGTAGGCATATTCAGCGCCTGCACGAGGCAACATGGCGCCCAGCTCCGCATAACACATGGCGCCAGACCAGGCCAGCAAACCGCCAACTACCCATAGCGTAAATATCAGCCCAGGATGACCCAGTGATGCGGCTTGGAATCCGGTGGTAGTGAAGATGCCGGCACCGATTATGTTCGTAATAACCAAAGCGGTGGCTGATCGGAAGGTTACACTGTGCAAGTTTGGGTATCCGTGAAATGTGGAAAGAATGAAAACCTGAATTCGATCCTGCTGAACATCGACATTCAGGCTTGTAGATGAGGATTGTTGTGATTCGTCTGTAGGCTTATGGCGGCATCTAACCTCAGGACGGGGTGACGGTTATCGTCAGTGTGTCCTGATAGCGCCCGGCGGCAATACCCTGAAGACTCTGTCCTGTGATGCGTACCTGAAAGGTGATGTTATCCACCTGATGGCAATGTTCGTCCTGGCTCGCCTCCCAGCGCGTCTGCTGATCCCCTTTTTGCCGGTATTCGACCCAGGATGGATGGTGAGGGGTTTTGATTCGTACGATATAAGGGACGCAATGGCCAGGTGAATCGCAGCGGCTGGTTCGACTGAGTTGAAAGGGTTGTCCCGGTACGTTGGCGCCATCCATATCCAGCCGGATGTTTCCGGTTGAGCTGTATACGCAGGCTGTGATGCTGGCATCAAGGTAGGTACCGGACAGATTTGCACCATTGAGCGTAATATCCTTCAACCGGGTGATCTGCACGGATTCCTGACCACGAAGCGGTATATTGATAGCGAGTGTGTCGTAATAGTGAGCAGATTCGACATCTTCCCCCGCCAAGTAAAATTGCAGGGCGTTTTGGCCGCTGTCGAGCAAAGCCTGTAAGGCTTTCTTCTGTAGCCTCAGGGAGAAGGTTGCTGTTGCAGAGTTGCTGTATCTTAGCCTTATTTCACCTGACCAATTGCCCGGCGAAAAGCGTTTTGACTGGCTGGATGTGCCGTCGCCAGTTGTCGAAAATCTGACCTTACCCTTAATCAATTGGCCAAGTTTTCCTTCAGAAATAGGTGGTGCACTTCCGGAGCCTTTCCCGATGGAGTGATCTGAAAATGCCAGTCGGTAGTTTTGAGGGCCCGTACATCCCGTGGTGCAGGCTGAGCGAAATTCAGCTGAAAACTGGTAACTGATGACATTCCGTGATGCTGTAGAAAGGTCAATGGGGTTGGCTTCATAACCGATAAAGTCAAAGCCCGCTTCTGCTGTCAGGGTGAACAGGATGTGGAAACCAGCAACAAATAACAGCCTTAACGCCATCACGATTATTTACGAAGACCTTTGTTCATAGGTATTTCGATTCTGAGCGGTTCGCGAATATCCATTCTAGTTAAGGACGACGTTGCCTTTGTGTTTTTGAGTTATGGATTATTGCGTCGGCTTGGTGGAGAGCGTCTATAGTTAGTCCCGTTTCTTCTGCTCTTAGCCTATTAATACCCTGAATATTATGGTCTTTGCCACTAAGGCCATGTCCAGTGAGTCTGTACCCTATGAACGTTTTGCATCAAACCGTCTCTGGTGTTTTGCTCTGCGGGTTAGCTGCCAATGTACTGGCAGCAGAGGGAACTGCAACCGATGGCCAACTGGGTCCTACGTCCAGAGGCACTGTGCCGGTCGAGCTGTCCATGCCGACTGTTGTGCAAATTTCCGGGCTTGCGAGTGTCAGTTTTACCTATGATCCGAATACCAGGGGAGATCTCAGTAAATCGCAGAATTTCTGTATCTATACCAACAACGAAAATGCCCAATACGATATCAATGTGGCAAGTGGTAACCCCTCGGCAGCCAACAAGTTTCAGCTAGAGGGCAATGGAAAAACCATCATCTATGACGTTCTCTATGCAGCAGTAAAGAATGCGACAGATAATCTTACGACACTGACATCAGGTACTGATGTGGCAGGCACTGGCGCCAATACCACGCAAATGGACTGTGGTGGTGCAAGTGGAGATGTTGCTACGTTGAAGCTGGTGATACCGGAGGCCAATCTCTGGGCCGTGCCCCGCGGAACGTATAACGACGTACTCACCCTGACCGTGACAGCCAAGTAAGTTTGATCGTGACGGTGTGAATGAAGACCTCCCGTGCAGCGCGTTCCAACAGGAATAAAATGGATAGTTCTAGGCGTTCTGGCGTGCTTTTCCTCTCATCATGGTTTTGCTGAAGAACCGGTTTTTCTGGCCAGCCTGGATCCGCCGGCAGGCTTTGCAGACCTTGCCATCCCCCAGCGTTCTCTGGTGGATATCTACTACGGCAATCGTTACCTGACGGCGCAGATCGCGACCTACACACCGGCATGGATTCGCCTCTCCAATCCGGCGGAAGTGATTCGGCTGATCAGTGATTTGACAGACCCGGCGCTGATTGAGGCCACACTCACCGGAGAGCTCCAAACCCATAGTAGCGAAGTCTGTCCCCCGCAGGAAACCGAGGACTGCGGCCTGCTGCAACCGGTGGTGGCCGGCGTCATCTTTAATGAAGGCCGGTTCCGGCTGGATGTATTCGTCAATCGACAGTTTCTGTATACACGGGCGGCGGACGTACACCGTTATCTGCCACCGTCCGATGCGGGGCTTTCCCTGATGCAGAACCTGAACGGGGTCTGGGCCGGCTCCAGCGCTGAAGACCGTGGGGATGATTACACCCTGTCCGGTTTAAGCCAATTTGCCTGGCGGGAGAACAGCCTGCACGTGAACTGGGACTACTCCCGCAACCTGCATTTTCAGGTTAACGATCTTTTTGTCCGCCGCAATTTTGCCGGTATGGAATACAGCGCAGGCATGATCGGCAGCAGTGCCTTCGGGCTCAGCTTTACGCCGGACAGAACCCTGTTGGGCGCCCGGCTGGCAACATCGGACAATACCCGGACGGATACGGACTACACCGGTGGCACTCCACTGGACGTCTTCCTGCCTACTCGGGGACGGGTCGAAATCTTTCGGGACGGACGCCTGATCACTTCCTGGTTTCTGGATGCGGGCAACCAGCAGCTGGATACTTCATCGTTCCCCGCCGGCGCCTATGACATTGAGATAGTCATACTCAGTGAAAGCGGGCAGGTGATCAGCCGGGAAACCCGTTTCTTCGCCAAACAGTTCCAGCTGCCGCCGGAAGGTGAATGGGAGTATTTTGCCGAAACCGGGCGGGTGCTGGATCGTAATACTACGGATACCCTGCCTCCAGCCACCGACCAATGGTTGACCCGCGCCGGTGTCAGCCGACGCCTGGCGGGTACCCTTGCAGGCACCCTGGCAGTCGCGGCAGACCAGAATGACCGTTTGCTGGAGATGGGGTTGTTTCATATCGGTTATCACTATGAGGTGTCCCCCTCGGTGATGCTGGCGGATAACGGCGACCATGGGGTTAACCTGTTCGGCCGTCTCCGGTTGGGCATACTCTCGGCGAATGGCAGTTATCGCCGGTTGTGGCGGCGGGGAGCACCGGTGTCCATTGATGAGGCGGAGCAGACTGCACTGCTGGGCAATGGCTTCCGGCAGGATAACCTGTCAGTCAGCGTACCGTTTCTTACGGGCACACTCAGTTACCGGTATAACGATAATCACCAGAGCGGTGGGAACGTTTACCGTAGCCAAGGGCTGGACTACCGGGTGAACCTTTACCGCGCGCCGGATTACGACATTGACCTGAGCCTGGCCATCAGCCGTTCAGGGAATACGAAAATTGCACTGCTGGGAGTGGAGTTGGTTCGACGCAGCGACCACTGGATCTGGCGGGCAACCCCTCAGGCGGAAGTGTGGGACGTGGAGGGCGACCGCGACCGGCAGGATAACCTGGTGGTCTCGGCGAGCTGGGATGACCGTGACCTGTGGAACAGTTCCGTGCGAGCGGATGTCGGTGCGGAACTCGGCGACGGGGATGACCGGTACAATGCACGGCTGCAGGCGGGTAACCGCTGGGGGCGTGGTGACCTCAGCGTCAATCGGATACAGAGTGATTCGGGCTGGACGAACTTTTATGCTGCCAGCTTCAATACCAGCTTCCTGACAGATGGCGCGACCCTGGCTGTTGGCGGTGAGCATCCGGCAGACAGCGCGTTGGTGGTACAGGTCGGGGGGCGGCCCGGGGATGCCTTTGATGTTCGGGTGGACGGTCAGCGCAGAGGTTATGCGGTGGCAGGGCGGCCTTCGGTCATCCCGTTACCGCCTTTCCGGCAGTACAGAATCAGCCTCAGTTCTGGCTCAGCCACGCTGTATGAGCTTGATGAGCGTGAGCGCAATGTCACACTCTACCCGGGCAATGTCGTGACGCTCGATTATGCGGCGATTCCCCTGCGACTGCTGTTTGGCCGCCTGATGCTGCAGGGGCGCCCATTGGCAGATGTCCGCATTAACGGCGGCTTGGCGCCTTCACTGACGGATGACCTGGGCCTGTTTCAGCTGGAAAGCCGTGACGACACGAAAGCACTCTTTGTGGAACCGGGGAATGGCTGGCGTTGTCGGTTACCGCTGTCTGATGACAGCAGTACCGGCTACGTGCTGCAGATGGGGACGATTCATCTGGAGGACGCGGACTGTGAACGGCTCGTGGAAGGGCATTTGGCTGTGCACGGTTTGATGAGCAATAAACAGCGATAACGCTTGACAGTTTTAAACACACATTGGGTGTAGTCAGAACAGGTATTGGCTGCACTTAAAGGATCATCGCCGCCAGCCAGGCGAATATCACCATGCCGGTGTTGGCGTGTAGGAAGGTGGGAATAATGGAATCTTTAATCAGGTCGTGCTGGCCGTCGGCATTCAGGCCGGCAGAAGCCCCCAGTGTCAGGGTTGATGCGGGTGAACCGGCGTCGCCCAGTGCCGCAGAGGCGCCGAGCAGGGCAATGGTTGCCATGGGGGAAAAACCCATGTTGATACACAGCGGGATATAGATCGGCGCAAGAATCGGCACGCTGGCAAACGAGTCCCCGAAACCGATGGTGATCAACAGGCCGACCAGTAGCATGACTATGGCGGCCAGCATCTGGTTGTCGCCCATCGCCTGGGCTGATGCCTGCACCAGGGGATCAATGTGTCCGGTGGCTTTCAGCACGCCGGCAAAGCCGGAGGCAATGGTGATGATGACGCAGATCTGCATCATCATCCGCAGCCCCTGCGTGAAAATGTCATCCTGCTCATGCCAGTGGAAAATGCCGGAAAAGGACAGCGTGATAAAACCGAGCAGTGCGCCTGCAATCAGCGAGTCGAAGAACAGCTGACCGGCCAGGGCGATGGCAAGGGCCAGCAGGGTCATCAGCAGCTGAAACGGTTTGATGTTCGGTGTGACCGGAGCCGCTGCCAATGTCTGCTGGGGCGTGGATTGATAAACGCGGAGTTTCCGGTAACTGATGCAAACGGCAACTACCATCCCGCACAGTATGCCGCTGACCGGCAGCACCATGGCTTTCAGTACCATGGTGGCTGTGACTGACAGCCCGTAATCCACCCCCGTGGCGTTCAGGTTTGCCAACAGAATGTCGTTGAGAAAAATGGCGCCGAACCCAAGGGGAATTAACAGGTAACTGATACTGATGGTGCAGACCAGGACACAGGCAACCGCACGACGATCAATGTTCAACCGATTAAAGACGCCCAGCAGCGGCGGAACCATCACCGGAATAAAGGCAATATGGACGGGCACCAGGTTCTGCGACAGCACCGATGCCCCAATAAACATGCCATACAACAACACTTTCAGTTTGAAGCCACCCGAAGCGGAGGCTGATGGCTGATTGGCTGAAGCCAGCAACTTGCAGGCCAGCAGATCAATCAGGCCACTCCGGGCAATGGCGACCGCCAGCGCGCCAATCATGACATAGGTAATACCGACCTGAGCACCGATCAGCAGATTGTCGTTCATGGCGTTGATGGTTTCCGGAATACTCATGCCACTGTGGAGGCCGCCGGCCAGCGCCGCGGTGATCAGGGCAACTGCGACCGGCATTCTGACCAGGCACAGTACCACCATCATGAAGATGGCGAGTACCACGGAATTCATGGGCAACCGATCCGGCTGAAAAATCAACAGGACAGCCAAGCACAGCGTGACCAGTCCGATGACAGGAGACAGGTAATCCTTAAAGCAGGAGTTCAGCGGTTTAACGTGCATGAGGCGTCTGAGCTAATAATGAAATCAATTTCATGGGTTATTGAAAACCGGTAAATCGCACAGACACATACAATAGGAAAGAAATCGGTATTTATTAATATAAATACTGAAAATTGTTCAGAAGAGGGTAGGTGGCTTACAGGTATAGCCTGGAAGATGGGAGTCAGAAGAAAGGTGGGCGTCGGGTTCTGTGAGTGACGTCTGTTGATGGGCTCATGAGACGTGCAATGCATGGCGTAATGCGCTGTAGAGGCCAGAGAGTACCTGTCTGCCTGCGTCCACCACAGCGCAGGCAGGAGGTCTTTGTTTATAAAGGGAGATATTTGGAGGTTTATGATAGGCGCATACGTATCAATACGACCGATTACATGCTGCCACTTGGTTAAGATAAATCACTACCTGTCAGCTGGTTTATGGAAGTATTGCTGAAAAGCTTTTAAGTGACTTTGCAGTTTAGTGCACTTCACTTGATTCAGTGGCTATGTGGCGGACTGCCGCCTTGCACTTGGGAAACTGGCTGCAACCCCAGAACTGACTGCCTGCATTCGTACCCTTTTTGGCCGTACGCAGAACCATGTTGCTTCCGCATTTTGGGCAAAGTTTTTCAGATGATTTTTTGCGTTTGATTTCCCTTACATGCTCAACATGCGCTTTGTTAGTTTTATAGCCTGGCTCAAGCTTGCCTGTATTGATCTGCTTTATAACCCCGCTCACTTCAGAGCGAGAAAGCACAGGTGTTGTTTTTGACTTGATGAAGCGGATTAAGCCGCCTGCGTAGGTTATATTTTCAGGCATCGGTGTTTTGAGGATGCTGTCTCCCACGAAAACGATTACAGAGAACAGATTATCTGGATCAATGTTCAGGAGTGAGGCCAACACCTTGGTATGTTTGTAATTCTGGTGTAGTGGATTTTGAAACCTGCTTGTATGTTTGAATATTTTTTGAGTCCATTGCTGTTGGTTTTCTGAGCCAAATATCCAGCCCTTCATGTTTTTAGTTTCAATCACGAATATGCCAAATTCTGACACAATGATGTGATCTATTTGAGTGCTGCCCTTCTCTGTTGGCAGCGTTACGTTCTTTATGAGCCGGTATTTGTGCTTGTCTAACAGGAGTTTAATAACTGTGTTTACAATGAATTCACCAAGAACTCCTTTGAACCATGCAGACTTGGCTACTGCAATTATGATTAGTAGTGGTATGAAGTAGGCAAATGTAGCGAACACATTTTTTATTATTGGTGAGAAATCCATTCAAGATTAACTCTATATTTTGTTTGTTGATTAAGGGCTCGTGTTATCGACGATTCGATCAAGCATCTAACCACAAAACCTGCATGTAGACTATGGTTTCAATTGCTTACAGGTTGCCGAATGTAATGGGCGACTGACGCGTGAACGATGTGATGAATATAGGAACTCTGATCGTGTCTTATGACTAACTATTGAAGACCTGGGGAAATGTAGGAAAAAGAGATGAAGACTAAGGCGAGGATTTTTATGGCGCACCCTAGAGGATTCGAACCTCTGACCTCTGCCTCCGGAGTGTCGTCAGGCCTAACATTCCCAGTTATTTCCAGACAATTCAGTAATTGTTATATTTATCTTAACACATTGAAAAATAAGGATTATTTAAAGGTGTGTTTGTTGTTTCCTGTTGTATGGTGTTGTCTTGGGTTGTTTAGGATTAAGTGGAAATGTAGTGGAAAAAGCAAAATAACAAGGCAGTGGTCGTTCACTGCAGAAAATACAGGGATTGAATGATGGGCAGGAGCCACAATCGACAAAATTTAACCAACACTGTAATCAGCAATTTAATTATCAAAGATAAAAATTATAAGGTCTGGGATGAAGGGCAGAAGGGCTTGTATTTGCTCGTTAGTAAAACCGGAACCAAGACTTATTACGTCAGTTACATTTTGCCGGCCACCAAGCGCAGGGTTGATTATAAACTGGGCCGTGAGACGGTGATGACGCCAGCTGAAGCAAGAAAGGAAGCCAGGGTTAAGTTGGGTGAGGTTGCCAAGGGTGTTGATATTCAGCAGCAACGTATCCTCGACAGACAGGCCGAAAGACAGAGTCGCAGCCGTACACTTGGCGTTTTTGTTGAGCAGATTTACCTGCCTTGGGCAAAACAGCACCGTAAGTCCTGGGAGGGCAATATCAAAAGGGTTCGTGCCCTGTTTACGGGCTGGTTCAATCTGCCACTAACTGATATTACGGTGAAGCGTGTGACTGAGTGGCGGACAAGACAATTAGCCAAAGGATTGAAACCAAGCTGCATCAATCGTGATGTTAATAGGCTGTCAGGCATTTTGACTCAAGCCGTTGAAATGGGTGTGATTGATGAATCGCCCCTGAGAGGCTTCAAAAAGCTTAAGGTTGATCAAAAGAAGCGTATTCGGTATTTGTCAGACGATGAGGAACATCGTCTGAGAGCCTCTCTGATGGCCCGTGAAAAGGATTTACGCCAACGACGTGATCGGTTTAATCAGTGGTTGTTGGATCGTCACAAGCCACCGCTGGAAAGACTGGATGGCGAGTTTGCTGACCATGTTCGACCAATGGTGCTATTAGCTCTGAATACAGGTATGCGAATCGGAGAAATTTTTAACCTCCAATGGAAGCATATCGATTGGAGTAACCGGAGTATCACGGTCGACGGTCAGGGCAGTAAAAACGGTCAGACAAGACACATTGCAATGACTGACGAGGCCTACGATGTGTTGCGTAAGTGGCGTAAACAGAACACCGCACACCTGCTGGTATTTTGCAGTCCAAAAACAGGCGACAAGTTAGACAATATTAACTCTGCGTGGACGTCTGTGCGTGAAACCGCTGAACTGTATGCACCCTATGATCCGGATTTACATTTCCGTTTTCACGATTTACGACATTCATTTGCAAGCCATCTCGTTATGGAAGGGGTCGATCTGAACTGTGTGCGCGAATTGTTGGGCCATGAATCCATTGATATGACGTTGAAGTATGCGCACTTGGCACCTAAGAACAAAGAAACAGCAATTAATGCGCTTAATAAGAGACTGCAGAAAAGACAGCAGTCTGAGACGGACAAAGGTCAGCTATTGTCCGAGTAGAAAGTTGTACGGGGCTTTGCTGATCGTGATGCCCCGCTATATACGTGAATGGGGTTAGTTCGCGTTTAGTTGGCTGTATGTTTATATCTAGTTGGCTATATGTTCGTTTGTATTTACCTAGTCCTATATTGGTTCGGCATTCAGCAAGAAGGGTAAGTTTACTGGATGCTCGATAAATTCACGCCAAGGGTCGTCTGAAGCGATTCGATTACAGCGTGCCTCAAGCTCACACATCAGAGCATCTATGCCCCCATATTCGTCTATTGTGCTGATAATCTGCTCATCAAGCTCAGGTGAGAGTTGATGCCATGCAAGGTGAAGCGGCCAGTCTTGTTGATCAATGATTGTTTGCCACCTGGATAAGAATGCAGATAAAAGTGAGTTGCCGTTTGTTCGAGCGTGCGTTGAAAATGCACTTTTTGAATTTTTTTCTGTTGTCATCTTTTGAGTATTCTTATGTGTATTGTATGAATTAGTTTCCCCGTTTGGGGTATACATATTGGTCTTTTGGGACGAATCATCTTGCTCTTCTGAACATTTAAATTTATCCCTTTCGGCTAACTTCATTTCTAAGTTATGTTGAAAAAACATTACCTTGTAGTACGTGCGCTGCGGTATGCCCTGGTTACGGGTAGTGACGAAGTGTTTGTCGATAAGTAATTTTTTGGCATTGCGCATTGCTTTCACACCTATCCCTAACTCTGTTGCCAGTTCATTATCTGTTTTGTACAGCAATGGGCCTGATCGACGTTCCCACCAGTACCAGAGTTGGGCTAGTAAAATTGCACTGATTACTGATCCAGTCAGTTTTTTTAGTTCAGGCATGTAGGGCACCACACGTAATTTGTTTTGGTCTGCGGTATCCATAAGGTCATCATTGGTCTGTTTGTTGTTGTCAGTATGTTCAGCACTGTGTGAAACGCGATTGCTGACAGGTTGGTATAGTGGGCTCGTACATAACGGCTGATTACTGAACGAGCCTGATGTAATTACTTTTGTTCTAGCTCTGCCAGTGTTCGGACTTTGACAAACTCATTAAACCAGTTGTCAAGGTCACTACATGGATAGATGACCTTACGGCCGATCTTGATGAATTGTGGTCCTGTGACGCCGTTGACTGCTCCTTGTGACCTCAGTTTATTCAGGAATTCAGTGGACACACCACATCGTTTGGCAGCCTCTCGTACGGAATAACCAAGTCTGTGATCGCGATGCCCGTTTAGGTCCTTATCTATCATTTACACATCCTTATATTTTGATCTTACTGTTAAGAACAGCAATGCCTGTATCTGCGAGGCATGCGCTTTTATAGAGCTGAATACTAGCCCGATTACGAAATCAAAATGTGTCTCATCAATATAAATATTTACCTTTTAAGGATAATAACGTAACTTATCAGTCTGATTTTGTATGATTAGAATTGTGTTTTATTTTCCAGCATGCCCAGCAGTTAAATTTTTATTTTTGATAAAAAGCCTTCACTGCCAGGGAACGCTGTGTGATTGCACAACACCTCCTTTGCGAAATTGGATTAAATGCCGCTATATGTAAAACCTTAAGGTTTTTTGCATATGAAAAGCTTATAGCTTACTCAATATTAAGCCCCCTGTTTTTTTGTTGAAGTTATAGAAGTTGTTGTTTTCTGCCTTTCGCGGCGCTAGTCTTCATCATCGAAAAGGCAACGGTTCATCCCTGGTTGCTCAAGAGACTGACTATGTCTTGTGCGCAGTCTTCGTATGTAATCATGCATGCTTTCTGGGTTGCAGTTGCTGAGAGCCTCTGCGTTTCCTATAACTTCGAAGATGAAGTTGTGTGCCTCTTCAGCGCTGATCCAATACAGTGTGCGTGTTGTGCCATCTGGGTGCGATATTTGCTCAGGTCTCGCTAGCAACGTGCCATTCGCAATGTACCGATAGATGCGTTCATAGTTCTTGTATGCCAAATCATATTGTTTTTTAAGCTTTATAGCCTTGAGACTGTCCTCCTTTTCGAATTGCCCAATAGAGACCTTCATAGTGTTGAAGTCAGCAATAGCATGTTGCCCTGCAGCAAGTAGAGCAACCTGCTCACTTTCATATTCCGTATTAGCAATAATGTCTTTGATAGTATCGTAATCGATCTTCATATAAACATCCGATGTTTTGTTATGACGATTTAAGACTGCCATATATTTGATAAATAAAAAACCTGAGGGAATTGTAAAGGTTCAAGCAAATTTCATTGTGAAATTTTGCAATGAAGCTGAATTTTTATGGATTTTAATAACGAAAACAAGAAAGAATTATTAAATTTAATAATGACAAATCTAAAAAAATCTGAAACAGCACGATTATTTATAGGTGTCGTCTATCTGGGTTTGGCTTTTGATTGATATATATCATCAAAATGACTGGCAAGTGTTACTTTGTCATGTCAACGCACGTTGTTTGATGAAGTTGTTTGTGGTGAGACCTCTATATATCTACCTGTGAACCTGAATTAACATAGGCACACTAAACGACAGTGTGTGGTTCAGGGGCAGGAGATTGCTTTGGATAAGCGCCAGAAGCAGCGGCTGAGTGAACGCGATATTTGTACGAAGTTCATCACGCCTGCTATCACTCAGGCTGGCTGGGATATTAACACCCAGATTCGAGAAGAAGTGACATTCACGGCTGGGCGCATCATGGTGCGCGGAAAGCTCCATACGCGTGGAAAAAAGCGTAGGGCTGACTACATACTGTACCACCAGAAAAATCAGCCGATTGCAGTTGTTGAGGCGAAAGACAACAAGCATTCAATTGGTGCAGGTATGCAACAGGCTCTCGCATATTCAGAAGCATTGGATGTGCCTTTTGTCTTCTCTAGCAATGGAGACGGCTTTCTGTTTCATGACCGTACAGGCAATGCCTCTCAAACAGAAACCGAACTTGGTCTTGAAGAATTTCCCGCGCCTGCAGAGCTTTGGAAACGTTACTGTGTCTGGAAGCAGCTTGATAATGCCTCAGTACCTGTCGTAGAAGCGCCCTATTATGACGACGGTTCTGGTCGCACACCAAGGTACTATCAGGCTGTTGCGATAAACCGTACCGTTGAAGCCGTTGCCAAGGGCCAAGATCGTATTTTACTGGTTATGGCTACCGGGACTGGCAAGACATATACAGCATTTCAGATTATCTGGCGGCTCTGGAAGTCACGTCAGAAGAAACGTATTTTGTTTCTTGCAGACCGCAACATATTGGTCGATCAGACCAAGAACAATGACTTCAAACCTTTTGGTCAGGCCATGACCAAAATCAGCAAGAGGCAGATCAATAAGTCGTACGAAATTTACCTTTCGCTATATCATGCAGTCACTGGCAGTGAAGAAGAAAAGAACATTTACAAGCAGTTTTCGCCGGATTTTTTTGACCTGATCATCATTGATGAGTGCCACAGAGGTAGTGCAAAAGCGGACTCCGCATGGCGAGAAATATTGAATTATTTTTCTGGCGCGACCCATATCGGTTTAACTGCAACGCCGAAGGAAACCAAGGAAGTTTCCAATATCGATTACTTCGGCAAACCGATTTACACCTACTCACTCAAGCAGGGTATTGAGGATGGCTTCCTGGCGCCATACAAGGTTGTTCGTGTCGATTTTGATATTGACCTGAAGGGCTGGCGTCCACGAAAAGGGCAGAAGGATAAATATGGCAATCTGATCGAAGACCGTATTTACAACCAGAAGGATGTCGACAAAAGCATTGTGTTTGATGAGCGCACTGATCTGGTAGCAATGAAGGTCACGGAGTTTTTGCAGAAAACCGATGAATTTCAGAAGGCGATTGTCTTCTGTGATGACATTGATCATGCCGAGCGTATGCGACAATCGTTGGTTAATCTGAATCCACAGCGTGTTCAGGAAAACTCGAAATACGTTATGCGTATCACGGGAGACAATAATGAAGGCAAGGCTGAATTGGATAATTTCATTGATCCTGAGTCTCGCTACCCCGTTATTGCTACGACCAGCAAGCTGATGACGACAGGTGTTGATGCCAAAACCTGCAAACTGGTTGTGTTAGATCAGCGCATCCAGTCGATGACGGAATTTAAACAAATAATCGGTCGTGGAACCCGGATTGATGAGGATTACGATAAGTACTGGTTCACCATCATGGACTTCAAAAAGGCGACAGAACTATTTGCCGACAGCAACTTTGATGGTGATCCCGTCCAGGTTTATGACCCGAGTCCAAATGATCCTGTAGACCCCCCTGATGATGGCCTTCCTGATGTTAATGATGACGACACAGATGGAGGAATATCAGGTGGTCCATTCGAACCTGGTGATGATACAGCTGGCGGTGATGGCGAACCGAAGCAGAAGTATTACATCAAGGGGGAGCCAGTTAATATTGTCGGTGAGCGTGTTCAGTATTTGGATTCGGATGGCAAATTGATTACTGAGTCCATGCACGATTATACCCGCAGCTGTGTCAGTAAACAGTATGCCAGCATGGATGACTTTTTGCGCAGCTGGACCAGTGCGGAAAAGAAAAATGTCATCATACAGGAGCTGGCTGAGCAGGGTGTTTTATGGGACGAGCTGCAGGCAGACGTCAGTAAAAAATATGGTGCCGAACTCGACCCGTTTGACCTGATCTGTCATATCGTTTTTGACAAGCCGCCGTTGACTCGACGTGAACGGGCTGAAAATGTCAAAAAGAAAAATTACTTCACCAAGTATGAAGGTGAGGCACGTAAGGTTTTAGAGGCTTTGCTGGAGAAGTATGCTGATACTGGTATTGAGCATATTGAGGATATGCAAATACTCAAGCTGGAACCTTTTACAAAGCTGGGAACACCGCTCCAGTTGGTTCACTGCTTTGGTGGTAAAAAACAGTATCAGGAAGCCATACAGGAACTTGAGGAGGCATTGTACGGCTGATGTTGAACTCTGCAGAAATTGAAAGGGAATTAGTAAAAATCGGTTTTCGTTTGACCCGACCCAATAAGCGAATACACGAATATAGTCGTAAGAGTTTGGTCGTGTACGTAAAAACGCCAAGTAATAAAAGCCAGAAAGATTTTGTTGAGGGAAGGTATAACCCTTTATTGATACATCCGGATAATAGGACTGTCAGAACCCATTTTGACGGCCTTTCGGGTGTGACTATTAATTGGTTTGGTCGTTACAAAAACTCAAATATGGGGGCATTCCCAATAGATCAAACAGCTGTAAGCGATCATATGTATTATGGCTACGAAGTTGGTGTGGAGAGTACATTAGCTTTAAATAAATTCGTTTCAGTATTGGTTGGTGATACTGTTGATGCAAACGAAAATGACACTGGCCCAGGTTATGATGCTGAAACGGTTCGTCAGGCATTGGTCGATGCTAGAGTTGGGCAGGGCTTGTTTCGTCAGCACCTGCTTGGCTATTGGAAAAAATGTGCAGTAACCGGTATAACAGCGCCGGAGCTGCTTAAAGCATCGCATATCAAACCCTGGCGAGACTCCAGAAACACAGAACGTCTCGACCTGTATAATGGGTTGCTACTGTCAGCTAATCTTGACGCCGCATTTGACAGTGGTCTTATCAGCTTTCTGGATAATGGCGATATTCTGATCAGTCCGGAACTATCCAGTGATGCAAATGCAGCCGGCATCCATTCAGCCATGCAACTGAGCATGATTGAGCCGAGCCACTTGCCTTACCTGCAGCACCACCGCGAGCATATTTTTAGGAAGTAAGTGTTTTCATGTCCATCTCATCCAGTATCAAATCCATTCAAGACATTATGCGTAAGGATGTCGGTGTAGACGGCGACGCCCAGCGTATTGGACAGCTTGTCTGGATGCTGTTTCTCAAAATTTTTGATGATCGTGAACAGGAATGGGAACTGCTGGAAGACGATTATGAGTCACCAATTCCTGAAGCATTGCGCTGGCGAAACTGGGCTGCTGATCCGGAGGGTATCACTGGTGATGAGTTGAAAAAGTTCATCGACAATGAGCTTTTCCCCGAGTTGCAGGAGCTGCTGGGACGCGAAGGTGACCAGCGTGCCGTTGTAATCCGTAATGTGTTCAAGGATGCCTACAACTACATGAAGTCCGGCCAGTTGCTGCGTCAGGTGCTGAACAAGATTCAGGACGCAGTGGATTTCAACAAGGCGCGGGAACGTCATGCTTTCGGGGATATGTACGAGCAGATTTTGCGTGATCTGCAAAATGCGGGTAACGCTGGTGAGTTTTACACACCACGGCCGGTCACCGAATTTATGGTTAATCGCGTTGATCCGAAACTGACGGACAGAGTGATGGATCCGGCCTGCGGTACGGGCGGCTTTTTAACGTGTGCTATTGAGCATAAGCGTAAAAACTACGTTCGTAATCCTGAGGAAGAGCAGGCACTGCAGGGCAGTATTTTCGGTGTAGAGAAAAAACCTCTGCCTCATCTGCTGGCGACGACGAATATGATCCTGCATGGCATTGATGTGCCATCAAACATCCGGCATGACAATACGCTGTCTCGACCTTTGCGTGACTGGGGACCTAAAGAGCGTGTGGATGTGATTGTTGCCAATCCACCATTTGGAGGCATGGAAGAAGACGGCATTGAAACAAACTTCCCGACAGCGTTTCGTACTCGTGAAACCGCTGATCTGTTTATGACCCTGTTCATCCATCTGCTCAAACCGGGTGGTCGCGCAGCAGTCGTTTTGCCTGATGGTTTCTTATTTGGCGAAGGTATGAAAACCCGCCTTAAAGAAAAGTTACTGACCGAATGTAATTTGCACACCATCGTGCGTTTGCCTAATGGTGTGTTTAGCCCATACACCACCATTAAGACTAACCTGTTGTTTTTCACCAAGGGGCAGTCGACCGAGCAGGTTTGGTACTACGAGCATCCTTATCCGAAGGGTGTAAAAAATTACAGTAAAACTCGACCAATGAAATATGAGGAATTCACACCGGAGATTGCGTGGTGGGGGTGTGAAGCAGATGGTTTCGTCAGTCGTGAGCAAAACGCGCAGGCATGGACTGTTTCCATTGAAGAAATTAAGGCCCGGAACTACAACCTGGACATTAAGAATCCGCATGTAGGTGAACAAGTTAGTCATGACCCTGATGAGCTGTTGCAAGCTTATGCACGTCAACAGCAGGACATGGCTGCTATTCGTGATCAGCTCAAGGATATTCTCAATGCTGCTTTGAGCAATAATGGTTGCAAGGTTTCCTGATTGTGAACTCTTTAATTACTGACAACCTGGATTTGTGGGCTAGCGCATATACCCAAAAATCAAGTGTTGGCCGAGGGAGTAACAACAAGCTGAATCTTCATGGCATAAAACAACTGCGTGCGCTGATTTTGGACTTGGCTGTGCGCGGAAAGTTAGTGCCACAGGACTCAAATGATGAACCGGCTTCAGTGCTACTGGAAAAAGTAGCAATTGAAAAAGTGCGCTTGATTGATGAAGGCAAGATCAAAAAGCAGAAGGCATTGCCAGCAATTACAGATGATGAACAACCCTTTATCTTACCTGCAGGATGGGTGCTTGTCCGTTTTGAGGATATTGTGGATATTCAGAGCGGTATTACCAAGGGCCGTAAGCTGGTTGGTCGTGAGTTGGAGTCTATACCTTATCTTCGTGTTGCAAATGTACAGCGTGGTTCTCTTGATCTTACTGAGATAAAAGAGGTCGAAATACCTGTAGAGGAAAAAGAAAAATACAAAGTTAAGCCTCGTGATCTTTTGATCACTGAAGGAGGTGACTGGGATAAGGTTGGTCGGACTGCGATATGGTCTGGTGAGTTGCCATATATCGCACACCAGAATCATGTTTTTAAAGCTCGGCTGTTTCTTGATGAACAGAGTGAACAATGGCTAGAAATGTATCTAAATGGACCTATTGCGCGTGAATATTTTGCAGGTTCAAGCAAGCAAACCACCAATCTTGCATCAATCAATAAAACACAGTTGCGTAGTTGTGTAATTGCCATACCGCCTGTAGAAGAAAAAAATCGGATAGTAGCCAAAGTTCAAGAGCTAATGATGCTTTGTGATCAGCTTGAGCAGCAGCAGGCCGACAGTATCACAGCACATGAGACACTGGTGGATACTCTTCTTGCGTCATTAGCTAATAGCAAAACGGTAACTGAGACGACTGACAATTGGAGCAGGATTGCTGACCATTTCGATACTCTGTTTACTACTGAACACAGTATCAACAAGCTGAAGCAAACAATTATCCAGTTGGCTGTGACTGGTAAGCTAGTGCCGCAAAGTTCGACGGATGAGTCTGCAGATGTGTTGCTGAAGAGTATATTTGCTGAGCAGAGCAGACTTTTTCATGATGAAAAGCTAAAAACCAAAGCTGCTCTAAGCATTTCGGATGAAGAAAAATACCTGAGTGTTCCCGATTCTTGGGCGTTTATTCGTCTTGGAAATATTGCAAAATTTATTGATTATCGTGGAAAGACGCCAACAAAACAGGCTGATGGGATTCGTTTAATCACTGCTAAGAATGTACGTTTTGGTTACATATCACTTCAACCTGCTGAGTTTATTTCAGAGACTGAATATGATTCATGGATGACTCGAGGTTTTCCAAGAGTCGGTGATCTGTTGTTCACCCCTGAAGCACCTCTTGGAAACGTTGCGATAATAGATATTGACGAGAAATTTGCGTTGGCTCAAAGAGCTATTTGCTTCCAGCTGCACGAAAAGCAGTGTGCAGAATTTTTGAAACTAATGATCATGTCTCCTGTTTTTCAGCAACAGCTCCAGCATAACGCCACAGGGATTACAGCAAAGGGAATTAAGGCGGCCAGATTAAAGGAGATACCTGTACCCCAACCCCCCATGGAAGAACAGCACCGGATAGTATCAAAAGTAAAAGACCTGATGTTGCTATGTGATCAGCTAGTGCTTTCAATACGGCAGTCGCAGCAGACAAACATGCATTTGGCTGATGCCATTGTTGAGCAGGCTCTGGCATAACGGCATGCGAATTATTGTTGTCACAGCCATGCAGCACCAAGGTCGTTGTCAGGAGTAACAAACATGAAAAAGGGATGGATGATTCGCGCCGGCGAAGGTGGACGTTTTGCTGAATCGTTCAAGGATCAAAACTGTGTTGCCATAGGCTGGAATGGGTTGGGTGACCTTAACCGTTACCCATCAAGCGACGCCATACGCAACTCATACATTGATCAGTGGGGCAATG
This sequence comes from Kistimonas asteriae, assembly GCF_018263925.1. GTDB lineage: Bacteria > Pseudomonadota > Gammaproteobacteria > Pseudomonadales > Endozoicomonadaceae > Kistimonas > Kistimonas asteriae. The sequence continues at coordinate 254,015 of NZ_JAEVHF010000002.1, forward strand.
CTAAACCTAGCCGCACAGCCAATGTCGTGGCGATTGCGCGTAAATTTCGAGACGATATTCAATCAGGGCACATGGTGATCACCTATAGCCCTGAATTGCGTGTTTATCATATTGGTGAAGACCAGGGCGAATATCAGTATCGCAACGATGATAATCTTGTAGGCGAATATGCTCATGTTCGCATGGTGAAGTGGTTGGGGGATGTGTCTCGGGATGCGTTAAGTCAGGCGACCCGTAATAGTCTGGGCTCAACACTGACCATGTTTTCGCTGTCTGATTCTGTGATCAGTGAATTGTTGGCAGTGCTGAATGGTGAGCAGTCAATGCAGCAAGAAGACGCAGACTCTGAAGAAACACTGGTTCAGTTAAAAGACCAGACCATCGATCAGAGCCATGAGCTGATCAAGGATAAAATTCAGTCGTTACTGCCTGATGAAATGGAGCATCTTGCGGCGGCATTGCTGCGTGGTATGGGTTACAGAACCCGTGTTTCGCCAAAAGGACCTGATCGTGGTGTTGATGTATTTGCTTCACCGGATGGTCTGGGGCTGACACAGCCAAGGATCAAGGTTGAAGTAAAGCATCGGCAGGGTAACATGGGCTCACAGGCTATACGCAGCTTCCTGGGAGCGTTACGGGATGGCGACAGTGGTCTGTTTGTCAGCACCGGCGGATTCAGCAGAGAAGCACGGTATGAGGCTGAGAGGGCCACAGTGCCTGTGACGTTGATTGATATTGATGACTTGGCCAGTCTGATTGTGACTCACTACGAACAGTTTGATGTTGAGGGTAAGACGCTGCTGCCGTTGGTAAAAATCTATTGGCCTGCGGATTAGTACAATCACTGCCATAGCTAATGGAATAGTTATTGATCGGCTGTTCCGTTAGCCGTGATACAGATGATGCATAAATGATTTTTATAAGCCAATATTAACGACCCCGCAGGTACGCGGTTGAATAGTAATCACCCAAGATGACAAAGAAAGGTTGCGATGGCTTATAACCGTCCATGGAAGTCGTATGAAGAACAGCTCGATATATTGAAGGCTAGGGGGCTGCAAGTCTCAAATGATGAGGCGGCCATCGCATATCTTCAACGGATTGGCTATTACCGGCTCAGTGCTTACTGGTACCCGTTTCGGATTTTTTATCATGAACAAGATCCGCTGACGGGAAGGTTATCTACCAAAAGGACTGATAATTTTGTCGAAAATACTCATTTCGTCGATGCGGTCGAACTGTATATTTTCGATAAAAAATTACGGCTATTGATGCTGGACGCACTTGAGAGGGTTGAGATTGCCTTACGCGTCAATATTGCGTATGTCTTGGGTGAAAAAGATGTTTTTGCTTACAAGCATATTGGGCTATTTCATCCATCGTTTGCAGGAAAAACAAACAAAAGAACCGGTAAAACCCGTCATCAGGAATGGCTGGATAAATATGAGGGTCTGCTGAGGCGCTCTAAGGAGGACTTTGTAAAGCATTATCGCCAGAAGCATGGCGATGATTTGCCGATGTGGGTAGCAATTGAACTGCTGGATTTTGGTGCAATGTCCCAGTTGTACTCAATGATGAGGGTTCCCGATCAGGAACAGATAGCTCGTCGATATGACGTTGCTGATTTTAAAGTTTTTTCTAGCTGGTTACGTGCCCTCAACTACTTGAGGAATCTATGCGCACACCATAGTCGTTTGTGGAACCGAAATGTCATAGACCAGCCCCGGTTGCCTGCTGCCGGTGTTGTGGATTGGTGTGACGCTTTCATCGGACAACATGAGCTGATTGCCAAACCGTTTTTGTTATTCAATATTGTGGGGCATTTGCTCTACCGTATATGCCCGGCTACCGGTTGGCATGATCGGCTAAAGAGCCACATTAAATCATTTCCCCGTATCCAGTCAGATAGGCAGGTTTCAATGCAGGATATTGGATTACCGGAAGAGTGGGAAAGGTTATTAGAACGGTAGGAAATAAGAACCCCCACGTAAATTGCGAAGCAACTAAGAGGCGGGGGCCGTGTTACTGGTAAGTGTTATACATGGCCTGCTGATAGTCAAGGTGTGAAAAGTAACATTTATGTTAGCGTTTAGGCGTAGCTAAAGAGCTGTATGGGGTAGTGTTTTTGGATGGCACAGTAAGGTGTTTTTTATTCCAAAATCGTCTTTCACCAACTGCTAAGCGTGGCAAATCTACATGTTGTAATGTCAGGCGAGTATTGCTCTGATCAACAGTCTTAATCTGCGAATGCCCGTTTTTTTAGTGGTTCACTGTGCGTGTATCAGGAAGTATAGATACCCGGGTGGGTCCCAGCGATGCTCTGTCCAGCTACCCCCTGGGGGTGGGGGGGTAAAAATCACTGTCATCAAATTGTGCTGATACAGGTAGGATGGTGCTGTCTAGGCCTTCAGGGCTTGAACTGAATTCCTGTATAAAGACAACTGGAGCTGCGTCAGAGCCTGTCTGTCTGTACTCGCCATCCATCTTGTTCAGTTCGGCAATGGCGGCAGTTGCGGCTCGTGGATTTCGCATGACTATCAGGCCATCAGTACCTGAGATTTGTTCACTGCAGAATGATGCGATTTCCCAGAGTTTTTGTCGTTTTGCCAGTGCGGTGATATTTAGCTCACTACTGAGCTGCGCTTGTTTCAGGTGAATAGCTTTTTGAATGTCTGCATTTGTTAACAGACGGCTTCCCTGGCTTCTTGCTGAATGTTCGCTGTATCCAGCGGCAATCGCTGCACGTGTTGCATTCTGGTCGATCAGATACTCATCGATGAACCGTTGATGCTTACTGTTCATTGCACATCCATCCCTGATGAAAAACGGTACGGTCATTTTACCAAGACAGATTGGTGCAGTAATGAAAAGTGCTGTTATTGCTGAGTGATACAGATATTCCTGTACGCACGTCTATACTTGCGGTCGCGATACATTCTAGTGGAAATGTAGTGGAAAATTGATTTATGGAGCTTTTGAGATGAGGAAAAACGAGGCTAAGTCATTGATTTTACTGGCGCACCCTAGAGGATTCGAACCTCTGACCTCTGCCTCCGGAGGGCAGCGCTCTATCCAGCTGAGCTAAGGGTGCATAACGCCACTGCAGACACGGTTTGACCCGCTGCCAGCGGCGCCAATAATACTCAGGACGTATAGCCAAGTCCATGCTTTTTTGCCGATTTCTCCCTAATCTGTACTCTGGTACCGGCGCCGGTGTCAGCGTGACAGGTTCGATGGACTGAATCAGAACCAGTGGCTCTGGATCAAGGTTTTATCCACCTGTTCCAGCCAGTTGTTGACCTCTTGCATCAGCACCTTGCTCTCTTTGCGCGTCATATACACCTTGGGACTCCGGTTGAAGGGGGCATCAGGATTTATCACACACAGTTCCGGCATTACCCGGCTTTTATACAGGGCTTCCACCCGGTCTGTGATCATCACATGTGCTTTCAGCTCAACCAGGGTGCGGAAGGGTTCCACGTTGTCATGGGCGATGGTGATGGCTGCCTTCGGCAGCCACTGCCGAGCCAGCAACTCATTGGTGCCGCCGGGGTTTTCCACCACCTGTACAGGTGGGTGCAGGAACTCGAACGGCACATTATCCGGTGGTTTGGTGCCGCCGCATTTCACACCCATCCAGTATTGCTGCTTGGGCGTCAGCACGGTATCCATCAATAACGGGGAACCACAGGCTAGGGGCTGGTTCAGCAGGGTCAGCAGATCGGCTGTGGAATAGTAGTACAGGTAGGGGTGGAGCTGGCAGTTGGTCAGGGCGACCTTGCCATCTTCAAACACCGTCTCACTCATCAGGAACTGTTGGCTGCGCCCCTCCGTAAAGGAAATGCCGCCCATGGCCAGGTCGAACTTGCCAGCTGACAGGTCGGCATGCAGCGTCGGCCAGCTGGTTTTGACCAGCTCCAGTTCACGGCCCAGGTGCTTGGCCAGGTTTCGAGCCATATCAATGGCGAAGCCTTCCCAGGAGCCGTCCGGTTTCTGCAGCGTCAGCGGGGGGTAATCGCCGGTACTGCCCACGCGCAGGGGTTCCTGTGTGGTTGCCGGGGGCGTGGCGAAGGCGGTAAGCGACCAGCAGAACAACAAACCCTGCAGCAGGGTAAGCCAGTGGCGCATGGTGATACTCCGTTGCCTGTCAGGATGAAAGTCGCTGCCAGCGTAGGTGTAATCGCCGCGGTTCGCCAGTGTATGCCGGAATTGACAGGCAATCGGAATTGTTGCTGGCCGAAGGTTTGGCGTATAATCGCGGCTGCTATAACAATTCAGGCCAGCCCGGTGTGACACAATTTCATAACGATAATCGTCGGGTGGAGCTCAAGCGTCAGATGATGAGGAACGACTAGTGGCATACTTCAAAAAGATGCGCGCTGTACAGGCTGCAGTACTGCTGGGGGGACTGTTTGCCGGACTGGTCATGGCCAAGCCTGCCGGGGATCTGGATGAAGTCACCCGCAGTGAAATCGCAGACCGGATCAAACCCGTGGGTAGTCTCTGTGTGGCTGGTGAAGAGTGTGCCGCCGGTGGCGGCGCGGTAGCGGCGGCCTCCGGCCCGCGCAGTGGTGAGCAGGTTTACAACACCTACTGTACCGCCTGTCATACCGCCGGCATACTGGGTGCGCCCAAGAAAGGTGACAAAGCGGCCTGGGATAAGCGACTGGCTGATTCCGGTTCCTATCAGACCATCCTGGATAACGCGATCAACGGTATCCGCTCCATGCCGGCTAACGGTACCTGTGGCGACTGTTCCAGTGATGAAATCAGTGGTGCCATTGAATACATGAGTGGCCTGAAGCCCTGATCCGGTTCAGGTAATGCGCGTCCTGAAAGGCTGCCGTTTGGCGGCCTTTTCTGTTTCTGGAATCTAAGAATAATGACAACTATCGCTGATACACCGGAACCACCCTATTACGCGGTGATCTTTACCTCGCTACGGACCGAAGATGACAACGGTTATGATGACGTGGCCGTGCGGATGTTGAAGTTGGCGCAGGAACAGCCGGGTTTTCTCGGTGTGGAGTCCGCCCGTGAAGGGGTGGGCATCACGGTTTCTTACTGGCAGGACATTGCCGCCATTCGCGCCTGGAAAGCCCAGGCGGACCATCAGGAGGCGCAGCGCCGGGGTAAACAACAATGGTATCGCGACTACCGCGTCCGGGTCTGCCGGGTTGAGCGGGTGTACGGTTTGTCGTGAAACGTCGTTTATTCAGCAGAGCATGATTTGGATTCATTATTGTTCATAACTGGCGAGACCCGGCATGACGGGTAATAGTTATCAATGGTGAATGGGGCTACGTGCTGGGAGATTTCTGATGCTGATGACGACAACGCCGACGGTACAGGGACGTACCATTACCCACTACCGGGGAATCGTCGTGGGTGAAGCGATCATGGGAGCAAATCTGTTCAAGGATCTGTTTGCGGGTATTCGCGATGTTATTGGTGGTCGTGCCGGAGCCTACGAAAAAGAGCTGGCCAAAGCACGGCAGGTGGCGTTTTCCGAACTGGAAGACAATGCTCGGGCACTCGGCGGCAACGGGGTGGTGGGGATTGATCTTGATTATGAAGTGGTCGGTGAGAAGGGCAGTATGCTGATGGTCAGTATTAGCGGTACGGCGGTTTCTCTGGAGTAAGCGGGCAGGAATTCCGCGTATCCTGCCTTTCAGCTTGAGCTGTGCGTTTCCTACCGATAACTACGAGCCGGCATTCACCATTCAAAGACAAACCTTGGATCGTGCAATGCCTGCTCAGGCGTCTGTATCACCCTGAAATCGGGATAGAGTTCGCTGGTGCGCAGGGTTTCATCGGTGAAGGCCGTCAGCAGGCCCAGTATATAGACGACATAGTTGATGCCCCAGCGTTCGAGGTCGGTTTCTGCGCCTTTCTTGGCGCTGACTTCACTGCCAGCACTCGCGCGCGCTTCGATGATGTAATCCGTTGAGTAGTGCTGGTATTCAAAGGGGTACGCAGGAAACGAGTTCTTGAGAATCTCCAGCATCCGGCTTTGAGACAGCACGTTGAAATCTACCTGTACACAGTGGTTCAGGGTGCGTTTATCGGTGAAGGCCAGTGCGGCTATACGTCCGATGTCTTGAATATGGTGGGTGTAAATGGGGAGATCGAGATCGCCGAATGTCGTGATCTTCGGGAAAAAGCGAAGATTGGGTAGGAAATAGTCAAAAATACCGCCGTTATAAAACAGCGTCCAGCCGATGTCTGCATTGAACAGTTTGTCGTGCAGGCGCTTCTTGTTATCAAACACTTCCCCTTCACCCATCTTGATCGCACGGGTGTGAGCGCCAAACTCCGAGGGGACAAACCGTTTAACACCAGCCTGAATAGCGGCTTCCAGCCACAGTGGTTCAGATTGTGTGATGATCTCTTTTGAACCGGGTACCGCACAGATCAGGGTCTCAATTCCGGATAAGGCGTTTGCCATGGCGGTGACGTCTGACATATCCGCAAGTTCTGTCAGGTGCGCGCCGTATTGCACCAGCATCTGCAATTTGTCGTTTTTGGGTCGGCCCCGGGCGCGTGCCAGTAGCGTGACATCATGTCCCTGCAACAGCAGGTTGATGGTTAACGGCAGTCCGACCTGCCCCGTGGCGCCAATAATGGCGACTCGCCGCTTGCTGACAGAAACCATGGTACTTCCCATTTAACCGTCTGATAGTGAATCAGTGAATGAGGGTATAGCCAGGACAGAAACTATAGCAGGGCAGGATGTAATCAATCGTTCCGAATGGATAGTCTGTCAGCAAGGAGAAAGTGACGCGACATTGATCCACTGCCCCAAAGGATTATGATGCGAGCTTTACTGTATGATCCTACGACACTATCTCCATGACACCAGCCATTAATGTTGCCCGTAAGCAGGGCATTACCCATCATGTCCATCAGTATGACCATGACCCGTCCGCGGCCTCTTACGGCACCGAGGCGGCAGAAGCCCTCGGACTGGAAGGTAACCGGGTGTTCAAGACACTACTGGTGTCGCTCAATGGCGATGCCCGCCAGCTGGGCGTGGCGATTGTTCCGGTTACCCGGCAGCTGGACCTGAAAGCCTGCGCCAAGGCATTGCAGGCCAAGAAAGCCGACATGGCTAATCCGAAGGATGCTGAACGTGCCACCGGTTACGTTGTGGGGGGGATCAGTCCTCTGGGACAGAGGAAGCGATTGCCGACAGTGCTGGACAGCTCCGCTCAAGCGTTCGACACTATCTATGTCAGCGCTGGTCGACGCGGACTGGAAATTGAACTGGCGCCGAATGACCTTATGGGTATCTGTCTGGCTGTAAAGGCAGCGATTGCGCGCTAACGCGGTGGATGGGGATCTGTCAGTGTGAATCTGGCTGGTACCATGATACTGGTCAATACACCCATTGCGCATGTGGTTAACCCTGAAGATCGGGTCTACATAACAACACTTAGCCAATGGGAGATAGCCATGTCACGTCTGCTGGATCGTCTCAAGAATGACCATAAACATCTGAAATGCCTGCTCGACAGACTGGATCAGGAAATGGCGTATTACCGCCAAGATGAGAGCCGCTCGCCAAAACTCTTAGTGATCCTGGATGCCCTCGACTATATCCGCACCTGGCCTGAGCATTTTCATCATCCGCTGGAAGACCGGGTGTTTTCGATGATGCATGCGCGCAGCACGGATCCTGAGCTACGGGACGTCATTGATCGGGTGAGGGCGCAGCATAAAAACCTGGAAGCGTTGACCCAAAAGCTGGGCGCGGATTTCAACGCCATCGTCAATGATCAGGTCGTGCCGATAGAAACCGTCATGCAGGATTACCGGCGCTATATTGACCTGCAGCTGGAACACCTGGCGTGTGAAAACCAGTTTATTCTGCCAATGATTGATGCCTGCCTGCTGCCTGAGGATATCGCCATTATTGATAAGGAGCTGGATGATCAGTATCGGGAAATGGGCACGCAGCAACTGCGGAATGAATACGCCGAGCTGTACCATTTTGTCGTCGATGATCAGAAGGAAATCTCACAGCCTGTTTGAGACCTGTCCGTCATTGGTCGCGGCAAGGGCTATTGTATAGTGAGTCAATCAGGCATTGTGTGGATACATGCACAGGGAGATGGCCAACAATGATGCGTCGGTTGTTATTCGTTTTGATCGCGACAGTCTGTCTGGCTCAGTCTGTGGTGGCGGCTGAGCGTCAGATTCAGAGTATCAGCCTGTTCCGTGCTGATTCCAACGAAGTGGCCAGGCTGGTCAAGCCGCTGCTGTCGAAGGACAGTATCGTGATGCCTTACCGTAACGAGCTTGTGCTCAATGTGACCGATGAAGAGTTCGAGACCGTCAAGGCGCTGGTCAGCAAGCTGGATAGTCCACCGCATCAGTTAATGATTACGGTGCGTACTCCGGGACGTAAGACGATGGCCGGGCGCACTGTCGGTGTGGATGGTGTTATCAGCAGCGAGGGGCATGGACAGGGCAGCGTGGTGATATCCACAGGCTCCAGCCAGTCGGCGCGTCGTGGCGAGCAGACGGTGAGGGCAACGGAAGGGCTACCCGCCTATATCAGTGTAGGGCGTGAAGTACCGGTCAAGACGGGCATGTTCGATGAAGATGGCCGCTATCGCACGAAAACCGATTACAAGACGGCGGAACGGGGTTTTTATGTCAGCGCCCGGGTTCAGGGTGACCGCGTTGTGCTGGATATCCACCATGCGGATGACAGTGTCCGGCACGATGGTGAATCGTTTGACCGCCGGGCGGTGGATACGGAGGTCGCAGGTAAGGTCGGTGAATGGATAACTATCAGCAGTACCACCCGGGAAGGGTCTGGACGGACGTCCGGCTTCAATGTGCGGCGATACAGCACGGTGGATTCTGTCTATGAGGTGTTAGTCAAAGTCGACGTGGTGGAATAGTACGCTGCTCGTTGCAAATGCCTGTTACCCACTCTCTGAAAGGCGTTACCGTTGTTGTGATTACTGGTAACAAACAGCGTGCAAAGCACGGTCTGTTTTCATGGTTTCATTGTTTATCTTTATGTTTTTATTAGGTTTTTAATTTTTGGCACGAGACCTGTAATAGTAAGGTCACAATAAAAATAATAAGAACAACGCTCTACCTGGCCCATAACAATAACAACAAGGGGCGGCAAGTTGATCACTTTGTAGGTTGCTTTTTTGCGGTAGGAAACCAACAGGGAAACGCGGCACGGAAGCAAACAAGGCATTGGCCGCACAGCCTGTAAAGTGATCCACTTGTATCATTACTGCTACTGCCTGTATCAAAACGCAGCCTCACGGCTGCGTTTTTTTATGGGCAATTGTTCTATCCGTGTCGCTTAGCCCTGGTTGTTTAGCTGTTCCTGCGTCCAGTTGTTTAGCTTGGCTTCCAGGATGGTCATGGGCAGTGCGCCACTGTCCAGTACTTCGTCGTGGAAATAACGGATGTCGAACTGGTCACCCAACGCCTGCTGTGAAGATTCGCGGAGGCGGGTGATAGTCAGCTGGCCGATCTTGTAGGACAGTGCCTGTCCGGCAATGGCTGCATATCGACGTACTTCAGTGTGGATATCGCCATCACCGAGGGCAGAGTTGTCCCGCATGTACTGCTCAGCCTGTTCGAGGCTCCAGTCGTAATGGTGCAGGCCGGTATCCACGACCAGGCGCATGGCGCGCAGCATCTCTTCGTTCAGCTTACCGAAGTACTGGAGGGGATCCTGTTCAAGTCCCATCATCCGTCCCAGTGATTCCGCGTAAACGCCCCAGCCTTCGCTGTAAGCGGTGTAGTCACTGTAGATCTGGAACTTGGGCGCATTCTCCAGCTCCTGCTTGATGGACACCTGGAAGTGGTGACCCGGTGCCGCTTCATGGAGGAACAGGGTTTCCTTGTTCCACATCGGCAGCTGGTAATCGCGACCGGTATTTACGAAGAACATGCCTGGACGGCTGCCGTCCGGTGTGCCTTCGTTGTAATAGCCGACGCCGGCACTGTTTTCAGTGGCCTTGGGCACGGGCTTGATCACATAGTCAGCCTTCGGCATGCGGTGGAAGTACTCGGGCAGTACAGCATCCACCTGCGCTTTGTACGCTTCGTAATCGGCGACCTGTTGCTTGGGGTCTTTCCAGTAGAACTGGTCACCCTTGAGATAGGTGAAGAATTCTTTCAGTGATCCTTTGAAGCCGTAATCTGTCTTGGCCTGTTCCATTTCGCTCAGAATACGCGCCACTTCTTTTTTGCCAATGTCGTGGATTTCTTCAGCAGAGAGTGTTGTGGTGGTATTCACATCGGCCAGGTACTGGTACCAGGCATCACCGTTTGGCAGTTCACCGTAGGCGACGGTTGTTCTTGGTTTGTATTCCTGCTTCAGGAAGTCAGCCAGACGGGTATAGGCAGGGTCGATCACCTGGGTGATCTTTTCGCGGTATGCGACTGACAGACGTTCACGGTCTTCTGCGCTGAAGGTTTCCGGCATATGGCTGACGGGCTTCCAGAAACCACTCTTCTCGGGATCAGCAGTAACGTAGCCTTCCAGTTGTGGAATGACCATATTCACCAGAACCTGGGGCAGGACAACGTCGTGCTTCATGCCTTCGCGCATACGCTGAATGGACTGGTCCACCCAGTGGGCGAAGCCATCGGATTTTTTCAGGAAATCCTCATAATCTTTCACCGTCTTAAACGGCTGTGCATAAGTCCCTGTGCCCAGTTCCGCAAAGGTATTGGCGCGGCTGTAGAACTGGTTGAAAGGCAGGTACTGGGAAGGGAACTCGAATCCGCGCAGAGCCATTTTACGGTCATAGATGAACTGGTCGTAGGCGATCTGCAAGTCATGGGGCAGCGCGGCGCGATCCAGTTGCTCAACCTTGTCCAGGTAAGTCTGCTCCAGTTGCTTTTGCGCTGTGAGGTAATCGTCGCTCAGGTAATCACCGAACTGGTCGTTGTAGGTGTAAATGCCAAGCATAGGCGCGGTGAACGGATTCAGGGCGACATTCTTGTTGAAATAGGCATCCACTGTTGTCCGGAATTGCTGAGCAACCTGTTGTTCCTGTGAGGCCTGGGCGGTTGTGAGCTGAGCCGGTTCTTCGGTAGATGAGCTGCAGGCGGTCAGCAGAAGGGGAGCGCTGATAGCCGCTGCAACCGCGAGGGGGAGTAGGGACTTCTTGAACATGTTGCGTGGGTCCTTAGGTGAAGCGTCGTTATAAAAGGACAAGATAGCCCGTTGTCATGCGACAACGGGCGGACTGATTCTAGGAGGGACGCCACAACAGGACGTTGATGCGTATCAAACGGAACGGGTTATTTGGAGGATTGCCTGAAAGTCAGGCTCAACGGCTGTTTTCGTCCTCTGCAGGTGAGGGTTTGAGTAGTTTTTCCCGCTCGTCCATATAGTCGTCATAAGGCATACGTTGTGCTTTCAGACACGTCTCTTGCTGTGAATAAGGCAGACGAAGGCAGTTGAACGAGTTGTTGTTCCACTCGTCATAATAGGGTTCATATTCATCACGCGTGCAGCCGGACAGCAGAACTATCAATGTGCCTGCCAGGGCTATGGAGAGAATGCGACTGAAATACGGTCTGTAAGAAATCATCAACAGTGGACCTGTGGATAGGTGGTACGGAATTTCTCCGGTTTATCGCCTAAGCTGAAATTGAACCTTAAACGTGACGCAGGGACGCATCATGTGGCTACTGACCAGCAGCGGTATTATAAGTATCGTGCAGCATCGTGAGAACCCGAACCTTATGGTCGTTCGGGCCAGCAGTGAAAAGGCGTTAAGGGAGTTTGTTCCCTACGCCTACAGTCGGACAGCAAAGCGAAAACCGGTCAAACGGTTGCCATGGCGCATCAGCCTGCCCCGCCAGACGGTGAGGGTGCTGGTGCATGCCCAGTTTAACGCGGTTGCTTACGACAACTTCCCCAACACGATTCGTGATGACCAATATCACAATGTGTTTATGGAGCTCTACCGGATGACGGATGCACTGAAGGCTGAACGCAAGGAAAGCGTCGCCTGACAGTGGTTCGATAACGGGTAAAAAACGCAGCATAGCTGCGTTTTTTTATGCTGGCTTTTTGAGTTGCAGGGAAGGCATAACCCACAGATTGCATTGATATTTCTGAATACGCGTTTCTTGCCTGATATTTTTAAACGATCTAACCAGTAAGGAAACACGTTTTCTGCGGTGAACTATATTCGGTCAACGCTTTTGGGCGTGCGTTGGGCAAGGGTGAGCCTGTGCAGGGTTTATCCTTAATGAAGCGTTGTCACAGGCCTGCAGCAATGGCTTCAGTTTGGATCGCAGGTGGAGGTGTCTGAATGAATACCTGGCTGAATACGTTGTATCAACGGATGAAGTGGGATCGGGAGAGCTGCAAACGGTTGGGACGTGTCGTCAAAGGCTTTCGCGAGGGAGGTATTCTGAGTGGCTTGATGTTATGCACTATCACTATGTACAACACTGCATACGCGTTGAATATTGGTAGCGAGGCTCCGGATTTCTACGCGAACAGCACGAGTGGTGAAATTCATTTTCATGATCAGCTGGAAGGCCGTTACAGTATTTTGTTTTCCCATCCCCAGGATTTCACACCGGTCTGTACCACGGAAATTGGCGCACTGGCCAAGCGTATCGGGGATTTTCAGCGTCGAAAAACCAGCCTGTATGTATTGAGCATCAATACGGTTGATGAACATAACCGCTGGGTCAACGATATCAATCGTTTTCTTGGGCGGGAGAGTGATGAGCGCCTGCCTTTCGCTGTTATCGGAAACAGCCCGGGTTTTGATAATGTTATAGATATAGCCAGACAGTACGACATGCTTCCTGGCGATCTTGGTGAATCACGAGATCCTGATGTCCAGAAGGAAGGCTTGGGCAGTGCCAGGGATAATGCGACAGTACGTACCGTTTTTATCATTGGCCCTGATAAGCGGGTCCGGTTAACCATGTCGTATCCGATGACAACGGGCCGCAATGTGGATGAAATATTACGCACACTGGATGCTATCCAGTTTTCGGATCGAACCGGGTTGGCAACGCCTGTTGACTGGAAACCAGGGAAACCCGGCATAGTGCCTCCGGGGATAAGTGATGCAGAGGCTATGGAGAAGTACTCCGGTGTTGTGAAGGTGAATGACTATCTGCGTTATGCAGATGACCTCAAGTCATAGTGGGCCTATGAGGATAGAACAGGTCCGGGAGGGAGCTAAAGGCCTGTTTTTTGATAGCGTCAATCAAACATTCAGGCGATTGTTTTCGCTTAGCAGGTTTGTTTAGCAGGTATTGTGGGAAAATGAACGAAGACAAAGTCTGAATGTCTATTCTTATATATGAATAGGTTCTGGATTGATCCTTTCTGTAGATTTTTAACTAACTGTTTTTAAAGATTTATTTTGGTTATAGAGATGACAGGGAAGAATGTCTGTTTCAATTAGCAATAGCTCTAAAACGGCCAACGTTACACTGACATGGATAAGTGCATTCCGTTACAAATGGAATGACCAGCCAGGTAAACCATGGTTGTACAGACTCGTGGTGTCTCTAAAGTCATGGATTATTCATGAAGACATGAATACAGAGAAATTGGATGAATGGTTTACTACACACACGTGCAGAATATTAAATCAGGAATACGGAGCAGCTAAGGAAGAGCGGTTGCTTCGACTGCGTCAAATTCGGGAACATAGAAAAGCCCAAAGAAGACTACCTAATAGACCGTAGTAACCAAATGATTCCGCAGAACGAATAATCCTGCAACACCGTCACATTCAAGCGTCATGAGTAGCTGTCATTAAGTATGGCCTCAAGCCAATGGCGCTCCCTGCTGACAGGCGTATTTGTTGTGGATATCTAGTACAAGCTGGATATTGTTAGGTATGCCGGCTTCGCCAAAAGCGGCCATAAAATGCGCACTGGCATAGTTGCTGGCGGTGATCTGGTAGGTGTGCAGCCAGAGATCAAAGTCATGCTGTTGTTCGGGCTCAAGCCGCGGAAAGCGACTTTGTGGACGATCCATACCGATTCGCCATGGCTTGGGGCTAAGGCGTGCCCGAAAGCTGGATTGAGTGTGACAGAGCCTGCGGTAAAGGGGATCCACCTTGAGCGCCTTGAATATTGTTTTGACTTCCGGTGCATCCGGCGCCATTTCCCGGTTACTGATAATAAAACGAAGGCCGGCGCAGGTTTCGTATACCAGGAAAACCAGGGAGGGGTGGGTGTTGTGGTAGGACTCAATCTTTTTTAGATAGTACTGCTTGTCCTTCAGAGGAATGCCGATGTACCGCAGCAGCCGAGCCATGGCGCCCGGCTTGTGGATATCGATGTCACCAAAGACCACCCGATCCGTATTCAGGATAACCGCACCATAACTGTTGCGGGAGAGTATCGCCACGACCTCGTCATCACGGTTCTTGATCTCAACCAGCTGTTCTTCGCGAATATAGTCGTCAGCGTATTCGTATTCGGTCAGCGTATGTTTATGTTGAAGGATGTTGGCCAGCAGTTCTGCGCGTTCTGTCGCGTGGCGACGCGCCTCGGTATGGCTCTCATTGGAAGCCCCCCAGCCGGTGACGGAGGCTGATTCGCCATTTCTACCATGAAGGGTGACGGTATCTTTTTGCCAGTACTTTGCAAAGCGCATCACAATCCCTGCTGTTTTTCTCTACGTCCACAGAACAGCGTATAAGGTTGTCAGCGATATTGACAGCTTAAGGCGTATTAATGGCTGGTTAAAAAATAGACAGTTTTATGCGGAGTAGATAAAACACGGAGTTTCGGCGGTCATCCCGAAAATAATCACACACTTTCCCACAGTTCATGTGCATGGAAAATGTCGCTTGAAAAGGCTGAAGATAGGTTGTGGATAGGCTGTCGGTGATTTGTTGACAGATGGCCTAAGCAAGGAAAGTTGTTTTTTCTATGGGTTCTGAGATGCATTGTGTTGGGTTGTGGATGAAAGGTGTGCAGGCATGGAGAAGCGAGTTACAGGATTTATGCACAGAGTGATGTGGGTATTGGATCAGATGCTACGGATTTTCAATGACTTTCTTTAGCAGAAGCATTGCTTGGCAGTTGTCTGGTTAAAAAATATACAGTAATAAAATAGCGTTATTTATCATGGTGTTAAGCATGTGTTGCAAAGGTGTTCCCGACGATAGCCACATGCTTATAAACAGAAACTGTGTACAGTCGAGCAACGTTGAAGGGGGGCTTGAAGCCTTGTGAATAAGTTGTAGGTAAGTTTTGGAAAGGCTCTGGATTGATGGGTTATTCAGGGATTGTGGCGGGAGCAATGAACAGGCTGGTGGACAAAAACCGCCTGTTCATAAAAATCAGTCGCTATAGCTTTGGGATAATCCTCAGGGGGCCAGACGGTCAATCTGCCAGTCGCCGCTGTCCTGCAGCATGTACTGAAAGCGATCATGCAGACGATTAGGACGACCCTGCCAGAACTCAATACTGGACGGAACCACACGATACCCACCCCAGAAGGAAGGCACCGGCACTTCTCCCTTGCTGAACTTGCGCTTCATCTCGTCCAGTTTCAGTTCCAGAATCTGCCGGTTGGTGATCACGGAACTCTGGTTGGAGCACCAGGCGCCCAGCTGGCTGCCATGAGGGCGGCTGATGAAATATTTCAGGGTTTCCCCTTTACTGATTTTCTCTGCCTGGCCCTTGATGATGACCTGCCGTTGGAAACCCAACCAGAGAAACATCAGGGCAACGTGGGGATTCTCTTCGATCTCTTTGGCCTTGTTACTTTCATAATTGGTAAAGAACACGAAACCACTGTGGTCAAAGTATTTCAGCAGGACCGTTCGCAGCGAAGGCGCGCCGGCCGCTGTCGCCGTGGCAATGCTCATGGCGTTAGGCTCGGGAATCTCTGCTTCCTGGGCCTGGTGGAACCAGTATTCAAACTGTTCAGTCGGATTGGGTTTCAGATCATCCCGGCTCAGTCCGCCGCGGGTGTATTCTTCACGTAATGCGCTGATATCCATGATGGGTCCTGTGACTGGCTGGTGGGCGCCGGGGTTTCCGGCTCAGGCAGTGTGGGCGATAGTGCAATAGTCGCTATCTTATAGCGTAACGAATCGGATACCTACCTCTGGGGAATACCTGTGACAACCTGGTTAAACGCGTTAACGATTACCCTGCTGATTGCAGGGCTGTCTGGCTGCGGCTTGCTCAATGGTCGGGATGAAAGCAGTAGCCATTGTCAGGGCATCTCTGCCCGGAATGGTGATGTCTCGGTCTGTGTGACGGTACCTGCAGGCGAACCGGCTTCGATTGGCTCAATGCTGGTGACTGTTCGGGAGGGCAAGGCGCAACAGCTGTTGCAGCTTGAGCGTGATGGTACTCCGGAAAGCATCTGGTTGTTACCCGGTGCTGGTCATCAGCCGGTAATGGTTGTGATGACCCGTTCTGCCGGCAGTGGCAGTTATCCGGTGCTACAGCGATTGGAACCGGTCTATGGCGGCTACGCGGAATCCGACATGGCGTCGTTGAGCCGTGAGCAGCTGGAAGGCTATATGGGACATGATCGGTTTGAAGTATTTGATGGGCAGCTTTATCGCTACTTTCCCCGGTATCGGACGGGGGATACCAATGTGAACCCTACCGGCGGCGAAGCCTGTTACCGGTATGATTTTGCCAGTGAGCACTGGTTTCAATGCCCTCCTGATCCTCGAATCGAGGCTGGTTCCGCCGCAGAGTGAGTGCGCTGTTACCGTGAGGGGTACGTGTTACCCGAAATGGTGGTATGTGTAACATGTTGGAGCATTGAGGGTCGGGTTTACCCGAGCCTATATTTTCTATCTTATTGATTTATATGTTAAATCTGTTTTTGGCACAGCCCCTGCTATATGTCTGGCACAACAAGAAGAAGCAAAAATAATAATAAGAAGAACAAAAATAAGAAAATTGACCGCGCTAATAAGAAAAACAACCGCGGACAAGTTGATTACTTTGCAGGATGCTTTTTTGTGATGCTGCCAGAAGCAGGAAGCCGGTGAGTGCTCAGA
The DNA here is from genome assembly GCF_018263925.1 of Kistimonas asteriae. Taxonomy (GTDB): domain Bacteria; phylum Pseudomonadota; class Gammaproteobacteria; order Pseudomonadales; family Endozoicomonadaceae; genus Kistimonas; species Kistimonas asteriae. Next base: position 271,033 of record NZ_JAEVHF010000002.1, read on the forward strand.
AGTCTGTGTAAACAGTCCGGCAGGAACCGGAGTCAGGGAAGAAGAACAAGGTATTGTTCGCACATTCTATAAAGTAATCCGCTTGTACAAGATACCTTCTGACGGAGCCTTACGGCTCCGTTTCTGTTTTACCTTCCTTCTTTACTCGCCACGCTCTGACGCAAGTCTGTCGGAAAAGGCTGGCTAGCGGCTATTCCAGTCTTGCCGTCGACCGAAAGCCGCCTATGATCAGCTCAAACGACAAACAAAGTGGTGAAACAATGCGTTGTCCGATCATTATTGATTGCGATCCCGGCCATGATGATGCCCTGGCACTGTTGCTGGCAGGCGCCAGCGATGAGTTGGATCTGCTGGGTGTCACTGTAGTGGCAGGCAACCAGACGATAGATAAAACGCTCTATAACGCACTACGAGTGTTAACCCTGGCAGGCCTGTGCCCACCGGTGGCTGCCGGTGCTGATACATCCTTAAGTGGCCCCATTACGCCCTCTGATCTGATGGGCGAGACCGGGTTGGATGGCGCCGTTTTACCCGAACCTGCCTTTGAGCCTGAATCCATGACGGCTGTCGAATTACTGGCAAAGCTGGTGAGTGAGGCTGAGGAACCGGTGACACTGGTACCGATTGGCCCGCTGACCAATATTGCCGTCTTCCTGACCGGTTGGCCGGCATTACGTAGCAAGATCAAGCAGATTGTCCTGATGGGCGGCGGTACCTTTGGCAATATTACGCCGGCAGCGGAATTCAATATTCTGACTGATCCTGTAGCAGGTGATGTGGTGTTCCGGTCAGGTATTCCCATCGTCATGCTGGGGCTGGATGTTACCTACAAAGCATTGATCTTTGATAGGGAAGTGGAACAAATCCGGGGTCTGGGCAGTTCCGTCGGCATTGCAGTGGCTGAGATGATGGAATTTTATACCCGCCAGAGTGTGCGTTGTGGTTACACGACGGAAGGGGCGCATCTCTATGACCCCTGCACCATTGCCTGGTTGCTGGATCCAACACTATTCAGCGGTAGAAAAGCCCATGTGACGGTGGAAACCAGTGGCGTGCAGAGTCATGGCATGACGGTGGTGGACTTTGATGGCAAGCACTCGGAGGGTCGCTGTAATGCTGAGATCATTATGGATGTTGACCGTGAACGATTCATCAAGCTGTTAATGGAGCGGTTAGCCCGTTACTGAGCCCGGCAAGTGTTACCGGTGGGGAGGATGTTACGCCTGTCCTTTGCCAACGGTAACGAACTGTGACCGGTTTAACAGGCTGCTTGATTGTAAGGATTTTGTAAGTTCATGAAAATGAAACAATTTTTAAAACTGGCACAGTAACTGTAATAGGACGGGCACAATAAAAATAATAAGCACGACCGGCCGCAAACAAAAAGAAAAAGGGGCCACCGCCCGTCCTAATAACAATAACAGGGCAGGCAAGCTGATTACTTTGCAGGATGATGTCTTGTGGTTCTGCAAGCAAATGGAATCGGGGTCGCGGAGAAGAGGCTGATTGATCAGCCCGGCGCAAACCGGTGCAGGGAAGACAGAAAGCTATTGACTACACAGTGGATGTAAAGTAATCCGTTTGTCACATACTCCTCGACGGGGCCGAAAGGCCCCGTTTCTTTGTCTGGACTCTGTCAAAAAGGGAGGCGGCTCTTGATGGTAGTCGTTTGTTTGATGTGCATTATTCCCCAGCGTAATAGCTTGAATTCTCTTTAGACCTGCTGTTTTTACTAGTTACAATACGTGCATCAGATTAGGCGTACTCAGCGTCTGAGGTTGTATGTAAGTACCCGGCCATAAATAATCTCATATTTTATCGGCTACAGCCCACAGAGTGAGGTCTTGTTCGCTAAAAAAACTGAAGACTGGGTACTTATGTCATCCAATCGGAACTTCCAGCAGGTGAACAGGTCATAGTATACATCACAGGGAAACATACTTAGATGCATATATTGTTTGCAGATATGGAAGATGCTAGGTAGTTATCATTCAAGGAGTTTGAAATGGAAAATATTCAGCAAGCGGGTATTAGTCATTCATTGAGATCAAACCGCCATTCAGATCAGGATGAAGTAAGTCAAAGTAGATTTAGAGGCAGGAATATCGCCAGAATGCTAATGGATAATGTTACTACTGATAGTGAAGTCATAGACCTTATTCTTCGTAGAGAAGCGGATTTAGAAACAGAAAATCCCGATTATTTCCAGAAATGGAGGCCTATATATATTGCAGCAAGGTATGCAAAGCTAGCTGTTGTTGAAAGCTTGATAGAAGCAGGTGTTGATATTACTAATACTAATGAAAATGGTGAAACTGCATTGCATTCGGCGGTAGATTGGGGCAGTTTAGATATAGTAAAAGCATTGCTAGCTGCAGAAGTCGGCTTGTTTACAATCGGTGGAAAAACTTTATTCGACGATGAGGAAGATACCGATGTATTATCTTATCCATTAATCAATATGACGAATTCACATGGGGACACCGCCTTAGTTCTTGCATGCTCGGTAGGACGTGAAGACAAGTTGAAAGCCTTATTAGAGGCCGGTGCTTCTACCAAGATTGGTAATCCAGTATTAACAGCCACGGCAAATGTAAGCGAACACGGAGAATCAAAAACAAAAAGAAATGTTGAAATGCTAATTGAGTACAAATCGAATCCCGATAAATGGCACTTAGGTATAGGGCCTACTCCTTTATTTGATCTGATTAGATTTAATAAGCCTTTGTCGGTGGTAAAGTTATTGGTAAAAAATGGTGCAAATTTATACGTAAGGGATGACAGGGGTGATACACCGTACTCTTTATTAGTCGAGAGATACGGTGAAGAATCTGAAGAATTAAATGAGCTTAGATCATTGGCAAAGTTCCCATCGCTTAAAAAGTTGAGTGTAAATTCGGTTGCTAAACATTTACATAACGAATCTGATGTTGATGAGCTTCACCTCCCCGATAAGAGAAAATTCCCTGAAGAGATTAAAAATCTTTTTAAGTAGAAGTGGATGAACTAAGTTGTATTCGACTTGATCAGACAGTTACCTTTTCTTGGATGATCACTGTCAGATCAAGTCGGGAATACAGCAAATGACTTAATACATATCCTTTAATCGGTACCACAACATCCCCAGCGCCAACATCGGAGACCGGAAGGTCTTGCCGCCGGGGAAGGTCATGTGGCGTATTTTTGCGTACGCATCAAAACGTTGCGCCTGGCCGGTGATGGCTTCTGCCAGCACCCGAGCCGCAGTATGGGTCGCATTTACGCCGTGACCTGAATACGCCTGGGCATAATAGATGTTGGGTCCCAGTCGCCCGATCTGTGGCATCCGGTTGGCGCCGATGCCGATCATGCCGCCCCACTGGTATTCAATCCTGGCATCCTTGAGTTGTGGGAAAACCTTCAGCATCTTGGGACGCATGGATTCGACAATGTCTTTGGGATCACGCCCCGAATAATTGCACATGCCGCCAAACAGCAGCCGCTTGTCAGCCGATAGCCGGAAGTAATCCAGGGCAACGCTCATGTCACAGATGGCGTAGTCACTGGGGATAAGTGAGTTATACACAGAAGGTGCCAGCGGCTCGGTGGCAATAATGTAGCTACCAGCTGGCAGTACCTTGCCGCCGATGGCAGGCTCCAGATCACCCATGTAGGCATTGCCGCCAAGAATCAGAAAGTCGGCGGTAACCGAACCTTTGTCTGTGAAGACTTTGGGCTTGTCGCCTTTCTGAATCTTGTTGACCTTGGAGTATTCGAACAGGCGGGCGCCTTGTCTGGCCGCAGCTTCCGCTTCTCCGATACACAGATTGAGTGGGTGCAGGTGTCCACTGCCCATATCCACCATCCCGCCAATATAGCGGTCGGTACCGACGATATCGCTGACCTGTTCCTGGCTGATCATTTTTAGGTCATGGGGATAATCACGTGACTGCATCCACTCGTAGTCTTCTTTCAGTTCGCGCAGATGACGGGGTTTCATGGCGGCATCGAAATACCCCATTTTGAGATCGCACGGGATGTCGTATTTGGCGATGCGCTTTCGCACCAGGTCAACGGCTTCCAGTCCCATCGTGTGGATCGCTTCGACACCATCCTGACCAATCTGATTGCGGAACTGATCAGGATTCTCACCAATGCCGCGAATCAGCTGGCCGCCATTACGGCCGGATGCACCCCAGCCGATTTTGTGGGCTTCCAGCAGGACGACATTGAAGCCCCGTTCAGTCAGCTCCAGCGCCGAGGCAACACCGCTGAAACCGCCGCCGATGATGCAGATATCGGTGGTGATATGTTCATCAAGCACCGGATAGTCAGTCTGTGTATTGACGGTCGCCGCATAGTACGAGTCGGCATGCCGGTCACTGTGGACCGGCCTGCGGGTACGTTTATGGGTGACGATATCCACAGTGATCGGCGCTTCCCGGACACTGGTCTCCGTCATGTCTCTCTCCCTCTCTTGTTATTATTTTATTCAGGATCAGCCCAGTGAAATCCACGTCGCCTTGAGTTCGGTGTACTTATCAAAGGCGTGCAGGGATTTGTCACGGCCGTTGCCGGATTGCTTGTAGCCGCCAAACGGGGCCGTCATATCTCCACCGTCGTAATGGTTGACCCAGACGGAGCCGGCACGCAGGCGCTTGGCAACACGGTGAGCCTTACCGATATCCTGACTCCAGACCGCTGCTGCCAGTCCGTAATCCGTATCGTTGGCGATGCTGACGGCTTCTTCTTCCCCGTTGAAGGTAATGACCGATAGAACAGAACCAAAAATCTCTTCCTGGGCAATTCGCATCTTATTGCTGACGCCGGTGAAGACCGTGGGCTGCACATAATAGCCGCCAGTTTCTGACAGCGCCTGGGCGCCACCGGTCTGGAGAAGGGCGCCATCCTGCTGTCCGGCTTCGATATAGTTCAAGACTGTCTGCAGTTGCTGTTGGTCAACAATGGCGCCGACATTGGTTTCCGGATCCAGCGGATGACCGGGCTTCCACTGCTGCAGTTCCTCAATCACCATGGCGACAAATTCATCGTGGATACATTCTTCAACCAGCAGACGGGAACCTGCGGTACAGACTTCCCCCTGGTTGAAGCAGATAGCGCCGGCGGCGGCACTCGCAGCGGCCCGGAGATCCGGGGCATCGGCGAATACAATATTCGGGCTCTTGCCACCAGCTTCCAGCCAGATGCGCTTCATGTTGGATTCGCCAGCATAAACCATCAGTTGCTTGGCGGTACGGGTGGAGCCGGTGAATACCAGCGTGTCCACATCGTTATGCAGAGCCAGCGCCTTGCCCGCAGTATGGCCAAAGCCTGGCAGAACATTGAGAACGCCTTTGGGTAGACCCGCTTCGATGGCCAGTTCCGCAATACGGATAGCGGTCAGCGGTGATTTCTCGGAAGGCTTCAATACCACACTGTTACCGGTCGCCAGCGCCGGACCCAGTTTCCAGCAGGCCATCAGCAGCGGGAAGTTCCAGGGTACGATGGCGCCCACGACGCCGATCGGCTCACGGGTGATCATGCCGATTTCGTTCTCAGGGGTTGGTGCGATTTCGTCGTAAACCTTGTCGATTGCTTCACCACTCCAGCTCAAGCTGCGGGCAGCGGCAGGGATATCCACAGCCAGGCTGTCACTGATGGGCTTGCCCATGTCGAGGGTTTCCAGCAGTGCCAGTTCATCTTTATGTTCCAGCAACAGGCCGGCCAGTTTGATTATGACCTGCTTGCGCGCCGCCGGTGCCATGCGTGACCAGCTGCCGGCCTCAAAGGTGGTGCGGGCATTGGCAACGGCCTGGTCAACATCAGTCTGATCGCAGCTGGCGACCTGGGTCAGAACGCGATTGTCGATGGGCGAGCGACATTCGAAGGTGTCGCCGGAGGCCGCATCAGTATATTCGCCGTTAATAAAAGCACGGCCATTGATGGTCAGTTCAGCCGCCATGGCTTCCCACTGTTCGCGGCTGTTGCGGATGTCTGTCATGAATTACCACCTGGTTTGTGTATTTGTTGTCATTATGGGTTCGACACAGTCGCCTGTCAGGGGTTCAGCGTTTGGCAGGCTGCGCAGTATTTTGAACATGCGTCTTACGGTCGTGGTATCGACATGACTCTACTATCGCTATCACGATCCATGCAATATTTTTGACAAAAATAAACAAATAGAGGGGAAAGTGTGTAATTTAGTGTTTGATATATTTTACATATCTCTGCTAAATTTCATCGTGAAGACGGCAGTAGCTGATAAAAATACCTGACAGTTAGTGCGGCTGGATGGGATGTAACCCAACGTGTCACCGACACAACCTGCTGACAACGACACTGATACGAATAACAAGAACCATACAGCCCTGTTCCCCCGCAGGTTGTCTGGACAGAATAACAACAGGGAGTCTTTTCCATGAGTTTCAGTTCTGATGCCGGCAAGCCCGGACTGGACGCTTTCTGGATGCCATTCACCGCCAATCGCCAGTTCAAGGCGGAGCCGCGGATGTTCACCAGCGCGGAAGGCATGTATTACACCAGTGACAAGGGCGAAAAGGTCCTGGACGGTACGGCGGGGCTCTGGTGTGTCAATGCAGGGCATGGTCGCCGGGAAATATCCGAGGCCGTCGCCCGTCAGGTGGCACAACTGGATTATGCGCCCCCTTTCCAGATGGGACACCCACTGGCCTTTGAGTTTGCCGAGCGCCTGACCGAGCACACACCGGGTAACCTGAACCGCGTCTTCTTCACCAATTCGGGCTCTGAGTCTGTAGAGACGGCACTGAAAATTGCCATTGCCTACCACCGTGCGCGTGGAGAAGGTACCCGCCAGCGACTGGTCGGTCGTGAAAAGGGTTACCACGGCGTGAACTTTGGCGGTATTTCGGTTGGCGGTATTCCCAATAACCGGAAAGTTTATGGTTCCCTGTTGAATGGTGTGGATCACCTGCCCCATACCCTGAACATTAACCTGAATGCCTTCAGCAAAGGTCTGCCGGAACACGGCGTTGAACTGGCGGATGAACTGGAGAAGATTGTCGCCCTGCACGATGCCTCCAATATTGCCGCTGTGATTGTCGAGCCGATGTCAGGCTCGGGTGGTGTCATCATGCCGCCGAAAGGCTATTTGCGTCGTCTTCGTGAAATTACCCGCAAGCATGGCATCCTGCTGATTTTTGATGAAGTGATCACCGGTTTTGGCCGCGTGGGCGAAGCCTTTGCGTCAACCCGCTGGGATGTGGTGCCGGATATCATCACCACCGCGAAGGGGCTCACCAACGGCGCCATTCCCATGGGAGCGGTCTTCGTCAGTGACGAAATACACGACGCCTTCATGCAAGGTCCGGAAAACATGATAGAGCTGTTCCATGGCTATACTTACTCCGGCCATCCGGTAGGCGCCGCGGCAGGGCTGGCGACACTGGATATCTATGAGCGGGATGGTCTGTTCCAGCGCACCATTGAGATGGAAAGCTATTTTGAGGAAGCCGTTCACAGTTTGAAAGGGCTGCCTAATGTTATTGATATCCGTAACACCGGGTTGGTGGCCGCGGTTGAACTGGCGCCCCGTGACGGCAAGCCGGGTGCTCGTGGCTTTGAGGTCTTCAAAAATGCTTACGAGCATGGTGTCATGGTACGGTGCACCATGGATATTCTGGCTATGTCGCCGCCTCTGATTATAGAGAAGTCGCATATTGACCAGCTGGTGGGTACGCTTGAAAACGCCATCCGAGCAACAGAATAACGATTACAGAAAGCAGGATAGAGAAGTTATGCAGAACCACACCCATTTCATTAACGGGCTGCGAACGGAAGGCAGCGAGCGCTCCCAGTCGGTATTCAACCCGGCGACCGGTGAACAGACCGGTGTTGTCGCACTGGCCAGCGCCGCAGAAACTGAGAAAGCCATTGCTGTTGCCAAGGCGGCGTTTCCGGCATGGAAAGATACTACACCGCTGAGCCGTGCACGGGTCATGTTCCGGTTCAAGGAACTGGTGGAAAAACATCGTGATGAGCTGGCGGGCCTGATTACGTCCGAGCATGGCAAGGTTTACGAAGATGCTTGTGGGGAACTGGTGCGCGGCCTGGAAGTGGTTGAATTTGCCTGTGGTATTCCGCACCTGCTGAAAGGTGAGCACACTGAGAGTGTCGGTACGGCGGTGGACGCCTGGTCCGTCAATCAACCACTGGGTGTGGTTGCCGGTATTACACCGTTTAACTTCCCGGCCATGGTGCCGATGTGGATGTTCCCGATCGCGATCGCCTGCGGTAACACCTTTATATTGAAGCCCTCTGAAAAGGATCCTTCTTTGCCAATGCGTCTGGCGGAGTTGTTGAAAGAAGCCGGCTTGCCGGATGGTGTTTTCAACGTCGTTAATGGTGATAAAGAATCAGTTGATGTCCTGCTGACCCATCCAGATGTGCAGGCTGTTAGCTTCGTAGGCTCCACGCCGATTGCCGAATATATCTATACGACAGCTTCCGCTCATGGCAAGCGCGTCCAGGCGCTTGGCGGTGCCAAGAACCATATGGTGGTTATGCCAGACGCAGACCTGGATCAGGCTGTTAATGCGTTGATGGGCGCAGCCTACGGTTCTGCCGGTGAACGCTGCATGGCGATTTCTGTTGCTGTCGCAGTGGGTGATGTCGCCGACAAGCTGATTGAAAAGCTGGCGCCCAAAGTGGCTGAACTCAAGATAGGTAACGGCAAGGAAAAAGGTCTGGAAATGGGGCCGCTGATCAGCCGTGAACACCTGGCTAAGGTCAAGGGCTATGTGGATAAGGGAGTTGAAGAGGGAGCTGAATTGGTTGTCGATGGCCGTGACTTGAAAGTACCTGGTTGTGAAAACGGGTACTTTATCGGTGGTTGCCTGTTCGACAATGTCACGGCCGAGATGACCATCTATCAGGAAGAAATTTTTGGGCCGGTACTGTGTGTTGTCCGGGTGCCGGATTACAAAACAGCGGTCGAACTGATCAATGCCCATGAATACGGCAATGGTACGGCCATCTTCACCCGTGATGGGGATTGCGCCCGCCAGTACGCCCATGAGATCCAGGTCGGTATGGTCGGCATCAATGTGCCGATTCCGGTTCCCATGGCATTCCACAGCTTTGGCGGATGGAAGCGTTCGCTGTTTGGCCCACTGCATATGCATGGTCCGGACGGTGTGCGGTTCTATAGCCGTCGCAAGGCGATCACGTCACGCTGGCCGACCGGCATTCGCAGCGGTGCAGAGTTTGTGATGCCTACCATGAAGTGATGTCATTGTTCAGCCTGATGAGGAAACCTGTTTTCTTCCTCATCAGGTAAACCTGCTTCACGACACGTTGATGAACAACAATCAGACCATTCACAACAAGGCCACCAGCATGACCACCAGCAGCTGACTTGGCATCGAATGCATTCGGCGCAACAAAGTAATAATGGATTTCGATTATCGGGTGATAAAATCATGCTGAAGCATGAATGGAGTGAGTTTGTTGTAGACTGTCTTGTATCAAGAGGTGGTGGAGCATTAGTATCATTGTTATCAGTTTCGTTTACGCTTGCCTTGCAAGAACTTTGCTGTGAGAGCTCTTTAGAAGGCGACTCATCACTAGAGTCATTATCTTGTGCTTCATCTATGTAGGCCAACTTTTTTATTTGCTCTTGAAAGCTTTCTGGCGTATCAGTAGGAGAAGCTTTTGGTTGTCCAGTCGTCATTCTGCGGTTGATACTGTTATTTTTATGCCTGCTGTAATGAGGTTGTGTGTTAATTGATAAATAGGGTTGGACTTTAATAGTTGAAATCTGGTTTTTTTCTTGGGTGTTTTTGGTTGAATATCTATTGTCGTTCCGTTGGAAGTATACAATTAAAAGTTTTGATCTTGGAGGAGTTATAGCATTTCACCTCTTTTCTTTGGTGCTAGTCTAAAATAGTAATTCCCCTTTTTGATTCGAATTAATGTTAAAAGTTCCCTGGTAAGTTATGCATTTGTCGCCATTTTCTACAAAGAAATCAGTATGATGAGTAATACATAGGATATTAACGGAGCTGCTGACAAAAAGCTGGAGCTATTAAGTATCCAGGCCTGAATTTTCTCAGAGCCCCAGCCCACGCCATGTGGACTGTAAGCGACAAAATATGAGATTACATTGTATAGGTACTTGTCAGTATTCTTTGCCATTTATGATCGCTGAATGCGAGTGATATGGATGTGCGTCGCTAAGCTAGGAGGTGTATTTTTAAGGAGAATCTGATAGCCTGAATCTCACCTTTTGATCACGCGAAAACTGACTTGTAGCTGTCAGGTCATAACGTTTACGGGTTAATAATATTAAAGTAAATTTATGTTTTGGATGCAGTGTTTATTCAATAATCTGACTGCAAACCCAATCTAGTTTTATTGCTAATTTTGGGATTGGAGGAAGAAGTGTTTCTTTTCGACGTTTAATTTTTAGAGTCAGGTTGGTTAAGTCTGATGGTGTCCAGATGGTTGAGTGACTTTTTCCTGGTAAGGGTATTACTTCATCATTTAATTGAACAGTTAAGAGGGTGTTATTTTTATAGGGAATGTTTCTGATATAGCGTAATAGGAGCTTTTTATAGACTTTTGTATCCGGTCTTAATAATTTTAGTGCTTCAGCTGTGATCTTCTTTTGCTTAATAAAGCCTTCTCTGATAAGAGCATAATTTGCTAGTGCCGGTGTCCACTTTATTCTTGTATTTGTTAGTGCTTTTTTTGTCATTTCTTTCCAGTAAGGTGTTTTGATTTTTTTTTCGTTAAGGTAGGTCGATAAGTGGGGGATGTTTTGTTTGACTTCTTTGCGCGTTAAACGAACGACCCTTTTAAATGGAAATATGAAATTTATATCATAATGGTAGAATAGTTCTCTTTTCTTTTTAATTTTCTGTGTTGATTCTAAATGAATGACTCCTTTTGCTTTGTTGGTGACAAGCCTTGTGTTGGCAAACGCAAAATTATTGGCTGGGTCATTAACCAGACTTGCGACGCCTCGCCCTTTTATGTCTTTACGCAGACCTTTAATGACTTTGGTGCCGTTTGATAAACTCCCATCTAGCGTTTTTAGATGAGAACGTAATTTTCTATTTTTTAGCCAGATTTTCCTTTCTTTTGTATCAAGCGTGACTATTGGCCCATCATAAGTGGATAGAAATTTAAAGGCTTGTACTGTATTTATGGTGTGCACACCAAAATTCGCACCACGGATTGTTGATTTTTTTACTTTAACCTCCCGTGGATTCTTTCTGTGAAAGGTGCTTGCTGGTAGGTTTTGTTCGGTTTCCAGAACACAGTTCTCGCCCTTGGATTGTTTTATTTTTTTCAGTTGGCTTCTAGTGGGTTTGTAATCTGCGTAATTGAAGGGAGTGATAGCCATATTTCTGGATAGTTGATCATTTGTTGGTAAATGCTGATTAGACCACGTAATAGGAAATAGTGTGTTGGCTTGTTGATAATTGTTGTGCTAGCTGACGTGATTGTAAGAATTGATAGCTTAAAGTGGTTTAGGCTTACTTATAACTCACCTGAGCAGGCGATAACATGTCAGATATGCTGACAAGAGCCTAGGCACTTGCCAGCATAGGGTGAGTAATATCAATACAGAATACGGCAACGGATGGTGCCGTTAACCTCTTGGACCTTCTCCAGCGCCAGCTGGCTCTGGTCAGCTTCGACATCAATCACAACATAACCCACATCCTCACAGGTCTGGAGGTACTGGCCGCTGATATTGATATTGTTGTCAGAGAAAATGCGGTTGATATTTGACAGTACGCCGGGCACGTTCTCATGAATGTGCAGAATCCGGTGTTTGCCGGGATGCGCCGGGAGGGCGACTTCCGGGAAATTTACAGACGACAGGGAGGTACCGTTGTCGCTGTATTTCGCCAGTTTCTCCGCGACTTCCTTACCAATATTGTCCTGTGCTTCCAGGGTACTGCCGCCAACGTGAGGTGTCAGGATGACATTGTCGAATTCGCGCAGCGGAGACAAAAATTCCTCATCGTTTGAACGGGGTTCAACCGGGAATACGTCAATGGCCGCGCCCAGCAGTTTCTGGCTTTGCAGGGCAGAAACCAGGGCATCAATCGCTACCACAGTGCCACGTGAAGCATTAATGAGAATAGCGCTGTCTTTCATGATTGCCAGCTCTGCTTCACCGATCATTTCCTGCGTGGCCTGGGTTTCAGGGACATGCAGGGTCACAATATCGGCCATGCCGAGCAGTTCATCCAGATCATTAATCTGGGTGGCATTACCCAGTGGCAGGCGGGTGACGACATCATAGAAATAGACTTCCATGCCCAGAGATTCTGCCAGTACGCTCAGCTGGCTGCCGATATTACCATAGCCGACAATGCCCAGCTTTTTGCCACGAATCTCATAGGAATTCTTGGCGCTTTTCCGCCATACCCCCCGATGGGCTAATGCACTTTTCTCTGGCACGCCGCGCAGTAACAGGATGGCTTCTGCCAGTACCAATTCGGCAACGGAGCGGGTATTGGAATAGGGGGCGTTGAAGACGGCAATGCCACGACGGGTGGCCGCCTGCAGCTCGACCTGGTTGGTGCCGATGCAGAAGCAGCCGACAGCAATCAGCTTTTCAGCATGGGCAAAAATGTCTTCGGTAAGCTGGGTGCGGGAACGAATACCGATGAAGTGTGCTTCACGAATCCGCTCTTTCAGCTCATTATCCGGCAATGAGGTCGAGAGATAGTCTATGTTGGTATAGCCTTGGGCTTTCAGCGTGTCGACAGCTGACTGGTGAACGCCCTCAAGTAGCAGAAAACGAATCTTGCTCTTGTCCAGTGATGTTGTGGCCATGCTCGCTTATCCCGACTTCATTCTTGGTGTTTTATCATGCCCGGCAGTGTTCCGGCGGGCGCCTGATGATAACATAGCCTGCCAGAAGAACGGACAACCCTGTTCAATGAAATTTGTTCAGGTCAATAATGAAAAATACGTGAAAATGGGGAAGATTCCGTGAATACGGGGGATAGTGCATGACCCGCGAGCAGTTTCCGCAGAACGCTCTTTCACCGGAAGTCCGCGCCGAACGGGTGGCGCAGCTGACCGCGTGTGTGGCGCCCGCAAGAGTTCTCACCGATGATGACGCCCTGCTGACCTGGGGACGGGACTGGACCCGTTTTCATGATCCGGCGCCCTTGGCCGTTGTCTTCCCGAAGGCCGTTGAACAAGTTCAGGCCGTCGTCCGCTTTGCCCGCGAACATAATATTGGGCTGGTGCCGTCTGGTGGCCGAACCGGCCTGAGTGCTGGTGCGGTCGCCGTGCAGGGTGAAATCGTAGTCTCGTTTGACCACATGAATACAATCAGTGATTTCAATTCTGTAGATCGAACCGTCGTCTGCGGTCCCGGCGTTGTGACGGAACAGCTGCAGCAGTATGCCGATGATCAGGGGCTGTATTACCCGGTGGATTTTGCTTCCAGTGGTTCCAGTCATGTCGGCGGCAATATCGCGACCAATGCTGGTGGTATTAAGGTCATCCGCTATGGCATGACCCGTGACTGGGTTGCCGGTCTGAAGGTGGTGACAGGTACCGGAGAATTGCTGGAATTCAACAAAGGCTTGCTGAAAAACAATACGGGCTATGATCTTCAGCAGCTGTTTATTGGTGGTGAAGGCACGCTTGGGTTTGTTGTTGAGGCGACCATGCGCCTGACCCGTCCCCCCAAGGATCTGACCGTGTTGCTGTTGGGTGTCCCTGAAATGGACGACGTTATGAAGGTATTGGATACCTTCCAAAACAGCATCGATTTGACAGCCTTTGAATTCTTTTCAGAAAAAGCCTTGGCGAAGGTCGTGGAGCATGCTGGTGTTCAGCGCCCCTTTGAAACAGAAACCGCCTTTTATGCCCTGCTGGAATTCGAATGCCTGAATGAGTCGATTGCCGATCAGGCGATGCAGCTGTTCGAACAGTGTGTGGACAACGGCTGGGTGATTGATGGGGTGATGAGTCAGAACCAGACTCAGCTGGCCAACCTCTGGCGCTGTCGGGAGGATATCAGCGAAACCATTTCCCGCTGGACGCCTTACAAGAATGATATTTCGGTGGTGGTGTCGAAAGTGCCTGCGTTCCTCGCAGAGATTGATACGGTGGTTTCACGGGAGTACCCGGATTTCGAAATCATCTGGTTCGGCCATATTGGCGACGGCAACCTGCACCTGAATATTCTTAAGCCGGAAACGCTCCCACGCGAGGAGTTCCTGTCACGCTGCAACAAGGTCAGCCGTTGGGTGTTTGAGATTGTGCAACAGTATGGCGGTTCGGTATCTGCCGAACATGGGGTCGGCTTGCTGAAAAAAGATTACCTGACCTACACCCGGTCAGCAGCAGAGATTGAACTGATGAAAGGAGTCAAGAAAGTCTTTGATCCTGACGGGATCATGAACCCGGGTAAAATTTTTGACCTGTGATCAGGAAGAGTCGCCGGGCTGTTCATGTGAACGGTCCGGCGGTTGGGTCAGATACCAATACTGTTCAGGGTATTCATTATCTGTCTTATGGTTTGGGCGACGGCAGGGTGCTCCTCAGCGAATTCAATGGCCTCCTTTTCCAGCCGGTCATTGAAGGTTTCCACGGGAACTTTCCCTTCGGCCCTGGCCAGCGCGATTTCGAGTTCATCGGTTATCTGCCGCAGACTGGCAGCCGTGCACTCATCGACTGGTTGACCATCCAGCAGGTCATGAAGATCCTGGATGTGGGCATTGAGTTTGTCATTCATAATTTTCTCTCCACCGACTGTTCCATCTTAGACCAGCGAGAGAGAGGATGAAACGGCAAAGTGCAAACAACAAATATGCCTGCGCGATAGCATATGACCATCACTGACAACAACAGGAATGCCATGCGTTATACCTGCCACACCATCGAAGGGGAGCCCGCGACGTTTCCGGTTGGAAAGGTCGTCTGTGTCGGTCGCAATTATGCGGAGCACGCCCGTGAGCTGAACAATCCCGTGCCGACAGAGCCCCTGCTGTTCATGAAACCGGCAACGGCACTCGCACCCTTTTCTGACCCTGTTCGTTTACCCGAACAGCGCGGCAGTGTGCATTATGAAACGGAGATTGCGATCCTCATTGGCCGTGAAATCAGCCATATATCCTCTGAAAATGTGATCACTGCGATTGCCGGTGTCGGGCTGGCCCTGGATCTGACCTTGCGTGAACTTCAGGGGCGACTGAAAGAAAAAGGACACCCCTGGGAGATCGCCAAGGGATTTGACGGTGCTTGTCCTTTGTCGTCTTTTGTCAGTACTGAACGGGTCGGGCAGTGGGACGACATTGATTTCCAGTTGTCCATTGATGGTGAAATACGCCAGCATGGGAACAGTATTGAAATGTTGATGCCGATTTTGCCGCTGATCAGCTATATCAGTGAGCATTTTACCCTTTGCCCAGGGGACGTAGTGCTGACAGGAACACCGGCAGGCGTCGGTGAGCTGGCCAGTGGCATGACACTCAAGGCTGAAATTAATGGCCTGATGGCGGTAGAATCGAGCGTGCTTTAAATAACCGCTGACCAGTGGGCTTGCCGGTAAGATCCGGCGAGATCAATCCGGCAAACCCGATTGGCAGCAGATAATAAATGTGTCCACACAATAACTCTTTAGAATCGGGTTGTACTGGGGAGTGAACCATGCGTATTCTTGCACTGGCTTTCTGTTTTTTTATTTCCGGCGTTCAGGCCGCGCAATACCATCTTGTTACCGAAAATTTTCCACCGCTAAACATGACCAATAATGGCAGTGAATATGCCCGTAACCAGCGGGTGACAGGCATTGCCACGGATATTGTTCGTACCCTGTTTGATACCATGAACCTGGAGTACCGGGTCACACTCTATCCACAGTGGGATCGGGCTTTTAACCAGGCATTGGATGATGAAAACGTCGGTATTTATTCCACTTTCAGAACGCCAGAGCGTGAAGAACGCTTCCGATGGGTAGGGCCGCTGTTTGATGAAGAGTGGATTATCCTGGCGCCGGCAGACAGTGATGTCAGTTTGGAATCTATCCATGATCTCAAGAACTACCGGGTTGGCGGTTATGAGGCCGATGCCATCAGTGATTATCTCAAGGAGAAAGGAGTGCCACTGGTTACCACCCGTGGCGATGTCCTCAATGCCATGAATATGCGTCTGGGCAAAATTGACCTTTGGGCAACCAGTTCCCTCTCTGGTCCGTTTATCGCTGAACGCTACAATATGGACGTTAAGCGACTGCTGACATTCAATACCAGCCAGCTCTGGCTGGCGATGAACAAAAACGCCAACCCCGAACTGATCAAGGCACTGAATACGGAACTGGGTTCACTGAAAAAAAATGGCCAGCTGAAAACCATTCTGAGCCAGTACAAAAACGAATAATCAGATTGACGGCCTGAGTGATCAGGCCGTCGTATCGGGTTTTTACTGTTGTTGTTCCAGTAGGCTCAGGAAGAAGGCATATTCCAATGCGAGTTCTTTCTGCTGCTGGTAACGCCCTGATGCGCCGCCATGACCGGCTTCCATGTTGGTATAGAACAACAGTTTATTGTCGTCTGTTTTGTATTCGCGCAGTTTTGCCACCCATTTGGCCGGCTCAAAGTACTGTACCTGTGAGTCGTGCAGGCCCGTCGTCACCAGCATATTAGGATAATTCTGACGTTTGATATTGTCATAGGGTGAGTAAGACAACATGTAATCGTAGTCTGTCTTGTTGTTGGGATTACCCCATTCATCATACTCGTTGGTTGTCAGTGGCAGGCTTTCATCCAGCATGGTTGTCACCACATCGACAAAAGGTACATCAGCGTTGATGCCCAGGTAGAGTTCCGGTGCCATATTCACGACAGCCCCCATCAACAGGCCGCCGGCGCTGCCTCCGGAAGCGAACACCTTGTTTTTATCGGCATACTTCTGCGTTACGAGTGCACGGGTCACATCAATGAAGTCGGTAAAGCTGTTACGTTTTTGCTGCTGTCGACCGGCTTCATACCAGGGGCGTCCCAGCATCTGGCCGCCACGCACATGGGCGATGGCGTAGACAAAGCCACGATCCAGCAGGGAGAGACGGTTGGCGGAGAAATAGGGTTCAATGGTGTAACCGTAAGCGCCATAGCCGTACTGATAGAGAGGATTGGTGCCGTCTTTGCAGAATCGGTCTTTGCGCCATACCAGTGACACGGGAATCTCCGTGTCATCCGCCGCTTTAACGAACAGTCGTTCACTGGCGTAATCGGATGTGTTGAACCCGCCGGGAATCTCTTTCTGCTTCAATTGTTCCCGTTCGCCAGTGATCAGGTCGTATTCGTAGATGGTATCCGGCGTTGTCATGGAGCTGTACCAGATACGGACACTCGGTGCGTCCACTGACGGGTTGGCCGAGAAATGGGCGACAAACACGGGGTCGTCAAACGACAGTGGATGTTCTTTGCCGGTACTTTGCTGAATCACCCGAATACGGGTGATCCCGTTTTCTTTTTCATTGAGTACCAGCGCATCGTTGAATAACAGGTAATCTTCCAGGTACACGTGTTCCCGGTGGGGAATCACTTCCTGCCAGGCGGATTTATCGGCACTCTGGGCTGCTTGAACCTTCATCAGGCGGAAGTTGGTGGCTTGCCAGTTGGTGCGGATGTAATACCAGTCATCCAGCTTGGCAATGTCGTATTCATGATCAGCTTCCCTGGAAAGGAAGGGCGTGAAATCCCCCTCTGGTGTTGCAGCATCCAGCAGCGAGACAGCGCATTGCGTGGTGCTGTCGTGGGTGATCAACAGCGTGCTGTCATCACGGGTACGATCAATGCCGGTATAGAAGCTTTTGTCCTGCTCTTCGTAAACAAGAACATCATCCTTCTGTTCCGTGCCCAGTGTATGTCGGAATACCTGGTAGCCGAGCAGTGTCTGCGTATCCTGGCGGATATAAAACACGGTACGGTTGTCAGCGGCCCAAACAACGTCTCCTGTCGTTTGTTCCAGACGGTCGGGCAACCGCTCACCGGATTCAATATGTTTGAAATGAACGGTATAGATACGGCGGCCTACCGTATCTTCACTCCAGGCCAGCAACTGGTTGTCCAGGCTGACATCCATATCGCCGATACTGAAAAACTCGTGGCCTTCGGCCAGCGTGTTGCCGTCCAGCAGGATCTCGTCGGGGTTGTCGAGTGTTTCTGCTTTTCTTGCATGAACGGGGTATTCATCATCGCCACTATAACGGGTGTAGTACCAGTAACCGTTATCCAGTACAGGCACCGTTGAATCATCTTTCTTGATACGGCCAATCAGTTCCTGATACAGGGATTCACGCAGCGGCGTATAGGGCGCCATAACCGCATCGGTATAGTCATTTTCTGCCTTCAACCAGGACAGGATTTCAGGATCTTCACGACTATCGTCGCGTAGCCAATAGTAGTCGTCAGTCCGTTGATGGTCATGATATTCCAGTATGTAGGGCTGCTTTCTGGCAAAGGGAGGCTTGATCATCAGAAGTGTCCGGTTTTCGGCAATTCGCGGTTCATGATGCCATTGAATCGGTCAGCTGGCGTCGGCAGCGGATGATTGATAAGGCATAAAACGGTCATCAGATACTGCAATAGTCGTTTCATTGGGTAAGATAACGCAAGAACAATTATTCAATAGCAGTATCAGGCATGATGAAAATAATAAAAGACGCCTTGTCACCATTCCCGCAAACGGGTCAGCTGAGCACCTCTTGCCAGATGAACCGGCTTATACAGTCTGAAGGCAGCCTCAATACCCGTGGAGGTGGCGCATGATCCGGTATGCAATGACAGTTATAGCCATGCTGTTATCAACGGTGGTGTACAGCGCCATCGAACGGGATATCAACGACAAGAATATCGCCGCGATTGTCGGCGGCGAAGTGATTACCACGGTTGCGTTGGATGTGTTTTATCAACAGGCCAAACCGGGCGATTTTCGGACAACACGGGAAAGCGTGCTTCGGGATCTGATCGATAATCGATTGCTGGCTCACTGGCGAGAAAGTAGCGGGTTGGTCACAGAAGAGAACCCCGTTGGGTTCTCTTCGGACGTCGCAGTTGCTGATCAATTAAATGGTCTTGTGCGTCAATACTGGCGCGAGCCACTTGAGCGCTGGATCAGGGAACAGCCTGGGGGTATTGCGGGTTTTATTCAGGAAGAGTCCATTCCCTCGCAGAACAACCTGACTGATTTAATGAACAACAAAAGTCCTGTGTCGTTTGATGCGACAGCACGCCAATTGGAGATTTTCAATCAAACCATACTGCTAACGTATCGTGTGCCTGGGCGAAAGACTGAAACGATCACCCTGCGTGATATTTATGATCGTCAGAATGTGCAGGGGCGCATTCAGTTGAGTCGGGCGAACCCCGCCTATCTTGCCGGACAGGTTGAGCAGTTGCTGGGGCATCGGGTTGTTGCGTATTGGGCAGAGGCGCATACCGGTCTGACAACCGCTGACCTGCAATCCATGAAAAGGGTGCTGATCGATCGACGGGAGCGTGAGACTGTGCTCAAGCGCTTGGGCTTGTTTAATGTCATGCACAGCAGTAACCCTGTGCTGCGACAGTTGGCTGATGCGGTGTCGCAACAGGAAGTGACAGCGTACTACCGTAATAACAAAAAACAGTTCAGCAGACTGACAGCCGTCAAAGCCTTTCACATACAACTGGATAGCCAGAAAAAGGCTGATGACGTCTATGCGCAGTTGCTGGAGGGATTAACGTTTTCTGAGGCGGTCAAACAGCATTCCATGGCGGATGACCGTATCGGGGATGAACCCGGCAGCCTGGGCTGGATGGCCAGAACAGATAAAGCGCCTGACTGGTTGGAATCCATGGCATTCATGCAGAAGCCAGACATACCGTCTCGTCCAGTCAGACGCCCGGTGAAGGCCGGGGAGCCAGCAGTCTGGGAAATTATCCTGGTGACGGAGCAGAAGAAAGGTTTCTATCGGGAAGACAGTGAAACGGTGCGTTACCTCGCGTCCCGGCAGATTGCCCTTGAGAAGGCCAAAACACAGTTTGCACAGTTAAAAGAGCGGCTACGCAAAGATGTGCCTGTGCATATCAATCCTGACTATATCGGGGTGTTCTGATGGTTGTTCAGAAAAAAGGGATCGCCATTGTCGTCAGCAGCCTCCTGACACTTGCCACTGTTGTGTGGGTCTTCAGTGATAACGCGCAAAACCCGGGGCTGCAAAAAAAATCGCTGTCTGAGATCGAGACGCCCGGTGATTCGGAGGAAGTGAATCAACAGGCTGTGCCAATAGAGTCAAACACTGGTGCTGAAAAGCCGGCGCCCCGGAAACCGGATAGAGAAAGTGTCGCCAGCATAGCCAGTAAGCCGGACTTTGACGCTGACGCGATTCGTTCGTTCAGAGATTCATTGAGGTATGGCGATGAACGTGCGCCTTCTGTCGCAGAATATCAACCCAGGGTGTTGCCTTCTGCGGCAGAACGGAATGATCCGGAGCGCTATCAGTCTTATGAGGCTCGTCAGGAAGAACAGTTGAAGTTGGCATTCGTCATTGCCGCGGAAGATAAAATCACAACCATGGAGGCCGCGATTGAGAGAGCCAAAGCGGAAGGTCTGGACAAAGAACAGCTGGATGAAGGTATTCGTAAACTGGAAGGTATTCGTGCGATGAAACAACAGCTGGAACAGGAAATGGGCATCGACAAAAACGGTGGTAACCCAAACCCCTGACAGGTTGGGTTATCGCCGTTCAAATGACGTTATTCGTGTAACACGCGGTTTCAGCTGATCTTTCGTGTCCGACGTTTGTTGTCTATAGCCACAAAGACAAAATTGCCTTCCGTGACCTTATGCTCTTCATCCGCTACTGGATTCCGTGTCCAGGCCTCAACCTGCACCTGAATGGAGCTGCGACCAGTGTCTGAAACGATGGTGTAGAAACTCACCACATCGCCCACTTCAATGGGGCGCATGAACACCAGTTTGTCGATGGCGACCGTGGCAACCCGGCCATGAGCGACCTG
Organism: Kistimonas asteriae; assembly: GCF_018263925.1. Lineage (GTDB taxonomy): Bacteria > Pseudomonadota > Gammaproteobacteria > Pseudomonadales > Endozoicomonadaceae > Kistimonas > Kistimonas asteriae. The sequence continues at coordinate 292,032 of NZ_JAEVHF010000002.1, forward strand.
TCGTGCACTCATTTCAGCCGCGAGATCCATCTGCGAGACAACCCAGCCGCCGAATATATCGTTATCCGGGTTAGTGTCCCGTGGCATGGCCTGAACCCGCAGGGACAGTTCCCCTTCAGGGTGTGGCAGGTGATCGGTTCTCAATGTTTCCATACCTTACTCCCTATTGGTAAACCTGTGATGGCAGCCAGGTGATGATACCCGGCCAGATGGCCATCAATGCCAGCAACAGCAGCTGGATCATAATAAACGGCGCAACCCCTTTATAAATATCAGTGGTAGCGACGCTGCCCGGCGCGACACCCCGCAGGTAGAACAACGCAAACCCGAACGGTGGCGTCAGGAATGAGGTCTGCAGGTTCACGGCAATCATGATGCCGAGCCAGATAGGATCCAGTCCCATGGCCAGCAGTACTGGCCCGACGATAGGAACGACAACAAAGGTGATCTCAATAAAATCGAGGATGAAGCCGAGCAGGAAGATCACCAGCATCACGATCAATGTTGCCGTAAAGACACCGCCCGGCATGCTCTCGAAAATGTGCTGAATCGCTTCATCACCACCGAAGCCACGAAATACCAGGGAGAACACGGATGCACCAATCAGGATCAAAAAGACCATGCAGGTGACTTCCGTGGTTGAACGAACCACTTCGCCAGTGCGTGCCAGCGAGAGCTGACCTTTGGTCAGAGCCAGCAGGGTGGCACCGAAGGCGCCGACGGCGGAGGCCTCTGTGGGCGTCGCGATACCGGCCATGATGGAACCCAGTACGGCAAAAATCAGCAGCAGTGGTGGTGCGAGACTCAGGAAGAGCGACCGGTTTGCGGTACTGCCATGATCGGATTCGGTAACGGGCGGTGAACTTTCTGGTTTCAGCCAGGCCATCAGGACCAGCCAGGCAATATAGAGGCACACCAGAATGAGCCCGGGAATCATGGCGCCGACAAAGAGGTCCCCAACAGAAACGGTCTTGGGTGAAAAGATACCCATGTCCAGCTGGGCCTGTTGATAAGCTGTGGACATGACATCGCCGAGCAGCACCAGCGCGATGGAGGGCGGAATGATCTGCCCCAGTGTGCCGGTGGCGCAGATGGTGCCGGTCGCCAGTTTCGGGTCATAACCCCGTTTCAGCATGGTGGGCAGGGAAAGCAGTCCCATAGTCACGACGGTGGCGCCACAGATTCCGGTGCTGGCAGCCAGCAGCATGCCGACCAAGGTAACGGAGATGCCCAGTCCGCCACGTACCCGACCGAACAGACGGGCCATACCTTCCAGCAGATCTTCGGCGACACGGGATTTTTCCAGCATGACGCCCATCAGGACAAACAGCGGTACTGCCATCAGGGTCTGGTTGGTCATGATACCGAACAAGCGGTTGGGCAGGGCCTGCAGGAAGGCCACATCAAAGACACCGGTAGCTGTACCCAGGGCGGCGAACGCCAGCGCGGTGCCTCCCAGGGAAAAGGCAACCGGATAACCGGCCAGCAATACCAGGCAGACCACCAGGAACATCAGCAGGGGAATCCATTCGCTCATGCGGTCTCCCGGGGTAGATTTTCAGCGTCTGCGGGCGGGGTGTCATGACCGGTGAGAATCAGCAGGTTGCGCAATGCTTCGGCAACCCCCTGCAGGATCAGTGTGACCGTCAGCACCAGGATCAGGCTTTTCAACAGGTAGAGTGCCGGTAGCCCACCGGCTTCCTGTGAAGTTTCCCGTATCGCCCAGGATTGGCTGACATATTCCCAGCTCATCACGCCGATCAATACGCAGACCGGAAGCAACAGAAACAGGCTACCCAAGGCATTGACCAGTGCCTGACGGCGTGGTGAGAAACGACGGTAAAAGATATCAACCCGGACATGGCCGTTATGCTTGAGCGTCCAGGCGCAGGCGGAAAGGAAAATAATCGTGTGAATCCAGGTGGCGGATTCCTGCAGGGCAATCGAACCCTGGTTCAACAGGTAACGCAGCAGGACAACCGTACAGACAACCAGCATCAGCAGCAGGTTGAGCCAGGCAACAGTGCGGCCAGTTTTCTCGGTAAAGTGGTCGATCCCCTTTACCAGACTGCGGGTCAGGCGCACGCAGGTGTTCATGTAGCCCCCTGTTATTATTGTTATTGGAGGATTATACCGAAACCCTCACGCTAGAGGCACCCGTTTGCGTGTCATGATTCTGTAATAACCCTTACATATATTCGTCATATATCCGCCGGATACTGATACGCGAAGATTACGAGTACCCCTAGCGGTTGATAAGAACACGAGACACAGGAGAAAAGAATAATGAAACTGAAAAGTCTTGCGACAGCCCTGGCGCTGACCGCCGGCGTTGCCCTGACCGCCCAGGCTGCACCCAAAGTCGACGGGAATCTGCCAGAGTACAACAAGTCCAGCGGCGTATCCGGTAACCTGTCCAGCGTCGGTTCCGACACCCTGGCGAACCTGATGACCCTGTGGGCGGAAGGCTTCAAGCGAGAATATCCCAACGTTAATATCCAGATCCAGGCTGCGGGTTCTTCCACTGCACCGCCGGCACTGACTGAAGGCACCTCCAACCTGGGCCCCATGAGTCGCAAGATGAAGGACAAGGAACTGGAAGCCTTCGAGAAGAGGCACGGCTACAAGCCTGTTGCTATTCCGGTCGCTATCGATGCCCTGGCGGTCTTCGTCAACAAGGATAATCCGATCCAGGGACTGACCATGTCTCAGGTGGACGCTATCTTCTCCTCGACCCGCAAGTGCGGCAAAGATGGCGCCATTAAGGACTGGGGCGATACCGGACTTAACGGTCCCTGGGGAAGCCGTGATATCCAGCTGTACGGCCGTAACTCCGTATCCGGCACCTATGGCTACTTCAAGAAAAAGGCGCTCTGTAAGGGTGACTTCAAGAACAACGTGAATGAGCAGCCGGGTTCAGCCTCTGTTGTGCAGTCCATCAGCGCGTCTGTGAACGGAATCGGTTACTCCGGTATTGGTTACAAGACCTCCAGCGTCCGGACTGTACCGCTGGCGAAGAAACCGGGTCAGCCTTTCGTTGACGCGACAGCTGACAATGCCGTGACGGGTGAGTATCCACTGTCCCGTTTTCTCTATGTGTACGTGAACAAGCAGCCTAACAAGCCGCTGACTCCGCTGGAGCGTGAGTTTGTGAAGATGGTGCTGTCCAAGCAGGGCCAGGAAGTGGTTGTGAAGGATGGTTATATCCCGCTGCCGAGCAAGGTGGTTCAGAAGACGCTGAAGCAGCTGGAGATTCTCTAACGTTAAGCTGCCGTAGCAATAAAAAAGGCGGGCATTGCTCGCCTTTTTTATTGCTTGTTCAAATAGGTAACTGGCATTTTGTGAAAGCAGATCATCACTTGCAGATTAGGGGCTTCAGCGATCCACTTAGAACATGTTGTGCACTCTGCGGCTTCCGATGCATGTTTTCTATCAGGGATAGTGGTTAAAGATGAGGTGTTATGGTTATTACGATTATGTTTTTTGAACTCCATATAATCTCTAATGGTTACATTGCACAATGTACACAATAAAGTCCCATCAGGAATATGAGTAAGGGAGTGGGGTCTCAGTAAGCCGATAGTTGGGGCTTTCAGTGAGCAATGAGAACATTGGTAAGGCAAATTAAATTCATTGGTTTTAATGACCTTGAATTCCCTCTGATTTTGAATAGTGCCTTCTGATATGGCGCCTGATGTAGGTGTTAGATCAGTCGGTTCTGCCGCAGAGGCTTCTGTGTTCTGTTTAGTCTTGTGTTGTCTGGGAATACTTGAAGAAGACGCTGCTATGGGCGTAGTTACAACCTGACGCTGATAGACGGCGATAGAAACATCAATATCCCGTACAAAAGGGCTGTTGTTAGGATCTGATGAAGGGCTTCCTTTAAGAAGCGCACTAATCGTAGGATAAGGTGAGTACCGTGTTGCTTCCGCACTGTGCCGTGGCCGGTAAACAGGGATATTGAGAATCGTCCGTTCCATGATTTGTAGGTCCTTGTATCGAAACATCATGTGAGTCTGTCAGCTCTAATTGACTTTGGATTTGGATCTGGGTTCATTGCATTTTGTACAGTTTCACTGACATTAGGTGGTAGACAATAAGGCTGCCGTTTATTCCGTGCTGGCTAAAGATCAAAGGCTGATCGCCGTTTGTAATATTTCTGTCACACAGTCTGGTTACCTTACGCTCATAACAAAAACCGGACTTGGTCATGAACGAACAAGGCATAGCAGCAGCGCCTGAGCTTCACTTCGATACCCCGGCCCTGAAGCGTTACGGGAATCGTCGGCGACTCAAGGATAAAGCGGCGCGATGGGGGATCGCCACCGGCGGCATTGGCATTATTGTCGCGATCCTGTTGATCTTTATTTATCTGCTGTATGAAGTGGCACCCCTATTCCGTTCGGCGGAGATGCAGCGTGAAGCCAGCTATATGTTGCCGGTAGCGCCGTCAAAACAGGCTTCTGAAGTTCTCTACCTGACCATGGAAGAACAGGCCGAACAGGGCCTGCGGGTGATGGCTGATGGTCAGGCGGTGTTCTTTGATACCCGTTCAGGCAACCAGACGCGGGCATTTAACCTGCCGTTGCCTGAAGGCGTGACCATCTCCTCCATCGGCACCGCGGATCCGGCCAGCCATTTGATGGTGGCGGGGCTCTCCAATGGTGATGCCATTGTTTTCAAGCATGACTACCGCATTACCTGGCCGAATGACCAGCGGGTGATTACGCCTGCGATTGTTTACCCCTATGGCGAAACGCCCATCACCCTTGCTGAGAGCGGCAAGCCCGTGACAGAAGCCGCCATTCATGACAGTGACGAACAGTTGCTGTTGGTGGGAAGCAGTGGTCAACGGCTCTTCATGAAAGCGTTTACCAAGGAAGAAGATTTCCTCACTGAAGAGATTACCCTGGAAGAACAGCGTGTGGATTTACCTGCGGTGGCAGGTGAGGTCAAAAAGCTGCTGATTGATACCGACCAGCAGTGGCTTTATGTCGTCAATGGCAATGACAGTCTGTCTCTATTTTCCATCCGCAACATTCACCAGCCAGAACTCATGGATACCATTGATCTGACCGAGGGCACCGCCACGGTGACGGCGGCAGAGTTCCTGTTGGGTGGCATCTCCCTGTTGATCGGTGACAGCCAGGGACATATCAGTCAATGGTTCCTGGTGCGTGATGCGGAAGGCAAACAACAGCTGACTCGCATTCGTGATTTCCAGCTGGGGGATCATCCTGTCACTAGCATTGCGTCTGAACATCGTCGTAAGGGCTTTCTGGCCGTGGATGCGACCGGAACGGCAGGCCTGTTCAATACGACGTCCAGCCGCACACTATTGACGTTGCCGGTAGCGGATACCGCGATCAATACCCTGGGCATGTCGCCCCGGGGCAATGCATTGCTGATGCTTTCGCCCAGTGGTATTGAGTTCTGGCGCGTAGAGAATGAACACCCGGAAGTCTCCTGGTCCGCCCTGTGGGAGAAGGTCTGGTATGAATCCTACGAGCAGCCGGAATATATCTGGCAGTCGTCGGCTTCCAATAATGACTTTGAACCCAAACTGAGTTTGATGCCGCTGGCTTTCGGCACCTTGAAGGCAGCCTTCTACGCCATGCTGCTGGCGGCACCTTTGGCGATCTGCGGTGCGATCTATACGGCTTACTTCATGGCGCCGGGTCTGCGTCGTAAGGTGAAGCCGGTGATTGAACTGATGGAAGCGCTGCCCACCGTTATTCTCGGTTTCCTGGCCGGTCTCTGGCTGGCGCCGTTTGTCGAGAATAACCTGGCGGGGATTTTCGCGCTGCTTCTGATCGTACCGTTTGCGGTGCTGGGTTTTGCCTTTTGCTGGGATCGCTTACCCATTGAACTACGCAGCAGGGTGCCTGATGGCTGGCAGCCGCTGATTCTGGTGCCCGTTATTTTGCTGGCGGGTTGGGCCGCACTTGGCGCCAGCGGCACGCTTGAGCACCTGTTCTTTGGTGGGGACATGCGTGCCTGGATCACTAAAGACCTGGGGATTGCCTACGATCAGCGCAACGCTATGGTCGTCGGACTGGCGATGGGCTTTGCTGTCATTCCCACCATTTTCTCCATTGCGGAAGACGCCATTTTCAGTGTGCCCAAGCACTTGACTTACGGTTCTCTGGCCTTGGGCGCGACGCCGTGGCAGACCTTGACCCGTGTCGTACTGTTGACCGCCAGCCCCGGTATTTTCTCGGCCTTGATGATCGGCATGGGCCGGGCGGTCGGTGAAACCATGATCGTTCTGATGGCGACAGGTAATACGCCCATCATGGACGCCAATATCTTTGAGGGTATGCGCACACTCGCCGCCAATATCGCGGTGGAGATGCCGGAGTCCGAGGTCGGCAGCAGCCATTTCCGGATTCTGTTCCTGGCGGCATTGACCCTGTTCCTGTTCACCTTTCTCGTGAACACGATGGCGGAGTTGGTGCGACACCGCCTCAGAACCAAATACAGCTCCCTGTGATAACCGCAGTACAAGAATAGGCAGGCAGAGAGAATGCGAACAACAGTCGGCAAATGGTTTCAGGGGGGCTCGCCCTGGGTCTGGCTTAACGCCGGGGCGGTGGCGATCAGTCTGGTGATGGTGGTCGGGCTTCTGGCCCTGATTGCGGTAAGAGGTTTGGGGCATTTCTGGCCGTCAGCGATTGTGGCGGCGGATTATCGGGTGCCCGGCCAGGAAAGCCGTCAGGTACTGGGGCAGCTGGCGGATTCGGAAGCCGTTTCCGGTGAGCGTTTGCGTGATGCCGGGCTGCCGCTGGATCCTTCACTGGACATGGTTGAGCGTAGCCTGGTCAAGGTTGGCAACCGGGATGTTACAGGTAGCGATTTCGCCTGGGTGGTCGAACCCTGGTTGCAGGATACGCGTTACCCTGAGAATGCGATGGCGGTTGAGCGTCGGGAATGGGGTAATTTTTACGGTTACCTCAAAGCGGTACGGGAAGCGGATACAACCGTGGCGACCGGTGATGAGGCCTGGGATATGTTCCAGCAGCGGATTGCACGGGCGCTGGCTATCCACGACCTGATTTACCAGATTGAGAAACACGACATTGGAAGCATCAATGCCCGACTCGAACGGTTGCGTCTGAAAGAGCGCGGCCTGGAGCTGAAGGGTAAGACGACGCCTGCCGTGCTGGCCGGCATTCAGGCCGAGCGAGCTGCGCTTGATGCTGAGTACAAGGTACTTGAGCAGCAGCTTGGTGAATTGTATGTGGCCTTTAATCGTGACAGCGCGGTCGCTGAAACGGCGAATGGGCAGGAAGTCACCCTGTCGATGGGCAAGGTGGTTCGGGCTTATCGCCCCAATGCCATGGGGCTGGTGGATAAACTGGCATTCTATGGCGACAAACTCTGGGAGTTCGTCAGTGACGATCCGCGGGAAGCCAATACCGAGGGTGGGATTTTCCCGGCGATTTTCGGTACGGTGATGATGGTGATCCTGATGTCCATCATCGTGACGCCGTTCGGTGTGATCGCCGCCGTTTACCTTAGAGAATATGCCGGACAGGGGTTCATGACCCGCTCCATCCGCATTGCGGTAAACAACCTGGCCGGGGTGCCTTCCATTGTGTACGGCGTCTTTGGCCTGGGTTTCTTTGTGTATTTCCTTGGGGGGCAGCTGGATCAGCTGTTCTTCCCGGAGGCACTGCCGGCGCCAACCTTCGGTACGCCCGGTCTGATGTGGGCGGCGATTACGCTGGCGCTGTTGACGCTGCCAGTGGTGATCGTGGCCACGGAAGAAGGTTTGTCACGTATTCCGCGTTCCGTGCGTGAGGGCAGCCTGGCGCTGGGAGCGACCAAGGCGGAAACCCTCTGGCGGGTCGTCCTGCCAATGGCCAGCCCGGCGATGATGACCGGATTGATTCTAGCTGTCGCCCGTGCGGCCGGTGAAGTCGCACCTTTGATGCTGGTGGGGGTGGTCAAGCTCGCACCGAGCCTGCCGCTGGACGGTAACTATCCGTTCCTGCACCTTGATCAGAAATTTATGCATTTGGGCTTCCACATCTATGATGTCGGTTTCCAGAGCCCGAATGTTGAGGCGGCCCGTCCGCTGGTGTACGCCACGGCACTGTTGCTGGTGATCGTGATTGCGGTACTGAATCTGTCGGCTGTGGCAATCCGTAACAGCCTGCGCGAAAAATATAAAACGCTGGAAGTCTAACCGGCGATAATCTGTTTCGAATGGAATGGTGACAAGATGAGCGAGACACTGGCAGTAGCCCCTGAAACGCGCACAGCTCCTGAAGCGAAGCCGGTGGCGCCGGGTGTTGACGAACCCCAGGCGCGGACGCACAGCATCGACATGGACAGCCTTGGTCGTGGTATGCGTAAGCTGCGACTTGAAGAAGAGGAAACCTGCCTCGATATCCAGAACCTGAATCTGTTTTACGGTGAGAAGCAGGCGCTTTACGACATCAGCCTGACGATACCCAAGAAACGGGTGACGGCGTTCATCGGACCGTCAGGCTGTGGTAAGTCAACCTTGTTGCGTAGCCTGAACAGGATGAATGATCTGGTGGATGGCTGTCGTGTTAACGGCAAGATCCTGCTGGAAGGTCAGGAGATCTATGGCAAGCGGGTTGAGGTGTCGGACCTGCGCCGTCGGGTTGGCATGGTGTTCCAGAAGCCAAACCCGTTTCCCAAGAGTATCTACGAGAATGTCGCTTACGGTCTCCGTATTCAGGGGATCAACAAAAAGCGGACACTGGATGAAGTGGTGGAGTGGTCGCTGAAAGGCGCGGCCCTCTGGGATGAAGTGAAAGACCGTCTGCATGAAAGCGCCCTCGGCATGTCCGGCGGTCAGCAGCAGCGGCTGGTCATTGCCCGAACCATTGCAGTGGAGCCGGAAGTACTGTTACTGGATGAACCGGCATCAGCACTGGACCCGATTTCCACACTGAAGATTGAAGAACTGATCAACGAGCTCAAGAGTCGCTACACCATCGTCATCGTGACGCATAATATGCAACAGGCTGCGCGGGTATCCGACTATACCTCGTTCCTCTACATGGGGCAGCAGATCGAATTTGGCGACACGGATACCGTATTCACCAACCCGACGCAGAAAAAGACCGAAGATTACATCACCGGTCGCTATGGCTAATGCGTGTCGTGTATGAATTGAGCAGGCTGAGGAAAACAGAAAATGCCGATTGAAACTAAATCCGATGAGATTACTCATCATATCTCCCAGCAGTTCAATAATGATCTGGATGAACTGCGTAACCAGTTGCTGGCCATGGGCGGCGCGGTAGAGAAGCAGGTGTCAGATGCGATTCGTGCGCTGATTGATGCAGACAGTGAGCTGGGCTTGTCTGTCCGTGAAAAGGACACCGACATTAATTACATGGAGGTGTCCATCGACGAGAATGTCTCACGGGTACTGGCCCGTCGTCAGCCGGCGGCCAGTGACCTGCGTCTAGTGATCGCCTGTACCAAGGCGGCGACTGACCTGGAGCGTATCGGTGATGAAGCGTCCAAGATCGCCCGCTTTGGTATCAGCCTGAGCGAGCAGGGCGAGGCGCCGCGCGGCTATGTGGAAGCACGGCATATCGGTTCCCATGTCCGTAAGATGGTACAGGATGCGTTGAATGCCTTTGCCCGCTTTGACGCAGATATGGCGCTGGCGGTAGTGCAGGAAGACAAGTCCGTAGACCGGGAATACAAATCTGCCATGCGCGAGCTGGTGACTTATATGATGGAAGATCCCCGTTCTATTACCCGGGTGCTCAACATCATGTGGGTATTGCGCTCACTTGAGCGAATTGGTGACCATGCTCGTAATATCGCGGAATACGTGATTTACCTGGTGAAAGGTACGGATGTCCGGCACATTGGCATCAAGCGGATGAAGGCCGAAGTGTTTGAAGATATTTAATCCAGTATCGTCACTTCTTCTAAAACGGCCTGCTTACCAGGCTGTTTGCTTATCTGCTACGACCGATACCTATACCTGCATGAGCATTTAGACGTGAGTCCCTCATAACAAACAAATCTGGAATACACTTTATAGAATGTAACCCGGAGATGTCCTTAGTACCGGTAAGGCCGACAGGATGTCTCTGATATGCAACGTGTTTCGGACAAACCATATAACTATAAGCTGAATGGACGAGGCGCAGAGCACCTTGATCCGTTGCTGGACTGCCTTGTTATTGTCACGCGGCTGCTGGGGCATCCTGTCAGCGCTGAAGCATTACAGCAGGGACTACCTTTACAGCAGAACTGTTTGAATGCGCCTTTGTTTATCCGTGCAGCCGAGCAGGCAGGGTTCTCTGCACGTTTAATAAAGACGCAGCTGCATGAAATCTCTCCGCTTGTTACCCCCGTTGTTTTATTGCTGAAAGACGGTCGTGCCTGTGTGATGACGGCGATTGATCGTGGTCGTAAAAAAGCACGGATTATCCAGCCGGAATCGGGAGAAGGGAGCCGTGATGTCACCTTTGCGCAGCTTGAGCATGAATACACAGGGCATGCATTTTTTATCCGCGAACAATACCGTTATGACGAACGGGCAGAGGCGAATCTGAATGTTCGCTCCCGCCATTGGTTCTGGGGAACACTGGTTCGTTCCTGGCGGATTTACCGGGATGTACTGCTGGCCTCTGCGTTGATCAACCTGTTTGCTGTCGTCAGCCCGCTGTTTGTGATGAATGTTTATGACCGAGTCGTACCCAATAATGCCATTGATACGCTCTGGGTGCTGGCGATTGGTGCACTGGTTGTATTCAGTTTTGATACGGTGATGAAACTGCTGCGGAGTCACTTTATTGATCTGGCCGGCAAAAAATCTGACATCCTGCTCTCATCGCGCATCTTTTCCCGTGTCATGGGCATGACGATGGCCAACCGGCCTCAGTCGGTTGGCGCCTTTGCACGTAAGTTGCAGGACTTTGAAAGTATTCGTGAATTTATCACCTCATCGACGGTGACAGCACTAGTGGATCTGCCTTTTGCTCTGCTGTTGTTGATGGTGATGGGTTTCATTGGGGGGCCGCTGATTACTGTCCCTCTGACCGGCATGGCACTGATTGCCCTCTATGGCCTGATGATTCAACGGCCGTTGGCCAAAACTATTGATAACACTGTCCGGGCATCAGGCCAGAAGAATGCCATGCTGATCGAGAGTCTTTCAGGGCTTGAGTCCATCCGTGCGGCGCGGGCCGAGGGTGAACTGCAGGGGCGCTGGGAAAAAAGTGTCGGTCATATTGCCCGCTGGAGTGCCCGCAGCAAGCTCCTGACAGCTTCAACCGGTGTGGTTGTGGGGTTTGTGCAACAGCTGGTGACGGTCGCGCTGATTGTGGCTGGCGTGTACTTGATTATGAAAGGCGAGTTAAGCATGGGGGGACTGATTGCTTCTGTGATGCTGGCTGGCCGCTGTCTGACGCCCATGGCGCAAATCGCTTCACTGTCGACCCGCTACAACCAGGCTCGTGCGGCGCTGACGGAACTGAATAATGTTATGCAGCAACCGCTTGAAAAGCCTGAGGAAAAACAGTTTGTCCACAGGTCGCGGCTACAGGGGCAGATTGCGTTTACCCATGTCTCTTTCCAATACCCAAAACAGCAGGGAAAAGCGCTGGATGATGTCAGCTTCTCCATCAGTCCGGGAGAAAAGGTCGGCATTATCGGTCGAAGCGGTTCTGGCAAGACGACGCTGAATCGCCTGTTGCTGGGGTTATATCAGTCGGCATCCGGCGCAGTACAGTTTGACGGCTTGGACAGTCGTCAGATTGATCCGTCCGATCTCCGCCGCAACATCGGTACGCTCCTGCAGGACAGCAGTCTGTTTTATGGCAGTGTCCGGGACAACATCACCATGGGCGCCGGATTTGTGGAAGATGCAGCCCTGCTGGGGGCTGCAGAAATTGCCGGGGTGATGGATTTCGTCCGGCATCACCCGGAAGGGTTGGAGATGCCGGTCGGGGAGCGGGGCGCCAACCTGTCTGGCGGGCAGCGGCAGTGTGTAGCGTTGGCTCGGGCGTTGATCACCGATCCACCGATCCTGCTGCTGGATGAGCCCTGCACCACGCTGGACAACACCAGTGAATACCTGGTCAGGCAGAGACTAAAGCAATATCTCCAGAGTAAGACGCTCATTATGGTCACGCACAAAGGGACGATGTTGGAGCTCGTTGATCGGTTGATCGTGCTGGATCATGGCAAGGTGATCGCTGATGGGCCGAAGCAGCAGGTGCTGCAGTCTTTGGCGGCCTCTGTACCACCGGCAGCGCAGGAGACTCGGTCATGATCAAGACACCTGCGCGGCCTGCAACCAAGTCCCGCAAGCCGGTTCCAAAGCGTAATACAAGGAATACCCGAAAGCCGAACGTGCGTCGGGATTCGGCAGACCTGCAGTATATGGCGGATATCCACGCGGCTCAGCTGCAGGATGCACCCGTCGGAGCACGCGCATTGCTGTGGTTGGGATTGGTCGCTGTGCTCGCCGTGCTCACGTGGATGGGATGGGCGCAACTCGATGAAATAACCCGTGGCAATGGCAAGGTGGTTCCCTCTTCACGATTGCAGGTGGTGCAGAACCTGGAAGGGGGCATACTGGATGCGATCTATGTGTCGGAAGGCGATCAGGTTGAAGTTGGCCAGACCTTGATGCACCTCGATGAAATTCGCTTTTCATCTTCCCTGCAGGAAGCGGAAGTAGAGTATTACAGTATTCTGGCAACGATCGCGCGCTTGCGGGCAGAAGCGGAGCAGCGACCGCTCATTTTCCCCCGGGCGCTGGACCGCTTCCCTGCTTCCAGGGATCGGGAGCAGGCGCTTTATCGTAGCCGTCGGCAGAGCCTGGAAACCAGCCTGACCATTGTTCAAGAGCAGACTGAGCAGCAGGAGCAGGCATTGCGAGCCCTGCGAAGCCGGCGCGCGCACCTGCAGAAGAGCTACGAGCTCAGTCGCAAGGAGTTGGAACTGACTCGCCCGATGGCTGAAAAGGGCGTGATCTCTGAAGTAGAACTGCTTCAGCTGAAGCAGAAAGTGAATGATCTACTTTCTGAGCTGCGCAATGCCGAACTGGATATGCCCCGGCTGAGCTCAACGTTGGAGGAAAACCGGGCACGAGAACGGGATGTGTTGCTGGATTTTCAGGAGCAGGCCCGCGAAACGCTGCGAGAGAACGAGATCCGGTTGGCGCGAATGACGGAATCCCGGAAATCCCTGCGTGACCAGGTGACCCGGCGACAGGTTAAGTCACTGGTCAAGGGTGTCATCAAGAAAGTCCATGTGAATACGATTGGTGGTGTCGTGCAGCCAGGCATGGATCTGGTGGAGATTGTTCCGTTGCAGGATCACCTGCTGGTTGAAACCATGATCGCACCCAAGGACATCGCCTTTCTGAGGAAGGAACTGGATGCGGTGGTCAAGCTGACCGCGTATGACTTCGCCATCTACGGCGGTCTCCAGGGGAAGGTTGATCACATCAGTGCGGATACGATTACCAATGAGCAGGGCGAGAGTTTTTATCTCGTTCGCATCCGCACCGATCGGAACTGGCTGGGAACGGCAGAAAAACCCTTGCACATTATTCCTGGCATGGTGGCCAGCGTGGATATCATCACCGGCAAGAAAACCGTGCTCGACTATCTTCTCAAGCCCGTGCTCAGGGCCAAGGCCAACGCACTCACCGAACGCTGAGCCGGATACGGTTCAGCTTTTATCGCCGCCGTCGATCTCTATTGCAATACGCATCAATGGGTCCTGAGTCCCCACCGCGCTTGAATGGTGGAGGGTCAGGCAAAGCCATGCTTCAGGGATTGGGGTGAACGATGGCCAGACAGATCGAATCGAAGGCCGGTTTTTCCGGCATCATCATGACGGTGGTCGGTGAGCTGAACATGCTGGGCAAGGATGGAGATATCCTGCCGCTGGTTCCCGGTGATCGTATTTACCCTGGGGATATGGTTCGGACGGGGCCGGAAAGTCTGGCCAGAATCAAACTGATGGATGGCGAGATCGTTGAACTCCAGAGCAACAGCCTGTTCAGTGCGGCCTTGCCTGGCGAGGGAATGCCAGAGCCTGATGCCACAGTGGCTGACCCTGCTCCTGTCTGGCAACCTGCTACCCCGAATCTGGCCAAGCCTGTGGCAAAGCAGCCTGTAAAAGAACCGGTTGCAGAGAACCCGTTCCGTGAATGGTGGGAAGAGGAGGACGACCTGCATCTGGAAGCCGTTCGCTTAGGGATGGATCAGTTCCGTGAGCAGGTTTCACCCAGTGTGCCTAACCCTCGATTGTCGGATTACAGCGGTCTGTCCGGTATCAGTGCTGGTGATGAGCAGGAAAACCTGCTGACCAGCCCGCTCTATTTTGACCTTTACAAGGATCAATCCATACCACCGGTTGTTGTGCCGCCAGTACTGGGTGTTTCACCATTGGTTTATCTGGACGTCACCAATGGAGTGAATCGTGATTATGCGGTGGCCTTCACGGAGGGGGATGCTGATGAAAGCGTCAGTGCTGCCAGCAATTGGATTCTTGAGGTGGATGATTATCCCACCGCAGGTGTCGACGAGTTGATGGCCAGTGCCACTGTCACGATCAGGACCCCGTTGACGGGAGACCAGCTGACAGTTAATACCGGAGGCCTGCCGTCTGGTATCACTGCCGTACTGAACAGCGGTGGCACACAGGTTACCCTGAGTGGCAGTGCGTCGGCCTCGGACTATGAAGAGGCGTTGAAACAGATCCGCTTCAGCAATACCAGTGAAAATCCGGTACCAGGTGCTGATACCAGCCGGGATGTTGAGATCGCTGTGGTGGTTTCTGATTCCCGCAGCCAGAACAGCGAGGAAGCGGTAACGACAGTTACCCTGACGGAAGATAATGATTTCTCAGTCGTGGATCTGTCGCTGGCTTTACCCGGCGATGGTTTCAGCGTCAACTTTATCGAGGCGGATGATGCCACTGGGACACCGGCGGATATCGACAGTGCCGCTGTTGCATTGGTGGATAACGACATTCAGATTACGGATGTTGATGATACCTTGCTGACGTCGGCAGTGATCCAGATCGTCAACGCCAGAGCAGAAGACCAGCTGCAAAGTATCGGGACACTGCCGGCCGGTATTGCCGCGGGCACCTACTTCTTTGATGCGATTACCGGTGTTGGAACGTTTGTTTTGTCAGCGGCTGCCGGTGCCTCTCTGGATGATTTTGAAACAGCATTACAAACCCTGCATTACACCAATACCAGTGATGCGCCAGATACAACGGCCAGAACGATTTCTATCGTCGTAACCGATGAAACAGCCTCTGCGGCGACATTCACCCCCTTCTCTCCACCGGATCTGACCCTGACGCCACTCGTCAACCAGTCCGTCGTTGTGGTACCCAGCGGCACGGCGGTGACCGATGTGACCGATGGCCTGCAGTTCAGTGCAACGGTGGAGATCCTGAATGGCATGACAGACGATGTGCTGGAATTTCCCGCCGGTACGACGCTGCCGAATGACATTACCGCAACCTATGATGCTGACACCTACGTCATGACGCTGATATCCCTGACCGGGTCTACGCCGGAGCAGTTCCAGACTGCACTGGAGTCCATCCTCTATGCCAGCAATGCGGATGCTGGCAGCTTTGATAATACTGACCGGAATATCCATATCACATTGATAGACAAATCGTTCAGTACACCGGTATCAACTACGGTCACGGTCATTCCGGTCAATGATCTGCCAGAATCGGCTGATAAGACCCAGGCCATGTTTGAAGATCAGGCGTTGATCTTCACGCCATCGGATACCGTGATTCTCAGTGGTTTCACCTTTGGCACCGGTCAGGACACACTGCTGGTAACAGAACTGCCGACAACGGGGCGCCTGTACATCGAATATGGGACGCACCAGGAAAACATCATTGCCGGACAGGCCATCAGCAAGACGCTGATTGATAACAACCAGTTCCGCTATGAGCCGGCAGGGCATACGGCCTATAACACCGATTTCAAATTCAGGTTGCTGGATGACCAGTTATACCTGCCGGATATCACGACGTTGCCCTCGAACTCAGAGACGATTACCTACACAACCACGGAACTGGATTTTGTGGATATCAATGGCGTGACGCAGGAGTTCATGCGCATCACCTCGCTGCCTGCTAATGGGCGGTTGTTCCTGTATGACACGGTCAATGACACGGAAACTGATGTCTCACTGGGTATGTTGATTCACCGGGATGATGTGGACGATACCAATGACCTGCGCTTGCGTTACACCGCAGATGACAGTGGTACGGTGTATCCCGGCTTTACCTACCAGCTGATGGATAACTCGGAAAGTATCAACACGATCACTGTGAGTGAGCCGGACTTCCTGTTCACGGATGTGGATGGTGACCGGATTGACCATATTCTGATTGAAACCCTGCCTGATGAAGGCCTGCTTTACATGGATTACGGCACGTCACAGGTGTCGGTGATTCCCGGGCAACAGATCAGCCGTACCGAGATCGAGCAGGGACTGTTGCGCTTTGCACCGGATGCCCATGAAGCCAATGTGGGCGCTAATCCGTATGCCAGTTTTACCTTCAAGGTGCATGATGGCACCGGCTATTCGGAGCAGACTCATACCTATACGATCAATGTCACCGCCCTGGTGGATGACCCGGAGAACAATGCCGTCTCTCTGACGGCTATTGTTGAAAACAGTGACTTCATCGATGGTACGGGAGCAGATTCGCTCGATAACTGGACCGGGAATGATGCGTCGGTTTCGGCGGGCGTAGTGACGATTAATCCCGGGGGCTTCATTGCCAAGAATGTGCCGGTTGCAACGACCGCACAGAAATATGTCCTGAACTTTGATTACACACCCAATGCGAGTGGTGAAACGCTGACGATTGGCTGGTTTGGTGATCCTAATCTCAGTATTACGCTTGCGGTCGGTGGATCTGATGGTAATGGGGGGACGATTACCGCCGGTGCCAATAATTCCATCCGGGTCGTGATGCCGTATGTGGAAGGCAGCTTTGGTGTGTCCCAGTTGCTGTTTACGGTGAACAATACCGGCGCTGGAGCGGTGACGGATGCGTATCAGCTGGATAACGTGCGGATGGTCGCTACGGCTAACGATATCTATACCGGCGCAGATATTCCGGTTGTCATTCCCAATCTTCTGACTACCGGCAGGACGACGTTTTTTGATGATCTGGATGGTTCCGAAGAGCAGGCAGTGATTATCTATGGTCTAGCCAATGGCGCCACGGTCTGGGATGGAAAGGGTAATTCGGCCACGTTTACGGGGTCAGACACGTATCCAGGTTCAACCGATTATCTGGAGCTGGTGAACGGCACCGGACCGGATGATCAGCCGTGGGATCTCTCCACGCTGCGTGTGACGCCACCGGCTGCGAGTACGGACAACATGGTGTTGACTGTTGTTGCCGGTGCAAACGAAGGGGCGACAGATCGTACGACAGACCTGTTGAACCCTTTACTGGCTATTGCCCAGGACAGTAACGCTGAAGGGCAGGTGGGGGAATATACCGTAAATCCGGCGCCCAATGGACAGCTGGGCGCTTATGCAGAAAACATCCTGATCACGGTGTCGCCGGTGAATACGGTCACCGGCACCAACGGGGATGAAATCATTGATGATGACACTACCAACGATGGTTCCAATCCGGCGCCCGTGAACACAACATCCGGTGATGACCTGATTAATACCGGTGGCGGGCTGGACCGCGTGACCGGTGGCGCTGGGAGTGACACGTATATTTTTAATTCCGGGAATCTATCCCGTACCACCATAACGGACTTTGTGATTGGCGGTAATCGGTTGGCCAATCCCGGTGCGGCCACGCTACCGGCCTCACAGGCTTTTGGCTGGACCTTTGATGGTGCGACGGATCTGGATGCCAGTGGTGGGTTTGTCATCAATATTGATGGCACAGATTACATGATTACGCAGGCAAATATGGGGGGCGCTGGCAGCTATAATGACGCGGCAGTTTTCGCGGCTGCAGTAAATGTCGCATTAACCAATGCCGGCTTGGGAGCCTCAGCGGCGGTATCAGCAGATACATCGACTGTTACTGTCACCAGTAACAGTGTCACGGCATCGGCGAAGATCACGATTTCCCCTGTCGTGGCGCTGGTACCCGCCTCCCAGGACTTCAATTTTATTTTTGATGGCGTCAATGTGCTGGATACCAGCGGCGCAACTGATTTTGTCATTTCCATTGATGGCACGGATCAGAACATTGCTCTGGCAGCAGACAGTTATACCGATGCCACTACCTTTATGACTGACCTTAATACGGCGTTAACGGGGCTGGGCGCCACGGCATCGGTGGTTGGTGGTACGACGGTCAGGGTCGCTAGTGGCAATAAAGGAGTTGGTGGCAGTATTGAGATTACGGCCAGTGGTTCAGCAGCAACCGCTTTGGCGAATGTTGAGCATGTTGGCAATGATGCGATCATCAGGGATGTCACGTCTTACATTGGGAGTAATTTTGTTGATGGTGTGACCGATACCATAGCTGTCAAAGTGGGTGCGACAACGACACAGCTGGATATCGGAAGCACGGCCCCGGCGGATGCTGCAGCCTTGGCGACGGCAATACAGACCGCTGCAGATGCCGCGACGCTCGGCATGACAGTCACTGAAGCCGGCGGTGAAATTACCATCACCCATACGGCTGCAACCGATAAAGTGGAACTCTCTGTCGCCACAGCACAGGCGCTGGGTGAACTTGATGTAGCCGGTATGAATAATGTTGATCTCCCCTCGAACCTGGTTGCCAGCCCCGCAGTGACCAGCCCCGGTGGCGCTTCTGAAACCCTCTGGTTCCAGGCGATGGATGCTGCCGCCGCCAGCAACCTGACCGAATATTTCGATATTGAAATTATTGATACCAACGGTAATGGTGCGATTGATGCCGGAGATAATCAGTCGGTCATTAAATTTAATAACAACGGCGGGGATGATTTCGGTCATGAAGTGGTGCTCGAAAACATCAACCTGTTGAATTTCGGTTCCACCAATGTGGAAATCCTCAATAATCTGATCGCTAATGGAAATATTGTAATTGGAGATATAACCTGATCTTGCATAACAGAATGAGGTTGATCTGAGAAAGCATAATAGCTAAGAGGCTAATATGAGTATACGTGATATGGGTACTGGTTCTGTCATGATTTCAGGGCGGGATGCTACGAAGATGGCTGTCAAAGGTGATGTGAAACTTAACTTTGTTGAAAAAATAAAGGCTTTCTTTGGAGGAAAAGTTTGTGTAGAAGTGAGTGATGCGGAAGGTTATTTGAAAGCCTGCTATGAAAAGGGAAAAATTGAGAATGTAAGCCAGAGTCTTCTTGAGAACTTATGCATTACTGATAGGCGTGTGGCGGTTGTTGATGATGATGATGGTGATGGTGATGTTGGTGTTGATAAACATTTTCCTATTGGAAGTAAGGAAAGGGATGTGCATCGAGCGCAAAACATAAGCTTGAATTATCAACAATACGCTGTTGCCTACCACGGAGCCTCTGAATATATTGATAATGACGGTGAAGCGGATAAGAGTATAGATAGTTTTTCGAAAGACCTTGTAAAACAAATAAACAGCCATATCTTTAGTGATAATTACGACGAGAGTTCAATCGATGATTTTGTGGAAGGGCTTGTATCGGCTAAGCAGCTTTGTGTTGCTAAAGAGTATTTGGATTGTACTAAATCTGCTTATTGGAATGTTCCTGATGAATGGAAGGACAGTTTTTCACGACTCTATGCTCAAGTGTCTGAAAAATTAAAAGGGTTAGAGATACCATCACTTGAAAATGCAGAGGGAACGAATAGTAACGAAGAGCTGTATTTTCAAATTCGAGGGTTGTTTTCGTATGATTTCTTTATTGGTCGTGAATATATGGGTGATACAGATAAGAATATTAGGAGTTTTATAGAGAGTGTAGAAGACGCTGCTCAGCTAGGTATGATAGAAAGTATTTT
This sequence comes from Kistimonas asteriae, assembly GCF_018263925.1. Taxonomy (GTDB): domain Bacteria; phylum Pseudomonadota; class Gammaproteobacteria; order Pseudomonadales; family Endozoicomonadaceae; genus Kistimonas; species Kistimonas asteriae. Next base: position 312,017 of record NZ_JAEVHF010000002.1, read on the forward strand.
TTCAGGGCAAGAATTAAGGGTATTTTTAGGAAGATATGATTCACATTTTATGTTAGATAAAAATAGTTTTGAGGATGGGGATGATTATTTTTCACTCATAGAAACTGTACGAGAACGTTTAAGAAATGAATAAAGTGGATTCTGGTTTAATATGATGACAGGAATTCAGATTAATGTTTTCCTGTTAAATGACTTGCTATTCTTCTAGCCACGAATCGTCATATAAGGATATTCATACAAAGAAAAACCTGGTTGAGGCACACATCGTAGATGATACGGGTAGAGGTAGATTTTCCCCACTCTACTAAACTTATCGTGATAGCGAACCGATAACTTATTACTAAGTGTTTCACGATGGTCAGGGACGACATGAACAGAATCGCTGCAAACCGGGGAAGGGGATTTCTCTCAGGCATGATTGCCGGCCTGCTTCTGGGTGCCGGTTCTGCACAGGCGGTGACGCTGCAGGAAGCCATTGCGCATACCATTGAAACCAATCCTGAAGTCCTGATCGGCCTTAACCGTTTCCGTGCAGGTAAAGAACAGATTGCGGTGGAGCGTGCCAGCTTTTTACCTAAGATTGATCTTGATGCCTCCTATGGTCTGAAAAAGCGGGAATATGATCTGGGTTCCACGGATGAGGATAGCGACGACAAGATCTTTGAAACCGGTTTTTCACTACAACAAAAACTGTTTGACGGGTATAAAACCAAGTACCGGGTGCAAAGTGCCCGGCACATGAATGATTTCCGTTCCATACTCCTGCGCGAAACGGCTCAGAGTGTGGCACTACGCGTCGCCGAAGTTTACCTCAAGGTACTCCGGGCACAGCAGCTGGTGGAGCTGGCACGGGAAAACCTGGCGGTTCATGATGAAATCTATGACCAGACCTTCCAGAAAGCGGGCAGTGGCCTGGCCCGTAACTCCGACCTCGAACAGATTCGCAGCCGTCGTGCACGTGCCAGTGCCAACCTGGTGAATGCCATTAATGGTATTTCCAATGCGCGGAGTGAATTTTTCAGTATCGCGAATATCAAACCCAAAAGTCTGGTAATGCCTCAGCTTGATACATCCTTGTTGCCCATGACGCTGGATGACGCCCTGTCTGTGGCCGGTCAGCACAGTCCGGCTATACGGGCCGCAGGCGCTGAGGTGCTGGCTATGGAGGCGCGTGCCAAGTCCAGTGAAAGTTATCGTTGGCCAACCGTCGACCTTGCACTGGATAAAACCTGGAATGATACAAATTCAGACATCGATGCGACGGATGGCAAGACGGATGACCTGGGTGTCATGGTTAACCTGTCTTACAGCCTCTACAGCGGTGGTGCCAACAGTGCCCTGAAGCGGGAAGCATTTTATCAGGTTGAAGAAGCGCGTGCCGTGAGGGACCTGCAATTCCGCGAAGTGATGAAAGAGGTGCGCCTTGCATGGGATGGTTATGTCTATATGGCTGGCCGCATGAACTACCTGAAGGAGCATGTGGAAGCCAGTCGTGAGGTGGCTAGGGAATACCAGCAGCAGTTCCGGCTGGGCAAGCGGTCACTGCTGGACCTGTTGGATACGGAAAATGAACTGTTTCAGGCTCAGCAGGATTTCATTGCCGTGGTTCACGATGAACTCTATTCACGGTTCCGCATCCTCAAGAATACGGGCAAGTTGCTCGAAACCTTGAATATCAGCCTGCCCCACACCATGCGCGAACGCCTGGATTATGTGGCAGGCCGAGCTCAATCCAGCGAAGAGGAAGTCCGCGACTGGATCGACTTTACAGCAGATCTTCTTCCTGACCTATAAGACTGACGGTGTCTTTGCCGCGCATCTGTTCCCGATAGCCGCGACGGGTCAGGAGTTTCTCCTGGGCGGCAGGCGGGAAGTCCGTAAAGCTGATCATGTTTTTCTCAATCATCAACTCAACCAAGTCCTCCAGCACCCGGATGAAGTCGAGATCAGAGGTCTGCATCACCAGCTTGCCGAACTCCATTTTCTGCTCCAGAAAAGCCTTCAGCGCTGGATCTTTTGGGTTTATCACCTGCCACTGATCGTTAAGCGGCTTTTCTGATAGCGCGACAATCGCGCCAGCATCGTCCCTGAGAGCGTAAAGCATGGCTGCCTCCTCCATGTGACGGTAAGAACAATCTGCAATTAAAACAGCTCTGCTCAGAAGCCCTTACGCCAAGAATCCATTCTTAAAGCTTAGATCAAGAATCCCCGTCGATCACTGGAATGGGGTACGTTCACTGGGCATGGTGGCCCATGTCGGGAGTGTGAACCAGCCGATGTCTGACAACGATTTCCGGGTTACGGGCAGTGAGTCGAGTAACGTGTTGATCAGGGTCTGTGCAACCTCACTGATAGGCACGCCGGGCTGTCCTTCACTGCTACCTGTGGTTGTCCACAGGGTGGCGCCAGATTGAATATCCAGTAATTTCAATGAGAGAGTAACTTGTGGGCGGTTTGCGGCATCCTGCGACCAGTTATCCACAATGCCGGTCAAACCCAGCTGAATACCATGCTGGCGAGCCCATTGGCTGGCATTCTTCAATTTGTGCGCATCCCTGAGGACTTTGGTCTGGTCATCAATCCAGCTTTGTGGCGGATGCTGAAGGCCTGTGATGCCGTGCTCCGTGAGAGCGCGGGTGAGCAGGAGTTCAACTTGAATGCTGGCATCTTCACTGGGAGCCGCGACAGGCAAGACTGTCCACTGGCGATCCACCGGGTAACCTGCCCGGTAGGGATTGCTGCTGCAGGCAGACAGCAGCACCGTCAAAAGAACTGCCAGCAGGGTTTGGATTCTGGTCGGTGTGAATGAACGGATCAGACAATTCATGCGTACTGTTCCCTGATCGATTGGCGGTTCAATTGTAGCCACTGCAATGCAATGAGCGTGGCGGCATTATTGGTTTCACCCCTGGCCATTTTGGCAAAGGCTCCGGTGGCTGGCAGCACATGGACACGGATATCTTCCCCTTCGGTGTCCAGCCCGTGAATACCGCCGGCGTTACTGCTGTCTGTCAGACCACAGTAGAGCCAGATGCGTTCACTGCAGGCGCCGGGTGTGGAGAAGTAGTCTGTTATTGGCAGTAGAGTGCTGATGTCGCTGCCGGCTTCTTCTATGGCTTCACGGCGGGCGACGGCTTCGGGTGTTTCACCGGCGTCCAGGATACCCGCTACAACTTCCAGCATCCACGCCGGTTCGCCTGCAGCAAACGCACCTACACGGAATTGTTCAACCAGTATGACTTCGTCTCTTGCCGGGTCGTAAAGCAGGACGCCGGCAGCAGGTGTCCTGATAAAGACTTCCCGTGCCAGTGGTTTGCTCCAGCCGCCTTGAAACAGGGTATGTTTCAGGTGATAACGGACAGCGCTGAAGAAACCCTTGAACAGGGTTTCCTCCTTGCTGATAACCACATCATGTGGTGGTTGGGTATTATTGGTCATGACATTATCCAAAGCGGTGCATCATTGACGGGATGTGCGATACAACCCTTGCGCCAGAATCCGATCACGGACTTCCGGCGTGACCAGCGTATCAAGTTCGTGGAGACCGTTGTTGTCGTCCAATGCGGTCTCCTGCAGCAGTTGTCGAACCTGTGAACTGCGCGCTGTCACACGCTCATCGGCCGTGAATAATGGCCAACGAGCCTCAATCTCTGCATGACGGTAGAAACGCCGCCATGTTTCCGGCACGGCATTGTCGGGGCCGCGAATGAAGCTGAGGTTGGCATCAGGATGCATGCTTTCCAATACGACCAGCACATCAAAGGTATACACCGGTTTATTTGGGTGTTGATTCAGTAACGCGTTCTCTATCTCGCTGACGTCCAGCGTACAACCGGGCAGCGAAATAGGTTTTGCAAAACACCGGAGCAAATCCAGCCGCTGCTCAAAAGGCAGTGGTTGTTTACTGAAGGCATGGGCGGCGCTGGGGACCAGAATGATATGGTCAAAGTGTCCGGCCGCCTGTTCAAGGACATCCAGGTGCCCGAGCGTCGGGGGATCAAACACAGAACCGAATACGCCAATGTCAGTCATGCGAACAATTATCTTCTGGCTAGGGAAAAGGTGCAGAAAGTGTAACTGAAAACAGGTTCCGGAAGCACGGCTGACGGTCTACAACATGCCTGTGTTCGCTGGATGGGTGGGTGGGTTGGGTTTGCTGCGTGGTTGCTTAGGTAATCCTTGTTAATTTGAGGGGTATAACTACTGATTTAGTCCTTTGGGAGAAGGCGTATTATTGGCCTCACTTTTTCATTACTTCCTGACTTTTGGTTGGAATACTGTCCTGGCGTCTCTCCCTCCTCCCCCCTCTTTATTGGGCGCCAGGCTTTTTTTTCTTCTCTCTTCTTTTCTCCTGAACATTAACCTCATCTGAGTCTTCAGAAAATTCTCTGTTTTTTGTCAAAACCGGCGGCTTTGGCCAGAAACATATCGGGGAAACTGTCCACACGGGTGTTGTAGAGATTGATGGCATTCAGGTAGCCCGAGCGCAGCAGTTCAATCTCATCTTCCAGGTTCCGGATGATGGTCATCAGTTGTTTGATGGATTTGTTGCTTTTCAGCTGGGGATATTTTTCACAGACCACTTTGACCTGTCCAAACAAGTGGTGCTCCTGCCCAAGGAATCCCGCAATCGCCTGGCTGTTTTTCATGGCGTTCATATGCTGGGTACGCAGGGCGGTCACTTTCTCCATCAGGTCGGCTTCGTGCTTCATCAGGGCCTTGGCCAGTTTCTCAAGATTTGGCATCAGATCCTTGCGCTTTTTCAAGGCGGTCTGGATATTGGCGTAGTTACGATCCACCCGTTGCTGAAGGAATACCAGGTCGTTGTAATGCAGCGCAATCATGAACAGGAACATGTACAGCGGTGCGACCAGAGCGGACATCAGGATGTCGAGCGGAGAGAAACTGCCCGCCTGGGCAAACATCAGCAGGGTACTGTACATAAGCCCTGAAAAACCGAAGTTCATCCAGAACAGTCCCCAGCGGCCACGGTTCATCATCACTTCTTCTTCGCTGCGGTTGGAGATAATGAAAGGCCACTGTTTACCTTTTTTCTGCATTCGTACGTGGTCACAGCGTTCCCGGTCGACAACGGCCTCGCCAATGGCAAATAGTGGATCACCCACGCGCAGGCTGAGTTCGGTATAGCGGAGATCATTGGCGACGACACGTCTGGTTCGCCGAACCTTGCGGTGGTCTGTCAGTACTTCTGCGGATTTTGGGTTGATTCTCAATTCACCGGTTTCATCCTTACAGGCGAACACCACACCCTCGGTATCGTGCTCAATGGTGACCCAGCTGCTGTTCTTGCCGGAACTTCTTAACTCTTCGACCTTGTAGTCATACCAGACACAGTCACAACTCGTGAGTGGTCCTTGCAGTGCCTCCTCTTTATCCAGAACAACGGTGCCTTTGACTTCCGTAATCCCCGGTACAACACCGGCAGTTTTCTGTGTAGCAATATTCTCAATGATGCGCTTGTGCTTGATGAAACGAATACCGCCCCAGGCAAACAGCGATCCCAGTATAAAGGCAAGAATGGCAGCCATGGCCAGCAGGCCGCTGCGCAGTTGGGTACTGGGTAACTCTGCGACCAGTTTCTCTGCTGCAGCCTGTTCTTCGTCTGAAACGTTGATGTCCGGTGCATTGATCTTGATGCCCCAGAGCGGGGCCAGCAGTTTTTCGGGAATACGCTGGGATTGTTCCTGAGCCTGCAGCCAGGTGGCCATCAGGTTGATGCGTATTGAGCGTGCGACATCCGGGCTTGCTTGAGCGAGATACTGTGCAGCATAGGTTTCCTGCTCCTGTAAACGTTGGCTGGCATCAACCATATCCTGCTTGAGCATACTCAGGCTGATCTGGGCGAGATAGAAAGACAGCGTCAACATCACGATCAGAAGATAAATCCACACCCGGTGCAGATTGATCAGGAACGCGACGCAGAAGATGCCGAAACCAAGCAGGGCGATTCCACCCCAGAGGTAGAGAATGCCGTAGCTGCCCAGCTCTTGCTGTTCATAATCTTGATCGTAGGTGGAGATAATGGGGCGAAAATTCTGGTTGTCAGGGAAGGTGAGCGAGTGTTTCTGTTGATCTGCCTTGATATAGCCGAGAATAAACAGGTATTTGCCGGGATCGATCCGCCACTCGGTATAGCGGTGATCTCCTTTCACTGTCTGAAAACTTTGTTCGACAGACCAGTGAATCAGGCTTTTGTAGCTTTCGGTATTGGCTGCGATAGAACCCGTCGCATCGCTGATCTCAAAATTGACAGTATCCGTGTAATCTTCAACAGTATCCCAGTAAGTATCACCATCACTATCCCTCTTCTCGATTTCATGCAGGTAGCGATAATAAAGCGTCGGTGTTTTGGTATAGGGACTCTTTACGGTTTGACCAAGGGATTCTGCCGGACCGTAGAGGTTGACGGCGCCAGGCATTAGTGCGCCGATGTCTGCAGGGGGAATACGCTCCATCTGGCGTAGAGCCTGCAGTTCATCCAACCCTTTGTTATTAAGGAAGTGACCGGCGAAAAGGAGTATGGGAGCCAGCAGTAATACGGCTAATTTAGCCAGAATATGGCGGTATTTATGCAGCACTGACAGACTCTCCTTGTCGTTCTTATAATCAGTGAAAATTCAGCGAAGCTCTTTCCTAATGATAGAAAAGACTACAAGAGCCATAGCCTGAATGGCAATGGCTCCTGTGAATCCTCAAGAGAGCTTACTTGCGGTTTTCCCGTCGCAATGCGCTGGCAGTAAAGTTTCGAGGGCTGGCGATGGCTGCAAAGTCATATTCCGTTTCCTGGTTGCTCAGCCCATCAACGAAGTAGCGTTGGCCTTCCAGGTCATAGATGACTTCCAGTGTGCTCAGCATCAGTGGCACTTCGTAATAATTGATTGGATGGGCTTCCTGGAAGCGGATTAGTTTGTCATCCGCGTCGTACAGATCGACCATCAGGATCTGCCAGCTATCCTCGTCAATATAGAAGCGGCGTTTGGCATAGGCATGTTTGTAGCCTGTGCGCAGCTTGGCATCGACGACCCATACCCGGTGTCGCTCATAACGTAATAGATCGGGGTTCAGGGTGTGCGGCGTGAGGATGTCACTGTATTGAAGATCGTTCCCATGAACCTTGTAACTGTTATAAGGCACCAGCATTTCGCGTTTGCCCGCCAGCGTCCATTTGTAACGATCAGGGGCGCCGTTGAACATGTCCGCGGTATCAGCCGTGAGCATGCCACTGGTATCGGGCATCAGGTCGTTATAGGCCAGTTTCGGCAGGCGGCGAACACGGCGCTGGCCTGGTATGTACTGCCATGCCTTACGAACGGAGGCAATCTGGTCCAGGGGCTCATTCACGAGTAGCGCGGTACCTGCAAGGCTGGCGGGTGCCGTTACCTGATGTTTGTAATAGAAGAGTTTGTTATCAATGTCGTCTGTCGTATTGCCTTCCCGCCCGTAAACGAAATACACCTGCTTGTCGATTTTCACCAGACTGTAGCTGCCATTGGGATTCACGACGGTACGGTTAGTGGTGGCATCCAGCGTTTCACCGCGGTAACGGAGAATATGGTTCCAGATGGCTTCCAGGCCATCCTTCGGAACAGGGAAGGGAATACCGCTGGCTGCTCCCTGGACGCCGTTGCCTCGATAGGTCAGTTCAGCGCTGGTGGCGTTAGCACGGGTATCCTGATAGATACGATATGGCAATGAAGCAGAACGTCGGGTTGGATAGACGTGAATACGGTAATCCGGGTACTGGTTTAACAGCGCTATGCTGCCGGCACTGAGAATATTCTTGTACGTGGCGAGGTTATCTCGGGTGATCTCGTAGAGAGGCTGGTCATCCTGGTAAGGATCCGGATGATGTTCCCCGGTTATATAACCGGGTGGTGGTGCGGTGATACCACCTGTCCATTCCGGAATGGTGCCAGACGCATTACCCGCCCGTTCTGCCCCGACAGGCGTAAGGTTCTGATCCAGTTGTTGCGCAGTCTTGCTGTCAGCTGCAGCGTTTGCTCCCCCCATGATGAGCAACCCACACAACATCAGCGGCAGTGTTTTCATTATTGGTTATCCTCCAGGTACAACCTGTTGTACTGCTTTTCCTGTAAGAAACTTTTATTGTATTGGACACTGTAAAAACGGCGTTAATTTACCGTGCCAGAGCAAAAAATGCCCGTTTTATTTTGTTGCTGACGGTGTTGATAACGTGTGGGTAAGTTGCTTTGCGCGGTGTGGCAAGGCCGTCGTATGCATCCGTTTTCCGCCCGCTCAGGCAGGACATCCCTGTCCTGCTTCGCTAACGCGGCTTCCTGCCGCTGCTGCAAACGGATACACACGACGACCGATCAGGCAGCGATATCGCTGTCAGTCGTGTTTAAGTGTGAATTGGCGTTATGCCGTACGTTCAAACAGCAGATCCCAGACTCCATGGCCGAGTTTCTGGCCACGTTTCTCAAACTTGGTCAATGGACGGTAATCTGGTCGTGGCGAGTATTGGTTATCGCCCGCCAGGTTGTTCCAGCTTTCTGCCGCACTCATCACTTCCATCATCTGTTCGGCGTAGTTTTCCCAGTCAGTTGCCAAGTGTAGGATACCGCCAAGCTTGAGCTTGGGACGTAGTGCTTCAACAAACGCAGGTTGAACCAGACGACGCTTGTTATGACGTTTTTTGTGCCAGGGATCAGGGAAATAGATCTGTACCCGATCAAGGCTGGAGTCCGCAATACATTCCCGCAGAATTTCCACCGCATCGTGGCAGTAGACACGGATGTTATTAACGCTTGCTTTGCCCGCCTCATTCAGCAGACTGCCGACGCCGGGACGGTGAACCTCAATACCAATAAAGTTCTTTTCCGGAGCGGCTTCTGCCATGCTGAGCAGCGAAAGACCCATGCCGAAACCGATTTCCAGAACCGTTTCAGCCTGACGGCCAAAGGCTTTTTCGATGTCCAGCTTGCCCTGTTCCAGCGTCAGGCCATGGCTTGGCCAGTAGTCATCCAGCCCCTTTTGCTGGCCAACGGTCATCCGGCCGGCGCGGATAACGAAGCTTTTGACGGCCCGGCGATGTGGGAGCTGTTCGGTATTTGATGCTATATCAGTGTCTGTCATTGGTTTTTCATGATGTGGCGGTGCATTAGTCAGCTCGACTTACACGTTGTTTAACGCAACTCTGGGAGTCCCGGATCAAAATCAGTAAGCGTACCTGGAGTATCTCGCATAAAAAAGCTAACCATAGCGGAAATTTCATGGAAACGACAAGCCTGTATATAACGAGATCCGACAATAATATTGGATGTTTGATCCCCCCATTAAAAACGGTTCAGTTATGTATAACCATTATGTTTACCTGATATTTTTATTAACAGGAACTTGATGTGACTGGTAGTTACTAATTGATTATATGGCTAGTGATATTAGGAGAATGAAATGGAAACGTTAGCGTCATCAAGTGGTCGAATGCTGCAGGATCAGCCTTCAACTAGTAGTAGGCAAGATCAGCTATCAACATCGTTACAGTCAGCCGAGCGCTTTGAAGGTGAGGCTTATTGTAGGAGTGTGGTAATACAAGACGTTTATAGGAAGTTACATGAGATTGTAGATCATGAGGCATTAACTGATAGCGACATTAAATTGTTAAAGAGTTGCCAAGAGAAAATATCCGATATTGTTATAGGTCGGCACATAAGTGAACGTGCGGTAACCTTACCCCCTGATACACCTGTAATATGTATTAGAACAAATGCCTATGCGACTAAAATCATTGCAGCGAATCAAGTTGTTGCAGAATATCCTGGTGTTCCAGTATTTAGAATTAAAGATGAATCTGAAGATGATAAGTTTTTTGTTTTCAGAAAAACGAAAGAAGAACCGTTTTTTGAACAGCTTACATCTGATAAATGTGTGTCATGGTCATCTATATGTTGCCATGGTATTGAGTTTGGTATTGATAATAGTGATGGTCTTGGAGTGAGTATTTCTCATTCAAAAAAAGAATGTAATGTAGAAATTCAAACCTCTTATGCTCCTGAATATGAAGATCCTAAAGATGGAGCAATGCATGACGTTCTGGGTCTGGGTGGAATACAAAAAATGGCAGCTTTTTTAAAGTTTATGGATACAGCCGTCATGAGCGTTGTTGCCATAAAAAGAGTGAAGAAATTTGGCAGGTTGTGTATGGATTATGCCCCTGACTGCCAGAGTTTTAATTCGCAAAAGAACTGGGTTTCTCCTGAAAGTGGGAGAGCGAAAGATATTATTAAGCAAAAAATTCAGATGCATGATGATTATGCAAAAGCTGAAGGAGTAGAATCTTACTGGAAGCCTCGTACCGATTTAAGTCCAGTAATGAATGATTTTAAGATGCGATGGAAAGATTTTCTCAAGGATAAAAATTCTCTGGCAATGGAACAGGTTAAAACATTCTATGAAGCTTACGATGAGGATAATCAAAAACTGTTAAAGGGACTTGCCAAATTTATTGGGGCTGGCCATGCAACTAACATAGCAATGAAGTCTGTTGCCGATGTCGCTAATACGAATGATGAAAGTGCGTTAGCATTTTTGTTGGGAATGCGACATTTCCTTTTCTTGGATGAACGGGCTGTAAATGTTTCTGATCAAGAATGGTTAGAGCTAAGTGCTTTGCCAGCGGAATCGGTTTCCACACTGAAGCGCTCTTATCCTGCCAGTGCAAGTGAAGAGGAGTTAGCCCAGGAGGCAAAGAAGGCTGCTAGATAGGATAGTTTGAATCAATCATATTTTTAACTGGTAATTTCTTGCCGCAAATAACGAGAGAGAAAGCCAGCCAAGCATAAAGGCAACACCACCAAACGGTGTGATCATTCCCAGGCTGCGGGTACCTGTTAGTACCAGAAGATAAAGACTACCGCTGAAGAGAATAGTGCCGCCCATAAATAATCTGGCAGATAACTTCAACCAGCGATCAGCAGGATAGTGCATGCCCAATAACGCGGTGAATGCCAGGGCGAGCGTGTGGAACATCTGATAATCAACGGCTTTGCCCCAGGTCACCAGCATGGAAGCTGTTAATTTAGCTTCCAGTGCATGGGCGCCGAAGGCGCCCAGTGCAACAACCAGTAATCCGGATAATGCAGCAATAAACAGGTAGAAACGGCTCATGTAACATTTCACTCCTGCATGGCAACAGTCATACTCAGGCCTTGCCGGAAAAACTCCGTACTCTTCTCATGCTCACCCAGCTGTGCCAGCAGCTGGCCGAGTTCATTATAGGTATCTGCCTGCTTGCGTAACCGGAGGCTGGCTTCCAGATATTCGCGAGCTTTGCCCCAGAGCTTGTTGTGAATACACAGGCGTCCCAGTGTCAGGAACAGTTCGGCATCGTTGGGGCGTTCATCCAGCAGTTTTTCCGCGCCCAGCAATTGGCGCTCCTTGTCTTCACCTTCGATCTGTCCGTAGAGCCGGATGATCCGTTCACTGTACAGGTCAGACAGGTGGCGGCGCATGACCGCTTCTGCACGCTTTTCTGCCCCGAGACGGGTGAGGCAGCTGACAAAATCGTAGAACAGGTAGTCTTCTTTCTTCTGGGCTTTGCTGAGTTTCTGCCAGATGGCCTCAGCGGGGCGTATGCGCTCTTCAATATCAGACTGCCCTTTACCCTGCTGGTAAGCCTGCTCGAAGAGTGCTTTGTAGGCTTGTTGATTAAGGCTATCGAACTCTTCACTGCTGATGACCTTGAGTTTACGCAAGGTGGGCAGTAATTCCGCCAGTGCCTGCCAGTCGTGTAGGCGCAGATAGACTTGCTTCAGCAGTTTGTTCACATAAGTGTGCTTGGGAGAACGTTTGCGCAGACGTTTCAGGGTTGCCAGCGCCTGTTCCAACCGCCCTCGGGCAAGCAGCAGCTCTGCCTGGGTGATCCCAATGGCGATATCGGCGCCAGGTGCGGAGGCATCGGCCTTGCGCAGGTAGTCAGAGCAGGCGTCGTAATCACCGTTTTCATGGGCGGCGCGAGCAGCGGCAAGGTAGTTCAGCAGCGGCGCCTGGCCAGACTCGGCGGCATGGGCGAGCAGTTTCTGTGCGGCTTTCCAGTGCCCGTTGGCAAACTGAATCAACCCTTTGGCGGATTGGCGTTGGGCCCGGCGGCGCTTGCTCTTCTGCGTCATGGGGTAGGCCAGGCTGATACTGCCAGCCAGAAGTCGGAAACCCCAGGTAATGATTTTATAACCCGCAATCAGCAGTACAGCTGCCATGAAGAATGACCAGACACTGCCTTCCAGGGAGAACCGGTCGTAGGCGATCAGGACATAGCCACTGTCATGCACCATCATCTGCGCGATCGCGAAACAGGCAGCAACCAAAAGCAGCAGAAAGAGAGTTTTTTTCATTGGCCGGCCTCACTGCTGTCTGCAGTTGCCGGCTTGCTGTTTTCCGATGTTTTTTTGGTAGATGCCGGTGTAACAGGCAAGCGTTGTTCGGCCAGATCATCCACATACCCTTTCAGGGCGACAACCGAGCGACTGATATCGGGTAAATCCTGAAGGACTGTGACCTGCTGCAGAGCGCTTAACTGGCTGTGAACTGCTGTGATTTCCGGGCCAGTATTCAGGAACCAGGTCTGCAACCAGGATTGGGCATTCGCCAGGCTGGTCTGGTAAAGCTTTTCCTGTCCCTGTAGTAAGGCGAGCTGGGCTTGTTCCAGCATCAACCGGAGGTTCTGGCGAAGATACAGTTCTTCAGAGGGCGGCAGTAATGCGGTTACCGCTTCATGGTTATCGGTACGAATGCGGAACTGCCCGGTGAATGCGTGCCAGGTTTCCAGGGCTGTCGTTTCCAGGTGTTGTTGCCAGGTGTCATCGCTGGCAAGGGTTTCTTCCGCCGGGGATTCGGGTTGATTCGGTGTGAAACCATTGGGTGGCAGCAGAGGTAATTGGCCGATTCGCCCGATCAGGGCATTGATCTTGAGCCAGGTGCCTTCAAGGTCGAAACGCTCGACCGCTTTCAGCGCAGCGATATCCTCAGCCAGTGCCTGACGGACAGGAAAAAGGCCATATTCATCGACAGTAATCAGCAGCTGATCAGCCTGTGACAGCAGCGTCATGGCGCTTTTGACATCGCGCATGGTGAGCAGGCGCTGATTGGCCAGGCGCAGCAGGTACTCGGCTTCCGCCAGCAGCCAGTCGCTGCGGTCACTGCCCTGGAGTCTGACCAGTTTCCGGTTCAGGTTGTCCATCCGGCTGACCAGGCGGCTGTATTGCTCACGGGTATCGTTGAGCTCAGCTTTCAACACCAGGATGGTTTCATGGGTTGCGCGCGAGGGCGCGAGGGCGTCATGAACCTGTGTCATGAGCTGGGCTTCCGTAGGAAGCTGTCGCCAGATCTGATAACCCTTCCAGCCCAGCCCGCCGACACTGGCAATCGCGGTCAGGCCAAGCAGGCAGCCCAGTACCCCAACTTTACTGATCCGGTTACCGCTGCGCGGTTTACTGGGTTTTTCTTTCCCGGCATGGGCATCGGGAAGGGACGTTTGCCCCTGTTCGCCTGTCTTGTTCTGTTCCTGTTCGCTCACGTGCGTCGTCCGGTTGCAATTAAACGCATCAACTCACTGTATCACTCAATCGGGCCAGTGTATCCAGAACCGCTGGTGTACCGGCGCCTTCACTGATGGCAATGTGGCTGAAACCACAGGCGCGTGCATCCTCTGCCACACGTTGACTCGGTACGATCAGTGTCAGCTGTTTCAGGTTATCGGCATCGGGGTGATGATTCAGCAGTGATTGCAGGTTATTCACGATCTGGCTACTGGTAGCCACAATAACATGGATTCGGTGGGCTGACAGTTGCTGTGGCAGGTATCCTGCCGGGTAATCGGGGCAGGTACGTTCGTAGACAATCAGGGTGTCCACTGTCGCGCCACGTTCTGTCAGCGTTGTCTGGAGTTTATCGCGGCCATTTCTGCCCTTGATGATCAGAATGCGCTGTTCTTCGACTTGCTGGAAATCCGCCAATTTCAACAGCGCTTCGCTGTCAAAGCCGCCTGACCGGGCGTTCGCTGTGATGCCATGTTGTTGCAGCGAGTTGGCTGTCGCTTCGCCAATGGCGTACCAGTCAATACCAACAGGACGTTGTGGCCACCAGTTTTCAATCATATTCATTCCGTATTCCACGGCGGGAACACTGATGGTGATGATCTTGTGGTACTGATCCAGCTGCTGCAGACAGTCACTAAGGGGTTGTGATTCTGGCAGGGGGCGTATATCCAGCAGGGGCAGAGCCAGTGCGAAGCCGCCTTGCGCCCTGATAGCATTGGCCAGATTATCCGCCTGTGGTTGTGGGCGAGTCACGAGGACCCGCATGGGCTGAAGCGACAGTTCTGTCATTTCAATGGCCATTGTCCTGGTAGACCGCCTTGAGAATTTCACCGGCGCCTTGTGCCAGAAGCGCTTCTGCTGCCTCAATACCTGCCTGTTCGCATTCATCCCGGGGGCGGGTGACCGCGGTTCTCAGGATTTCACTGGCATCCGGCTTGCCGACCAGGCCTTCCAGGGCGACATGACCATTTTCCAGCACAGCATAACAGGCGATGGGCACCTGGCAGCCACCTTCCAGTCGACGGTTCATGGCGCGCTCTGCCAGTACACAGGTCGCGGTATCCTCATGGTGAAGCGATTGGATGAGTGTCAGGGTGTCTTCATCGGTTGTACGGCATTCAATTCCCACGGCGCCTTGTCCCCCGGCAGGCAGGCTGAACGTAACGGGCAGGAATTGCTGTATACGGTCCTGCATCTCAAGCCGGATAAGACCCGCTGCAGCCAGGATGATGGCGTCGTATTCACCATCATCCAGTTTTTTCAGGCGAGTATTGACGTTGCCTCGCAGGAACCGGATGGTCAGGTCAGGCCGCTTTTCCAGCAACTGACACTGGCGGCGAAGGCTTGATGTACCAACAATGGCGCCTTTCGGTAGCTGGTCAATGCTTTGATACTGGTTGGAGACAAAGGCATCGCGGGGATCTTCACGTTCGCAGATGACGGCCAGCCCGAGACCATCAGGGAATGCCATGGGCACATCTTTCATGGAGTGAACGGCAATATCGGCACGGTCCTCCAGCAGCGCGTTTTCCAGTTCCTTGACGAACAGGCCCTTGCCGCCAATCTTGGCCAGGGGGGCATCAAGGATACGATCACCTTTGCTGGTCATGGTGACGAGCTCAATGGCCAGATGAGGGTGCAGGGCTTCCAGACGTGCCTTGACATAGTGGGCCTGCCAAAGGGCGAGGGCGCTTTTGCGGGTCGCTATTCGAAGTCTGTTCACGACAAACTGCCTTGTCCAAGATGTTACCGGGCAGCAATGATATGCCAGTTTCGTGATTCCCTGAACCTTTTAGGGGTTTTTCATTAGTTTTCTCAGCAGGGCTACGTGGCGACGGCTGACAACTAATGGTTTGTCTACGCCGCGCAGACGGATTTCGTGGATGCCATCATTGGTGCGGGTCAGGCTCTCAATCGCCCGTCGGGCAACCAGGGCGTTCCTGTGGATACGTACGAACTGGTCGCCCAGCTGTTTCTGAAGGCTTTTGAGGGGTTCATCAATCAGAACTTCACCGCTCTGATGACAGACGGTGGTGTATTTGTTGTCTGCCAGGAAATAGAGTATTTCCCCCACCGGGATCAGCTCCAACCCTTTGTGGGTTCGGGCTGAAATATGCGTTCGCAGTACGTTTTCATCGTCTCCCTGTTTTTGCAGGGCATTCAGCTGAGATCGGTTAACCCGGGATGCCTGCTGTAACGCCATTTCGAGCCGGCTCTGTTTAACAGGCTTCAACAGGTAGCCAACGGCCTGAACCTGAAAGGCCTCAATGGCGTGTTGCTCATAAGCGGTACAGAAAATGATGGCGGGCGGACATTCCAGCTGACTGATATGGGCAGCGGCTTCCAGCCCTGTCATGCCGGGCATGTGAATATCCATGAGAATGATGTCAGGCCCCAGTTGCTCAGACAGCTTGACGGCTTCTGCGCCATTGGCGGCTTCCTCCGCCAGAGGCATGACATCCGGGATACGATCCAGCATATAACGCAGGCGTTCCCTGGCGAGGGGCTCGTCATCGACGATCAGTACTTTCATGGTTTTTATTGGACCTTGCATGGTACCTAATCAGTGAATTCACATGCCGTCGTGGCTTACAGACCATGGATAGGTGATCTGCGCCTTGAACCAGCGCCGGTCACCCCGGGTTTCTGTGCCTGTCCGCAAACGGGCTTTGTCCCCATACAGTGCTTCAAGCCTTGCGGCAATGTTATCCAGCGCGACACTGTTGCCAGTATGCGGGTTAGCGCCACCATGACTGGTATCCTGCGCTATGGTATTGCTGATCTCAATCGCAAGGGTGTTATCACAGTAGTCAATCTCTACCGTGATCGTGCCCGGCGCCGGATCAGGTTGTATACCATGAAATATGGCATTTTCCAGTAAAGGTTGCAGTGTCAGCTGAGGAATCATCACATCTTCTGGCAAATCGGCGATATGCCACTGCAGGGTCAGGCGATCACCAAAGCGGTATTTTTCAATATTGACGTAACGGCGGGAGAGTTCGATTTCCTGTGTCAGCGGAATCTCCACGCTGGTTTCCGCCAGGCTGGCGCGAAACAGGTCTGACAGGTCTTCAACAACCTGTTCAGCTTTGTCAGGATCAATATGGATAAGGCTGGCGATGCTGTTCATGCTGTTGAACAGGAAATGGGGATGGATGCGCGATTGCAGTGACTGAATGCGTGCCTGAAGCTCTGCCTGCTGCTGACGGCTGAGTTCCTTCTGGAGATAGAAGTAGCGTAGAAGAATGCCGGTGATGATGGCGGCAATAAGGCCATTTCGTAACAACAGCCAGTCATTGATGACAGCGGCTTCCAGTCCGGCTTCTAGCTGGTAGAAGAAGTATTCAGCCCCCAGGGTGAAGACAAGCGTGACGGTCACACAAAGCGCCAGACTGGCAATTGTGATAGTGGGAATGGAGCACTGTGCCAGCAGCCGGCGCAATCGACAGAGCAGTGCGGCGCAGACAAGCACAATCCATTGCACAAAAAGTGAGGTCAGGGCCAGGTAATTCCAGTCAAACCCCGGTTCCGGCATGGCCAGCACCAGCACCAGGACAAACAGCTCGGCAACCAGAACGAGAAGCAGCACGGCTTTTGGGGTGCAGAGATCGGGCAGGAAAAAATCCGGGTACTCTGCGGAGTGCGATAATGCTGACCTCAAGTGCTTCATAAAGGGTGGTGATTCCTTTAGCCTGCCAGGGCAGACGGTATTGTGTTTGTTCTGTTGGGCACTGCTTACACCGGCAACACTGAATCGGGGCAATCCCGCAGGCTTTTATATTATTCGGCGGGGCAGTGGTTATAATGATGCCCGGCATCAGCGTGTCTGGTGTTCTATTCTCCCTGTGTTGGCAGTAACCGGCAAACGAGTGGCAGTGATGAATGACAACAACAATACCAATCAGCAATGGGGCGGACGTTTCAGTGAACCGGTCGACGCCTTTGTTGCCCGCTTTACCGCATCAATCCAGTTTGACCAGCGACTCTATCGGCATGATATCGAGGGTTCTATCGCCCATGCGAAAATGCTGAACAAGTGTGACCTGCTGACTGACAAGGAGCTGGCGGACATCATAGCCGGTCTTGAGGGCATTCGTCAGGAGATTGAGCAGGGACAGTTTGAATGGTCCATTGAGCTTGAGGATATTCATATGAATATCGAAGCCCGGTTGACCGAGAAGATTGGCATTGCTGGCAAGAAACTGCACACGGGACGCTCCCGGAATGATCAGGTGGCCACCGATATCCGGCTCTGGCTCCGTGATGAAATAGATACTATCTCCGAGGAACTGACGCGTCTCGAACAGGGCTTAAGTGTGCTGGCAGGCCAGGAAAGCCAGACCATTATGCCGGGCTTTACCCATCTGCAGACGGCACAGCCAGTCACCTTTGGTCATCATTTAAGGGCTTGGCGTGAAATGCTCTTACGTGATGCTGAGCGTCTTCAGGATTGCCGCAAGCGGGTCAATATCTGCCCATTAGGTGCTGCGGCACTGGCGGGTACCACCTATCCGATCGATCGTGGCTATACCGCTGAATTACTGGGATTTGACCGTCCGGCAGCCAACTCGCTGGATGCGGTCAGTGATCGGGACTTTGCCATTGAATTCTGCAGTGTCGCCGCACTGATCATGACTCATCTGTCTCGGATGTCGGAAGAGCTGGTGTTGTGGACGTCTGCCCAGTTTGATTTCGTTGAGCTGCCGGATCGCTTCTGTACCGGTTCTTCCATCATGCCACAGAAGAAAAACCCGGACGTTCCTGAACTGGTGCGGGGCAAGACCGGTCGGGTCAATGGCCATCTGATAGCACTGCTGACGCTGATGAAAGGCCAGCCGCTGGCATATAACAAGGATAATCAGGAAGACAAGGAGCCGCTGTTCGATACGGTGGATACCGTACGGGATAGCCTGCGTGCGTTTGCTGATATGGTGCCCCACATCCGCTCACGCAAGGAAAACATGCGGTCTGCGGCCATGAAAGGGTTTGCGACGGCAACGGATCTGGCGGATTACCTGGTGAAGAAAGGCATGCCATTCCGTGATGCCCATGAAGTGGTGGGTAAGGCGGTGGCCTATGGAGTGAATTCTGGGAAGGATCTCTCCCAGATGACACTGGAAGAGTTGCAACAATTCTCAGCGACGATCACTGATGACGTATTTGAGGTGTTGACTCTGGAAGGCTCTGTTGGCGCCCGTCAGCATGTCGGTGGTGCGGGAGAATACCTGAAGTAAAGCGGTTGATATCGAAAAAGAGTGTCAGGGCTCTAAACAGAATGAGAGCCCTGATGTGCTAAATGCACTATTGTGCGTAGATCGTGTTATAGCAGTAGTTTGTTGCTTCAATGAATCCTTCCACGCTGCCGCAATCGAAACGCTGCCCCTTGAATCGATAAGCCATGACACAGCCATTCTGGGCCTGTTTCATTAAAGCATCCGTGATTTGAAGCTCACCATTTTTGCCGGGTTCGGTATCTTCCAGAATATCGAAGATATCCGGCGTCAGAATGTAGCGGCCAATAATGGCAAGGTTGCTGGGCGCTTCGTCAGGGGAGGGTTTTTCCACCATGGTATTCACCCGATAGATATCATCACGGATCATTTCGCCCGCAATCACACCGTATTTGTGAACCTGATCCTGTGGCACTTCCTCAACGGCCACAATGGAACAGCGAAACTGCTTATACAAAGCAACCATTTGCGCCAGAACACCATCCCCCTCCGGATTCAGGCACAGGTCGTCTGCCAGCACGACGGCAAAAGGTTGTTCGCCGACCAGTGTCCGCCCCGTCAAAATAGCATGGCCTAGACCCTTCATTTCAGTCTGTCGGGTATACGAAAAGGTGCATTCATTCATGATGTCACGAATGCCGTTGAGATACGCTTCTTTACCCGTACCCGCGATCTGGTGTTCCAGTTCGTAATTGATGTCGAAGTGATCTTCTAACGCACGTTTTCCACGACCCGTCACAATACAGATCTCGTTCAAACCGGCCTGCATGGCTTCGTCAACGCCATATTCAATCAGCGGTTTGTTGACAACCGGCATCATTTCCTTGGGCATCGATTTAGTGGCTGGAAGAAAGCGAGTGCCATAACCAGCGGCGGGGAACAGGCATTTCTGGATCATGTATCCGTTTACTCCATAAAATGATACGTATGGCGGAGTGGTTGCTTTTTTTACAATGCCATAATATCCAGATACTTGAGAATTTTTATTCTGACTATGTGGAAGGTTGTGTGCGCTACCCGTTACAGGTTGCGCGCACAATAATCGCAGAGTTAGGCAAACTCAGGAAAGTCTCCCTTTACGACCAGAATATCTTCCATGATCAGGTATTGCAGGTCTGATCCAAAGAACATATTCAGTGCGTCTGTCGGTGTGCAGACGATGGGTTCACCCCGACGGTTCAAGGACGTATTCAGCACCACGCCATTACCGGTCAGCTTTTCCATCTCTTCCAGCAGCTCGTAATAACGCGGGTTGGTGTCCTTGCTGACGGCCTGTCCACGGGATGTGCCGTCTTCGTGAACCACTTCCGGTACACGTTCCTTCCACTCTTCGTTGACTTCGAAGGTGAACGTCATATACGGCGCTGGATGGTCAACTTTGAACATTTCCCTGGATACACGGTCCAGCATACTGGGGCAGAAGGGACGCCAGCGCTCACGGAACTTGATCTGTTCGTTGATCCGGTCTGCAATCCCTTTGTAGCTGGGGCAGCCAATAATACTGCGGCGACCCAATGCTCTCGGGCCAAATTCCATACGACCCTGGAACCAGGCCACCGGGTTGCCATCGGCCAGTACCTTGGCAATGTTCTGGGGCACATTCTCAATCTTGCGGAACTTGGGTTTGTCCGGGTGTTCCTCACAGGCTTCGATGACCTGTTCGTTGGTGAAGGAAGGGCCCAGATAAACGTGGGTCATCTTCTCGACTTCAACACCCCGCTTGACTGAGGCAAACGACGCTGCACCGATAGCAGTACCCGCATCACCGGAAGCTGGCTGGACGAACAGTTCCTTGACTTCGGGACGCGCAATAATCTTCTGATTCAGTTTAACGTTCAGGGCACCACCGCCGGAGAATGCAATCTTGCCGGTTTCCTTGATGATATCGCCCAGATAGTAGTCCATCAGTTTCAATACGACGGTTTCATACAGTGCCTGTATGGCAGCGGCGTAGTGAATGTAAGGGTCGTCTGCGACATCACCTTTACGACGGGGACCCAGCCACTTGATCAGTTCAGGCGTGAAGTAGAAACCCTTGCCATTTTCCTTGTAACGACGCATGCCTACGACGTTGACCAGCTTGGTGTTAACCTGGAAGTCCTTGCCATCAAAGTCAATCAGACGAGAAAGGTCGTATTTCTTTGGGTCGCCATAGGGCGCCATACCCATGACCTTGTACTCGCCATCAAGCATGTCGAAGCCGAGGTATTCGGTAATTGCCCCATAGAGTCCGCCCAGGGAGTCTGGGTCGTAGAACTCCTTGATCTTGTGGATAACGCCATTCTCACCATAACCGAAGAAGGTGGTGGCATATTCGCCTTTACCGTCCACGCCCATGATCGCAGTTTTTTCTTTGAAGCCGCTCAGGTGATAGCAGCTGGAGGCGTGGGCCAGGTGATGCTCTACTGGCTCAAATTCAAACTTGCCCCACTCAAACCCGAGGGACTCCAGCATTTTGCGGATGTTGGAGACATAGCGGCGATAACGACGGTTGCCGTTAAAAATGGCGTCCAGTGCACGGTCAGGGGCGTACCAGTAGCGCTTGGCGTAGTGCCAGCGGGCAGGGCTAAGAATGCTGATAGGCGCCAGCGGTACAGCCACGACATCAACATCTTCCGGCTTCAGGCCAGCCTGTTGCAGAACGAACTTGGTAGATTCCAGAGGCATCTTGCCTTTGGCGTGTTTGTCCCGGATCAAACGTTCTTCTTCAACGGCGGCGACCAGCTTACCGTCGATATAGACGGCAGCGGATGGATCGTGGCTGATTGCACCGGATAAACCGAGAATTACCATAGCCTGTTCCTGAATCCTTTAATCACGATATTGAGTTAAAAAGTACGGTGGCAGATCGTTGCCAGACCGGTGTCCATGTTTCGTTTCATTGACCCTCGCCTGAGACCTCGTCGGGCAATGGCGGTCAGGATAAACGACGATGTGTCACAGAAGTGTGATTCGTACGTCAATATTCCTGCCCACTGCCGGTGAAGGCCTGAGGAGAGGGAACACGGCTCGTCCAGGGTCAGGTGATGCATGACCCGGTTACGAAGCTTGTTCCCATGCTTCAATCACTGGGCGAAACAGCGCATCCGCACGTGGATTGTCTTTCCAGTTACGGCTGAACCGCTCCAGATCCTTGCGAAAGAGGCGTTGAAAACAAAACCGCCATTTATACGATGTCATGGCGTCAAGGTCTATAAGCAGAGGCTTATTATTTCTGATCAGGAAATTGTTGCCTTTCAGGTCACCATGATAGACGCAGCTGCGTTTCAGGGTGATCAGAATGTCGCCAATGTCGGATGAGACCTGGGGCCATTCCGGTAAAGCATCCTGCGAGGGATCGAAATACGCCATGGCATGGGTGCTGGGAACAAAATCCGTGATGATATAGCTGCAGGTGATGGCAGGTCCCGCCCGGTGTTCCAGCATGGCCATGGGGGTGGGGGTGTCGATACCCAGAAACTGTAACAGGTGGCCATTCAGCCAAGCCTTGCGTGCTCGTGAAGAGCGCAAGGTGCGCAAGTACTTGTGCAAAAGGCCTTTTGTACTCTGGTATTTCTTGATCAGAACCTTGCGTTCGTTATCCAGGGTGACGATGGCAACGGTATTGGTTCTACCCAGTTTTAGAATCTTTCCGTCGGCAATGAAGGCTTCCGGGTTAGCAATCAGGGCTTGCAGTGCTGCGTCGTCGTATTGGCGACTGAAAGCTGCAAAATGACGTTGACTGCTTTCTACCCTGAAGTGAGTACAGTTGCGCAGGGATTTCTGGATAAACCGCTCGCGCCATTTACGCAGTTGCAGCACGGTTTTCAGAAAGTCTGTTTTTTCCCAGTGGATCGCTGCCGTGTTTTCGGCGGCATAGGCGGATAACACATCATCGACAAAGCGGTCGTAACGCGGGAAAAAGACCGCCATGAACAGGGCAAGGTTGTGACGGGCCTGTTTTTCTGAAAGTGGCGTGGTGCTTACCGTCGCACCACCACCATCAATCATGTACAGGCGGTCATTGCAGACCAGCAGGTTATCGAGATGAATATCGTCCTGGCAGACACCGGCATGGTGTAGCCGTGCGAGTAGTATCGCTGCTTTGTGCAGCCAGCATCGGCGTTGATTATCGTCGAGTGTCGTTTTTTTCCATACCTTTTCCAGTGACTCAACCTTGCCAAGGTCTTCCGTCACGATGGTATGCAGTGACTGCTGTTCACGATTGTGGCCAAGTAATGCCGGCGTATCGATGCCTGCGTGAATAAAGCCTTGGATACCCGTTAATTCACGCTGATAGTAACGATCGGCATTGTTGCCATAGAAACATTTAACGATAACCTGTTGGTCATCCAGTTCAGCACGTACAACCAGTCGTTTGCCAGGCAGAAAGCGCAACACATCCTGGCAAACCACCATTCCGTGATCCGTTTTCAGGCCGAAGGGTGTTTCAGGTTGCTGTTCCATTGGAACAAGTTGATCCCCGGTAAGAAGCGGCATCGCTGTCAGGGACTTCCGTTCAATCATTCGCGTCCCTCGAAAAACGACAGTATCTTGCGGATATCTTTTTTGTCTCTGTTACGTAGCTTTGATTGACCACGATAATCAAGAAAGAAGCGCAGGCGTTGGGTGCGGCTTAACTGCTGCTTTGCCACTTTGTCCAGGCAGGCAACATCTTTGAGTACCCGGTATCGAAGCGAATAGCCAAACCAGCGCTGCCCGGTCGGACAGTCGATCAGATAGATCTGGGGTGTTGCCCTGTCCTGGGTAACGAGGATATTACGCCATTTGAAATCGTTATGAGCAAAACCATAGTCGTGTAATTTTCGCGCAGCCTCAGCCACCTGCCGACTGACGTTTTGTACCCAGGCCCGGTCACGCAGCAGTGGTGAGTTCTCCTGCGCCATGGTGGCAAGATCCCGGGTATTTTCGAGACCTACAGTGATCAGCGCACCCCGGATGGTTTTAGTGAGGCAGCGTTCCTGGCCATACGCAACGACTGGCGCTGCTGGTACGCCGAGGCGTCGAAACAGCAACAGGTTTTTCCACTCAATGCGTATACGGCTCCAGCCCAGCCAACTGCGCAGACCTTTGGTTGAGTGGTAGCGTTTGACGTAGAACGGCGTGCCATTGATGTCGTGGCGAAACACCATGCTTTCTGAATCGGCGGCAGCCAGTGCGCCTGTTGGCTCAATAGCGAAAACGGTTTCCAGTGAACGGAAAGCCTGCGCTATGTTGGTGTCACGGAAGTCCGGTTCAATATTCCAGCGAGTGGTGGTTAGCATACGACGTTGTTTTTGTGTTTCTGTCACAGCCGGTCACCATTATTCAGTTTCCGGTGATAACGGTGATACAGCTTTTGGGCCTTGCGCTCCAGGGGGCGCCATAGCCACTGGTATTGTGTAAAGGCTTCTCGTAGTGGCAGCCCTGTGTAGATTCGGATAAACCGATAAATATCACGCTGGGTCAAGCCAATATCGAAAGCAGAAAACCAGAGTCCGGCGATATCCTTGATCAGCCAGCGCTTCGGTGTTTTTTCCCGGATCTGGCTGCGGTGCAGATCAATCAGGGAAAGGTGCAGGTTGTCAGGATCAATGCCAGCAATACCATCAGGGATATAAAGGAGAAAATGGCAGATATAAAAATCCCTGTGATTGACGCCGTTGCTGTGCAGGCGACAGCTGATATCTGCGACCTTTTCAATCAACGCTTTTTTTAGCCGGAACGACGGTGGGTGTGCAGACCATTGTGCACAGAGATCCTCAAGGCTGATGGTATTGGTCAGGTCTTCGGTCACTATAAACGACTTTTGACGTGCAGGGTTGTTGCTCTTTTCGCCAAAAGCAACGGCCGTCATGGTGTTTACACCGAGCGATTCCAGTTTCTGGATAGCACGCCACTCGTTGCCAGCACCCAGTACTGGTGCGCGTAACCGAATCAGGTTGTCGAGAATTTCTTTCCAGCCAACCCCCCGATGGATTTTGACGAAAAAACTCTTGCCGTCCTGTTCGAACTGAAGGGTTTTGCGCGCTTCCAGCTGCCGATAGACATTGCCCTGCAGTGTTTCCACTTTCTCGAACGGATCGCAGCCTTGCCAGGCCTGTTTGAAATCATCACGTAACCAGAGCATCAGGCAGCCGCTCCCGACAGGCGGATGCCAATTGTGTCAATCAGATCCGCCGCATGTTCCGGCATGCTGTAAATATCAGCGGTGTCTGCAAACATCAGCGCGTTAGCCTGCCAGGTTTTACGCTGTTCTGTCGATTCCAGCATCTTGATCAATTGCGTATTCATAGCCTGCTGATTAAACGGTGACTTAATCAATTCACCGGCCTTGGCGTCAGTGATGTAATGGGCGTAGCCGCAGACCTCGGTACAGAATACTGGCAGACCGGCGACCAGTGCCTCCAGCAGAACGGTGCCGGTATTCTCGTTGTAGGCCGGATGAATCAGCATGTCGGCACCGAGCAGAAAGCGGGGCACGTCATCACGCCCGGAAAAAAACGTAATCTGTCGTGCAATGCCCAGTTTGTGGGCCTGCAGTTGAAACTGACGAGGGTTGTCCTGCCCGATCACAAACAGGCGGGTTTTACGCCGTAACGTTTCTGGTAATGCCTTGATGGCTAGCAGGGCACGATCCAGTCCCTTGGTTTTGAAACCGGAACCAATCATCAACAATAATAATTCATCGTCGTCTATATTGAGTGACTGACGGAACTCAGCCCGGATGGCTTGGCCGTTTTCAGGACGACGACGATCGCGGGAGATACCCGGAGGCAACAGGTGCAGTCGTTCGGGTGCTGTACCGTAGTATTTTTCAAACAGAGGTTTCTGTGCGGCTGAAATCAGCAGTGATTCTGTGTGACTGTTTCGATCAAAGACCGCCCGCTCATAGGATGAGAAGTGGCGGTAACGCGGACCATATCGATACCAGCGGCTGCGCAGGTGTCTGGCCTTGTCCTCGTAACAGGTGTCGGCGGCGTAATAGACGTCCAGCCCCGGCATCTTGTTAAAGCCAATGATGACATCCGCTGGCTTTTGTTTCAGGCTGGCAAAGACATGCGCATGAAATTTTTCGTTCCTGGCATGGGCGCTTAGGGTACGGGGTTTCCAGGTGTGGATCTCAAAACCTTCCGGACGATCGCCGTCCCACTGCATGGTGTAGACGACAATGTCGTGTCCCCGTGCCTGGCAGGTCTGGGCAATACGGAGGAAATCCCGTTGCAGGCCGCCGAACGGGAAAAATTTGTAAAGAATAAAGGCCAGTCTCATCGGGTTCCTGTGGACTCGTGGGTTGTACCCTTGAGTCGTTTGCCAGTGGCTGATTTGCCTGGAGTTCTGATAATGGGTTTGAGTTGCTGCCAGACGATATCGGCCGTCATGGGGGCGAATATGGGCGGTTCGACGTTTTGAGCCTGACAGGGAGGGCATTGATCCAGTGTCAGGTGTACCTGGTTCTCACCGTAGGCGCCCACCAGGTCTGGGCTGGTCGGGCCATAAAGAGAAACCGCTGGCACTTCCAGTGCCGCCGTTAGATGGCCCAGGCCTGTATCGACAGCAACAACGGCGCTGGCGCCGGCGATAACACTGGCGATATCGCGAAGGTTGAGCTGTGGCAGTACACGAACACCGTCTACGGCCGTTGCAATCCGTTCCGCGCGCAGCCGCTCATTTTCATTGCCCCATGGCAGGCAGACCGCGTAACCGCTTTGGGTCACATGACGGGCGAGATCGCACCAGTACGTCTCTGGCCAATGTTTGGTTTCCCAGGTGGTGCCGTGCAGGAAAACCATATATTGCTGGATGGGACGAATGCCCTGAATATCAATGAAGTAGTCAGAATCCAGATGGAAGTGCCCTTTGTGTCCCGGCATCTCATAGCCAAGAGACTGGGCAAATAATTGCCTGACCCGCTCAACCGCATGCTGGTTTTTGGCGACCGCGTGGGGCGTGTCGTAAAAGCGCGCGGCCATGGGTTCTCGTGCCGAGTTTTTATCCAGACCATGCACCGATCCGTGTGTATAGCGGGTTAGCCAGCCACTTTTCAGCAGTCCTTGCGCATCAATTACGATGTCATAGTTAGTCTGGTCGACGGTTTCCCGGAATTTCCGCCATTCGCCATTGCGCCACGTGCTGAGCGGGTGTTTTCGCCAGCGGCGAATGGCGACCGGGATGACGCGGTCAACGGCCGGATGCCAGGCTGGAATCTCGGAAAAACCTTCTTCTACCACCCAATCGAAACGGATACCGTCAATGGCTTCCGAGGCGTCCGTCAGTGCCGGCAGGGTGTGAATCACATCGCCCATTGAGGAAGTTTTGATGACCAGGGCTCTCATGCTGTCATCTCCCTCGATGTGGTTTGGCCGGGCAGTTGCTCAAGTGCCGTAAGTACCTGTGCGGGTGACAGTTGGCTCAGGCAATCCGTGTGCTGTTTTGGGCACGTCCTCTGAAAGCAGGGACTGCATGACAACGTTGACTGGACAATCACGCTATTAGGGTTGAGTGGTGGTGTAAACCCGGGGGACGTGGAGCCATAAACGACGACCAGGTTCCGGTTTAATGCGGCAGCAATATGCATGAGCCCTGAATCATTGCTGACGACCTCATCACTCAGCGATAGCAGGTCAATGGCATCCGCCAGCTGGGTTTTACCGGCCAGGTTGTGGATATTGCTTTGGCAGGTTTTCGGTACAAGCTGACAAATACTGTCGCAAACGGCCTCGTCTTTCTGTGACCCAAACAGCCAGACCTGCCAGCCTTGCCCCAGTCGTTCACTGGCAATGGCGGCAAAATGCTGCTCCGGCCAGCGCTTGGCTGGGCCAAATTCGGCGCCAGGGCACAGTGCCAGAACGGGGCGATCAAGGGACAGATTAAATGTCTTCATCGCCTGCCTGGCATTCTCGCTATCAGCAACCAATGCGGGCGCGGGATAGGGTTCCGGCAGTACGCTGCCTTTGGCATAACCCAGTGCGATGAAGCGCTGGATCATCAGGGGGAGTGCGTTTTTGTCGAGAATCCGAAGGTCATTCAACAGGCCATAGCGCATTTCGCCACGCCAACCGGTACGTTTGGGAATGCGGGCCCAAAAGGGGATCAGCGCGGATTTGAACGAATTGGGCAGGATGACGGCCTGGTCATAGCCCTCAACAGCCAGCTGTTTACCAAGGCGACGCCGGGCTGACAGGTTCAATGCGCCATGCCCCAGCGGCATATCCAGTCCCTGACGAACTTCCGGCATACGCGCCAGCAGTGGCCGACTCCAGGCGGGTGCCAGGACATCAATGACGGCAGACGGGCATTGCTGTTTCAGTGTGATGAACAGGGTCTGTGCCATCACCATATCGCCTACCCATGATGGGCCAACTATCAGGTACTTCACGGGACTCCGCTATGTTTCCAGATTATCGGTTGCCGGTTTGCCAGGGTGTGATTCCGTCATCACAGCGCAGAACATCAGGCGATCAAATCGCCGGTACGCTACCGCCCGTCAGGATCGGGCAGGTGTCTGCACCCCGACTCTAGCCTGCCATTGGAGATCGCTTGACTGCTTGTCAGCCGCGATATTTCGGGCAGATAAAAAAAGTGGCGCAATTATACGCCACTTTTTCAGGGTTTATAGTCGGAATTGCCCGGTATTCAGGCCGGCTGACGAACGGGCGTCAGCCATTCCGGGTTTTGTTCCCGTTGACCGGTGACCTGATCGAAATACATTTTTTGCAGTTTTTCCGTGATCGGACCCCGTGTACCGTTGCCAATCATCCTGCCGTCATGCTCCCGGATGGGCAGGACTTCAGCGGCGGTACCGGTGAAAAAGGCTTCCTGGGCGACATACACTTCATCCCGGGTGATGCGCTTCTCGCGAACTTCCAGGCCCAGTTCCCGCGCAAACTGGAAGATCGTGTCACGGGTAATGCCTTCCAGGCAGGAGGTCAGCTCCGGGGTATACAGAATGCCATCATCCTTGACGATGAAGATGTTCTCACCGCTGCCTTCTGCTACGTAACCTTCGTTGTCCAGCAGTAGGGCTTCTTCACAGCCACAGTCCAGGGCTTCCTTGAGCGCCAACATGGAATTGATGTAATTGCCGTTCGCCTTGGCCTTGCACATGGCGATATTCACATGATGCCGGGTGTAAGAGGAGGTACGAATTTTTATCCCTTTCTCCTTGGCCTCTGGGTGCATATAGGAAGGCCACTCCCAGGCAGCGACAATACAATGGGTTTTTAGATTGTCGGCACGTAGTCCCATGCCTTCCGAGCCGTAGAAGCACATAGGGCGCAGATACGCCGAATCCAGACCATTCTCACGAACAACGGTTTTGTGTGCTTCCAGTAGCTCTTCGTAGCTGTACGGGATTTCCATGCTCAGGATATGCGCACTGCGAAAAAGGCGCCGGGTATGTTCCTGTAATCGGAAAATGCAGGGCCCCTTATCAGTGGCATAAGCGCGGACCCCTTCAAAAACACCCAGTCCATAGTGCAGAGTATGGGTAAGGACGTGGGTTTTGGCTTCGCGCCAGGGAACTAGTTTGCCATCGTACCAGATGACGCCATCGCGGTCGGCAAAAGACATCAGTGCTGCTCCTGTCGAAGTATTCTTTATTGTGTTTGGGTCGGGTTCGTTGTTACCGCAGCGGTTGCCGCTGGTGCCACCCCGGTCAGGGACGGGCGTATTCGGCAGCCAGGTCTGATGATAGTTTATTCAGCAAAAACCGCCCGGATCGTGTCCGGGCGGTGCCTTGCGGTTTTCCGTATTCCATCATATTCCATGGCAGAACGACAGTGGTTTTATCGTTTAGCCGGAGGTGTTGTCGGCGAGTGTTTTTGTCAGCAGTAACTGATCCCAGATGGCGATGACGACGCCGCGCTCCTTCTGGAACTGATCCGCAGGCACACTGCTGCGCAGCTTTTGCAACGCGCGCAGATGGAGTGTTTTTCGATAGCTCTGGTAGATATCCCGGAGTTGCTGGCAGTCCTGTGCAGGTAGCAGGTCAGCCTGTTCCAGTTCTTCCAGAATGCGGATGTTGTCACTCCACTTCAGCAGGGTCGGACATGTGTGAGACCAG
Organism: Kistimonas asteriae; assembly: GCF_018263925.1. Classification (GTDB taxonomy): domain Bacteria; phylum Pseudomonadota; class Gammaproteobacteria; order Pseudomonadales; family Endozoicomonadaceae; genus Kistimonas; species Kistimonas asteriae. Next base: position 341,866 of record NZ_JAEVHF010000002.1, read on the forward strand.
GCCAGAACGGCGTATTGGGTGATGAACTCAATATCAACAATGCCGCCGACATCCTGTTTCAGGTGGAACCGATGGTTTTCATTCCAGGTATCCGGGCGTGTGCCTGCTCCTGTTTCTTTGGTACCCAGGTTGTCCCGCATCTTCCTGCGCATATCAAGGACGTCTTTTTGCAATTCGCTCAGGTCACGGCTGGTGCCGAGTGTGGTTGCGCGAATCTGTTCAAAGCGCGAAGCCAGTTCAGGGCAGCCGGCGATGACCCGGGCTCTGACCAGGGCCTGATGCTCCCAGGTCCAGGCTTCATTTTCCTGGTATTTCTCAAACGCGGGCAGTGATGAAACCAGCAAGCCCGAGTTGCCTGAGGGGCGCAGTCGCATGTCGACATCGTAGAGCTGGCCGGAGGCGGTGGCGGTGGTCAATATGTGGACAATGCGTTGTCCGAGTCGGGTGAAGAACAGGTTGTTATCGATTTCCCGTTCACCATTAGTGCTCAGGTTGGCGCCACCGCTGTGGATGAAAACCAGGTCAAGGTCAGAGCCGGGGCCCAGTTCAATCCCACCCAACTTGCCGTAACCCAGAATGATGAACCCTGGGTTGCAGGGTTTGTCGGGTGTTTCCATCGGATGGCCGTAGCGTGCCGTCAGCTGGTTCCAGGCGATTCCCAGGACTTCTTTCAAGATGGCTTGTGCAATCCAGGTCAGGTAGTCGCTCTCTTTCATTAATGGCATGGTGCCGGTGACCTGTGCGGCAGCCAGGCGGAGCACGTGGGCCATCTTGAAATAGCGCAGCGCTTCCATTTGGGATTCCAGGTCTTCTTCCGGGATATGAGACAGCTGCTGACGAAGCTCGTCCTGAAGAGCCTCCTGATTCGGGGGCGTGTAAAGGTTGCCAAGATTAAGGAATTCATCCAGCAAGACCGGGTGGCGGGCAACCTGTTCACTGATCCAGGGGCTGGCGGCACAGAGCTTGACCAGGTGTTCCAGTGCGTGTGGGTTTTCAATGAGCAGTACCAGGTAGGCGGTGCGGCGCAGTACCGCTTCAATAATCGGCAATACCCGGTTCAATGCCTGGTCAGGGTCTTCAGCATGGCTGACAGTCTGCAGCAGCGCGGGCATAAACTGGCGGATGCGATCGGCGCTCTGGCGTCGAACGGTCTTCAGCACTTTACTGTCGCGGAGATCCATAAGGCGCCGGTGCGCTGTTTCCGGATCGGTAAAACCGTGGCGTTGCAGTAATTCGATTTCTTCTTCCGGCCGGCGGCGGGCTGACCAGAGGACTTCCCAGTCATTGCCGGATTCCTCGTGAGAGGACTGCTTTGCATCCGGATCACGAATCACCTGCTCGAAATGGTAGGTGACGCGCTCGCGATGATGATCCAGCGCTTGCTGGAAGGCCTGCTGGTTATCGTAGCCCATGATCCAGGCGAGCCGGTCATACTCCTGCGTGGTGGCGGGCAGGGTCTGCGTCTGGCGGTCGGCAACGGCCTGCAGCGCGTGCTCGGTATTTCTGAGGAAATGGTAGGCTTCGGAGAGTTCCTGGCTGGCAGCCTGAGGCAGATACCCTAAGGCTTCCAGCGAAGATAGAACGTTCAGGAGTGAACGTTCTTGCAGCCGGCGCTCCCGTCCACCATGAATCAGCTGGAAACTCTGAACAATAAACTCGATTTCCCGGATACCGCCGGGACCCAGCTTGATATTGTTCTGCATGTTACGGCGCGAGACTTCACGGTGAATCAGTCGCTTCATGTCGCGCAGCGCGTCGATAGCGCCAAAATCAATATAGCGACGATACACAAACGGTCTGAGGGTTTTGAGCAGTTCTTCGCCTCGGCGGATGTCACCTGCCACGACCCGTGCCTTGATCATGGCGTACCGTTCCCAGTCCCGTCCCTGATCCTGATAATACTGTTCCATGGCGGCAAAGCTGAGTACCAGTGTGCCACTTTGGCCGTAGGGGCGGAGCCGCATATCGACGCGGAAAGCAAAACCATCGACAGTTTTGGCATCCAGAGCGGTAATGAGCTTTTGACCCAGCCGAACAAAGAATTCCTGATTATCCAGGCTGCGGGTGGCACCTTTTGTTTCACCTTTATTCGGATAACAAAATATCAGGTCGATATCCGATGAGAGGTTAAGCTCGCCAGCGCCCAGCTTGCCCATGCCGAGTATGACCATCTGCTGGGGAACCGGATCAGACTCCGGCGTGGAAGCGCCATAAGGGGTGCCGAGTGATTCGCACAGTCGTTTGTAGAGCCAGTTACAGGCACTATCAATACAGCAATCTGCCAGATTGGAGAGATCACTTGTGGTTTCAGATAAATCCGCCAACCTGTTCAGGTCGCGCCAGATAATGCGAAGCTGGTGGTAATGCCGAAATTGCCTGAGCGTGGCTGCCAGTTCTTCTTCTGATGTTGCGGCCGACAGTTTGTCGTTCAGTGACTGTTGAATAGCGGCTTTTGCCAGTGTTTGCAGCAATTGACCATTGTTAACCAGCGTTTTGAGTAATTCTGGTTTTCGCAGGCAGAGGTCTGCCGCATAATCGCTGCCTCCCCAGCAGGTATCCAGCTGACGCTGGGTGATTTGATCCAGATTCTCAAGAAATTGCCGGGTGTCGGCATCAATCTCTGCAAACTGCTGCCGACGGCATTGAAGTGACTGTCGGATTTTTTCAGGTATGACGGCGATCATGGAGCCCTCTGTCCAACCGGTAGGCGACGCCACGATAGTATCGGATTTTTCGCTGGTGTGTGAGGGCTTGTTTGGTTGGCTGTTCGATCGTGAGTTTGTCTGTAACCAAATGTAGCTTTGCTACATGAAAGGGTCGATTCGGATTGTCAAACCTACAAAAAATGTAGTAAAACTACAAAATTATTTGAGTCTGGATCCGCAGGCTTTACTTGCGGATTAAAAAAGTTGTCATGACATGCTGCAGCGTGTCGTCAGCGGGCTCAAGACTATAATTTGAACATCAGGCGGCCGGGTGCGATGGATTCCGTTGCATTTTTCCGCCTCCCCTCAGGGCTTGGAGCATAGCAATGCAGCGCGATATTGATCCGATGGAGACCCAGGAGTGGCTGGATGCTCTCGAATCCGTGCTTGAAAAAGAAGGCGAAGACCGGGCGCATTTCCTGCTGACCCGTCTGGCCCAGCACGCCAGCCGCAAGGGAACCCAGCTTCCCTACGCGATCACTACCCCTTACCGCAACACCATTCCTTCCGCCAAGGAAGCCCGGATGCCCGGCGACCTGTTCATGGAGCGTCGTATTCGTTCCGTGGTTCGCTGGAATGCACTGGCAATGGTTATGCGCGCCAGCAAGCGCGGCGGTGACCTGGGTGGTCACATCTCTTCTTTTGCGTCCAGCGCTACGCTGTACGACATCGGTTACAACTATTTCTTCCATGGTCCGGAAAATGACCGTGAAGGTGATCTGGTGTACTACCAGGGTCACGTGGCGCCGGGTATCTACTCCCGTGCGTTCATGGAAGGCCGCCTGACTGAAGATCAGCTGGACAACTTCCGCTCCGAAGTGAGCGGCAAGGGTCTCTCTTCTTATCCGCACCCTTGGTTGATGCCTGAATTCTGGCAGTTCCCCACTGTTTCCATGGGGCTGGGTCCGCTGCAGGCGATCTACCAGGCACACTTCATGAAGTACCTGATCAACCGCAACATGATGCCGGAACAGAACCGTAAGGTCTGGGCATTCCTGGGTGACGGTGAGATGGATGAGCCGGAATCCCTGGGTGCGATCTCTCTGGCCGGCCGTGAAAAACTGGATAACCTGGTGTTTGTGGTTAACTGTAACCTGCAGCGTCTGGATGGCCCGGTTCGTGGTAATGGCAAGATCATTCAGGAACTGGAAGGTGTCTTCCGTGGTGCTGGCTGGAATGTCATCAAGGTTGTCTGGGGCCGTCACTGGGATCCGCTGTTTGCCAACGACAAGAATGGCTCCATGCAGCAGGTCATGGATGAAGCTGTGGATGGCGACTACCAGAACTGCAAGGCCAAGGGCGGTGCATGGACCCGTGAGAACTTCTTCGGTCGTGACCCGGAAGCCCTGAAGCTGGTTGAGCATCTGTCGGATGAAGATATCTGGCGTTTGAACCGTGGTGGCCATGATCCGTACAAGGTGTTTGCCGCGTATCATGCAGCAGTGAACCACACCGGTCAGCCGACCGTTATCCTGGCCAAGACCGTTAAAGGTTATGGCACCGGCGCCAGCGCAGAATCAGCCAACGTCAGCCACTCGGTCAAGAAGCTGCCGATTGAAGATCTCAAGCATTTCCGTGATCGTTTCGATCTGCCGATCCGTGATGATGAGCTGGAAAATGTACCGTATTACAAGCCGGATCCGGACAGCCCGGAAATGGTTTACATGCGCAAGCGTCGTGAGAAGCTGGGTGGTTTCATTCCGCAGCGTCGTCCGAGGACCACGGTTGCCCTGCCTGTGCCTGAGCTGAAAGCTTTTGAAGCGGTTACCAAAGGCAGCGGCGAGCGTCAGATTTCCACGACAATGGCACTGACCCGTATTCTGGGTGTCCTGACCAAGGACAAGACCCTCGGCAAGCACGTTGTACCGATTGTGCCTGACGAAGCCCGTACCTTCGGTATGGAAGGTATGTTCCGTCAGCTGGGTATCTACTCTGCGGAAGGGCAGAAGTATGAGCCACAGGATTCTGATCAGGTCATGTTCTACAAGGAATCCAAGTCTGGCCAGATTCTGGAAGAGGGTATCAACGAAGCCGGTGCCCACGCGGCCTGGATTGCTGCTGCGACCTCTTACAGCAACAACGACGTGCCGATGATTCCGTTCTATGTGTTCTACTCCATGTTCGGTTTCCAGCGTACTGGCGACCTGGCCTGGGCTTCCGGCGACATGCAGGCACGTGGCTTCCTGGTAGGCGCAACCTCTGGTCGTACCACGCTGAACGGTGAAGGTCTGCAGCATCAGGACGGTCACAGCCATATCCTGGCGTCCACCATCCCGAACTGCGTGAGCTATGACCCGACCTATGGCTATGAACTGGCTGTCATCATTCAGGACGGTCTGCGCCGTATGGTTGAAGATCAGGAAAATGTCTTCTATTACCTGACTACCCTGAATGAAAACTACGTCCAGCCGGCGATGCCTGAAGGTGAGGAAGTCATTGAGGGTATCATCAAGGGGCTTTACTGCTTCGAAGAGAACTCCTGCAACGACAAGTCCAAGGTTCAGCTGATGGGTTGTGGCTCCATTCTGGAAGAAGTTCGTGCAGCGGCAGAGATCCTGCGGAATGACTTCGGGGTGGAATCCGACATCTGGAGCGCAACAAGCTTCAACGAACTACGTCGTGATGGCCTGGATGCCGCGCGCTGGAACATGCTGAATCCGACCGCTGAGAAGCGTGTTTCCTGGGTTGAGAAGCAGCTGTCCGGTCGCAAGGGGCCTGTCATTGCCGCGACTGACTATATGAAGCTGTATGCTGATCAGATCCGTGACTTTATACCGGGTACGTTTGTTGCCCTGGGTACTGACGGTTTCGGTCGCTCCGATACCCGTGAGAACCTGCGTAGCTTCTTCGAAGTTGACCGTTATTACATCACGGTTGCAGCACTGTCTGGCCTGATGAAGGACGGTGAAGTTGAAGCCAGTGTGGTGGTTGATGCCATGAAGAAATTCGGCATTGATCCGGAAAAGAACAATCCCCTGTATTGCTAACGCTCTGTAACCCAGGGTGGCGGCGGAGTCAAAACCGCCACCCGGTTCCAGATCCTAAGGTGAACGAATGACTGACGAAATCATCAAGGTACCGGACATTGGCAGCGATGGCGCAGAAGTCATCGAAGTGTGTGTCGGGGCGGGCGATCAGGTTGAGGCCGAAGATTCTCTGATTGTTCTTGAGTCTGACAAGGCAACCATGGAAGTGCCTGCGCCACGCAATGGCCGCGTTGTCGAAGTCCTGCTGAAGGTGGGCGACAAGGTGGCTGAAGGCGACGACCTGCTGAAAATGGCGGCTGAATCCGGTGCGGCTGCACCCGCAGAAGAAACACCGGCAGCGCCTGAACCCGTTGCACAAACGCCTGCTGCGGTGCCTGCGCCTGAAGCAGCACCGGCAGCAGCAGCTGCGACCGTTATCAAGGAAGTGCGGGTACCGGACATTGGTTCTGATAATGTGCCGGTTATTGAAGTGTCGGTGAAACCGGGCGACGAGATCAGCGAAGAAGACCCGCTGGTCACGCTGGAATCCGATAAGGCAACCATGGAAGTTCCTTCTCCCTTCAGTGGCGTGGTCACGGAAGTGAAGGTGAAGGAAGGCGATACCCTTAGCCAGGGTGACCTGGTTGTGATGATGGAAGTTGCCGGTGCAGCGCCTGCAGCCCAACCAGCAGCACCTTCACAGGCACCTGAGGCTGATAAGCCGACCGCAAGCCAGCCTGCAGCCTCTGTCGCTGCTCCGACTCAGCCGACGGCTGAATCTAACCGTGAGCTGGAACAGGCTAATAAGAGCATTCATGCCGGCCCGGCAGTGCGCAAAATTGCCCGTGAGTTCGGTGTGGATCTGTCACAGGTTCGTGGTTCTGGCCCCCGCAGCCGGATTCTGAAAGAGGATGTTCAGAATTATGTGAAAGCCAAGCTGAGCGAGCCGAAGTCTGCTCAGGTATCCGGTGGTTTGGGTATTCCCCAGATGCCGGCTGTAGACTTTAGCAAGTGGGGCGAGATCGAAGAGAAGGAACTGACCCGTCTGCGCCAGGTTGCGGCAAAGAACTTCCAGCGCAGCTGGCTGAACGTTCCGCATGTGACCCAGTTTGATGAGTCAGATATCACGGAGCTGGAAGATTTCCGCAAGAGCCAGAAGGCTGCTGCCCAGGCTCGTGGCAGCAAGCTGACACCGCTGCCGTTCATGCTGAAGGCGTGCGCGTATGCGCTGAAGGAAATGCCGCAGTTCTGTGCCTCCCTGTCACCGGAAGTGGATCGTATTATCTACAAGAAATACGTCAATATTGGTGTGGCGGTTGATACCCCGGATGGTTTGTTGGTGCCGGTCATCAAGGATGTCGACAAGAAAGGGCTGTGGGAGCTGGCTGATGAGTGCGTAGCTATGGCAGAGAAAGCCAGAAACAAGCAACTCAAGCCGGATGAGATGCAGGGCGGCTGCTTCACTATTTCCAGTCTCGGGTCTGTTGGTGGTACGGCGTTTACGCCCATCGTCAATGCGCCTGAAGTGGCGATCCTGGGCATCTCCAAGGCGGAGATCAAGCCGAAGTGGAATGGTGCGGAGTTTGCACCTCGCTTGATGTTGCCTTTGTCGCTTTCCTATGATCATCGAGCGATTAATGGCGCTGAAGCGGCGCGCTTTACTGCGCTGCTGGGTCAGTTGCTCTCAGATATCAGGAACATCCTGCTCTGAAGGTGGATTTAGCTTGCGAACAAAAATGCCAGCTTAAACGCTGGCATTTTTTCTTATGGGAAATTAGGGGCTAATGGCCATCATTTCGGGTAATACGGCTATCCAGAAAAGCCAGTAAACCACCTGCCAAAAAACCTGCAGCCGCGAGTGCGCCGATAGAGCCTATGCAAAACCAGCCGCTTACCATTACGAATTCGTTCATACTCTGATCTCCCTCCAGTTGATTTTTCTATTTCTTATTTATTCACTGTAAATCGATACTGGATGTTGCTAATTGATATAGATCAATGAAGCGTCGTTGCTATTGTGTGACCCGTTTTCATTTTTATAGTCAAAATATATTGATTATTCAGAAAATTAAGCTACTCATGCTCCTTATATAAACAATTAAAATTAAATTTACTTTATTTATTTCCGTATCTTCTTAACAAGAGGATTGTGATGCAATGGCATTGCTATTTATTCCCTAAAGCGGCATTTTCAGTCATAAACTTCTTGCCGGGGGATAGCGAGCTGCCGTAACCTAATGACTTCAAGTTATCCAGACGCGTTCTGGGTAGCCTTTCCATTACTACTGGCTGTAAAACCGACGCTAACAGTAAAGGGGAAAGATAATGCTGGAAGGTTGCAAGTCAGCCAAAGAGCGCTGGGGAGGTGTATCCGAGCTGATCGACAACTGGCTGAATGAGAGACAGGAGCTATTGGTTCTTTACTGTTCATTAAGCGGTGTTGACCAGTTACGGGTCGATGAACGTCCCTTTTTTGAGAAAATGCGACATCTTTGCCAGATGCTGGTTGATTATGTCTCTGCGGGGCATTTCGAGATCTATGAACAGCTTCAGCAGGAAGCCGTAGAGTTTGATGATAATGTGGCTCTGAACTCTGCAACGGCGCTGTTTGACGCCATTCAGAAGACAACCGAATTCTGTCTCGACTTCAATGATGGTATCGATAAGTTCAGCGACATACAGTCTCTGCAGGTCGCTCTTTCCAAGCTCGGTGAGTGTTTGGAAGAGCGTTTTGCACTTGAAGACCAGTTAATTGAAGTGCTGCATAACTCGCATGGGGAGGCTGTTACCCAGTAGTCTGGGTTGCGGTTGCGCTATTCTGCAAATGGCTGGTTGTGATGATTGATCGTTTGACCACAACCAGCCATTCCTTTAGTTCACCGCCTTGGTTTCCTGCTCACCGACTTTGATCAGTTCGACTTTGAAGGTAAGTAGTTCATTGGGGCCGATACGTCCTGGAATGCCGCCCGGTCCGTAGGCCAGACCTGCGGGAATATAGAGTTCCCAGGTGGAGCCCTCAGGCATCAGCTGAAGTGCTTCGGTCCAGCCGGGAATAACCTGAGTGGTTTTGAAGTTGGCGGGTTCGCCACGCTCATAGGAGCTATCAAAGATTTTGCCATCAAGGGTCTTGCCTTCATAATGGACAGTTACTTCAGCATCTGGTGATGCCTTGGGTCCATTACCCTTTTTCAGTACTTTATATTGCAGGCCGGAATCCGTTGTTACAACACCGGATTTCTTGCGATTGTCTTTTAGGAACTGATCACCCTTTTCCTGGTTGTTCTGGGCTTGTTCCTGCATTTCTTTTTGCATTTTTTCCGCTTGTGCCTGCTGGGCTTTCTGAATCACTGCAATCATGTCATTCCGATCCAGAGCCAGCTTCTTATCAGACACAGCATCCTCAATGCCCTGTGAGAGCGCCTGAAGATCGAGATTGTCAAAGTCATTTTTCAAACGTTCGCCAAGCATGGCGCCAAGGCTGTAGCTCAACTTAGCCTTTTCGGTTGCCAGGGGAGTTGTCCCTTCAGCCAGTACAGACATACTCGTTGTGCTGGCCAGAATCAGTGTGGCTGCAATCGTTTTCAGCTTCATTGCATTCTCTTTTTCAGGTTGGAAGAACCCTTCCGGGGAAAGGAAGTTCGGAACATCATTGTTCAATTTTATGTCAAAGGCAAGTGTAGCTAGCTATTATTGTAGAGATAATAACGTAATATTGACACTGGAACTAATAAGCCTTGAACCTTCTTTTAGGGGGGAGTAATGAAGCGTGCTTTTATTGGAATCGCAAAGGAAAATGAATACGTGGGAGTTTTTTCCTTTATATGCAGGTTGTTTTGTTTTTATTTTATTTTTGGCAAATAAAATAAAATGGATTGTTCGAAGTTAATTGAAAAAAATTTTGCGTAGGCTGCAAATGATGGTCTATATCTATGTAAAAATATTGGTATAAATTGAGCTACTCTTATAATCAATGTTTTTGCCTTGATGAAAAACGCTTTAATTTCATTGAGAGAGTGTTGTGAGATGTTTCGTTTGATTAACAGTTGCTACTTATCTAATGGAATGTCTCAACAGTACACTGCGCTGGATAACAGCAATAATTAAGGAATCAGCGAGTGGCTGTGATAGTGATTCAGAAATGTTTATGTTCTACGTTCTGAATACGCTGAATGTTTAGAAGAGTCATTCAGGTGATATTGGCGTTGCAGCAAGGTTAGCACTGGGCAGTTAAGAATCGAAAATGGTGCTGGCTGGGATGAGGTAAAGCTGACATTGCCGAGAGGTTTAAACTGACCTGATTGTAATCAGGCAGGTAAAGGCCAGAGATACTGTTGTAGGCAGTGGACGTGGATGTCCGTGGCATACAACAGTTTCTGGAAGTGATACAGGGATGTTAGGTAATGATCCAAGCTTGCAAGCGCTAAGGAGAAAGCCATGGAAAAGCTAGAAATGGAATTCACGAGGTCAGCCGCGCCTAAGAAGGCCGGCACAGCCAAAAAGAAACCTGCAGCGAAAAAAACTGTTGCCAAGAAGAAGACAACAGCGCGTAAGTCTACTGCTAAGAAGACTGTTGCCAAGAAGAAGCCGGCAGCTCGCAAAACTACTGCGAAGAAGGCAGTCGCCAAGAAGAAGACTACCGCACGTAAGTCTACTGCTAAGAAGACTGTAGCGAAGAAGAAGACTACAGCTCGCAAGTCTACTGCGAAGAAGACAGCAGCGCGTAAGTCTACTGCGAAGAAGACTACAGCGCGCAAGTCTACTGCAAAGAAAACTGCAGCCAAGAAGAAGACAACAGCGCGTAAGTCTACTGCGAAGAAGACTGTAGCCAAGAAGAAGACAACAGCGCGCAAGTCTACTGCGAAGAAAACTGCAGCGAAGAAGAAGACTACAGCGCGCAAGTCTACTGCGAAGAAGACTGTTGCCAAGAAGAAGACAACAGCGCGTAAGTCTACTGCGAAGAAAACTGCAGCGAAGAAGAAGACAACAGCGCGTAAGTCTACTGCGAAGAAGACTGTTGCCAAGAAGAAGACAACAGCGCGTAAGTCTACTGCGAAGAAAACTGCAGCCAAGAAGAAGCCAGCAGCTCGCAAGTCTACTGCGAAGAAGACTGCAGCCAAGAAGAAGCCAGCAGCTCGCAAGGCTACTGCGAAGAAGACTGCAGCCAAGAGGAAGCCAGCAGTTCGCAAGGCTACTGCGAAGAAAGCTGCAGCCAAGAAGAAGCCAGCAGCGCGTAAGGCTACTGCGAAGAAGACTGCAGCTAAGAAGAAGTCTGCAACTCGTAAGGCGCCTGCCAGAAAAGCAGCGGTAAAGAAAACGACTGCTAAGAGAAAAGCACCAGCGCGTAGGCCTGCCAAAAAGGCGGTTGCCCGTAAGCCGGCTGCTCGCAGGACCGCTACAAGAAAGGCTGTTAAAAAGAGATAAGCTGATGGCTAGCCTGTTCCCCTGGTTGGAATAGGCGATGTAGCATCAAGTATTTAAGGGGCCATTAGGCCCCTTTATTATTTTCAGGCAATGCGCGAGCAAGGTTTGTAACATCGGATAGTCGTTTTTATGGGAGCCGCAAACGTTTAAATACTGCTGAAGATTCTCTCCCAACCGCTTATGACTGTGCATATTACTGCTTCTTGAGAGTTGGTTTTTCAGATTAAAAAGTCGCTTTTGCTGGATACACTCAGCATATAATTCAATCTGCTTACACTGGGAATAGAGGCTCTGAAGGTCGACATCAGGTTTGATCATTGTTTTCATGTTTTGCCTGATGCTTCTTAGAGGATGAATCACCTCGTCCTGCCACTGGGATATTTCAGACCAGTAATTCGCGAGTTGATCCGACGAATGAATGATTCGCTTTTCTTCTGCCAGCCAACAGCAATATAGCACCATGTTGATATCCAGCTGATAGGAATCCTGCAGCATTAACAGGGTTTCTCCAGCCGTTGGCCACAGATGTACGGAGTAATGCCAAAAGGGATTGTCGGATATGTTCTTCATGACAGCCTTAACATAGAATGCGCGTCATGATCAGATTACAGCAAATTAACCTCATGCGTGGCGGAAAACGCCTGCTGGAAGAGGCCAGTTTCGTTATCCACCAGGGCCAGAAGATTGGTTTGACTGGTGCCAATGGCTGCGGGAAATCAACGCTTTTTGCCTTGATTCGGGGAGATATATCGGCAGATGCTGGTGATGTGGGTATTCCCAAAAATCTCCGGATTGCCCATATGGCCCAGGAAGTGCTTGCCCTTGACCGGCCTGCTGTTGACTATGTCCTGGACGGCGATGTTGAGCTGCGCCGTATCCAGCAGGCGATTGCGGATGCTGAGGCCCGCCACGATGACAATGCCCTGGCCATCCATCATGCCGCGCTGGAAAGCCATAATGGCTATTCAGCCAAATCCCGGGCAGAGCAGTTGCTGCATGGATTAGGCTTCAGTCAGGATCAGATGGAGTCCAGTGTCCGCTCGTTTTCCGGTGGTTGGCGAGTGCGCCTGAACCTGGCACAGACATTGATGTGTCCGTCTGACCTGCTGTTACTGGATGAGCCCACCAACCACCTGGATATGGATGCCATCATCTGGCTGGAAAGCTGGTTGAAGCAATATCCGGGCATGTTGCTGCTGATATCCCATGACCGCGACTTTCTGGATGGTGTTGTCGACCAGGTTGCCCATATTGAACGGCAGACATTGACGATGTACCGGGGTAATTACACCGCCTTTGAACGTACCCGGGCTGAGCGTCTGGCGCTGCAGCAATCCAGCTATGAAAAGCAACAGAAGCAGAAAGCCCATCTGGATGACTTTATTCGCCGTTTTCGCGCTAAGGCGACCAAGGCGAAACAGGCTCAGAGCCGTCTGAAGGCTCTCGATCGTCTGGAAGAAATTGCTCCAGCCCATGTGGATTCCCCCTTCACGTTTACGCTGCCTGAACCTGAGCGTTTTTCTGACCCACTGCTCATGATCCGAAAAGGAGAAATGGGCTATGCCGGAGCGCCAATACTGAAAAAAGTTTCGCTGGGGCTGCATCCCGGCAGTTGTATTGGTCTGTTGGGGCAGAACGGTGCCGGTAAATCCACGCTGATGAAAACGCTTGCCGATCAGTTACCGTTACTGGCAGGGGATCGCGTTGAAGGCGAACACCTGAAAATTGGTTACTTTGCCCAGCATCAGCTGGAAAGTCTGGATCTGGATGCCACACCGGTGTTGCACATCCAACGTTTGACCAAAACTGCCCGGGAGCAGGAAATCCGGGATTTCCTTGGTGGCTTTGGTTTTCATGGCGAAAAGGCACTGGAAGTGGTTAAAGGCTTTTCCGGTGGCGAGCAGGCGCGACTGGCGCTGGCCATTGTGGCCTGGCAGAAGCCCAACCTGTTATTACTGGATGAGCCAACCAACCATCTTGATCTTGAAATGCGGCATGCCCTGACCATGGCCCTGCAGGGCTATACCGGCGCAATGGTACTGATTTCTCACGATCGGAATCTGTTGCGCAATACCACCGATGAACTGTATCTGGTCAGCGACGGTAAAATGGAACCGTTTGACGACGATCTGGATGCCTATGCCACCTGGCTCTCCCAGCAACGTCGCAGTGCGAGTTTGCGTGGTACCTCCGATCAGGTAACGACGGATTCTGTTGCCGGTTCTTCGGCCCGTGACCGTAAAGAACAAAAGCGCCTTGAAGCGGCTTTGCGGGCAAAACTGCGTCCCTACCGCCAGCGGGTCGAAAAGCTGGAGCAGACGTTGGAGAAATGTCATGCATCATTGTCAGAGGTGGAGCAGTCTCTGCATGATCCGTCTCTCTATACCGATGATGGTAAGGAGCAATTGAAAATCCTGTTGGAGCGTCAGACTGCGTTGAAACAGCAATCGCAGCAGCTGGAGGATGAGTGGATGGAAGCCTGTGAAGCCCTGGAGATGGCAGAAAGTCAGGTTTCCTGAGCAAAAAATGGGCGCCAGTCGCAGATATGGCGCCATTTTTAGATGTTTTTCCTGTTAAGGGTGAGACAGCTGCTCAGTCTCCTTATAGGTATAAGCCGTAATTGAGGTGGCGGTGAAAAGTGTGGGATATATAGCGGAAGCTTAATTGTCATGTTCCGCTGGCTGAGTGCCGTGATAGAGTCCAGCCAGTTTCAGGACAGGGCATTCTGGGTATGCAAGGGATGATCAATGCTTCACAAGAGCTGCGATCACCGCTCCGCGAAACTATCCTTTTTCGGAGTAGCGAGCCGGCGACCCCGTGCTTTCTTACCTGCCTGCATCCCTCTTGTGACATCAGCCGAAGGGCTGCCGTAATGCCACGAAAAGGGGTATGTCTTTGTCTATTCGTTTGAAATCTACTGATGTAGTGGCCGTTGGCCTGATGACCTTTGCGCTGTTTCTGGGCGCAGGTAACCTGATTTTCCCTCCCTTTCTTGGCCAGTTGGCCGGTGAAGCTGTCGTCCCTGCGGCGGCCGGATTCCTGTTAACCGGTGTTGGGCTCCCTTTGCTGGGGCTGATGGTTGCTGCAAAACTGGGCGGTGGTCTGGATCGTTTTACCCAGGACCTTCCCAAATGGGCCGCCATGTTGACGGGTATTGTTTTGTATCTGGCGATCGGGCCGCTCTTCGCAGCACCCCGGACGGCGGTTGTTTCTTTTGAAATGGGCGTATTGCCGTTTGTTGGTGAAGAGAGTACCGGTGCCCTTGCCCTGTACAGTGCAGGGTTTTTCCTGCTGACGCTGGTGTTGGCGCTTTTCCCCGGTAGGCTGATTGAAACGGTGGGTAAGTTGATTACCCCGTTGCTGGTGCTGGTTCTGGTTGCCATTGCCATCGGTGTTTTTGCTGCACCGCAGGGTGTGGTCGCTGAAGCGGGAATGCATCTGGAAGAGCCTGCATTCATTTATGGCTTCAAACAGGGTTACCAGACGATGGACACCCTGGCGTCACTGGCTTTTGGTATTGTTATCATCACTGCGCTGCGTCAGCGGGGTGTGGAAGATCGCGCCGATCTGACCCGTTACACCATTATTGCCGCTATCATTGCTGCGGTGGGACTGTCCGTTGTTTATATCGTGCTTTCTTACCTGGGGGCGACCAGTTATGCGATTGCTGCTGGCGCAGAAAACGGTGCGCGGATTTTGAATCTTTATATCACGGCCGTATTTGGTGACTGGGGTATGATTATCCTGGCGCTGACGATTGGTCTGGCGTGTCTCACGACCTCCGTTGGACTGATGACGGCTTGCGGTGAATATTTTGCAGAAGTGCTGCCCGTGATGGGATACCGGGGTTATGTGGTGCTCTGTACGATAGTGAGCGCCCTGATTGCCAATATGGGTTTGACTGAGCTGTTGGCTGTCACCATTCCTGCATTGCTGGTTGTCTACCCGATTGCGATTGCCTTGATAATGCTTTGTCTGTTCCGTGAGCGTTTTGCTCAGCCGGGTATCGTGTTTGCCTTTACACTGTTGCCTGTATTGGCCATTAGCATTGTCGATGGACTGAGTGCTGCCGGACTGTCGTTTGTTCAGCCTCTGGTAGACGTCTATTCCCATCTCCCGCTGCAGAGCAGTGGTCTGGGGTGGATGGTGCCTGGTGTTGCGGGCTTTGTGATTGGTATGTTGAAGAGTGGTTCACCTGTGCGGCAGGAGAGCCTTGCTTAACAGCGATAATCTAAACGCGAAATAAAAAATGCCACCGAAAGGTGGCATTTTTTATGGGCATGGAAACAGGCTTAAAGCGCTTCTTCTGCCAGGCTGTCGAGTTTGCCGATCAGGCTGCTGACCCGCTCAGTCCACGCCTGCAGTTCCTGTTTTAACTGGGCGTTTTCTTCTTCGAGGCGGGTTTTGGCTTCTCTCAGTTCCTCGACTTCCATCTTGTTCAGGGCAATGGTGTCGATGGCGTTCTGAATTTTGCTTTCGAGCTGGCCGAGGCTTTCAATAGACATAGCTTCATCTCACGTGGCGGAGGCAATTGTCCATGACTGTTATTGGAAACACGATCCTCGCTGCCTGGCAGGTCGGGAACGGTCGCCTTTCATGGCTGTTTGGCCTCTATTATAGAGTGAACGCATAGCGGTACCAACGCCCTGAAAGAGAATGTTGCGCTGAAACGCATACAAATTGTTATTCATCGGCAGATGTTTGGGGAATTGGGCCATCAGACTGATCCAGTCTTCACGGAATCTTTACGATCCAGTCTATGCGTCGTTTATATTTGAACGTTCAATAACGATTAGAAACTCTATTGCTATAATGACGTTTAATGGCATCGTGGCAAACGGTTAATCAGTGACTAAAGGCTGATCCATGGAAAAGGTATCAGGGCTGGCAGAGGATTGAAAAGCGTATTGTTCGAGTCGTAGCTTCTATTGATTCCTTTAATAAAGGGATGGCGTTAGAGAGGTGAGTGGAGCTGATCATCTTGGGCTTCAGGGAGAATGGTCAATGGGTTCGATAAGCGTGCCGTGTGCAAGAATTATTTCGTCGTTGAATGTCGAAGAAGAGGCTCTGAAAGCATTTTACTTGTCTCTACTGAATGATGTTTCCGTTGAGGATTACATTGCAGCCGAGGGTATTCATTTTTCTTCATCGCAGATTGAAAGTACATTTCTGAGTCATTTGCTGGCAATAACAGAGCTTGCACTGGAACAATACCCGCTATCAAAAGCGATAGACTGTTTGCATACGCGGATATGAAACGTTTTGGGGATTTTTCAATTTGCCTGCTTTTCTTGAAACCGTCACTTATATTGGTCAGTGTGCTTGCAGGGGGATTGTGAGTGGCCATACTGTTTTCACAATATCGCTATGAAAACAGTATTGCTCTTGAAAATCGCATAGGGTGAGCCGCTGTATGAAACGAGCTGGGCTGCATTATTGAGCGTTCACTTTTCCAGCATCTTTAACGCAGAAATTTCTTCCGGCCAGATTGATTCATCAATGGTTTCCAGTACCAGGGGAATATTGTTGAAGCGCTCATCCTGCATGATATAGCGGAAGACATCCCAGCTAATTTCCCCTTGACCGAGACTGTGGTGACGGTCTTTTCGGGAGCCCAGTTCCCCTTTTGAATCATTGAGGTGCATACCCTTGAGGTATTCGAAGCCTACGGTATCGGCAAATTGCTGGAAGGTGGTTTTGCAGGCGCTTTCTGTTCTCAGGTCGTAGCCTGCAGCAAAGGTATGGCAGGTATCCAGACAAACACCAATACGACTTTTGTCTTCGACGTGGTCAATAATCTCGGCAAGTTCTTCAAATTGCCAGCCAAGGTTGCTGCCCTGGCCGGCAGTGTTCTCAATCACTGTGATGATGCCTTCCGTTTTATCCAGCGCAATGTTGATGGACTCGGCAATACGCTTCAGGCATTCCGTGACACTGATCGTACGAAGATGGCTGCCAGGATGAAAATTGAGGCGATCCAAACCAAGTTGCATACAGCGTTCCATCTCATCAATGAACGCCGTTCGTGATTTTTGCAGAGCTTCCTGTTCAGGATGGCCAAGGTTGATCAGGTAGCTATCGTGGGGAAGAATTTGCGCTGGCGTGAAACCATAACGATCACAGCGTTCCCGAAACAGCTGGATGCTTTTTTCGGTCAGCGGTTTAGCCTTCCACTGTCGTTGATTCTTGGTGAACAGGGCGAAAGCGGTCGCTCCGATGTGATGGGCATTGACCGGCGCATTTTCCACACCGCCGGCAGCGCTGACGTGGGCGCCAACAAATTTCATAAAAACAATAAAACCTGATTATCGAAAAGAATAATTGTGATGGTATTAAAAACGACGACAGATGGTCAAAAAAGCAGGTGATAAATCAGTGGCATGGCAATGGCTGTCAATGCGCCAGTCAGTGCCAGGCCCAGGCTGGCAAAAGCACCAGCGGTCGTGCTGCATTCAAAGGCTTTGGCAGTGCCCACGCCGTGTGCTGATAACCCTAGCGTAAAACCCAGTACAGCCTGGTTATCGATACGCATCATTCGCATCAGCGGGACCGTCACGACGGCGCCAAACACGCCGACGCTGATCACTGTGCCAGCCGTCACGGAAACCAGTCCACCGATACTTTCCGATACGGCCATGGCGATGGGGGTTGTGACCGATTTCGGTGCGACAGACAACAGGGTTTCCATATTCCCGCCTGTCAGCCATGCAATGACGATTGCAGAAAGTGGCGCAACCGTGGCGCCAACCAACAGTGTGACAACAACGGCCGGTGCTTCTGCGCGAATGGTGGGAAGTTGATGATAAAGCGGTACGGCCAGGGCAACTGTCGCTGTGCCCAGAAGAATCGAGAGTAGCTCGGTGCTGTCCGCATAATCGCGATAGTCCATCGGAAGATAATAAATGACAACGGCAATCGGTATGGCGGCAGTTAAGACAGGGTGCAGGAGAGGGAATTCGCCGGACTTGCGAAACAGCCAGGCACTCAGTTGGAAAAAGCCCAGCGTCAGTGTCAGGCCAAAGAGTGGAGTGCAGATGAAAGCCCGGATGGCATCGGTATCAATGGTCATTTTCAGGGACCTTTGAGGCACCGTTCTCCGGCTTATAGCTGCCGCGTACAAGGTTTTTCATCACCAGCGCAGTGACCACAATAACAATCACGGTACCCAGGGAGACAACGGCCAAAATAGGAAGGGTCTGGTTTTGGCTGTGGAGCAGATAAAAGATGAAACCGGTTGCTGCCGGGACAAACAGCAGCGACATGTGTCGTATCAAATGACTGCTGGCACTTGCCAGGTCATCTGACAAAGCTCCAAAAAAGGGCAGAGAGAGAAACAGCAGCATCATCCCTATCACCGCACCAGGCACGGGCACATGGGCGAAGCGGTGGATGGCTTCGCCCAGACTCTGGAACAGCAACAGGATAAACAGCCCTTTGATCATTTACTGCACGATATCCCGCTTACGAATCATTTCCAGTACACCAAACAGGCCATAGCCGATAAAGGCAACCAGAGTCCAGCCTGGAATCGACAGACCCAGGAAGCGCCACTGCACTTCAGCACAGTCGCCGGTACCGCTGAACATGATGCTGATCAGTTCATTCATGGGCATGACATCGACAAGGTATTCAATGCCGGGCATACAGGCGGGCGCCTGTTCTGGCGGAAGCCCCTGCAAGTATAGCTGCCGGATCGCCAGGCCTGCGCCGACGATGGCAAAGGCCAAAATGAAGCCACCGTAGACGCGAAGCCCACGTCCTGTTGGATTGTGAATAGCTGCAATCAATGAAATAAGGCCAAGGATCAGGAATGCAATGCGCTGGGTGATACACAGCGGGCAGGGTTCCAGCATCATGACATGCTCAAAGAACATGGCCGTTGCCAGCAGTCCGATGACAGCCAGGAAAGCCAGTAGGTGTAGATGGCGTGACTTGGGAATCAGCATGGAAGCCTCGTTATATCCTTGTTTTGTTATTGGGCGACGAACGCGGTACCGCATCGTCGCCAGTCTTGTTCAGTCGGCGAAGTATTGCGCCAGGAACGTGTCAAAGTCGACAGTATCCGCTGCCTCAATGGCCTGCCGGTCACGCAGGGATTGCTGAGCCAACTCTGAGAAATAGTCGATCCGGGACTGACTCAGGGGGATTTGCCTGAAATAGTCGGATTGAATCTCGGCCAGCTCCTGCGACATCTCAATGAAGCTATGGTTGTGCTTTGACAGCGTGTTCATCACCAGGGCTGATGGCGTACGCTCACTGTTGTTTAGCTTGCGCCGTTGCTGGCGAATACTCATGGAAAAGTCACCGGTGCCGTGAATACTGTCCATCAAGGCGGCGACAGGTTCCATCTGATCCAGTAGTGCAAGTCCCCAGTCTGTTAACGTGGTACTTTGACCTTGCTGCTCAAGCGTCAAACCAGGGCGACGTCCTTCGTTGACGGTTTTCTCAAAGTTCCGGGCAATCGCCTGACATTCCGCTTCTTCAATAGCAGGGCTGTCCTGAAGGGCGCAGTACACCAGGAAAACATCCAGAAAACGCGCCTGAACCGTATCAATGCCCAGTGGCAGGAATGGGTTCAGGTCCAGGCAGCGAACCTCGATATATTCGACACCGCGTTCGCGCAGGGCCACGACGGGCTTCTCCCCGGAACGGGTGACGCGCTTGGGGCGGATCGGGCTGTAATACTCATTTTCAATCTGAAGCAGGTTGGTGTTGAGCTGCAGGTATTCGCCGTCTTTTTTGAGACCGATTTTCTCATACTCGGCATAAGGCGCGTGGATGGCCTGCCACAAGCTTTCTACGTAGTCGTTCAGATTGTTGTAACAAATATTCAGGGATGACTGGGCATTGTTGGTGTAGCCAAGGTCGCTCATTCGCAGCGATGTCGCCCAGGGCATCAGTTGTGTGCTGTCACCTTCTGATTCCAGCGGCAGGTTACCATCTGGATGTTGATCCAGGAAACCGCGATCCATGGCTGGAGAGGCGCCAAACAGGTACATCAGTAGCCAGGAATAACGGCGGAAGTTACGAATCAGTGCGAAATAGCCTTCCGATTGGTAATCGATGAGTTCACGGGAGTCGTTTGCCAGTGTTTGCAGCAGTGACCAGAAGGTGCCCGGCAATGAGAAGTTGTAGTGAATACCGGCAATGGTTTGCATGGCTTTGCCGTAGCGATGGGCCAGCCCCTGACGGTAGATGTACTTCATCTGACCAATATTGGACGTTCCATACCAGGCGACAGGAATACGGTCATCCCCTTCCAGTACCGGCGGCATGCTGGAGCCCCAGAGAAATTCGGAAGGATCCATCTGCTTGAGGGTGAAACTGTGCAGTTCCTCAAGAAAGGCCAGCGTGGCGCCAATATCCTGGTAGACCGGCGTAATGAATTCCAGCAGTGCTTCGGAATAATCGGTCGTGATATAGGGATGCGTCAGGGTGGCGCCAACACGTTCCGGATGGCGAGTCTGCGACAGGTGGCTGTCTGCCGTCACGCGCAGGCCTTCTTTTTCGATGCCATGGCGGATCTGGCGCAGACAGTGGTGATGTTCAGCCTTTTGCAGAGCCTGCAGGCGGCGTTCAAATATCTGGGACAAGCTGTAACCCTTGCTTAACGGGATTGATCGTCACTGGCCGGAATCAGTGCAAATGTAGCCAGCGCCCTGACCACAGGCTGACCGTCCTGCATCACGTCAGCTTCCAGCACCGCGGTGCGGGAGCCCAGATGAATAACACGGGATTCGCAGATCAGTTGGCCCTTGGTGACGGCTTTCAGGTAATTGATTTTACTTTCGATCGTTGCGGCAGCGAGATTGTCGGGCAAGCGGGAGTAGAGGGCAATCCCCATGCCGGCATCGACCAGAGAGAACAACGCACCGCCATGGACATGCCCGCGCATGTTGGCATGGAACGGCAGTATATCCATGGACAGTCTACTGCAGCCTTCGTCAGCGTCCAGAAAATCGATACCAAGATGGCGACTGTAGTCACTGCCCCGGCGTATAGTCTGTTTATGCGATGGAAGCTGACAGTCTTCCTGTTCGTTGTTATCTGCAGCCATGCTTTGGATTCCGCAATTCCTGGCCGTTATCACTGATGTCCAGCAACTGTAAGTAAATGGTCAGCCACTATACCGCGCAGTGGCTGACACTGCATCCATGCTAACGCGCTCAATTCATCGGCAGCGGGGAAGTGTGTACTCCCCCTCTGCTGGATGATTAGCGGCGCAGTTTCTTGGCGTTGGCGAACAGGTCGGCGAAGGTACCGCCGTTATCTGCTTTCTGCCGTTGTCCCTGAGGACGTTTGGCCTGGTTGGATGGGCGTGCTGCGTGGGGCTTGCCCCGTTCTGCCCGCTGTTGCTGGCGGTTTTCGGATTGCTCCTCTGCGGTATCCGACATCCGCATTGACAGACCGATCCGGCGGCGGGGTACGTCAACTTCCATCACCTTGACCCGAACCACATCACCCGCTTTGACCACTTCCCGCGGATCTTTCACGAACGTGTTGGAAAGCGCGGAAATATGCACTAAACCATCTTGATGGACGCCGATATCCACAAACGCGCCAAAGTTGGTCACGTTGGTCACCACGCCTTCCAGCTCCATGTTGAGCTTCAGGTCTTTGATGTCCTCGACACCTTCCTGGAATGCCGCCGTCTTGAATTCGGGACGGGGGTCACGTCCCGGCTTGTCCAGTTCGCTGATGATGTCGGTGACTGTGGGGATACCAAAGGCCTCGCTGGTATAGTCAGCAGCATTCAGTGATCTCAGGAAGGCGGTATCACCGATCAGGCTGCGCAGGTCACGCTCAAACCGTGCTGCGATCGCTTGTACCACTGGATAGGTCTCAGGATGCACGGCGGAAGAATCCAGTGGATTCTCGCCACTCATGACGCGCAGGAAGCCCGCACACTGTTCGAAGGTTTTGTCCCCCAGGCGAGGCACGGATTTCAACTGGTTACGGCTGGTAAATGCGCCGTTCTGGTTGCGATATTCAACGATATTGTTGGCAATGGTCTGGTTCAGACCGGCAACCCGTGCCAGCAGTGCGCCAGACGCCATGTTGATATCGACGCCAACCGCGTTTACACAGTCTTCCACAATCCCGTCCAGAGAGCGTGCCAGCAGTGTCTGGCTGACATCGTGCTGGTACTGGCCAACACCAATGGACTTGGGCTCAATCTTGACCAGCTCAGCCAGCGGATCCTGCAGACGACGGGCGATGGATACCGCGCCACGGAAGGTGACATCCAGATCCGGGAATTCTTTCGCTGCGGTTTCCGAGGCTGAGTAAACGGATGCGCCCGCTTCACTGACCACAACTTTGGAGAGGTTCAGCTTGGGGAACTGCTTGATTAGCTCAGCCGCAAAGCGGTCGGTTTCCCGGGAGGCGGTGCCGTTACCAATGGCAATCAACTCAACGTTGTGCTTCAGCACCAGCTTGGCGATAGCGGCCAGAGACTCATTCCAGCGGTTCTGGGGAACGTGGGGGAAAATGGTGGTGTGATCCACCAGTTTACCGGTAGCGTCAACGACGGCGACTTTAACCCCAGTACGCAGGCCCGGATCCAGACCCAGTGTGGCCCTTGGGCCAGCCGGTGCGGCCAGCAGCAGGTCGTGCAGGTTCTTGGAGAAGACCTTGATGGCTTCCTCTTCCGACGCTTCCCGAACCCGGGTCATCAGTTCTGCTTCCAGGTGGGGCAACAGTTTGACACGCCAGGTCCAGCGTACGACTTCACCGAGCCATTTGTCTGCGGCACGGCTTTCATTCTTGATTGACCAGAAGCTGGCCACCATGCTTTCACAGGGATGCGCCTGGCTCCGGTCTTCCGTACCTTCTACCGTGATAGAAGCCTGCAGGAAGCCTTCATTACGACCCCGGAAAATCGCCAGCGCCCGGTGAGACGGTACCTTGCTGATGGGTTCGTCGTGCTCAAAATAATCGCGGAACTTGGCGCCTTCCTGTTCCTTGCCGGCGACAGCGCGGCTGCTCATGCGGCCTTCTTCCCACAGGTAGTCCCGCAGTGTACCGAGCAATTCCGCGTCCTCACTGAATTTCTCCATGAGGATGTACTTGGCGCCGTCCAGTGCTGCCTTGGTGTCCGCAATATCCAGTTCGGCATTGATGTATTGGGCGGCTTCCTGTTCCGGATCCAGTGTCGGATCGGCCAGCAGCCCTTCTGCCAACGGCTCAAGACCCGCTTCGCGGGCAATCTGGGCCTTGGTGCGACGCTTCGGCTTGTAGGGCAGGTAGAGGTCTTCCAACCGGGTCTTGGTATCGGCTTCCTTGATGGACTTTTCCAGTCCCGGTGTCAGCTTCTCCTGCTCACGAATACTGTTGAGGATGGTGTCACGGCGTTCTTCCATTTCCCGCAGGTAACGGAGACGCTCTTCCAGGGTACGCAACTGGGTATCATCCAGGGCGCCGGTGATTTCCTTCCGGTAACGGGCGATAAACGGAACCGTGGCCCCTTCATCCAGCAGATTGACCGTGGCGGTGACTTGTTGTGGTCGTACATTCAACTCTGCAGCGATGCGCTGAAAGATGCTCTCCATGGGGTACTCTTTGGCTACATCTGAATAAAAAAGGGGATTATACGTCAGTCGATAGCTGACGTCGTTCACCCCTTGCGGTTCTGTCAGTGATCCCGTAGACGGGGTCAGTGCAATGTTCGGGAACGGGTCGATTCAGGCGCCAGCAGCTCTGTAACGTCGTCAGCTGAGAAGCTGTACCGGGTATTGCAGAACTGGCAATCCATATTGATTGCACCCTCTTCCGCCAGAATATCCTCCAGCTCCTGACGATCAACGGTCTGCAGAGCTGTGGCCGTGCGCTCACGGGAGCAGGTGCAGCGGTAGCTGACGGGTTCGGTATCAAACAGACGGATATCCTCTTCATGGAACAGGCGGTGCAGTAGTTTTTCGGTCTCTACCGAGAGCAGCTCTTCGTCTGTCAGGGTATGCGCCAGGGTGGTCAGGTGTGACCAGCGCTCTTCGCGGACTTTTTCGTCTTTCTCGACCGTTGCAGGCAGCGCCTGCAGCAGGAAACCACTGGCACTGTCGCCGTCAGAGGCCAGCCAGACACTGGTTGGCAACTGTTCTGACTGTTGGAAATACTGGGCAAAGCAGTCAGCCAGTGCTGGATTCTCCAGCGGAACAATGCCCTGGTAGCGCTTGCCCTTAACAGGATCCACCGTAATGACCAGCTGGCCGTCAGGTAGCAGTGTCTGAAGGCCCGCATCGTCGGCAGGTTCCTCTTTCCAGCGGGCGATGGCGCGGAAGGTGCGCTGATCGGTGCATTCGACCATCAGTACGGAAACCGGCCCATTCGAGCGCGCCTGCAGGCTCATGGTGCCCTGGAACTTCAGGGTCGTGCTCAGCAAGACGGCCGCTGCCGCCATTTCACCCAGCAGGCGACGGATGGCCGGCGGGTAAGCATGGGGTTCAAAGGCGGCCTGCAGGCTGCTGCTGAGTCCGACGCGTTCACCGCGAATATCGGTGTTTTCGAAAAGGAAGCGCTGGGCTGTATCCGGGATAGTCATTAACGCAGAGTGTTCCAAGAAAAATCACTAATCTGGTGGCGGCTGCTGGCAACTTCAAGTCTGATGTCAGTCATGCCAATGGTGCCGGAAAGTATAACGCTAACGGCCAGGATCATCACTTGCGGGAAACGTTCCTGGTCAGGCAAGGCTTGTGGGTTGGTACCGGGACGATTTTTTCATGCACCTTGGCGCCATGTACTACACTGCATTGCCTGTGGTTGGCTGCGTAGCGTAGAGTAGAGGGTGTTGTCATGCGGTTTGATGTTTCTCCAGCCGTGCGTTGTTCTGGTGTTTTGCGATGTTGCCTGACGGTGTTAGTTGTGCTCTGGGCCGGGCTTGCAGGTTTGCAAGGGGTGGTTGCGTCGAGTGACGGGCTGAATCTGGACGAACGCATTCAGCAGGATGATCTGGAAGCATTGGAAGGGCGTTTGGTGATTCGCTTTTCGTCTTCCACGATGGCCGGGCTGGATTCGGTTGCCGGTGAAACCGTAAAAACGATTTCTGCAGCGCTCAGTCACCGCATGATTACGGATTTGTCTGACAGTAGTATGGATGATCTGTTTGTACTCAATGACAGCACCCGGCTGAGCATGGTGGCACCCTTGATTCTGCAGGGGACTGATGAACGTCATGCAATGATCAACGCGAACCTGATGATTCAGAATACAGGGCAGGATTCCGTCATGGAGCTGCCTTTGCTGATGGATGGGCAGCTGGATGTTGATAAAAACCAGTCCTATGTGTTCACGGTCTCTGCGGTGAGTATCCCGGTCACTTGGGCGTTGGGCCAAAAAACGGCCGAAATTGGCGGTCGTAAGCAGTCCGCCACATGGCGAGGAGAGGATGGGATAGAGCGGACGGTGGTCTGGCGAGGGAGGGAGTCCAGAAATTTTGTGGGCGGCATGCCTGCGCACCCCATGCCTTACCATTCGCCACAACAGCTGCATATTCCTTTTACGCCAATTCCCAAGCCTCCGCTGCCAAAAAGCTCGCCACTGCCTGAACCACAAGGTGTCTTCCCGGAAGATAGCAAGCAGTCCCCGTTCTCATCCTCCCCTAAACTGGATAAGCCAGCAGACAAACCGGAATTTAACTCTGACGGTGTGTCCTTTCCGTCACAGCATTCCCCGTTTTCATAATGGTGTTATCAACTTGATGCTAAGCCGGTTAAGATATTCCGGCTTTCTACTTTCTATCTGGCTTGTCAATACTATTACCCAATAACAATAAGAGGTTGGATGCCCATGACGATACGTTTGAAAACGCTGCTTGGTATTCCCTTTCTATTCAGTTTGCTGGTGTTAACCGCCTGTTCCCGGCAGGATCTTTATCAAACAGCCATGTCCCTGGAACGCCAGCGTGCGGGATTGGCGCCTGCGGAAGTGGTTATGGATAACCTGAAAGTCGCTTATCTGGAAGGCGGCAATGCCGACGGTGAAACCATTCTGATGGTGCACGGGTTTGGCGCCAACAAAGACAACTGGGTCAGACTGGCTGGAAAACTGGAGGACCAGTATCACATCATCGCACTGGATCTTCCGGGGCATGGTGACAGCAGTGCGCCGCTGGAACTGGATTACCGTATGCCGGCGCAAGCTCAGCGTGTGGCAGATTTTATCCAGACACTGGGGCTGGGTCAGGTCCACTACATGGGAAACTCCATGGGGGGCTGGATCGGTCTGGAATTAGCGAGAATCCAGCCTGACGTCGTTAATACCCTGGTGTTGCTGGATAATGGCGGTGTTGAACCACCTGATGCCAGTGAGTTTCAGCATTTGCTGGAGCAGGGTGAAAACCCCCTGATTGTGAATCAGCCCGGTGATATGGATAGACTCCTGTCATTTGTGATGACGGATCGCCCGTTCATTCCCTGGCCGATTACGTCTGTCTTGGAAGAGCAGGCCCTCGCGCGTGAACCGGTGAACGAGAAAATATTCGATGATCTGCTGCGCTCACGGGATGAGCGTCTGGCAGGTATTCCGCAATCAGAGTGGCTGGCGGCCATCGCCACACCGTCACTGATTATCTGGGGAGAAGAGGATCGGGTACTGGATGTCTCCAGTGTCAGTGAAATGCAGAAATATATGCCAACGACTGAAGCGGTGATCTTTGAAGAAATTGGTCACTTGCCCATGATCGAAGATCCTTCCGCCGTGGCTGAGGTATTCCTCGCGTTTGTCGAGAAACAACCTTCAGGTATTCCCCAAAGCCAGTGATCGCTGATAATCACATGCACTGGAAGCATTGCTTGATCTTGATAGGCCAGTGCCCAACAGAGCACTGGCTTTTGGCTATCCAATAAGCGGCGTTATACCGTGTGGATTACCAGTGCACACCTTTCATCAGATTGACGAGCAATTTTTGTTCAGCTGATGGACGCTGCGCATTGCTCCCTTCTTCTTTCTTGCCTTTTGCAGCGGCTGATTCCGGGAACATGTTGAAGCTGGCGTTCATCAGCAGTTCGCTCAGTACGGGCATGGTTTCGTGGAGTGCCAGCCCCATCAATCCCATCCGGGTGGCAATTCGCTTGGGTTTGCGCACCATGGCCTTGATGATCAGGCCGGCGGCTTCGTCCGGCGACAGGGTGGGGACTGATTCATACATCTTGGTCGGTGCAATCATCGGAGTGCGCACCAGCGGCATGTTGATCGTGGTGAATTTCACCCCTTTGTCTGCCAATTCACTGGATGCGCAGCGGGTAAAGGCGTCCAGTGCGGCCTTGGAGGCGACATAGGCTGAGAACCGGGGGCTGCCTGCCAGAACGCCGATGGATGAAATGTTGATGACCTGACCGCTCTGCTGGTTTTCCATCCCGGGCAGGAAGCCCATGATCATGCGCATGGCACCGAAATAGTTGATATCCATGCAGCGTTCGAAATCATGGAAACGGTCGTAGCTGTTGTTCACGGAGCGTCGGATGGAACGGCCGGCATTGTTGACCAGAATATCAATCCCGCCGAGTTCCTCGTTGATCTGCTGGATCATGGCGTCACATTGCTGGGTGTCGGTCAGGTCGGCGGTCCAGGTCCAGACACGTCCGTCCTGCTCCCTGATGATCCGGGCAACCTCGGCCAGTGATTCCTCATCACGGTCAACCAGTACCAGGCGGGCTGATGTGGTGGCCAGTCGTTCCGCGGTGGCACGACCAATACCGGAGCCGGCGCCGGTGATCAGAATCGCTTTATCCGCTACGGCCTTGTCGATGTTTTCGGAGGTTATGCGTTCTTCGTTCAGATGGTTTTCCCAGTAGTCCCAGATAACCCGGGCATACTCACGCAGAACCGGTAAACGAATATTACTGCCTTCAAGGGCTGCGTCGGTGTTTGTGCGATCAAAGTGGGTGGGGTAGTGCAGGAAGTCCAGTGCCGCATCCGGTATTTTCAGGTCGCGGAGTACCGCCTGGGACACCTTGGTGATGGCCGGCATCCGGTACAGGCTCTTGAGCAGCATGGACACGAAGGGGCTCACGAAACTGGAATCCACTCGCAATGCCATACGTGGCGCGCCGCCAGCAGAGGCAAAGGTATTGAGCAGTTCTCCCAGTCGCTGAGGGTTTGGATCAGTGATATGGAAACACTGGTTGTCAAAGCCTTCCTTGTGGGCGATATGGTCAATACTATCGACCAGATAATCCACAGGCACCATGTTCAGCCAGCCGCCTTCCAGGCCAATGATGGGCAGCCACTGGGGCAGGGAATTGCGCATCTTCCGGATGGCATGGAACAGGTAGTAAGGGCCGTCAACTTTGTTGATTTCACCGGTTTTTGAATGGCCGATGACCATCGCGGGACGGTAAATGCGCCATGGGATTGTGCAGTCATTACGAATCACCCGCTCGGCCTGGTGTTTTGTTTTCAGGTAGGGGTTGTTCAGCGGGCCGGCTTCTTCCAGCATGTCTTCCGTGAAGGTGCCGTCATACAGCCCTGCTACAGCAATGGAACTGGTGTAGTGGAAGCATTTGGCTTTCAGGGTTTCGGCACAGGCCATCGCATGACGGGTACCTTCCACATTGGCGTGGATCTGGCTCTCTTCATCCGCATTGATGTCGTAAATGGCGGCCAGGTGGAAGAAGTGGTCAATTTCGCCCTTGCCCTTGAGAGTGGCAATCTGTTCGTCACTCAGCCCCAGTTTGGCCTGGGTAATGTCACCAATCAGCGTATTAACCCGGTTGGGTGCAACGTTCCAGTGTGTAATCAGCTGGTCTACCTGAGCCTGCTCACCGTCACGGATCAATAGGTGAATACTGGCGCCTCGGGCCAGTAATTTTTCAATCAGGAAACGGCCAATGAAGCCGGTACCACCGGTGATGAAACAGGTTTCTCCACCAATATGCGCCACGCTGGCAGGGGGTGTTGTTTGCATTACTTCCTCGAATGGGGATTCTTCGTCGTTGATTTGTCGAGGGAGTTAATACCACTACGGCATGGTCGATGTGTTGATCAACATCAGGGCAGGGAGCATCCGTAAACGGGAATGTTGTCTGTATAGTGTCAGTTTCACGGTGACCATTCAAAACCCAAGGGGAATCCCCAGCTCAAAAAACAGGATAAGCAGCAGAGTCCAGATGGTCAGGAAACAGATTGAATAGGGCAGCATCAGGCCGATGAGATCCCCCATGCTGAATTCCGGTGAATATTTACGAATGAAGGCAAGAATAACCCCTGCATAGGTCATCATGGGGGTAATGATGTTGGTGGACGAATCAGCGACCCGAAAGGCGGCTGCGACAATATCCGGGGTCATTTGGTTATTTACCTGGTACAGCATGGGCACAAAGATCGGGCCAAGCAGCATCCATTTGGAGGTCAGCCCTCCCACGAAAATATTGATAAAGGCCGTCGTGATGATGAAGCCGATGATCAATAGCACCGGAAAGGACTGCAAGCCCAGCGAATTCAGCAGGCTGGCGCCGAGCCAGGTAATCCATGTACCCATGCCCGAATAGCTGAGCAGCGAGAGAAAGTTATAGCAGAAGAACGTCAGCACCAGGATATAGCCCATGGCATCCATCTGTTTGACCATGGCCTGGACGACATTGGCCACAGAGTGGAATTTGCCGGAGGCGGTGCCAAACACAATACCGGTAATGGTAAAAACCAGCGTAATCAGCAGAATCACATTATCCAGGTAGGGGACGATGCGGTTTCCGGACGCATCGGTATAAGGGGCAAGGGGATAAAGCGCCAACCAGGCAATAAACGCCAGTGCACCGACCAGCCCGAAAAATGAGGCTTTGAGGCCACGTTCTTCACCATCGCTGAGGTTGAAATTATCGATTTTGAGATCGTCTGGTAACGACCAGGGGGTGTCTTTCAGTTTCGGAGCCACGAAGCGCGCCGTGACGATCGCACCGGCCACCGACAACACACCGGTTGATACCAGAATGAAATAGTAATGCATGGTGGCAGGCGTCAGCGGCTGACCATCGTGGCGTGCGAACGGGACATTCTGGGCCTGGGCGAAAATGCGGGCATTGGCACCGATAATGACGTCAATGGGCGTGGCTGGTATCAGGTTGGCACTGAAACCCGCAGACACGCCGGCAAAGGCCGCCGCCATCCCGATAATGGGGTTTTTGCCGAGCCCGGCATAGAGTAATCCGGCCAAAGGAATAAGCACCAGGTAGCCTGCATCGGTGGCAATGCTGCTCATGATGCCAAAGAAAACCAGCAGCAGCGGCAGCCACTTTTCACTGATATGCAGGCCGGATTTTTTAATCAGAGCGGTTAATAATCCCGATTTTTCGGCGATGCCGACGCCCATCATAACGATCAGGATAACGCCGAGAATGCCATGGCCGAAGGTCAGCCAGTTCTGCAGAAGCGCGTGATCAAAAATCCAGCGAATGTTATCTAATTCCAGCATGTTCCGAATGCTGTGGATGGTGTCACTTCCGGTGATGCTGGGGGTACTGAACTGTCGTCCGGCCAGTGAAACAGACGCCAGCAGGCAGAGCACATACAAACCCAGGAAAATAATGACAGGGTCGGGAATCTTCTTGCCAATACGCTCCAGCAGGGAAAGAGAGGACGCGCGGATCATCGGCTGATGGTGGGGGGAACCCCTTCCAGAATCGGACGGTGTGGTTGGCATAGGGCACGTCTCTAAGCACTGCCAGGCGAGAGCCGGTAAGCTTCGCCATGGTGTGACTAGCCAGTTTGCTTCGGTGCCTGCAGCCTAGATGATGATCCGTAAAGCCCGCAAGTTTATGCGGTTTCTTCTTGGTGGGTGTAGGGTGTGATTGTGAAAGTGCACTGGCCGCTGATGGATGGTCAGCGGCCTGGATGCGGTGAATCGGTGCTACTCGGTCAGGTTTTGCTGACGCAGTTTTTCCAGATCCCTGCGTTGCTTTTTGTCCGGTCGCTTTTCAGGGAAGGGTGTGCTGCCCCGCAGCGCTTTGCGCTGTGCGGCGCCTTCTTCCCGCAGACGAATGCTTTCCGGTGTTTCTTCGTACAGTTGCTGCGCCTCTGTCGCTGTACGACGGACATCCGACAACGCACGAATGATCACCGTTTTTGCATCCCAGCCCTGGCGAAGCTTGATTTCATCGCCCAGCCGGGGTTCCCGCCCCGGTTTGGCGCGGCAGCCATTAACGTGCACTTTTCCGCCTTCGATGGCCTGCTTGGCAAGGCTGCGGGTTTTATAGAAACGGGCAGCCCACAGCCATTTATCAAGCCGCATTTTTGCTGTTGAATCGTTGTTTTTCATAAGTCCTGCTGGTTGGAATCAGAGAACGGGTAATAGTTCCGTAAACTGGTCGATAGCGGGAAATTCCTCGGTATCTTTTGCCGTTTTTTTGCTGTCTGGGTGTTTTATGGCCAGCAGCTCACGGATGCCATACTCACGGGCAGACCGGAGTATAGGAATACTGTCGTCGACGAACAGGGTGCGTTCCCGGTTAAAGGGTTCATTGGCCTGTAACGCCTCCCAAAAGCGTTGATCTTCCTTGGGGTAACCGAAAGTGTGGGACGTAATCAGGCGGTCAAAATAGTGCGCCAGTGAGATGCGTTCCATTTTCAGGGACAGACTGTCCTGGTGGGCGTTAGTGATCAGGACAATATGCTTACCGGCGGCTTTCAGAGCGCTGAGCAATTCGTCCACATGGGGGCGCAGGCTGATGAGATGCGCCAGCTCCTGTTTCAATACCGCGGTTTCCAGGCCCAGGGTTTTATCCCAGAAATCCAGGCAGTACCAGTTCAGGGTGCCCATGGTTTGCTGCATCCAGACATCCACTTCGGCACAGGATTTTTCCATGGAGATGCCGTGCTTTTCGGCATATTTCGCTGGAATGTACTGCAGCCAGAAGTAGTTGTCGAAGTGTAGATCAAGCAGGGTACCGTCCATGTCAAACAGGACGGTGTCGATGGTTTTCCAGTCAATCATGATATTTGCACATTGTTGTATAGCTACGTCGTATAATGGAGTTTCATGCGCCCGGGTGGAACCGATGATGAAGAAAAAACCGGAAATTCTCGAGACCCAGGAAGTCGCCCGCTCGGCACTGTTTCGGGTGGAAAGGATGAAACTCCGCTTCAGCAATGGGGTCGAACGGACTTACGAGCGGCTGGGGGGATACAGCTCCGGGCATCAGGCGGTGATGGTTGTCCCCCTGTTGGATGACAACCACTTCGTGATGATTGAAGAGTATGCGGCGGGGACAGAGGATTATCAATTGTCTCTCCCCAAGGGATTGGTCGAGCCTGATGAAGATCTGCTAGCCGGTGCTGAGCGAGAGCTGAAGGAAGAGGCCGGTTATGGCGCTCACAGCCTGAAATATCTGACTGATTTCACGTTGTCGCCTAATTACATGACGCACAGTATGCGGGTGGTGCTGGCGCGGGATCTTTATGAGGAAAAACTCGAAGGGGATGAACCGGAACCCCTGGGCGTCCAGGTTTTTTCGTTTGATGATCTGCCGGCATTGATCGCCCGGGAAGACTTCAGTGAAGCCCGTGTGCTGGCAGCACTCTACATGGTTCGGGACATCGTGAGAGGTGAAGCATGATCACAGAGTTGTCACTGACACAGTCATTACGTGAGATCTGCCAGCAGGCTGGCAAGGCGATTCTTGCCGTCTATCAGCGTGACGATGTTGGCCTTCAGACCAAGGCCGATGATTCACCGGTCACTGAGGCTGACCTGGCGGCGGATCGTTGCATTCGGGCCGGCTTGCAGGCGTTGACGCCCGAGATCCCGGTATTGTCCGAAGAGGGTGACATAGTGCCATGGTCAGAGCGCTCTACCTGGCAGCGCTATTGGCTGGTGGATCCTCTGGATGGTACCCGGGAGTTTGTTGACCGCACGGATGAATTTACCGTCAATATTGCCCTGATTGAAAAGGGTGTTTCGATACTGGGTGTGATTTATGGGCCGGTCAATGGTGTTTGCTACATGGGTGGACGCGATACTGGCGGTGCCTGGCGGCAGTGCGATCAAGATGAGTTGGTGAAACTTTCAACACGTCCCTGTGCGCCTGAAGGCATTATGAACGTAGCAGTTAGTCGCAGGCATGGTGAGAACACGATTCCGACCCTGATGCAGCGCTTTGAACATCGGTTTGGTGAGGTCCATATCACAACGGCCGGTAGTTCGCTCAAGGCGTGCCTGGTGGCGGAAGGGCTTGTGGATATCTATCCACGACGAGGGCCGACCAGTGAATGGGATACCGCTGCGGCCCAGGCTATTGTCGAAGCTGCTGGGGGGCGTGTGCTGGATCCGGATCTGAAGCCCCTACGCTACAACAGTAAGGAAAGCCTGCTGAATCCTGACTTCACCGTTGTGGGAGACCCATCCGTTGACTGGGAGAACCTGTTGCTTTGACCTCAGGCTCGAAAAGCCGTCAGAACGCAGGTATGGTAGAAATTCCAGTCAGCGTTCACGGAGAGAAGCGTCATGCTGCGAGGCAGGGAAGGTCGACTGACATCATGGTGTAGTTTGTTGGTCATAGTGTGGCTGTGGAGCGCTCAGGCTATTGCCAATGATGATGGCATGGATGATCTGAAGAACCTGGCGCAGGAGCAGGCATGCAGTGATGTCATGTCAGCGATCAGTGACCGCGATACGATTGCTCGAGTGATTGTTATCGCGGGTTTAATGACGGACAACCAGGCGATTGGCGAACTGCTCGGTCAAGGCGAGGATGAACTGGCGCTTTTCGTGGAAGATGTCTTCCATTTCTGCAAGGTAATTCCGGCCTACAGCTTCAAGCAGATTACTGACCGGGTGCTGTGACAGCCATTTCATCAGGCTGTCAGCTGTCGCTTGGGCACTTGCTGAATCCGCTCCGGAAACGGATAGCCTTTGCCAGGTGTCGGGTGACGATTTTTTGGCAACGGCATCGGTTGTTTGTTTTTTGAAGCGGTTTTCACAGAAACGGAAGAACGTTTTTGCGCACGTTTCTGCATCGGATGTTTACTGCTGTCCATAAAATAATTCCTTCAATAAAAAAACAGGCAGTCTTGTAGACAAACCTTTTCCCACTGGGTTCCGTAGTACGACAGTAAAAGTATTGTTCAATATCGCGACGTATGAATGTTTTTCGGTCACAGCTCTGAAGTATTGAGTACCGTTTTGTGATGTTCAGAATGACCAGTGAATCGTATCAACGTCAATTTCAAGGATTTCATTTTCATCGTGCTGAATCACACCCTGTAATCGGATCGGGGTATGAGGTAACAGTCCGCCGGGAGGGAGTTTGTGATGGGGAATATCCACTTCCAGTGTGCCGGTGCCATCATGGATCAGATAGTTACCGGGGCTGATTCGCTTGATGACGACGCCGGAGATGGTGGCATCGCCTTTTTCGGCGGTTTGGGAAAGAATTTCATGTAGCTGTATCAAGGGCTTTTCGACGGATTCTTCAGCCGCCAATGCGCCTGCAAGTAATAATAATGGGAGCGAACGTGTTATCGACCATCCATGTATCATGCGACCGGAATCCCATTCCAAGGGTTATGATATTCAGACATTCTTTTAAAAAAGAATAGATAACCCTGTGTGTTATTCCGGCTTATCTAACCACAAAGATTTGACTCTTCCTTCATGGCGAGCTATCAATTTTTCTTTAACAGTAGTTATTAATTGGCAGATTTACTCAGTAGGTAAAACCATGGACCGGTATAACAAAGACATCGCCTGTATGGATAAACCAGATCAAAACGATGCCCCCAGTCTCCGTCAGAAGCTTGAGCAGTTGACGGCTGAAAACCAGCAATTGCAGTCCCGCCTTAAACGGTATGAGTTTGACTTGACCGAAGCTGCCAGTCGCATTGAGGGCGCTGGTAAAGGCTTGTTTACCCGGGATTTCATACCCTCCGGCAGTGTGGTGGGTGAATACGCCGGCAGGCGAGCCTTCCGTATCGAGATCCCGGCGACGGGGCGCTACGTCATGTGGCACAAGGATGAGAGCGGCTACCCTATCTTCCTGGATAGTGACACTTACATTCTCTGGCTCGTTGATGAGTATGAATTTGACGATGAGGAAGAAGAGGAGATTGAGCCCGACTGGGAGAATTACACGCCGGTCATCGAGCAGGGGATTGATGCCTCCGATGGTGAGCGCTCCCGGTTACGTCTGGCCAACAGCAGCGACGAACCCAACCTCAGCATGCTGGTGACCCATGATCGGCGAGTATTTGCCGTGGCGATGGAAGATATTCTGCCGGGCGAAGAACTGTACTGGGATTACCATCCGGAACGCGATAAGGACTTTGAGGTCGATCCCGACCATATCGAAATGGACCTGGATCGCTATATCACGGTCGGTCGTAACGGCTGGATCAAGTTGCGGAGCGAAGCCTTCGAGGACTAATGCTCGTGACAATGGCTGTATG
Organism: Kistimonas asteriae; assembly: GCF_018263925.1. Classification (GTDB taxonomy): domain Bacteria; phylum Pseudomonadota; class Gammaproteobacteria; order Pseudomonadales; family Endozoicomonadaceae; genus Kistimonas; species Kistimonas asteriae. Next base: position 377,327 of record NZ_JAEVHF010000002.1, read on the forward strand.
ATAACTGTTTTTATCAGGGTGCCCGTTTCACTGATCTCCACAGGGTTGACTAAGATTCATTATTGAAGACCTTTTATTGGAGCACGGTGAATGGCCAGGGATCGGTCGATTGGCACCACGTTACCCACACTGACACAGTTAGCGGAGTCTCAGGCAGACCGCGCGTTACTGTGCAAATGGTGGCATGTCGCCTTCAAACCCTGTTATGTGAGTCATAACTGGAATTCGGCCGGTCATGACAATAGCCTGATCAAAAGTGGCGCCGTGAAAATTGCCAAATTCAACGCCACCAGTTTTCGTGACAAGCTTTCCGATACCTCTCTTCTGTACATGATTTTTCTGGTTCTGGGTGGGTATAAGCCGGAAGACGTCTTCAGCCAGTTCATGGAAGCCATCAATAATACTGAGGAGGCGCTTTTTCCATCCGTCGAACACTTTGGGCGTCATAACACCTGGACGCCGGATCTCATTGAGACCATGTACGAAACGCTGGAAAAAAATGCCGGTGACGGAGCCAGGGAGGCAGACACCATGCACGAAGACTCTTCTGACCTGCATATCGACATTGACCCCGCCCTGGCCAAGCTGGCGGATGAAAGCAGTGTGATCAAGGCGATTGATTCGCTGCTGCAGAGTGCGGAATCGCCCTACAGCATGGATGAGATAATCCAGGCCGTCAGTGCCACCGAGGCCTGGAAGACACAAGCGAAAACCCTGGATAAAAAAGTGGACGAGCTGAACCATGAAAATGGTCGGCTCAAGCGCGAGCTGCGAGGCGCTGCTGCGCCCATGCAGGGCTCCTTCGTTGCCAGTGAGGTAGGCAGGGATTTAAGTATTCCTGCCGGTGAAGTGGTGTTCAAGAAAGCCACAGAGATATTTTGCCGGGATGACGCCGCGAAGCACCTTGGCAAAGTGCTGGATTTCGCTTTACCCGTATTTGAATGGGAAGACGTTCATCCCTGGGTACCGGAGCTGGATGACAGTTACCATTTTGATTCCCAGACCCTGTTACCCGTGCTGGCAACTCTGGCAGCCGGAAAAAATGCCTGGCTTCATGGTCATACCGGTACTGGGAAGACAACCCTGATCCAGCAGGTAGCAGCACGGCTGCACTGGCCAGTACGTCGGATTAACTTTGACGGGGATATTTCCCGTTTTGATCTGGTGGGTCAGACCCGGCTTGAGAATGATAACGGCACCACCATTTCCACGTATGTCGACGGCATACTCCCCCAGGCCATGCAGTCGCCTACCATCCTGCTGCTGGATGAGCTGGACGCTGGCCGTCCGGATGTTCTCTATGCCCTGCAGAATGCGCTGGATCAGGGCGAGTTTGTAATTACCGATGATGGCGCCCGTCGCATCAAGGCCAACCCATTCTTCCGTGCAGTGGCGGCCTGTAATACGCAGGGACAGGGCGACGAAAGTGGTCTGTACCCGGGAACGCGGGTCTTGTCTCGGGCACTGCTGAACCGTTTCCACAAGTTCATCCCGATTGATTACATGTGTGTTGAGGATGAACAGGGCGTACTGGAAGCCAATGTCTCTGACCTGCCGGAAATGGTGTCAGATTTGCTGATGACTTACGTGAATGAACATCGCACGGCCTTTACTAGCGTTGAGATCACCGAGCCGATTTCATTGAGAAATATCGTCGGCGCTGCAGAGGATTATGTCTTTTATGAAGACCTCTGTGGCCATGAGGCGGCGGTACGGATGGCGGTTGATACCAATATTATTTTCAGGGCCAACGAAGAAGATCAGATTGTCCTGCGCGGACTGGCCCAGCGGGTCTTTCCCGGCTGCGGCTTCTGAGTGGGCTGGGGTAATCCGTGAAACGCGCCGGCTCGATCACTGCCCAGGCCTTTGTCCATGAATGCCGGGGTACCTCAAGAACGTTCGGACGTAAAAAAATCGCTATCGTCTTTCGCGGCAATATGGTCGGCGTTGATGGCGACAAGATCATTTATCCCTCCCTCGATATGGCAGCGGAACTGGATGAATTCCAGTGGGCCGTCAGCCGTGGCTATATCGACCATGCTACGGGACGCCTCCGTCACTCGGATCTGGATCAGCTGCGCCGCTATAACCAGCAGGCCAACAAGGCAAAATGCCCACTGAAGCGTGACATCGCTGCGAGTATTGAAGACCCGCGTATTGAGCGTCTGGTCATGCAGGACTACAAGGGCGCCGGTGGCAATCTTTCCGCCGTGACCAGTGCAGTGTGTCGAACCCTGAAAGAACAGGTGGAGGGAAGTGATCAGCAGGGACCCTGGTATCAATGGCTGCCAGCCACAATGACGGCCATGGGACGCAAGTTGAATGGTATTGAGGATAACCGTGAAATTGACCAGTTTCTGGCTGTCGTAAAACAACAGATGACGGATGATCATTACCAGATGTGCGAAGCCTGGGCCGCACGTATTGGCGGACTGGAATCAACTGAGGCGGCATTGACGCTGGCGGATGAAATCTTTGATGCCATCGTTCATTTCGAAGAATACGGGGAAGATGATCCGCCAGAAAGCCCTGAAAATAATCCCGCTCTGGATCGCCGGGCCAGTGAGGTGGGAAAAAAGCAAGGCCATAGCTGTGATGTATCTGTTGCCCTGAAAGCGGTGATCGGTGAGCACCTGAAAGGGGAAAAAACGATTTACCGCGCCTGGTCGACAGAGTTCGATACCTGGAGTAATCGCCGCAGTGGAGACAATATCGGCGAAATACTGCGTCAGCCCAAGTTGCGGGATCAGTATCAACAGGTGCTGAGTGAAACGGCAGGCCAGATCAACGCATTGCGGCGAAAACTGGAACGCTCACTGGCAGCGAAACGGGATATCCGCTGGGCGGGTGGTGCCCTGAAGGGCCGGCTTGATAATCGCCGTTTAGTGAATGCATATAACGGTGAAGAGGATGTGTTCACGGTTCGTCGTGAAGACACGGATATTGCCACAGCGGTCAGTGTGCTGGTGGATCTGAGCACCTCCATGGTCAAGGAAAACAAGGGACACCTGGCCATGCTGGCGACGATTGCCCTGGCGGAAGCGCTGGAGAAAACCGACGTCAGTTATGAAATTCTGGGTTTCTGTACGAACCGGGATGATGAATGCAGCCACGAGATGAAAGTGGCAGTCCGGCAATACCAGCGAGAACATCCTGATGAATTCAGCTTCAGCGGCAAGCTGAATTACTCCCGCTATGAACCCATCAATATGGTGGAATTCAAGGGTTATCACGATAACCTGAATAAGTGTCGCGCCAGTATGGCGGCCATCGACCAGCTCCCCTACAAGTGCTATGTCGGTAATTGTGATGGCGAAAGCCTGCTGTTGGCCTATGACCGACTGCGGGTCAGGCAGGAGCCCCGCAAGGTATTGATGGTGCTTAGTGACGGTGCACCGCATATCCGTGCCTGCAAGGTGGAAGCGCCTCCCCATCTGGGGGAACACCTCAAGCAGGTTGTCAGCGAAATAGAAGCGGATGGTGTTGAAACCCTGGGAATCGGCATCGTGGATGACAGTGTCCGGGAATATTATCCCAACCATGTTGTAGTGAATGATGTGGATTCCCTGGTTTCAACAGCGCTGGATCAGGTTGCCCGGATTCTGTTGGGTAAGACGCTGTAAGAACACATTGGATCTACGTTGTTTACATAATTGCCGAAGTTTACCTGCGCATTTAAATCCTATCTTAACTTCTTCTTTGTCTTTTCTGTGGGGAGAGGCTGTACCGGACTGCGGTTTTAATGCACATGTTTGTTTGCATGTGATGCTGTTGCCGTGGTGGGATATATGACTCCCTTGAGTTTCGATTTGGCAAATGCCGCTTAGGCGGATGTTCATTTTTACTGCTTCAGATCAAACAGTTAACAGAGTCGATTATGGCAGACAATTTTAAGGTTGGAATTTACCTGCACTAGTACCTGCACTAAAAATGCAGACACAAAAAAGCCCGAAGTGTTTATTAACGCTTCGGGCTTTGTCGTGTTTGGTGCCGGCTGAAGGAGTCGAACCCTCGACCTACTGATTACAAGTTGCAAAAACTTACATTCTGTAACGTTCCGTAATGTTCTTTTTTCTGTACAGAAATGCTTATATATTAGTGTTTTCCGCAATATTGATTCCCGTATGTTGCCGTTTGTAACCGTAACACCCAAACACAAACAGTGACCAAAGTAGTGACCAGTTTTATCGTGGTCACCATTTCTCGGTAGTCAGTATTGCTTACAGGATGATGGAAAGGAAGCAATGGGAAGGTTGCTACAGCCAAAGGACTTGGACAATCTAAAAAAGACTGCCAGCGAGCCGGTAGGTGGTCGTGGTGATGGCCAGCTGCTGTTTAAGCGCGTAGCCAGCGGAAGCGTGGAAGCCTATTACCGTTACCGACATCAAGGTAAAGAGTCGCGTATCAAGATAGGGCTGTACCGTCCTACCAATCGCCGGAAAGCCTACGGTTACTCCCTGTCTGAATTGCGGGAAAAGGCGCGGACATTGGCACGTACCAAGGAAGAGCAAGGTGGAGACCTTAAAGCCTACCTGTTAGCAAGGGAGCAGGAACGGCAACAGCAGGAAATTGAAAGGCAAAGAAAGCTTGAAGCTGAAGCCAGCAAAGGGACATTCACCGATCTGATACATTCCTACCTGCAAGACCAGGAGCGACTTGGCAAGGAGTCGGCTTCTCAGTCACGGCAGGCAATGGAAAAGAACGTCATCAAAGCTTATCCCCGGATAGCTGCCAAAAAGGCCAGGGACGTAACGCCGGATGATATTGTCATCATACTCGCAGCCATCCATAACAGGGGCTCTGAAGCCGAATCAGTACGAATTAGGGCAATCCTTCACGCCGTATTCAATTATGGCCTGAAGAGCGACTATGACCCGACCAGGGTCGGTGACAAGCGTTTCTATATCCAGCATAACCCAGTAGCTGCAACCAAGAAGAACACACGCGCAAACAAGGTCGGCGAACGCGTATTGAACCACAAGGAAGTAAAACAGCTATGGGACGAGATCGGTAATGCAGAGTATGTAGGTTTCGTCATGTCGCGTTTTATACGCTTCATGTTGGCCACAGCAGGGCAGAGACCAAAGCAGTTATCCCGCGCACGTTGGGAAGACTTTGATTTCGTCAGAAATTGCGTAACGCTTCGTGACCGCAAAGGCCAAGGAAGGGAAAAGATTCATGTTGTACCGTTGAGCAGACGGGCACTGGACATTATTGAAGAAGTGAAGACGGTTACCGCTGACTACCCTTGGCCGTTTTGTACAGGTGTGAAGAGCAGGAGGAAGGGCTCGAAGGGCGAGCTGGTGCCGATAGACCCCAGCTCTTTGAAAACCGCATTTACACGGTACAACAATCAACTAGCTGAAACTGCTGAACAGAAAGGTAGCCCTGTGCCTGAATGGTTTACGGCAAGGGATTTGCGACGCACGGTAAAGAACCTGCTTGTTGATGCTGGTGTAAACAGGGAACAGAGAAATTTACTTCAGTCTCATGGGCTGAATGGTGTGGATGTTAAACACTATGACAGGCACGAGCACTTGCCTGAGAAGCGGGAAAGCATGAAGCGTTACGACGCGTTGCTAGACAAGATTCTTAGTGGGGAAGATGTCAAGCTGGTGGATATGGCGCATTATCGCAAGAAAACAGTGGGCGACGAAGATGTAGTGCAATAGAGCTAGATTTGGTCGGTACTTATTCTAGCTAGACAGTTTCAGGCTTGAACTGGAGAACAACAAAAATGGACGCTTCTGATCTTCGGCAAGATTTTTTTTTACGCATACTTGAAAATCAGCGGAAGCTGCTTGAACGGCATTTGTCTCAGCCAATGGATGCCGAAATTCAGGCATTAAAGCAGAAGTCATTACAAGACTTTTTCGATGATATCCGTTTGGGTATAGCATCAAAGGCCATGCTCAATATTGATGGTGATATAGCATCCTTTTTTGTAGCCGAGCTGGGAGAAACCCACGAGTATATCAAAGGAAATGGAGATGAAGATGGAGATGTATGGCTTCACTTAGAGGAAGTCGAAAGGGGTGAAGCGTCACTCACCATTGAAGATTTGGTTACCTTATTTGAAATTCATAATGATTACCTGAGTTGTTTCGTGATCAAGCACGACCACCCCTTAAAGGTAAAGCATGGATTAGGTAGTTATGCTGAGTGTCTCGCTTTGATGGGATTGGCTGAAAACCGAAAGGCGGATGATCTTCTTAGGTTTGTTAGCGTGGGGACGTTTAACTCTGTTTCAAAGTCGACTGACTATGAAGTTATGTCATTCATAGACGCTCCTTTAAGTCACCAGCTAAAAAATCAGAAGCTCGCGGAACAGATAGGTATTAAGGCTAGTGATTACTTAGAACGTATTTATGACTGGTTAATGTACGAAATGGGGCATGTGTCCGATTTTTTTCAGACTCTCAAATCTTCTAGAAAAGAGCGAATGCGTAATGTATACCGCGCGCATCAGCGTGACATATTAGAAATAAAACTAGCCAAGAAGACATTGTCAGAACGTGCGGCACATGGGGCTAAGGCTAAAAATAAGCTAGTTGGTTTTTACCGGAAAAAGGCTATTGAGATATACGAGCCTGGTGTTTACCCGACATATGCTGAAGCTGCGGATAAGATCATAGCTGAACTTCATAAGCTTGCGGAAAGCAGAAACGAGCGTTTACCACTAACCCCTACAAATGCCCAAAAAACAGTTTTGAACTGGTTGAGGGCACAGAGGAATTCCCAAAGCTAAGGGGTAAAAATATACCTACTTCTTCCTTTAGCAAGCAGGAGGTACCTCCTGCAAGCAGAAGGAATATGTACCATGTAAATCAGCCTTCACAATGGGTTCTGTGGCAATCAACAAAAAACCACAGGAGGCCATAACATGCTAGAAAACCAACCGAAATACCTCACCAGGACAGAAGTCCTATCCCGCTACGGGATCGGCAATACCACCCTTTATCGCTGGATACACGACGAAGAAATACAGTTTCCCAAGCCTATACAGCTTGGTGCTCGCTGTGTGCGATTTCTGGTATCAGCGCTTGATCAATGGGAAGAGCAGCGTCGTGCCGACACGGCTCAATAAATGGAAGCCAGGTTACCAGCGGCAACTGAGTAACCCGGCAAGGGTATTGCAGGAAACCCCATGAGAACACAACTCAAAAAAGAACGCACGCTCAGCGCGCTTCTTGATGCCGGAATGACCGGCTTACGGCAGATCGAAGTCGCCAGTCCCTTTAGTGGTTACAGCTCAGGACGGTTGTTCGGCACGTACTGGAGCAGTTGCCTGAGTTCGGATATGTCCAAACTGGTGAAGGAGGGGGTAGCGATTGATCGCCGGTTAGACCCCTATACGAACCAGTCAGGTAACAAGTCCAACTTCAAGCGCTACCGACTGCAAGACCGGAATGCGGCAAGGCAGGCGCTTAAGTTGCTGAACCTATACCGCAAAAAGCGTGGAAGAGCGCCGTTATCAGAATCACTGGCGAATGAGCTGCTCGCACAGTTTCAGGAAGCCGGACTAGGCGCTGATGAAGGCTAGGGGCAGTAGTCGATAAGTCTGTTGTTTTGACTTATCGAGTACATCTATCCGGGTAACCGGGCAAGGTGGGGAACGAAGCATGGATAGCCGTAAGCCTACTGGCGTCAACGCCTATGCCTGGACAAACCCAAACAGGCGTCCAACTGACACGCTGAGAATTAATGGCAGTGGTAAAACAGTGATTATTCAACCTAATCACGTGTATTACCTGTCGCTGTGTTGGATTCAGCCTGGATATAGGCAGGCGGCACTGGCAGCAATGCAAGCCGGTTGTGTGCCGCATGACGTGTATTTGTTTTTTGAAAAGGATGGCCCAAAACCAAAGCCGTCCAAGGAAGCATAACCGTGCTAGATCAAAAAAAAGCCGCAATGACCAACGCAGATGACTGGCTGGATGACGCCATTCCGGAGAGTGAAATGGCTCGTCGCGAACAAATGGCAGTTAACCCAAAGTCAAACGATGCCCATGACAATAAACAAGGGAATAAAACGACCAAGGAATGGGGTGGTTACTTTGAATATTCAAACCTGGCTGTCGGTTTTGATACAAGGGTGGATTGGATAATAAAAGGTTATCTGCCTGCAAATACGCTGGGGGTTGTGTACGGTGCGTCAGAGTCCTTCAAGTCCTTCCACGTACTATCATGGGCCGCATCTATCGCCACAGGCAGACAGTGGAATGGCGTGAAGTGTAAATACAGCCCAGTCCTTTATGTGGCTGCTGAAGGTGGAATCGGGGCGTCACGAAGGGCGAAAGGCTGGCAGATCACGTATAACAATGATCATGAAGTAGATAACCTGTTCGCAGTGAAAGCACCTGTTTTTATTGGTAGTCCAAACCAGGTACAGGCACTGATAAACACGGTGAATGAAATAGAAAAAGAAACCGGGGAAAAAATCTCGACCATCATCATTGATACGCTGGCCCGATGCTTTGGTGGTGCCGACGAAAACAAGGCGGCTGACATGAACCTGTTTGTGGCAGGCTGTGACAAGGTCAGGGTAGAGACGGGCGCGACCATCCTTGTTGTCCACCATACAGGCAAGAGTGCTGAAAATGGTGCCCGTGGTTCGTCAGCACTGCGGGCAGCCTGTGACTTTGAGTACAGTATCGACAGGCCGGAAAAAGGCATGCTGTATGTTCTGAAGTGTACCAAGGTAAAAGATTCGGAACCGCCTAAAGCTGAAGCGTTTCAGATGAACATACGCCATTTGTATACCGATGAAGATGGTGATGACGTGACAACCTTGGTAGCCAGCACTGAAGGGCAGGAACCGCCAGAAGGGAGTGAGGCGGAAGCGGCAAAGCCATTGAAGCTGACAGGTAACCAGGAAGCTATCATTCAGGCCATACGTTCGCGTAATGCGTCAGGTGAGCCTACGACAAGGCAAGTGATCCTTGATGACTTTAAGGCGCAGGGTGGCAATGCAAAGCACTTTGGCAGAATCATCAACCAGCTAATCAGTAAGGACATCATTGTTCAGGATGGCGATGACCTGATGTTCGCGTAAATATGTCCCCACCCCATCCCGTGTATATATACATGTGGTGTGGGGTGGGGGAATCAGTTGGTTTGGATTTGAAATGACTTTCCTGCCCCGTAGTACCAGCACCCATCTATCGCTCAAAACCATGAGACGTGGCACATGCCGCCATTCCATGCCCTTCTGAACTGCGTATAATCCCGACCAATCAAAACCCTTTCTACCCGCTCCAAGCTACCAAGGCCCACGCTTCGCTGCCCGCAGTCAAAACGGGACAGCCAAACCTTCGGGCGGTAGCGTGAGTGCGAAAACGTATCAGACGCTGAACGCCACAATCAGCGCGGCCATCACAACGGAACAACGCCTCCATGTCGAACCAACTCACCCTTGAAACCCTGGAAAGCTGGCTGTGGGAATCCGCCAACATCATGCGCGGCTCCATCGACAGCTCAGACTTCAAGAACTACATCTTCGGCCTGATTTTCCTGAAGCGGTATAACGACGTCTTTGAAGAACGGGTCGCCGCCATCATGGAAGAAGAGGACTGTTCCCGTGAAGAAGCCATTGAGGAAGAAAAGGAAGACGGTCGTCACTACGTACCGGAAGAGGCCCGCTGGGGTTACATCATCAAGCACACCCAGCATATCGGCGAATACATCGACGAAGCCTTTGCCGAAATCGAAGCCCTGAACCCGTACCTTGAGGGTGTACTCACCGCCACCCAGTTCGGCGACAAGAAAAAGCTGGGCGACAAACTGCTGGAACGCCTGCTGCGCCACTTCAACAAATACCACCTGGGCAACGGCAGCCTGTACAAGTCCGACATGCTGGGCGACGCCTACGAATACCTGATCGGCAAATTCGCGGACGACGCCGGTAAGAAAGGCGGCGAATTCTACACGCCGAAGCCGGTGGTACAGTTGCTGGTACGCCTGCTCGATCCGCAACCGGGCCAGACCGTTTACGACCCCACCTGTGGCTGCGGCGGTATGCTGGTCGAAAGCGCCCATCACGTAGCGGAACTGCCCGGCGGCAAGCTGACCGCCACCACGCCCAACATCTCCCTGTATGGCCAGGAAAAGAACCTGGGCACCTGGGCGATTGGCAAACTGAACCTGTACCTTCACAACATGGAAGCGTTCCTTGAACGGGGCGACACCCTGGTCAACCCGCTCCATAAAGACGGTGACCGCAGCCTGAAAACCTTTGACCGCGTCATCGCCAATCCGCCATTTTCCGCCAAACAGTGGTGGACGCCGCTGGAAGTGAACCTGGAAAAGAAAGTCGGCAAGGACGGTCAGGAAAAAGAGATCGCCCCCAACTACAAGAAAAACCTTCACGACCCCCACGGTCGCCTGGGCTACGGTATACCGCCACGGGGTTATGCGGACCTGGCGTTCGTCCAGCACATGCTGGCCAGTCTGAAAGACAACGGTCGTCTTGGTGTGGTATTGCCCCACGGAGTCCTGTTCCGTGGCGGCGAGGAAGGGAAAATCCGTACCGGCCTACTGGCGGGTAACAGCAAACTACCCGGTGACCGTATTGAAGCAGTCATCGGCCTGCCCTCGGCGCTGTTCTACAACACCGGTATTCCCGCCTGTATCCTGGTCATCAACAAGCAGAAACCAGCGGCGTTGAAGAACAAGGTGATCTTTATCGACGCCAGCCGTGAATTCCATGAAGGCAAGAACCAGAACAGTCTGCGCCCGCAGGATATCAACCATATTCATGCGGCCTACACGGCAGCGGTCGAACAGCAGTCCGATGAAGACAAATATTGTCGTGTGGTCGATATGGACGAGATCGCCGCCAACGATTACAACCTGAATATTGCCCGCTATATCGACACGTCCGAACCGGAAGATCAGGTTGATATTCCTGCTGTGCTGGCAGAATTGAGTGATCTGGATAAGCAGATGGCGACTGTGGATGATGAACTGAATGGCTATCTGAAAGAGTTGGGCCTGCTGGTTTCGTCTGTAAAGGCGGAGGTGGTGTGATGTCTGATCTAGCTGAAGGTTACAAATATAGCCAGATTGGACCAGTCCCCGAAACATGGGAGGTTTGCAGGCTATCTGACTGTGCTGTCATTGATAAACAAAGTCTATCGAATAGCACACCTGCCGACTTTTCATTTGAATATATATCACTGGGAGATGTTGAAAAGGGCAGGATAGTGAATGAGCTGCCGAAAATGACGTTCAGTGAGTCGCCATCACGGGCAAGAAAATCTGTCAGTAGTGGCGATATTTTGCTGGCAACAGTAAGACCAAACCTGAAAAATTTTATCCGAATAAAGTCTGTAGACTCTCCATTGGTGGCTTCAACAGGCTACTCTGTAATATCAGCAAACGATGACAATGACGGTGAATTCCTTTACCAGTCCATATATTCAGATCATGTCACTGATCAAATAGAATCATTGGTGGTGGGATCAAATTACCCTGCGATCAATTCAAGCGATGTTAAAAACTTACTAATCACTTGTCCCCCACTCCCCGAACAGAAAAAAATCGCCAGCATCCTGTCCGCCGTCGATAACAAGCTGGACCTGATCGCCCGGAAAATCACTGCCACCCGCACCCTGAAGAAAGGGCTGATGCAACGACTCTTTTCCCAGGGCGTCGGCACCCGGAATGCGGACGGTCACTGGCAGCCCCATACCGAGTTCAAGGATAGCGAGCTTGGGCGGATTCCGGCTGGGTGGGAAATCAAGCCTTTGGGGGATTTCTTATCTTTGATCACATATGGTTTTACCAATCCGATGCCAACGGCTGATGAAGGCATTTTAATGGTGACTGCGGCCAATATTAACAATGGTCGCATAGACACTGCGAATGCCCGGAGAACAACCGAGGAAGCGTTCTGTAATTTACTAACAGACAAAAGCCGTCCCATACAGGGAGATATTCTTTTAACTAAAGATGGTTCTCTTGGCAGACTTGCTTTAGTAGATAGCGAAAAGCTTTGTATCAATCAATCTGTCGCCTTACTACGACCAAAACAGAATGTGGAAACACAATTTTTGAAGCTACTTCTTGAATCGCCCACTTATCAGCGAAAAATGCTGGACGATGCTGGCGGTTCAACCATTAAGCATATTTATATCACTAAGGTGGACAAAATGTTGATTGCCTGCCCTCTTATTGAAGAGCAGGTCAAAATTGTAGGCATCCTTAGCACTATGAACCGTAAGCTAGATCAAGCCATTGCAAAAAAATCACAATTACAAATCTTAAAAAAAGGCCTTATGCAAAAACTGCTGACCGGCCAATTGCGCGTCAAAGTCTGATATCGGAAATAATAATATGACCACGGAAACAGTGGCTGGCGATCAGGCTGGCCAAAAGCCCGAACTGGACGGCGTTGAACGCCCCGCCATCCGCTGGCTGGAAACCCTGGGCTATACCCATCTATCCGGCAGTGACGTCGGCCAGCAGCAGGAACACCGGCACTTGCCACCCTTGTTGACCGATATCCTGCGTGACCGGCTGCTAGACCTGAACCCGTGGCTGGCAGACGTCAGCGGCGGTGTAGAAACAGCGTTGCGAGAAGTGCGTCAGTTCGGCGCGGGGTTCGCCTCTGCGGACAATCTGATGGCCGCCAACGAAGCGTTCTGGCAGAACGTCGTCCACCAGGGCAACCTTCAGGTGAAGGACGAACAGGGGCGTCTGCGCAGCCTGCGGTTCTTCAACCCGGATAAGGTCAGTGACAACCGCTTTCATGTGGTGGACCAGTACGTCGGCAGCAACAGCGAGGGCGATCTGTTCCGGCCTGACCTGCTGCTGTTCGTCAATGGCATCCCACTGGCGGTGATTGAGTGTAAGGCCAGCCATGTGAAAGTCAGCCAGGGCATCCGTCAGTTGCTGGCCTACCAGAACAGTCATCCCCGCCATTTTCTCTATAACCAGGTCTGTGTGGCTATCAACCGCAATGAGGCGCTGTACGGGGCGATATTTACGCCGGAAGCCTTCTACCTGCGTTATCGGCTGGAACCCGCTGAGGAAGCCCAGGCTGCCGCCTTGCGCGGTGACGCACTGACCGAGCAGGACCGGTTGTTGTGGGCGTTGTTTGAACCGTCCCGGTTTCTGCAACTGGTCACCCATTTTGTCCTGTTTGAACTGGACGATGGCCGCACCATCAAGAAGCTGCCCCGTTACCAGCAGTGGCGGGCGGTCTGTAAAACCCTGACGCGGCTGACACGGGACGACCAGGGCGGCGTAGTCTGGCACACCCAGGGCAGTGGAAAATCCCTGACCATGGCGTACCTGGCGCGGTTGCTGCGCGCTGAAAGCACCGGGCTGGATAACCCCAGTATCCTGATTCTCACCGACCGCACCGACCTGGATCGGCAGATCAGCAACACCTTCCGCAATATTGGCCTGAGCCCGATGAAAGCGCCTTCTGTGGCGGGGCTGGAACAGATGCTGTCCAACGATTACGGCGGCATATTCACCAGCACGATCCAGAAGTTCCAGGAGCGGGACGGCAAGCCGCTGACGCCGCAGTCATCAGATGATGAAGAGGCTGAGAACGGGGGTAACCGTACCCGCGTCCGTCGTATTCACGACAATGGTCAGTTCTTTATCTGTGTCGATGAAAACGTCCGGTTTGGCGCACGGGATGAAGACGGTAACCCGGTGACCGCCAAGTGGGTCGAACAAAGCCGGGAAGCGGTGGATTTCCGGGTACTGAGTACCAAGCCCAACTTCTACGTTATGGTGGATGAAGCCCACCGGAGCCAGTACGGGTTCCTGGCGGCGTTTATGCGCGCCAGTCTGCCCAAGGCAAAGTTTGTCGCCTTTACCGGTACGCCGATCTCGAAGAAGGACCGTAACACCCTGAGCGAATTCGGGGCCGGTGACTACATCGACACCTACCGGCTGGATGAAGCCGTGGCCGATGGCGCAACCCTGCCCATCAAGTACAAGGACGGGCTGAGCGAACAGTTGGTCAGCGCGGAACTGGATCAGGCCTTCAAGGATCAGTTCGGTAAGGAAGACGATGCGCGGCAAGGCAAGCTGCGTCAGGCGTTGCTGAAAAAGCGGCGTACGGCGAAAGAACGAATCACCGAGAACAGTCGTCACCTGGTCGAGCATTTCCTGTCCAGCGTTAAAGCGCGGGGATTCAAGGGATTGCTGGTCTGTGATGGCCGTGACATGGCGGTGCGCTACAAAGACACCCTGGACGCCATCATGGCCGAACGGCAGGCAGCCGGGCTGGAGACCTTTGAAAGCCGGGTGGTCATCTCTCTGGGCAGCATTACCGACAGCCGTACCGGAGTGGATCAGGCGCAGGCGGCGTCCGATGCGAATACCACTGTCCAGACCATTGAGGAACGGGTGCGGGCGGAACAAAAGGCAGGCAAGTCGCCGGTAGCCGTCCCTACGGATGAAATCCCGCAACTGGTCAACGAACTGTTCAAAAAGCCCTATGGCGATGAAGCGGAAAACACGGACCATGAAACCCGGTTCAACAATATCGGTCTGTTGATTGTTTCCGATATGCTGCTGACCGGCTGGGACGCCCCCATCGTCAACACCCTCTACCTGGACAAGCCGTTGAAGGAACACACGCTGCTTCAGGCTATCGCACGGGTGAACCGAACCCGCAAGGGAAAGAACGCCGGGTATATCATGGATTACTACGGCATCGTGTCCGCACTGGATCAGGCGCTGGAAATCTACGGAGGCGACGTGAAGCCGGAACAGATATGGACGGACATCGACAGCGAACTGCCAAAGCTGGAAGCGGCGCTACAGAAAGTGCTGTCACTGCTGCCGAAAAAGCATGACATCCTGAAAGACCCGGAAGCGTACAAGGCCGACGCCGACCTGTGGCTCGACCCGGACAAGCGGCTGGATGTCGTGGAAGACTTTATGGCGGCGTTTGCGGACTTCAACCGGCGACTGGACGTCGTACTGCCGGATGAGCGTGGTGCGCGCTATAAGCCCTATTTCAAGACCCTGGGCGAGATCAAGATGGCGCTGCGTAACAAACTGCCGCAGGCGGCCTACAAAGGGCCGCTAAACCAACTGGAATCCGCCCTGTTACAGCAACTGCTGGACGACCATGTGGCAGCGGATGAAGTCCGTAGTCTGCTGTGTAAGGAAGTGTCCATCTTCGATACCCAGGAGATGGAACGGCTGAAGCGATTACAGGGCGCGGGCAGTATCGCACTGCGCAAGAAAAACCAGTTGAAGGAAATCATCCGTACCGGGCTACAGAAAAACCCCGGCTTTTACGGCAAACTTCAGGAAGAACTGGATCGACTGCTGGCGCAGGAAAAAGAACAGCGGGTCGAACAGGCGGAATTCCTGAAACAACTGGATATGTTCATCCAGCGTATCAACGAAAGGAAAGCGGGAGCCAGTAACGCCGGGTTTGAATCAGCGGCACAGGTGGGCGTGTTCGACTACCTTAACGCCGAAGTGGGCGAAGCAGCCGCCCGGCAATGGACGTCGACGCTGTTTGCCGACGACATGCTGAGTACCATTCTGGCCAGCCCGATCTGGAAAGAGAAAAAGGAAATTCACCAGGATATGCAAAAACAGATACGCAAGACCTTCAAGGGACTGGCAAGCTGGGACCTGAAAGCCAGCCGTCAGCACAGTGCGGCGCTGTTCGACATTCTTATGAATAACTGATGAACGCCTGATGCCAGTCTACCAGTACGGCGCAACAGCGATTCATTGGGAGTTCAGCGAAGAGCCGAACCTGAAACATCACTATGTCACGATAGAACGCGGCCAGCCGGTGCTACTGCGAGGTCCTGCCGTGTCCGATGATGACAAGGTGACGCTGATTCGTAACCGGGCACGGTGGATCAGGGAACGGCTGAAGGAAGTGAACCGGCCACTGAAGGATACCTATGTCACCGGCAGTCGCCTGCTGTATCGGGGACGCTGGTATTACTGCCAGGTCACCCCGGCGCTGGAACAACGCAAGGCCATCATCAGCTTCAACCATAGCCGGTTCCTGGTTCAGTCGCCGGAAGGGGACAGCCTGTCACGTCCGCTGCTGGAAGACGCCAGGGAGGTGTTTTTCCGCGACCGGGCAAAGGACAAGCTGTTCCCCCGAATTCGCTACTGGGAACGCCAGACCGGCCTTGAAGCCCGTGGCGCGCGCCTGTTCAAATTTCCTAGCCGGTGGGCCAGTTGCTCGGAACAGAACATCCTTGAATTTCATCCGCAGTGTATGGAATTTTCACCGGCTGTGCTGGATTATGTGATTGTCCATGAACTGTGCCATACCGTCGAAAAGCATCACGACAGCGCTTTCTGGACACTGGTGGCGCGTCATTACCCGGACTGGGAACGGTGTCATGCGGAAGTGGAACGGATGGGGTTGGATGTGTGAATAAGGAAAACAACATGACGGTGCCGCCCAAGGTTCGCCTTTTCCGGCTAACCCATATTGATAATCTGGACACCTTACTGAGGCGTGAAGCCCTTCATGCGCCGTTACACACGCCTCATGATGGCCTACCCTATCGCACGATTCATGACGCCAGTATCCAGGAAAAACGATACCAGCGGTCAATTCCTTGTGGCCCCAGCGGTGTTATTCATGACTACCTGCCGTTTTACCTCGGCCCGCTTTCGCCCATGCTGTATAAGCTCGGTAAAGGTGGTGTTGAAGGCTATGACGAAGGTGAAGAGCCACTGATCTACTTGATCGCTAGGGCTGAAGAAGTGGCTTCGCGTAACATGGGGTTTGTATTTTCAGATGGGCACGGTATCGCTGCCTTCACCCAATGGTTTGATACTCTGGACAGTCTAGGCAAGCTGGACTGGCCCGTCATTCTTGGGCGTGTCTGGGCAGATACCACTGAGGACAATGACCGTAAGCGCCGTAAACAAGCCGAGTTTCTTATTCATAAGTCTTTGCCATGGGATATGATTCAGGGCATAGCGGTATTGAACGAAATCATGGCAGACAAGGTCAAAGCCATACTGGCGCAATTTCCGGATTTACATCACCCGCCGGTTCATCCAGTGCCACAATGGTATTATCAGGGAGGCTAACATGATTAAAAAAGCATCAGGGAATCTGCTCAGTGCTAACGTGGAAGCGCTGGTTAATACTGTGAATTGTGTTGGCTATATGGGCAAAGGGATCGCACTTCAGTTCAAGAAAAAGTTTCCTCACAACTATGATGCTTACCACAAAGCCTGTAAGGCTGGTGAAGTTGTGCCGGGTAAAATGAACGTGTTCGAAACCGGCGGAATGATTAATCCCCGTTATATCATCAACTTTCCCACCAAGCGGCACTGGCGGAACCCGTCACGTATGGAGGATGTGGAAAGCGGGCTGGTGGCGCTGATTGATGTCATCAAGCAATACGGCATACGCAGTATTGCCATTCCTCCGCTTGGTTGTGGTTTGGGTGGACTGGACTGGAACGAGATAAAACCACGCATTGAGCAGGCGTTCAGCGAACTGACGGACGTTGAGGTTTACCTGTATGAACCAAAAGGTGCCCCTGCGGCCAAAGATCAGCCGGTCAACACCAAAAAGCCAAAGATGACTCGTGCCCGCGCACTGCTGATCATGCTGATGGATCAGTATAAACAGCTTGATTATGCTCTGACGCTGCTTGAAATACACAAGCTGGCGTATTTCCTTGAGGCTAAAGGGGAGCCGTTGAAACTTGATTATGTAAGACACATTTACGGCCCATATGCCAAAAAGCTCAGGCATGTTCTGACAAGGATTGAGGGTCATTACATTCGCGGTTTTGGCGATAACGAAAACCCTAATCAGGAAATTGAATTATTAGATGGCGCAATTGATGAAGCCAAGGCATACATCGGTAGCGATGAGGATGCGCAACAGCGCCTGAGTAGTGTGGCCAAGCTGATTGAAGGATTTGAAACACCGTATGGCATGGAGCTACTGGCGTCCGTCCACTGGCTGGCAGATAAAGAACACATTGATTCAGAAGATGACATGGCCAGGGAGTTGGAAAACTGGTCGGATCGCAAAGCTCGGATGTTTAGTTCTTACCAAGTCAAAACCGCCATGGCGCAGTTGCGTCAATGAAACCGGTGTCTTTTCATCATACGATCATGTTTTTTCGTATGGAAGACATCGGACATGCCAAGTATCAGGGATCAAAAGTTACTGTACCACTTAACCTGCCGCGACAATTTAGGCAGTATTCTTGAGTCTGGTCTTCTACCACGCAACAGCCTTCCAAGCGGTGGCTTCGATGATATAGCAGACCCTGAAATTATATGTTCCCGTAGTCGAATGGAACTGGCTGATTATGTTCCCTTTCATTTTTTTGCCAGAAACCCGTTTGACGGCAATGTTCAGACATCGTCATCAAATACTGGCAAGCGCTTTATCTTGATTGCTGTACGTAGGGATATGGCTCAAGCCAATGGCTGGAAAATCATCCCACGTCATCCATTGGCATTCCCTGAACCCAAAATTATGGACTATGACGATGGAATGAATACGATTGACTGGGATGCCATGGAGAAGCGAGATTACCAAGAGGCACATTCGAAAAGCGTCTGTATGGCAGAATGCCTTTCGCCAAGTGTAGTGCCAGTAGAAAAGTTCTTCTCTATCTATGTAAAAGACGAGAATGACCAAGAATATGTTCAGCAATTCAAAGATATGCGGAAAGCAGCATTTCATATCAACATTAATGCTGGCATGTTCAATACCAGTGAGACATAACAGCTAACCACGAGGCTAAAAGTGCGATTGCCCGTCTATGTTTTTCAACATAACGGGCAAATGTATTTTTATGCATGCGATATTTAGGATATTCCGGATGCTGCAATTATGAGCTTCTATAGCTGTCTGTATCGGATGTCTGAAAAGAAGCCCCCGTTGGGATTTCTGGGACAAGCAACCATTCCAATGAAATAGCTGACGTAGTGATCCAGCCTGCAACGGGGGCTACATGATAGACCTGCCAAAATTCAAAGCGTTCAATGTTTACGGATTACCCGAAGACTGAACTGTCAAAAGAAACAGCCATCGATAGCTGTGTCCACATGAGTGTACTTCCTTTACACGTCCTGCTGGTGCTGTAAGTCCTTGATCTACCGTGTCCAAGAAAGTCCTGAACTGATTTTTAGACACGTTGTCTAATTAGGTCTAGGCTTTTATTTACATGGATGAAGAAAAAGGAGTATCGCCATGAATGGACAGCACGTCGGCTATGTCAGGGTCAGCAGCCTTGACCAGAACACAGAACGCCAGCTTGATGGAATTACGCTGGATATACGCTTCGAAGAACACTGTAGCGGCAAAGATACCAAACGCCCCCAGCTACAGGCCTGCCTTAACCATCTTCGCCGTGGTGACACGCTACACGTCCACTCCATTGACCGCCTTGCCCGTAACCTGAAAGACCTGCAATCCCTGGTCGAAGACCTGACAGAGCGCGGTATAACCATTCAGTTTCACAAAGAGAACCTGACGTTCACCGGATCAGAAAACCCCATGCAACGGCTTATGCTGCAAATGATGGGGGCCTTTGCTGAATTCGAACGCAGCATGATTCGGGAACGACAGCGTGAAGGGATAGCTGCTGCCAAGAAACGGGGTAAGAAAATTGGTGCCAGCCCTAAGCTGTCAAAGCAGCAGATCGCCACCGTGAAAAAGCGGATCAAGGCGGGCGAATCCAAGAAAGCACTTGCGACAGAGTACGGTGTCAGCCGCCAGACAATATACAACATGATCAACTAACAACAGCCTGGAAACACGGCTTAAAAGTGTCCCTTTTTTTATAGAGGTACAGAAACTATTTTTCTGGCCAGTTGGACAGCGTTTATTTATACGGCAAAGGGACTGTATTTTCCCTGTATTGGGCGGTCATGGGCAGCCATGCTGGTCAGTCTACAGGGCATCATACTTGTTGTTTTAGTGAGTAAAAGTGTCCCTTTTTTTATAGTGTTCCAGAAACTCGATTTACCAAGGGGTATAAACCGTTCATTTTGCACTCATGACACCCGTTTCCTGGCAGTTAATGAACTGGCCAACACCACATCATGACAAACGGATCAGGGCCATAGCATTTGATACAACGTCCATCGACTACCTGTTTGTCATCCTGCCACCAGACACCATTCATCGCGTCACAGTAAAGCTTTGCCAGATTATCAAAGTCTGGCGCTACTGCCGGACGAATATCCCCAGCCAGTGCCGCCTTTCGCTTTCTCTTTGTCCAGCTTAACGGTATTGGCATAACAGTCAGCATTTCAACTGCGACAGGCCCTTCAAGCCTTTTACAGCCCGTCTGGCTAACAACAATTGCGCGGGCATACTCTTCGGCCAAGGCTGTCTTTGACGGCGTGTAGGTGCGCCCTTTACGTGAAAAGCGTGGACGACTTTTTCCTACTGGTACGCCTGGAATAACAGCAACTAACGCAGCGTCACTGTTAGTGCCATTCAAGCAATCAATCACTGTGCCCGGTACTCCCTGTAAACGGGACTGGATGTCATATTCCATATGGCGACTCCCTGTGAAATGTAAATTTCCATGTCCTAAAGCTGGCGTTATTTATTTTTCGTTAATGTTGAACTGCAAGAGGACTACGCTAAAAAGCAAAGCAATATTGAGTGCGATTTTGTTGTGTGTTCCCTAATGAGCTACCGCAACTGATCATTGGTTTTTTGGACACACGCTCAGTGTAAATGTCTCTATGACACTAATGAAGAATGATTGCTTTTGCTGCGTAATAATGTCTTTTGAATAGGGTGTATTCAGTTATGGGAGTACGCCAGGAAGCATGACGTCTAATGTCTGAAGAGCCAGTCCAAACAACGCTAGTAGCAAGATAATACCATATAGGTGATGGAGCAGTTTGTTCATGATTGTGAATGAAAACTGGCTTCTGTCTGTTTATGGAAATGTGTAAAAAAATAAGACCCTGCGGGCTTCGATGGCGATCATCCGCATAACCCATTAGTGGTTACCGATGTTTCCCTCCATCCCACAACAGGGTCTTACGAATATGTAGACCGGAATAGAATAAAATCGTTCCATCTGTCATAAGAAGGCTTGCTTTAAATGGCTTGTGATAGCTTAGAAAGGTATCAAAACCATTGAACGGTTGAACCATGAAGCCTACTATGCCGCGCTAAATGTGTAGTCATACTTGTTCAATAACAGGGCCGCTAGTCAGATAGTGATTGAGCGGGCAGCTGTTGTTCCATGTTGTAACTCATTGCTTGGTAGTTATCTTGAGCATCAGAAAAGAAACCCTTTGTCGCTATAGTGATTCCTGGACACAACCTGACGGGCAGGAAGTGCGCGAGCTGTTGAAAACGGCAAATCTGACTGGTAGTAAGGCGGCAGCAATTGTCGGTGTGAATTCCCGCACTATCCGTAAATGGACTGGTGAAGAGCAAAAGATTCCCTATTCCGCTTGGGCGATACTTGTCGAAGTCGCCGGTCTTGGTTCTATTTGGAAATAACGTTTACTCACTTGGAGTGCTGCTGTGAAAAATGCGTTGTGGGTAATGTTGGGGATACTGGTTTTGGTTTTGTGGCCAGCAGAAAGATTTAGTTTTCAATTAAAACCTGGCGACAGCTATCTTGTATATGAACTGCCATTTTGGACAGACGAACCTTGGATAAAGATTGATACACGCGATGACTAGAGAAGAGTTAAAAGAAGCCAGGGCTGCGCTTGGACTTACCCAGCAGGCAATGGCAACTCGTATGCGAACTGGGTTGCGGCAATATCAGAAATGGGAAAACGGTGAAACGTCGATCCGTCCTTCTGTTGCATTGATAGTTGAATTATTGATGGCAGTTTCGGGTACGACAGAGGGAGAAAAATTTGGCGTATAAACGCATCAAGAGATGTTCAATGAATGAAGTGTGCTTCAAGCAATTTTATTGCTGATAAGTGAATGGTATTGCTGGTTAATGTGTTCTGCTTCGAGGCTGTTATTGAATTTTGTTAGGCAGCCTTGCGGTCGAAAGTGGTGACCCCAAAACAGAAGTAGTGACCATAGTGGTGACTAAATCGGAAAACACAAAAAAGGGTTAGTGGCTGTTAACCGCTAACCCTTTGATTTTGTTGGTGCCGGCTGAAGGAGTCGAACCCTCGACCTACTGATTACAAGTCAGTTGCTCTACCAACTGAGCTAAGCCGGCCAGACGCAGCGAATAATATGGATGACTCCGGTTTTTGTCAATACTATTTCTCACCTTTGCGCTGCTCTACGCCAAAGGCGCTGTTTTGAGCTTTGAGCCACTACGACGATAGTTGAATTCGACCAAGGTATAACGCACAGAAACCCCTCTATTTGGAGGCTTTTTCTACGGTGGCGACTAAGGTGGCATACCGTCATCCCGTCCGCTCTCTTATCCTGAGTACTCGTAATTGTTCAGCAGTCGCTGAGGCAAGTTCCAACGTTGAAAGCAGTATCTGTCGTCGGGAATGTCAGCAGGGAGGATGACGTGATGAAGAAGAAAGCCAAAGCTAAGAAGGTGATGCCGGATAATATGGTGATGTCGATTCTTGTGGATTTCTGCGGTGGCTATGTGTTGCCTTCTCCACACTGCTGGCAGATGCTGTCCTGGAAAAAGAAAAAACCAGCAACCAGCATCAGTAGTCCAGTGTCTATGTATTCGAAGAAAAAATAACGTCAAGCTTTCCAGCTGGCCAGCAGACCGCCGGCGCCAATGAAGAGGCTGCCGAACAGGCGATTTTGCAGAATTATATGTCGCTTGGTGCTGATAAAGCTCTGCAGCTGACCGGCCAGTAGGGCGAAACCGACCATCACAATCATATCCACCGTAATCATGGTAATCGCCAGCAGAAAGATCTGCGGCGCGGCAGGTTGGTTGGGGTTAATAAACTGCGGAAGCAGGGCGCCAAGAAAGACAATAGCCTTCGGATTGGTCAGGTTGACCAGTACCGCTTTCAGCAGCTGAGGTTTGAGTTTCCAGGTCGATGCATGGGTGTTGATCGTGTCAGGCTCTGGCGATTCCCGCCATTTCTGGATGCCAAGCCATATCAGATAGGCAACGCCAGCCCATTTGATAATAGTGAAAGCATGTTCTGATGCCGCCAGTAGGGCGCCAAGACCAATGGAGATAATCAGAATATGAATCAGTAACCCGACCTGTAATCCCAGTATGGAGGGTAGGGTTTTTATCAGGCCAAAACGGCTGGCGCTGCTCATGGTGTTGATGGCGCCGGCGCCGGGAGAAATGCTGACCAATATGCAGGCCGTGAAGAAGCCAAGCCAGGTTGCCAATGTCATGGTGATCAATGCCAGGTAGCAAAAGTATGAAGGTTGGGTGCTTAAATATAGCGCTGTTGCGTACGGGAGTATGCAATAAAAGAAAGGTGTTTGGCGATGCTAAGAGAAAGAATTTCTTTTGGGAGGATTTCTAAGTAATGGTGCCCAGGGCGAGACTCGAACTCGCACGTCCTGCGGACACTGCCACCTGAAGACAGCGTGTCTACCAATTCCACCACCTGGGCGGCACCACTTTGATAAGCTTTTCAGCTTGATAAAACCCTGGGTTAATGGTGCCGAGAGCGAGACTCGAACTCGCACGTCCATTGGACACTGCCACCTGAAGACAGCGTGTCTACCAATTCCACCACCTCGGCGAAACCCAGTCCTTGCTGTGAGTGCGTCCCCTCAGCAAGTGCGGCGCATATTAGAGATTACGTTTTTGAGTGTCAACTCTCGAAAAGTGATTTTTTCACGGGTTGCGGTAATTACAGTGCAACCTGTGGTTTGACCGATGCGTCAGCTGGGTGGCAGGGGAACGTCCCGGTAGTTGTCGGGAAAGTTGCGACGATGTTGCCCCAGTTTACGGTACAGCGCTTCCAGGGCGCTGATATCGGAAGCGGTGCCGGCCAATCTTGCCAACAGCGGCATCATGGTGAAATTGCGCTCCTGATAATCAAGTAGCTGCCCTGATGCGATAGCACCCTTCGGATAGGGATGTCTTGCATGCTGGCAGGCTGCCAGCATTTGCCGGCTGGAGGGTAGCGCTATCTCACCCGAAAAAATGCTGGCGACATAACGTGCCTGATGAAACATGAGGTGGCTGGAAGGTCCTTTGTTTGGCAGTCCAATGAAGGCTAATTCGGGTAAAAGAGGACAAAAAATATCCATATACAGTGGTCCCACATCGCGTCCGGTGTTTTTGATGAGGCTGGCAAGAGATCCACTGATAAAAGGGAAATAATACTGGTAGCCGGTACAGAGAATAATGCTGTTAATGTTGTTCAGTATCTCGCCATCACGGAGTTTGATGGTTCGGTTATCACAACTCTTGATGAAGCTGTGTTGGGTAATATTGTCGGCGCTGCCGTAACGTCCGTTGCGTAGTGGGGATATGGCATTGTCACCGGGACGACGACACTGATAAACATGCCGGGCCTCAGGACTCAATGCCTTACAGATATCTTCTGCTGAACTACCCGCGCCTACGACGATGACATTCTGGCCGTGATAATAATGAGGTTCTCGGTAATAGAGGCTATGAGTCAGGTGTCCACGGTAAGCAGAAAAGTCGGGGGTTGCAGGCATGTAAGGCTTGTGAAAGTGACCGTTACACACGACGACGGAATCATATTGATGACACGATAAATGGTGGGTTGTGATATCACGAATAACGAGTGTCAATTGATTGTGTTTTACTGGTAATGGATAGAGTGTCTTGGGTTTTATATGCAGAATTTCCTGGCCATAGTGAATACAGGTGTTGAGTGACTTGTGCCTGGCATATCGCTCCAGGTATTGGAGTACAGCCGTATGACTCGGAAATCGTGAGTATAGGGTTTTATCTGCAAAGAAATCGGGCAGATTGGGCGGTGTCATTAACTCTATCGGCAGGTTCGTACGCAGGCCTGGATAAATCGCACTGCTTAACGGTTCAGCGTTGTGGCGGATATCAGGAGGCTTGCGATGACTGTCTGCATAACGCCATAAACCACCGGGGCCGGACTGTTTTTCAAAAACGGATACCTGAATGCCTTTCTCTTTCAGCGCATGCGCCGTGATCAGTCCAGCATACCCCGCACCGATAACGGCAACATGTCGTTTTTCTGTATAACGTGGCTTCATCAGTCGCTAACCGGAACACCTATGGTGATGGCCATTTAGAGCAATGAACAAGACTAGTGAATATTAAAGTTATTCTGTGAGAACAGTCGTGCACTGAGCTTCAGGTCATTACCGAGAAGAATAAATTTTGGCAATTTGATGATTTCCTTGAAGAAGCGGGATATGCCCGCTCGTGTATGAATACCCTTTGTATAATTATTGATAATTGTGACACCATTACCGCCATATTCATCAAAATCATCCAGCATGATGCGATTGATGGGTTTGAATACTTTTCGCAATTTCAATAATTCGCATTCTCTGCGACCAATAATGGTATTTCTGTTAGGCATTAAAGGGGTATAAACCCAGTTAATATTAATATTCTTTTCTTGAAGGCTATAAACTTCATGAAACCAGTAACGCGGTAAATAGAGAACATCACCGGGGTGCGTGGTGAAATCGTAAAAATCATGGCGGGCTGGATTGACCTTGAATGCGAGAGATACCAGTGCAAAAAACGCAAAAGGCGCACAGGGTAATGGCGTGTTGGGTGACACCAGTATCCAGCGCTTTTGTCCGGCAATCTGCCAGTTAAAGCCGGATAGGCTGTTGCCATCAAAGTGCGCCAGTGTCTTGTGTCCCTTGGGCTGCATGAAAACGCGCATCGGGTAGGGCCTGAGGGAAATATCACGTCGATGTAATGTTTCCTGAATAAAGGGGGGAATGGTAATAAGGGGATCATCTTTATTCAAAGGAGAATCAAACCAGCCCTCCCGACGATATTCTTCGACCTGGTAATGGGCTTTAATAAAATCAGGTTCCAGCAGTGAGGGATTATATTGATTTTCTCCAGACAGAATGACAGGCTTTTCCGGTTTCAAGTAGTTGTCGAAAAACGTTTGGTAATTGATTGTACGCCTGTCTATTCGATCAATGGTTAACTGCATGGGGAACTCATACTGTTCACAGGCAATGCCTGTGCTTTTCTGTTCATCGGAAATAACTGTTTGTTAAGGGTTTAAAATTGCGACACAGTTTTCCATCGGAGAGTGTCCGATTTAATCGCAAGTGAAGGTATAGTTGAGAACCAACCACTGTGCACAGATATCTCCGATAACCACACGGGTGTCTTTGTCAGGAAAATTAGCCGGAAGGTTCCTGATCGGCCAGATGCTTAATAAGCAACAGTGCGATAGTAGTCGTGGCAATGAGCCAGACAACCGGTGCTTCAGGCACCTGCGTAATTGTGGCCAGCCACAGTGCAATGACAGGCGTCAGACTGCCAAACACCCCCTGAGCCAGGTTGTAACCCAGTGCCAATCCTGTCATGCGGACCGGTTCGGGTAACAGCCGAAAGCACACAACCGCACTGCTGCCATAATAACCTGCTAAAAGAATGGAAAAACAAGTCTGCGCCAGAATTACATACCAGAGAGTCGGGCTGCTAATGAGCCAGTAAAGTGGGATGTAAAGGAGAAGTCCTGTCGTTGCGAATCGCCAGAGAAGTTGTATTGCCGAGTATTGATCCGCAAGGTGCCCAAACAACGGGATCAAGAGAACCATGAGCAGCATATTGGCTGAGTTAATGGTTAACGATAGCGAGCGATCAAGCGTCAGGTGTTCTGACCAGTGCACATTGAAATAAATGAATATCAAAAAGAAACAGACACCATTCAGCAGGTTGATTGCCATCACACGTATCATGGGCATCTTGTACTGCGCCATGACCAGACGAATGGGAAGCCTTTTGGGTTTGTTGTGTGTACCGGGGGGAAGATAGTAACGCAGTATCGCCACAACCATACAGCCCGCGGCACCGATCAAAAATGCCAATCGCCAACCGTAGGCCTCAATTATCGCTTCAGGTAACGCAATGTGGATAACCATGGCGAGGACGGATCCTGCCAGAATGCCAGTCAGCCCACTGACATGGACGAGGCTGGCGTAAAGTCCTTTACGGTTCTGTGTGGCGCTTTCCCCAAGCATGACCAATGTGCCACTGACCTCACCACTCATCGACAACCCTTGCAGCATACGCAAAAGAACCAGTGTGGCAGGCGCGTACCAGCCAACCTGTGAATAAGTCGGGAGAAGTGACATGCACAGTGTGGCCGCCGCCATTATCCACAGGCTGAAGAGTAACGCCTGGCGTCGTCCATGCTGGTCGCCAATATGTCCCAGCAGGATGGCGCCAAAAGGGCGTATCAGGAAACCGAGGGCAAAGGTGAGGAAGGTGGCGGCAAGGCCGGCTGTCGCGTTATCGTCCGGAAAAAACTGTCGGGAAATGACGGGTGCGAAATAGCCATAAACGGTGAAGTCATAGAGTTCGACGAGATTTCCACCCAGCGTGGCGAGTAAATCCCGTGTTCGTGCATTCGTTTTATTTAACACATCCGTTATCCAGCGTTGCGTCAGGTGTTACTGGTTATAGTCAGGCTCTGTAGAATTGACCTGCGGATCGGTGGCTTGTTCCCTTTCACTGACTCATTGAGCGGTTTGTTGTCTGCATTTCAGCCAAGACAGAACTTAACAATGTCAGATATACTGAACACTTTGTTGACGAATGTTTTACAGAGTGGTTCCAGGGAGACGTACGCATTGGATGTCGGATTACGCCTGAAAGCAGTACGCAAGCTGCACAATCTTTCCCAGCGGGAGCTGGCCAAACGGTCAGGAGTGACGAACAGTACGATCTCCATGATCGAGAAGAACAGTGTCAGTCCTTCCATCAGTTCACTGAAGAAAGTCCTGAGCGGTATCCCCATGTCGCTGGTGGAGTTTTTCTCCATGGATGTCGATGAATCTGCTGTTGAGCGGGTGGTGTACCGTGCCAATGAAATGCTGGACATTGGTATGGGTGAGATTTCCATGAAGGTCGTGGGAAAATCACGGGCAAAGCGGGATATGGCCTTTATGGATGAAGTCTATCCATCGGGTGCGGATACCGGCATGGAAATGCTCAAGCATGAAGGTGAGGAAGCCGGCATCGTGGTTGAGGGTCGTTTGGAGTTAACGGTTGCGGATCAGGTGTATATTCTGGAAACCGGTGATGGCTACTATTTCGACAGTACTCAACCCCACCGTTTCCACAACCCTTTTGAGAGTGATTGCCGTCTGATTAGTTGTACGACGCCGGCTAACTTCTAACCGTGACCCGGGTGTTTTGTTTTACCCGGGTCTGACGCCAGGTTTATTGAGCCATGAGTGCCTGCAGGTTGGACGGCATATCCACTTCCCATTTCAGGTAAATCTTTTCCAGTTCACCGTTACCAGTCATCTCTTTGATGCGACGGTTGTAGATATCAATCAGCTGCTGTGACTTGGCATGGTTCACAAAACCGGTGAAAACGTCTTTGCCAGGCGGCAGATCTTCGATGACGTATTCACTTTCATCCAGGCCTTCGGCAGCGAGCATGTTTTCAATTTCATCGTATTCATCAATGAAGAAGTCAATATCACCGATTTCCAGCAGAGCCATCGCTTTTGCCGGACGGACGACTTCTTTCAGTGTGAAATCGATGTCACTCTCAGGAATCAAATCGTAATCACGGCGCCAGCTGACCGTCTTACCCGTCAGTGTTCCACGTCCCTGCCAGTCGATATCGGTATCTTTGCGATGGATGACCGCCAGATACTCGACATCAATGGGAGCCGCAGGAAAGAGCAGGTTCTCTTCGGTATCACGGTACTCACCGACAATACCATCCAGTACGCGATACTTGGTGACCAGTTTCATGGCACGTGCCCAGGGCATGTTCTTCAATCGGAGTCGTATACCTTCCGGTTCGTACACGGCTTTGAGAACTTCCCAGTAAAGCCCGGTGCCATCCTTATTGGTATAACCTTCCCATTCGGGGGCCGCAAACGTGGCAGAGGAGACTTTTATCTCGCTGGCATGTGCCAATGTCATCACCGCTGACAGCACTATCCCCAGGCATGTAATGATTGCTCTTTTCATACGAGTCCCTTTTCTGAATGGTCAGGCAGGCTCTGTCACAGTCTCCTTGTCGACAGGAACCACTACAGAGCGAACCGTTCTTCGCATTGCAATATCTGAACCAGATTTGTTGTATTGCGCCAAGTCTTCCATATCAGCCGCGAGTTGTTGTAAACGACGTTTCTCTGCACGGCGCATCAACCACCAGGCAATCAGGGCCGCCAGGGAAACTGTCAGTATGATAAGCGAAGCCAGCGCATTAATCTGCGGACTTACCCCCATTCTTACCGATGAGAATACAACCATTGGCAGTGTGGTTGAGCCAGGCCCTGAGACAAAGCTGGCAATGACCAGGTCATCCAGTGACAGCGTAAACGACAACAACCAGGCTGCGGCCAGCGCCGGTGCGATACCCGGCAGGGTTATCAGGAAAAACGTTTTCATGGGGCGTGCACCAAGGTCCATGGCCGCTTCTTCCACGGAGATATCCGTTTCCTTGAGCCGTGAAGAAATGACAACCGCCGCATAGGCGGTAGAAAAGGTGACATGAGCTATCCAGATAGTGAGTAGCCCCCGCTCTGCCGGCCAGCCGACCAGCTGTGACAGTGCGACAAACAGCAACAACAGCGACAAACCTGTAATGACATCCGGCATGACCAGCGGTGCGGTGATCATGCTGGAAAAGGCAGTTTTACCCGGGAACCGGCGGTATCGCAGCATGACAAAAGCCGCCATTGTGCCCAGGACCACTGCCATGCAGGAGGTGTAGAACGCGACCTTGAGACTCATCCAGATAGCGCCCAGCATCTGGTCATTCTCCAGCAGGACGCCGTACCACTTTGTGGAGAATCCCGCCCAGACAGTCACCAGCCGGGATTCATTGAAGGAGTAAATGATCAGGATGATCATCGGCACATAAAGAAATATGAGGCCAAAGATGAACATCAGCGATGTGAACGACAGTTTTCTATTATTTTTCATGTTCAGCCTCCAACTCCCGGGACTGATAATGATTGAACAGCGCGATCGGTATCAGCAGCAGTGCCAGCATGACCATGGCAAGCGCAGCAGCTACCGGCCAGTCACGGTTGTTAAAGAATTCCTGCCACAGGACACGGCCAATCATCAGGGTATCGGGGCCGCCCAGTAGCTCAGGAATGACAAACTCGCCGACCGCTGGAATAAAGACCAGCATGGAACCGGCAATGATGCCGGCTTTTGATAGCGGTAGTGTCACCTTGAGAAAGGCTTTCCATGGCTTGGCACCCAGGTCTGTCGCGGCTTCCAACAGTGACGGATCGTGTTTGATCAGGTTGGCATACAGCGGCAGGATCATGAACGGCAGATAGGCGTAGACAATGCCAATATACACAGCAAAGTTGGTGTTAAGCATAGGCAGCGGATCATTGATCAATCCCAGGCTCATCAAGGCATTGTTAATTAATCCGTTGTTCTTCAGCAGGCCAATCCATGCATAGATCCGAATCAGGAAGGATGTCCAGGAAGGCAGCAGGATCAGTAACAGCAATGTTGCCTGCATATGCTGGGGTGCCCGCGCCATGGCATAGGCCATCGGATAACCGATCAGCAGACACAGTACCGTGGAATTAAACGCAATGACGATAGAGTCCAGGTACGCGGCGACATACAGTTCGTCATCCAGCAGCAACAGGTAATTGCCAATATTCAGGACAAACGTCAGCGTTTCATCGGCATAATCGACAATATCCGAATAAGGCGGAATGGCGATCTGGGCTGATGCAAAACTGATTTTCAGGACAATGGCGAACGGAACCAGAAAGAACAGTAATAACCAGAAATAGGGAATACTGATAACCAGTCGTCGACCGAAGGCGCCTTGTAGCGGCGCGGTAAGCGCTTGTATCGCTTTCATGGTCACCTCCCTAGGAATTCAGGACAACGGCACTGGCCGGTTCCCAGCTGACAAACACCGGGTCATCCCAGGTGGGCTGTTCGGAATGGCGATGCGTGTTCACATGGGTGGATTGCACCACCTTGCCGGATGGCAGCTTGATGTAATATACCGAATGGCCACCCAGGTAGGCGATGTCATAAACGACGCCGGATGACCAGTTGTGATCACGGCTGGGCTTCTCTGTGGAGATGGTGGTTTTTTCCGGACGGATCGCGATCCAGACATTGGGGTCTTCTGCCGCCGAGGTAATGCCGTGGTTCACAAAAACCGGTGTGTCGAGCAGATGGGACTGAATCACGACATGATCGGCCTCATCCTCAACGATATGGCCCTCGAACATATTCACGGAGCCAATGAATTCGGCCGTCATTCGGCTGTTGGGCGTTTCATAGATATCCTTGGGTGCGCCGGTCTGAACGATCCAGCCACTGTCCATGATGCCGATACGGTTCGCCATGGTCATGGCTTCTTCCTGGTCGTGGGTGACCAGCATGCAGGTCACGCCAACATTCTCCAGAATGTCGACCACTTCCAGCTGCATTTCGGTGCGTAGTTTTTTATCCAGTGCGCCCATCGGTTCGTCCAGCAACAGCATTTTCGGACGTTTGGCGAGACTGCGTGCCAGCGCGACGCGCTGACGCTGTCCACCGGAGAGCTGATGAGGCTTGCGTCGTGCATATTGGCTCATATGAACCAGACGCAGCATTTCAGCAACCCGGTCGGCGACTTCCGCCTTGGGTAATCCGTCTTGTTTCAGGCCGAAGGCAATATTCTTCTCCACGCTCATGTGCGGAAAAAGCGCATACGACTGAAACATCATATTGATCGGGCGTTCGTAGGGGGGCAGGGTGGTGATGTCCTGATCTTCCAGAATAATCTGTCCGGACGTTGGCTTTTCAAAACCGGCCAGCATACGCAGCAAGGTGGATTTTCCTGAGCCGGAACCACCCAACAGTGCAAAGATTTCACCTTTGTAGATATCCAGAGAGACACTATCGACGGCCAGGGTTGCGTCAAACCGTTTGGATACATTATCGATACGCAGAATGACGTCTTTTTTCTCTGTTGCGTTGCCGGAGTCTGTGCCGGTCATTTGCCGTTCCGTACTTCTGGTGACAGCCATAGCCCGCCCTTCTTATTGTTAGTCGTGAATTACGTGCAGGGTGTTGTATGTATTTTCTAACCTGACAGCCTGCGATGACGGGGAGCATCGCAGGTTGTACGGGTTCTTCTATCGCTGTTACCGGTTGGTCTTCACCTTGGTGAAGGTTCGGGTAACCAGGCGATCAATCTTGGGAGGCAGTACTTCGAACACATACAGGTTCTTTTCCGCGTCCTTTGTCGGATAAATACCGGGGTTGGAAGTAATTTCCTCATCCACCATGGTCAGTGCCGCCTTGTTACCGCTGGCGTAGGAGACATAGTTCTGGATTTCAGCCATGACTTCCGGCTCAAGCAGGTAGTTCAGGAAGGCATAAGCTTCATCGACGTTTTCGGCATCCTTCGGCATGGCCAGCATATCAAACCACATGCCTGCACCTTCCCTGGGAATCACGTACTCAACGGCTACACCGTTTTCAGCTTCATCGGCACGATCTGCCGCCTGCAGGATATCGCCGGACCAGCCGACCGCAACACAGATATCGCCATTGGCCAGATCAGTGATGAACTTGGACGAATGGAAGTAGGTGATGTGTGGACGGATTTTCTGCAGCAGCGCTTCTGCCTGCTTGTAGTCACCCTTGTTCTTGGAGTTCGGATCAAGGCCGAGGTATTTCAGCGCTGCAGGAATGACTTCGGTCGGAGCATCCAGCAGGGCAACGCCACACTGGTTCAGCTTGCTGATGTTCTCTTCCTTGAAGATCAGATCCCAGCTATTGACCGGTGCATCTTCACCCAGGTATTTGGCAACCAGCTCAGGGTTGTAACCAATGCCTGTTGTGCCCCAGAGGTAAGGGATTGAGTGTGCATTGTCTTTGTCGTAGGTTTCCAGCAATGCCATCAGGTTGGCGTCCAGATTTTTCCAGTTGGGCAGCTTTTCCTTATCCAGCGGTGTGAAAACACCAGCCTCAATCTGACGGCCCATAAACGACGCTGAAGGCACGACTATGTCGAAGCCGGTCTTGCCGGACAGCAGTTTGGCTTCCAGTACTTCGTTGCTGTCAAACACGTCATACACCACCTTGATGCCGGTCTTTTCTTCAAACCTGGCGATAGTGTCTTCAGCGATATAGTCGGACCAGTTGTAAACGTTCAGCACTTTCTCCGCGGCCATGGTCAGCGGTGATGCCAACGCACAGATAGCGGCAGTCGATGCCAGGAACTTGCCTGTTTTGTTGAACATTCCTTTCCCCTGTTTTCTCGTTGTTGTTATGGTTTGTCGTATTTTTAATGGGGCACACGGGGCTGGTGCCCCACGGCCGCCTTAACCTTTTCTAACCGCTTCAAAGGTCAGGTCGAGGCAGCGTACTGCTTTTTCGATCAGTTCATCGATTTCTGCATGATTGATCACCAGTGGCGGTGAAATAATCATGGTGTCGCCGACGGCACGCATGACCAGACCGTTCCTGAAACAGAAATCGCGACACAGTGTGCCAGTCGTTCCCTGATCATCAAAGCGACTTTTCGCTGCCTTGTCTGCGACCAGTTCGATAGCAGCAACCATGCCAACACCGCGCGCTTGACCGACCAATGGATGATCTGCGAGTTCCTGCCAGCGCTTCTGTAAATAGGGACCGGTTTCCGCTTTTACCGTTTCTACGATGTTTTCGTTTTGCAGAATGCGAATGTTTTCCAGGGCAACGGCTGCAGCCACAGGATGGCCGGAATAGGTGTAGCCATGGTTGAAGTCGCCCCCCTTCTCCAGCAGCACATCGGCAACCCTGTCACCGACCATGACGCCACCGATGGGCAGGTAGCCAGAGGAAAGGCCCTTGGCAATCGGCATAAGGTCGGGTTTCAGGTCATAGTACTGACTGCCGAACCATTCACCGGTACGGCCGAAACCACAGATGACTTCATCCGCGATCAGCAGAATGTCGTAACGGGCCAGAATCTCTTTCACGGCTGGCCAGTAAGTGGAGGGCGGTACAATCACACCACCAGCGCCTTGTATAGGTTCAGCGATAAACGCTGCAACGTTGTCTTCACCCAGTTCCTGAATCTTTTCTTCGAGTGCCTGTGCCGCCTGGAGACCGAATTCTTCAGGCGACAGATCGCCCCCTTCGCCATACCAGTAAGGCTGTTGGATATGCACAATACCTGGGATTGGCAGGTCGCCATGGGCGTGCATGGGCTTCATCCCGCCAAGGCTGGCGCCGGCAACGGTAGAGCCGTGATAGGCATTGTGGCGACTGATAATGGTTTTCTTGCCCGGCTTACCTTGCAGGTCCCAGTAGCGGCGCACCATTCTAAGAACCGTGTCATTTGATTCAGAACCGGAACCGGTAAAGAACACGTGGTTCAAGTGATCAGGTGTGACTTCTACCAGTTTTTCCGCCAGTGCGATGGCGGGTGGATGAGAGGTTTTGAAGAAACTGTTGTAGTAAGGCAGTTCCTGCATCTGGCGATAAGCGACATCTGCCAGCTCCTTGCGACCATAACCGACGTTCACGCACCAGAGACCGGCCATACCGTCAAGGATACGGTTACCATCGCTGTCTTCCAGGTAAACACCTTCCGCACGGGTAATCACGCGGGCACCTTCCATACCCAGTGCCTTGTTGTCACTGAACGGATGTAGATGGTGCTTGCGATCCAGGGTCTGTAATTGTGCGGTATCAAGGGGCAAAGTCATGTCGTTCATTATTATTCTCCGAAAAACAACCGCCGGCCCAAAGACCGGCAGGTAACCACATGTAAATTAAACGCTCATTTGCAGGTACTTGCGTTCCCACGAGCTGATAACACGTTTAAAGTTCTGGTATTCGGCGCGTTTGACTTCGACGTAGGCCTGGACAAACAGTGGGCTCAGGATCTCCTTAAGCTCTTCACTGTTTTCCATACATTCCAGCGCGGCTTCGAGATTGAGAGGCAGGCTCTCGGCAGTGGATTCTTCATAGGCGCTGCCCTGTACTGGCTCGTCAGGATTGACCTGTTCAACCATGCCAAGATAGCCACACAGCAGTGTAGCGGCAAATGCCAGGTAGGGATTCGCATCAGCGCCGGCTAAACGGTTTTCAACCCGGCGTGCGGCAGGGGATGAATCGGGTACACGCAGGCTGACGGTGCGGTTATCAATGCCCCAGGCGACGTTTACCGGGGCAGATGTACCTGAAAGAAAACGACGGTATGAGTTTACATTCGGTGCAAACAGCGGCATGCAGGCGGCGATATGCTTTTGCTGACCACCAATGAAATGCAGGAATCTGTCTGTCTGGCTGCCATCATCGTTGCTGAAGATATTCTTGCCGGTTTTGCTGTCCAGGATACTCTGGTGAACATGCATGGAGCTGCCCGGTTCATCACCGATGGGCTTGGCCATGAACGTGGCGGTCATGTTGTGCTTGAGCGCCGCTTCACGAACGGTGCGTTTGAAGACAAACACCTGGTCAGCGAGAGAAAGCGCATCACCGTGACGGAAGTTGATTTCCATCTGTGCGGCACCTTCCTCGTGAATCAGTGTGTCAATGTCGAGTTCCTGTTGCTCACACCAGTCATAGACATCCTCGAACATCGGGTCGTATTCATTGGCGGCATCAATACTGTACGACTGTCGTCCGGATTCCTGGCGACCGGAACGGCCGACAGGGGGCTCCAATGGAAAGTCCGGATCCGCGCTGCGCTTGGTCAGATAGAACTCCAGCTCCGGTGCGATGACCGGTTTCCAGCCTTTCGCTTCATACAGGGACAGGACTTTTTTCAGGACATTTCGCGGTGACATGGTGATCGGGTTGCCCTGCTTGTCATAGCAGTCATGGATGATCATGGCCGTGGGCTCAAGGGCAAACGGCACCATGAAGACGGCGTTTTCATCCGGCTTGAGGATCATGTCGATTTCGGCGGGATCAATCAGGTCGTCATAGACGGCATCGTCCACATAATCCCCGGTGACACTCTGGATCAGGATGGTTTCCGGCAGACGAATCCCTTTCTCATCAATAAACTTGTTGCAGGGCATGATTTTGCCCCGTGCGATCCCGGTGAAATCGGTAATGACGCATTCCACTTCCGTGATCTTGTTCTCTTTAAGCCAGGCGCTTAATTTTTTCATTGCTTTGTTGCCTGTGTTTTAGCTTGTCTAAATCCGTTGTGATGCTGTCCAGAATCAGGATTGCCGACGGGCTGCCCGTGCGGCACATGCCTTGCCAAAGGCCTGAAATATAGACAGATAGAAAGGGGATTCGTTCACTTTCCATTCCGGGTGCCACTGCACGGCCAGGGCAAAGGCCTTGCTGTCGGGGACAGAAATCGCTTCGACCAGACCGTCCGGCGCCCTGGCCTCGACCTGCAGCCCGATACCCAGTCGGTCAATGCCCTGGGTGTGCAAAGAGTTCACCGGTTGCGCACCTTCACCCACCAGTTCAGCCAACAGACCACCGGACGCAATGGTGACCTCGTGCGCGGGGCTGTACTGTTGCTCCAGTGGATCATCCTTGTTTTCCCGATGTTCCATGAACTGACCGGTTTCATGGAGTTCCTGGTGCAGAGTGCCGCCCCAGGCAACGTTCATTTCCTGGAATCCTCGGCAGATACCCAGTACTGGCACGCCCGCATCGACAGCGGCACGGAGCAGCGGCAGGGTGGTGTGGTCGCGGAGTGAATCGTGCAGGGTGCCGGGCTTGCTGGGGTCACCGTCATAGTGATGAGGCTCAACATTGGAGTAGCCTCCGGTGAAGAGCAGGCCATCGAGTTTTTCCAGCAGGGGAGTCGCTGCCAGTGGCTCGGGCAGAGAGGGAATGATCACCGGCAGCGCACCTGCGCCATTGATGATCCCTGTAAGGTACTTCTCACCCGCCATATGGAAGCGGTGTGGGTCAACCACCTTGCTGTCTGCAGTAACTCCTACCAGAGGAACCAGGCCTGACTGCGGCCGGAATGCGGTAATCATGCATCACCTTTGCTTATTGGAATTCTGATCTTGTTATTTTCTGTTCTGCACTGTTCGTTTTTTTTAACACTTGTCGCTGCGTAAAAGCAAGACCTCTGCCAATGTGCCAAAACCGTAACATGGGGCGCAGCGCCAGCTTTCTTATGTGGCAATTACAAAAAAATACAAAAATAGCGGGGGATTTAAGCCCTCTATCAGGGCGTTTTTTGATTGTGGCGCACCAATCTGGCCGTCGCAGGCTGTGTTGACTTCCCCTCTGGGCTGATATTCACTATTGAACCCTAAGTGATGGTTGAAATATTTTACAAACCAGTCCAGCGTTACCCAAAAAGGCATCGTGCATGAAGCCGTGCCCAAACAAAGAATAATGACAACAAAACGGATACCGTTATGGATGCAGTAAAGTCTGAAACCGGTTTTTCCTCCTTTCTGGAGACGCACGCGTCAGTATCCCGCATTGACCTCCTGATTCCTGATATCAACGGTGTGATCCGTGGCAAACGGGTGGATCGTTCGGTGCTGGCCAAGGTGTTCAGCAAGGGAGTGTATCTCCCAGGCTCTGTGTTTGGTCTGAATATCCAGGGTGAAACCGTTGAGGAAACCGGGCTGGGCCTGAAGCAGGGTGATCCTGATCGTCTCTGCTTGCCGGTGGATGACAGTCTTTGTATCGTGCCCTGGCAAAGCCAGCCGACGGGCCAGCTCCTGATGTCCATGCATGAACTGAACGGCGAACCGTTCTTTGCGGATCCCCGGCATCGTTTGCTGGCGATTTATGAGCCGTTCAGCACGCTGGGCCTGACGCCGGTCACCGCGGTTGAGATGGAGTTTTATCTGGTCGACCGGGAACGGGATGGCGATAAGCCGCAGCCGCCGTTGTCACCGACAACAGGCAAGCGGGAGTCGGAAACACAGGTTTACTCCATTGATAATCTGGATGATTATGCAGACTTCTTGGCGGATGTGATCGCAGCGGCTCGTGAGCAGGGACTGCCGGCGGATTCCATTATCGCGGAATATGCGCCCGGTCAGTTTGAAGTGAATTTACATCATGTCGGCGATCCGGTGCTGGCCTGCGATCAGGCGATCCTGCTCAAACGGGTGATTCGGAACGTGGCGCTGCGTCATGGAGTTGAGGCCACCTTTATGGCCAAGCCTTATCCTGATCAGGCGGGTTGCGGGATGCACGTTCATATGAGCCTGTTGGATGCACAGGGCAACAATGTGTTTGCTGGTACCGACGATCAGGTCAGTCCGGTGCTGGAACAGGCTATTGGCGGGTTGCTTGCTTTGATGGCCGACTCCATGGCGTTGTTGGCGCCCAATGTGAATTCCTATCGTCGGTTTGCACCGGAGTTCTTCACGCCCTGCGCGCCGACCTGGGGGGTTGATAATCGTTCGACGGCGATTCGGATTCCGGCGTGCGATGCCGCGAACACCCGGATTGAGTATCGGGTGCCAGGTGCGGATGCCAACCCCTATCTGGTTGTCGCAGCGATTCTGGCAGGCATGCACTACGGCCTGACAGAAAAGATCACACCCCCGCCGGTTGCCACTGGGAACGCCAGTGAAACCCATCCCCGTTCCTTGCCCGACAACCTGCGGGATGCGATGCGGCAGTTGGAATGCTCAGATGTTCTGCGTCGCTATTTTGGTGATGCGTTTGTGGAGGTGTATCTGGCCATTCGAAACCAGGAGTTGGAGACTTTTGAGAAAGTGATCTCTGGTGCGGAGTACGAGTGGTTCCTGGGCAGTGTCTGAGCAGACACTGCCTTAAAAAATTATTCACAGGATGAGTAGGTAGCTTGACCGCCAACTTCTAGACTTTCTGTATAGGCATCAAATCCTCACAGAATGACAGGGAAGTCATGTACAGAGTGCATTGGGCGTTGGCGTTTAGCTGTGTTTTTTTTCTCAGTATCCCGCAGGCTGTCGGAAATCCGGCACCGCTCCCGACGGATATCCGCCCCCCCAGTATTGAGGCGATCACCCAGGCGCTGGACAAGCTCAAGCCGGCGGATAAGCCGTTGCCGGAGCAAAAGCAATCACTGGCTGATATTTACCAGCAGACGCTGCAATTCCTCAAGCAGGCAGACAGTGAACAGCAGCAGTTGAATGAGTTGCTGTTGCAACTGGAAGATGCGCCGGAAGAGACAGCGCGTATCAAGGAGCTGATCAAATCCACCGACATTCCTACCGAAACGGCATTACTGGAAAAGCTGCGCCACCAAACCCCTGAATATCTCAAGAAAGCGCTGATCGACCGGCAGGCGGAGCTCTCTGACCGACAGAGCCAACTGGGCAATACCAATAACCTGATCACTATTGAGCGGGCACGTCCTGAAAATAACCAGACGATTATCAGTAAGAACCAGGAACGCCTGAAAGTACTGTCGTCGCAGTTGAACATGCTGATGGCAGAAACCTCGCCGGGCGCCACGACAGAAGCGAAGAAATCGCTGTTTCTTGCCGAGATGGCCGCGTTGCAGCAGCAGGATAATCGTCTGAACCTGGAGATCCGTAACAGCAGTATCCGGCTGGAGTTGATCGCGGCCCGGCAGGTATTGCTGTCCCGACAGGTCAGGGTGCTGGAGCTGGATGTTCTTTCGTTGCAAACCGTCATCAATTACAAGCGTCGGGCTGCCAGTGAGGCGGCCGTGGCGATCGCTTCGCATATCACCCGCTCCAGTGCCGGCAAGGGTGAGCTGTTGCGCAATGAGGCGGTGATCAATATGGAGCTGAGCCAGGAGCTGCTGGCGATTACTGACCGCATCAGTGAAATCAGTGAGCAGAATACCCGGGTTCGGGATCAGCTGAAAAATGTCAGCGCTATCAGTCAGAGCGTGCAGCAGAAATCGGTGTTGCTGGGTGAAAACCCCCAGCTGGCAGCGCTGCTACGTGAAAGCCGGATGAAACTGCCCAAGATCTCTACGAACAAGGAGATCCCGCATATCATCACCCAGGCACGATTGCAGAAATTCAACCATGACCAGGAACGCCAACGTCTCAGCCAGCCTGAACGGTATGTGGATAAGTTACTGGAAAATGCGGGTGACCAGGCGGTCCTCAGTGACACGGATCGCAAAGAGCTGCTCCGACTGTTGAACACACGGCAAAAACTCCTGGAAGACCTGTCAACAGAACAGGGTAACCTGCTGACAGCTGCTATCAGTCTGGATCTGGATCAGCGACAGTTACTGAGTCAGGGACGTGATCTCTCCAGAACCCTGAAAGAACGTCTCTACTGGATTGCCAGTAACAATTCCCTGGGGATGGACTGGTTACTGGCCGCACCAGAGCGGTTGTTTCAGCAGCTTGAGGCGGTTCCATGGCGTGGCTTTGCCAGCCACCTTTATGAAACCTTGCGCGCCAATTGGCTGATTACCCTGTTGAGCCTGGCCTTTTGCACGTATCTCTATTCACGGCGACGCTATTTGCATGCCATGCAACGGGCCCTGACTCGCTATATTGGCCATATCCGCTACGACAACCTCACGCATACACCCAAGGCACTGGCATTGAGTCTGTTGCAGGTTTTGCCGGGTCCGTTGCTGCTGATGCTGACAGGCCTGGCCCTGATGACGGGTCAGCCGGACTGGCCGGGGGTTGAAAACCTGGGACATGCCATGATCCAGACCGCGCCCGTCTGGTTGTTGATGTTACTGGGTAGCCATATCTATGCGCCCCATGATATCGGCATGGAACATTTCGGCTGGCTGGCCCGGGATTGTCGGGTCATGTTGGGGCAGATGCGGCGTCTTTCCATGGTGATGGTGCCTCTGTTTTTTGTGGTTAGCGTGGCGAAGGGACAATCGACGGAACTTGAGCATGACCTGATCGGCATGCTGCTGCTGATGACCGGCTCTCTGCTACAGGCCTGGATCATCATCAGTATGGTAAGAACCTCGGATGAGCTGTTGGGCTCGAAACTGTTGAACTTCATGATTCTGTCCGGGCTGGTGCTGGTGTCACTGGCGCAGATGGCGCTGACAGCCTCCGGTTATTACTACACCGCGCTGCAGATGCAGCACCAGTTGGTGGGCACGCTGTTGCTGGTTGGTGTCACTGTTATGATTCAGGCACTGATCAAGCGTAACCTGCATGTAGCAGAACGGCGGTTGGCTTATTCCCGTGCAATCTCCCGTCGTGCAGCAAGTAGCGAGGAGGGGGATAGTGTCTCCTTTGAAGAACCCACCCTTGATCTGGCGACCGTTGAGCAGCAGTCACTGCGGCTGATCAATGCGCTGATGGTGGTGGGTCTGCTGATTGTGTTGTACTGGCTGTGGCAGGATCTGTTCGGGCTGCTGCATTTCATGAACAACATTACGCTCTGGGAAGTCGGGGATGCCAAGGGTGATGTGCCGGTTTACCTCAGTGACCTGCTGCTCAGTATTCTGGTGCTGGTGACCATGTTCATTCTGGCGCGAAACCTGCCGGGTTTGCTGGAAGTTACGATCCTCTCACGGATGAACCTGCGTCCTGGCAACAGTTATGCCGCCACCACATTGCTCAGCTATACCATTACCGCGTTGGGCGTTGTCTTGTCACTGGCAACACTGGGTATCGGCTGGGATAAACTGCAATGGTTGGTTGCGGCACTGGGCTTGGGGATTGGTATTGGTTTGCAGGAAATTGTCGCCAACTTCTTCTCGGGTTTGATTATTCTGTTTGAGCGCCCCGTCCGGATAGGCGACACCATCACTCTGGGGGAAATCACTGGGGAAGTGACGCGTATCCGAATCCGTTCCACCACAGTGACTGACTGGGATAACAAGGAAATCATCATTCCCAACAAGATGCTGGTGAATGAAAAGCTGATCAACTGGTCACTCAGTAGTTCTGTGGTCCGCATTATCATGCCGTTTTATGTCGCCCACGATGAAGACCCTGTGCAGGTACAGAAACTCCTGTTGCAGGCTGCCCAGGAGCATCCCGGGGTTGTCGAGAAACCGGAACCTCTGGCATTGTTTATGGAGTATGGCGACAGTGCGTTGCAATATGAACTGCGGGTCTATGTCACCCATGTGGATGAGCGACTGAGAGTGCGCGACGCGCTCAATACGCGGATTCAGACCCTGTTCAATGAACACAACATCACTATCGCCTGGCCCAAGCAGGATATCTTCTTTCATACTGAACGACGTTGAAAGAGGGTCGTGCCTTCACGGACGTGTTCCCGGAGAATGTTGTGTCAGTCAAACCGTTGCCTTTGAATGTGTTGGTACGGGTGTTTCGTGAGTCCATTGAGGGCGAAGGCGCCTGGTCCAATGGGTTTGTGATTGAACAAAGTCAGGAACTGTTACTGCTGCAGTTGATCAACGACCGTATCAGCCTGGATGGCTACCAGCTGTTGCGTCAGTCGGATATCACCGACATTGAACAGCCTATGTCGCATCACGCGTTTATTGAGAAAGCGCTTGAGTTACGTGAGCAACAACCTGTTCATCCAGGCATTGTGAATATGTCGTCTATGGAGAGCGCATTGCAATCCATTAGCCAGAGTTCCCCGCTGGTGACGATTCACCAGGAATCCCAGGAGCCAGATATCTGTTGGATTGGACGCGTGGTCAGCACCAGTCAGGGCTCACTGTATCTGAAATGTATTACCCCGGATGCCCGCTTTGAGCAGGATGTCGACAGTTACCGTATTGCGGATATCAGCAGGGTGGATTTCGGCGGTGACTATGAGCAGATTCTCTGGCGTGTCGCGCAGGACGGGATGCAGGACGCAGAATAACCCAGTATTATGCTCGGGAAAGCTGACGTACAGGATGTGACATGCCCTGCTTTGATCACCTGACCTTTGATAACCATTATTCGCAACTGCCGGACTGTTTCTATTCAAAAGTGACGCCACAGGCGCTGGAGAATCCGCGCCTGGTCAGCGTGAATGCCGGTGTTGCTCATTTACTGGGTCTGGATCCTGAAGACCATGAGGGCATACTTACCGTAACGGCGGGGAAGCATGTACCAGCAGGCGCTGATCCATTGGCCATGGTCTATGCCGGTCATCAGTTTGGTGTTTATGTGCCCCGGTTGGGGGATGGCCGGGCGTTGTTGTTGGGTGAGGTCAGGAATCATCAGGGGGAAAAATGGGATCTGCACCTTAAGGGGTCAGGTCATACA
Organism: Kistimonas asteriae; assembly: GCF_018263925.1. Taxonomy (GTDB): domain Bacteria; phylum Pseudomonadota; class Gammaproteobacteria; order Pseudomonadales; family Endozoicomonadaceae; genus Kistimonas; species Kistimonas asteriae. Next base: position 420,453 of record NZ_JAEVHF010000002.1, read on the forward strand.
CCGTATTCCCGGCAGGGGGACGGTCGGGCGGTATTACGCTCTTCCATTCGTGAGTATTTATGCAGTGAAGCCATGCATGGATTGGGTATTCCAACGACGCGGGCCTTGTGTCTGGTGGATAGCGATACACCGGTTCTGCGCGAAAGGAAGGAGCGTGGAGCGGCCATTCTCCGTGTTGCCCAGAGTCATGTACGTTTCGGCACCTTTGAATATTTCTATTACCGCAACAGGCATGCAGAACTGAAACAGCTGGCTGATTTTGTCATTGCTGAACATTTCCCGGCGTTTGCAAACGAAGCGGATTGTTATGAACGTTTTTTCCGTGAAGTCGTTAAACGCACGGCAGAGATGATTGCACAGTGGCAGGCGGTGGGTTTCTGTCATGGAGTAATGAATACCGACAATATGTCCATTCTCGGCCTGACCCTGGATTATGGCCCCTTTGGTTTTATGGAAGCGTTTGATGCGGGCCATATCTGTAATCATTCAGACTATCAGGGGCGTTACGCGTTCAATCAGCAACCGGATATCGGTTACTGGAACTGTGCGTGTCTAGGCCAGGCGCTGTCTCCCCTCTTGAATAACGATGTCGATCGTATCAAGGGCATTCTTGCTCAGTACCCTGACGATTTTGCGGCACACTATTCGTTGTTAATTCGTCAGAAAGCCGGGCTTACAGTGCCTCATGAAAGCGACAGTCGTCTTTTAGATGGGCTTTTTACTCTGATGCAGCAGAGTCGGACAGATTACACATTGTTCTTTCAGCGTCTTTGTGACTTTGTGCCAGACGGTGACAATGCACTATTAAAAGAGCTGTTTGTTGATCGCAAAGCTTTTGACCTGTGGTGTCAGGATTATGGTGTTCGTCTCGCGCAGGAACCTGTGTCGCAGGTTGACCGCAAAAGCGCAATGAAACAGGTGAACCCCAAGTATATTCTGCGAAATTACATGGCGCAGATTGTCATTGATCAGGCGGAAGCCGGTGATTACAGCGAGGTGAATACTATACTGGCCCTACTCAGTAACCCCTTTTCGGACTGGAAGCAGTATGAGGCGTACGCGGGATTGCCGCCGGACTGGAGTACCTCACTTGAAGTGAGCTGTTCTTCGTGAGCGTTTCATTGATTTAATAACCCGCGCTTTTTGAGTATTCTGCCTGTTCCCGGTCTACAAACCCAAACAATAAAGCAGGGCAGACATAACGATGAAGCTGGAAACCCAGGCTGTTCACGCCGGATATTCACCCGATCCAACGACGAAAGCCGTTGCTGTTCCCATTTACCAAACGACATCTTACGCCTTTGATAATACCCAGCATGGCGCCGACCTGTTTGACCTGAAAGTGGAAGGTAATATCTATACCCGCATCACGAATCCGACGACAGCGGTGCTGGAGCAGCGGGTGGCGGCTATGGAAGGCGGCATCGCCGGATTGGCGCTTTCATCGGGCATGGCTGCGATTACCTACGCCATCCAGACCATTGCTGAGGTAGGCGATAATATTGTCAGCATCAACAAACTGTATGGTGGTACCTACAACCTGTTTGCACATACGCTGCCCAAACAAGGTATCGACGTCCGCTTTGCATCCCATGATGACATTGATGCGCTGGTGGATCTGATTGATGCGAATACCAAGGCGGTATTCTGTGAAAGTATCGGCAACCCACTGGGGAATATTGTTGATATTGAAGCACTGGCGAAGGCGGTTCACGCGCAGGGTGTTCCGCTGATTGTGGATAACACGGTGGCATCACCGGCGTTATGGCGGCCTATCGAACATGGCGCGGATATTGTCGTCCATTCCCTCACCAAATATATGGGCGGACATGGCACAACCATTGGTGGTGTCATTGTGGATTCCGGCAAGTTCCCGTGGGCCGATCACAAGGATCGCTTCCCGGTGCTTAACGAGCCTGATCCCTCTTATCACGGTGTCGTTTATACCGAGGCAATGGGCCCGGCGGCGTTTATTGGACGCGCCCGTGTTGTGCCCTTGCGTAATACCGGTGCGGCCATATCACCCATGAATGCGTTCATGATTTTGCAGGGGCTGGAAACCCTGTCGCTGCGAATGGAGCGTCATTGCGAGAATGCGCTGAAAGCCGCTGAATTCCTGCGTGATCATAATCAGGTGGAATGGGTGAATTATGCGGGACTACCCGGTAGCCCGGATCATCAACTCTGCCAGAAATACCTGAAGGGCCAGCCTTCCGGCATTCTGAGTTTCGGGATCAAGGGGGGGCAGGTTGCAGGTGCACGGTTTATTGATGCGTTGCAGCTGGTCACACGCCTGGTCAATATCGGCGACGCCAAATCGTTGGCCTGTCATCCGGCTTCAACAACGCACCGTCAGCTGGACGACGATGAGTTGGTAGCTGCTGGTGTCAGTCGTGACATGGTGCGCCTGTCCATCGGTATTGAACATATTGATGATATTCTCGCGGACCTGAATCAGGCACTGGCGGAATCTGTCTGATACTGTTAACTGACTTGCGCCACGGTTCAGTGGCGCAGGCTGTTATTCATCAAAGTCGCTGTAAGCACCCGGTGCCAGGTTCTCAAACCGGGTGTATTGACCGAGAAAGGCCAGTCTCACGCTGCCGATAGGCCCGTTACGCTGTTTCCCGATAATGATTTCACCCACACCTTTATATTCAGTATCCGGGTTATAGACTTCGTCCCGGTAGATGAACATGATGACGTCGGCGTCCTGCTCGATCGCACCGGATTCCCGCAGGTCAGAGTTAACAGGGCGCTTGTTGGGACGCTGCTCCAGGGAGCGGTTGAGCTGGGACAGGGCAATGACAGGAACCTTGAACTCCTTGGCCATGGCTTTGAGGGAACGGGATATTTCAGAGATCTCGTTAGTTCGGCCTTCACTGTATCCGGGGATTTGCATGAGCTGCAGGTAATCCACCATGATCATCGCAAGGTCGCCGTGTTCCCGAACAATCCGGCGAAGACGGGAGCGCATTTCCTGCGGGCTGATGCCGGCAGTATCGTCGATGAAGAGCTTTTTGTCTTTCAGGCGTTCTACAGCGGAAGACAGCCTGGGCCAATCGTCCTCTTCCAGTTTTCCGGTTCTTACTTTGCCCTGATTGATGCGTCCGAGTGATGATAAACAACGCATCATCAACTGTTCGGCCGGCATTTCCAGGCTGAAGACGACGACACTTTTGTCCGTTGCCATCAGGGCGTTCTCTACCAGGTTCATGGCAAAGGTGGTCTTACCCATGGAGGGACGAGCCGCCACGACGATCATATCGGACGGTTGCAGCCCCGAGGTCATTTCGTCCAGATCATTAAAGCCGGTTGTGATTCCGGTAATGGCGTCGCCGGTGTTGAACAGCTCATCAATTTTGTCGATGGCTTTTTTCAACAGCTCCCGCATGTCGATCGGGCCACCTTCTTTTGCGCGATCTTCAGCGATCTGGAAAATAGCCCGTTCGGCCATCTCCAGCAGGTCGTCACTGTTGCGCCCTTCCGGGTTATAGGCGTTATCGGCAATGTCCTGTGAGGCGCTGATCAGGCGCCGTAAAACAGCCCGTTCGTAGACAATGCCGGCATAAGCGCGGATATTCGCAACACTGGGGATGCTTTCCACCAGTTCTGTCAGGTAGGGGATGCCGCCACAGTCACTCAGCAGGCTGCGACGCTCCAATTCGCCGGCCAGCGTCACCGGATCAAACGGGTTAGACTGCTTGGCCAGTTCCTCGATGCATTCGAAGATTTTTTTGTGCGCGGGATTATAAAAATCCACCGCGCCGATTTTTTCTGCGACATGATCCCAGGCATCGTTGTCCAGCATCAGGCCGCCCAGTACCGACTGCTCCGCCTCGATGGAGTGCGGTGGGGTCTTCAGGCTGGCCATGGCCTCGTCAATGGGCAGTTCGGGATGATGGGCTGCTTCCAACATAGATACGCTGTCGACTGATCACATGAAAAAGAAAAGAAACCTTAATACTACCCTTGCAGGGCAGGAAAACAACAAAGGTTGTATTAATCGCCGGGGCGAAAAAAAACGCCTGTGCAGGCACAGGCGTTTTTTCACATCACAGGTAATATCGAAAACGATTACTCGGCTTCGATGAATACCTTGACGCTGGATGCTACGTCGGAGTGCAGCTGTACAGCGATGTCGTATTCGCCAACCATACGGATAGGACCGGTAGGCATGCGAACTTCGCTCTTGGCTACTTCAACGCCGGCAGATGTGATGGCGTCAGCCAGGTCACGTGTGCCGATGGAGCCGAACAGCTTACCTTCATCACCAGCCTTGGCAGTGATGGTCAGCTCGATTTCAGCCAGGGAAGCAGCACGCTTCTCGGCTTCAGCCAGCTTGGCGGCAGCCGCCTTTTCCAGCTCTGCACGACGCGCATCGAAATCAGCAACGTTAGCCTTGGTGGCAGGCACAGCCTTACCGAAAGGAATCAGGTAGTTACGACCGTAGCCGGCCTTGACCTTGACCTGAGTACCCAGATCGCCCAGATTGGCGACTTTTTCCAGAAGAATAACTTCCATCTCGCTTACCTCTTAATCTACCTTGAACCTGTTGAACAATGCATCGATTTAACCTTGCATCCTGTTTTCGAGGCGTCCCCGAAAGTCCAACAGGCTGTCAAGGCAGGCTAGCAATACAACCACAGGGTAAAATGCGAGCAGCAGCACATAAAATGGCAGCAGCCAGGCCTTGCCAAGCCCACGCAGCCCCGCGAGACCATGCATCAGCGCAATACCTGCGACCAGTAAAGGCATCAACAGGACTGGCTGTATCGCGGCGGTGACCAGGCTGGTGCTGGACATGGCCAGAAGCCACAGTCCCAACAATACAACGGTCACCATCGGTGTCAGGCGCAGGCGATGAAACTCTGTCCTGAAACCGCCGGGATTGTAGAGCATGGCCTGCCAGCCACGGGCCAGTATCAACGCCAGTACGGCGCCGCCGGCAATAATGAAACTGGCTGTCCGGACAAAGCTGGTTTCCAGCAGTGTCAGGATCTGTTCCTGGCTGAGATTGGCGCCCTCGGGAAACAATGTCTCGAGGTTCGGGCCATACAGCTGCCGCAGAATGTCCATGGCATGGGCAACCTGCGGTGCGTAATAATCGCTGATAACCAGTGCCATCAGGGCACCGGCCGGTACCAGCGTCATCAACGCAACTGGCCACGAAGCCGTTCGGCGCAGACTGTAGGACATGGCCATGGTGCCGACCAGACAGAATAGTGCCGAAGGTTGCCCCATCCAAGCCCAGGCGCCGGCCGGTAACAGTGTCCAGATAAAGACCTGGAGCCCGTCATGCCAGCCGCGACGCAGGGTCACCAATGCTACTGCTGCTGCACTCAACCAGAACATCATCGGTACAGCACAGGCGATCGCTGCCACGGCAATGGCGGCGCCCCGTCCCCGCATGATCAGTTCTGCTAAAGCGCGCATACGTCCCCCCATGGGATTAAACCCGCCCGAACAACGGGCGATGAACCCGCTTAGTGGCGATCAGTGTACGGCAGCAGCGCGATGTAGCGCGCACGCTTGATCGCAGTGGCCAGCTGGCGCTGGTAGCGAGCCTTGGTACCGGTGATGCGGCTGGGTACAATCTTGCCGGTTTCGGTAACATACGCCTTCAGGGTGTTCAGGTCCTTGTAATCAATTTCCTGTACGCCTTCAGCGGTAAAACGGCAGAATTTCCGGCGGCGGAAGTAACGTGCCATAACGACGTCTCCTCAAATGGTTCTTTTCAGAACGTTATTCGTAACGGTGTGATAATCCGCGACGGATTACTCAGCGGACTCTTCAGAAGCAGGCGCAGCGGGAGCAGCAGGTGCTTCAGCAGTGGCTTCTTCGGTACGCTCACGACGATCATCACGGCGCTCACGACGATCATCACGACGGTCGTCACGACGCTCTTCCTGCTGCATCATGATGGACTGTTCGGTGATCGCTTCGTTACGACGGATAACCATGTTACGGAGAACGGCGTCGTTGAAACGGAAGGTGTTTTCCAGTTCAGCCAGTACGTCGTTGCCGCATTCGATGTTCAGCATGACGTAGTGAGCTTTGTGGATCTTGTTGATTGGGTAAGCCAGTTGACGGCGGCCCCAGTCTTCCAGGCGGTGGATGGAACCGTTGCCTTCAGCGATGACCTTCTTGTAACGGTCGATCATTGCAGGTACTTGTTCACTCTGGTCCGGATGTACCAGAAATACGATTTCGTAATGACGCATTGTAGCTCCTTACGGGTTAAACAGCCTTCCAGGGAGCAGGACGAGTCCGCTTCCGGTAAGGCAAGGAGTTGGAACCAGCATAAACGCTAGTTCCGGACTTCATAGAAGAATCGCGCATTCTAGAGAAGGACAAGGCGTCGCGCAATAGTGGAAGGTTAAAGTTTGACCAGTTTTTCTCTGTGTTTCGGCATTTGCGGATACGGGAGGGAAAGGGGGCTGAAAGGCTAACCTGACAGCCGGTGGATCAGCTTTTTTGATTCATCATCTGTTTATAGCGGATACTCCAGTCAGCGGCCCAGGTGAACAGGTCGCTGGCCGGCATGGATTTGCCAATCAGGTAACCCTGGCCGATGGAGCAGCCGAGCTCTTCCAGCAGGAACCAGTCTTCGGCGGTCTCTACGCCTTCGCCCACCGTTTTCATGCCGAGTTTCTGGGCCATTTCGATATTGGATTCCAGAATGACTTTTCGGGTTGGGTTCTCGTAAGCGCCAGTCACCAGGGATTTGTCGAGTTTTAATTCGGAGCAGGGCATCCGCTCCAGCTGGTGAAGGTTGGAATAACCCGTACCGAAATCATCCATGGAGAGGGTGAAGTTTTTTAGCTTCATGCGTGCGATGGTTTCCAGGCTATGGGCCAGGTTTTCCATCAGCATGGATTCTGTGATTTCAAGGATCAGCTGGTCGTGACCAATATTGTAGTGGTCCGTGACTTCGGCCAGTTTTCCGGCCAGCGTGCGATCGTCGAGCATCGAGGGCGAGATGTTGATGGAAACGGCTATTTTCTTTCCCAGATTGAGCCAGCGGTGCAGGTCTTCGGCGATGACGTGGATCTGATGCCAGGTCAGCTTATCAATGACGCCCATTTCTTCCAGAACAGGAATATATTGATCCGGGTAGATCATGCCGTGGTCAGGATGTACCCAGCGTGACAGCGCTTCAGCCGCAAACCATTCGCCAGTTTCGATCCAGACTTTGGGCTGGTACCAGGTCATGAACTGATTAGTCGTTAGTCCTTCTATGATGTCGTGGCGGGTCAGTGTGTTGCTGTAGGTGTCCGGCTGCTTCTTGCGATGAAAATCAAAGTAGCGATCCATGATCATCTCGGCACAGTCCCGGGTAAACGTCTGTTCGATGTTGCCCAGGACGTTGAGGCCAAGTTGTTCAGCCATATCTTCCAGTGTACGAAGGACGGCGAAGTCAATGAAATCCACAATGACAAACGCTTCTGACAGCTGCTGTTCGCCCAGGTGACGGAGCAGTTCAATACCGTCCATGGGGCTCATATCAAGCTGACTGAAGACGATATTGACGGGTTCCGGGTAGTTGACGATCTTTTCCAGGCAGTCCTGTCCGCAGTGGGCGCTCAATACCTGTCGGCAGCCGATATCTTCCAGAACCTTCACGGCCATAGCCCGTTGAAAGTCATGCTCTTCAACGACGATCACGATCAGTTCGGAGGGATCGTTGTTCATCGCTCCCCTCCCAGAAAAGAAGGCGGTTCGACAACCACGCGATAGGCGTCCGGTTCACGCAGGGCGACAGGGTCTTCAACCGCATCAATAATGGCATCGCGTAACTGGTCGGAGGTGACCGGGCGGGTCAGGCAGCTATGTACCTGTAGGACACTGGCCATATCAGGTAAACCGGGCTTGTCCCGGTGTGTCAATAAAACGGCAGGAATGTCACGAACACAGCCGGCTCTTCCCGAGCGAACCTGGTAGAGCAGGTCTGTTGCGTCCGGGCGTATGGCCTGGTCGCAAAGCATGAGATGGTAATGATCTCGGTGCAGGGCATTAATGGCGCCCTGAGCGCTTTCAACGGCCAGTATGCGGGCACAGCGCTCACCCTTGAGCATGCAGACCAGAATCCGTCGCAGTAATTCCCGTTCTGCGACGACAAGAATGCTGAAATCCCTAAGATCCCGCTGGATTGTCATGGCTATCCCTGCTGCCAGTGAACCATTGGGTCGATGGTTCAGGTTGGATCCTACAGCCCCTCCATGGGCTGCAGACGGCGAAACGGCCTTCCTCCGGTCGCTCCGCCTAAATGGCTATCGGCCATTCAAATCCAGTCTTCAGGCACCGGTTTTCAACCGGGTCCATTCCCGGGTGATGGTGCGCTTGACCTTGTTGGGCAGGGGCTTGAACAGGAACAGGTTCTGCTCCACTTCAGCGGGTGGGTAAACGCCCTTGTTATCGCGCAGTTTGGCGTCAACCAGCGGCGTGGCCTCCTTGTTCGGGTTGGCAAAGTAGACGTAGTCGGTGACACCGGCGATAACCTTGGGCTCCATCATGTAATTGATGAAGCGATAGGCGTTCTCCTTGTTGCTGGCATCGGCTGGAATGGCCATCACATCGTAGGAAATGGCAGCGCCTTCCTTGGGAATACTGTACGCGATGTTAACGCCGTTCTTGGCGTCGTGAGCGCGTTCATTGGCCATGAACATATCACCGGACCAACCCAGCGCTACGCAGATATCACCATTGGCCAGGTCGGTGATGTACTTGGATGAGTGGAAATAAGTGATATAAGGCGCCACCTTGGCCAGTTTCTCAGCTGCCAGCTTGTAGTCCTTCGCGTTTTGGGAGTTGGGATCCTTGCCCATGTATTTCAGGACTGAGGGCAGCACCTCGGTAGGGGCATCCAGGAACGCAACACCGCACTGGGAGAGCTTTTTCATATTCTCAGGCTCAAAGATCAGCGCCCAGCTGTCCACTGGCGCATCTTTGCCCAGGTACTGCTTCACCTTCTCAGGGTTGTAACCAATACCCGTGGTCTGGGCCAGGTAGGGAATGCCGTACTGGTTGCCCGGATCCACTGAATCCAGCAGTTTCATGGTCTGTGGATCGATGTTTTTGACATTGGTCAGCTTGGATTTGTCGAGTGGAGAATAGACGCCAGCCTTGATCTGGTGGGCCAGAAAGTCGTGGGATGGAAAGACAACGTCGTAACCACTGTGCCCGGACAGCAGCTTGGCTTCCAGGACTTCATTACTGTCATAGACATCGTAAACGGCATCAATGCCGGTTTTCTTTTCAAAGTCAGGTACGGCATTGGGCGAAATGAATTCGCTCCAATTATAGATGTACAGGTTATTGCTGGTATTGGCGGAAGCCGATAACACCGGCACGGCAATCGCCAGCAGGCATGACTTGAAGAGACGGGTAAAGTTCATGGCGCCCTCGCTACAGAGTAAGGCTGAATTAACAGTACCGGGTACTCAGGTGCAGGGTGCAGGCCTGAGTCGGGATGGGCGCTCTTTATAGAGGGTTTTACGGATAGTGCAATCCGTAGATTAACTGACGGGCGTTCCATTGGAGCGCCCGTCGGGGGGATTAGCTGGCCGCAGCGGGTGCTGCACAGCTGTCATTGCTGACGGTTGCAGGGGCTTCTGATGCCGTGCTGATGAATTTACCCAGCATGGTGAACGCAATGGTCAGGATGATGCAGGTAAAGCTCAGCCACATGTACGGCAGGTAGGCGAGGGTTGGGACACCCAGTACGCCAGCCATGAAGATACCGTTGTCGCTCCAGGGCACCATGCCGCTGGTCAGCGTGCCGCCAAACTCTGCGTTACGGGACAGCATTTTGCGATGCAGGCCCAGGCGGTCATAATTCTTGGACATGATCTTCGGGGTCAGGATCAGCGACACATACATGGCGCTGCCGAAGATGTTGGCCAGAAAAGCGGTGAACAGGGTGGAAACCGTCAGGTTGCTGGCGTTAGTGATGAACGCAGTCATCTTGTCAGCAATAACCTGCAGGATGCCCACACGATCCAGCAGGCCACCAAAACCAAGACCGAAGATGATCACGGCCACAGAGCCCAGCATGGAGGCAATACCGCCACGGCTCAGGATGTTGTCGATGAAATCAACACCAGAAGTGATGCTGAAGGGGCTCCAGGCGCTCTGAACGGCAGAGATCAGGTCCTTGTTCTGGAAAGCAATGGCCCAGACGACACCCAGTACAGCACCAAAGCTGATGACCGGGAAAGAAGGCTTCTTGTTAGCCAGCAGGGCAATAACCAACACGACGGGCACAAAAGCCATGGGGCTGATGTTGAAGCTCTGCTCCAGTGCGGCCATAACCGTTTCGACCTGCGACATATCAACATTACCGCCGTATTGCATGCCGGCAAAGGTGAACATAATGGCGGTCAGAATGTAGCTGGTCAGGCTGATTGGCAGCATGCCCTTGATGTGCTCAAAGGTTTCCACGCCGGACATACTGGAGGCCAGGATGACACTGTCTGACAGCGGAGACAGCTTGTCGCCAAAGTAAACGCCGGACAGAACCGCACCAGCCACCAGAGGCAGCGGAATACCGAGGCCTTCACCGATACCCATCATGGCGATACCCGCAGTACCGGCAGCACCCCAGGATGTGCCTGTGGCGAGTGCAGTAACAGAGCAGATGATCAGGGTCGCCAGCAGGAAGATGGAGGGGTGGATGATCTTCAGGCCGTAGTAAATGATCCCGGGGACAATACCGCCGGCAATCCAGGTGCCGACCAGTGCGCCAACGGCGATCAGAATCAGGATGGCGCCCATCCCCTTGGAAATCCCCTGGGTGGCGGCCTCTTCGAGATCTTTGTAGTTATGGCCCAGCCAGATGCCCAGCGCCATAATGATGAACCAGGCGATATAGAGGGCCAGCTGAATAGGAAGATTCAGCAGGGAGGTAAAGGAAAACGCCAGGCCAAGAAAGCCGGCAAGGCAAATAATAATCTGCGTGATTGTCGGTAGTCTTGTGTGTTTCTGCATCCAGTCCTCTCAGGCTTTATAAAATGGAATGTGGGAGGTCGGCGGAAGTCTATCAGTGTGAAACCGGCAAAAACCCTTCGGGGAACTTACGTATCTGCTTCGGTACGATCGTATGAAAATAGTGGATTGGACGGTCGTTTTTGTTTTTTTGTAGTGGTTATTCTGTAGTTGTTGTGTTGGATACTGTTAAGTGATGTCAATTCATACTTGTTTAGTGGCAATAGTCGTCGAATGATTTAAAATCAGTGTTTAGATGCCGAAATCAAAAAAAGGATGGTGAATTCAAAAGGTGTTGAGTTAAGTGTCCATCCTGCTTGATATGCTTAGTCTGCTGGTACGTTCTCTAATACTGCCTTTAATTGTGAAAGTGTATTGTGGACAGGATGATCCCTGTTAGTGAAAGCAGCTTGCAGTTGTGACTCAAGCGCATTAGTTAATGTTCTGGCTTCTTTTAAAGATTTTCTGGCTTGAACAAGTTCTTCTTCTTGTTTTTGACTGGCATTCGATTTTCTTTTTCTACTTTCGTGTGCAGCTATTTTATTTGAGTGCTTTCTTAGTAGCGCTCTCATGGTCTGGAGGTAGTGTTTTTTGGCATTTGCGCCTGTAATGTTCTGAGAAAAATAGTCATAGACTTTTTTAATCACTTCTTTATCGTAGTCTTCGAAGTAACTGTTTAGTTTTCCTGTTACGACAATCTTTCCTGCTCCATCTTTGAACTGTTGGCAGAACGGCATCGGATCATTACCAGGGTTTAATATGTGGTGTGAACTGTCTTGGTTTACGTAATCGGCGCCATTCAATACCTCGGTTTTACCTTGGGGTGGTATGTCAATGACATTGTGTTGGGGAATATAATAAACAATGGTTTCGCTTTGTAGATCTGCAGAATTTCCAGTTAGCAAAGAAATACCCTTTGTGCTTTTCTGCGAGGGATTTATTTCCTCTCTTTGAGAAACAGAAAATATTGAAACCTGACGTTGTTTTTTCGGTTGATGTGATACTTTATGTCCTAAAGGAATAGTGTTTACAGGGTTATCCAACACAGTTGCTGGAATACCGTGATAGGTCACAGGCTCACTTGTTTGGCCGTCTTGGCTAATAGTCACTTCGCCCACCTGTTCAGTAAGCCAGGGGGACGGTGATTTCTCACTGGTTACGGTGAAGATGACAGGTAGACTATCGCAATTAATATTCATCAGTTTCTAGTATTGGTTTGTGCTAAAGCTTATGACGCACAGATAACTGAAAAGTTCATTTTCATTTAACACGTTAGGTTGACTTTAGCTGATTGCTTTTAATTTTTGGCTGATATTGACAGTTTGGTTGGCAAAACTGTCAATCATTATTCATCACTGTGATTTGGGTGATAAAGGCTAAACTTGCAGTCAAGTCTCAATAGGGAAAGCCTCTGTATGTGTTTATCAGGGATAGGTGTTCAGGCTTGCTGATGAGGTAACACCGTGACTGCTTCTCTGGTAAAAAAAATCATGCCGCTTTTGGTGGCCATCATCGTGTGGTTGATACCGGTGCCTGATGGCTTGTCCTCCGATGCGTGGTCTTACTTTGCATTGTTTCTTGGTGTTGTGGTGGCGCTGGTATTGGAGCCGGTGCCGGCTGCAGCGGTGGGACTGATTGGTATTGTGATCGCTGTTGTGTTTCGGTTGGTCGCGGTAGAACCGGGTGTAGAAGTGACGGCCAAAGCAGCGATTAACTGGGGCTTGTCAGGTTTTAAAAACAGTACGGTCTGGCTCATTTTCGTGGCGTTCATGTTTGCGCTGGGATACCAGAAGTCCGGACTTGGGCGCCGCATTGCATTATTTCTGATTAAAAAGCTGGGACGAAGAAGCCTGGGCATGGGGTATGCCGTGGCCCTTGCTGATCTGGTTCTGGCGCCTTTTATTCCCTCTAATACAGCGCGCAGTGGCGGTACCATTTTTCCTATCGTCAACAATATCCCTGCGATCTACGGTTCAACCCCTGAGCAAGAACCTGAAAAAATCGGGCGTTACCTGTGTTGGACCGGTTTTGCTGCGACCTGTGTCACCAGTTCCATGTTCCTGACCGCGCTGGCGCCCAACCTGCTGGCTATGTCGATTGTGGAAAAACTGCTCGGTACCGAGATCGGCTGGATGGTGTGGTTCACGGGATTTCTGCCAGTAGGCATTATTCTCTTTCTGTTGGTGCCGTTGATCAGCTATTTAATCTGCCCGCCGACCATCAAACTGTCTGAAAGCATTCCCGATTGGGCTGGCAAGGAATTGGTTGCACTCGGTCCACTAAGTGGTGCTGAGAAAAAAATGGCCTTGCTGGCCTTGCTGGCGTTGCTGTTGTGGATATTTGGCGGCAGCCTGATGAATAGCACGACGGTCGGTTTATTGGTGTTGTGCCTGATGATGTTGGGCGGTGTTGTGAGTTGGGATGACATCATTGGCAACAAGCAGGCATGGAATGTCCTGATCTGGTTTGCCACCCTGGTCACGTTGGCCGGTGGGCTTGGGCAAACGGGTTTTCTTGCCTGGTTCAGCGGTGAAGCCGGTGTCCTGCTAAAGGGTTATGCACCGGACCTGGTGATGATGTTGATGGTTATCCTATTTTTTGTGCTGCACTATTTCTTTGCCAGTATCACGGCCCATGTCACCGCGTTGTTGCCGGTGTTTATTCAGTTATCCATCGCGGTTCCAGGTTTATCTGAAATGAAGCTCAGTCTGTTGCTCTGTTTTACGCTGGGGCTGATGGGTGTGATTACACCCTATGCGGCCGGCCCTGGCCCCATCTGGTACGGTTCCGGTTTTATTCCTGCCGGCACTTTTTGGAAGCTGGGTTTTATTATGGCCGTTGTGTTTCTGGCAACACTGGTGCTGATTGGTTTTCCATGGGTCAATGCCATGGTGCAGTGACCCACTATCACGATGGCGTCAGTTAGCGTTTGTCTCGCGGGTATACACATCCCGGTTAAAGAACCAGGCGCTGACTGTATCAGGTCCTTTCTTTCTGGCGATCCAATGGGTTTCGAGCTGGCCGTCCTCTGTCAGGTAGCCAGAGATGGATACAACAGACGGTGAACCGCAGGGTTGAAAATTTATCATCATGGCAATGGCGTTACCATTGTAAGTCGCCAGCACCGGCAAGGGGTAATCAACGCACTCTGGGGTTACCGTCACTGCGGCATGGAATACACCTTCAATGAGGTTCTGCCCTGCCGGTCTGATGGCATTCACATTGCCTAGCTCCAGCGTTGAGCCGCGCTGATTTTTCCAGATGCCCTGAAAAGCTTGCCCATTATCCGAGTGTATGGCGCTGGCATGGCTATTAAGGCTGAGCACTAACAACGTTGTGGGAATGAATGTTCGATAAGCAGACATCTATGGTTACACCTGAATCGTTCAAAGTGGCTAAGCATAGATGCCTGTGGACTATCTCGCTGGCAGCAGCGGTTTAGTAGAGTGTGAGTACCGGTTCATCCAGTGCCGCCAGCTGCTCGCGAAGTTCCAGAATATGGTCGGCCCAGTAGCGTTCAGAGTTAAACCAGGGGAATGCCATGGGGAAGGCAGGGTCATCCCAGCGTCTGGCCAGCCAGGCGCTGTAGTTGATAATGCGTAGTGTGCGGAAGTATTCAATCAGGTTCAGTTCGACCGGGTTGAAATCGTTGAATTCCCCGTAGCCGTCCATCAGCTCTGATAATTGCGCGGTTTGATTGTTGCGGTCTCCGGACAGAAACATCCAGAGGTCCTGAATAGCCGGGCCGTTAACGCAGTCATCAAAATCGACAAAGTGAAAGTAATCATCGCGCCAGAGGATATTCCCGCAGTGGGCATCACCGTGCAGGCGAATCAGGTTGTAGTGATACGCGTGCTTTATATGTTCAAGCTTATCAACCAGGTCATTGGTCAATGTGGTATATGCTGGCATCAGTGACTCAGGGATAAACTGGTTATCCAGCAAATAGGCAATGCTGTCTTTGACAAAACGCTGCAGGGTGATGCCCGGCCGAAGGGTAAACGGCTTGGTTTCACCAATCTTGTGAATACGGCCCATCAGGCGACCGAGCTGAAACAGGTGGTCGGGGTTATCCAGTTCTGGCGCGTGACCGCCACGGCGTGGCGTCAGCGAAAACAGGAAACCATTGAATTCGTGCAGGGTTTTACCATTATCAAGTTTCATCGGGGCGACAACAGGCAGCTCGTTGTCTGCCAGTTCCAGCGTGAAGTCGTGCTCTTCCTCTATCTGTTGCCGGGTCCAGCGGCCCGGGCGGTAAAACTTGGCAATGACCGGTGCATCATCTTCCAGCCCCACCTGGTACACCCGGTTTTCATAACTGTTCAGCGCCAGTATTCGTGCATCGGTTAGCATGCCCGCAGACTCGACCGCATCCAGGACCGTATCGGGAGTGAGTGGGTCGTAGGGATGGTTCTGCATAGCATTGCTCATTCGGACATCCTGAGGTTGGATAAAGGTGTGCTAAGTCTAAACCTTGGGGCTGTCTTCTTGCAGTCTTTATTCATGTATTCCCGGTGCTTTCATTATCCTGGCGGTGTTCTGGCGACACACCAGATATCGACGTGTTTAACGCCATGACGTTTCAGCAGTCTGCTGAGTTCCTCAACGGTTGCGCCGGTGGTGACAATGTCATCCAGAAGGGCGACGTGATGGTAGCCGGGCGTTTTGCAGGTAAAGGTTCCCCTGACATTCTGGCGCCGCTGATGGGTTGTCAGTGCCAGCTGAGGTTGGGTTGCTCGCTCCCTTTTTAAGAGTCGGTGATCTGTGGGAATCATCATGTGTCGGCTGAGGTGGCGGGCCAGCACGGTTGATTGGTTATATCCCCGCTGCAATAACCGTGTTCGGTGCAGTGGAATCGGCAGGATGACTTCCGGCAAGGGCTCGGCGCGATAATGCGTTTGCAGTGTGTTTGCCAGCAGGGAGGCCAGCGGATGCGCGAAGGCCAGCTGATCATGGTATTTCAGACGCTGCAACATGTCAGATACGGGGGGCTGATAGAGGAACGCCGACGTACAACTGTCAAAGGTTCGCCCCTGTTTCTGACAGGTGCCGCACAGGTGGCCATCGTCACGGTGCGGCAGAGGTTCACTGCACAGCATGCAGGCGTGCTGAATGCGAGGCAGGCTGTCGATACAGCCCCGGCATAGCCTGTCCGGCCATTGGCAGGCATCGCGGCATAACAGGCAGGACAATGTAATCAATGATTGCAGTTTGTATTTCAGGGATTGGATCATGTTATTTATTGCTAAAACGGTTGATCACGTATCGTCCATGAAGAGAGAAGCAGTGTGGTATAAAGTCGGGCGGGCTGCAGAAAAGTGTTATAAGTTTTTCTGATTAATAAGTGAGCAGCTGTAAACCTGTGGTGTGCTGTGTCGGTTGACAGTGGCGCATGCCGTCATACAATGCGAGCCATAACGCTGGTTTCGGCACGAACCGGGACGGCATCAGAAGCAGATAATGAAGACAGCCGAAGGCCACGATGAATAATACCGACAGCCTGGTCCGCAGCGACTGGACCCTTGATGAAGTCGAGCAACTTTTCACCCTTCCTTTCAGTGACCTGATGTTCCGCGCCCAGCAGGTACACCGGCAGTATTTTGATCCGAACCGGGTCCAGGTCAGTACCCTGTTGTCCATCAAGACGGGCGCCTGTCCGGAAGACTGCAAGTATTGTCCCCAGAGTGGTCATTACAACACCGGGCTGGACAAGGAAAAGTTGATGCAGGTCCAGAAGGTGCTGGAAGAGGCGGAGCTGGCGAAGAAGGCCGGTGCAACCCGTTTCTGTATGGGCGCCGCCTGGAAAAATCCGCCAGCGAAAGATTTCCCGTACGTGTTGAAGATGGTGGAAGGCGTCAAGAGACTGGGGCTGGAAACCTGCATGACACTCGGTAAGTTGACCCAGGAACAGACGCAGGCGCTGGCTGAATCTGGTCTGGATTATTACAACCACAACCTGGATACCTCGCCGGAGTTCTACGGCAGCATTATCACCACACGTACGTATTCCGACCGTCTGCAAACATTGTCGTATGTTCGGGATGCTGGCATGAAAATCTGTAGCGGCGGTATTGTGGGCATGGGCGAAACCATTCGGGACCGTGCCAATCTGCTGATCCAGCTGGCAAACCTGCCTGAGCACCCGGAAAGTGTGCCGATCAACATGCTGGTCAAAGTAGAGGGCACGCCGCTGGATCATGTGGAGGATATCGACCCCTTCGACTTTGTTCGCTGCATCGCGGTTGCACGGATCATGATGCCAAAGTCCCATGTTCGCCTGTCTGCCGGCCGCGAGAATATGAATGAAGAGATGCAGGCCCTGACATTCCTCGCCGGTGCCAACTCCATTTTCTATGGTGAAAGATTGCTGACCACGCCGAATCCTGAAGCCCAGAAAGACATGCAACTGTTCAAACGGCTGGGCATCAAACCGGAAGAACGGGAAGAGTGTCAGTCTGAAGCTGAGCATGAAGCCCGGCTTCAGGAACAGATTCAGGCACAGCAGGATAGCGAATTCTTCTACGACGCAGCACAGGCATAAGCGCATGACCGCCTTTGCGCTGGAGACGGCGCTGGCCGAGCGCCGTGCGCAGTCGCTGTATCGGCAGCGCCTGCTGGTGGATGGCCCGCAGGCACCGGAGTTGGTGATTGATGGTCAGCGTTGCCTGGCATTCTGTAGCAATGATTATCTTGGGCTGGCGAATCATCCTGATGTAGTTGCGGCGTTCAAGCAAGCGACAGATGTCTACGGTGTGGGGGGAGGTGCATCCCATCTGATAGTCGGTCATAGTCGTGCGCATCATCAGCTGGAAGAAGAATTAGCAGAATTCACCGGACGCTCAAGGGTTCTGTTGTTCTCTACGGGGTATATGGCCAACCTGGGCGTCATCAGCGCCTTGTTGGGCAGTGGTGATGCGGTATTTCAGGATCGACTGAACCATGCTTCTTTACTGGATGCGGGACGCCTTTCCGGTGCGCGTTTCCAGCGTTATCTCCACGCAGACTGCGACAATCTTGCACAGCGTCTGACGCGATCGACGGCACATCGAAAATTGGTGGTGACCGACGGCGTGTTCAGTATGGATGGCAATATTGCGCCATTGCGTGAATTGTCTGCACTGACGCGTTCCCATGATGCCTGGTTGATGGTGGATGATGCCCATGGTTTTGGTTGCCTCGGGAATGAAGGTCGTGGTTGTGCCGATCATTTTGATTTATCGCAGGATGATCTGCCTGTGCTGATGGGCACCCTGGGTAAAGCCTTTGGAACCGCCGGTGCTTTTGTGGCTGGCAGCGAGGCGTTGATTGAAACCCTGATCCAGTTTGCCAGAACCTACATTTATACCACGGCCATGCCGCCTGCAGTGGCGGAAGCAACCCGTGCCAGTCTCTCTATAGTGCGTAAGGGGTCCTGGCGGCGTGAGCACCTGTCAACGTTGATCCAACGGTTTCGCGCAGGATGTGAAACACTCGGTATTCCTTTGATGGCGTCGTCTACTCCCATACAGCCTATTCACGTGGGTTCGGCTGATCGGGCACTGGCAATGAGCCGTGCGCTCGCGGACAGCGGTATTCTGGTCACCGCCATTCGTCCACCGACGGTACCACAGGGCAGTGCCCGTTTACGGGTAACCTTTAGTGCAACGCATACCCAGGAACAGGTTGACCGCTTGTTGACGGCTTTGGAGCAGGTCGCTCGAAAGGTGCCTGAGGTAGCGGCATGAAACCACAAGTCGTTTTGATTGCGGGTTGGGGGATGCCGTCAGCAGTGATGCAGCCTCTGGTGGAGAAGTTGTCAGACTGTTATACGGTCAATGTCGTTTCTTTGCCGGGATTCCATGAACACGGGCTGACGGTTGGTAGTGTCAGTTGGTCAGCAATGACTGACGCGTTATCCAACCTTTTGGCAGGTGAGTCAGTGATTCTGGCGGGCTGGTCAATGGGAGGGCAGTTGGCGACCTTGTTTGCCGCTATGTATCCCCATCAGGTTAAGGGGCTACTGACACTGGCATCGAACCCCTGCTTTGTGCAGCGCAGCGATTGGCCGGATGCGATGCCCGAGACGGTATTTTCTGATTTTGAGCATGGCGTCTCTGCGTCGTGCTCTCAGACGCTGAAACAATTCTGCATGCTCTGCTCTCAAGGGGGCGCGCAGCAACGAGAAACCGTGAGGTTGATCCGTAAGGCTTTGGCGGATGTTGAATGTGATGCTGAGCAATTGTCGTCACTGTTAACGCTGCTCCGAGAGACCGATACACGTTCTCAGCTCGCGGATTTGACCTGTCCGGTAACGCACTGGGTTGCTGAACAGGATGCGCTGGTGCCGTTTACACTGAGTCAGGCGCTATTTAAACGTTATTCACAACACGTCATTAAAGCCGTTGAAGGAGGGCATACCTTCTGGTTGGAGATGCCTGACATTATCGTCAGCGATATCGATAAACTGGTGCGGGAGAACGCATGATCCAATATAAAGAAAGCGCTCTGTACCCACGACACCGGCAACGTATAGCAGATAACTTCAGCCGGGCCGCCAAGACATACGACAGTGCTGCAACGTTGCAGCGCGTTGTGGCGCGTAAGGCCATGCTGGGTCTGCCATCCGTAGTGGAAATGGTACGTGTCCTTGATCTTGGTTCAGGGACGGGCAGTCAGACGGTGGAACTGCAGCAGCGTTATCCTGGCGCGCAGGTTGTCGGTATGGATATGGCCATGGGCATGCTCCAGCATGCTCAGTACCGATTGCCAGACTCCGCGTTTTCATGGTGTGCCGGTGACATTGAAGCCTTACCGTTTGCGAGTGACTGTTTTGACCTGGTCTTTTCCAGTCTGGCGATACAGTGGTGTGAATCGCTGACCTCTGTGTTGTGTGAAGTACAACGGATCCTGAAGCCTGGGGGATACTTTGTTTTTTCCACACTGGCGAGCGGCAGTTTGTTGGAGCTTTCCCAAGCTTGGCGCAAGGTCGACGGTTATAGTCACGTTAACCACTATGAAACGCTGGATACCCAGACGCAGCAGGTTGCCGCCAGTGGCTTTGAGTCTGGCTCCCTGAAGCAGCAGGCGGAAGTATTGCATTACCCGGATGTCACTGTGCTGCTGAAAGAGTTACGGGCGCTTGGCGTGAATACAGTTACGGAAGGAGCTCGGCAGGGATTGATGACTCGTCGTCGTTTGCAGGCCTTCCGTGACGCTTATGAAACATTACGTGTGCCTGCTGGTCTGCCACTGACGTATCAGGTGGTGTACGGCGTGCTGCGCAAACCCCAGTGATTGAACAGGAAGCTGTATGGCTAAAGCGTATTTTGTCACAGGAACGGATACAGATGCCGGTAAAACCCTGGTGAGTTGTGGCCTGCTGGAGAAAGCACGGCAGAAAGGATTGACGACAGCGGCAGTCAAACCGGTATCCGCCGGTTGTGAAGAGACGCCTGATGGTTTGCGTAATGGTGATGCCCTGGCATTGCAGCAGGCTATGACCATGGAGATGCCTTATGAACAGGTGAACCCGGTCGCTTTTCTTCCTCCTATTGCGCCGCATATTGCTGCCCAGGACGCTGGTCGTATGATTACCGCCGATCGATTGGTTGGCATCTGTCGCGGTGTTTTGATGAAACGGGCGGATATCACCCTGCTGGAAGGTGCTGGTGGCTGGCGGGTACCGCTGAATCCCCGGGAAACCCTGGCCGATCTGGCGCGTATGCTGCAGTTGCCGGTTATCCTGGTTATTGGTATGAAGCTGGGTTGCCTGAACCATGCGCTACTGACGGCAGAAGCGATTCGGAGGGACGGTCTGACCATCGCCGGCTGGGTGGCCAATTCTGTAACGCCGGATATGGCTAGACTAGTGGAAAATACCCTCACTCTGGAAGGTGAACTCGGGGCTCCCTGCCTTGGAGAAGTTCCTTACCTTGATGCTGCAACTGCCGCTGCGGCCGCAGAATACCTGAATTTGCCTGCCTGATCGTTCACACCCTTTATACCTGCAAGAGGCTTGGGATTAGTCATGTTTAATACTGATTCCAGAGCCTCTGTAGGCGCTGAAATATAGCAAATCCGTCTAGGTGGAAATGCCTATTTTGTTGTGGAATGCCCTTGACACGGGCTACACTCATACGTAAGTTTCAAACACTTGTTTAAATACGCTATCCAGTACAGTCCTAAATAAGAACAGTCTTCAGGTAATGACCGCTCCGGTGGTCGGAATGATTACAACGAGAATAGCCCGAGGTAGACGCTATGCCTGAGTATAAGGCCCCCCTTCGCGATATCCGCTTTGTTCGCGACGAACTGCTGAACTATCCAGAGCACTACGCCACCCTGCCCGGTGCGGAAGATGCCACCCCGGACATGGTCAATGCCATCCTGGATGAAGGTGCGAAATTCTGTGAACAGGTACTGGCGCCACTGAATCAGGTGGGAGACCAGGAAGGCTGTACCCTGACAGAAGACGGTGTAACAACACCTACTGGCTTTAAAGAAGCCTATCAGCAGTTTGTGGAAGGTGGCTGGCCGTCACTGGCGCATAAGCCTGATCACGGCGGTCAGGGTCTGCCAGAGTCACTGAACCTGGTCATGAGTGAGATGATCGGTGAAGCCAACTGGTCCTGGGGCATGTACCCTGGCCTGAGCCATGGCGCCATGAACACCCTGAGCGCCCATGGCACACCAGAGCAGCAGGAAACTTACCTGACCAAACTGGTTTCCGGTGAATGGACCGGCACCATGTGTTTGACCGAGTCTCATTGTGGTACGGATCTGGGCATGCTCAGAACCAAGGCCGAGCCCCAGGCGGATGGCAGCTACAAGATTTCCGGTACCAAGATCTTCATCTCTGCCGGTGAGCACGATATGGCAGAGAATATCGTCCATATCGTACTGGCCCGCTTGCCTGATGCTCCAGAAGGCACCAAAGGTATTTCACTGTTTATCGTGCCCAAGCACCTGCCGAGCGGTGATGGCAGTGCGGGTGAGCGGAACGCCGTCAGCTGTGGCTCTCTTGAACACAAGATGGGTATCCACGGTAACGCGACTTGTGTCATGAACTTTGACGGTGCAACCGGCTTCCTGATCGGCCCGCCCAATAAAGGTTTGAACTGCATGTTCACCTTTATGAACACCGCGCGTCTGGGAACAGGTCTGCAAGGTCTGGCTCATGCCGAGATAGCACACCAGGGCGCACTGCGTTATGCCCGTGAGCGTCTGCAGATGCGTGCCCTGACAGGCCCCAAGAACCCGGATGGCCCGGCTGACCCGATTATCGTTCATCCGGATGTTCGCCGGATGCTGCTGACCATCAAGGCATTTGCCGAAGGTAACCGTGCGCTGGCTTACTATGCCGCGCGTCTGGTAGACGTTCAGACTAACAGCCAGGATGAAGAGGCCTGCAAGGCCGCTGACCAGATGCTGGGCTTCCTGACCCCGATCATCAAGGCGTTCATCACCGAAACTGGCTTTGAAGCCGCCAACCTTGGTGTTCAGTGCTACGGTGGTCATGGCTTTATCAGCGAGTGGGGCATGGAGCAGAACGTGCGTGACTGCCGTATCGCCCTGCTGTATGAAGGTACGACCGGTATTCAGGCGTTGGATCTGCTGGGCCGTAAGGTTCTCATGACCCAGGGTGAATCGCTGAAAGCCTTTACCAAGGTTGTGCACCAGTTCTGCAAGGAAAATGCTGAGAATGAAGACCTGAAGGAATTCATTGAGCCGCTGACCGCTCTGAACAAGGAGTGGGGTGACCTGACCATGAAAGTGGGTATGGCTGCCATGAAGAATCGCGATGAAGTCGGTGCTGCTGCCGTCGATTTCCTGATGTATTCCGGTTACGCTTGCCTGGCCTACTTCTGGGCTGACATGGTGCGGGTTGCCAAGCAGAAGCTGGCAGAAGGCACGACGGAAGAAGGTTTCTATCAGGCCAAGGTGCAGACCGCGCAGTTCTACTTCCAGCGTATCCTGCCACGGACTCGTACTCACAAGGCCTGCATTGAGTCTGGTGCAGATAACCTGATGACGATGGAAGAAGCTAACTTCGGCGACGTCTGATGGGTTGAGTTGACGCAGAATCAATGAACTAAAGGCTCCTGTCATGCAGGGGCCTTTTTTGTGTCAGGGCGTTTCGTCCAGAATCGCGAAAGACAGAAGGGTTACTGGCAGACCAATCAGCAGGGCAAACCATGGGAGTGGATTACAGAGTATCAGCAGCCCGGCCACTATCCAGATATGCTTCACCACGCGTTTCTTGGCCTGATAGCGTCGGCTGAACATACGGCGGTAAAAGTGGTTGTTGTCGGGGGTACGGCAGTGCATCCAGTCCGGGAACAGGTGCTCATCCAGCCATAGCCTGAGCATTTCTAACAACAGGTGCATAGTCACTCCATTGACAGCGGTATCTTTTAATCTAGCAGCATTCCAGATGGCTGGTGGCGGGCAGGAAACAGGCATAAAAAACGCCCCAAAAAGGGGCGTGATAAGAGAGCACAGGTTGAAGCAAAATCGTCAACCGGTGTGTTAATCAGTTCGCTGTCAACGCACCGGCTACAACAAATGCATGGCTTTACTTTAATCATCTTGCGGTAAACCGAGATTGATCTGGGTCAATATCGAAGGTTTTATGCGGCAGGTTTCGTTTTTCCGGGTGTGAAAAGGACTGTTTTCCTGCATATGGCTTTTATCCGCAAGCTGGTGAAGCGTTAGTTATTGGTGGCAAGGGCTTCATCGATGGCATCCAGACGGGTGAAATCGATGACAAAAAATTCACTCTGCCCAGGGTAGATAGTCCGGATCACTGATTTCAGTTCCTCAAGCGTCATATTCTCTTGAACCGCCTGTTGTGCATTCAGTTCATCAAACAGTATGGGCGTCACACTATTGACGCGAATATGGCAGAAAAACCGGTCATCTTCATTGCGTGCCACTGTCAGGATTTCGCCGGGCTGGAAGTGGGCTTCACTCTGGTCACGGATCGTAATGGTTTTTCGGTCAGCGAGGATGTCGGACTCGAAACGGCGAAAGAAGGTGATGTTGCGATAAGACATTGACGTCTATCCGAAGAGTAATGGGAGCGGGGAGGATAAACGATTCATTGTCTCCAGCTACTTGGGTTTTACACAATCGGTGTGTAGGTAAAAACCGTTTCCAGCTTCAAACGCCCGTTTGAAGCAGGGCTGAATGGGAGTATGATACGCATCACATACGGATAAACCGAAAAAGAAAACGGGCATCTGCACTGCGGGTGTGAAACATGACAAGAGTGTTGAGGTTGACCTATGGCGGAATACAAGGCTCCGTTGCGTGACATACGCTTTGTGCTGAACGAAGTGTTCAAGGCGGATGAACTCTGGGCCTCCCTGCCGGAACTGGCGGAAGTGGTAGACGCAGAAACGGCAGATGCCATCCTGGAAGAGGGCGCCAAGCTGACCGCCCGTGAACTGGCACCGCTGAACCGTTCGGGGGATGAAGAGGGCGCGCGCTGGGACAACGGTGATGTCACCACCCCGGCGGGTTTTAAGGAAGCGTTTGCGACCTACGCGGAAGGTGGTTGGGTCGGCCTTGCGGGTAATCCGGAATATGGCGGCATGGGCATGCCGAAGATGCTCTCTGTACAGTTTGAAGAGATGATGTACAGCGCCAACAACTCTTTCACCCTGTATCCCACCCTGACCGCAGGCGCCTGCCTCGCCTTGAATGCGCATGCGTCTGATGAGCTCAAAGAAGCCTATCTACCGAATATGTATGCCGGTGTCTGGTCTGGCTCCATGTGTCTGACCGAGCCGCATTCCGGCACGGATCTCGGCATCATCCGCACCAAGGCCGAGCCGCAGGCGGATGGCAGCTATAACGTGACTGGTACCAAGATCTTCATCACCGGTGGTGAACACGATCTCAACGACAACATTATCCACCTGGTACTGGCCAAGCTGCCGGATGCACCCAAGGGGCCACGCGGCATTTCCCTGTTCCTGGTGCCCAAGTTCCTGGTGAATGAAGATGGTTCGTTGGGGGAGAGCAATGGAGTTAGCTGCGGTTCTATTGAGCACAAGATGGGGATCAAGGCATCCGCTACCTGTGTCATGAACTTTGATGGCGCCAGGGGTTACCTGGTGGGTGAAGTTAACAAGGGTCTGGCAGCCATGTTCACCATGATGAACTATGAGCGGCTGTCCATTGGTATCCAGGGGCTGGGTTGCTCTGAAATGAGTTACCAGAGTGCTCTTGAGTATGCCAAAGAGCGTATCCAGGGCCGTTCTGCGACTGGTGCAAGTCAGCCCGATAAGGCAGCTGACCCCATTCTTGTGCACCCTGATGTTCGTCGTATGTTGCTGAATATCAAGGCGACCACCGAGGCAGGGCGTGCATTCTCCACTTATGTGGCGAAGCAACTGGATCTGTCCAAGTACAGCGACAATGCGGATGACAAGGCCAATGCTGAAGCACTGGTTGCGCTGCTGACGCCCATTGCAAAAGCCTTCTTTACCGATGTTGGTCTTGAGAACTGTATCCAGGGTCAGCAGGTGTTTGGTGGCCACGGTTATATCCGCGAATGGGGACAGGAACAGCTCGTTCGTGATGTGCGTATCGCCCAGATTTATGAAGGCACCAACGGCATCCAGGCGCTGGATCTTATGGGGCGGAAGACCGTTGCCAATGGCGGCAAGCTTTTCGCAGGGTTTGCCCGTGAAGTAAAAACGTTCATGGAGTCCAGCAACACTGGCAAGATGGCTGAATTCAATGCACCGCTGACGGATGCCTTGAAAAACCTGGAAACATTGACGGCCTGGGTTATCGACAATGCAGCCAATAATCCCAATGAGGTGGGCGCAGCATCGGTAGAATACCTTCACGTCTTTGGTTATACCGCGTATGCCTACATGTGGGCACTGATGGCGAAAACCGCACAGGATCAACTGGCGGCTGGCACTGAAGAAGAGTCATTCTATCTCGGTAAGCTGACCACTGCCCGTTACTTCTACAAGCGACTGTTGCCGCGGATTCACAGTCTGTCGCAGGCGGTGATGTCCGGTGCGGATCCTCTCTTTGAATTGAGTGATGAGCAGTTCTGAGCCATGTCTTAAGGGTGTAAAAAAGGAGATCATGATGATCTCCTTTTTTATTGAAGGTGTATGGTTTCTTAATTCTGGTGACGGTATTCCGACAACATTCTGTTCGCATACGAAGGTGGGTAATTCAGTAATTCTGCCTCTTCAGTCAAGCTGCTGACTATCAACTTTGCCTGTCTGGCAGCGAAATCCTGTGCCGGCATTTGCAGCCTGTGCTGGGCATTAGGTGTGGATCCTTGTGAAGCCGCTTTGAGAATCTGTGCTGGTGAGAGTTTAACAGGCGTTGTAAAAGATGCTGCTTGTGATTGTGAGGATGCAGGTGTCAGCAGGGCTAGAGTTATAGAGATGATAAAAAATCTGAATAACTGCATGCAGGCTCCTCAGTTACCATGGCTTTGTTTTACGTGAACGTCGTGCTGCTCCAAAGGCGCTGGAGAGGGAGACAGTATCAGATAAGATTATCGCTGGTTTGGGTCACTTCTTTAGGGGAGCTCCCCGGGAAATCACTCCCGGGAGGCCAGTTGCGTGGCTAATGTCGGATCATCAATAAAACGGTTTCGATTACCCTGTAAAGCTGCAATGGTGTTATTGCGTTCAAGCTCTTGATCGTCTGGTTTATCGATGCTGTTCCACTCAAGAAGTATTTTCAGCGACGCCTGTAATGGCAGATTGTATCGATCGTGGATATAGAGCAGTGCACGTGCTATGTCGCCTTTAATGGCATCTGCGGGCTCAAGTACAAGGTAGTCCTGTTGCAAAGAACAGTTAGGTAGCAGTTGGCCGGCTTCACCGCGCACATTGCCAAAAACCGTATCCCGTCGTTTGAGTTCGACGCGTGTCATGATCGGATAGGCGTTGTGTAGATCAGTCAGAATGGCACGGTACAGTTCACTGTCACGTTTGCATTCTGTGTTTGTGCGGCATTGCAACTCTTCACGCACGGCTTTTAACGAGTAGATATAGCCAGCGGTGAGGCGATTACTCTTGCGTGAAAACGCCTGATTGCAGAACAGTGTTGTACCCCCGCTGGGGTAAAGACTTTGCCAGAAAAGACTGTTTTTGTCGTTAAGGTTGCTCTCTGCATGAGATACAGGTGCGATAAGGAGCAACATCAACCCGATTATTTTTATTTTCATAGGTTGACCATCCTGACGATTGGAACGGTTTCGTCGTTCAGTCTATCAGTAGTCAGCAGGAGGATGAAAGAGGAAGCGTGAAGCTCGAAATAGCGCTTATTTCAGGGTTCCGGTATCGCTAATTCCAATTTCTTTACAGCTTATAAGCCTGAGCTATAGTTAAGGTTAGTCAGACGGTATACACGGATGTAGCCGCAGGGAAGCGCGGGTTACTAAGCAGGAATGCACCAAGGAAACGTCTGACCTACTTGCCTCGCTTATGCGAGGTTTTTTGTGCCTGCAATTTAGCCGTTGATGAAGTCAGTTGAAGGGAAAACGACTCAGTTGTTCAGGGAGTTTTTGAGTTCTTCGCAGGTAGCCTGAAAGACTGCTTCCAGTTTCTTCAGCAAGGGGCGCACTTCGCTCAGGTTTTTCTCCCGACCATTTTTTTCCAGTTGGCTCGCCAGTTCGCCGAGACGATCCGCTCCCAGGTTTTGACTACTGGATTTTAAGGTATGGGATGCCCGGGTAAAGACTTTGATATCCATGTTCCTTGCCGCGCTGAGAGTATCCTCAACCAGCTTGGGGGAGTCTTCCAGATAGCTGTTGATCAGCAGGTCAAACTCTTCTTCCATAACCATGCGGAGTTGTTCAAGGGTTTCCCGGTTGAGTAAGGGCTTTTCATGCAGATTATCATTCTGGTCTCCGGTATGTTGCTGCACCATAACGGATTGCTCTTTTTCTTCCGGGGATTCCAGCCATTTGATCAGCATATCTTTCAGGACGTCTGCCTTGATGGGTTTGCTGAGGTAATCATCCATGCCGGCCGCTAGGCATTTCTCCCGGTCACCTTCCATGGCGTTGGCTGTCATGG
The DNA here is from genome assembly GCF_018263925.1 of Kistimonas asteriae. GTDB lineage: Bacteria > Pseudomonadota > Gammaproteobacteria > Pseudomonadales > Endozoicomonadaceae > Kistimonas > Kistimonas asteriae. The sequence goes on from NZ_JAEVHF010000002.1 coordinate 448,484, forward strand.
CGACAATAGAGGTATGTTGCTGGTTACCCTGTTCCTGCTCTTTCTGGCGAATCAGCCCGGTGGCTTCATAGCCGCTCATTTCCGGCATTTGGCAGTCCATTAAAATCAAGTCGTAATGCTTGTTTTCCCAGGCTTCGACTGCAAGTCGGCCATTTTCTGCGACATCTGCTGTCAGGCCCGCTTTCTTGAGCATGGCCAGAGCCACTTTCTGGTTAACGACATTATCCTCAACCAGCAGTAGCGACGTATGTTCACTGAATATATCCATACTCTCTTTGACTGTGTTTTGTTTCTGAATAGGTTGATCGATTTTCTGGTTACCCATGACTTGTTGGGTCAGTTTAAGCAATTGAGCTTGCCGGTAAGGCTTGGTGAGCGCGCCAGCAAGGAAGGCATCACGACGTTCCTGTTCAGACATATGCCCTGTGGATGTCAGCATGATGCGATGGGTTGTACGTAACTGGTTGTCAGCCTCAATGGTTTTGGACACTGTCACGCCATCAATGCCTGGCATCTGCATATCAAGATAAATAATATCGAAGGGACGTCCGGCAACGATGGCGTCGCGCATTTTGTCGAGCGCACGTTCACCGTCTTCTGCCTCAGAGTGGTCGATACCCCAGGCCGTCAGGTAGTGTTTGAGAATATCCCGGTTGGTTTTGTTGTCGTCCACAATCAGCGCGTAAGTGCCGGTGAGATCTTGATTGGTTGGGTTGTCTGTATCGTGCTGCTGTTCTGAAACCGGCAGATCAACATCAAAGAAGAAGCAGGAGCCTTTGTTTAACTCACTGGTGATCTGGAGTTGCCCCCCCATTAGCTCAACCAGTTGTCGGGATATGGTTAATCCAAGGCCGGTACCGCCAAATTTTCGGGTTGTTGAGCCGTCAGCCTGGGTAAACGGCGTAAACAGTTTGGGAATGACATCCGGCGCGATACCAATGCCGGTATCCCGCACCTCAAACCGTACCCTGGCAATGCTGTCATCATTGCTGATCAGAAGAACCCGGACAACGACTTCACCCTTTTCCGTAAATTTGACGGCATTGCCCAGCAGGTTAGTCAGTATCTGACGAAGCCTCACCGGATCGGCTTTCAGTATGGAGGGAAGTTTAACGTCGGTGTAACAGCCGAGCTCGATGCGCTTTTCCCGGGCTTTACTGGCCAGCAGGGTCGAGACATCTTCAGCCAGGGCGCCGATCTGTGTGTCGATCTGCTCCAATTCCAGCTTGCCGGCTTCAATCTTGGAGAAGTCCAGAATATCGTTGATGATGCCCAGTAATGCATCGGCTGAGCCGTAGGCGGTTTCCAGGTAATCGAGCTGACTGTTATCCAGCTCGGTATCCCGAAGGAGTTCAAGCATGCCGAGCACGCCATTCATCGGTGTGCGGATTTCGTGGCTCATGTTGGCCAGAAAAGCGCTTTTGGCCTTGGCAGCTTCCAGAGCGACTTCTTTGGCTTCAGTGGCTTCGTTGATCGCGTGTTTCAGATTTTCATTGGCGAGATTCAGTGCGGTGGTTCGGAGCTCAACGGTTTTTTCCAGTTCTTCCCGGTGTACGCTTAACTGTTCATCCCGCTTTCGAATCTGCGCCAGCATTTCGTTGAATCGTTCATAGAGCTGGCCGATTTCATCATCGCTCTGTTTCTCCAGGGTACTGACGTAAACCTGACAGGTGGACACCTGTTTCATAGTGTCAGCCAGTCGGACAATGGGTTTAGAAATGACTTTCTGCAGCCGGTGCGCAGCTAAATACGAGAAGATGATGGCGAGGATCGCAATCATGAGGGCTGCGAGTAGATTCAGGGTCATCTGTTGCTTCAATACAGCTAGGTCAGCACGGATGACAACGGTGCCTATCAGGTCATTGCCGTAGTAGATAGGACCCGCCACATCCATCCATTCATCCTGAATATCGATGGATTTGGTTTTATACAACGAGGGTGTGATGCGGGCTTTTGGGTTGCCATCGCGGAAGAAACTGGCCAGGATCTTCCCGTCCCTACCGATCAGGTGGGCTTCTTCCACGGATTTGATGCCATGCAAGGTGCCGATATGTTGTTTGGAGAGGTTGGCATCTCCATCGTGTACAGACATCGCGCTGTTGCGGCTGATGACTTCGACCAGGTTCTGGATTCGCTCGGTCATGGCATCACGCGATTTTACGTAATCACTGATGCTGTAGACGAGCAGGGTTATCAGCAGGCCGATCTCTGCTGTTGTCATCATGGCGTAACGAAGCTTACGCTCTATTGAAACCCTGCCGAATGTGAACATCCTGTTCTTTCGCTATCGAATGACTCGGGCGATTTTCATTAACTGGGAACTGATCACAAACCCGCCTGCCTTGGTCGCTGGCAGATTCAGTGTGAAACTGACCCTGTTACTTTCCCTTACCAGCTCCACCATGCCCCCCTGTTTGGCGAAATCCTTGATATCACTGACAGTTAGGACAGATGTGCTTCTTAATGAGTTTAGAACATGTTCAAGCTGCTTTTGGGCACTCTCATTGACAAACAGCAGGTTACAGAGGGAGGCTTTATCATCAAAGGCCGTCAGAATGCGAACGTCAATGGTTTGGCTCATATTCTTTCGGCCTTTCAGGGAGGAAACGTAATCATTCAGGGGGTCTTTACCCAGCATGCAGACCGTTAGAGTGTCTGTCCGTGTTTTACGGGGCCACTGGATGAAACGGCTTAATTTATAGAGGATAGCGGCCTTGACCTGATCCTCCTGCACGGGCGCCGCTTCCGGGCGCGTGCTGACCAGGTTGGCGGCGAGTATGCAGAGAAACAGGGCAATGAGCCGTAACCCCTGGGCGAGGCGTTTAACGGGCTTCATGACCTGGATCGTCTCCGGTTTGATTGATCAGTACTGCCAGCTGACCTGACCGTAGATGCTCCGGGGAACCTCGGTGGTTGCGATGCCGGTGAAGCCATCAAGGTATTCCGGGTGCTGGCTATCCAGCAGGTTCTGGCCAACGATGGCGAATTCGAAGTCACCCACTTGCTTTGCGACGCGGATATCTGCTGTTACGAAGGACGGTATGCTGACACCCTGGACGTTGTCCTGATAACGCAGCCAGAGGTCGAGCTCCCAGTTGTCAGAAAAATTGTGGCGAGACATCAGGCTCATATTATGCTCGGCTGTCACCGTTTCGAATATAGGCTCTATAGCGGTGGTAACAGCGTTGTTATCCGTTGAGTGCAGATCCATCTGGAGGAAGCCGTAGGATAGCTTGAGCTTCCAGTTATCCTGTACTTGCCAGTCTGCTGCTATCTCGAAGCCGTAGGCATCACCTTCCATGACATTGTCGATATTCACAGGGAAATAAATGGGGGCTAACGCATTGAAGGTTGGTTGGCACAGTGGAGATGGCTGGAAAATAATGCCTGAAATATCAGTCATACCCAATTCTTCACAGGTCCCCTGGTTGGTTGCTGCTAGGTTTTTGTAATGATTCAGGAAAATGGTGGTATCGATTGTCAGAGCCTCACTGAATATACGGCGATAACCCAGTTCATAAGAGAAAAGTGTTTCAGACTTGATATCATCATTCCCTGCAAATGCTACAAACGTATTTGGACCACGTTCCTCAAATCCATAGACCTGAGAGTCTACTTCTACAATAGAGGGCGTTCGAACTGACTTGGAAATCGCTGCCCAGAAGGATTGTTCAGCATCAGGTGTGAAGATGATTCGGGCGTTGGGTTGAATTTCATCGCCCGTGAATTCATTGTTTTCAAATCGAGAACTCAGGGTCATACGCCAGCGATCCGGCACCAGGGTGATTTCATCCTGAATGAAGGCGCTATAGAGTTCAGTGGTGCGTGAGCTTGGGTCAAAATCAACAAACTCACTGGCGTAAACCTTGTTATCTACTTTGCGGTAGCCCAATCCCCAGATGATTTCCTGATTCTCCGTCAGCGGGAATCGGTGATGGAAATCGATATCCCAGGTATCACGATGGCGAGGGGCTCTGACATCACTGTTTTCGTAGCGGTCATAATAGACTTGCGTAATCGCTTCTGAATCGGCCGATAATGTGTGCGTCCAGCGCCCCAGGGCATTGGCACCAAATTGCCTGTTGGAGGAGGATACAAAAGTACCTGTGCCTGTTGTACGATCAAAGGTCTTCACCGCAGGGCGGATGTGCCCTTTGTAGAGATCGCCTTGAAAGGTAAAGAGATCTTCAGCCGTTCGATCCCAGTCAATCCGGAATCCTGTCTGATTCATGTTCCAGCCGTCACTGGCTTCCGGCGCATCATCCAGACCAATATTGGAATACTCTTGTGCCAGCGTTGAGTTCAGGGTTTTCTGGTGATCGCGATCACTGTATTTGTAATAAACACGGTAGTTCGCATTTTCACCTAGCTGACCGCCATAGCGAACACTGCCAAACCCTTGTTCATAGCTGCCAGCACCGACTTCGACATAAGTACCCTGTGTTTCTGCGGCGGACCGGGTCATGATATTGATGACACCATTGACCGCATTCGAGCCCCAAAGTGCCGCACCGGGCCCCCGGATGACCTCAATACGATCAATATCAGCGAGCATCACATCATTGGTTTCCCAGGTCACACCGGAATAGAGCGGGGTGTAAACCGAGCGCCCGTCGATTAATACCAGTAATTTATTGGAGAAAACACTGTTAAAGCCCCGGGAGCTGACTGACCAGGCATTGCCGTTGATTTTGGACACTTGTAGTCCAGGCACCATTCGCAGCAGATCGGGAATTGTCTTAGCGCCACTGCGACGGATATCTTCCTGGGTAATGGCATAAACGGCTGCCGCGGATTCCATAATACTTTGGGATTTTTTCGAAACGGATGTCACTTCCAGGGAAACCAGTTCTTCAAGGCTCATATCCAGGAAGTCATCTTCACCGATTGCCGCAGATGTGGTGAAAAGAGAACAGAGTGCTACAGCCAGTCCGGTTTTATTGAACGTAGTCATAATGTGGCAGCTCCCTGGCCAGCATTTTTATATTAAGAATCCTTTTTAAAAATCTAGACCATATTTCTTTTAGCACCAGTGGAGACGTGTGAGTAAAACCGGAAGGTTGTCAGGGAATGGCCAGAAATAAAGCAGAAGGAAAATGACAGACATGAAGCGATGATGGTGGGCCCAGAAGGACTTGAACCTTCGACCTGCCGATTATGAGTCGGATGCTCTAACCAACTGAGCTATGGGCCCCGCGCGGCGAGATTATACGCATAGTGCCACTGCGATGCCATACCCCTGACAGGGTTAAGCTTCGACAAATTATGCTCCACTCAGATTACCAATAATTGCTAGTGCTGAGCAACGCCGAATCCGGGCAAAAAGCTGGACTATAGTTTTCTAAGGGATAGCTGTCACACGGAGTGTGTATCCTTTGAGAAGTCTCGCATTAGTCCTGTATGGGTTGTTAGGACTGGCTGTTAGTGCGATTGCCAGTGATGTATCAGATTCAGTTCATCAAACTGACAACTCCCCACAGGCTCGTCAAAAAATTGTCGAATGGCAGCAGTTGGTTGAGCATCTGCGCTCGCAGAGTGATCTTGAGCGCCTGGAGCAAACCAACCGCTTTTTTAATAAGCTGACCTTTGTGAATGATGACAAACTCTGGCAAAGGGAGGACTACTGGGCCTCCCCCAAAGAGATGTTGTCTGTGGGGGCGGGTGACTGTGAAGATTATGCCATTGCAAAATTCTTCAGCCTGAAACAGGCGGGAATTGATGAAAGCCGCCTACGCCTGGCTTATGTTCGATCGCTCACGTTAAATCAGGCTCATATGGTACTGCTGGTCATTCCTGAGCATGGGGGGACGGCCCTGGTGCTGGATAATCTGATTACCGATATTCTGCCAGTATCGGATAGAGATGATTTAATGCCGGTGTATGCCTTTAATTCCCAGGATCTCTGGCTGCTGGATCGCAACTTTGCTGAGCGCTGGGTGGCTGCTGCCTCAAGAATTGGGGCATGGCGTGCGTTTCGCGCACGGGAAAGTGACCTGTTTTCCGACTAATGGGTAGGAAACGTCCTATCCATCCAAACGTCTTGGGTTAGTCGCCTGACGAATCCCTAACATTTCTCCTCAAACGCTAGTGGTTCTCCCCGAGTTTGCCCATAATACCGACACTCGGGGAAGGCCTGTCAGAATAAAGGAGAAACCATGTCGCTGGATAGATTCAAGGAGCGGTTTGCGGGAACTGCCAGTTATTTGCGCAATCCGTTTGCCGGCCACAAAGCGGTTAATGTGCTGATCATTACTCTGATCACCCTTTTCATCCTGGTGAATGTGGTTCTGGGTATTTACTGGAGCCGTGAGCCAGACATGCTCAATGTCAGACAGGAAGCGGCGCAGAAAGCGCAGCAGCTGAACCGTGAGGTCGTGCCGGGCTTCACCACCACGACAACAGCGATCCGTATTGGTGAAACGCTCCTGGACAAGCCGGGTGGCTATCTGCGCAATGACGTCATGCCCCCCAGTGTACTGTTGGATAACATGCCCAACTGGGAGCTGGGTGCCCTGATTCAGCTTCGGGATTTTACCCGCGCACTGCGCAAGGAATTCAGCCGTTCGCAGTCCCAGTCCCGGGAAGATGCGGACCTGGCTATTGCCGAGCCGCAATTTAACTTTGACTCTAACAGCTGGGCCTTGCCTTCCAGTGAAGGCGAGTACCGTCGTGGCATTAAACGCCTGGATAATTATCTCCAGCGTCTGTCGGACCCTAGTGATCCTGCCCAGTTCTACTCCCGGGCAGACAATTTGACGGATTGGTTGAAAGATGTTGAAACGCGCCTTGGCTCCCTGTCCCAGCGTCTTAGCGCCAGTGTTGGCAAGGCCCGCCTGAATACTGACCTGGCTGGTGATGCAGAGGCTGTACAGTCGACCCCCAGTGAGTCAGAGGTTGTTGTTAAAACGCCTTGGTACAAGATTGATGATATTTTCTATGAGGCACGCGGTACCTCATGGGCGTTACTTGCACTGTTGAGCGCCGTGGAAGTGGATTTCGCCGATGTGCTGGAAAAGAAAAACGCCCGGGTCAGCCTGCGGCAGATTATTCGCGAGCTGCGTGAAACCCAGGAGCCGCTGGGTAGCCCCATCATTTTGAATGGTGATGGTTTTGGAATGCTGGCCAACCACTCGCTGGTGATGGCGAATTACATTTCCCGCGCCAATGCCGCGATCATTGATTTACGTAGATTGCTTGAGCAGGGGTAACCCTGCCTTGAGGATGTCATGGTATGAGTAAGAGCAGCAGGCTGGTGTATTCCACGGATCAGGGACGGATCCGCGAGGAAAAGCCTGAGGAAGTCCTTCCCGAAACAGACGGCATTATTCGTGTAAGACCGGAAAAGAAAGGCCGGGGTGGTAAGACGGTTACAGTGATTTCCGGCTTGCCTATGACGGGTAATGACCTGAAAGCGTTGGCGAAACAACTCAAAAAACGCTGTGGCGGCGGTGGCGCTGTTAAGGATGGCAATATCGAGTTGCAGGGAGACCATGTTGAAGTCATGGTGGCGGAACTGACGAAGCTTGGTTATCAGGCCAAACGATCGGGCGGATAAATCAGATACGTCATAATATGCCCCTGTCGTACAAACAGGGGCAGGCCATTCAACCGAGCTGTACCGGAATAGCGTTCGCGGTATGGTCGATGGTGTTGTCTTTTTTCAGATAGATCAGTGCAGGCTTATGGTTGTCCAGCTCTTCCTCAGAATAACTGGCATAAGCGCAGATAATCACCCGATCCCCGACAGAGACCTTGCGGGCCGCAGCACCATTCATGGAAATCATCCGTGAACCTTCTTCGCCACGGATAATATAGGTGGTGAAACGCTCACCATTATCCTTGTTATAAATCTGGATCTGCTCGTATTCACGTAGCCCCGCCATATCCAGCCATTCACCGTCGATGGCGCAGGAACCCTCGTAATTCAAAACGGCATGGGTCACAGAGGCCATATGGAATTTGGCCTTGAGCATGATGTTGTGCATTCAATCCCCTCGTATGGAACACTCGTCGGATCGGGGATAGCCCCCCGGCGGAGGTCGAAGATTAAACCCTGCCCGCCTGTTCGGCAAGCAGGGGTCTAACGGCAGGTCGTCCGTAGGATTCCCTAGAGATCAATCTGGATATTGTCGATCAGGCGGGCACGACCAAGGGCGGCAGCGGCCAGGATTACCAGCTCTTTATCCGCCAGTGTTGCCGGTTGCAACGTATGACGGCTGACGATATTGAAGTAATCCGGCTTGAAACCGGCGCGTGCCAGTTTGACGAACGCATCACGGTGCAGGGCATCATAGTTGCGGTCGCCGGCAATGATTGCCTCACGGGCTGCGCCCAGTGTCTGGTACAGGGTAGCCGCTGTCTGTTTCTCTTCCGCAGACAGGTAGCCATTACGGGAACTCAGTGCCAGTCCATTCTCTGAACGGGCAATGGGGGCGCCGATGATTTCCACGGGGAGCATTAGGTCGTTGACGATCTTCCGGATGATGCAGAGTTGCTGGAAATCTTTTTCACCAAACACGGCGTAGTCCGGTTGTACGATGTTGAACAGCTTGGTGACCACGGTCGCAATACCGGTAAAGAACCCGGGACGGCTTTTACCGCAATGCATGCCATCCAGCGCATCCACACGCACGACCGTGTGATGTTCCGCACCTTCCGGATAAATTTCATGGGAAGAGGGCGCAAAGACCAGCTGTACATCGTGGGCTTCCAGCAGTGCCTGATCTTCCTCAAAGGTACGTGGATAGCTGTCGTAATCCTCATTGGGACCAAATTGCAGCTGGTTCACATAGATACTGACGACAACTTCATCCGCCAGTTCTTTCGCTTTTTTAACCAGCGACAGGTGTCCGTCGTGCAGGTTCCCCATGGTAGGAACAAAGGCAATGCTGCGTCCCTGTGCTCTGGCGCTGCGAATATAGTCCCTGGTGTCGTTTATGCTGTAGACAGTTTTCATTCTGAATAAAATCCGTGTTCCGGTCCGGGGAAGCGGCTTTCTTTGACATCGCTTACAAATGCAGCGATGGCGTCTTGTGGGGAGGCGCTGTCAGTCATGAAATTTTTGACAAACCGTGGACGACGTCCGGCCGTTATACCCAGCATGTCATAGATAACCAGTACCTGGCCGTCGGTGTCGGGGCCCGCGCCAATGCCGATAACAGGTATATTGACAGCCATGGTGATTTCACGGGCCAGCTGGGTGGGAACGCATTCAAGCAGCAGAAGATTGGCGCCCGCCTGCTCAAGAAGGCAGGCGTCTTCTATCATGCGATTGGCGCTGCCAGTGTCTTTCCCCTGAACCTTGTAGCCCCCCAGCATGCTGACGGTTTGTGGTGTTAAGCCAAGGTGGAGACAGGTGGGAATGCCACGCTCAGAAAGCTTCTTGACGGTCGGGCACAACCAGCGCCCCCCTTCCAGTTTGATGATATCGGCACCTGCCTGCATGAGTGCAGCGCAGTTCATTATGGATTGCTCTTCCATCGCGGATGCCATAAACGGCATATCCGCCATCAGCAGGGCACCCTGGTTACCGCGACTGACGCATCGGGTGTGGTAGACCATATCGTCAATGGTGACGGGCACAGTGCTGGAGTGACCCTGGCAGACCATGCCCAAGGAGTCGCCGATGAGGATCACTTCTGTGCCATTACTGCTTACCAGGTTGGCCTGCGTCGCATCATAAGCAGTAAGACAGGTAAATTTTTCGCCGGACTGCTTCAGGGCAGCGAGAGTATGCAGTGTTATTTGAGTCATTGGTAATGTTGCCTTGGGTCGCCTGACAACGTGCCAGGCAGGCCGTTAATAACCTTTTATATGACAGGAAACGGTAATCGTGGGGCTATATTGGTGGAAACTGGCGCGTATTTCCAGTGGGGATTCGCCGTGTTGTGCTTCTGCGGCGGTACCTGACTGACCGGTGACATGGGACAGTCAAATAATGCGACTACAGATAGTCTATTTAAAGTTCAGAGGGTTTTGGGTTGAAGTAATGTCGACCTTTTCGACATGACATGATTTCTTCAACCAACTGGCGATAATCTTGTTCGTTGTGAACCAGATCAATTTCTGATGCATTCACAATGAGCAGGGGCGACTGGTCGTAGTAATGGAACAGTTCTGCATAAGCTTCATTCAGCCGCTTCAGGTAACCGTGACCAATCAGTTTTTCTGCTTCATCACCCTGTTCACGAATGCGTTCTTTCAGGATATCAACCGGTGCCTGCAGGTAAATAACCAGATCGGGAGTCGGCAGGTCTTTTGTTTGCATTTCATAGGCGCGGTTATACAGTTCCAGCTCATCGGCAGAAAGGTACATCTCGGCAAAGAGGAGGTCTTTCTCCATACAGAAGTCAGACACCCGTACTGACCTGAACAGATCGTTCTGGCGAATGGACTGCAACTGGTTGGCACGGTGAAACAGAAAGTGGAGCTGTGTCGCCAATGCCATTTGCCGGGGATGGCGATAGAAACGACTGAGAAAGGGGTTATCCTGGGGGCTTTCTTCCAGCAGGATATCGTAATTGAAAGTTGCCGCCAAACGTCTTGCCAGCGTCGTTTTTCCAACACCGATAGGTCCTTCTACAGCAATGAAGCGAGGGAAATCTTCCTTTTCAGGTGCTGGCGATGCTTCAGCAGTGTGAGGTAATGTGGCGGCTTCCATGACTGCTCCTTTCATTCACAACAATGCACTGTCTTTAGCTCAATGGCTTGCCTTGTGCATCACTGTGCTTGTCGAAGACTGTTTGGGTTAATGCAAACAGCTCTACATAACATAGTGTCATGAACGATTGTGCAGCTGACTTATGCTTCCGTTACCAGACTGTCACTGAGTCGTTCGATTCCTTTCCTATCAATGTTTTGTAAAAGCTTTTTAAGGCTTTGTCCAGTCGGGAGTGTAATATCCGGTGCAATATCGGCCAGGGGGATCAACACAAAGTTGCGCCAGGACATGTCTCGATGCGGCACGGTCAGGCGTTCTGACTCAATGATCTCATGGCCATAGAGCAGAATATCCAGGTCGAGTACTCTTGCACCCCACCGGACGGTTCGTACTCGACCATGGCCTTTTTCAATGGCCTGCAAGGCATCGAGTAACGCAATCGGTGTCAGCGACGTTTCAATCGCTGCGACAGCATTGATGTAGTCAGGTTGTCCGGCAGGACCGACCGGGTCGGTGCGATAAAAAGGCGAGATGGCCAGCAGGCGCGATTCCGGCAGGTTCTTCAGTGCGGCGACAGCACTGTACAGTTGCTGCTCGGGTTCATCAAGGTTACTGCCAAGTGCAATATAGGCCGTGACGGACATCTGGGATACCTGTAACACTTTGCTGCCGGCAGCGTGTACCGGCAAGTCATGAAGGTGTGGTGTGGGTGTTTAGGCGGTGTTGCCAGGACGCTTACGAGGGCGGCGTTTCCGACGTTTACGCTTGTTACCCGGCATGGAGTGTAGCTGCTTCATCAGCGCTTGCCGGGCATCGTCCTGAGAAGAGGCCTGGTAGTCGGTCCACCACTGTCCGGCATCGCCGATCGCTTCGTCGCCCGACTGCTCGCGCAGCAGCAGGAAATCATAGGCGGCCCGGAAACGCGGGTGTGTCACCAGCTCATCAACACGACGGGGCTGGCGACGCTCAAGCTGTGACTGCATTTCCCAGATTTCCCGCATGGGAATGGTGAAACGCTTTGGAATGGCGGTTCGTCTACATTGCTGGGAAATGACCTGTGTAGCGGCCTGTTGCAGGGCCGGTACCGGCGGCATGCCTTCGTTCTGATAGCGATCACGCAGGCGAACCAGTGCTGGCCACAGCATCGCAGCAAAGAAAAACGCAGGGGTTACCGGTTTGTCTTCCTGGATGCGAAGATCCGTATTGTGCAGGGCGTTAACGATGACCTGTCCGGCTGCCGGCGCGTCCTTCAGACTGGCCTGGGTCGCAGGGAACAATGACTCAAACAGGTGGTAGTCCTGCAGCAGGTAATAGGTGCTTTCTGCCCGGCCTGACAAAAACAGCTTCAGTATTTCATCGAACAGGCGGGCAGCCGGAATGTCTTTCAGCAGATGAGCCAGCGTTGCAATGGGTGCGGCCGTGCTGTCAGCGATATGGAAATCCAGTTTGGCAGCAAAACGGATCGCACGCAGCATCCGTACCGGATCTTCACGATAACGGGTTTCCGGATCACCAATCAGCCGAATAACCCTGTTGTGAATATCCTGAACACCACCGCAGTAGTCATGGATGCTGAAGTCAGTGGTTGTGTAATACAGCGAATTCATGGTGAAGTCACGGCGGATGGCATCATCCTCAATGGTGCCGTAGACGTTATCCCGCAGAATCCTACCTTTCTGGGAGTGGTGGGAGATGGAACTGTCGTGTTCATCATCTTCCGCACGGTGGCTGGCCCGGAACGTGGCCACCTCAATGACCTCGCGGCCAAAGACGACATGGATCAATTTAAACCGGCGCCCAATGATACGGGAATTCCGGAATAACCCCCTGACTTCCTCTGGCGTTGCACTGGTCGCGATATCGAAATCCTTGGGATGCAGGTCCAGCATCAGGTCTCGGATACAGCCACCGACCAGGAAAGCCTGGTAGCCATGGCTGTTCAGCCGGTGCAGTACCTTGAGGGCGTTATCGCTGATGTGTCTGCGGGAGATCGTATGCTGATCCCGGGGCAGGATGCTGAGTGTCGGTACCGGCGCCTGAGGTTGGGTATCGCTTTGTTTGCCGGTGACGTAGCTGAACAAGCGATGGATGAATCCGGACCGCTTGCCTGTCATAATCTCTGGGTATTCCTGTGTACTGCCATGGGGTGACTAATATTCATCGTGAAATCGAAAGCGGCATTTTATCATTCACCCGCAAGCATAGACAGTCTCTATCGTTATGGCAGGTAACCATAGAGTCCGGGCGAGGCTAGCCTGAGAGGTACAGCCAGAAAACCATATCGCCGGGGCACTGTTCACCCAGCGCATCCATGACCACATCACTGGCGCGGGTTTCCTGCATGCTTTCTATCCACGCTTCGTCATCCAGCCTGCCTTCAAAGTACCAGGCCGGGTAGGAATGCAGTTTCTTGTCGTAGTAAGCCAGCGGGAACTGGATCTGCCGGGGGAGCTGGGGCAGGTTCTGATGGAAAGCCGTGACGCACTGCTTGACGATGTCCTCACTGCGCCGGTTGCGTTTGTTGATATAGATGGCGCTCTCTTCCCGATACTCATCGTTATAGGGTTCCATGAGTTCCAGGAAACGTTCATCAATACAGTCTTCGTATGACATGCTGAGCGGTCCTTCACCATACCCCATGACCTGACAGGCCAGCTCGGCTTTCTTGCGGGTTTTGCCGCTCATATTGTCATACCAGGGGGCGTTTTTGCCCAGCTCATCCTGCGCGGTGACCAGGCTGACAAAGTAGAGGTTTTCTGCCGGTGTGAAGCAGTTGGCATCGCCGGTTTGCCGGAGGGGAATGCGAAGGTCTATGTCCGGGTTATTGTTGATATCTCGCTGTCGTTCCAGGCGTCTGCGTTCACAATAATCTTGCGAATCACTGTATCCCGGGGCCGTTGCGGGTTGCATGGCAAGCTGGTACGGGTTCGCTGTTAGTGTTGTACCGGGTAGTAGCAGAAGCGCCACCAAGGATAAGGCGGTCAGTATGCTGCGTGAGACAGATTGTTGAATAGTCATGCCAGTCCCTGCCTGATACTTCCACCTGACTCCATGGGGAAGTGTGCTGCTCGATAGAATGGTTGTTTATCTACTTATAATAGCGCCATGTTGCGAGCAATTATAGCAACGGTGGATTTTGCGAAGCGGGATAGCAAACTGGCTGAAACTTACAGCAAACGTATTCCTGCCAGCACAGTTCACTATCCCTTATCTCAGCACATTTAACTGGCTGATTTTTTTCTGGGAATGCCCAGGCGTTGCCGCCGTTCCCAGAGACATTTACGACTGATGCCCAGTTTCTGCGCCAGTTCGGTTTCAGTCATTTACTCCTGGTGTTCCAGGACAAAACGCTGAAAATAGTCTTCAAGGGAGAGTTCGTCAGGGTTATCGTCATCGCTGTCGCCGGCAGGTCGATCCGATGGTAAGCGGGTGTTGGCATCAATACCGAGAAGCTCAGGTGTAATCATTTCATCGTCACAGAGGATGACCGCGCGTTCCATGGCGTTTTCCAGTTCACGGACATTACCGGGCCAGGGATAACTGCTTATCGTTGCCAGGGTTTCCGGTGTGAACAGTTTTTTCTCAATACCCATACGTTCGCAGGTGCGGGTCAACAGAGCTTCTGCAATCAGGATGACATCCTGCCCCCGGTCACGTAGCGGCGGCAGGTGGAGCTCGACGACATTGAGCCGGTAATACAGGTCTTCCCGGAACAACCCTTCACGGGCCAGTTGTTTGAGGTTGCGGTGCGTGGCTGCAATTAGCCGAACATCGACCTTTTGCGATTGCACGGAGCCGACACGACGAATTTCGCCTTCTTGCAATACCCGTAGCAGGCGGGCTTGCGCTTCCAGTGGCAGCTCACCGATTTCATCCAGAAACAACGTTCCCTTGTCTGCGGCTTCCACCAAACCATTTCTGGCTGCTGTCGCACCCGTGAAGGCGCCTTTTTCATGACCGAACAGTTCTGACTCGATCAGGGTTTCCGGAATGGCGGCACAGTTGACGGAGATCATCGGAGCATCCCGGCGTTGGCTGTTCTCATGCAGGGCGCGGGCAACCAGTTCCTTTCCGGTCCCCGATTCCCCCTGGATCAGAACCGTTGCATTCGTTGGAGATACTTTACCGATACGTCGGAAAAGATCCTGCATCGCCTCAGACTCACCAATAATCCCGGTATCAATACTGCCGGTAGTCGTTTTGGGTACAGGTTGGCTGGTGGTTTCACCGGCCGTCTCGCGCGACCGGCTAATGATCGTAGTGACCGATTGCACCATCTCGTCATGATCAAAGGGCTTGGCAATATAGTCGACAGCACCCATCTTCATGGAGTCTACCGCAGAGCGAAGGCTTGCATAGCTGGTCATGATGAGAACAGGGGTATTGCTGGCCAGGCGAATCATTTCGGTTCCCGGTTCTCCCGGTAAGCGCAGATCGGAAATGATCAGGGCAAAGCTGTCGAGATCATGTTGGCGGGCATCTGCTACAGACTCTGCTTCGGTGACTGTATAGCCATTGCGGGTTAACAGGCGACGCAGTGAGGAGCGTATGACGGCCTCGTCTTCGACAACCAGTATGTGATCCTGATGCATTCTCCGACCTCGACTGTTATTAGACTGCTTCCATATCCCGGTGAGCCGGTGATGGCTCCAGTGTCGTTTGATTCAGATCCGCCATATGCCGTGGCAGGCTGATACTGAACCGGGTGCCACTATGACTGTCTTCGTCGACCGGTGACTGGATGGTGATTGTACCAAAATGTTCTTCAATAATGCTGTAGACAAGTGCGAGCCCTAACCCCGTGCCTTTTCCGGCTTCCTTTGTGGTAAAGAAGGGTTCGAAAAGGCGGTCGCGAATGTGTTCCGGAATACCTGATCCATTGTCGGTTATCTCCAGGGTGATGGAGTGCTCCCAGGCGATCGTATTGATGGTGACAACGGAGTTTTTCGGCGACGCATCACGGGCGTTGCTCAGAAGGTTGATGATGACTTGGGTGAGCTTCTGAGGGTCGCCGGTGACGAGCAGGTCAGGGTCGCAGTTGTTCACAAAACGAATCCCTCGATTGTCCTTACGTAGTGACAACAGAGAGGTCGCTTCATTACTGCATTGATACAGGCTGACCGGTTCGATCGTCAGGCTGTCCGAGGTTTGACCGCTGTGTGCAAAGTTAATCAGGGAATGCAGAATTCGGCTGATACGCTTGGTCTGGTCAAGAATCTGTTCAGCGACTTCGCGGGTATCCTGGTCATCGGACAATGTCCTCAGCTCCTGGGCGAGACAGTCGACACCGGTTAAAGGATTGCCGATCTCATGGGCAACACCGGCAGCCAGTCTGCCTATAGACGCCAGTCGTTCACTGTGTACCAGTTTTTCTTCCAGCATCTGGGTGTCCGTCAGGTCTTCCAGCAGAATCACTAAACCTTGTTCGGTTTCGGCTTTTGATTCACTGATGGTTGCCTTGTGGAGATTGAACCAGTGGGGTTGTCCCGAAATGGTCAGCTTTTGTTTGTGCTGGTGGCGTGAACTGTCGTTAACAAATGTGCCCAGCAGGGAACGCCAGGGTTCATCAATGCTATCAAATCGGGAACCAACTGTGTTGTTACCGGATATGCCGGTCGTATGTTCCATGGCTAGGTTCCACATCAAAATCTCACCATCACGGCCGAGGGAGCAGACGGCCATGGGCAGGTTTTGTAATGTCCTGCGGTGATAACGGCGCAGGCTATCCAGCTCTGCCGCCAGGCCCGTTAAACGGTAGTGGTAGTCTTCAAGGCGGTTCTCCATGAAGTTGATATCTTCCGTGATATAGGCGTCGGCCTGTTCTTCGTAGGGTAACCAGCGATTCAATATTTCCTGCGCAACGCTGGGGCCCATTAACCCGGATAAATTGGCTTCAAGCCGGTCTCGCAAACGACGAAGGGCATAAGGGCGGCGCTCATTGATGGACATCTTCAGGTCATTCAATGCCTGGGCCACTTCACGTTGAGCTGTATACGTGCCAAGTGGCTGTGACAGTCTTTCCTGGAATTCTTTTGGGGATGTGGCAGACACGGTTCTGCGACTGGGCCTGTCGAGATTTTGTACGGAACAGGCTTCGGCCGCATTCTCTTCTTCCCGTGATATCGGGGACGCCATGGAGACCAGGATAAAGACGATGATATTGGCTGCCAGTGATGTCAGTGTCGCCCAATGCCATGTGTTACTGGTGAGCGAAATCTGAAGCCAGTAAAGATCAATGACATCAAGGTTGCCGGTCAGCGGGATCAGCATCGTGACAAACCACACGGTCATGCCTGTCACCAAACCACAGATAAAACCTTTCCGGTTTGCCTGGGGCCAGTACAGTGTTGCCAGTACGCCAGGCAGGAACTGCAGGGTAGCGACAAAGGCGACAATCGCCAGATTCGTCAGATCCTGTTGTGCTTTCAGTAATCGGTAAAATCCATAACTG
Source organism: Kistimonas asteriae (assembly GCF_018263925.1). Taxonomy (GTDB): domain Bacteria; phylum Pseudomonadota; class Gammaproteobacteria; order Pseudomonadales; family Endozoicomonadaceae; genus Kistimonas; species Kistimonas asteriae. The sequence continues at coordinate 465,595 of NZ_JAEVHF010000002.1, forward strand.
GTGAGAATGATGGCGGCAATCAGCAGGCGCTTGGTCCATTTAAGCCAGCGATAAATATTGATGTTGGTTGGCGGCTGATAAACAGGCAGTACCAAATGATTCATGATCATCGCAGATAGCGCCAGCGTTGTGACAATGGTCAGTCCGCTGGCGGCAGACATGCCGCCGACGTAGGCAATTATGCTGAGAGCAGGGGACTCCATGGCAAGCCCAATGCCCAGAATGAAATACTCCGGGACTGCAGACGTCTCCAGCCGCAGGCCTCCCCAGAGAATCAGCGGGGCAGAAATGCTCATGAGCAGAAGAAAGAGAGGTAGCCCCCAGCTGGCAGCATTCAAGTGACGAGGGTTAAGGTTCTCATTGAATGCCATATGGAACATATGAGGCATAACGACGGCAGAGGCAAAGAACATCAACAGCAGCGTACGCCAGGGACCATCCTGCAGAGGCGCGTGTAAAGACGTCAGTACTTCGGCATTGATATCCAGCCATTGTTGCAGGCCCTGGGGGCCATCAAACACCTCAAATAATATGACGCCACCAATGATCAGCATGGCTACTAGCTTGATGACGGATTCCATGGCAATCGCGAAGACCAGTCCATGGTGTTTTTCGCGGGTGGCAATATGTCGGGTGCCAAACGCCATGGCAAATAACATGATGATCAGGCAAAAGCCGAAGGCCAGGCGCTCCTGGGAGGACTCCATGGTCATGATATGGATGGTGTCGGCGACCGCCTGTATCTGCAACGCCAGCAATGGCAGTGCTGCCAACAACATGAAAATGGTGGTCAGTGTTCCTGCCCAGGTGCTGCGAAAGCGGAATGCAAAAATATCGGCCAGAGAACCAAGCTGGTAGGTTCGGGTGATGCGAAGAATCGGAGACAGCAAGACAGGAGCCAGCAGATAAGCACCGCATATGCCGAGGTAGTAAGCGAGGAAGACAAATCCGAATTGATGCGCCAGTCCGATCGTACCAAAGAATGCCCAGGCACCGGCGTATACTCCCAGCGACAACACATACGTCATTGGATGGGCAATAATGCGCTCAGGAATCCAGCCTTTTTCGGTTACCCAGGCACAACCAAACAGGAACAGCAGATAGGCAATACTGATGCCTGTCAGCTGGCTCAGGTCAAAACTCATCCTGCCCCCTTCTGGTTTGCAGCAGGAAGCCCGCAACGATGAGAATGAACCAGAGTATCCAGGGACGGTACCAGCCTTCAGCAGACTCAATCCACCACTGCATGATGGCGGGTGAAAAAAGGTAAATGCCAATTACGAGTAAGAGTACCAGCCGGTGGAGATACATAACCTGCCATGAGACCTGACTGCCTGTAATGAGGGCTCATGGTAAACGGGTGAACCGCAAAGGGAAAGGTACAACTGCCAGGTTGGATCGATGTTGGTACGAATAAGGCTAGCGTATAACGCGCGACATTCTCAGTAGCTGTGAACCGATAAGAAACCCACTGGCCCGGGTTGCCTTGAGATTGACAACCAGTCTGATTCTGTCCTTGCTTTCGTTCAGCTCAAACATACCGCCGTTCGTTGCGAATGCGGGGATGTCGCTGACGGTCAGCACAGGTTGTGTAGCCAGCAGTCGGATAAGTTCATGAAACTGGTGAGCGGCGGAATTATTGATAAACGCCAGATGGCATAAATCGGTTTTCTTTAACGCTTCGTAGTATATCACGTGTACTTGCTTGCCTGATAGCTTCTTGCCACTGAGCGTTTTTAGCTCACGGTTAATCGGCCCCTTTCCAACCATGCAGACTCTTAGCGTGTTATTGGTGAGGGTTTGCGCTGGCCACTGCACATACTTGAGTGCCTTCAGGAGTATGACGGCTTTCAATTGGCTGCTGTCATTACTTTCTGCGTTGGCAAGGTGACTGAATAGACAGGTTGATAGCAGGGCGAGCAGGGCTATCATCCGTGAAAAGGGGGCTGGTTTCTTCCGAAGATTGATCATGATAGTCATCCTCAGAAATCCCAACTGATTTTGCCATAGATACTTCTGGGAACTTCCGTTGTTATCTGACCTGAGAGGACATCCACGAATTCAGGGTGGCTGCTATCCAACAGGTTTTGGCCAGTGATGGAGAGCTCCATGTTGCCAAAACGTTTTGCAATACGGATGTCCATGGTTGTCAGCGATGGCAAGTTGATGTCAGGAGCGGACAGACTGTCGCTGTAACGCACCCAGATATCCAGCTCAAATCCCTGCGGCAGGTTGTGCCGGCTCATCAGGCTCAGGCTATTCTGAGCGCTGGTTTCCTCTTGGGTTTTTTCACTGTTTTTGGCGATGGCATCCGAGCGGTTGGCCTGCATATCCTGTTGCAGGTGGCTATAGGCGACTTTTAACAGCCAGTTCTGCCTGATTTTCCAGTCCATGCTGAGTTCCAGACCGTAAGCATAGCCATCCAGCAGGTTCTCCAGCGTGGTCCGTTCACAAGTAGGTAAGGCAACGGCCGGTTGGCTGGCGGTGAGGAAGTCTGCGCAGGCGCCCAGATCAACCTGGCCGCTGAGACCGTCAAAACGGTTTAAAAAGAGCGTGCTGTCCATCGACAGCTTGTTATTAAACTGCCGCTTATACCCCACTTCCAGGGCGATAAGTTTTTCGGAATTCAGTGAGTCATTACGGTTGTATTGGCGACCAGGGTTGATGATATCAATACCGGTCTCCGCCATGGTGGGGGTTCTTACCGCCTTGGACAGGGCTGCCCAGAAGGACTGAAAAGCATCGGGCGTGTAAATCAGGCGTGCGTTGGGCTGTAGTTCATAGCCTGTGATGTCGTTATGTTCGATTCGCCCACTGAGAGTCAGGTGCCATTTCGCTGGAACCAGAGTGAACTCGCCCTGCATGTAGGCACTGTACAGTTCAGTGTCCCAGTGATTGGGCGTGATCACCATGCTGTCGTATTCACTGATGGTGTGGCTGTGGAAGTCATCATCTACATAGCGATAGCCCAACCCCCAGATGATGCTGGTGGCGCTGGATAGATCAAAGCTGTACTGGAAATCGATGTCCCAGCTATTGCGATCTTCATCCAGGACATAACTGTCGGCTTCATACCGGTCATACCAGAACTGCAGCACAGCTTCGGAGTTGTCTTCAAGGGTGCGCGTCCAGCGCCAGTGCGTATTTCCGCCAAACTGGCGAGTATCAAAGGGATGAAATACCGGCAGGGTAATGAAACTATTGACGATGCCACTGTCGAAGGCGGTAGCCGGCACATAAGTTTCGCCTCGGTAGATATCGCCTTTGAACATAAAGGTGTCCAGGGCGCCCTTATCCCAATCAACCCGAAAGCCGGCCTGTTTCATTCGACGATTGTCTTCTGCGCTGGCGTTCAGATACTGCTCACGGGCAGCCAGGGTACTCCCTAAGTCATCCTGTGCACCCTGCTCAAACTGTTTAACATAAGCTCGATAAGAGATGTCGTCTCCGATTTGGCCGCCATGGCGAATGGCGCCGAATCCTTTTTCAAGATCACCGGCACCCAGTTCTGCGTACGTTCCCTGAGTGACCCGTGCGCTGCGGGTAATAATATTAATGACACCGTTAACCGAGTTTGCACCCCATAAGGCGGCGCCTGGTCCACGAATCACTTCAATGCGTTCGATGTCCGCTAACAGCATGTCCTGATTTTCCCAGTGAACACCGCCAATGAATGGGCTGTAAATGGAACGGCCATCAATCAATATCAGGATTTTGTTGGAGAAGATGCTGCTGTTCCCGCGGGCGCTGACAGACCAGGTATGGTTGTTGAGTTTGTAAACCTGAAGCCCGGGCGCCATGCGAAGGATATCGGGTATTGAGCGTGCGCCACTTCGACGGATATCTTCCTGGGTGATGGAGTAAACAGCGGCGGGTGCCGCAAGAATGGATTGTGATTTTCTTGATACGGAAGTGACTTCTGAAGCAACCAGCTGTTCCAGATTCATATCCAGCAGTTGATCAGCCTCATGTCCACGGGCAATTGCCGTGAAGCTGATCATGGATAGATAAAGGATGATCCACAGCGGTCGTACTGTCATCAGCTGCCTGGTCCTTGGCAAGTTTATTTCGATTCTTAATAAAACTTAGTACAACGTTTGTGAAACGCAATAAGACAGTTTTATGAAACGTGGCGCATGAAACGTTGCACGTTAATGGTGGGAAACGCTGGGTAGACTGAGTTCCAGAATGGACAGAGTGTGTGGTAGTCTTGTAGGCGACCAGTGACTTGTAGCGTGTGTCAGAATGGTTTCTGGGTCTGACAGCATCATGGAGTCATCAGCGGGGATGTGAAGTGCATGCAGCGCCTTCAGCAGCATGGGAATCGGATTGTCCAACGGCAGAGGTGGCGCTAGATTTTGCTTGCTGAGTTTGCTGCCGTCAGGATTGATGATGACAGGAATATGTGCGTAAACCGGCGTGGACACATTCAGATGGCGTTGCAGGCAAATCTGTCTTGGCGTTGAGTCGAGTAAGTCAGATCCACGCACAATATGCGTGATCCCCTGGCACGCATCATCGACAGTCACTGCCAGCTGGTAGGCAAACAGTTGGTCTTTCCGGAAAATAATGAAGTCACCCAGCTCCGTCATATCAAACCGCTGTTTGCCTTGAATCTGGTCATTGAATGTTATGACGTCATCGCCGCAGTTCAGTCGAATGGCAAAGGGAGTGACCGGGTCGTCTGTACGTTTGCGACAGGTTCCCGGGTAAATGTTGTGGTACTCGGCCAGTTCTTTTCTGGAGCAGGTGCAGGGGTAGGCAACGCCCTGTTTACGCAACTGGGTGATCGCTTCCCGGTAGGCGTCATAACGGTCATGTTGCCAGACCAGTTCGCCATCCCAGGTCAAGCCATACACTTCCAGCGCCTTTAAGATCGCAGTGCTGGAACCGGATACTTCGCGGGGAGGGTCAATGTCTTCAATGCGGACATACCATTCACCCGCATGGGCTTTGGCGTCCAGATAGCTGGCAAGTGCTGCGACAAGGGAACCGAAATGCAGAGGGCCGGTAGGCGAGGGGGCGAAACGCCCCCGGTAGAGAGTAGCTGCCATAGACGGGGATATCAGGATCCCAGCTGGCGCTCTTTGATTTCCGCAAGCGTCTTGCAGTCAATGCACAACGTGGCGGTTGGCCGTGCTTCCAGACGACGTATGCCGATTTCGACACCGCAGGAATCGCAGAAGCCATAATCGCCTTCGTCTATACGTTGAAGCGTTTGGTCAATCTTTTTGATCAGTTTCCGCTCACGGTCACGTGTTCGCAGTTCCAGACTAAACTCTTCTTCCTGGCTTGCCCGATCGGCAGGGTCCGGGAAGTTGGCGGCGTCGTCCTTCATGTGGGTGACCGTTCGGTCAACCTCTTCCATTAACTCCCGCTTCCATTGCTGGAGAATATTGGTGAAGTGTTCAACCTGTGCATCGCACATGTACTCTTCACCCTTCTTCTCCTGGTAAGGCGAGAAGTTTTTCAGCAGGTTGCCTGTCTCTGGCTTGTTCTGTGCTGACATGGTTTCAGCCCCGTTTCTCTCCAAGTCATCATCCTGAAGGAGGCAAAGCCCCCCGAGTAGGCCGCTCTGTGGTAAATACCTGTCGGCAGCTTCTCAAGGAGCGGAAAGCTACCAGAACATTTCTAAGGATGCTACAAGAAAATGTTTCAGGTCACGTAAAACTTTTCCATTCTAATTAGACTTTAGCCAGATGGAAACGCGTACCAATAGATACAACAAAGTAATTTTTAATAAATAAAATATTTTTAATTACTTATAGGTCTTTTCAAATGATAGCAATTTGTGAGTCATTAATTCCAACTTTCTTAGTATTTGCTGTTTTTCTGGAATAGTTGTGTCCCGTATTTCTCGATAGAATGTCGGTTTCTATCGATCGTTGAAATACCGTCTATCGCCATGAGAGAGGGGTTCCGTGCAGTTTGATCCGCCGTTATCAGAAGCCAGACTGATCCGCCGTTACAAACGCTTTATGGCCGATGTTGTCCTGCCGGATGGCTCAGAGATAACCCTGCATTGCCCGAATACGGGGTCGATGAAGCATTGTCAGCCTGAAGGCGCCAGGGTCTGGTATTCGGATTCCGGCAACCCCAAACGAAAATATCCCTGCACCTGGGAGCTGGTGGAAGTCCCCGTGACTCAGCAGGGTAAAACCGGGTATGTGATGGCGGGGATCAATACCGGACGCTCCAATGCACTGGTGCGAGAGGCCATTGAGCAGGGCGTCATTCCCGTATTAAACGGTTACGACACTATTCGCCAGGAAGTGAAATACGGTGATGAAAACAGCCGTATTGATCTGCTGTTATCCGCTGAAGGGCGGCCGGATTGTTATGTGGAAGTGAAAAATGTGACGCTGGCCATGGGGGATGGCCTGGGACTCTTTCCAGACGCCGTTACAACGCGGGGAACCAAGCATCTTCGGGAATTAATGCGGGTGGTGGAATCCGGCGAAAGGGCCGTTCTGGTTTTTTGCGTACAGCATACCGGTATTGATGTTGTAGCGCCGGCCGATGCGATTGATCCGGTCTATGGTCAGGTATTGCGCGAAGCGATGAATGCGGGGGTCGAGGTTGTGGCCTGCGGTGGAACCCTTTCAGCAGAACGGATCGCACTGGATCGGTGTCTTGATGTGCGCGTCTAATGCTGGTGCCGGGCGCTGACCCGGCACCGCAGTCATCACTACTGTTTCTTCAGGGTATTGATAAATGCCTGAGACTCTCTGATAGAGGTCTGCATCTCTTGCAGCAGTTTGTCGATATCAGACTTGATGCCGCTGAATTCGCCTTTCAGCGCCGCAATGGCCCGCGCGTTGAGGTTGTGCTTCAGATAAAGAACCTGGTCATGCAGGGCATCCAGTACCGGTTGCATCCGTTTCTCGGATTTCACCATGCTGGCCATCATCTGGTCATAACGACGACGAGTGTCCTTCAGTTTCCGGCTACTCTCGGCACGCAGGCTTGCGCTGGAGTACAGGTTGAGCTCATCGTCCCATTCATCGAACAGGGCTTCGGAAACATCACGTACGCCGTTGATGCGCTCGCGCACTTTCTCAGCGGCCGAATAACTGCTTTCGTACTCGTCATTTAAACGGTTGTAGACGGATTCCAGGTCTCCCCCATCAAAGGCGACCACACTGCGGAACTGATCCAGTGCCGACTGGAACTGCTCCTGAGCCTCCTGCTGGGATTGCTGGGTGTCCTCAATCCGGTCAACCATGATATCCCGTTTGTGGAAGCCAACCTGCTCCATGGCCTTGTAATAGGTGCTCTGGCAACCAGACAGCATGACGCCTGTCAGTAACAGGAACGACAGCTGTCGTAGTGCGGATGCTTTAATCATTATTTTTTCCCCGTTCGATCGCATCAATGACTTTATCCGTACGTTTGTCTGCCAGGTGGCTGTGAACGACAAACAGTGCATGTGCGGCACCCGGTATCCAGAAACAAAGGGTCAGGATCAGGTTCAGTATCGCCTGAAACGGTTTGCCACACAGCAGTACGGCAATGGGAGGAAGCAAAATGGCCAACAGGTAACGCATGCTAAGGTGCTCTCAGGTGGTTCGATTCGATCAGTCTGGCAGGTACAGGGTATCGTCCAGGATTTTATAGGAAACTTGGGTCAGGTGGTCGCCTTCGCAGGGGCCGACAACGCACTCACCGGTTTCCATCAGGAACTGTGCACCGTGGGTAGCACACTGAATCAGCCGTTTCTCATGATCCAGAAACTGATCCGGTTGCCACTCCAGGTTGATACTCATGTGCGGACAGCTGTTTTCGTAAAGGTAGATTTTACTGGCTTTCTTTACGGCAAAAAAATCGCCTTTGACCGTAGTAAAGCCTTTACTGCCATTTTCGGGAATCGCATCCAGACGACAGAGTTTTATCATTTTGATCGCGCTGTGGAAAAACGATGGTGTGCCATTCTAGCGCAAGAGGAGAACAGGCTGCACCGTTATCCGGTACAGCCGTAGAGAAAAGATCAGGCGGCCTGCTGTGAGGCGAGTTGCGCCAGCGCCTCGAAACGTTCCTGTTGTTCCGGAAGAATCTGTTTCTGTTCATTGCGGCTCAGGTAAATCTTGAACATGCAGCGACCACTGTGACTGAAGAACTGGACTGAACGGGTATCAACACCATGGAACGGTTTGCTGACCAGGGCGATAAGGCTGATCGCATCGGGCTTCAGGTGACCTTTCAGAGGCGTACGACGGTCACTCAGGTTGTAATAGCCATACTTCATGCCTCCCTTGGGAAACGGTCCCTTCAGTTCAAAAATAGACCCATCGACATCAATCACGGTTAGGATGTCGCCCCAGTCCTTGATGTCTTTCACAACGGTTTCGAACAGGGAGCCTTCCAGCAGCGTTACCATAGTTTCAGGCAGGTGACGGATAACTTCGATTTCATCAACTGCCAGTTCTGCGGCGATATCAGCAGGCAGTCGTTCAGGGTTTTCAGTGATCAGACGGTGTACGTTATCACGGATGCTCATGCTGCAAGTTCCTCAAACGGGCTGGCTTCCATGTAATGGATCAGGCCCTGATTCATATTGATGTTCCAGAACTGTCCAGCCAGGGTTAGTTCCAGAAAGTCGCCCTTATACTCGGCCAGGCCATTGTTGACCCAGGCGTCAAACAGGGGCGCGCAATGTGTCGCCACGTCATACCCTATGGTGCGTTGAATGCGCTTCATATCCAGCCAGCCGAGGTCAAAACCGCCACCAATAACATTATGAAGTTGTCGCATGGGCTTCGGTGCAGTCATGGCCATGATCGGTTTTCGACCGGCAGCGATCATGCCGAAATAAGGTTCAAGGCTGCGGTGCATCATGATGCCGTGTCCGGCAATGTTGCCACCGGCACCGGAACCGAACGGTATGATTTCTGCGCCAGCCTTGACGCTGTGGTTATAGATGTTGCGTTCCCGGCCGTCCCTGGCCCAGTGACTGACGCTGAGCCGACGGAAATTATGCTGGCTCAGAATATCTAGTCCGGTCAGGAACATGGTGGCCTTCATGGCATTGTCGGCAGGTTCCGGCATGGCGCCTTTTTCGATGGACTTTGCCATACGACTGGTGCCGTGCAGAACCAGTTGATACAGGTCGGCGCCATGAATATCGCTGTTAATGAGGGTGTGAAGGTCTTCTTCCCAGGTGTCCAGTGTCTGGTAGGGCAGGCCGAACAGCAGGTCGATGACCACGGCTGCCTGATCCAAGCTAACCAGCTGGTCCAACCGTTCCAGCAGGACTTCCCGGGCATCAATCCGGCTCATCTTGCGACGGATAAAGGTATCAAACGTCTGGGCGCCAAGAGAAAACCGGTTGAAACCGGCAGACATGCAGGCTGCCATTTTGTCATCGGATAGTCCGCTGAAGCGAGATTCAAAGGTCATCTCGCAGTCGTTGGACAAGGGGAGATGCTGACGAATAGCGTCTCCCAGTCGTGTGATTTGCTCTGGTGTCAGATCTGTCGGCGTGCCGCCGCCAAAATACACCGCGTGAATAGGACGTGCCTGAGTGCGGGGGCTGGCGGCGGTAATCTCTATTTCCCGGATCAGTGCATCGACATACTGTTCAATCAGGCCCGGCTTGCTGGCATTCTGGAAAAAGCCGCAATAAGAACAATGGGTGCGACAGAACGGGATATGGAAATAGGCCAGACGTTTACCGGGTTCACCGGGGTCAGCCATGAGTCGTTGCCAGGTCGCGACCTGTTGCTCCGGCGTCAGCGGCTGAGGACGGTTGTTAACATGGGCGGAGGTTTTACCACTGAACGCCATTCGTAGCGGATCAGGGGTTGAGTAACCTGTCATCTCGGGTGACAGCGGGGGATGCGTGGACATATTGGGAACGACAGGTCTGTTGATGATTGTGCAAATAATAATGATTAGCATTAAGATCTTTGTTGATCTGTATCAGTTTTGAACAGCCTTCTTCTGACAGGATGTCCTCTACACCGTATGCCGTTGTGATTCCGTGTTAAAACATAAGAGGATTGTGGAAACCATAATGTTCTACTTGATACTGTTCCAAGGAGCTGGGGATGCGTAGTGCGATTTTTTTGATGCTGTTATTGTCAGGCTACAGTTTTGCAGACAGTGATACCGAGTGGGTGGTCAGGTTGGATTGTGACAGTTTTGCCAGCCGTGAATGTTATGCTGCAAGCAATGGCTCTTACGCATCCATCAATGGTGCAAGACGATTTGCAACGCGGTATGAGGCAGAAACCTTTTCTGAGACGTTAACATTCAGTTTGCGTATGAAATCTCCTCGTGTCGTTGAAATTGTGAAACAGGTTGCTGAGAACACTCATTGATTACAGGCGTGCTCACGCGAAGCAGTAGTATGAGATAACGAACATTCCAATTTGTTGCCTGTTGGCATCAAGTTAATGGTGTTGATGTGTTATCAGAAAATGTGTCTGGTAAGCCATTAGAGCCAGTGAGGCATAGTCGTTGTTGGTTTCATGCTGCCAACAGGAAAGATCGATATTTTGAATGTTATTGTTGAAAAAAAGCCGCCCGGATGGGCGGCAACGGTTAGCGAACAGCAAAACAAATTTTTGGAATCCGTTTAGAACTCCCACTTGGCGCTGACGGCGACGTTACGGCCGGGTTGGGTCAGACGGTCAAACCCAACATAGGTAGTATCCCGGCCACGTGCGTTGTCCCACTCCATGTACTTCTTGTCGGTCAGGTTGAACAGACCAGCACGGAGGGTGATGTCCTGATGCGGTTTGTAGTAAGCCGTCAGATCCACAATGCCATAACCTGATGGCACGTACTGCTCATTGCCACTGGATACTTCATTATTGGAGACATCGGAGCTGCTCTTGCTTTTCACCAGTGTCCAGGTCAGTTCACTACCCCACAGTTCAGATGGATCATCATAGGCAAGACCAAAGACGCCTTTGAGCGGCGCAACACTGTTAAGCGGCTCGCTCTTGGCATTATCCTGCTTACCTTCGCCATCTGCGTATGCGACGGATGCCTTCAGAGAGGTTCCCATGGGCGCGTTGATCGCTTCATCCAGCCAGAGTTGACCTTTGATTTCTACACCCTTGATGCGGGCTTCAGAAATATTCTGTTCCTGTGTAATTTGCCAGTAGCCCGGTGCTGTTGGCAGGTAAACAGTATCTATGAAGTCTTTGTACTTGTTATAGAAAGCGGCAATTTCGAAACTGCCGAGGTGGTTGTTGCCACGAAGACCCAGCTCAAAGGCATCACTGGTCTCCGGCTTGAGGTCAGGGTTGGCCAGTTGCTTGTAGCCATGAGCAGGGTTATCCATTGTCTGATACATATCGATCAGATCCGGCGCCTTGAAGCCCTGGCTGTATTGCGCAAAGGTGGACAGGTTCTCTGTCAGTTTGTAGACGGCACCCAGGCGACCGGTCAGTTTGCCTTCCTTGGTGTCTTTCTGCTCGGTGGTGTAGCCGCTGTTGCTTTTAGGCTTGTACTCGTAATGATCATAACGAATACCGGGCGTTATACTGAGGCGGTCGGTGACCTGAATATCGTTCTGGGCAAAGATGCCATAGGTCAGTGAATCTACTTTGGGAATGATATTTTCTTTGCTGGAACTGTTATTGCCAAGATCCAGCGTTGTCTGATCATTGGTAAATTCGGTATCGACCACATCAAAACCGTAAATGATGTGATGTGTCAGGCCGCTGAGTTCAAGGGTTTTGTCGAGTTGGGCGCCTAGTTGATAGCTCGTTTCCGAATAATCATATTTTTTGATTCGGTCATTGTATGAGCCGTAGGCCGGTATAGTGGTCTTTTGATCGGTGGTACTGTCCTGCCAGTCCAGGTGCCATTTCAGGTTGTCGAAAGCCGCCAGGTCCGCATCCCATTCATGGGTGAAACTCAGTCGCGAGCGTTTCTTTTTGTCGTCGCCTTTCGTTGTGCTGGGGAGGTATTTGTCAGACATCAACTTGTAGTCTGTTTGTGACTGCAGGAATTCCCCGGTGACTCCAATACGATGATCGTCGTTCAACTGGTACTGCGCCTTGGCAAGAAGATTGTCGCTGCCGGCATCCAGCGGGTTGGCCTGGCCACGGGCTTCACCGGTGATGTTGGCGCCGCCATGGGTTTCGGTTTCCTTGTAATCACGGCGGGTGTAAACCAGCATGGTTTCCAGGTCGCCGGTGCGATTGGCCAGCGTGAGGGTTTCTGTCAGGCCTTCATCGGCGCTGGTGTACCCGCCCTTGATGGAGCCATAGGTGTCATCACCTTCGGGTTTCAGGTAGTCCGCCGGGTCCTTGGTGGTAAATGCGACAATACCGCCCATGGCATCACTGCCGTAGAGGCTGGAGGAAGGGCCCTTAACGATTTCGACGGCTTTCAGCGTGTCGATATCAATGAAGTTTCGTTGGGATTCCAGGTAGGTATAGCCGGAGTCGAATGATTGGGGCTGGCTGATGCCGTCAACCATGATCTTGACGCGGTTGCCGCCCAGGCCCCGGATATTGATGTCCTTGATGCCTGCACGTCCTTCAGAGCCAACCTGCACACCGGGTTCATAGCGCAGCATGTCCTTGATGTTGCGGGCCATCTCTTTCTCAATCTGCTCGCTGTCGATAACGGTGACACTGGCGGCCACATCTTTCAGCTGCTTCTCGGTCCGGGTGGCCGTTACGGTGACCTGGTCCAGCATCGAGGCCTTGCCCGTTTTAACCGTTTCTTCCCCCATCGCCTGTGTGGCCGTTGCCATCATGACGGCGGTAGCCAGCAAGGTGCGCTTGAACTTCATGATTGTCCCCGTGTCTGCAACTCGTAAAGGTCGGTTGTGTGTTGTGTGAATTATCGTGAGTGCTGCGGACTATATCGTTGACATGCATCAAATGCAAATCATTCTCATTTGTATTTTTGTTGCCGCGCTTATAGGCTTTGGTTATGATATCGCCAGTTTTTCAATGCTTTATATGTGCCTGATCGCTGTAAGCAGCAGGCAGGTGCAGGATCGATCCATGAACCAGATTTCATTCACCTCTCGAGCCCTGGAGGGCTTTTACAGCAGCGGCAGGGCCAGTGTCTGGCTGATGCTGGTAGTGTCGGTGGGTGTGCATGTTGCATTGTTGCTGACCCTGCCGGAAAAACAGGCGCAGGCGAGTGTCTCTCTGGGCGCACTGGCTGCGCCGGTCAGTGTCAGCGTCAGCTTTGCAGCGATTCAGAAGCCTGCCGTTGTTCAGCAGGAAACCCCGGTTGAACCATTACCGGAACCTGAGCCGGTCAAACCGCCGACACCCAAAAAGATTGTTGAAAAGTCGCGCATTGTGCAGCGGCCAGAACCTGAGCCTGTAAAACAACCGGAACCGAAAAAGGAACCGGTGGAAGTCGCTGAGCAGAAACCGGACGTGGTTGAGCAGAACGTGGCACAGGAGCAACAGCTGGCTGCACAGCAAACCACAACGGTTGAAGCCGAGAACACCGGCGTGGCAGATGACATGGTGGTCGTTACCGATCCGATGTTCCGCAGTACACCTGATCCTCTGAACTATCCCAGGGCTGCCCAGCGCCGTAACCAGCAAGGCAAGGTAATGGTGGAAGCCATTGTGGATGAGCAGGGCAACACCATGGATCTGAAGGTGCTGGAATCCTCCGGATTTGCCCTGCTGGATCGCGCCGCGCTGAAGTGGGTGGCGGAATTGGAGTTTATGCCCGGCAGTCGCGGTGGCGCTGCCCGGTTGTCACGGGTCCATATGCCCGTTGTGTTCGCCCTGAAGGGACGGCGTGGATAGGTCTTTTATTCAATATCCCCGTCATTTGTTTTGTACCAAAACCGTTTTTTGAGTTTGTTTGATACAGGTAATTCATTATGTGGCAAGAATATCTCTCACGTTTGGGGCCGGTCAGCTGGCCGCTGATCGTACTTTCCTGCCTGTCACTTGCGTTTATCCTTGAGCGGACGCTCACTTACCTGATGCTCCCGTCACTCAGTCAGCGTCGGGTACGCACCATGATGCGCAATGTTGAGTCATGTCGGGCAGAGAACCGTCAGGAAGACCTGTGCGCTAACCTTTGCACTCAGGGGCATTGTCTCAGCAAAGGCGTGGCGGTGTTGCTGAGCCATGCTGGTAGCGGCAAAGCTGTCAGGGAAGAAGTGGCGGGACTCTGGCTGTTGCGTCAGCGCCAACGTCTGCACGCCTGGCTTCGATTCCTGATGCTGATTGGCGTGTTAAGCCCCATGGTCGGCCTGCTGGGCACCGTGATTGGCATGATCGAGATGTTCCAGGGCATGGCCATGAGTAGCGGACCGGTTACACCGGCGGTGCTGGCGGATGGTCTCTGGGTAGCCATGTACACCACCGCCTTTGGCTTGATCATCGCGATTCCTTCGTTGGCGGCCAGCCATGGTTTCACGCTGTGGGCCAATCATTACATTAGCCGACTCGAGTTTGTTCTGAACCATGTCAACCTGCTGATGGAAGGCGTCAATATGACGGAAAACGGCATGAGTGATTCGGGTCGGGTGGTGGCCTTTCGGGAACGGGCGGCATGATCAGCATTTCCTCGAATGAAGAACCCCAGGGTTCACTGCTGCCTGACTTGACGCCCCTGCTGGATGTCATCTTCATTGTCATGGTGTTTCTGATGTTTACGGCGAATGTCGCGCCCAATGTGCTGAAAGTGGATCTGCCCGAAGCGGGTGCCGAAGCCGCAGTGACCCTGCAGGAGCCCGATACGCTGGCTGTGAACCTGATGCCCGGGGAGGAAGGCTGGGCCGTTGATGGTCAACGCTTCTCCGACTGGGATACCTTTGCCGCGGCATTGAAACAGCGTGTCGCCAGCCAGCCGGAACGACCGCTGATGATTGCAGGGGATCGAAATGTGCCGATGGAACGTCTGGTTCAGCTGTTGGCGTTTCTGCAACAAAACAATATGACGGCTGCACAGATTCAGATGGAGGATGCACAGTAATCATGGTTATGCTTCGGAAGTTCCAGTGGCTCAAGTCGTTCAGGTCAGTCACTGCCGCGATCAGTCTGTCTGTCGTCACGGTTGCCCAGGCCGTCGAATCGCCTCGTATTGTGACTGTCGGCAGCAGTGTCACTGAACTGGTCTATGCCCTGGGTGCCGGAGAACAGGTGGTTGCCGTGGATGTTACGAGTCAGCAACCACTGGCAGTGCATCAATTACCGAAGGTGGGTTACCACCGTGCGCTCTCCACTGAGGGGGTGCTGTCCCTGCGGCCTGACCGCGTCATTGGTTCTGATGAGATGGGACCACCGCCGGTGATCAAACAGCTGCAGGCGACACAAGTCAATGTAGATATCCTGACCACGGATGCTTCAGTGCAAAATCTGTATCAGCGGATTGAAAAGACGGCCGCATTGCTGAATAAGCCCCAGGAAGGCAGCCAGTTGCAGGCCAAAATCCAGCACGACATTGATGCTGCCAAAGCCCGGTTTAAGGGCGAGAAACCCCGGGTGCTGTTGCTGTTATCCCATAATGGTACACCCATGGTGGCCGGCGCCGGCACGACCGCTGATACATTGATTCAACTGGCTGGGGGAAACAATGTGGCAGCCAGCCATTTTGAGCGCTTCCGCCAGGTATCCGATGAAGCAGTATTGTCGATGCGTCCGGATCTTATTCTGATCACACAGTCCTCCCATGAAGCGCCGGATGAATCCAGAATATTGGCCATGCAGCCAGGACTCGCTATGACGCCTGCCGGTATCAGCAAGCGCATTGTCCCTGTGGATGGCTCGTTACTGGTCGGTGGGCTTGGGCCGCGTGTGGGTGAGGCCGCGCTTGCGCTGGCCACTGAGTTTTATCCGGAAAGCTGACCATGGTTGTTGTGAGCGCGCGCGATGTGTGAGGTATTCAGGCATCATCCTGATGGATTCTGTAAGTATTGTGTAAATCGCGTGTTAAAAGCGCCAGGAATATCAGTGCTCGCATCTATACTGGGTTCCTCTTCAGTCACCTGATACTGAATGCTGGAAGAGAGACAGGAGTCATTCCTGCCTCCAACACAGACAGCATGGTATCACCCGCCGGTATGACGTAATGATTGCGCCTGTTTGCCGGCCGGGTTGTTTGAGAATTGTTTTACGGAATGGATAGAGAAAAAAAGGCCCGTCTTTTTGTTACGGGACTGCTGATACTTTTACCTCTGGTTATGCTGCTGTCTATTGGTACAGGGCCGATTCCAGTATCTCTGGCAGATACCGTGGATATTCTGATGTACCGCCTGGGGATTATTTCTGTTGAACCCGACCGACAGCAACAGTTAATCGTTGAGGCTATTCGTCTTCCCCGTACACTGCTTGGGGTGCTGGTTGGCAGCAGTCTTGCCGCCTGCGGCGCTGCCATGCAGGGGCTGTTCAGAAATGCCCTGGCGGATCCCAGTATTATTGGCGTTTCCAGTGGTGCAGCGCTGGGTGCCGGACTCGGTATTGTATTAGGTGGCACCTGGCTGGTGTCAGTGACCGAGTTGTTTCAGGCGTATACCGTGTCTGTCGCGGCGTTTGTGGGTGGATTCACATCAACATTGCTGGTTTATCGGATCGGTACCACCAACCAGGGAACCTCAGTGGCCACCATGTTGCTGGCAGGTATTGCCGTCAGCGCTCTGAGTGGCGCCGGTATTGGCCTGATGAATTATGTGGCCGACGACTCCATGCTGCGCAACATGACCTTCTGGCAGATGGGCAGCCTTGCCAGCGGCAACTGGCAGACCATCATCATGGCGGCGTCCTGCCTCATTCCCCTGCAGTTATTACTGATCAGCAAGGCGCGCGGTTTGAATGCCCTGTTACTGGGAGAATCTGAAGCTCGGCATCTGGGACAGGATGTACAGAAACTCAAGCTGCAACTGATCCTGATTACCGCGCTGGGCGTGGGGGTTGCTGTCGCGGTGGCGGGTATGATCGGATTTGTCGGACTGGTGGTACCTCATCTGGTGAGACTGTCTATTGGCCCCGACCATCGCTGGCTGCTTCCTTCTTCTTGCCTGCTGGGTGCGATGATTCTGCTGGTGGCTGACATTATTGCCCGTATCGTGATTACCCCGGCGGAGTTACCGATTGGTATTGTCACAGCATTGCTGGGTGCGCCCTTCTTTATTTCCCTCCTCTGGCAGCAACGCAACAGGATCGGCTGAAGATGATCTGTCTAAACATTGATGGCGTTACCGTCAGGCGGGGCTCCCGGGATTTATTGTCCGATGTTTCATTGAAGCTCAGTGCCGGTGAAGTGGTTGCGGTGCTTGGCCCCAATGGTGCCGGGAAAAGTACGTTGCTCCGTGCCATTACGAACGAATATCCGCCAGACAGTGGACGAGTGCTTCTGGGTGAAAAACCGGTATCCGACTGGACGCCGTTAGAGTGCGCGCTACAGATGGCGATATTACCCCAGTCGTCATCCCTGAGCTTCTCCTTCACGGTGAATGAAGTGGTGCAGATGGGGCGAACCCCCCATGCCAGCAGCCGGGAGCATAATCAGGATATTTGTCGACGGGCGCTGTTGGAAGTGGATGCCTTGAGCTTTGCGAATCGCAGTTACACCCACTTGTCAGGCGGCGAGAAGCAACGCGTCCATCTGGCGAGGGTGTTAGCCCAGATCTGGGAACCGCCACTGGTCGGGAACCGGGTATTATTGCTTGATGAGCCAACCTCTGCGCTGGATCCACGGCATCAGCATCAGACTTTGGCGGTTGCGCGTGCGTTTGCCAGCCAGGGGGTGGGTGTCATCGTGATCCTGCACGACCTGAATCTCGCCGCCCAGTATGCGGATCGGATTGTGATTCTGAAAAACGGCAGGAAATGCGCAGATGGTTGCCCGGCAGAAGTGCTGACCCGGGAGACCATTCATTCGGTCTTTGATATCCGGGCCATGATTATGGCGCATCCGGTGCATGGTTATCCGCTGGTGGTGGCTGAATAGTGCTTACGCCTAAGGCGTTGCATTTTCTGGGAAGAGCCCGCCAGTTCAGAGCGCCTGATGGCGTGGCAGAAGGAACCTATTAATGAAAGTTACCCACTTGTTTAGGCGCCCTGCTGTGGCTTTACTGGTTCTGGCGCTGTCTGGTTGCAGTGTATTCTCTGCAGAGAAACCTCTGGCATCACGATCTATCGAGGTTGTGACTACCGGCAACTCTCTGACGACGCCCCAGCTGTTATCAACATTGGAAGCATCAGATTATGTGATTCTTGGCGAACGCCATGACAATGCTGAGCATCATGCCTATCAGCTGGAAGTGCTTCAGGTCTTGTATCAGGCAGGATGGCTGAAACAGCTAAGCCTTGAAATGCTGCGTCCCGGCCAGCAAACCGGTATGGACAAAGCGTATGCCAGAAAACTGACGTTGTCAGATGAGCTGCGCGATACGATCGGGTGGGATAAAAACTGGAACTGGGATTTCTACGGTCCCATCGTTGCCTGGGCGATTGCCAACCAGGTGCCCGTGCGTTCAGCCAATATGGATCGCGATGAATTGATGGCGATCTATCGTGAGCAGGTGACGCCATCCCGAGACGTTATTGATGAGGCCGCGATTGCCTCGATCCGTGAACAGATTCGTGAATCGCACTGCGGCATGGCTGACGATACCATGCTGGATGCCATGACCCGTATTCAGCAGGCCCGGGATACCCGCATGGCAGAGAGCCTGATCCAGCGAGCGCAGGGTGTTGTTCTGTTGGCTGGTGCGTTCCATGCCCGCAAGGATGTGGGGGTACCGCGCTATGTGCATCAGCTCCGGCCGGAGGCCAGACTCATCAGTGTCGGATTCATTGAAGTTGTGGATGATCACCTGCCTGATGCGAAGGCACAGGCTCATACCTATGATATTGCCTGGTTCACCGGCGCTGTTGATCGTAAAACGCCCTGTGAATTGATGAATAAATAGTGCTGTCATCCAATGGTCATCCAATGATTCAGAGTCATATTGCCGGATATGGCTCTGGATTGATGATTTAAAATAAATGATTTTTTATATTTCTATAACTAATAATAAAAATTTTATTTATTTCCGAATGTAAGGTTTCCTGTCTAAAAAATATCAGTCTCTAATGGTAGTATGATTATTTTTACCGATAGATCGTAATTCGTGACTTCTATTGCTCATTGTTTTGCCATAATGGAATGCGAACAATGATCCAATCAGGGGAGTAAATAACGTGGATCTGATGGCACTTCTTTCAGGGTTCAGTCCCGTTGGCTGGTTTCTCATGGTAGCCAGTATTATTGGGTGGATAATATTGTGTTATTGGATGGGGGAGTTTTCAGAAAAACGATGGGGAGATCGTGAATCGGGAGCCCTTCTTGGTTTTTTTGCTCCTGGATTGTTTCTTCTTGTTTTCTGGTTGATTCGTTAATGCCAGCCTTCTAATAAACACGATATAATGTACTTACATTTTTACATGATATTTTTGTTGACGTTTATGCCACTTATATTGCCGGCGGGTGCCTTAATGAATCTAAAATTATAAGGATTAACTGCATTTTTCTTTGATGGATTGTTTTTAATAATATTTCTAATAGCTATAAAAAATTATATTCCTAAAAGGATGTTTTCATGGTGGATGAACCTTCAAGGGATTCCGGTCAGTTGCAGGAGGCAGCACAACCGGGCAGTAATTCTGAGATGGTTGACAGACAAACGAACCTGAAAGGTGATGAGCTTCAGGCATCGATTGCTGACCCGCAGTCTGTGCCTGCTGCCGTAGCGGAGCAACCGACTGCAGGTCTGGCGCCGGGCTTAGAGCCGCTGGCAGACCCCCTACCTGATGAGTTTTTCCCAACAACCGATGCTATTCCAGCATCAGAAAAATACAAGGAAGAAGAGCTTCTTTCGGCTATCCCTTACGCTGAGACAGAGATGCCAGAGTGGCAGGACGAATCATTCTCTGCGGAACAGAACCGGCATTATGACGATATGGAAAGCCGGGGGGCTCAAAAGGCTTTGCTGTCTGAACAAAGTGCAGTGATTGACTGGTATAAAAAATCAGAAACACTGATGCTGCCGGCGCATGAAGAGCAGACAGAAATACTGGATTTCAATGATGACCCCGTTCTCCGCTTGACTGCTGACCACCCAGTTGAAAGCCGCCATCCGGAGAATCGTGAAGAAAGTAAGCGGGTTCTGGCGTTGCTGGATGAGATTGACGCCATTGGCATAAAGACACATGAGCGTGAACAGGAAACTGAAAATCCGGGCGACAATATTCAGGCGCTGAGTCAGTTTCAGCAGGAAGAACCCCCCTCACAGAGCGCTGTCGAGCGTGCATTAAAGGCGCTCAGCAAAAGCATCAGCCTTGGGGAGGATGGTCGATACTTTTTTGCACCCAGCGACTTTGGATTAGGCACGGAGAGCACTGGCATTGAATATACTGTCAGAATTGCACAATTACCGGCACTGGGCATCCTGGTTCTTGACGGTGAAATTGTTCAGGCTGATCAGGCTATTGCGGCATCGTCTGTTGGCGACCTTGTGTTCATTCCAGCAGCCAATGCCCATGGGGATGACTACGCCAGCATTCGCTATACCGTCAGTGATGGCAGTCAGATCAGTGCGCCTGCCACACTGAAGATTCAGGTGGCTGCCCGGAGTGATGACCCGGAGGCTGACGCCAGAACCCTGGCTACGACAGAAAACGCTAGCCATCAGTTTACTGCGGATGATTTTGGCTTCAGGGATGCGGATGCCGGGGATACCCTGCAGGCCATCACGATCAAGTCGCTGCCAGTAACAGGTTCTTTGACGTATGACGGCGCGTCGGTCTACGTGAATCAGGTGATTCAGGCCAGTGATATTGAAAAACTCCTCTACACAGCACCGTCGGTCAGTAGTGATCGAAGTGCCAGTTTTGAATTTACTGTGAGTGATGGCAGCGCTTCCAGCGAACAACAGACATTTGATATCGCCGTGCAGAACCGTCAGTGGATGTCAGATAACCTGCTGACCGACCCTGGAGCTTCTGACTGGCGGATGAGTAACTGGGATCGTGAAGGTTCGTGGACAACATTACCTTTCGGGGGACACGATAGCATTACCGGTCAGTGGCAGGGCAACGGCGTTGCCAGCAAGTCCCAGACAATTAATCTTCTGACCAAAGGGTACAGTGCCGAGTACCTGGATACAGCGCCGGATATTACTGTTCAGGACTGGTTTGTCTCCACCAGTAGCGCGTATTCCGCCCGGTACCAGATGCAGGTTGAATTGTTAGATGAATACGGCAGCGTGATTCATAGTTGGCAATCATCAAGCGTATGGGCGACGTGGAGTTGGAATACTGTCCACCATACCTTGCGGGATTATGGGGAAGGACTCAGAAGCATCCGGTTCACGCATGGGGGGAATGGACGCGGCGTGGTCGTGGATGATACCTCTGTACAAATCGAGGATCCGACTGTCGCAGGCACTGTGGATGACGATATTCTTCGAGGGGCGAGAAATAACGATATCCTGGTAGGGGATGCCGGAGACGACATCCTTTATGGTGGTTTTGGCAACGATACCCTGCTGGGTGGTGCTGGTGCGGATACCTTTGTTTTTGAGCAGGGAGATCAAACCGAAACCTCGATACCGACGGTGGATACGATCCTGAATTTCAGCCTGTCGGAGGGCGATGTGCTGGATCTCAGTGATATGCTGATTGGCGAGTCTGCTGAATCTATTGATGCCTACCTGGATCTGGCCACGGTCAATGGGAATACGGAAATATCGGTAAAGGACCGGGCGAATGGGCAAACGGTTCAGAAAATCGTTCTGGATGGTGTCGATCTTTCGTCGCTGGGCTCTGAATCCGAGATTATTAATAATTTATTGAATAACGGTAATTTGAATATCGACCATTAGTTATTTTTAATAAAAATATTTTTTTACTTTCTAATGGTTATTTGTTTGTAATTATTGTTTTTGCTTTTTAGTTGAAAGGTTTTTTTATTTTGGCTTTTTGTTTTGATTGTTATTTTTGACGTTTTTAAATTGGCTTTATCAAAAAAACTAAAATTAGAGATGGTCTTTACAGGTTTTCCCGGGAGTATTCGGGGTTAAACCGTTACTAAGGAAATAATGGTCGAAATGCTTATTTCGATAA
The DNA here is from genome assembly GCF_018263925.1 of Kistimonas asteriae. Classification (GTDB taxonomy): domain Bacteria; phylum Pseudomonadota; class Gammaproteobacteria; order Pseudomonadales; family Endozoicomonadaceae; genus Kistimonas; species Kistimonas asteriae. The sequence continues at coordinate 487,647 of NZ_JAEVHF010000002.1, forward strand.
CAAGGAGTTGTTATGGCGGATGAACCATCAAAGAGTACCGGGGATGCACCAGATCCCAATTCCCCCGGTGGTCATTCCGAGAAAGCTGATGGTCAGGCTGAAAAAAAACCGGGTGATGAGCTGCAGGCATCGGCAGGGCCTGCAGGGCCATCAGCATCACGCTCAGCAGAACCGGATGCTTTTCCCCCCGTTAACGATCATCAGCCTGGTGGCGCTGAGCAATCGGCTCTGCCTGGCAATGCTGAACCGCAGGTTCCCGTAGATAACCCGGAGATACAGAAAGCACTGCGACAGGAAGAGCAGCAGGCAGCCATGGGGTATCCGGAATCGGGCTTTCAAAACCATCAGGACAACTGGGTCTATCGGTCTGAGCCGGATGCAAATCCTCCAGCAGCGGAACAAGAGCCTGAACGGAGTGGTTCGTTATCTGATCAGGGGCGGCAGGATAGTCCCTTAAGCAGCAGCCAGCTTTCAGAGACTATCCTGTTACCGGATCCGTTGGCATTGCCAGACCCCCTGTTGTTGCCAGAGGATGCTGATACACCTCTGGAAGACATTGATATTGAGGCTAGCCGAGAAGACAAAAGTCAGAAAGAAGAGGAGCGAATGACCGCTCTTCTGGTGGAAATTGATGACATTGGCATCAACGATAATGATGATCAGGCGCCTGACGAAGAACCCTCCACAAAGAATACGGTCATGGTTAACCATGCACCGGTGGCTGTGGATGATTTCGGGACACTGAGTGAAGACGGCATTTTCGCGGTTGATGTTGTTGCCAATGATACCGATCAGAACAGTAACGACCAGCTAACCATTCAGCCTGGGTCTGTCACGCTATTATCTGCCCGTGACGGTGATGGCAATACCATATCTTTGGATACTGCGCGGATTATTCAGAAAGGCAACCGGGTTGAATTTGATCCCGGGCAGGATTTTGATTTTCTTACTGTTGGTGAAACCGCCAGAGTACAGATCAGTTATACGGTTCAGGACAACGCCATGCAGTCTGAAACAGACGATGGCATTCTGTCACTGACTATCACGGGCGTAAAAGAAACCGCACGGGCAGAAGATGTACAGTTAGATGCTGCTGATGATCAGTCGGCTATTGTAGGTACTTTTTCTGCCGTCGAGAAGTTTGATACCAACCCCTATCATTTTCGAGTGCTTCGTCAACCTGATGAAGGCCATGTGACTAACAATCAGGATGGTACGTTCAGCTTTGAGCCAGGTGATGATTTCAGGGATCTGGCAGACGGTGAAATACGACAAATAACGTTTACATACGAGGCTGTGGATGAAACCGGTGCACCCAGTGCGGCACCTGCCACGGTGATACTGACGGTGACTGGTACCAATGACCGACCGGTTGCGGAAGTGGTGAATGTTAGTCTTCCCGCTGAAGACAATGCGGCAGTAGCCGGGCAATTCAGGGCAACCGATGCGGATACAACCGACAGACACAGTTTCAATATCCTGAGCCAGCCTTCTCAGGGCACCGTGATCAATAATCATGACGGAACCTTCAGTTTTGCTCCCGGTACAGATTTCGAGGATCTGTCGTATGGCGAAACAAGGCAGGTAACGTTCACTTATGAAGCGGTGGACGATTCAGGCACGGCTAATGCGCGCAGTGTACCTGCAACGGTTGTATTGACAGTGACGGGTACCAATGACCAGCCGGAAGCACTGGTTGTTGCAATCACCAACGCCGTTGAAGATGGCGCTGCAGTAACAGGTAGCTTCAGTGTCAGTGACGTTAATGTCCTTGATACCCATACCTTTACTGTCCTGACGCAACCGCTGGAAGGTCAGGTCATCAATAATAATGACGGTACCTTCAGTTTTACCCCTGGTTCTGATTTCCAGGATCTCGCCGCGGGTGAAACCCGGCAGGTGACATTTACCTATGCGGCGGTAGATAGCTCGGGTGCGGAAAATGCTATCAGTGAGCCTGCTACGGTAACCGTTACAGTGACGGGAACGAATGACAGACCTGTTGCGAATGATCTTTCTTTTACACAGGGAGCGGCTGTCAGTCCAACCGTCTCAGGCAGGTTCTCTGCCCTGGATTGGGATACATCCGATATTGTCACATTTAACCTGTTGAACCAGCCGGCACAGGGAACTGTCACTAATCATAATGATGGTACCTTCAGCTTTGATCCAGACGGTGCTTTTGATGACTTAGCCTCTGGTGAAACACGACAAGTAACGTTTACATATGAGGCAGTTGATGACTCTTCAACTGCAAATGAGCGCAGTGAAGCTGCCACTGTCACAGTCATTGTCACTGGTACCAATGAGGCTCCTGTCGCCAGTATTGATACTGGTGAAGGGCATGAGCACGAAACCCTGCTGCTCAATGTTTTGGCGAATGACAGCGATCCCGATCATAACGACGATGCCGCCAGCTTTTCATTAGACGCCGTGCAGGTTGTTGATAACAATGGTGATCCGCTTACTGGTAACGGCAGTGTGCGGGTCATCAATAATCAGCTCGAATTCAATCCTGGCAATGATTTCAACCACCTGGCGGCCGGTGAAACGGCAACAGTCACGGTTCGTTATGTGATGTCAGATGATGAAGGAGCCAGTGACGAGTCCACTGTCACGATCTCCGTCACAGGTACGAACGATGCGCCTGTCGCCAAAGCGGACTATCCGATCAGCGAAGAAGGCCTTATTCCGTCCCTGGTATCTGCCAGTGATCAGGGCATTCAGGTTACCAGCAGTGGAGAGGCGTCTAGTCATTTTTCTGCCTGGAAAGCCATGGATAATGTTGACGCGCACGCTGCCAATAACTCGAATTCCTGGGCGACAGCAGGCAGTTCGGGCTGGTTGCAGGTTGAGTTGCCGGATGCTCACAGCGTTATGCAGTACTCTCTTACGGGCATTGCACAAACGGTGGGCAGGGAGCCTTCTGAGTGGCAACTGCTCGCCAGTAATGATGGCGTCAATTTTGTCGTTATTGATACTCAAACCACTCAAACAGGCTGGGCTTCGAGAGAAACGCGTGCCTACACATTGTCTGAACCCGCTGAGTATCGCTATTTCCGACTCGATATTACCGACAACAATGGTGACAGTTATACCGGGATCGATGCGTTCCAATTATATGAGGGGACGAATGCGGAGTCTGTTGGCACAGAGCATGAGTTGCTGACAGTCGATGTGCTCGCCAATGATGTTGATCCCGATAACAACAGTGGATCCAGTACATTTACCCTGAACACGGTTGAGACTGTTGATGGTGATGGGAACCCTGTGACCGACCAGGGGGCTGTGACGGTAGTTAACAACCAGCTGCAGTTTGATCCAGGTAATGATTTTAATGCGCTGGCAGCCGGTGAGTCAGCAGTGGTTACCGTACGCTATGTCATGTCTGACGCAGGAGGAATGACATCAGCCTCAACAGCGCGCATTGTTGTTAAGGGCACTAATGACAGGCCTGTGGCAGAGCCTGTGTCTGTGACGACTGCCGTAGAAGACAATGGATCAGTCACGGGTAGCTTCAGTGCGACAGACCTTGATGCATCTGACTCACACACTTTCAACCTGTTGACCAGTCCTCAGGAAGGGGCAGTCGTCAACAACCATGATGGGACCTTCCGTTTTGATCCCGGTAACGATTTTCAGGATCTGTCGCTGGGTGAAACCCGTCAGGTCACGTTTACCTATGAAGCGATAGATAGTTCCGGGGAAGCCAACGCCGCCAGCAGCATTGGTACGGTGACAGTGACAGTCACGGGCGCTAATGATGGGCCTGCGGCTGTTGTTGACACAGAGCAGACGACGGAAAACAGCAGTGTCACTGTCGATGTTATTGACAATGATAGTGATATTGATAGCGCCGACACACTGAGTTTAAAGAGTGGAAGCAGCAGTATTGCCAGTGCTGTTGATCAGCAGAGTACAGCAATTACGTTATCCAGTGCCTCAGTCAGTCAGGTCGGGAACAGTATCAGATTCGATCCGGGAATGGATTTTGACTTCCTTGCAGATGGTGAGCAGGCAACCGTCACTGTTAACTACCAGGTGCAGGACAATCATGGCGCAACCGATCAAGGTTCATTAACCATCACGGTGACGGGGAGTAATGATGGCCCTGTGGCTGTTGCTGACAGTGGCAGCGTTTCTGAGGATAGCCTCCTGTTACTGAATGTCGTTACCAATGATACTGATGCAGATCGAAATGATTCCCTGACTCTGGAGCGCGTCACCATTGTTGATAACAATGGTGATCCGTTAACGGGGCAAGGCAGTGTCAGTATTGTTAATAATCAACTGCAGTTCAGTCCTGGCAGTGATTTTTCTTATCTGGCATCTGGAGAGACAGCGACGGTCAGCGTTCAGTACGACATTGCTGACAATGCCGGTGAACAGTCACAGGCAATCGCAACTATCACCGTAACCGGAACCAATAGCACACCGGAGGCGACAGCAGACATCAGTGGCGGACATGAAAATGAAGTGCTGATGATTGATGTTCTGGCGAATGATACGGATATCGATCATTCCGATACACCGGCTAATTTCTCACTCAACAGTGCGCGGGTTGTTGATGGAGAGGGCAATACGTTATCCGGACAAGGCAGTGTCAGTGTCGTCAATAACGAGTTGCGGTTTGACCCCGGTAGTGATTTTGATGTCTTGGCAACTGGCGAGACGGCAACAGTGACCGTGCGTTATGTCATGGCTGATGATGAAGGTGCTCTCTCAGAGTCAACCGTTACGATTACGGTCACCGGTACCAATGATACGCCTGTCGCCAGAGCGGATAGTCCGCTCAGTGAGGATGGCTTCATTCCTGTTCTCCAGTCTGGCAACGAACAAGGATATTCCATTACCGCCAGTGGCCAGCTGAGTGACAACTTTGCAGCGTATCAGGCGTTTGATCAGGTTGATGCTTCTGCGACGAACAATGTTAACTCCTGGGCAACCCAAGGCAGTTCAGGTTGGTTGCAGGTTGAGTTGCCTGAAACAACGAGTATCTTGCAGTACTCCATGAAAGGAATTGCACAGACGATAGGCAGAGAGCCATCGGAATGGCAGCTTCTAGGCAGTAATGACGGTGTCACTTTCACTGTGATTGACAGCCATTCTGCAGTGACAGATTGGTCGCCCAGGGAAACGAAACAATTCACGTTGTCTGCACCGGCAGAATTCCGCTTCTTCAAGATTGATATTACTGATAACAATGGTGACAGCTATACAGGGCTGGATGAATTCCAGTTGTATGAAGGTACCAATACAGACTCGGTAGGTACTGAGCATGATGTGCTAACCATTGATGTTCTTGCCAACGATAGAGATCCGGACCATAACGACAATGCAGAGAATATGGTTCTCCGCAACGTTGAGATTATCAATGATTCGGGCGATCCGATTTCTGGACAGGGTACGGCTACTGTCATCAATAACCAACTGCAGTTTGATCCTGGTAATCATTTTAACGCGCTAGCCGTGGGGGAAACCGCAACCGTAACAGTTCGCTATGTGGTCGAAGATGATGAAGGTGCCAGATCGGAATCAACAGCAACGATCACGGTTACAGGGACTAACGACAAACCCACGGCAGAAGTGGCGAGTATCAGTGCGACTGAAGATGGCGCAGCGGTAACGGGCAGCTTCAGTGCCACGGACGCTGATACCACTGATGCCCATACCTTCAATATCCTGACCCAGCCTGATGAAGGCTCAGTCACTAATAACGGTGACGGTACCTTCAGCTTTAATCCGAACAGTGAGTTCCAGGATCTGGCCGCGGGTGAATCCCGTGAGATCACGTTTACCTATGAAGCGGTGGATGATTCCGGTACAGCAAACGACACCAGCGAACCGGCTACAGTCACGATTACGATCACAGGCACTAACGATAAACCGACAGCGGAAGTGGTAAGCGTCAGTGCGACGGAAGATGGTGCAGTGGTCACGGGCAGCTTCAGTGCCACAGATGCCGATACTACCGATACTCACACGTTTAATATTTTGACTCAGCCCGATGAAGGCTCAGTCACTAATAACGGTGATGGCACCTTCAGCTTTAACCCTAACAGTGAGTTCCAGGATCTGGCTGCCGGAGAAACCCGCCAGGTCACGTTTACTTATGAAGCGGTGGATGATTCCGGTACGGCAAACGACACCAGCGAACCGGCTACGGTCACGATTACGATCACGGGCACCAACGACAAACCGACAGCGGAAGTGGCAAGCGTCAGTGCCACGGAAGATGGCGCAGCGGTCACCGGCAGCTTCAGTGCCACGGACGCCGATACCACCGATACCCATACCTTCAATATTCTGACCCAGCCCGATGAAGGCTCAGTCACTAATAACGGTGACGGCACCTTCAGCTTTAACCCGAACAGTGACTTCCAGGATCTGGCTGCGGGAGAAACCCGCCAGGTTACGTTTACCTATGAAGCGGTAGATGATTCCGGTACCGCAAACGACACCAGCGACCTGGCCACAGTCACGATTACGATTACGGGCACTAACGATAAACCGATAGCTGAGGTCGCGAGTGTCAGTGCCACGGAAGATGGTGCAGCGGTAACGGGTAGCTTCAGTGCAACAGATGCCGATACGACCGACACCCATACCTTCAACATCCTGACCCAGCCGGATGAAGGCTCAGTCACTAATAACGGCGATGGCACCTTCAGCTTCAGCCCGAACAGTGACTTCCAAGATTTAGCTGCGGGTGAAACCCGTCAGGTTACGTTTACCTATGAAGCGGTAGATGATTCCGGTACCGCAAACGACACCAGCGAGCCGGCCACTGTCACGATTACGATTACGGGTACCAACGACAAGCCAACCGCCGAAGTGGCGAGCGTCAGCGCCACGGAAGATGGCACAGCGGTAACGGGCAGCTTCGGTGCCACGGATGCCGATACCACTGATACCCACACGTTTAATATTCTGACCCAGCCCGATGAAGGCTCAGTCACTAATAACGGTGATGGGACCTTCAGCTTTAACCCGAACAGTGACTTCCAGGATCTGGCTGCGGGAGAAACCCGTCAGGTCACGTTTACCTATGAAGCGGTGGATGATTCCGGTACGGCAAACGACACCAGTGAGCCGGCCACAGTCACAATAACGGTGACTGGCACCAACGATGCACCGGTTGCTGTAGCTGATAGCGATACTGTTGCTATCAATAACACGTTAACAATAGATGTACTGGCGAATGACACCGATGTAGACAGTGATGACAGTACAGCGAATTTTTCTTTGGACAGTGTCTCAATTACGTCAATCGGTGATGTGGACGGTAGTCGTACTCTTAATGGGGGCACAGTATCTATTGAAAATAACCAGTTGAAGTATGTGCCTGGGAGTGACTTTGATTATCTGTCAGCAGGTGAAACGGCTACGGTAACCGTCACATATAACATGAGTGATGATGGAGGATTATCCTCTACGGGGACAGCTGTTATCACAGTTACAGGGAGTAACAGCCAGCCTGTAGCTGAAGCCGTGAGTTTGGATACACCCGTTGAAGATGGTTCTTCAATATCCGCGAATTTCCGTGTCACCGATGAAAATCAGAGTGATACCCACACCTTCAATATCCTGACCCAGCCGAATGAAGGCACGGCCACCAATAACGGTGACGGCACCTTCAGTTTCAATCCGGGCAGTGAGTTCCAGGATCTGGCCGCCGGAGAAACCCGTCAGGTCACGTTTACTTATGAAGCAGTAGACGGTTCCGGTACCGATAATGCGACCAGTGAAGCGGGCACTGTCACGGTAACGGTCACCGGTACGAATGATAAGCCGACTGCGGAGGTCGCCAGTGTTAGTGCGACCGAAGATGGATCAGCGGTAACCGGCAACTTTGGTGCTACGGACGCGGATACGACCGATACCCATACCTTCAACATTCTGACCCAGCCGGAGGAAGGGTCGGTAACCAATAACGGTGACGGCACCTTTAGCTTTAACCCGAACAGTGACTTTCAGGATCTGGCCGTGGGTGAAACCCGTCAGGTTACCTTTACTTATGAAGCGGTGGATGATTCCGGTACGGCAAACGACACAAGCGAGCCTGCTACGGTCACCATTACAGTGACAGGCACCAATGATGCGCCTGTCGCTGTGGCTGATACGGGCAATGCTGCCACCGTGGGCACAACGCGACTGGATGTACTGGGTAACGATACTGATGTCGACAGTGATGACGATGCCTCCAACTTCAGCCTGGATGGAGTGAGCATTACTGGCATTGCGGACAGTGATGGCAGTCGTACCACTAATGGCGGCTCTGTCAGTGTGGTGAATAATCAGCTGGAATTCGATCCGGCGGGGGATTTCGATTACCTGGCCATTGGCGAGAGTGCAACGGTCACTGTCAGTTACACCATGCGTGATGACTCAGGAGAGACATCAACAGCCACTGCAACGATCACTGTCAGTGGTACCAACAGTCAGCCGGTGGCCGAACTGGTCAGTGTTGATACGGCGGTGGAAGATGCGGGTGCCGTTTCCGGTAGTTTCAGTGCGACGGATGCAAACTTAAGTGACACACATACGTTTAATCTCTTGACCCAACCGGATGAAGGCACGGTCACCAATAACAACGACGGCACATTCAGCTTTAGTCCGAGCAGTGATTTCCAGGACTTGGCTGCCGGAGAAACCCGTCAGGTCACGTTTACCTATGAAGCAGTGGACAGCTCTGGCGAGGGTAATGCGACTAGCGCAGCGGCCACGGTCACGATTACGATCACAGGTACCAACGATAAGCCAACCGCCGAAGTTGCGAGTGTCAGTGCGACCGAAGACGGTGCAGCGGTAACCGGCAGCTTCGGTGCCACGGACGCCGATACCACTGATACTCACACGTTTAATATCCTGACCCAACCCGATGAAGGCTCAGTCACTAATAATGGTGATGGCAGCTTCAGCTTTAACCCGAACAGTGACTTCCAGGATCTGGCCGCGGGAGAAACCCGTCAGGTTACGTTTACCTATGAAGCGGTGGATGATTCCGGTACGGCAAACGACACCAGCGAACCGGCCACCGTCACGATTACGATCACAGGTACCAACGACAAGCCAACCGCCGACGTTGCGAGTGTCAGTGCAACCGAAGATGGCGCAGCGGTAACCGGCAGCTTCAGTGCCACGGACGCCGATACCACGGATACTCACACGTTTAATATTCTGACCCAACCCGATGAAGGCTCAGTCACCAATAACGGTGACGGCACCTTCAGCTTCAACCCGAACAGTGACTTCCAGGATCTGGCTGCCGGAGAAACCCGTCAGGTCACGTTTACCTATGAAGCGGTGGATGATTCCGGTACGGCAAACGACACCAGTGAACCGGCCACGGTCACGATTACGATCACGGGCACCAACGACAAACCAACCGCCGAAGTGGCGAGCGTCAGTGCGATCGAAGATGGTGCTGCGGTCACGGGCAGCTTCAGTGCAACGGACGCCGATACCACCGATACCCATACCTTCAATATTCTGACACAGCCCGATGAAGGCTCAGTCACTAATAACGGTGACGGCACCTTCAGCTTCAACCCGAACAGTGACTTTCAGGATCTGGCTGCGGGTGAAACCCGTCAGGTCACGTTTACCTATGAAGCGGTGGATGATTCCGGTACGGCAAACGATACCA
>NZ_JAEVHF010000030.1 GCF_018263925.1 Kistimonas asteriae
GCTCATGCAGGTTCACAGTTTTGGGGTTGTTCAAAATATCCAGCTTGTAAAGCAGCCATCAGGCAAGGCACTTAACAAAAAATTCCAGCGGACACTCGCTCCGCTCGTGCAGCTGAATTTGGCGTTATAATTTTTAAGCTAGTGAGGAAGTATGGCTCTAAATTTAAAGTTTCAATTATCTAAGGGTAAAGGACTTGGAAAGGCAATTGTATTCCATGGTTTGGAGCATAAGATAGTTGTACATCCTACAATTCATGGCGAACCGATTTTAACGTCCCAAGCGTTTTATTACTTAGATCATCTTGACGCTGTTGCGGAAATCCGCTTCGAGAGAATGAATGATAGAATTAGCGATAGAAAAATCGAATACATCATAGATAACTATCTTTTTGCCTATAGCAAGAAAAATGATAATTCAAGAATGTCGACAAAAGTCACTGAACCGTTATATTGGTCAGAAGACTATACACAAATGCACTTGAATTATGACAAGCGAAGCACTGAGGCACTTGTACTTGATAAACACAACGATGATTCAGTTTTAAGTATTGATACGCTAGAAGAGAATGATAAAACAGATTTTAATGATTGGTGTTTAGTAAAGAACTATAGTGATGAAATCATTGAAGATTATACTTCAAAGATGAATAGCCTTATTCACAAGAAAATAATGATAAAAGTTCTACCCACTGAAGATCGTGATGGCTACTTTGGAAAAATGAGGCTTTTAAACTGTGATGATGGCTTACTAAACTACTATCAAGCTGAAATGCTTGACAGCAGATTTAGCCCTAGAGACATAGAACCTGATCAGGAACAAGTTATTCTAAAACCTTATCTTTCTGATGGGCAAGAAGCGTATATTTCAGTTGAATCATTATTTCTCGACAAACTTTACACTCCAATTCTTCTTTCATACTACTTTTCTGGCTTGAAAGAACTTAACCCTTTATTGAGTTATGTTGGCTTTTACAACGTACTCGAATACTACTTCGAAGAAGCACCAAACATATTACAAAAGAAGGCAAATTTTGAAAGAGAGCAGTTACAATGTGTTATTTCTTGGTTAAAGAGTGAGGAAGATATATCTGCATTTTTTAAAAGCAGAGGATCAGAATTTATATCAAATATCGAAAATGATATAGAAACATCATCTAGTGTAAATATTAAAGGTTTCAAAATAAGTGGCAGCACAGATTTAATTGTCGATTTATCAAATTGGCTGTACTCCATAAGATGTTCAATTGTTCATTCAAAGAAGAGCCGTAAAGGCTCCCCTACAAGTATTTTTGAGCCATATTCGGAAGAGTCAAGCAATATAAAACACTCACTCCCAATCATAAAATGGTTAGCAATAGCTTGCATTGAGAAAGACCAAGAGATTGGGAGTTAAAAAATTATAACAAGTATTTCAAATGGGACGTGAACTTCCCCCGTTTTAGTGGACATCAGAACCACTAGATCGGAGGCTGCCATGCCCGCCTATAAGACAGGTAAGAAAACTCGTCAGTACAGCAATGAATTCAAAGTGGGTGCTGTACTGATGTCCTGCAAACCCGACAGGCTAATAAAGGATGTTGCACAATCGCTGGACATCCATCCCTTTATGTTGTCCCGTTGGCGCAAGGAATACTTCGAGGGCAAGCTTGTGGCAGATAAGCGTAAGATACCGGCTGATCTCAAAGCCATTGAACGACCTGAACAGCCACCTGAATCTGATCGCCTGAAACAACTTGAACGGGAAAATGAGGCACTCCGTATGGAGAACGATTTCCTAAAAAAGTGGCAACGATTTCTTGCGGAACAACGGCGGAAAGGTTCTCGTTCATAAACGTCCATGGTCAACGCTTTGGCATTGTCTGGTTATGTAGGCGTCTTCAGGTTTCACCCAGTGGCTTCTATGCCTGGCGTAACAGAGCACCTTGCCAGAGAGTCCATAGGGATGCCTTTCTCAAGCAGCGTATTGCTGCATTGTTTGAGAGACATCGAGGGGTGTACGGCAGCCCACGTATTCATCAGGCACTACGTAAGGAAGGTATATTCATAAGCCGGAAACGTGTTGAACGCCTGATGAAAGAAGAGGGGCTGAGAGGCCGATGCGTCCGTGTTTATCGCCGGGCGCCCGGGCTGCATCGATTTTATCGGAACATTGCCAATATCCGGAAAGATCTGCCTAAACCAACAGCCCCCAATCAACACTGGGCGGCTGATGTCACCTATATCCGAGTTAAGGGAAAGTGGCAGTATCTCGCTGCGATACTGGACCTGTACTCTCGCCGTATCGTGGGCTGGTCACTTGCTAACCGCAGAACTGTCGAGTTAACCAGAGCTTCCATCATGATGGCCATTCGTAACCGGAAGCCACCTGAAGGGCTGGTATTCCACACGGATCGTGGTATCGAATACCGAGCCCATGAGATACAGGGCATACATAAACGCTATGGCATCATTCCCAGCATGAATCGTCCGGGACAATGTACTGACAACGCAGAGATGGAATCCTTCTTTCACTCGCTTAAAGCAGAACTGATAAAAGGCAGTCACTTTTATGGTGAGATGCATTTGCGAGATTGCATAGCGGGATACATCCAACACTTTTATAATCGGACTCGACTGCACTCGAGCCTTAATTATCAATCACCGGTAGAATACGAGGCTGCAGTTTAGCTGTAGACAGGTGTCCATTTTATCGGGGGAAGATCACGCCTACGGCGCACCTGATTTAGGCATTACACGTCTATATCAAATTATGGAGTATTAAATTCATGGGTTGGCTTGAAGATTTGGGTAAATCCTTACCTGTAGATAAGGCATATGATGATATTTGTCAGCCAGCAGCTCAGGAAGTAGGAAGTATCGCAAAATCTACCGTGAAGGCTGCAAGATTCATTCTTGCCCCTATAGACTATTTAGCGGCACAACAGGATAGGTTTCAAAAATTCCTAAAACGTGTAAGTGATAATGTTCCTGAAGAAAATTTTATTCCGGCACATCCTCAAATAGCTGGTCCAATTATGGACAATTTAAAATATATTGATGAAGATAATGTTATAGCAACATTATTCATTAACTTACTTTCCAGAGCAGTAGATAAAGAAAGAGTTAGTGAAGCTCATCCAGCTTTTGTGAATATTATTTCACAATTATCACCTGATGAAGCTCTTCTTATAAACTACTTATCGGACGCAGAAGCTAAACTTGTTCAAACTTCTGATTTTTATCGTCAAACCTCCACGTTTGGTCCAAGACGAACAGAATTAAATGATTTTCCAGTACAACAACTTGCTTATCCTGAAAACTATCTCTTGTATATGGATCATTTACATAGTTTGAATCTAGCTGGTATCTGGCAGGCTGGTAATCAAGACCCGATTATGTCTGGTGGTCAGCAAAGCGGAGTACGAATCACAAGTTACGCCCGGTTAACATGTTTTGGACATCTTTTTGCAAAGGCCTGTGTTGCAGGTGTCGTTTCAGAGCAATAAAAGACGTGTAATTTGGCGTTAAATCACCATACAAAATTGAGACTATGAGTACTATTTATCATTATTGTGACATTAATGCATTTTTCAACATACTAACTCATAAGAAACTTTGGGTGTCTTCATCTAACAATATGAATGATTATAAGGAGATAGACTGGTTTATTGAAAAAGTGTTTGTTGGGTTAAGAAATATTTTAAATGAAGAAAACCAAGAAACGATTAATAATTTCTGGGAACTTGCCCAGTTAAACCGCCCAATGCCATATATTACATGTTTCTCTAAAGATGGGGATAGTTTAAGTCAATGGAGGGCTTATGCTGATAATGGAACAGGGGTATGCATTGGTTTTGATCGTGAAAAATTCAATATTAAAAACCCATTTCCACACTTAACAGCAAATCATGGGTATAGTGATAATTTAGGACTCAATGATGTTGTTTATGATATGAGCCAACAAAAAAATGCAATTGACCATATCATTCAAGTTGTAAATTCGACAACTGGTATGAGTAAAGAACAATCTGCTTCACAACACCTTGAAGCTGTTATGTTCTTGAATAGAATGTCATACATTTCCAAGAACCCATCATTCGCAGAAGAGAAGGAAGTACGAATAATACATACACCGCTGATTACCGGAGACCATAAAAACAATGGAAGTAAATTCTACGGTAATGTTTCGGATGTAAAATATCGGGTATCTGGTGCAAAGTTGGTTTCATACTTTGAATTTGATTTCTCTGAGCATGTAGAACTGATAAACGAAATAGTACTTGGCCCAAAATGCGAAATATCTAACTTTGATATAGATATGTTCATCAGTACTTCAGGTTTAGGTAAGGTTCCATTTAGGTTCTCTGCAGCATCATACAGATGATTTAACAAAAAGTTCCAGTTCGTTCCGGGGCTTCGCCCCTCCACCCGACGACGCCGTCGGCGGCGCGGCTGAACTTGGCGTTATGATTTTCCGCAATAACTGAGAGAGTAGTATGAAGTATTTAACATTGTTTTTTTTAGCTGCATTAACTATAGGGTGCACTAGCGAAGTTGATAATGGATTTAAATTTATTGTTACTGGATCGCTATCAAAAAGTTTAACCCAAGATGAAATTAATGTCCTCAATAACTGTGTTGCCCCTAAAGTTAAAAACTTTGAGGAGCTAATTAAAAAGAATGCGAATATCAATCAACAATCTGCCAGTGTTCACACTGTAGAAGTAGTAAGTTATTTTGATAGTTCATTTAATTATACAGCAGACATTGTAATTAAACTTTTATATACCGCTAAAACCTATAAAGGCGATGAAGAGAGAGAGACGAAGTCTGGTAAAATTTATTGTGACTTTGAAGCCGCTGGTTTGAGTCAAAAATCATAGACATAATGACTCCCGCTGACCGGTAAGAGCTGGCCTCCGAATAAAACGCGGGCTAGCTTTCACCAGAGCCGCATCAGGCAAGCCTGAAAAATGATCGGACGACTGCATGGATGCAGAAGGTAGGGTGAAGCAGGAACCAGAACCGAGGCCAGCGATGAGTAAAGATAGCACCTTGTTTGTCGGACTGGATACGCACAAAACATCCATAGCCGTCGCCTATATCGGTAGTGAGCGTGAGGATAAGGTTCAGGATTACGGCACCATTGGTACATTACATCGGGATATTGACCGGTTGATCCGGCGACTGCAAAGCAAGGCACCAAAACTGTTCTTTGCCTATGAAGCGGGCCCTTGTGGCTACTGGCTCTATCGGTATCTAACCGCCAAAGGATTTCACTGCATTGTGGCTGCGCCTTCCCGGTTGCCAAAAGACAAAATCAAAACCGACCGACGTGATGCACGTACGATTGCACAAACCTTGAAGAATACAGACCTTGCACAGGTTTATATACCGGATATCGAAGATGAGTCCATGCGAATAAATAAGACACCCATAGACTTGACCCGCCACATCACTGGTCTACCTTTCTCCGGCCCCTGACTATTCAGAGCCGGAGAAATCATTGACTGTCCCCGCAAAAGCCTGATTGATGCCATCCCTACTCTGACGGCATGGCACACTATGTTCGTCGCGCTTTTCTCTATTGCAAGGATCGTTTGAACGCACAGACTGCATTTGGAAAAATATCGAACTACACCTCGATTCATGCCCGCCTGCAGAAGATTACCGCGTCATTCCCCCTATGTTCGGCCCGTCAATACCTGAATCCTTTCCGATACCTTAGCGCGCCTTTTAGTTTTATTGCTTTTTCATTTTTCGAGGCGGCTCATCACTCACTTCTATTTTAACTTGGGCCGCTACATAACCACTGACAGAGGGCATTGCAGTAGAAGGTTCATTCAATAACGGTTTTTCCAAAAATTCATCCAACTCGTCTGGTTTGATATAGTGCTCCTCTTGTACATGTTCATAAAAAGCAGGAGGACGATCATATACTTTCTGACAGAACTTACAGGTATACTGCCCTTTCAGGTTATGTGTGTATTTTAGATGATTTTTAATCTCTACATGTGAATTGAAGCAGCTCACATATGCACTAGAATCCATCGCACAGATATTACAGGTATACCGGCCATGCCTCCCACCGGTATGTGTATATTGCTTGTCTATGGGCTTTGGAATCCGTGCAGGTTTTATGTTTGAAAAAGAATGATAAAATACCCATTCAGCTGTTTTGTTTTTGTGTGGCTGCTCATCTTTAGGTGGCTCAAAATTATCATATAATGCTCGCCTTTGCCTTGCAGAATCAGAAGGACCCACTGAATAATTATGCATGACAGTAGCATTATATTTATCCACATCGCGATCCTGTAAGTCTGAACCAACGTCAGAAGGATCATATTCTGACTCTGTTATCGATATGGAACGAGTTCTACGCTCTATGTCTTCAATAACCTGAATATTTATTACGCCCTCTTCTGGTGAAGGACATTTTGCACGATGACTACATGTAGGTGAATCATCAGTTGATTGCCTTATTGTTGGCATCACTGTACATGCTGCTACGATCTCCATACACTCACTCTCATTAATTTCTCAAATACTACATAGGCAAGCCTTTTAATAAAAAGTTTTTATAAAATATAAAAAATAACAAAATTGTTATCAATTCAAACAAAAAGCTTTTTTGTAACGCTGAGATACTTAGTTCGTTACCGTATTATGCGCTATGACTACTCACGCCTTTAAGTCTGCCAAAAGCAACCGGGAGAGGGAGAACTATATGACACCTCTCACATGGAAAAGATTGACGAGCGGTTATCAGATGTAAATGGATAATCTCGAACACGTAAAACACGAGTCAATTAAGAAATTCGAAAAGTTAGAAAGTACGCCATCAGAACATATAAAAATTCAGCGCGAAGAATCTTAAAAAACACAAAACAATCTTCATGAGATAATTGGAAAGTTGAGCAGATAGCTCCTGAAATACTTTCTAATTCATTTCACTATTCGTCTCCGGAAGAACTGAGTGTCTTTTATTTCTAGCTTATTTTAATGGGCTGAATACCAGGAGAATCTTTATGTTTACTGCGCATATGATAATAGCAACGTGAGTGAGTAGTAAATTCTTCTCCACATAACGTGCATCTAAACAGCTTTCTCCCTGTATGCTGACTGGATACATGCTCTACTATATGGTGTCTGTGTTGCATTTTTTTTCCACAAAAATCACATTGATACCATTTATCCGGCGCTCGATGAAACCCTTCATCGAGTTCTAGCGCTTGCTTATTTGCCTCAGTGTCGCGCTCGGGATCTTGTGATAATGATTGACTGCCAGAAGATAATTCAAGAGGTACTGAAAGTATCGGCTCTACCTCAGTCGATACTGGCGAAAGCCTTTCTCTGAGAGTCATTTCAGGTGTAAGCATTCTCATGCCTGAATCTACTGCTGGCATAGTCGATACAGGAGAGAGATATTGCTCAAAAAAGGCATCTACGGTTCTTACAGAAGGATTTGCATAACCCAGCAAACACAGATGTTTTATGTTCTCCTCTATCATCTGTTGTGAAAAATCAGCAATTGGTGGTGTGGTTGATCTAGGTACTGACGACCCCGTACTTTCCATAATATTTTGTCCCTATCCTTAGAATGACATCTTCTTATGACAGACAGACCCAATGTCGAATGATTCATTAATGGTTAATGCTGTAAACACGTTTGTTAGTAGCAAAATAAATAAGACACCCATAGACGGTAATGCCGCCAATGCGTTGATTGCGAATACAGATCACAGATAGAACCGGTATATTGCTGTCGTTTCATCTGTAGGTTCTATGGCAAAGATTGATGTTGTTTGTGCCCATTGTAATGGTACCAAAGCTGTTGTGAGAAACGATAAAGCGCCCTCAGGTCTGCAACGTTAACTCTGTCGTGACTGCAAGCACAGCTTTCAGATCGAGTTAATCTACAAGGCGAATCAGTCAGGAACCCATGAGCGGATTATCGACATGGCAATGAATGGTACAGGGGTAAGAGACACGGGGCGAGTACTCAATATCAGTCCAAACACCGTATCCCGCCATTTAAAAAACTCTCTCCCCAACAAGTAACAAGCCATCCCTTCGAGAAGGCCAGGGTAGAGCTACTCTGTGAGATGGATGAGCAGTGGTCTTTTGTAGGGAACAAGCGGAATCAGCGGTGGCTGTTCTATGCTTGGGAGCCACGCTTCAAACGGGTCATACGAAGGACTGAGTCTACACTCCAATCACTGCTCAGACTCCTTGAACCTTATAGTTTCAGCTTTTACTGTACTAATAACTGGAGTTCTTACACCTCACACCTGCCGGAGAATCGTCATGTTATTAGTAAGTTGTTCACGCAAATAATTGAGAGAAACAATCTGACGTTACGTACACGCTAAAAAAGGCTGATCAGAAAAACGATTTGCTTTTCCCGCTCGGAGGAGCTTCACGATAAAGTCATTGGTGAGTTTATCTCTCGCACTCACTATCAACGTGTTTGAGGCATTACCAGCCATCCAGAAAAAAGGCACAAAAGAATCCCGTTAAATTTATTTTTTCTCTTGTGATGATGCTAGATGCGGTGACATATTGAGAAAATATTTAGTGATACTGGTGACCAACATTACTTTATCTTTCCAGGGTGCTTTCAAGCCTGAAGCTACATCTCCACAGGTTTTAACTAGCCAGTTTACAAAGTCACTTCTTGATGGATTACTTAATAAGCTGAGTCGCCCATCACCATTATATCTAGCAACAAATTGATAGGCTCCCTGACCAAAAGCCTGCCCATCTTGTGCAACCCCCATGCCCGCAGTGCCATTTTGTAATATATTATCGATGTTTGAGTACTTGCAGGTAGCTGCCATCATGAAAGCTTGGAATGTATGATTTATCAAACTTGCTTTAACGAAACCAGTTGTTGCTTTAACATTCTGCTCTGCCTTATCAAGCACAGGTTTGGCACGCTTATATAAGCTATCTATAGCGCTTTCATACATTTTGTGCTTAAGCTGCTCTGGAATTAGGCGCTCTGAATCCTCAAGCATCAGGGAAAAAAGTGCTGCACGATAAACGATCTGTTCAGCACTATTAAAATGTTGGACTTCTATTAGGTCTCCTATACTTAATCCATGCTGTGTCATAGCGTCTTCGATGTGCTCCTTAATTAAAGGGATATACCGACGCTGAATAAAAGAACTGACTTCACTTGGGGTTTTAAATTTCTCGGACTCATCGAGTTCAGCATGAACCCTCCCTTGGATTTGCTCTCTAAAATTTAAATATTGATGGTAATAATCAGAACCCGACAATTCTGTTGCTGGGCTAGCTATTCCGAATGTACGTTCTAATGTTTGGACCTCTTCAGCAAACCGTTCAAAATAAGATTTAATAACGTCCTGCGACTGCCTATCACTATGAGAATATTTTCGATCTCCAATGGGCGAGGACATGGGGCATGAACCTGGATATTTATCTTTCCCACTTGATTTAGAGCAGACAGCCGGGCTTCTTGATTGATGTAATGTTTCTTTTTCAAGCTTTATACGCTTACTACGAAGAACAGATGGATCAGTTGCTCCTTCACAGACTGTATCAGTCAATATTGGTGTTTTGCGCTTTGCAGGCGCTCTTTGGACAACTGCATGATCAACAGTTCGACCAGTCCTGAGCGAGGACTTGTCTTTCTTCTGATAGCAACAAGACGACTGTTTGCTACTATAGTGGGCCTCTCTCAGCGGAGGTCTTGAGAGCTTGGAGGATAAGTATCCATAATCCATGATAATTACTTCCTATAATATAGTTTCAAAAAGTATTTGCACAGCATAAGGCAGCAGACTCAGGTGCTGCTGATTCAATCAATAAGCTATTGACCTTTAATTTAGAGATTTGTTCCATATTTTTTTATCAAGTGTGGAAGTCTGCTTTAGCTGTTTTCCAGATCCAAATAAATCGTACCCCCATATACTTGACCTGCTATATCCCAGGGCTGCCTTTCTCCGGCCTCTGAATATTCAGATCCGAAAGATCCATGACCTGTGCCCCCCGCAAAGCCTGATTTATCCCACCAGTACACTCTATTACCACTACTTGACCACTAGTCTAATAATTTCTCTGACAATGCTATGGAAGCCGCTTACCGTTACGCCGGTCATTGATATGCTTAATAAGATGCTCATCTTTCATTCCATCATCAAACGATGCTCCGCAATAACCTGAATCGCTATTATCCACAAAACAAAAATCATGCCCTCCCAATGAGGTAACATGTTCTTTTTTCATGTGCGATAGACATTTCTCAAGATTTCCGTATTCATGGGAACAGTGTAATGAGCCGCAATGGATTAGACTCTTTATCCGAAAAGGCTCATTACTATTTTCTGACTGCTGTGTCACCTGTACTGACGCTCCCCCCGCTTCGTACTCAGAAGGCTGTGTGACTGTATCTTGTTGCTTTTTTACGCTTTGAGCACCTAATGAGCGAACAGCTGATAGGGTTTGAGGCGCCGAAACTGTTGCTACAGATGAATTAAGCAGGGAGTTATGCCGGTAAGCTAACGCAATCAATCCTGATTGAGCTAGCGGCCCTATTGCATCAGACAATGTTGGCATCACCGCTAAAGATGACAACTGTAATTGTCCGGGCAATGATCCCTGTAGAGATTGCTGCGCCTGTGGGGATTGCTGTGCCCGTGGAGATTGCTGGAACTGCGGGCATAGCGCAGCCTGTGGAGATACCAATGCCCCCTGAAGTCGCACTACCGATTGAGACTGCGAGACCAGTGGTGGCTGCACCACCTGTGAAAGCGGCAATATCTGTGGCAATTGCAATACCCGAGGAAACCGGACTACCGGATGAGACTGTAATATCGGTTGGGACTGAGCAGATAATACTGTCGTAGACGTTACTGCTTTTCTTCTCTTTGTAACTCGAGTTCCTCCTTCATCAGCCCGGCTTCTTTTGATAGGCTCCGCTCTCATATCACGTATCTGTTGACTAGTGGGGACACAAAAACCATGGGCATCACGAAGATGGCTTGGAAACCCATCCATCTCCACTTCACAACCGCAATGCCGTGGCTTTCCCGCGCCATTCTTGCATTCAACAAGACAGACAATGTATTGATTACTTAATTTCCCTGTATGCATAGCCAGACAATGCATTAAGTAGGTACCAGGCTGATCCACTTTGAACACAGACCGGCAACCATAAGAACCACACAGATACTTTTCTGATGCTTCGCTGGATGTGCCAGGTTGAGAATGAGCCACGTCAGGATTGGGTGTTGATGACAGCACTTTCGATCTATCCATTAGGCGTCCACTAATGTGATAATGACCAAATAGCGTAACGTTATAGTTTTAGGTCATGTCTTTCCCTGACCGGGCTGTTGTATGTACTGACAATGAGCATTCCGCCCTGTATCGTTCACTGCTGCAAGACATCAGCTGGAACGTGCGCTGTCTGAATGAGCATCTGCCGCGTGAGATAAACAAAGAAGACGGATGAAAAAATAGAAAAAGCACACCATCAAATTTAGCACTAAACGACTGGCATGCTTTATTCCTTAACTCTAATCTCCAGATTCATAGAACCATCGCAAATGGTCAAAGAGCCAATACCTTAACTGGCTTTTCGTCACCAATCATTTAATTCTCAACAATACATCCAGACGCATCGACTTTAATTGATGCAGCATTACACTGATGGATAGAAATATCATGATCAGCCATTAACTCCCTGATGACAGATCTGCCATCATACATCTGATTCAGCGTAATCTCATGACTATACTCTGTGATATTTGAAGCCCCATGCGCAATGATCAACTTGCGCTCTTCTCCCTTTTCCCCTTCCAAAAAATCCATCAAAACATTTTTTGCCATAACGGTGCTACCATCTTCCTGCTTCACTGTCTGCTCAAGATGACTACCTGGCACATGCATCATCTGACGACGTTTATAGATACCCTTTTCCTTATCAAAATCTGAGAGCAATATAAAAGAAGAACAATAGGACATACCTTCCGTGAATAACACACCACTACCACTCGCGTTTTTTGACTCACCCATTTTAACTGTAACTATCTGCCCCTTCTCTTTGCCTGTACGCTGTACAACATTATGATGAAGCGTTGTAATGGCATCCAACAGTTTGACGAGTCTCTCTCTTATTTTTTTTCCACTAAAATTTTTCTTAAAAAACACCTTAACCTTTGGGTTATGCAATTTAATCCGACACCTTCTTTTTCCAAGCCGGCGGCGTTTATCGATTCGACGCCTGCTTCTATGCCTCTGCCGGACAGGTGCATCACTCGACTTTTTTAGTTGCGCACCTATTTCAATCGGTTCATATAACGGCTCAGCAAGCGAAGATGCTGATGACTCTATTCCAATAACAGTCTGACCCGCTTCATTTTTACCTTTGAAAACCTGGTATTCTGTCATTGAATCAAGATCCGCACAGCTCTTTTTCTTCTTGCTCTCTGGAAGGTCAAGCTCAGCATATTGAATGTTATATTCACTTAATCGAGTAACACCATTTTTGCTTTTAGCCATCATGGTTTGAAAATATTTTCCAGCGAGGTATTGCTCTTCCCGCTTAGACGTTGAGCACCGTTTCACACCTCTAAGAGCATATTCTGACGTGCCAACATTACGCCTCTTTGCTTGGCGAATGGGTTTTCGATTGTAATGTAACGGCTTAGGCGGAACAACTGGACGCATATTAGCTTTCATGAGAATCTCCATTACTTTTTGTTGTTATTTTGAAAATAAGATATTTTTTATATCAACATAACCATATACAGGGGATATAAACGAGTCTTCTAGACAAAAGCATTATGCTTAGACTTTACTCGCATCATGTTAACAAATAGCAACGTATAGAACGCCCATAAATGGACGTATCTATTTATGGGCGTCCTATTCTCGCTGAAAAACGAGAATCCTACAAAAATCATCGCAGATCCTCTCTGGATTCTTAAGGATTTAAAAAATATATAGGACTATAGTGGACCCCATAAACTTGACCCGCCACAGCACGGCTCTACCTTTTTCCGGCCCCTGGCTATTCAGAGCCGGAGAAATCATGGCCTTACCCCCTATAATGGTGCGACTGACGGTCAATCCTAATGAATGGGGCTTTAGGAAATAGATGTCTGCATTAATGGCCTTTGATACAAGCGTGTGCATGGCAAACTCGCCATCGTTATCCAGCGTGACAGTCTTTGCTCCATGCGCACGATTCAGCATCTCCATCATCTTCTTGGTGAAAATCATTTTCGGGATAATGAATGATTGTTCATTATAACTAACCATTACATCCAATCAATATAACAAAAGTTATTTAATAAAGAACACAACATATAAAAAAAACTCATACCTCCAACACATACGTTATTGGAGGTATCAATGCATCAACTCAGAACATCTACGTTTCCAGTCGTCATTTCAACACCCGACAACGAAAAAGCATTCTACCGCTGTAGATCAAATAGTTTACCTGACGATTTATTAAGCGAAACAAACCGACGAAAAACAACAGCAGCGCCGATCAAACGTATTAAGAGCGAACTCAACCTAGTCCAAAAATATGAAAGCGGACGACAACCACTTACTCATAAGACGGGGTATTTAAAAGATGAAAGAATTAACCGAAGCCATTAACAACTTATCCAGTGAAAACCATGAATATCATCATAATGTAAAAAAGTTAAAACAAGCAATATCCATTAAAAGACCGTGGAGAGCACTAAACCCTGACGCTACCAAATTCCCCAGAGATGCCATTGATCGTTTCAGGGAAACCATTGAGATAGAAGCCATGGCCATTTGCCGGCCAATTGAGGCTTTTCCTGAAGATCCATCTACCTTTGACTGGAATGCAAAAGAAAATGAACACTGCCGGAAAACCATAGAATCAACACAACAACTCTTTCAGTACTTCAATAACAGAAGCTGTACATTTATTGATGCCGCAATCCTCACATACGATCTCTTTCATTCAGCATACAACGACACGCTACAATTGTTACATGGCCAACTGTGCGAACTTAACATTAGACCTACACAACAAACCAAAAGATTGGATATTCAGATCCCGTACAGAAAAAAAACCACACTCTTTGCAGGCTAGGAATATTTACACAGGCTGCTACCCGACATCACTCCGGAAATAGAGAACTTACATCCAAACCTGGTCAGTATAATTTCCAATCTGGAAGAAATCATTTCAGGAAGAATGAATATTTACTTTTCTTTATCACGCGAAGGCTACCAGCGTTTATGCGACTATATTCTGGCTAATGGCGCTACAGACGTTATAGAGGTTATGGCTGGAACAGGATATACCGCAGCACATATTCAGCAATCCGTATTGACGGTCAATGCATGCGACAATCATCCTAGAAAAAGAGGCATTTTCTTTCCCGTAAAACAGGCTGATGCCATCCAGTTTATTGAAGAAATAGCCTGCAGAAAAATCCTCAAAAATACTGCCCTGTTAATTTGTGCACCTCCGCCGCGAGCAAGAACCTCAGACGGTGTTCAAGACATTGCACATTATATTGCCAATTTATACAAAGCCTCCCACGACCTCGGTGTAAAGTTTGTCATTTTATTTAGCGAATGCTGCGACGAACAGGTATTCCATCGTAAAGACCTTCTTAGCAATGAACGCATTATGCTGAAAGCACTCCCTCCACTACCTGATGGCTTGCTGGCAGATGCCGGTGAATTTTCGGGCACAGCCAAGGCATTTCAGATTATTCCGCTAGTGCCGGAACAAGCCGAAGGCGCCTCAAAATCTGACCCAGGGATTCGTATATATATTGGAGATGATCCCGAGGATATCATCCAGATAGATCGCCCATAAAAGACAGAAATAAAAAATAAATAGGACACCTACAGAGCAATCATGACAAGTCCGCCAAAAAGCCTGATGATACCACCAACACACCCTACAATCAGAGCATGGGCACCCTGTGTTCATCGAGATTTCTTCTATGGTAAGGAGCATGTGATTATGCGCACCGCAATCAGAGGATCGTTGATCCATGTAACACGCTGGCTTCAGGGGCTATTCAGCAGTGCCTGCTAATATCACAGTTAGCCCGACAGGCTCCGTCCGTTTTTTCAATTTCCGGTAGATCTTCTAACTTATATCATTCGCTATCGCCTAAGCACCACCCGCTGTTGAATTCTTTCGCCGCTTGCTATGCGGATTTCCATATGAACTTTTTGGTGCATGATGAGTCTATAAGTAATATTTTTTACTGAGGTGGTGACATATGGAAAACATTAGTGAACAGCCGGGAAGTTCCAGCAGTGCAAGAATGGATTCTGAAAGCCGCCAAGCTGTTTCAAGCAAAAAAACAATTACCCCTAAGAAAATTGAGCAGAAAAAATGTACGCCAGAGATACCTGTTAGCAGAAGACATATATGCTTTGTTATGAGTACATTTATTGATAACGAAGGAAGACATCCTGATAATCAATCAGAACTACAAAAGTATCAATCTCTGAAAAAATATTATAGAGATGAATTATTCAAAGGGATTTTATTTTCACTGCATGACAATTTCAGACTTGTAGAACCAGCCGTTAAGGATAGCGAAGGTGCTGCCATTGGATACTTTGATGAAAGAAGTGAAATATATATCAGAGATCCTGTCGTGTTTTTAACCTGTAAAAATAAGCATCTTGCTCTATATAGTGCATACTATGAAAAAGAAACACTCGCTATTTTTAATGCCGTTCATGCTATACCTTCCTGCCCAGAAATTGTAAAAATTGAAATAGATGCACGTGTAGATGGTGGAAACGTGATTTATTCCCCCTCAAAATGCTTACTATTACACGGCAATAACCTTGGTGCGGCGTTCAAGGATGGAGACCCTAAATGCACACTAGCAACAGAGAAGCTCGAAGAAAAAATGCTAACATTGGGTGTTCGTGTTCTAGGCCTCAATCCCAATGTGCACTTTTACAGAATGGCTATAAAAAGAACTTTTTTTCATCTTGATTGTTTTATGCACCAGCTTCCCGATGGAAGATTACTGATTATGAATAATAAGTTACTACGTAGTGATAGCTTCGAACTGTTAAAAAAAGAATGGGGGGATAGCCTAATTGATTTAGGTCTTCCTCTGATTGACCTAAAAAAAATACCACCAATGAATTTATTGTCATTTGAAAGCAAAGAAGGGACTATCATTATTTGTAATAATTTGTACGAAGTTTTACTTAAAAGCCTGACGACCTATGGAAAAGTGATAACTATCCAAAATTTAGATAGTCGCTCATCAAGATACGACGCAAAACTGAGTCAAAGTGTAGCTGAATATTTGACCCACGAAGGTTTTATTGGTGTTAATCCTTTCACACTATTACAAACACTTCCATTACGGCGAGACTATTTAGTCAGAGTGGATAAGGACTATCAACGTTTTGATCAGTCGCATTATTCGAAGGTCCCAGATTTTGTCGGGGGACTAGACAGTGCATTGAGCCAAAGCACGCTAGATTTCAAAGTTGAAGATGGCGGACCACACTGTCTGACTCAAGAAATCATAATCACCCAAGCGTAAATCGAGAATAATATGACTATCACAAACGTGATTTCCAAGACAACTGATCCGACTTTCTCCAGCTTTTTAACATTCATATTCGGATGATTGCATGATAAACGTTCGAAAACGCCTTATTTAAACCTCCTGCACACCCTACTATCACTGTATGGCAAGGTGTACTCGTGAGGTTTAGCTCTACAACAACGATCACTGAGTGGTAAGGATTATGCAAACGCACTCAGTGAGTCGTTAGTCGTTGACTGGTTAATGTTATGGAAATCTTATCTGTTTGATACCCACTGCACCTGCTCTTCCTTCGTCAGAAAGCTCCACGCCAGAACACGACTGATTTTTTGCCCCTGCGCCATTTTGATCACCTGGATTTGTTTGGCACATCGCGCCTTTAACTGTCGCTTCAGGGGTTGAATGTTATCCCCCTTGGATACCAGGCTGGTGAACCAGCAGACCTGTTTCGCAAATTCGGCACTTTCTACAATCATCTGCTTTAAAAATCGAATCTCTCCCCCCTCGCACCATAGCTCTGCCTTTTGACCACCGAAGTTCAACGTTGGCGACGCCGTATCACGCTTTTTATCGCGGTTCAGGTTTTTCCATTTCCGCTCACTGCCAGCATTCGCTTCTGCCATAGAGGCGTGGAATGGTGGGTTGCAAAGGGTTGCATCGAAACGGTCCTGTTCTTTGATGATGCCCCTGAAAATACGACGACTATCCGGTTGTTGCTGTACGTTGATCCTGTTTTGCAGACAGGTATTCGTACTAACAATCACCCGCGCGGTTTTCACCGAGACAGGATCAATATCACTGGCGGTGAATTGCCAGCCATAACTTTGCGTGCCAATAATCGGATAGATGCAGTTAGCCCCCGTGCCAATATCCAGTACCTTAATGACGCTGCCCGTTGGTGGCTTCGGTTCATTGCTGTGGTGTGATGTAGCCAGTAAGTCTGCCAGGTAATGAATGTAATCTGCCCGCCCGGGAATCGGCGGGCATAAATACCCTGCCGGAATCTGCCAGTGTGTCACCTGATAAAAATGCGCCAGCAATGCCTTGTTCAGGCAAAGAACAGCCTGTTCATTACTGAAATCAATGGTGTCCTCCCCCCTGGGGTTTATTGTCAGGAAGGGCTTCAGTTCCGGCGTGGTTTTTGTGAGTTCAGCCAGCTTGTATCGGCCCTGATGCAGGTTGCGAGGGTGCAGTCCCGCCGGTGTTACTGGGGAGGACGTGGGTTTCCCCGGCCTTCTTTGCGGTTTTTTCACAATAGCTACAGCACTTCTTGCGTGAGTTCAGGTCAGTCAGGAGAGGTATTTTACAGGGTTGGGTAAGCAATGTTCAGCGAAAACTGGCGTTGGGTCTGATGATTGAATGTATTCAAAACCAATGGCCTGCCCCTGTCCATACTTGGGGAGGGGCTCCTAACGCAGCCTGCAATACGTATGAAAATCCGACTTAACGGGTGTCATCGCGAATAGATATCTCCAAACACTTCCAACTGTGTCATATAGAGACGAGTGTCTAGCTCCAGATGATGGTAGTTGGGTTCCATATGGCAGCATAACTGGTAAAACGATTTGTTATGATCAGCCTCTTTCAGGTGGGCCAGCTCGTGGACCACGATCATTTTCAGAAAGGCCTCCGGTGCATGTTGAAATAGTGCACCAATGCGGATTTCTTTCCGGGCTTTCAGTTTTCCGCCATGCACCATGGTTCGGGAAATATTCAAACCCAGTGCCTGATGCATCTGGCTGATTTTGCCATCAAACAGCACTTTGTTGAGCGGCGCTGACTTGCGAAGGTACTGGTTCTTCAAGGCCATCGTATAGTCATACAGTGCTTTGTTATTTCTTACGTCATGCTGTTCCGGATATTTATTCAATAACCATGCACCTAACCGGTCTTCGGTTATCAGATGCTGGGCCTGTTCAATAATGGGTTGAGGGTAATGGAGTAAATATTTCAACATTCCGTGGCGGTATCAGTCATGGGTAATGAATACCAGAAACTATCATAGAAACAAGAACACACCTATCAGGAAAAGATGACAAACATAAAAGGACATCCAACTAAATTTAAGAACAGAAACACGACACCCATAAAATGGCTCCCCTCCCTTACGGCGCTATCTTTCTCCGCCCTCTAATTGTTCAGCCTCAAATGAAATCCTGATTGTTCCGTTAGAACGCTAGACGAATCCCGGTATTGCTATCCGCTCAATTGACTCTGACGTTAACGCCACCCCTGCTTCGCCTCACCAATACCTTCTCAGGCCGGTTACCTTCCACCGACAGCAGAATGAATTGCCACCCTTCCCACTCGACCGATTCGCCGACCTTCGGCATGTCAGTCAGACACCACATCATCATACCGCTCAGCGTATGGTACCCACGCTTATGTTCGTCGGGTAAGGTATCCAGCTCCAGTAAGTCCCTGAGCACGAAAACCGGTATCAGTCCATCCATCGTCCAACTGCCATCCAGGTGTTGCTCAGACCAGTTATCCTCCGGAAGATGGGATTTAAACTCTCCCGTCAGCGCCTCCAGTAAGTCACCATGGGTCACCATCCCCTGCAGGTCACCATACTCGTCCACAACAAATACCAGGTGGTTATTGCACTGCCTGTAAAACTCCAGTAGTCGTGTACCACGCCAACTCTCAGGGATAAACACTGGCGGCTGTACTGCCGCCAGAATAGCCTCGTTATCCACCACGCCCGTTAACTTGATAGTCAGCAGTTGTCTGGCTGACAGCACCCCCAGCGGATTCTCCATATCGCCATCAATGACCGGGAATCTCTCATGCCCACACGCCAGAAGGCACTGTATGTTTTCATCAAGGGGTTTCCCGAGGTCGAAGGCCTTCATCTCGCTGCGTGGTGTCATTAACGAAGAGACTTTCCTGTCATCCAGGTGAAACACGTTACGCACCATGTCACGTTCCTGGGCATCTATGGCACCGCTACGTGACCCTTCTGCCATCAGGGCAATAATATCTTCTTCTATAATATTCTCTTCAAACTCACCACCACGCCTGCCCAGTAACCGCAAGACAAGATCCGTTGACCAGGCCAACAAAGAAACAAAGGGCTTGGAAAGCAGTGCCAGAAGACTTAACGGGCGCGCCATCATGCGGGCAAACAGTTCAGGGTTAAACTGAGCCAGTCGTTTTGGTACCAGTTCGCCAACGACAATGGATAAATAGGTGATGGCAATAACCACAATCACCGTAGATGCAGCGGATGCCGTTTTTGTTGAGATATCGAAGGAAGCCATATACTCAGCCAGCGGTGCCGCCAGTGCCGCTTCACCATAGATACCGTTCAACAGGCCGATGACCGTTATCCCGATCTGCACCGTCGATAAAAATCGCGTGGGCTCTTCACCCAGCCTGATCGCACTGGCAGCTCCCGCATCGCCTTTATCAGCCAACCGCTGAAGGCGACTTTTACGGGCGGATACCAGGGCAATTTCAGACATCGCGAACACGCCATTCAGCAGAATAAGCGCAATCAATATCAGCACATCCATGGACACACCTCTTGAATAATGCTGACCCGTTCCGGGGCTGCCATTTCATCAGCTTGATAGGGTTTGCCAGACTCGGCATGGGGATGCAGTCTGTTGTGGAAGCGAAACTATAGAGCTGGTTAATGGCATAATAAATGACTGTCTTCTCGTATTTCACCGCAGGGGTTTTCTGTGTATTGTTGTTCGTTTTTTCCCCACAGTCTTCTCAAGCATTTGCTCTCTGTTTATAAACAGAGAGCAAATAGGCTGTAAACGCCATCGGCAGCGATATGTCTTACACGGTTTTAGCCGTATTCACAGTGCACCCATAAACCTGACTTTCCAGATCACGGATATATCTCCGCCTTCTGGATGTACAGCCCCAAAGAGGTCATGCTGGGTTAATACAATAAGTGCAACAGAATGAAATTTGAGAAGTGAGGCAGCTGTCAGTAGATTTCCAAGTTGCCACATTCTGAAATGGATGTCTGGAATGAGCACTCAAACCAAACACTACAAACAGCTGACTCTGGGCCAACGATACCAGCTTCAGGCGATGCAGAAAAACGGACTGTCATTACAGGCTATTGCTGACACCCTGGGAGTAGACAAAAGTACCGTTAGCCGTGAATTAAAACGTAATTCCGGACCTGATGGTTACTGCCCTGAAACTGCTGAAAACAAGAAAACCGACAGAAAAAGAAATGCCCGCAAGGCAAAGAAACGAGATGAGCAGCATAAACAGATCGTTGCGAAAGGGTTGTCACTTGGCTGGTCACCAGAAAACATCAGTTGCCGTATGAAAATAGAGCTACCAGACAAGGCGATTAGTCATACGACGATTTATCACCTGATTGCTCAGGATAAGGTTAACGGCGGTACTCTGTACCAGGAGTTGCCCAGGTTCGGAAAAACACGCTGGAAAGATGGTAAACGCAAGGCGGGTCGCACATTGATACCGGATCGAAAGGATATTACTGAGCGTCCTGCTATCGTTGAACAGCGTGCACTTTCGGGTGATTGGGAAGGTGACACTGTTTATGGTCAAGATGCCCATCTGGTTACCCTTGTTGACCGTAAAAGCCGTCTCACATTGATCGGTAAGGTTGATAGCAAGAACGCTGACACCATTGCCAACAAGATGATTGAGATGCTGAAAAGGGTACATGGTGCAAAGACTGTCACGCTTGATAACGGTGGCGAGTTTGCCATGCACGCACGGGTATCAAAGGCCATTAATGCAGACATCTATTTCGCAAAGCCCTACGCCAGCTACCAGAGAGGAACCAATGAGAACACCAACGGGATTATTCGTAGGCATTGGCCGAAAAAGATGGCGTTTGGGCAACTCACAGTGAAGGAGGTAGAAGTAATGGAATTACAGATAAACAGTATGCCTCGTAAGGTTCTTGGCGGACTGACCCCAATTGAGGTCTATACAGGGAGGTCTGTTGCACTTATTGCTTGAATCCAGCCTTTACTTATTTAAAATAGATGGTCAGCTATTTTAAATAGCTTTGATCAGACTACAATAATGTTACATATACAAGAAATTTATACTGACCAACCAACATTCGTCATGGATGGATAATATTGACATGGATAGCTTCCACCCTAACTCAATAGTTTCAGCATCTCATTGCTGGAACACTAACGGCGACCTGGGCTTTTTCAAAAAACTCAAAAAAACAGCATCCGCTTTCTTTAACCTGATTACCACCTAACATAAGCCATTCTCCCGTCTAAACTTACGACACTGGTTTTCCTTGGGTTAGGAGACGTGTCATGGCCAGGAACAAAATCCAGTTTCAGAAAGGCATGAGCCTTGTGGAATT
>NZ_JAEVHF010000031.1 GCF_018263925.1 Kistimonas asteriae
ACTGTTATCGATTTAACCGGCGCTTTGATTTGAAGGCGATGGTATCAAGGCTGGGTTACATGGCTGCGCGAACCTGCCCCATGCCAGCAAGGCTTCTCAAGCTGGCTGAGCCACAGTGGTAATCAGGAAAAAATATATTGAGGATATGCTGGTCCACACACTGCTGCCTTTCTGGGGTATCCGGCATGAATCAACCGATGCGAATACGGCTGAATTAGATTTTTCACAAGGCCAGTTTTCTATTGATAATATTCAACAGTCAACGGTGTGGCGAACGAAAAACACTGATCACAACCATCTTCGTATATCACGGGTTCTTAAATTTCTCGTAGCGGTAGGTTATCAAGACTATGCACAAAAACTGTGTCAGTTCATGCAGGAAAAACGGCGTGAAATGCGCCTGCCCCCAATAGTACCCTGGAATATTGCCGCCAAACTTCCCCCTGACGTTAGCGCATAATTATTTAGACCTGAACTCTACGACCACGACTCTCACCTGCCTGCGACCTTCGTTGATATCACCGTGCAATTTGCCAGGCGCATCAGCCTCGAGCCAGTAGGTCTTACCCGTTTCCAGCACCAGCTCACCGGTTTTTTCATGGTTCTCGTTAACCAACGTCAGAACACCTCCTTCCAGCACAACAACAGCCCGTGGGTAATCATGGCGATGGAGTTTCAATGGCTGATTCGGCATGATGACCGTTTCCCACGCCCGGGATACCGGGTTTTCATAATGTACAGTACGACGTGTCTGCGTTTCACTGCTACACCCTGCCAGCACCAACATCAACATCAACCCTGTCACTATCACTAACTGCTTTTTCATCGCTGACACTGTGTTTAATTCCTATCTTTTTAGTCATTCACTGATCATAGAAAAATGAAAATAGACAAAAATATTCAATCTCACCACGTATAAACGAAGCATTGATGTATCAGTGAACCGTCTAGTTAGTTGAATCAACAATCAGCACCACGTTCTGAATAAAAAGCCCGACAACAGTGTCAATAATAAAAAGAAATACAGTATTGATAACAATCGGTAAAATTATTTGTGCAATAAAGCTAATACAGCATTCTCCCCTGCCACGCCTGAATCATCACTAAGGGTGTCAGACCAAACCGAGAGCAACACACAAACTGGCTGGACTTTCTTCATGCGGTGCATGAAGAAAGTGCCAAACCCTGCTTTTTATCTCACTAGAGCCTGGCCAATGACACTCGTCAGCCTTCTTGCGATTCTAAGCCGGTCAGCAGCAGGAATGTCTGAGACAGATTCCCGTGACTTATCTGTGTCGAGTCCCTCTGCGGATCATCACCCCGTCGACCATTTCACCGGAATGCCTCGCTGTCTCGATACTTTTCATTTTCAGCCAGCCTGGCTAAACGATGATGACACTGAGTACGATGACTCGGGTGAATTCGATGATGGGGCGCTTGAGCACGATGAGCTGCCTACCTGGCTGGACAAAGATAATTTTGAGTATGAGGACTCAGGTGAACTCGATAATGAGGCACTTGAGTATGATGAAGCGCCTGACCAGATACCTGACACCGCGGTTGCATCAACCAGTAGCAGTGATGAAGTGCCGCTGGAACGTAACAAACGGCAGACAGCGGCCCCGCGATGGCAATCTGTTCCTGTGCTGCGGGATCCCAACCTGCATCGATTCAATGCCTCAGAAACAACCGCTGATGGTAACTATATTCGTATTGGTATCAAACCGAACGACCGCTTACAGGAACGTCCGTCATTAACCAAAGGGACAGTCTATAAGTTCAAAATAGAGGGTCATCGGGATAATACCCTGCCCAAAAAACCTCATGCGGTATGCCCTCCCACCAGCCCGGGCCATAGCGACCAATGCAAAGGCCGGGTAGAGCTTCAGGGTTGCTTCATCAAAGACACCGATCCGCCGTTAACCCCTGAACAGCTTGCACTAAAAACAGTCTCAAGAACGTTTATCAATGACTGCAGCCAGAAAATTACCTATGGCAGTCATTTTTCCATGGCCATGGAGGTTAAGTTCCTCGTGAGTGCTCCCGCAATCTTTGTGCAGATTCATGGCATGCCGGATCACTTTTCATACACGTTTACAAACAGTACCCATCCTTTTTTATTGCCTCTGAATATTCCACATGACCTGTACGAACAGTTCATAGCTCGTGGCGCAACCGTCGAGAAGGATGGTTACCCCACGCTCACAATATCGATAAAAGAGATCAGTGGTGACTACCATGTTGTTGTCCAGGTGCGTTCCGTATACGCAGCCTACACCCCTAAAAGCCTGCGATGTAACGCCCGGGTCAACCTGGGCACACTGAACAGGGCAAAATGCTGCCATGGCAATATACAAGACTTAAGTTATGTCTATGCTGGCAAACTCGGTCGTGATCTATCCCTGACAGGCTGGAATCGGCTTGCGTTTGAACTGAAGACCAGCCGCTACAATGCGACCTTACCAACACCGGGTCACGTGCAACTATGGATTAATGGCAACATGCAAACCAACACCAACGTATTTCTGGGCCGAAATGATGCGCCTGAACGTGGGGGCAGCGGCATGTACCACAAATTCGGCATCTACCGGACCAATTCAGAAGAACCCATCAACCTGCATTTCAGAAATGTAAAAACAGGTCATGTTATCAGTGATGTTGATGCACGGCTGGCTGTCACATTACCCCCCATCAACGTACTGGGCACCTGCTACCCGTTACCTCCAACAGGCCCGA
Source organism: Kistimonas asteriae (assembly GCF_018263925.1). Lineage (GTDB taxonomy): Bacteria > Pseudomonadota > Gammaproteobacteria > Pseudomonadales > Endozoicomonadaceae > Kistimonas > Kistimonas asteriae. Next base: position 2,737 of record NZ_JAEVHF010000031.1, read on the forward strand.
CTGCAACGACTACCGCCATGCCCAATACGACAGCTTCGACAACAACGACGCCTCCAACCACAACATCACCAATACTCAATGCCACAGCAACATTGAGGAATACCAGTGTCACAGCCCTCAATCACACCCTTCCATCAACAATGGCGTCACCGATAACAACAACGCCTGTTGTGAATACGAATACCACTTCCGTGACAATGCTCAATAACACGACAGGATCACTATCAAATGATAACAGTACGTCGCTCACTACCGATGTCATGTCAACACCGCTGTACGGCATGAATGCCACCGACATTAATGATTGCAGCGACGCCTATAAATACCTGTTCATTGGCAGTGTAATACTGAATATCATAGTCATATCTGCCATTAGCGGCCTAGTGTGCGCAATAAGAAAAATAAAAGCACAAACACCAAAATCATTGCACACACGCACACGGCGTGCGATCGAGATAGAGGCAACTGAACTGCAAGTACTCCACAGTCCTGCCTGTTAATCGCGCGACAATCATTCATTAACCCAGAACAAGGAAAAACCAGGCAAACTGATTAAGAATGATACTTCCCAGGACGCTAAGCAGGACAAAGCAAAGCGTTCCCCCTAAACGATGAAAAGCGCTATGCCAGAACAGCCCATATTGATGACTAAGCACCTGCAACTCCGGCCATTTCGACAAGCCGATGCCAAGCACGTCCAGTTATTGGCAGGTGATCACCGCATTGCTGATGTCACCCAGAATATCCCTCATCCGTATCAGGACGGCATTGCCGAAGCCTGGATCAGCACCCATGAGTCCGTCTGGCAGGCGCAATGCGCGATTATCTATGCCATTACCCAACGGCAGGCGCAAGATATGGTTATCGGCGCCATCAGTCTGATTGATCTGACCACCATTGAGGCAGAGCTGGGATACTGGATCGGCGTACCGTACTGGGGCAAAGGGTTTTGTAGCGAAGCGGCTCAAGCCGTTATCCATTATGGTTTCAGCACATTATCGTTGCAGCGTATTTACTGCCACCACCTCCTCCGTAACCCTGCATCCGGGCGTGTTATGCAAAAAGCCGGCATGCACAGGATCAGCAACAGACCTGCGACTATCTGCAAGAATGGCGTGGAAGAACCGGTTGAGCATTATGAAATTTTGAACCCTCGTGAAAAGCATACCCATGGATATTGATGCCTTTCCAAACAGGAACTTCTGCTCGTGAAACGACTGCTTACCCTATTGTTGCCTGCGATACTAGAGAACCTGCGAGCAAGTAACGTTAAAGAAACACAGTGAATGAAAAGTCATTAATTCACTATTATCCAACCTGAAAATTACTCAGATTCTTGCCATTGAAGCCGATTTTCCGGCTTTCGGATACATTAACCCTGTATCCGAATCATTTGATCCAGTCTAACCATGTTTGCCAGAGCGAATAACATCGCCAGTTTGCCATCATTTTTCTGAAGTCCCCGATAACGAGCTTTGATAAACCCAAACTGGCATTTGATAATTCTGAAGGGATGTTCCACCTTGGCTCGGATGCTGGCTTTCAGGTATTCCGTTTTCAAAATGACTTTATTGATTCGGGGGTGTTTCCTGAGTCTCTTTAACTTGCCTGGTTGTTCGGCTATATGCCACTGTACAGCGTCTTTATTGAGCTCTTTTCGCTTCTCGGCTCCTCTCGGCAAAGACAAATTGTTCATCACCGTGCAACAAGTTACTGGCTTGATTAAGGTCATGTTCATTGGCGACTGTTGTCGCCAGACTATGGGTCAAACCTGTACGGGCATCGACACCTATATGGGCCTTCATACCGAAATACCACTGGTTACCCTTTCTGGTCTGGTGCATTTGGGGATCTCGCTGTCCCGTCTGATTCTTTGTGGATGTTGGAGCTTCGATGATCGTGGCATCGACTAGAGAGTCTTCTTTCAAAACGATACCAGACTCTGTCAGCCATTGGTTTACGTCCGTGAAAATAGCCCGAGCCAGATTGTGAGCCTTCAGCAGGTGTCGAAAGTTCATAATGGTTGTGCGATCAGGAATTGCTTTATCCAGAGATAATCCGGCAAATAATCGCATGGACGCAATTTCATAAAGGGCATCTTCCATGGCCGGATCACTGAGGCTGCACCATTGTTGAAGGCAGTGTATTCGGAGCATGGTGGATAACGGGTAAGGTCTACGCCCATTACCGGGCTTGGGATAATGAGGCTCAAATGGCCTCAAGACGATGCCAGGGAATCAGTTTATCCATACGGGCAAGAAACATTTCTTTGCGGGTCTGGCGACGCTTTTGAGTGAATTCAGCGTCAGAAAAGCTGAGCTGTTGGTCCATGGCTAATCTCCGGCAAAGGCTGAGTGGAGATTAGCTTATTGTTGGGGACTTAATCGCAGGTTCCCTAACAGACTTGAGATATTACCAGACAAATGCTTGAAGGCATTACCCATTTTTTCATACCAACGCACAGTGGCAGAATGTTTCTGCCCGAACCCCATCCAACCAATGTAGCAATTTAATGGTTAATTAAGCCAATGAATTATAAGAAACAAGGCAAAGAAAGCATATGGCATTTTACAACCGGCCTGCATAAAACACTCAGGCAACGTTGAGGTCAGATCTAATAACAAAAATTGTCACACCCTTTCGCACATAATGTGAAACCTGAACATATTTTCAAGGTCTAAGACGTATTCAAGATTGCTCATAGAACGCTAAGGCTTTCGTTACATTCTTAATCAACCAAACTCTCCGGAAAAATGAGAATATAGCCTTCATGCAATGAAACGATGCAAACTCTTTTAATATGGGATTTTTATCAATTTAGTGACACCATGGACGTCAAGACGGATATCTTAACCACTAAGGATTATTCTGGTTCAAGAATAGACAACACCCCTGCCAAAGGTTCTGGACTGGGAGGATATACCGTTGTTACCAATCACTCTCCAGACCATAAAACCACCAGCAGAAACCTGCTTCCCCCTTCGGGAGAGAATCATACCGCAGCTACTGACCAACCTTACATAACGGTATCCGAACATAACCCAGCCAATACATGGGTCAAGGGAATCATCAATCATGCTGACACCCCCAATAACACGATATCCAGCACAACGTCCACACTAAGCCAGGCAGAAGGCATCGCATTATCGCAGCAACCGAGTAGCCCCTCAAGTGAGAATACAGAACATAGCGATAACAGCGGCTCCGGTGAAGGCGAACCACCTGAACCACCCATCATGCCCTCATCTACCGGGGAAAGCATCGTGGATAGCAGGCAACAACACGTCGATCAACTGGTGGATGCTGCAGCTCAGGGCGACGTACAGCGTTTGATCAATGGCCTGACTCAACCCGTCCTTGATCTTTCGCTTCTGACTGAGACTCATAGTAAAACAGGCGATACAGCCTTACATGCAGCAATAGAGAACAGGCAGGAAGACAGCGTTGCTACGATCATAGGCATCTTACAGCGATGTCCGGAGAATCGCGCTGTCGAAATGAAAACGCTCCTAGGATTAGCCAATAAAAACAACCAGACCCCGCTGGAGCTTGGCGAGATATCTCCCGCAATAAAAACAGAATTACTTGCGAGTTTATCAAAAGAATGGCCGTTTTGTGTGCAACATGAAGGTTTTATGGTCATTCCCTTTCAGCGAGGAGTGTGTGCTTGCAGTGTCTGCGAACCCTGCAGCCTACAAGCAACAATCGCTGACAGGTTTTGTAAAGCCTGTAATTTTCGACTCAGGCGAGGAGACAACTTCCCAGACCCAGCAAAAAAACGTGATACGCGAACAGCTATCCATACCTACAAGCAGCTTTTTGATCGCATACCACAATGTGCTTATTGCCTAAATCCTGCATTCCCTCCCAAAAAAACGGCATGCGGTCATGTTGCTTGTGACATGTGCTTCACCAATGAACCGCAGCAGCCCAGGCTATGCCAGGCTATTGATGGTAACACCTGCTGTTACAGGCCCTTAGAACCGACAATACGAGATGATGGCATTTGCGCGACCTATATCCACCTCTTTTCATCAAAACCTAAATATGATGATGCCAGCCCTATAGGACAGCAAATTCTGCAGGCTCTTGGTCTGGATACTAACGCATACAGACAAGCCTCACCTCAACCATCAACGGAAGAGTGCCCCACAGTCGGAAAAAGTAAACAACACCCCGTTATTAAGCAACCGGATAGGCCCGAGGATTTCCAATGGCTCACCGTAGAAGTCTCTTCCTATTATCCTCATCGCTGTGTTCTACCCGCCCAGCTTCGAAAACCAAAAAGTTACCACTCACACGGGGTAGATAGTCTTGAAATTGAAGAACTGGAATATCGCTTAATACCTGCGGGAAAAATTGCAAAAAAACTGGAGACGGCAAGGCAGAGAGCCTATCAACAGCAATTGAATGAGAAGCCCAAAACAAACGAACCCATATCGTACTTTGCCGATTGCAAAAAGAAACTGCCTTTATCAGAGAACGGAAAAGGCTCCTTTACACTGGATAAAATAAAAGGAAAAGTAATCACGCTAGATTATGAAGTGTCACAACAACTTCCCAATGTGGCAATCGCGCACTCCATTGGACGAAGAGATAAGATGGAAGATGCCCACAGCACCGAACGTTTTACTTTCCATGCTGCCGGTAAAACATACACAGCGAGCGCTGTCTGCATTTATGACGGCCACCGGGGGAAGAAGTGCTCAACCGAGGCAGCTAAAAGAATGATTCCGATCCTCTCAAAATGGCTGAGTTTCTTTAACCAGAAAGAGCTCAGTGATGAGGGAATCTTGAACAGCATGAAAATCGCACCCGTCGAATTCAGCCGTACTTATGACAGTAATAAAGATGGCGCCACCGCTAATATCATTCTCTTTCTTAAAAATACAGCCTGGATTGCCAATCTGGGAGATTCCCGCACCATCTTGGTAGAGAGTTCAGGTAAAATCACACAACTGGAGAAGTCATGTAAAATCACACAACTCAGCGAGGATGCCAAACCTGATATAGATATCTTCGCCGATTCCATTTACAAGCGAGGAGGTTTCGAAGAAAACGCAAGAGTTAACGGTATACTCGCACCCGGCAGGTCACTTGCAGATCATTATCTCGATGGTGCGCTACCTTCCCGCGTCAAAATCACTCAACAACCTCTGGAAGGTATTACCGGCTGTCTGTTGCAAGTCTGCGATGGTTTAACTGATGTAGCGACCACCTATGACCTAGGCATTGAAGTCCTCCGTCACTTGAACAGCCTGGTAGCGATCAATCAACTTGCACTATACATTGTTGTAAATCTAGTAATGAAAACATTCATGGCCCGTTCAAAAGACAATTTATCCGCGGCCATAACATTGTTACCCATAAAGGGAATGTAATCCATGGACCATTGACTCAAGTCTTTTCGCCCATAATCAATCGAAAATTGATATTTTCTGCAGTTCACCTTCCAAGCAAATCATTATTTTAATCGCTACATTTTTATTATGCTATCGTTTATGGCCCTGATTCCACCTGCCATTAAGGTATCAGCGTTTTCCGGTCGTTTATTGGTCTTTTCCATCAACAATAGTAATCTTTGATTTGCAAGTTTTAAGCTCTCAGGATTCATTCTCTACAGCTCATTATTTTCCCAATAGTTCGTATTTATTCAACAGATCGATCACTGCCATACCAGCCAAAGAAAGGCTGTCATGACATGCAAATACCCGGATTATTGAGCAATAATCCGGGTAATTTTATCTCTGGCTATTACAACAACTTAAGCCGTAACAGCTTCCGCCTCAGCTGGCTTCCGTGCCCGGAACAACTCATTAAAAGCAATACGCGCCTGCTGGGCCGCTGCCGAGGCCGCCAGTTTTCGATCCTTCGCCTGCATGGCTTCATCGGTTAACCGACGCAGTTCAATGACCATCTCTTCCGGTGCCTCCCCCAGCTCCAGCCCGGAGTTACCGCGGGAAAGGGCTTCCTGACGGATCTGACGCTTCAGCTTCCAGATCGCGTTCAATGCCAGGCGTTCGGCTTCGGCCGCGTCCACGGCTTCATCCTTCAGCTGTTCAAAGGTCGCCAGCGCCATCCCCTCTTTTGACCAGGGGTCCACATCCGGCAGTTCCTCGATATTGATGACCGGGTCTTCATACCCTTCCTGGTGCATCAGGTCCAGCGTAGCCGCCTTGACTGCCGACACCATCAGCATCACCGCAATCACCAGCAGCGGCAGGCCTCCGACAATGGCGGCTGTCTGCAGGGTGGACAGTCCGCCCATAAACAGCAGCACGGTCGGCAGGAACGACATGGCGAATGCCCAGAACAAGCGATTCCAGCGCATGGGTTCTTCCGTCACATTATTCTGTACGACCGATGCCAGAATGTAGGAGATCGAGTCAAAGGAGGTGGCGGTAAAGATCAGGCACAACAGGGTAAAGACCGCAATCACCAATGTGCTGAATGGCAGCTCCGCCAGTATGGAGAAGATCGCCTTGGTGGCACCTTCTTCATTCAGGATGCCAACCACATCCACCGCACCCGAGAGCTGCAGTGACAGGCCGTAGTTACCGAGTATCATGAAGAACAGGAAACAGCCCATGGAGCCAAAGAAAATGGAGCCTGTCACCATCTGCTTGATGGTCCGACCACGGGAGATACGGGCCACGAACAGTCCCATGCTGGGCGCAAACACCAGCCACCACGCCCAATAGAAAATGGTCCAGTCCTGGGGGAAGTGGGTATTCTCAAACGTGCCGTAGCCGCCAAACGGTTCCGCCCAGGTGGCCATGACAAAGAAGTTGGTCATCATCCGCCCGAGGGAGTCCAGCCCGGTTTCCAGCATGAAGATGGTCGGTCCCGCCACCAGGATGAATGCCAGCAATCCGATGGCGCCCCAGAAGTTGATGTTACTGAGCAGCTTGATCCCTTTCTCCAGACCGGCGTAGGCAGAATAAGCAAACAGCGCCGTACAGACCATCAATACCGCAATCTGGGATTCCGTGGTCTTGGGAACGCCGAACAGGTGATTCACCCCTTCATTGATCAGAGGCGCGGCGAGTCCCAGAGTGGTAGCACCGCCCCCCAGCAGACCAAAGATAAACAGGATATCGACAACCTTGCCGAGCCAACCCTGGCTGCGTGCTTCACCAATCACCGGCATCAAGGCACTGGAGACTTTCAACACCGGTTGCTTGCGCACATAAAAGAAGTACGCGATAGGCAGCGCGGGAATCAGGTAGATCGCCCAGGCAATCGGTCCCCAGTGGAAAATGCCATAGGTCGCCGCCCAGCGGATGGCTTCCTCGCTGCCCGGCTCCAGCTGGAACGGCGGATTCTGGTAATAGTAGGCCCACTCAATGGTGCCCCAGTAGAGGATACTGGCGCCGATACCGCCACAGAACAGCATCGCTGCCCAGGACGCCGTGCTGAACTCGGGCTTTTCATCGGCATCGCCCAGCTTGATCTGGCCAATGTCACTGAAGACGATGTATACCATGAACAGCATGGCGGCCATGCCCAGGGCAAGATACAGGAAACCGAACTGGTCGGTCATCACGGCTTTTGCGCCGGCAATCCAGTGCGCCCCCTGTTCAGGCCAGATCGCCAGGGGAATCACTACAGACAACAACATTCCCAGTGCCCCCAGGAAGGTTGTCTTATCAATCAGTTTGAATGCATTGGCCGGTAACATACCGTCTCCATACCCGCAGAATCATTAGAAAAACCCGACGATTCTGTACGTATGTACCCCATACCACAAACCAATCTTTTTATGCTTACCAGAAAAAAAATCACCCATGCAGGAGTGACCAGAAGGACGGGCTTTGCTGGCTGGAAAAAAGAGAAAACGGCCTGATAAAAATAACAAAACCGCCAGTCAGGCGGTTTTGCTTTCTGAGCTTGGTGCTCTGCCGTTACACCGTATCAGTATTGCGATTTGATCAACTCAATACCTGGCTGCAGCACCCCGCGCCATTGATCCCCCAACTCAGAGGTATACTGGGAATCATGCTTGGCGACCGTTTCCATCAGCGCCTCAACCCAGAGGTCATACCACTCTGGCAGGATATTCAGGCCGCCACGGCTGTGGCTTTTTCCCAACTCCTGAAGCTTGGTGTCCGGCATGCCCAGGGCATACGTGAGCAACCATTTAATCCCCCCACGCAGCATCAGCTGCTGGCGCTCCATGTTGGTATCGCGGAACTTGTCGCTTATTGCCGGCGACTTCTCTATGAACGTCTTATAAAAATCTTCATAAAACGATGCACTGTAATTACAACGGCCATAGCTCTGAAAAACAATATCTGCGTCTGTGAGCGCACCCATCCATACGACCTCCCTGTTCGTCCCTACTATTACTTTAGGCCACTACAGCGCCTTTAATCATCTAAATAGATCAGTGCTCATCATAACTGGCCATCCGCTCCAGCAAGCCTGGAATCAATTCCAGCTGCGCGGTGGTACGGAGCAGGCAGAGGCGGTTTTCACCGGCCATGAACGGATACAGCGCCCGAAAATCCTCCAGCAAGCCCAGCATTTGTTGCTTTGCAAGGCGTAACTGGCCGGCCATCCCTTCCCGCCCCTGCCCTTTCGCCCACTGCCTGAAACCTGGCGCAAGGCTGGCCAGAAAACCACTGACGTCCCGTTGCAGAGGGGCTGGCAGCACGTGTTGCCGCTGACGAAAGCGATAGAGCAGCTCCCCCAGGTAAAAGACCTGGATCACCAACTTGGCATCATTCAGCCCCCGAGGAGTCACATGAATCCACTGCTGCACCTGGTTCAGACGGTCATACATCCGGGATTCGAATCGCCATTGTTCCTCCAGGCTGGCTTTGTTCTCACAAATTCCTGCCAGCTCCTCCAGCATCTGGCGATGGATACTGCGCACAATGCGTCGAGGACTTTCCGGAAATACCAGTACCAGGGACAGACAACCCAGTATCGAACCAGTCAGTGTCGCCAGCGCCTGGTTAACAAAGGCCGGGAAATCATAGACCGCCATATTCACCGGTTGCACCGCCAAGAAAAAGTTGATCAATAACACCATACCAAGCCCCAGGGTGGCACGGTTACAGATCAGTAATCCGGCGATCACTATCACCGGGACCTGCGCCAGAAAGAACAGGGGAAACCCATCAATCAACGGCATCACATGGAACAGCATCAGGTAGCCAAGCCCGATACCAAGGACGATGCCGGCAATGCTCTGGCGGAATAACTGTGCAGGAAACGGATGCGCTGCAAACAGGGTGGGCATGACAATCGGCATCATCATGAGCTTGGCTCCCTGCGGCCAGGCAGTCCAGTACCAGATCAGGAGACCCGACCCGATAGCCACCGCAGGCCGCAGGGCGCGTAACAGGCTCAACCGGTGGAACACATGGAAAGCAAGGCGGGGCTTTTCATTCTCCACCGTCAGGTCCGGGCGTTCACGGTGCAACTGTTGCATATGGCGCAGGGAACTCTGTAATGATTCCAGGCTGCCAATGGCCAGGTACAGCGCCAACGTGATACGCCATAGCACGGCATCCGGTGTATCCGTATCCGCCAGCAGATCACCGAGCTGCGTTTCAAGGAGCGCCAGGTGTTCCAGCTGCTGCGTCAACAGCGGCGCCAGTGTTGCCTCCAGCTGATCCGGCGAGGTGTTATCCAGCGTCTCCAGTTGCTCAACACAGTACTGGAGCGAGAGCATCAATTCAGACTTGATCGGAATCGCCGTGTTGGCCTGATCCAGATGAGCCAGCTGATGCGCCATCACATGCAACCGGGACACCGTACGTAACAGGTTCTGCACCAGTGCCGTGGCATGCTGGAAGACATGCCCCCGGGAAAGATTTTCCAGACTGGCATCCAGACGCATCCGCTCCAGATCAAAACTCCCGCTGATACACTGCACATGCGCCTTACGGTAGGTCGCAATATCAGTGACGACCAACCCACCCACCACCTGGCGCAGAAACGCCAGGACATCGTTCACGCTTTGCCAGGCCTTACGACGCAGTAGCTCCCGGGCAGACAGGGGGACGACCACCGTGCTGATCACTGTCATAACCAGCACCCCCACCAGGGTGTCCGTCATGCGGTGTACCGCCAGTATGAAGCCATTATCCGGTGCAGCCAGCGCCGCCACCGCCACCATCGCGACCGTATACCCTGACAGGCGGGTCATATACTCCAGAGGCCGCCAGATGCGGTTTCCCAGCCAGGTCATGACACAGACCCACAGCACAAGCAGGCCGAAAAATACGATGGGGGCCTGACCAAACGCCATCAGCAGGAACAGTGAAAAAAGACAACCGAAGAGCGTCCCCAATACCCGGTTGGCCGCCTTGGCGTAGATCATCCCCACCAGTGGCTGGGCAACAATGATACAGGCCACCAGCGCCGTACCGGGGCTGGCCAGATTAAACCGGAAACTGAACCACTCAATCAGCCCCATGCCGAGGACAATCTGCAGCACCCGAATCCAGTTCTCCACCGGCGCCTGCAGCAACCAGTCCAGTTTTCCTTTCAGCACCATGTGACAGCTCACTCCAGCACAATGGTGCAGGTCATGCCATTGGCCAGCACCAGCCCTGCCGGGATATCGGTCAAGTGAATCCTCACCGGGATCCGCATGGCCAGCCGCACCCAGTCAAAGGTGGGATTCACCTGAAGCAGGCCGACACTGTTATCTCCGCCTGGTGTGCTGTAATCGGTGATGCCCCGGGCAATGCTAACCACTTCGCCCTGCAGGTGAACGGTATCATCGCTCAGCAACGTAATACGCGCCGGGGCACCAACCTGCACCTGCGGTAATTTGGTTTCCAGGAAATACCCGTAAACATAAAAGCTGTCGCTGTCGACCAGTGACAGCACCGGCTGCCCGGCGGTCGCAAAATCCCCTTCTGTCCGCGTCCGGTTGGTGATATAGCCATTGCCCGGGGCATAGATACGGGTACGCGCCAGATCCAGACGCGCCTTGTTGACCACCGATTCAGCGGCCCGATACTGAGCTTCGCCCGCCTTGAGGGTCAGTTCGCTTTTATCCCGCTCTTCCTTGCTGATCATGTCTGGCCCCAGCTTGCGTCGCCGCTCGGCCTCGAGGCGCTTTTCCGCCAGGTCTGCCTTCGCACTGCTGGCATCCGCTTCCGCCCGTGCCAGCGCCACTTCATAGGATGCCGGATCAATCGCAAACAACAGGTCGCCCTTGCTGACTTTCTGGTTATCCGACACCGCCATCGCCACAATACGGCCGGTCACATCCGGTGCTACCTGGTAGACATCCGCACGGATACGCCCGTCACGGGTCCAGGGGCTTTCGGTGTAATACACAAATAACCAGTGAATGGCATAAACGGCGATGGCAACAAAAACCAATGTCACCAGAACGGAAAACAGCTTTTTTGCTGTCGGCGAGAACGGCATGAAGACAACCTAAAACGTGGATTGCTGGAAGATGGCGACACCCATGACAAGAATAAAATAGACGGCCAGATTGAACAGGCCCGGGTGCCATACCCACTCATAAAGACCGAGCCGGCCAGCGATACGCCGAATGATCATCCAGGCAAACAACGAAAAACACAGGGTACTGATGAAATGCGGCAGACTCAGGCCGCCAATGACGAGATCAGGCATAGGGAAAACAGAACCAGTGAGAAGAAGAAACGGCATGTCAGTCATACTGAGCACTGAATAAGCAATCCTCAGACTGACTGCCTCATGAAAAGGGCATAATCGACAACACAGAATGACTATATGCCTGCCTGACGCAACAATCCGTACGTAATTGCCCGAGTATTACAGGTGCCATGACAGACCCTTCCATTTCACCTCAACAGAGACGGTTACATTTCATGAACAAGAAGCCCTGATAGGGCCCCCAACAGGTTGGTTCCACATTCTTCCTGCACAATATAGAGCCAACCGGTTCAACCTTACATCACCAGCGCTGTAAAGGCTGCCGACCCCACCATGCGATGCAGCCCCCGCCGGATATTTTCAATGACCAGGGTTTCTAGTAACCGCATTATCTGCCGGCCGGTAGTATATGGCGCCATACAGAACCGTTCAGTGACAGCGCGAACGTCGCCGGATACGGTAACACCAACCAAAAGAGCGGAGGGTGCGGTAGTCCATAGAAAATAACTAGCAGGGTCACTTTCAGGAAAGTGAATTCGTAAGCCGCACCTAAACAAGCATTAAAAACAGAAAATACTATTCTATATAAAAACGAATTGTTCTATATCATTGAAAGATATCTGATCAACCTCTATAAACAGAGCATCAATCATACTAAACCCACTCAAAAACTGAGAATTTACATTCCCTATGGCAGATTCAGTCAAAACCACCCACATCGGAATAGCGCAATATTTTTATTCAACATCAGGAAAACAAATCTTTATACATACAAACCAAAAAGTCAGTGAAAACAACAACAAAAACTGTTAAATACTAAATGGCAGCAACATGAAACACTGAAAGAAAAAATTCGTTTACCCTATAGAAACAAACAGCATGACAAATAAAAATGGCAGTATCTGGCACAACACCTATTAAGCGCAATCAGCACTCGAGCGCATGCTCTATTACATTCGAACATGCTCATATTCCAAAATGGAACATCAGCACGTGTCAGTGCACATTGATTATCTATCATTCTGTAAAATCACCGTCCAGGGCAATTAGCACCAGGCAAGTCACCCAGTTGGGTACTGCAATATGGGGTGAGCCTGACAAATCTACGGCATGGGACTGCAACACAACGAGCTACCCAAAAATTCCACTATTGACACCTCCCAGAGTGTCTACAGAAGATATGTTTTCTGTACTTTATGACAAGATAGAATTGGATACTGCAAGTACTGATTTAGAGAAACATGATGCTTATATTGTGTACAGACGCTCACTCTTACGGCACCCAGACAAGGGTATTTTTCTTTTATCCGCAGAAGATGTCAATATTCAAGGTTATGGGCATTTCAGTCAAACGTTGTTTCTACGTGCTATTCAACAATACAAGTGCCATCTCGCACAGGCTGTATACGATGCATGTCCTGATAATTTAAAGGAGACCATGCTAAAACTCCAAGGAGCGGGAGGATTCAACTTCCTGACAATGCTCCTTAGCTATCACGGATTCAGAAAGGATAAACTTGAAATAAAACTGTTTATTGACAGAATAAAAACCATTCCAGACGAATGTTTTTTAGATACAAGCGACAACAATAACTTTTTGCATTTCCTAAAGCAATTAAGTAGTGAATGCATTACCAGCATCTACCGCAAATGCAGTAACAAATCTCTTTTTGGACAATTAATCATCAACCGAAACAGAGAAAACCACTCTCCAATATTTATCAGCATCATTGATAAAGACTGGCGAGTTTTTCATACATTATTTATTTATCTATTAAAACACTCAAGATACATACCTTCATTACACATGTTAGCTGCAATTAAATATACTGAGCATAAGCGCTCGTTTTTAGTTAATCCTATAAAGGTATCACTTATTCAAACGAAACTATTGAATGAAGCCAATACAGTGCTGGCTATGTTAGCCAAAACACCGTTTGAACAGAACAAGCTACGCCTCTCAAGGTTCTGGGATAAAGAGTGATCATCATATCTCCCTAAAAGAACGCCTTCCATGGCCTGATAAATCCGTTGTTTATTCTGCTGTTACTGGCTTCTTCTTGATCCGGGGCGGCTCGAAACCAGTATCCTTGCCCTGCCCTGTGGTGGCTCCGCCTGCAGGCGTCTTGCGTCGCTGCCCGGTGGCCTTTTTATCGCGCAGGCGCTGCTTGCCTTTTTCCGCCGCGGCTTTCTTGTCTGCCGGCTTTTTCTTCTTCCGACTGGCCGCCTTACCGGAAGCCTTCACTTTCTTAGGCCCTTTGTAGCTGGCTTCCATACCGGCGATCTTGCGGCGTTCAAAGCGGATGTTGAGATAGCGCTCAATACTCGCCATCAGGTTCCATTCCAGTGCACTGACAAAGGTGACCGCCAGGCCCTGCTGTCCGGCACGACCGGTACGGCCAATCCGGTGCACATGGTCATCACCACGACGGGCCACGTCGAAGTTGACCACCAGGTCGATACCCTGCACATCCAGCCCGCGGGCCGCCAGGTCGGTCGCTACCAGCACATTGATGCGGCCATTACGCAAGAGTTCCATCGCCCGGTTACGTTCTTCCTGGGAAATTTCCCCGTGCAGAACCCCAGCGCGCAGCTTGTTGTAACGCAGAAATCCTTCCAGTTTGGCCGCCTGGACGCGTGTCTTGGTAAACACCAACGCCTTGTCAAAGGTCTCGGTTTCCAGCAGCTTGACCAGCAACTTTTCCTTGAAGGTGAGGTCATCCACCAGAATCATCTGCTGGCGGATATTCCCGTGCTGCTCTCGCTCAGGGTTGACGAGAATGGATTCCGGTTCACGCAGGACATCAGTGACAATCCGTTTCAGCCCAGTCTTTTGCAGCGTGGCGGAAAAGAGCAGGGTCTGGCGCGCGGCAAAGGTGCATTCCGCGGCGATTTTCAGTACATCCTCACTGAAGCCCATATCCAGCATTCGGTCGGCTTCATCCAGCACCAGCACTTCCAGATCACGGAAATCCGTCGTACCACGCTTCACATGATCCACAAGACGCCCGGGCGTAGAAACGATGATCTCCGGGTTCTTGCGGAACAGGCTGGCCTGGTATTTGAAATCATCACCGCCGGTGATCAGCCCGGCCTTGATGCCGGTGCCGGTTGCCAGCAGCTCGCATTGATTGAACACCTGGCGGGCCAGCTCGCGGGTCGGCAGCAGGATCAAGGCGCGGGTACCAGTGTTCGGCGCCGGGGTCAGCAGGCGGTTGAGCATGGGCAGCAGGAATGCGCCGGTCTTGCCGCTGCCGGTCTCGGCACTGACCATCAGGTCCTTGCCCGTCAATGCGACCGGGATGGTACGGGTCTGGACATCGGTAGGCTGTTCCCAGCCAGCAGCTTCCAGCGCTTTCAGCAGGCGCTGGTCAAGTGAGAAGTCAGAAAACAAGAGACTATGCCTCAGCAATATAAATCGACGCGCACTCTACCAGAGCGGTTGAAAAACAACCATGACTAATCACGTTACGCCTTCGTACCGGTGTCAAAACAAGCCCTGCCTTAGAAAGCTGTTTCAACTGTAAGAAAGCACAAATAACGCCTCTCAGAACAGGTTATGTGACTTTAGTGCCATAGCCGAACGAAAAAAATTGTGCTTATATCGTTCGCCATATACGACAAAGTTACTATACAGCTACCGAGAACCCTGCTGTGGTTGCCTTTAAGGCTTCCAGAATCTCCGGGCGGTAGCGTGTCTTACGTTTGTGAATGGCCTGCTCAACTGCTTTTTCAGGCTGTTTTACGAGTGAAGCAACACATAGATCACGACCAGATCATCAATTTGAGTTCGCCTATGCAGATTTTCATCAATACACATAACCGATTGATTTATGTGATTTTTTAAGACTTTTAGTGACTTACCCCTGTTTTATGCGAACTTGATAAAAAATCGTGAAATGCGAACCAGATGATAAATGATCAAGAGATGGTATTTCGGGATATCTCTTTGATATACCATAATTTTTATAAAAGACAGTTAATATATAGATAACATGTTATGCGAACTCGGTTCGTATAAACCTCTGTTAAGTGCCACACATAAATTGAAATCGGAGTAAAAGAAGTTGGATTTCTCACCAATCATCAATAGTGTCATGTCTACATTGGCATATTTCATTCCTTTGCTAATAATCATTGGCATTGCCAAGTCA
>NZ_JAEVHF010000032.1 GCF_018263925.1 Kistimonas asteriae
ACTGTTATCGATTTAACCGGCGCTTTGATTTGAAGGCGATGGTATCAAGGCTGGGTTACATGGCTGCGCGAACCTGCCCCATGCCAGCAAGGCTTCTCAAGCTGGCTGAGCCACAGTGGTAATCAGGAACAAAAAAGATTTAATCAAACTATCCACGGCCTTAACAAGTAAGACAAAAAAATCGTTCCACCGTAAAGATACCTGGAAGAAGATTTATCATACCTCCAGGGTTTTCGCGCATTGTGGGGAATTGGGCGATCACTTTTTCCATCAGTTAACCCCTCAGTATTTATCGCGTTTTTTTGCCGGAGGTCACCCCACCGGAAACCAGAAATGACATTACTTCTGCACTGCTGTTATCCAAAGGCCTGATTTTATCAGCCGATACCAGTACCACGCGACCCGCAATACTGAAAGCCATGGGGAAATAAACAGCAACATGATTCTCCAGACCAAAATCCTCAGTTGAGTGACGGGTAATGAAACCGGGCACCTGCATCTCACCGATAGCAACCAGTACGGGTTTATCAAACTCACGACGATCACCGATAATGGCATTTACGCCATCCTTGATCGCGGCATAAACCAGCTTCACTAACGGGATATGGGTTAACACCTGGTCCACTAGCCGAACGATGTGCTTACCCAGCCATAGATGTGTGACTGCACCAATAAGAATCGTCACACCCACCACAAGCACCAGGCTGATAAACACCACTTGCCAGCGGCCGTGAATCGGCAGCTCCCGGCTAAGATAGGGGCCGATGGTTTGGCTCAGGACGTCAGCCACCCAATTAATACCCGCAGAAAACAGGTAGACAGTGATCAGGATGGGAACCAGAACCACCAACCCCTCAAGGAACCAGCGCATGATGCGCGACATAAAGCGATCTCCCCGCCAAAACGACCCATATCACTCACAGTATACCGTGATCCCCCTGACTGACAGCGGGATCGTCACACTGCGTTTTTTATCTTAACGAAAGTCGCTGTTGTAAGCCCATAACAAGTACGACAGTACTCTCTTACTTTCACATCCCGCCCTGAAGACATACACTGTCGCCTGACCGGCGATGGCTCTATCGTACAAGGGTGCGACAGCACGGCCCCATACCGCCGCACAATAATGATAAAAGCAAAAGGGTAGTCACATGAAACCCAGTACGATCCGCATCGGGCGTCGATATCGCAGTAACCGGCTGGAAGGCCCTTATGACACCATCGTGATCGGCTCCGGCCCCGGTGGCATGGCTGCAGCCGTCTGTCTTTCGAAAGCCGGACAGAAAGTGCTGGTGCTTGAGCAGCACTACACCGCTGGCGGATTCACCCACAGTTACAGCCGTAATGGCTACGAATGGGATGTCGGCGTACATTATGTCGGCGATGTCGGTAACCCGGACACCATGGCCGGCGCCCTGTTCGGTTACCTGACCGAAGGAGAACTCCAGTGGGCGCCCATGGAAGACAACTACGACCGTTTTTATATCGGTGACGAGCAGTACGACCTGCTCCGTGGCAAAGATGCATTCCGGAAACAGATGGTGCATTACTTTCCAGATGAAACCCAGGCGATTGACCAGTACCTGGACCTGCTCAAGCAGGTCTCCAATGCCATGCCCGCCTTCATCGGACGCAAACTGCTGCCAGTCTGGATCAACAAAGCCATGCAGCTGGTCGGCAAGGGAAAACTGCCGTCGTTTTTCAATGAGCACACAGTGGATGTCCTCAGTCGTCTGACCAGTAACAAAAAGCTGATCGCCGTACTCACCGGACAATGGGGCGATAACGGCCTGCCGCCGGAACAGTCCAGTTTCATGGTGCATGCCCTGATCGCCCGCCATTACATGCACGGCGGCTACTACCCGATCGGGGGTTCCTCCCGTATCGCAGAAACCATGATTCCCCAGATCCAGGCGACCGGCGGTGAATTGTTCACCTACGCAGAAGTCACCGACATTCTGGTAGAGAATGACCAAGCTACCGGTGTGCGGATGAAAGATGGTACGGAAATCCGGGCACAACGGGTCATCAGCAATACCGGTGTCTACAACACGTTCGAGCGCTTACTGCCGGAAGCCACAGCAAAGGCAACGGGGTATCTCGACAAGCTGCGTCAGGTCAGGCCTTCCATGACCCACCTCGGCATGTATATCGGTATCGCGGATACGGCGGCGAACCTCAACCTTCCGCAAACCAATTTCTGGATTTATCCGGATGAAAACCACGAGCAGAATGTAAACAACTTCCTGGCTGACAGCAGTCAACCATTCCCTGTTGTTTATGTCTCATTCCCGTCCGCCAAAGACCCCAGCTGGGATGAACGCTATCCCAACCGTGCCACCATCGAAATTGTGGCGCCGGCAAAATTTGAGTGGTTTGAACAATGGAAAGACGAAACCTGGGGTAAGCGGGGTGAAGATTATGATGCACTGAAAGCGGCCTTTTCCGAACGCTTGCTGGAAGTACTTTATAAAAAACTGCCGCAACTGCGTGGCAAAATTGACTACTACGAACTATCAACCCCCCTGTCCACTGACTTCTTCTGCTTTTACAAAAAAGGGGAAATCTATGGGCTGGATCACGATCCACAGCGCTTTAATCAGGATTGGCTGAAACCCAAAACCGAGATTCCCGGTCTGTACCTGACCGGACAGGATGTCATGACTGCCGGTGTTGTGGGTGCGGCCATGTCCGGGTTCATGACCGCCTGTTCCGTACTGGGACTTTCAGGTAGCTGGAAATTGCAAAAACAGATGCGAAGCTGGGAACCCAAAGAAAATAAACCGTATTCAGCAAAAGAATCACACAATAAAACAAAGGAACAAGTTTCTGCGTAAATCCCTATTACGGAGGCAAGGTGGATATTGCCTCCGTATCCTCCATCATGTTGGCTTTCTATGAACGAGAGAAAGCCATATTCCTGCCCAGTGTTCGTCATCGTCCGCCACACCTGTCACTCATACTGACAAAAAAAGCGTTAAACAGAACCAATACTGTCACGACAGCTCTTACAACCCAGTGTCTGGCATTTTTATCCAGAATCCTGTTTTCCAAACTGCATGCGCAACAGACGAGTGATGTAAACATGGCTTCCAGCTCAGGCTCTCCTCCATTAAAACAAACACCTTCAACACCCAAGCCTCCAGAGCAAGCAACCGCTTCCTCAAAGGAAAGTGAGCCACACGCTGAAAGTAGTGAACTAAAGGTAATGTCGCCAATGCGTTGATTGCAATACAGATCACAGATAGAACCGGTATATTGCTGTCGTTTTATCTGTAGGTGCTATGGCAAAGATTGATGTTGTTTGTGCCCATTGTGATGGTACCAAAGCTGTTGTGAGAAACGGTAAAGTGCCCTCAGGTCTGCAACGTTACCTCTGTCGTGACTGTAAGCACAGCTTTCAGATCGAGTTCATCTACAACGCGAATCAGTCAGGTACCCATGAGCGGATTATCGACATGGCAATGAATGGTGCAGGGGTAAGAGACACGGGGCGAGTACCCAATATCAGTCCAAACACCGTATTCCGCCATTTAAAAAACTCTCTCCCCAACAAGTAACAAGCCATCCCTTCGAGAAGGCCAGGGTAGAGCTACTCTGTGAGATGGATGAGCAGTGGTCTTTTGTAGGGAACAAGCGGAATCAGTGGTGGCTGTTCTATGCTTGGGAGCCACGCTTCAAACGGGTCATAGCCCATGCATTTGGGCGAAGGGCTGAGTCTACACTCCAATCACTGCTCAGACTCCTTGAACCCTATAGTTTCAGCTTTTACTGTACTGATAACTGGAGTCCTTACACCTCACACCTGCCGGAGAATCGTCATGTTATTGGTAAGTTGTTCACGCAAAGAATTGAGAGAAACAATCTGACGTTACGTACACGTTTAAAAAGACTGGCTCGCAAAACGATTTGCTTTTCCCGCTCAGAGGAGCTTCACGATAAAGTCATTGGTGAGTTTATCTCTCGCACTCACTATCAACGTGTTTGAGGCATTACCACTAATTCGAGATTATTATGATGGAAACTAAAACAGTGCCGCCCTCAGTTATTGCAGATTTACCAAACAAGTATTGGGCCAGAAGGATTCCCTCAGAGAGCAGGCAGAATCCAGCCGTGTTCTATAAAGGCGTTGTTTTTCGGGCAGACGATGGTTTTCACGAAGAAGAAAACGGGGTCAAAGTCTTTCGGGGAATAGAGTACTTCTTCGAGCATGATTTTACTCAACAGTATATTAATGCAAGAGAGTATAAGTTGGACTTTGATACCGTATCGGGAAGAAGCATGTCGGGAAAAACGTTAAAGGCTGGCATATCAACTACCTATGATTACAATTATGCCCTTTATTTCTGTTCGATGAATAGGCTAAAAAATGTCTATATCATTGATCTTTTCGAGCACCCCTTCTCCATTGATATTAACTATTCATCACGGGCATATGGTTATCGCGTCAGACTGCCAATGCAATGTGAAGTCAATGTGACCAACAGCATTGATCGCTCCTTGGTTTTTGGTAACTACAACACACAGTCACGCCTATTAACCTTTAATCCCCATTATGACGGCATTATTGAATTGGACTAAACGGAAAAATTCTGGCGCTGCTCGATTTAATTATTGATCAAACCTCACAGAGCGCAGACGACAATTCCGCCACCTATTGACGGATTATTACAATTCTCAGGTCTGTCATGACGCTTGTTGCATGGTATCTTTTCTTCGTCATTCTTTTGCTGGCGTTAATGGTGCCAGGAGCGGTTATGTTAGTAGTCATCGACTGTAGTGTTTTTAAAGGCCACTTAGGAAAAGTCTGCTTTTACATGTCCAACATTCCACAGCTTCGTCTAGTTCATTTGCGGATGAATATAACTAAGCGGCACCTTGTTAGATGGAAGAAAGCCGCCATAAGTCTGCATACGTGACTTATGGCGACAATAGGAGGTATCAGGCTTCCGAACCTTTCGCTACAACCTTGGCAACCGCACGCGCAAACCGCTGCATGCCTTCGCGAATTTCGTCATCGCTAATATTGAGCGCCGGCGCCATCCGCAGTACCTGGGGACCTGCCACCAGCAGCATCAGGCCTTCTGCACGAGCGGCTGCCAGGAAGCGGGCACCCTGCCCATGCCATTCCTGCTTCAGCGCGCCACCAATCAGCAGACCTTTACCACGAACTTCTTCGAAGATCCCGTGTTCACGGTTGATGCGATCCAGTTCTTCAACGAACAAACCATGCTTGCGCTGCACATCAGCCAGCATTTGCTCATCACTGATGGTGTTCACCACTTCCAGCGCCACGGCACACCCCAGTGGGTTACCACCATAGGTGCTGCCGTGGGTACCGAAGCCAAGGCTTTCCGCGCATTTGTCCGTGGTCAACATGGCGCCAATCGGGAAACCGCCACCCAATGCCTTGGCCGTGGTCAGTACATCAGGCTCAACCCCCAGTTCCATGTAGGCATAGAAGTGCCCGGTACGGCCAACACCGGTCTGGATTTCATCGAATACCAGCAGGGCATTGTGCTGATCACACAGTTCACGGACACCGCGGACAAACTCAGGATCCGCAGGAATAATCCCGCCTTCCCCCTGGATCGGTTCCATAACCACCGCACAGGTGCGGTCAGACATTGCCGCCTTTAGCGCTTCCAGGTTATTGAATTCAACATGGGTGATGCCTTCAGGAACGGGCTCGAACCCCTTACGATACTTCTCCTGGCCACCGACGGACACAGTGAACAGCGTACGACCATGGAAAGACTGCCGGAAAGAGATGATCTCATGCTTTTCCGGACCTACATTGTCGTAGGCATACTTGCGCACCAATTTGAACGCCGCCTCGTTGGCCTCACCACCGGAGTTGCAGAAAAAGACCTTGTCGGCAAACGTCAGTTCAGTCAGGCGCTTTGCCAGTTTTAGCGCCGGCTCGTTGGTGTAGACATTGCTCAGGTGCCACAGCTTTTCACTTTGTTCCTGCAGCGCCTTGACCAGGCGGGGATTTGCATGGCCCAGAGCGTTGACGGCAATACCGCCGGTAAAATCCAGGTATTCCTTACCGTTCTGGTCCCAGACCCGGGAACCTTCGCCACGTACCGGCACCATATCCTGCGGCTTGTAATTCGGTACCATGACCTCATCAAAGGTCGCCCGCGTCACATTCTGTTCTGTCATCGCTTACTCCTGGAATTTTTATCCTGTTACTGTCGTTCTTTCGTTATTGTCGGGTTGTTGTCCGTTCAGACTGGAAGTACCCCGTCATTCACTGACGAGGCACTTCTTACATCAGTTGCCGCTTATTGGCTTAACCATTCGCCAGCAGGGCAAGATCCTGCATGGCGACCGAGAGCATGGCCAGATCAGGCTTGCCGACATTTTCAATGTCCGACATGGTGCGCTGCCAGCGGTTTACCGGTGTCGCACTCAATTCCAACCAGGCATTCAGTTTCACCAGCGGATCACCGCCGTTGCCACTGACAATGCTGCCGGTGTTTTCACCGAGGCTGCGATCCAGCTGGTCACGCAGGGACGCCTTGGCCTTACGCTGCCAGAGATCCCCTTCGGGCAGGCCGCGAACCTGGTTGCGCAACCAGTTCAGGGTCAGGCGGTCTTCCAGGCCGAAATAAACGGTGGCTGTCGCCTTAACCGACTGGTCATTGCGTGTCGCGATGCTGACGATATCCAGCACATAGTACAGGTAGCGGAAGCTTGCGCAGGTCAGCGCCAGGTCTTCCGGCATCCCGGCTTCCACCAGCGCCTGCTGACGTTCGGCCAGCAGCGCCCGGTCACTCTCACCGAGGAAACCGGCCAAGTCAGCGGCTACCGTCTCAGCACCGGGGCGATAAGTGTTGACCAGTGCTTCAATATCCAGTCCCGCACCATGGTTCCGCAGCATCCAGATGCAGGCTTTCTCCACATGGCGCTGCACCCGGGTCAACTCTTCACGCTGGACGGCATCATCCACACCCAGACCTAGTTGTTCAAACTGATCCCAGATTGACCGTACATCAAAGATATCCCGCACCGCAGCATACGCCCGCACGGCATCAATGGGCTGGCACCGGGTTTCATTCTGCAGGTAGTCCACAAAGGTGGCGCCCATCCGGTTACCGAGCATATTGGCAATATGGGTAGCCAGGATTTCCGTCTTCAACGGGTGCTGATCCAGGCGGTCAACAAACGGTTTCCGCAAAGCGGTCGGGAAGTAGCGTGGCAGCTCTGTGGCCAGGCTTGCATCCTGATCGACCTGCGCTTCCACCAGGTTGTCAAACAGCTTGAGCTTTGAATACGAGAGCAGCACCGAGATTTCCGGCCGTGCCAGTCCTTCCCCGGCCTTTGCACGTTCCTTGATTTCCTTATCAGACGGCAGGCATTCCAGCTGACGGTTAAGACGACCGTCCTCTTCCAGTGTACGAAGCAGATACCGGTGATCGTTGAACAGTGTTGCAGACTGGTGCGTGCTAAGGCTCAACCGCTGACTCTGCAGGAAGTTGTGCCGTAATACCAGCTCGGCAACTTCATCGGTCATGCTGGCCAGCAGGGTGTTGCGCTGCTTGACGGTCATATCGCCGTCGGCGACCACCTGGTTGAGCAGAATCTTGATATTCACTTCATGGTCGGAGCTGTCGACACCGCCGGAGTTATCCACCGCATCCGTGGTGATCAGTCCGCCGTTGCGGGCGATCTCAATCCGGGCGCGCTGGGTGATACCCAGGTTGCCGCCTTCACCGACCACTGCGGCCCGCAGTTCCGGCGCATCAATACGAACACTGTCGTTGGCCCGGTCACCCACTTGGAGATGGGTTTCCGTCGACGCTTTAACATAGGTGCCGATACCACCGTTCCAGAGCAGATCCACCGGCGCCATCAATATCGCCCGGATCAGATCCGACGGCGTCATGGAGCGAACCTTGCCTTCAATGCCCAGCGCCTTGCGCATTTCCGGGGTCAGGCTGATGGATTTGGCCTGTCGGCTGAAGATTCCGCCACCTTTGGAAATCAGCGACTTGTCGTAGTCTTCCCAGGTGGAACGGGGCAGGTTGAACAACCGCTGACGTTCGACAAACGACGTTTGGACATCCGGCTGCGGGTCAAAAAAGATGTGCATGTGGTTGAACGCCGCCACCAGGCGGATATGTTCGGACAGCAACATGCCATTACCGAAAACATCCCCGGCCATATCGCCAACACCGACCACAGTGAAGTCTTCCTGCTGGGTGTCCACGCCCCGCTCACGGAACAGACGCTTGACCGATTCCCAGGCGCCTCGGGCGGTAATGCCCATTTTCTTGTGGTCATACCCCTGGCTGCCGCCGGAGGCAAAGGCATCACCGAGCCAGAAGCCATACTGGGCGGACATATCGTTGGCAATATCGGAGAAGGTCGCGGTCCCCTTGTCAGCAGCCACCACCAGGTAGGGGTCGTCTTCATCATGGCGCACCACGTCCTGCGGCGGCACTACGTCACCCTGAACCAGGTTGTCGGTAATATCCAGCAGGCCGCTGATAAAGACCCGGTAACTGGCGATACCTTCCGCCATCAGCGCTTCACGACCACCGTCAGACGGCAGTTGCTTGGGAATAAAGCCGCCCTTGGCGCCAACCGGCACAATCACGGCGTTCTTCACCAGCTGTGCTTTGACCAGTCCGAGCACCTCCGTGCGGAAATCTTCCCGGCGATCCGACCAACGCAGACCACCACGGGCAACCTTGCCGCCGCGCATATGGACGCCTTCCACCCGTGGGGAATAGACAAATATCTCAAACTTGGGCCGGGGCAACGGTGCGGCTGGAATCTGTTCCGGGCTGACCTTGAAGGAGAGGCAGGACTTATATCCGCCTTCAGTCGTGCGCTGGTAATAGTTGGTGCGCAGCATCGCCTGGATCGCACTGAGGTAGTGACGCAGGATACGGTCTTCATCCAGGTTACTGACAGCATCCAGTTCAGTGTCCAGCTGTGCCAGCAACTGCTCGATCGCCTTGTCGCGCTTCTTGCTGAACGCAGGATCAAACCGGGTTTCAAAAAGCTTCACCAGAATGCGGGTAATGGCGGGGTTGCCATTCAGGGCCTGCTCCATGGATTTCTGACTGAACGGCACCTGCAACTGCAGCAGGTACTTGGCCAGGGCGCGCAGCAGCACAATCTGCCGGCAGGCGAGGCCTGCACTGATCACCAGTGCGTTAAAGCCATCGTTTTCCACCGACCCTTTCCAGGTGTGGACAAAGGTTTCCTGAAACTGGTTCCGTACCCCGTTGTCGTCCATGTCCAGACCGTTGCAGGCCGCGATGGCAAAATCCAGCACCCAGGCCAACTCACCATCCCGCGGGCTGACACTGTAGGGACGGGCGCTCAGGGTACGAACCCCCATATGCTCCAGAATGGGCAGAACATCGGACAGCGCCAGCATGTCCCCCTGGCCCAGTACCCGGAAATGCAGACGATCAAAGTCGTTCACCGGATGGTACAGCAGGGTATGCAGGGAATGGCCGTTTTCCAGCCCTTCCAGTCGCTCGATATCCGCCACGGCCTGACGGGGATGGTTATCTTCACGGTAAGCCGCCGGGAACGCGTTCACGTAGCGGCGGGCAAGATGACTGCCCTGGGCTTCACCGGCACTGTCAACCAGCGCTTTCTGCAGGTGGTCCTGCCAGACCATCATGGCGTCAGTCATGAGGGTTTCCAGCTGCCGGACATCCACCGCCTTGTCATTGGCGTCCTGGCAATGCACGGTGAACTGCACCTGGGCCAGTGGGTTCTCAGAGAGTTGCACACTGAAATCAATACTGTGACCCTCCAGCTCCCGCAACAGAATCTGCTGCAATTTCAGCCGGAATTCGGTATTGAAACGATCCCGGGGCACATACACCATGGCGTTAATGAAACGGCCATAGCTGTCAGGGCGGATAAAGACCCGGAGTTCACGGCGTTCCTGGCACTCCAGCACGCCCATAATGATCTCGTGCAGGTTATCGAAACCCGCCTGCAGCAGTTCATCCCGTGGATACTGGTTCACAATGTGACGCAGTGCCCGGCCTGCATGGCTGTTCACCGGCACATCCGCACTGTCCAGCAGTTTCTGCACCTTGACCCGCAGCAGCGGCACCTGCTCCAGCGGCGCGCTATACGCCTTGGAGGAGAACAGGCCAAAGAAGCGCCACTCACCGACGACGTTGCCCTTATCGTCAAAATGCTTGATACCCAGGTAATCCAGATGGGCCGGGCGCTGGATGGTGGAACGGGTGGTGGACTTGGTGATCACCAGCAGTTCCGGCTCCTGCAGCTTTTCTACCAGGGATTCCGCCAGGGGAATCTCCTTCGGGCTGTCACTGACTTCTTTCCGGAACGTGCCCAGGCCGGAATCATCCCGAATACACAGCTTGGCCTGGCAACCGTCCTGCGCCAGTTCGTAATAGCGATAACCGATGAACAGGAAGTTGTCATCCTTGAGCCAGTGCAGGAACGCGAGAGTTTCTTCCAGCTCATCCGCCGCAATCGGCTGGGTATGACTGGCACAGTAGTCAATCGCTTCATCCAGGGTCGTCTGCATCCGCGGCCAGTCATCAATGACCCGGTGGACATCCGCCAGCACCTGGCGAATCATCGTGACCATCTGTTGCAGGGATGCTTCATCCGGCTGGCGTTCAATCTCAATCCGAATCAGGGCTTCGGGGCGGCTGCCCTTGACCGTTTCATCATGGTCATGGACAGACTGCAGTTTCCCCTGCTTATCCCGTACGACGTTGATCACCGGGTGAGTCAGGCCATGAATATGCAGTTCCTGACGATCCAGCTCCATGATGATGGACGACACCAGGAATGGCATATCGCCAGACAGGATCTCTATCACGCTGTGTGTGGAGTGCCACTGGTGTTCTTCCGGCGTCGGGTTATAGGCGCGCACCAGGGACTGCCCAGCTGACCGTTGCTGAATGAACTGCCACAGGCAGAGGAAAGCGCCATACATCTCATCGGCACCGCCATCCACCGGCTCGGTGCTCCGGGCATGGCGGTAGTAGATATCCGCCAGACGCAGCGCCTGGTCGATGTCATTGGAGGGCATGCGCTCCCGCACCCAGAGTTTGGCCTGGTCGGAGCTGAACTTGCGAAGGTCTATAAAGGTATTCATAGCGAAATATCAGTACGTGTGAGGGAATCCGCCTGACAGGCCAAAGTATCGGACTTCCCGCACCCGACCATTCCCAGACGCTATCAAAACCGTGCTTTCGTAGGTATTTGCCCTTGATTATCAAGGAAAGCCCCACCGCCAAATTGCCCGAATGCGACATTGACTTGCGTCAGTCTGACATTGTGATGAGGCGACCCATATCAATGATGACCACGAAAAAGCATTTGTCATTTATTAACCATCCATTAGGATATCCGGTGTCAGAAACCGCCTATTGCCTGCACAGACACCGGCAGCAGCCCGGTTACCGACCACATCCAGCGAAGCCGTACTGTTGTTCTTGCAGATTTCAGGGGTGAGTCACCATTGTCGCACGTATTCAATCACCAACCCGCCGAACCGGCTGGTAGTTCGCTGTTGCAGACCAAAAACCACCGGGCTCACCGGACCGGCTTCCTGTTACTGCCTAACTTCTCCCTGATCGCCTTTTCCTCCGCGATCGAACCGCTGCGCATGGCTAACCTGATTACCGGCGAAAGCCTGTATGAACATAGCCTGATCAGCCATGATGGCAAGCCGGTGGCGAGCTCGGCCGGTGTCATTACCGACGTTGACTGCAGCATTCGCGATGCTACCAACGTCGACACCCTGTTTGTCGTCGGCGCCAGCCCGGTGGCACGCACCGGAAACGAGAACATTATTGCCTGGTTACGACAGCAAAAGCAGAGCAAAGCGGCGCTCGGCGGCATCGGTACCGGCTCCTACCTGCTGGCCTGTGCCGGCCTGCTGGAGGGCTGCCGCGCCACCATCCACTGGTGGGACTATGAAAACCTGCGTGATGAATTTCCGCTGATACGGGTCACCAATAATCTTTTTGAAGTGGACGGCCACCGGTACACCTGCAGCGGCGGCACCGCTGCCATGGACATGATGCTGTTCCTGATCGGCCAGCGCCACGGTATGGAGCTGGCGGCCTCCATCTCGGAACAGTTCGTCTGCGAGCGGATCCGTACCGCCAAGGACCCCCAGCGAGTGCCCCTGCAGCACCGCATTGGCGCCCGTCAGCCCAAGCTCGTGGAAGCGGTCACCCTGATGGAAAGCAATATTGAAGAACCGTTATCCACGGATGATATCGCCTTCCATGTCGGGCTGTCCCGCCGACACCTTGAGCGGTTATTCAAAAAACACCTGCAGGCGGTACCGTCCCGGTTCTACTTTAATATCCGGATGGAAAAAGCCCGCCGCCTGCTTCGGGAATCCGACAAATCCATTCTCCAGGTCGGGCTGGCCTGCGGGTTCACCAGCGCCTCCCACTTCAGCACGGCCTACAAGAATCACTACGGCCAGACGCCCCGGGAAGAACGTAAGGCCCTGGAAGCACCCGACAGCCTTCATATCACGTTAGAGTGAGTTATCAGAGGAAAGCGACATGCGATCATCAGCACGGTTTCCGGCCATCATCTTGGGTGGCTGCCTCATCGTCGCCTTCGGGCTGCTGGGTTACCAGCTCGCCGACGGACTGATTACCTTCAAACAAATGAACCGAACCGTCATCGCCAAGGGACTGGCAGAAAAGGAAGTCCCCGCCGATGTCGCTATCTGGCCGATCCGGTTCCGGGAAGGGGCCAACGACCTGGGCACACTGGTCAAGGATATCCAGACCAAGAATGACAAGATCGTCACCTTTCTCCATGACCGGGGCTTTACCGACCAGGACATTTCCATCAACCCACCGGCCATCACCGATAACGAGACCCTGAACTACAATACCGGCCAGAACAGATTCCGTTACACGGCGGAGTCTGATGTCACCGTTTACACAACGAATGTGCATCGGGTACGCCAGGCTCGGCAAGAGATTCTGGAGCTGGCAGCAGCTGGCATTGCCATCGCCAGCAATGACTACGAAGCCCGCACCGAATACCTGTTCACCGGCCTCAACACCCTGAAACCCGCCATGATTGAAGAAGCCACCCGCAATGCCCGGGAGGTGGGAGAGAAATTCGCGCAGGATTCCGACAGCCGGCTCGGTAAAATCAAATCAGCCCGCCAGGGCGTTTTCCAAATTACGGATCGGGATAAAAACACGCCCTATATAAAGAAGGTGCGGGTGATTTCCACCATTGAGTACTATCTGACAGATTGATCTTTCAGGCGGCAAGGGACGCAGCATTCCGGATGCTGCGTCCTGGCGGTGACAGAATTGCTCAGGTGTGCAGGCGTTTTTTCGCTTTCACGGCGCAGTAGCCAGTCATACCGTGTATGCACATCCCGGGAAATAGCATCAACGGCGCAATCCACACGGAACACAGGCAGAGATTGCCACATTCAGGTAACGCAATGACCTGCAGCAACAAAACCCATTCATACGACAGTGGTTTGAACACCCTTTAACCAAAAGACGCCCTGAGAAAATAAAATGTCCGATTCTGAAAACTTATTTTACTGCTGTCTGGTAGTTTGATTACCCGACACAATCAAATAACACGATAACAAGGTGTCTATCTGTCCTCTGGCAGTGGATGCAATACGATCGGGTCCCGTTAACAGGGCGTCGGTAACGGCACTGGCATGACCTTCGGGTGGAGTGACCTGCCAGCACCTGCAAATCGGGATTCAGCGGAGATAATAACGATGTCAACCGGTCCCGCTGCAATAGAAATCAGGAATCTGCACAAGACCTTTGGTCAGGATGAAGTGCTCAAAGGCATCGACCTGACCGCACACGATGGTGATGTGGTCTCCATTATCGGTTCCAGCGGTTCAGGGAAAAGTACCTTCCTGCGCTGTATCAACCTGCTCGAACAACCGACTGAAGGTGAGATCACGATCAGCGGTGAAGCCCTGGCCCTGAAACGGGCACACTCCGGCGATCTGGATGCCGCCAATCACAAACAACTCACCCTGATGCGCGAACGCCTCGGTTTTGTTTTCCAGAACTTCAACCTCTGGCCCCACATGACCATTATGGAAAATGTCATTGAGGCGCCCGTCAATGTCCTGAAACAGAAAAAAGCCGAAGCCGTTGAAAATGCTGAGCGCCTGCTGCACAAGGTCGGCATGTATGAGCGCAAAGACTTTTATCCCAGCCAGCTTTCCGGTGGACAGCAGCAACGTGTGGCCATTGCCCGGGCGCTGGCGATGGATCCACAGGTCATGCTGTTTGATGAACCCACCTCTGCGCTGGACCCCGAACTGGTCGGCGAAGTACTGAACGTCATCCGTAGTCTGGCGGAAGAAGGCCGTACCATGCTGATCGTGACGCACGAAATGGCCTTCGCCCGGGAAGTGTCCAGTCAGGTTATGTTCCTGCACCAGGGCAAGGTGGAAGAGTTTGGCCCGCCTGCCCAGGTGTTTGGCAACCCGATATCAGAACGCTGTAAGGCTTTTGTTTCCAGCATCTTCTGATACCGGACAGCAGACGTGTTATACCGTTAACAACGATAAATGGCCATTCACAGGCCTGCAGTAAAAAAACAACGGAACAGGAAAAACACCATGAAAATCAAGAATAAACTGCTTTCCACGTTTGTCGCCGCCAGTTTGGCTATCAGCGCGGGTAGCGCCATGGCTGCTGAAAAGATCCGCTTTGCCACCGAAGGCGCCTGGGCCCCCTTTAACTTTATCGATGAAACCGGTAAGCCCCAGGGCTTCGATGTGGATATCGCCGACGCCCTGTGTGAAAAACTGCAGGCGGAATGTGAAATGGTCACCCAGGACTGGGACGGCCTGATTCCCGGCCTGAAAGTCCGAAAGTTTGACGCCATTATCGCCTCCATGTCGATCACTGAAGAACGCCAGCGCGTCGTTGATTTCACTGATCCCTACTATTCCGGTGGCCTGCGCTTTGTAGCAGACAAAGACAAGGATTTCGACACCGCCGTTGAATCCCTGAAAGGCAAGACCATCGGCGCCCAGCGAGCGACGGTCGGCGGCATCTACCTGGAAGATAACCTGTCAGATGTCGTGAATGTGAAACTGTATGACACCAACGACAGTGTCTATCTGGATCTGAAGTCCGGCCGACTGGATGGCGCCCTGTCCGATGAACTGCCGACCTATGAATGGCTGAAAAACGAACCCGGTTATGAGTACAAGGGTGAAGCCTTTAACAAAAACGACAAGATCGGTATTGCCGTACGCAAGAATGACCAGGAACTGCGTGACAAGCTGAACCGCGCCCTGCAGGCCATCGTTGCGGACGGCACCTATGCCAAGATCAACGCCAAGTACTTCCCCTTCTCCATCTACTGATAGGTCTCTCTGGACACGGAGCGGCTATGCCGCTCCCCCTTCCTGCAAGTAGAGGATGTATGCATGCTTGAACTGCATGGCTTTGAAGACCAGCTTCTGGCAGGCACGATTGTCACCGTCAAGCTGGCGCTGGCTGCCCTGGCAGTCGGCCTGACACTGGGGCTGCTGGGCGCATCCGCCAAACTGTCCCGCTTTCGTGTGGCTCGCGCCATTGCCTCCGGCTATACCGGCCTGATCCGCGGCCTGCCAGAACTTCTGACCGTACTGATCATCTATTTCGGCGCCACCACGGTGCTGATGGCCATTGCCAGCCAGTTCGGTTACGACGAATACATTGAAATCGGCCCCTTTGCCGCCGGTGTCACGGCGCTCGGCCTGACCTTTGGCGCTTATGCGACAGAAGTCTTCCGGGGCGCAATCCAGTCCATTCCTGCTGGGCAACGAGAAGCCGGACTGGCGCTCGGCATGAGCAAGCTGCGTATCTTCTTCCGCATTACCCTGCCCCAGGTCTGGCGGCTTGCGCTGCCAGGACTCGGCAACCTGTTCCTCGTACTGCTCAAGGATACCGCGCTGGTATCAGTGATCGGACTGGACGACATCATGCGTAAGGCCAGCGTGGCCGTGAATTACACCAAGGAACCGTTCACTTTCTACCTGGCTGCAGCGTTCATTTACCTGCTGTTGACCATTGTTACCATGATCGGTCTCCACTACCTGGAAAAACGCGCTAACCGCGGCGTCGCGAGGGCCTGATTATGGATTTCAGTGTTGTCATCGACTATTTCCCACGCCTGATGGAAGGCGCCTGGATGACCGTTCAACTGGTGGTCGTCTCCGGCATTCTCGGCGCCGCCCTGGCGCTGCCCATCGGCCTGGCGCGTCACTCCAATAAACTCTGGATCAAGGCGCTGCCCTACAGCTATATCTTCTTTTTCCGCGGCACTCCGCTGCTGGTCCAACTGTTCCTCGTCTATTACGGGCTGGCGCAGTTCGAGATTGTCCGGGAAAGTATTTTCTGGTCGTATCTGCGTGAACCCTACTGGTGTGCGATCATCGCCTTCTGCCTGAATACGTCAGCGTATTCTGCGGAAATCCTCAGGGGAGCACTGGCGTCTATTCCCAAGGGCGAAATTGAGGCTTGTCGTGTACTGGGCATGAGCAAGGTGCAGATGTACCGTCGTGTACTTCTGCCCCGCGCCTTCGGCATGATCCTGCCAGCTTACGGCAACGAAGTGATCCTGATGCTCAAGAGCAGCGCGCTGGCCAGCACCATTACTTTGCTGGATCTGACCGGTATGGCGCGAACTATCATTGCCCGCACCTATACACCGATTGAAATGTTCCTGGCCGCAGGTTCCTGCTACCTCGTACTGAGCCTGATTATGATGGGTGGTTTCAGGCTACTGGAGAAACGCTTCAACGGACACCTGAATGCAAAGCGCAAACCCGTCGCAAAAAAAATAAATGACTCCTCGGAAACAAGTTCGGTTATAGCTGAAAAAGTAACTTCCTGCTAAAAACAAAAAAAGGGGCCCCATTAAGGCCCCTTTTAGTCAGTAATCTGCGTGCAAATACATCAACCTGATTACCACTGTGGCTCAGCCAGCTTGAGAAGCCTTGCTGGCATGGGGCAGGTTCGCGCAGCCATGTAACCCAGCCTTGATACCATCGCCTTCAAATCAAAGCGCCGGTTAAATCGATAACAGT
>NZ_JAEVHF010000033.1 GCF_018263925.1 Kistimonas asteriae
AATTCCACAAGGCTCATGCCTTTCTGAAACTGGATTTTGTTCCTGGCCATGACACGTCTCCTAACCCAAGGAAAACCAGTGTCGTAAGTTTAGACGGGAGAATGGCTTATGTTAGGTGGTAATCAGGTAAATTTATAAGTGAAATGAAAGTGGCTTTAGAGATAAAATTTCAAGAAGAGAAAGAGATTTTAGAAGCAGCAATGAAAGTAATGGGGAATACGGTAGAGATGATAAATGCGTTTAAATTACTGGAGGATAAGATGAAACGTTATAATAGAAGATTAATAGAGCAAGAAGGGAGGTCAATCCCGGAAGGTGGTGGTGAAAGGTGTGTAATCGGCAGAGCGGCGCTACCTATGGATTTATCATCAGAAGATACAACAGGTGAGCAACACGAAGACCGAAAAAAAGATAATTAAATAAAGCTGATTATTCTAGTTGTTACAGAATGCTTGACCATCTTGAATAAAATACTGTGATGCTCAATAACCGCTTGGGTCTGTAGGCCACAGTTTAGTCCATTCCCTAGAAGCTAAATAATAGCTGCGCATGTACATCAAGATTAGCTCATGGAAATTAAGAAAATAGGCCAATTTCGTAGTTTTCTATTGGTTGGCTATAAGTGTTTATATTTAAAGTTGAAAGGGGATTTAATCCCCTTTTTTTAAAACTGACTGTGAAAATATCGAATAATATCCGTTGAAGTAACGATACCAGCCAGTTGATCGTTATCGACAACCATAACAGAGTGGTAGCGATTATCTGTTAGTACCTCGACAGCATCTTTGACTGTTGCTGTGATTGGTAGGGTTTTCAGGTTATTACTCATGACTTCAGCAATAGTGTGAAGCTGATCCATGAGAGTGTCCTGGGTGCGGTTGTCAGTGTTGCCGGCATCATAAACAAGGCGCAGTATATCTGTTTCAGCGATGATGCCGACGGGCTGTTTGTGATCGAGCACTGGCACATGATGGATATTATGTTCACGAAAAATAGCGTTAACGTCGCTCAGTTTTTGCCCTTTTTGAACAGTAATCGGGCTTGTTGTCATCACTTTTTGAATGCTTTCGTGTTTTTTCATAATACGATCCGTAGCTTATATCTGTCATTTTGAGATTTTATAATAGCGGGTTATGGGGGAAACGGGAATGTGAAAAATGGTTTTAGAAAAACTGATGGGTTGTGATTTAACTTTTGCAAATCAATATACGTTTAATTCGCATTAAATATCTTTATGCTTTAGAAAAAAGTCTCATTTTTGTTTTTTGTTTTTTGTTTTTTGTTTTTTGTTTTTTGTTTTTTGTTTTTTGTTTTTGTTTTTGTTTTTGTTTTTGTTTTTGTTTTTACGCTTACGTTAAAAATTTGTATTGTGTTAAATTTTTCCATTTTGTTTGTTAGTGTATGCTCTGGGATACAGTGAATTTAAGGATACTGATTGAGTTAAAGATTTATGAGGTACTGCAGATAGCCATTCATCCAGTTCCTCATAGCAATGCTGTAATTTACAAAGCTGTTCATCATCAAGAAGAGCGTCAATTGAACAAGCCTCTAAATCAGTTGAAGTCATAACATCAATAAGTGGAGGAATACAATCGGCTGACTGGGTATGATGTTCCTGTCTATCAGAATCTGGTTGGTTACCTCTATCATCTCTTAGTTTTAATGGTGTTTCTGATTCTTTATATCTGAAAAAACTGCCTGATGGAGTAAATCCAAAACTTGACCTTTTCTCTCTGAAGTAATTTAAATAATCTTTATCTTCCCATTGAAGTTCTTTTGAATGATACAATAAAGAAATTAATTCGTTTATTGTATCAATATTATGTTTGAATGCCTGTATAAAAAGCTTTTTATCAGTTAAGCTATCGGTTAATTTTTTTAGTTTATTCATTAAAAAATTCAAATCCCTAATGGATTTAACAAAAATTGCAAGCTCAGGGTCTAGATCTTCAATTGTTTGTTTTGATACAAGGGCAGCGATATAACGATTTTGTTTTTCTATATTGTTTTGTTTTTTATCAAATAACCCTAAATGGGTGAATGTTGAACCAAGAACGTGTAAATTAGAATTTAAATCAATCCATAATTCTGCAGGGAGTAAATGACAGATCGCATCATCTTCCAGCTGCTGTAACAATTGCTGTACGCTATACATCATCTCATATAAAGCGACCCTTCTGTAGAAATCAGGACTTGTTTGGATACCAGCTTGTTGAGCTCTCTCTAGTGCTGTTAAATCAGCTGTAGCCTCAGCCTCAAGGTCAGGATCTTCCATAGGAGGGGCTTCATCGGTTGCTAGGTTCACTGAACTTAAACCTTCTGGAGAACCTTGTTCTTGCCATACCTCTGAATGGGAATGAGTAATATCCAAAGGGCGATAAATCTCGCTCACAACAGTGTCATTTGAAGATTGGCTTGTTGTA
This sequence comes from Kistimonas asteriae, assembly GCF_018263925.1. Lineage (GTDB taxonomy): Bacteria > Pseudomonadota > Gammaproteobacteria > Pseudomonadales > Endozoicomonadaceae > Kistimonas > Kistimonas asteriae. The sequence goes on from NZ_JAEVHF010000033.1 coordinate 2,424, forward strand.
TCAGTATCCTCGTAATCCAATGCCATTACTGGAAACTCTATAGCATCTGCTGATTTTAATAGTGTTTCATAATGATTTTCTTCTTGATCTCTTGAATTCGTGCTGACTTTTTTCTGATGTATATCAATAGATGCTACTATTACTTCTTCTTTAATAGGCGCAGAGGGCGCCATAGTATTGAGTGGTGTAAAAGAAGTTGTTGTTTCTCCATTGGAATAAGGACTAAATTGCTTTTCATATTTCTCTCTCTTCAGCGTTACTGTTGTTGTCATTGGGGGAGGTGCGGGGGAAACCGCTTTGTCAGAGCAGTGAGGTTGTAAGGCCGGTAAGTGTGGCTGTATATCACCTAAAAACGGATGTGTCGTACTTGTTGATACTGGTTTTTGAATATCTACTATTTCACACATCGGAGGAGTATTTTTAAAGTCCCTATCGCTTAGTTGAATAAAATAAATAGGATCGCTTACATCATCACTATCCTCTTCTTGTGATTCTTCTGGTTTTCTTATTTTTAGTAATATCAATATCTTTTCCCATAATTTATAACAACAGCAATCAGAGAGCCTACAAAAATATCGATCCCAAAAACTGCATAATCGTTCTCTTATTGTTTGGAAGCGAGTTTTTGAAGGAGGAATTTTATCGCCTATAGTTTCTGGCTCTTTTGTAGGAATACTATTTGTTAGATAGTGAGAAGTGGAATTGACATCCAACAGGGCGGGATCTAAAGGTAAAGATGTTTTTGCTTGAATTGAAGACATAATATTGATCCACTTTTTCTGTCCAAATTAATATGAAAAAATTAAAGCTATATAGAATATGTCACTATTTATTTAGAAAAGTTCCCGTTAGAGACTAATGGTGCAGATTTTGATTTTGAATAGTAATATAAAGCTATATATAAATAATAAATAATTATTAAAAAAATAATTTATAAAGTTTTAAGCAATATTCTATTTTTCACTTAATCGTAATAACCTCTCAGATTTTATTGTTATTACTATCTCACCTCATTGAAAGTGAGTTACTGGATGAGTCCAGTCTGGATATAGAGGAAAAATCATGAGTTTGACGACGCTATCGGGTGATTCTCTTGCTGCAGTGGGGCTGGGAACATGGAAATCGGAGCCTGAGGTTGCCTATACGGCGATCCGGGAAGCGATTTCGATGGGGTATAGGCATATCGATTGCGCTTCTATCTATGGTAATGAACCTGATATCGGCCAGGCATTGAGTGATGCCATCAAGGATGGGGGTGTGCGCAGGGAAGACTTGTTTATCACGTCAAAACTCTGGAATAACGCCCACGCACCTGAGGATATAATGCCTGCACTGGAAAAGACACTTTCAGACCTGCATCTGGATTATCTGGATCTATATCTTATGCACTGGCCTGTGGCCGTGAGGTCAGATGTACAGTTTGCATCCACCGCTGATGAATGTATCTCTTTGAAAATATTACCTTTAGAGACAACCTGGGCAGCGATGGAGGCCTGTGTGGATAAAGGGCTGGCTCGATACATCGGAGTGGCCAATTTCAGTATCTGTAAGCTTGAAAAGCTCATTACAGAAGCGAGGATTCAGCCTGCGATGAATCAGGTAGAGCTTCATCCTTTTCTGGAACAGCAAATGTTAGTTCGCTTCTGCCAGGAGCATCGCATACAGGTGACGGCCTATGCACCGCTGGGCTCCATGGGTAGAGATGCCAATGTGCGTTCTGAGGATGAGCCAAGCCTGCTGGATAATGCCATTATCGGGGAAATTGCCCACAGACATGATATGTCTCCCGCCCAGGTGCTGATCCAATGGGCTGTGCAGCGCGGGGTGTATGTGATTCCTAAATCCGTATCACCCATACGGCAAAGGGAAAACCTGGAAGCTGCTAATCTGCTGCTCAGTATTGAGGATGTTGACCGGATTTCGGAGTTGGAGCGCCATTTCCGTTATATCGACGGTCGGCTATTTGTTGTGGAAGGGAGTGATTATACGCTGGCATCGATCTGGGATGAGGCGTGATGGTTGAATTTCGCTCGGTCAGGACGTAGTAAAGGGACTTTTCCTATATTCCTGATTGGATTCCATCAATGATATTTCAAATCAGTCTCAAAGGATTCGGCGGCAAACGAGAGGGATAGCCAATAATTAAACCAATGTACTCATCGTAACCCGCCAGCATTATCAAGGAAGTAGCAGCATGGAAAATCCTTCATCTCGTCAGAATTCATCGGATAACGATTCAGCGATTAACACAGCCAATAACAGTGCAAGCACTGATATACCGCAATTTGCCACAACCAGTAAGCAAAGTGACCAGAACCGGGAGGCTTCGGCAGACTTCAATGCCTATCGCCCTACCCTGTTTGATGAAATCTCCCCCATCGCGACCCTGAGATATAGCCTGGATAAATCGATCAGAACGGTCGGGAATAAGGTAAAAACCACCCTGAAAGGTGAAGATTTCCACAAAATGTCGAAATACCATCGCCAGGCCGTCCGGGCGAATGAGACCATCCGTGAAATGGCGCAACGGTTTGACCGGCTGGTTGATAAAGTTCAGGTCATTAACACTGAAATCATCCTGCTTCAAAACAAGTGCAGCAGCTTTGAGATTGAATACAGCCTGGCCTTTGAGGTCTGCCATATCGTTGACCGTTATAACAAGGCGCAGTGGTCAGAGCACAGGTTGTCATCGGCACTGCGGCATCTGCCAGAGCATATTCATATGCCCGGCCAAATGGCCTGGTATCTGGTCACCGACGAGGATGAGCGGCTGCGGCAGATGAAGAATGCCGTGGAGGTGTTCCATAAGTCCGATCAGTACCGCTGTTACCGGAATGATCAGGAAAGTATTACTGTACTCGACAATCAGCGTAATGAGTTGATTGAGCCCCTGAAAGCGTTTTCAGAGGCAACTCGGGTATCCGGTATCCATCTCAAGACCCGCTGGCAGGACCGGCTCAGTTTAGACAGTAAGGAACCTGGCATACCGCCTGCTGATACCTCACTGACGGGTAACCGTAATGATCACCAGAGGCAGACACTCACAACGGTCAATATTCCCCATTTATCGGATCTTCCGCTGAAAGACGCCATGATTTTCAATGTCAGCCAGTGGCAGAAGACACTGAAGAGACAGGTTGGCAACATGGTCAGGGGGGAAGATTTCCATCCCTCTTCGGCCGAACAGCGTGCAGTGATTGCCAGAAATTCACAGCTCAATGAAATGATTACGGACTTTGATGACATGGTCTCAGAAGTTGGCCTGCTGGAAGCGCGTATCTGCCAGCTTGAAAAACTGACAGACCGATTTGAGGTCGCGTTCAGTGACCTGCTCAATGCCCGCCGTTTCATTGAGAAAAACCGGCAGGAAAAACTCCCGGAAGCTCAGCTGGAAGAAGCGCTTCACCGGTTGCCTGAAGCCATACAGGTACCCTGGCAGGATCAACCAGCCATGCTGGGTAGCGGCCATGAGGCCCGTCATGATGTAGTCGAGGATTTGATTGATACGTTGTATCGCTCTGATGCCTGGCAGGCCTACCAGGCCGACAAAGCGGAAATTAATGAATTGAGAGCGCGTCGTCGGGCAATCGTTGATCCCCTCAGGGCATTTTCTGATGCGACCTGCACGACAGGGATTCACTTGAATACCTGGCAAAGAGACCAGCAACAACCATAAAACAGGGATGAAACATGCGTTACCTAATCAGCTCGATACTCTTGATGTTTTCGTTTTCACTGTCAGCGGCGGAGCCGTTGCAGAATCAGAAAGCCATGCAGGCACTGGTTGAAACCGTCATGAAGGATGTCGGTAAAGGGAACCTCAAGGATGGTATGGAGCGCCTGAAGCCGTATGTACTCTTTCCTGTTACGGAGATGAATGCTCAGGTCAGTCAGGTAGAAAGGCAGATGCCCTTGGTCTTGCAGCGTTATGGTAAGCCCGTAGGTTTTGACCTGATCAAGGTTGAGGAGGCTGGGAATTCATTAATCCAGTATGCCTACCTGCAAAAGTTTGAGAAGCATGCGCTGGTTTGGCGTTTTATCTTTTATCAGTCGAATGGCCAGTGGATGCTGAATCACTGGTCATTCGATGACAAGGTGAAAATGCTGTTCTGGTATTAAGCATTGTACAAGATACTCCTTGTTATAGACTTCTTTCATTAAGTAATGAACAAACGTCAATAATTATATTTTTGATAGTTTTTTAAAAATATCAATTTGATACCTGTTGTGAATAGTGGGACGAAGAATAGAGCATAAAACATCCATGAAATGACTCTATACCCTTTATTGATGAGGTAAATAAAACCAGCGTTGTTTGCAATAAAAACAGTAACGATTAATAGGGAAAATGTAATTATTGCGCGTTTTTCTGAAGATATATTTTTATTGCTGGCCACCGATAGGCGTTCATTGAATGTGTGAAAAAGAGCTGAGCAGGTCTCTATCAATGTCCCAAAAATGATTAAAGGGAAAAGGCCGCTGAGCAACTGGGAGTCTATTTCTAGCAATATCCGTGTTAATGGCACACTGTCATCAATGATTTCGGGGTAATAGCCCACCATTACGGTGTAAAAGGCTAATCCTGGCATAATGGCGAGTAAACCCGCACTGAATCCTGCCGCAATAGAAGAGCAAGAGCTATCTAAAGAGCGTAATGAAAAAAGTATGACAGGTATCGCAGCCAAGCTACTGACAGCAAACGTTGTAGCCCCATTTAACCAATCATTGTCATTGGTAAGAATATAGAAAATATCATTGTTTGTGATATTTATCGGTTTGATCCCATACATAAAAAACATGAAATATGTACCGTAAAGCGCGACAGACCAAAAACTCATGAATGTCTCGATTTTTTCATTTCCCAGACTGCTTGCCAACGTTACGATACAGATAAATACTATCATTCCAAGTGTTTCATTCTGTCCGGTAGAGTGAGCGATGACTCCTCCAGCCAGAGAGCTGCATACTGAAACAACAATCATCAGAGTGATAAAAAAGAAAAGTTCATAAAGAAACCATAAACGTCCGAGAAGGTGTTGGAAGAATGTTTTATAGTCATAGCTATTCGTTATTCTGGCAAATTCAAAACTGACGATAAGCACTAATGCAAAAATACAAAAAGTCAGGATAAAACCGAAATAACCTGCAACAGGCCCATATTGAAGAAAGAATTCGACGAGTTCGCGTCCACTGGCATAACCGCCACCGATAATCGTCGACTGAAACACAAGCCCTGGCAATAAAATAGCCTTGAGGCGCTTTATTGTAGACATTTATATCACCTCAAAACGTTTAGGGCTGATGCTTTCTTCAGTAACTCCCTGGTCTCTGAGCTCTTTCGGAATGCCATGACCCAGAATTAATGAAGCTGTCAGCCAGCCGGATGCGGGAGCGGTTTGAATGCCGGTGCCTCCCTGCCCTGCTAGCCAGAAAAAACCTGTTATTTGGTTGCTGAAACCGATGACCGGCGTTCGATCATGAGAAAAGGTTCTCAAGCCAGCCCAAGCGTAATTGATTCGCTGAGTGGATATGCCTGTTGTTTGAAAAAGTCTTTCGGCTGCAATGGCAATATCAATCTCTTCCGGGCGGGAGTCACAGGGATAACTTAGATGCTCATCGCAGGGGGATACCTGCAAAACACCTTTTTCCGGTTTGATATAGAAATCACTCAAAGCACCAATACTCATCGGGGCCACTTTGGAGGATTCAGTTCTGTTGTGACTGACTGTTATCACAGTGCGACGTAACGGTAGCAGGCCAAGCGGTTGTATACCTGCCAGCTGTGCGATTTCATCTGACCAGGCGCCGGCTGCATTGACTATGATGGGAGCCTGATAGGCGTTGCAATGTGTTAATACCGTCCACAAGCCACCCTCATAATTCAGTGTTGCCACAGTACTGTTGGGCAGAAATTGTCCATGATTGGCTTTTATAGCGCGACGATAACCGGTTAACAGTCCATGACTGTCGATATCGAAAGTGTAGGGGTCATACACAACCTCACGACTCATCTGACTGGATAGGGGAAGCGCTTCAAGTGGGGGGCTCGATAGCAGTTGTACCCTATCCAACACGGCATGCATTGATTGCCATAATACACGTAGCTTTTCTTCTTTATGCAGTGGTGAAATAAAAATAACAGAGCATTGGTGCACAAGTGGAAAGTCACAGAATCCTATGGGTGGGGTCAGGAAGAAACTCAGGCTGGTTTTAGTTAAAGCCAATATAACCGGATTATCATAGCCATTGGATTGTGCATAGACGGAAACAGCCCGTCCGCTCGCATGTATGCCTGGCTGGCTTTCACGTTCCAAGACCAGTACCCGTTTCCGTTGCAATGATAGGGCGTAGCCGGCGGACAATCCGGCTACGCCTCCACCAACAATGATGATATCAAACCGACTCATGGTGAGATTCATCCCCGGATAATGGCTTTATAGGCGCGATTTGTAGATATACCTCGCAAGAACCATGTCCTTCATTGAGGTTAACTTGCAAGTAGTCATCCTCCATTCGCTCTGGCACCAGATGATTATCCGTGAAGGCATACGGGTAATTGAGGACTTCCGCGCAGTACTTGATTGTTTGCTGCCTGATGTAGGCCGATAGTTTTGCCGTGGTCAGGTTTTCCAGAATAAATGAAAGTTGTTTGAGGTCCTTATTGGATACGACGGTCCTGTCATTAGCAGACTTGTCTTGCAGTTTCTGGAATTGTTGATTACCAGAAAGCTCGATAATGGCCTGTTTGAGCAGGTTATCCAGAATTGTCTGGCAGGCGTTTCTTTGATCAGGTGTCGTCAGGTTTTCAATGGTGGCCTCACCGGGGGCTAGAAAAACAGGCTTACCCATTGATTGACTGAGATATTGAGCAAACGCCTCAATGGCTTGCCTTGTTTTTTCTGGCTTAAGATAACCAGAACTTCCCCTGCAGTTATCCACATGACACAAAGCAATCCCCTGGTCCCCCCTGTCTACGGTGACGATAGAAGTAAGTAGTTTTCCATCACTTGTTTCGAGAATGGTTAGCGTAACTTCTGGGTACAACAGGATCATGTACAGATACTTTGTGTGAGGAGTATCCAGCCGAAGGCAGCATGGAACCAGAAAACCCGGATAAAGGGCTTTGTAGATGGTTGTGTGATCCAGGGTGGTAATATTTATGGCGCCAACTGTTTTCGAATGCACAGGTATATATTTATGGGGTATCACGCTAGCTGGCTGTGTGGAAAGGATGAAATGCAGGTGCGCGGTGCGTTCATGAGCGGTTTCGTCCATCTTACTGAGAAGTTGCTTAAGACCTTTTCTGGTATTTTTATTCCCAGAACAGTGATCTACCAATGAGCTACTCAGTGCCTGGATTATGTTCTTGAGATCGTCTTGAGGAGGTTTGCTCTCAAGTAAGGACTCTAGGACGGCTAACGGATTAGATGCACCCGATGGTGTAACAGGAAGGTATGAGGAATGGTAGGGTTCTTCCGTTTGCAGGTTGAGTTGAACCTGACAAGAATCTACATGCCTTTGGTCTAAACGCTCACTTCTTTGAAGGGGATAGGTATCAGGCTTGCCAAACCAAGCTCCGTGTCTCCTCATGCTGATGAGACATTTCCGGGCCGCTTAGAAGCCTATTGTTTCTGGCGTTAGGATTAATTGTGAGATTTTCCATGGTTTGGTACTCCTGGATGCTAATGAATAAAAACATGAATCCCGATTTTAGGGATTCATTCAATAGAGTTCGTGAGTAAGAAAAAAGTTCCTGAATCGCAAAATTCAGGAACATGTTCGGACTTATTTCTGTGAAGAAGGTCAGTGTCGCCAGAACATTGGGGTAAACAGCACCAGCAAGGTGAAGATTTCCAGACGCCCCAGCAGCATGGCAAAGCTCAGAATCCACTTCGCGGTATCTGGCAGGCTCTGGTAGTTGGATGATGCTTCGCCCAGTGCAGGACCCAGGTTATTCATACAGGAGGCAACGGCGGAGAACGCCGTGGTGATATCCAGACCCGTGGCAAGAAGCGCAAGATACATAACGATGAACAGGAAAACATACGCCGAGAAAAAGCCCCAGACAGCATCCGCTACCTTGTCGTCCACTGGTTTACGGCCCAGTTTTATGGAAAAGATCGCGTTGGGATGAATCAATCGCTTCAGTTCTCGTGACCCCTGTTTGAAGATCAGCAGTATCCGGATCACTTTCATGCCGCCGGCCGTGGAACCTGCACAGCCGCCGGCAAAGCTGGTCAGGAAGAGCAGCAGTGGCAGGAATGTGGGCCAGATAGAGAAGTCTGTGGTGGCGAACCCTGTGGTTGTCGCCACCGAAACCACTTCAAAGATACCGTATCGGGCCGCTTCCATGCCGTCGTAGACATCATTGTAAAGCAGTACCGGTACCGTCAGCAGGCAGACGCCAACCAGCATTAGAAGGTAACCACGGACTTCCGGGTCTGAGAAATACATCAGGAAACTGCGGTTGTGCCAGACCAGATAATGCATGGCGAAATTGATGCCGGAAATCAGCATGAAAAAGATCGCGATGCCTTCAATAGCAGGACTATTGAACCAGCCGATACTGGCGTCATGGGTTGAGAATCCGCCGATGGCGACGGTGGAAAAACTGTGGCTGATGGCATCAAACGGCGTCATGCCAGCCATCCAGTAAGCCAGCGCGCAGGCAACGGTCAGGCCGAGGTAGAGGTACCAGAGTGTTTTAGCCGTTTCGGCAATACGAGGAGTCAGCTTACGGTCTTTGACCGGCCCGGGGGCTTCCGTCCGATAGAGCTGCATGCCACCGATACCCAGCATGGGCAGAATAGCGACGGCAAGAACAATAATCCCCATGCCGCCCAGCCATTGCAGTTGTTGTCGGTAAAACAGGATGGCGCGAGGCATGGCGTCGATATTGGTTAGCACTGTGGCGCCGGTGGTGGTCAGGCCGGAGATGGACTCAAAAAAAGCATCAGTGACGGATAGCGACGGCGCATCCATCAACAGGAGAGGAAAGGCACCGAAAACCGCAAGAACCGCCCAGAACAGCACGGTAATCAGAAAGCCGTCCCGTGGACGCAGGTCATGTTTGGCCCGGCTGAACGGCAGAAAGAAGACCAGCCCGGTCACCAGGGTGATCAGGAAGGTATAGGTAAACAGCATGATTTCCGGTTCGCCGTACCACCAGGCCACTGCCATGGGCGGCAGGCTGGCGGTGCTGAACAGCACCAGAAGAATCCCCAGAATGCGCAGAATGACCGGCAGATGCATTCAACTCCCCCAGAAAGCACCTTGTTTCTGTACCCCAGCGCCTTGTTCCGTGTTGTTATGGCCAATCCGGCGGCGAGTACAGAACAGACTGTTGTTATTCCTTCGTAAAGTGACTGGCCGCGGTATCAGTGTTTATTGTGCGGCCAGGTTTTACCGGTTGTTCAGAAGAAACTGAGTCCTACCTGGAACAGTTTTTCCACTTCGGTTATACGCTTCTTGTCGGTGAGGAACAAGATAACGTGGTCACCGGACTGAATCTCGATATGATCGTGGGCGATCAGCACCTGGTCGTCCCGTACGACTGCGCCGATGGTGGTGCCAGGCGGTAGTTCGATCGCGCCAATGGTGCGGCCAACGACTCGAGAGCTGGTCTCATCGCCGTGGGCGATAGCCTCGATAGCCTCTGCTGCACCCCTGCGAAGTGAGTGAACGTTCACTACATCCCCGCGTCTGACGTGACGAAGCAGACTGCCAATCGTGGCAAGCTGGGGTGAGATCGCGATATCAATACTGCCACCCTGCAGCAGGTCGACGTAGGCCGGGTTGTTGATTAATGCCATTACCTTGCGGGCACCGAGGCGCTTGGCCAGCAACGAGGACATGAGGTTGGCTTCATCGTTGTTGGTCAGGGCGATGAAGACATCGGTCTCCTCAATGCTTTCAGCGACCAGCAGATCCCGGTCAGAGGCATTGCCGTTGAAAACGATGGCCTTGTTCAGGGATTGAGACAGGTGATGGCAACGCTGAACATTGTGCTCAATGATCTTGACGTTGTACTTGTCCTCAATCGCCTGGGCCAGCCGCAGGCCAATGTTGCCCCCGCCGGCGATGATGATGCGCTTGTAGTCCTGATCCAGACGGCGCAGCTCACTCATGACGGCCCGGATGTGCTTGCGGTCAGCAATGAAGAAGACTTCGTCGTCGGCTTCGATCACTGTGGTGCCTTCCGGCATGATTGCTTTGCCGCGCCGGAAGATGGCCGCAACCCGGGTATCCACATTGGGCATGTGTTCGCGGATGGTCCGGAGTTCCTGATTGACCAGCGGTCCGCCATAATAAGCCTTCACGGCAACCAGCTGCGCTTTTCCGCCGGCAAAATCCAGCACCTGCAGCGCGCCGGGGTATTCAATCAGGCGGGTGACATACTTGGTGACGACCTGTTCCGGGCTGATCAGAACATCGACCGGGAACGCTTCGTCATTGAACAGGCCGGCCCGGCTAAGATAGGCAGTTTGGCGAATCCGGGCGATCTTGGTCGGCGTCCGGAACATGGTGTAAGCGATCTGGCAGGCCACCATGTTCACTTCATCGGTGTTGGTGACGGCGACCAGCATGTCAGCGTCATCGGCGCCCGCCTGCTTCAGGACCGAGGGAAATGAAGCCATGCCGTGAACCGTGCGGATATCGAGCCGGTCCTGCAACTCCCTGAGTCGATCACCATCGGTATCCACGACCGTGATATCGTTTTCTTCGCTGGCCAGGTTCTCAGCCAGGGTGCCCCCGACCTGTCCGGCGCCGAGAATGATAATTTTCATGAAACGTGCCTGAATGGGTTCCTTACATCGTGAGGCCGCCGGCGTGGCCGACGGTCACCAGGTCAATCCTGCATTATGACGCTTTTTTACGTAACCGGCAGTAGAAAAAGCCATCATTTCCCTGGGGTTTTGGCAGCAGTTGAATGCCGTAACCGGTATCCAGACCATACTCTGTCGGGACAGGCTCCAGAATGATGTCGTCGTGCCGCTCAAGGAATGCCTTTATTTGCTGGCTGTTTTCATCTGGCAGCACGGAACAGGTCGCATAGAGCAGGATGCCGCCCGGTTTTAGCAGGGACCACATTGTATCCATGATTTCCCGCTGAAGATCCGCCAACTGGGGGATGTCGTCGTCTCTGCGCAGCCATTTGATATCAGGGTTCCGTCGAATGACACCGGTGGCGGAACAGGGAGCGTCCAACAGAATGCGGTCGAAAGGCTGGCCATCCCACCAGGTATCTGGCTGGGTGGCGTCACCGGTGATGACATTCGCGGTCAGCTTCAGGCGTGACAGGTTTTCATGGATACGGGCTGCCCGCTCGCTGTCGACATCCAGTGACCAGAGGTTTACACCTTCTGTGTGCTCCAGCATATGGCAGCTTTTGCCGCCGGGGGCTGCACAGGCATCCAGAACCCGCTCACCTTCCTGGGCATCTAGAAGCGATGCACTGAGTTGCGCCGCTTCATCCTGGACACTGACGCTGCCATCCTGAAAGCCCGGTAGGGCTGTGACGGGAGCGGCTTCCTCCAATTGAATGCCGTGGGCAGAGAACTGGCAGGCATGTGCGGCAATACCTTCATCAAGTAGTTGTTTCAGGTAGTCATCTCGACTGAATTGCCGGGCGTTAACCCGCAAGGTCATGGGCCCCTGCTGATTACCTGCATCAACGATAGCCTGCCATTGCTCGGGCCAGGCCTGCTTCAGGCGACGAAGCAACCACTGGGGATGTTCATAGCGTGCTTCTTCCGTGGAACCTTGCCAGTCTGCCAGCTCAGCCTTCTGCCGCTGGGCACTGCGCAGGACGGCATTGACCAGTCCCCTCGCCCAGGGTTTTTTCAGGTTGCGTGTGGCGTTGACAGTTTCTGAGAGGATTGCATGTTCCGGTATACGGCTGTAAAGCAACTGATAGAGACCAACCAGAATTAGTGCCTGTATTTCTTTTTCGCTGGCTTTGAGCGGCTTGCTGAGCAGTCGATCCCGAATCAACGACAAACTGAAGAAATGGCGTGCCGTACCATAACAGAGCTGGCGAAGTAGCGGGTGTTCGCTGTCGTGAAGGCGCTTTTCCGCCTGTGGCAGCATGGTGGCCAGCGATTGCCCCTTGAGCACAGCGGCGATGGTGCGAGCAGCCTGCAGACGGATATTGGCCGGACTTTTCCGAACCGGTTGTTGTGAAATAGTCATATCAGGCGAACCGTTTTCCCGGTGCAAACTGGTCACTGCGGCTGTTGAGCAGGTCCTGCACGCTCATCGCCCGGCTGCCCGGTAACTGCAGTTGTTTCAGCATCAGGCAGCCGGTGCCGCAGCTGACAACAATGCCCTGCTTGTCGGCCGAAACGATAGTGCCGGGGGCTTTATCGGATGCCGTTTCAATGGCGGTGGCCTGCCATACCCGAATGCGTTCTCCTTCCTGTTCGGTCCAGGCTACAGGCCAGGGGTTGAAGGCGCGTATCTGGCAATCGAGATCCTGAGCGGGTTTGGACCAGTCTATACCGCCCTCTTCCTTGCTCATCTTGTGGGCATAGTTGGCCAGTGCATCATCCTGCTTTTCTGGTGTCAGGTTGCCGGCGGCTATCTGATCCAGCGCTTGCTGGAGACAGGGAGCACCAATTTCCGCCAGACGATCATGCAGGTTCTGACTCGTATCGTCAGCATGAATAGGACAGCAGGCCTTCAGCAGCATATCGCCAGTATCCAGCCCGGCATTCATCTGCATAATGGTGACACCACTTTCATTGTCACCGGCGGCAATGGCACGTTGGATCGGCGCAGCCCCCCGCCAGCGCGGCAGGATGGAGCCGTGGACATTGATACAGCCATATTTCGGAATATCCAGCACTGCCTGAGGCAATAGTAGACCATAGGCGACGACCACCATCAGGTCTGGCTTCAGGGCAGCCAGTTCCTGCTGAGCTTCCTCAGCTTTCAGGGTCTTGGGCTGAAATACGGGAATATTATGCTCAAGCGCCAGTTGCTTAACCGGGCTGGGGGTCAGCTTGCGCCCCCGCCCTGCTGGGCGGTCAGGCTGCGAATAGACGGCAATGACTTCATGAGGGCTATCAATAACAGCCTGAAGATGAAGACTGGCGAATTCGGGGGTGCCAGCAAAAACGATACGTAATGGTTGGGTCATTTTGGATAAAGAAAAAGTGTGAAAATGACTGCATTATCCTCCCTAACATCAAAAAAGAAAAATCAATTACGCTAACTTATTGAATTTATTGCTTTTATTTTTTGTAGAGGGGGAGGCCAAACTTTGGTTTTAGGAACCAACTACCCCCTCTTCTGTCTTAATTGAAAGCCCAATTTTTCAGGAGAATAGACGTGGATTCGACTCGCCAGGTTGGAATGAGGCAAGTTACAGTCAATCCGGAAGCGCAGCAGGATGGCCTGGGATGTTGCGCCAGTATATGGAATCGTTTCGTGGCGTTTGTTTTTAGTTGCTGTCCACGAATCGTGGTCATTTTAACAATTGAAGCTAGAGTGCCTAGGCAAACTCTAAACGATAGAGTCGTTGTACCTGAACCTGATAGACAGAGAATTCAGCAACCAAGAATAGATCGAGGTTTAGGTGTTGATAATCGACAACATGCGAACTCTGCTAGAACCACAAGAAATATGAGTCGTGCAGAAAATGATTACCCAGACTTTGTTTATAAGCTCCAGCATTATGGAATAAAAATACCTGATCAACAAAGGCTGGCAGTATTAACGAATAATAATCCAGATATTTTGAATGATGAACATAGAATGAACGGTATCGTTCTTTATCTGGCTTATCAGACAAGAACAACAGGATTGCCTGATGAGTTGTGTTGCAGAGCTGTCGAGCAAGGCATGTTAGATGCCGTTCAGCTGGAAGCTGTAAGGCGAGGAGAGGATTTAAATAAAGGCATAATGAAAGTGGTCAATTATGCCGAAATCGTAAAGGGAAAAATGAGTTGTTTAGTCTCTCAATCTGATGATGAACCTACAGTAGGCTTACAGCGTGATGGTGCACACTCTTCTGATAGCCATCATGGAAGTATTTCTGATGATATTCCATCAATGCCTAGGGAACCTGCGAGCAAGTGACTTTTAAGAAATACAGTTTATGGAAGTTATTAAATCACTATTATGCAGCTCAAAAATAACTCAGTTTCCTGTTATTTAAGCCGGCTTACCGGCTTCCAGATACATTAA
>NZ_JAEVHF010000034.1 GCF_018263925.1 Kistimonas asteriae
TGCGCATAATCTATATTACACATGGCGTAACATGCCGTTACGCGAACGGCATGATGTGAAAAAAACCTATTAATAAACAAGCAGTTAAAGACATTGCAGCCGGTGCCCAATCCTGAGCCTTTTGGTACATTGAGGCCGCTACATCGTGTTCACCGTCCCTTTCCGCCTCTTCAGCCTCCAGGGACACCAAAACAAACATAATATCCAAGCCTGCAAGTTCCGCAGCCTTTTGTTTTTGTTGGATTTTTTGCATAACGGAACCTGTCCGCCAGTTGCGAATTTGACCGGTAGAAACACCAAAAAGCCTTGCAAGGCCGTTTGTTGAGTGAACGCCGGTTTTAGCTGATACAGCCTCCATTAATTTGACCGTCGTAAGCCTGATTTCCATCGTTTCCCGCCTTTTCGAATTCGAACATTTACGCACACAAGCATAGCGCATGGCTTGCATACACATACATGTCAATATGTATGCATGAATGCATTTATATGTATATCATTTGTTTGTCCCTATCAGCCGGGGCGGGAGTCATGACCCGCCATCAACCGGTTTAGTTGATAGGAAAATAAAAGCGATACGGGACAGGACATGAACACAGCAGAGAAGCAGAGCGCCGAAATTATCCCTTTTCAGGGTGGCGTAGCCAGACAGCGAAACGAGATAACCGAAACCGTCCGCCAAGTAGAAGCGGCGGAATTCATGAACGAAGTGCACCTGATGGAACGAAACGAAGTTCTGTTAGATATGCTGCATCAAAAGTCAGTCGCCATGAACCAGATGCGCGAAGACTTGAAACGCTATAAAGCGCGGTGCATGGCTTTCCTGCTGGAACCGGTGGGAATGACTTATTGCGCCGGGTCAGCAATGCAGGCCAGAACCTACCTCATAGAGTGGTGGCCGATCATTTCCCGCTTTCACCGGCTACAGATAGCCGTTTCCATTTGCGGCCAGTCTCGCGAACTCATCCACGAAGACGAATTACCAGAATCAGCCCTTTTCCTGATTGCCAACAAATTACAGGCGGCGTGTGAATGGGCGGTGAATCAGTTGGAACAGTTGGGTGAGGAGTGCCAGCAATGAGCGGCGAAATTTACGCAGTAATCAAACAGGGAAGCCAGTACGCGCACCAGAACCCCATTAGTGATGACGGGAAAGTGATGGCTTTTCCGGTGCAGTTTGTACCGGATCCGGCAGGGTACATCGTCCGGGGCAATGGCGATCGTTACCGACTGAGTGATGTTGATCTGTACTGCAAAGCCAAAAACGGGCTTGTCAAAGTCAGCTAATTAAAACGCCGTTGGGAGCGCATGTAATGAGTACTTTTTTTAGCATTTGGGAAGTGGCAGGGATTGAGTTGGCGGGTCTGGAGGGCAGTAGGGAAAACTCAAAACTGAAAGACATTGATTTAAGGGTGGTCGACGGTGAGGGGGTTGTAACTTACGTATCGTTAAAAACTGTTCGGCCAGAAGTTTTTGAGGTGTTTAAAAAAATCGGTGCCGTACTGGGTGAATTAAAAGAACAACAGGTAGAGGACACAAGCCATGATTCAGGGGCCATTCAAGAGGACGACGATATTCCGTTTTAAAAAGGAATGTCGTGAATTGTTCCAGTGCCTTGTTTACGGGGTGGCACTGGGAACAGGGTTTCACATCGCAGTTTCGGCGGTTTATCCGAATTACTTTCAGATTATTTGAGGTCTTGAAAATGCCATATCGTTTTCTGGTCAAGTTTTATCGTGATGGTGAAGAGGTTGGGTGTATTGAGGAGCGCGGTTTGTCCATGTCAGGCGAAGAGGCGCGAAAAGAAATCAGTGCGAACGCTCAGGCGTTGCTTGACATGGAGGCGTTCGTAGAAGAACCGGATGCCTTTGAATTGATTGATTTGATGGAAAGGCCGGATAAAAAGAGTCGGCTTGGAATGAAAATCAGTTCCGGTAAATGAAGTTACCGGCATAAGAATAAAGAGAAAAACACAGTGCAAAAAGATCATTCTGAATTGGCATTAATTCGTTTTGGGGGCGCTTTATTGGTAGCGATTGTTTTCGCTATCGCTTTTTCAGTAGCTCATACCAAATACCTTGTTTTTGAAATGGTAGAGAAGGGGATTGATCCAATGGTTGCAGCTTGCGCGATAGCAACTGACTTGGATACCTCATCGGGTAGGGACAGTTGTCAGCCATATTTGAAAAATAAATAACCGCCATGAAAGCCCCGCAGACGCCAGCACAACGCCTAAAGCATTTCGGCACAGCAGACTGCCATAAATTCCGCACCAGTATTCTTGAGGCGCATCCGGCAATGGCGCCGGCGCTGGCGGATATTTACGAGCAAACCGCCAGGGCGACAGGTTACGCGGAAGCAAACCGACAGTTATCTAGAAATCACAAGCGTCTGACTATTGGGCAACAAGCGGCAAATGTCTTTTTTCTGGATGCAGACGACGAGGCTTTATGCAGCTTTGCCAAGATGAAAGCGATTATTTTTGAAGACCGTCTAAATGACTGGATGAAGATTGATATTTATCACGCCAGGAATAAGGCGCGGGAATTTCTTTCAGCTTACTGCCTGGAATTGCCATTAGACCCGAAGGCCGAAGACTGTAAAGAGCATATTTTGGCAGCCCTGGTCAGGCCACAGGATGCGATGTGGTGGCGGCGTCAGTTACGAGTGAAATCAAAGCGCACCATAGAGCAGCTAATGCGAGAGGCTGGGCGCGTTTCGGCCGCTAGGGGTGGTTATGTGTCTGATTTCACAGTAGGGCGCAGGAACGGCCAGAAAATTAGGAATCAGCGCATTCTCGAAGGCATGGAGGCAACCAATCAGCGTGGCGAATCATTCACACTGGCGGAATTGTCGGAAAAGAATGTCAGTAATCCCGAAAAACGCCGGTTAGAGCTGATGACCCGGATTAGTGGTTTTGAGGAAGTTGCGAAGTCGTCAGGCCACGTCGGACTATTCCTTACGCTGTCTTGTCCATCGAAGTACCACGCCATGAAAAAGGCCGGTGGTCGGTGTTTTCGTAATCCCAAGTACAACGGCAGCACACCGAGAAACGCTCAAGCATACCTTGTGGGGATTTGGGAAAAGCTACGGGCGCAGCTGAGCAAGCAAGGCATAAAAACATACGGTTTCCGCATTGCTGAACCTCACCATGATGGAACCCCACACTGGCACCTGATGCTATTCATTGCGCCAGAAGACCGGGATCAGTTTGTAAACCTTTTTTATGACTATGCCCTTGAGGAAGACGGCGACGAGGCAGGCGCGGCGGTGCATCGTTGCGACGTGGTGGATATTGACCCGGCAAAAGGCACAGCAGCCGGTTATATCGCCAAATACATTGGCAAAAATATCAATGGCGCGTGTATTGAATCTGAGATTGACGACGAAACCGGATTATTCATAGAGCAGACCTGTAACCGGGTGGAAGCCTGGGCGACTTGCTGGGGTATTCGCCAGTTTCAGCAGATCGGCGGGGCGACGGTCAGCGTATACCGGGAGTTGCGGAAAGTAGAGTCCGAACAGGTGAATGACTGGCAGGACATGCTACCCGAAGCCGAGAAGATGACCGGCGACCAGCGATCAGAATTTGATGCGATCCATGATGCAGCGGATCAGGGCGAGTGGGGGCAATACACCTTGTTTCAGGGTGGGGCGCAGGTAGGCCGGGCAGAGCAAAAGGTCAGGGCGTGGCGTGACAAGACCGAGAACAGCAAGCCGGGCAAGTATGAGTCTGCCGTCGAGAAACTGTGCGGATTGATCCAGACCGGGGCGGAAAAGTTGCGGGGGCTTTTCATGGGCGCTAGCCCAAGGACGAACCCGGCAGCGGCCAAGACGGTTTTTACCTGCTGGAATCTTTGGAGCATTTCCAGAGCGGCGCGAAGCGCGGCGACTAGGACTTGTGTCAATAACTGTAACCCGGTCGGCAATCATCTTTATGAGAGGCGACCACCAAAGCCCGCTTGGGAACCCTCGCCAGGAATGGCGATAGCAACATAAAAACAGGGGAAAACGATGGAAACGATAGAACAAAGGCTTGAAAAGTTAGAGCAAAAAAATAGCTATGTTGTCGTGCTGTTGTATGCGTTGCTGAAGGCTCGGTGCGTGGAGGCGGCTGTCGATGGCGCGCCTTGTGCGGATCAGTTGGAGATAGATGCTTGTAAATCGGCTGATTTGTTAGGGGTCGATCTGGAAGCGCGGGAAATGATAGACGCAGAAGCAAGGCGGCAAGTACTAAAGGGGGTGGGGCATGCCGAGAGCCAATAATCCCACGTTGGGAACCATTGCTTGCGAAACATGCGGCAAGCCATCCGACGTAAAAAAAGCCAACGGGAACCGGAACCGTTACCTATACACGATCTGCCCGAAGTGCGGCACAGACCAGCGAGCGGGCGCAATGGTGCAGGCTCGGATATGGTCTGGAACCGAGTGGCGGGAGGGAATGAAACCTGAAACAGCCCCGCCGAACCTGCCGGAACCAACCAGCGCGGAACCTGCACAACCTGAAGGCGGGAAAGGGCAGGAACCTAAGCCGAAACCTAAAGAACCTAGCGGGGCGGGTGGTTTGCTCATGGCGGCGTTTCTGGTGGCACCACTACTGTTAATCCTCAAGGGGGGGGCGTAATGACTGAAGCAGCAATAGATAACCTGTCGGCACTGGAGCGGGAAGCAGAGAGCCAGGAACAGGAAGCGGCGGCACTGGAAGCCGAACTACTGGAAGACAAGGCCGGGGATTTGCAGGCCGAAGCCGACGAAGCCGCAGCCCGTCAGGGGGCGATGATGGCCGTTGCCATGGTTGAAACACTGGTCAAAATGCGGTTTGACTTTGTGACCATTCAACCGGAAATCAGGGGGCAGATCGTCGAGAAAGGCGCGGCGGTTATCCGCAAGCATGGCGGCGGTCTGCCGGATTGGTTGCAGCCTTACCAGGAAGAAATCGAATTAGGCATGGTGGTAGCGTCTGCCGGTTTCGGCGTTTACATGCAGGTTCAGGCACACAAGCAAATGGAAGCCAAGAAAGCAAAGCAGGGGGAGAACGATGGTAATGCGGTTTCAGCCACGGAACGCGAACACAGCGCACCGTAACGAGCATACCCTGTACCTTGCCGCCAGTGGTGGCGGCAAGTCGCAGGCATTGGCACAGAACACGGCAATCCCCGGCAAGGGGGCGCGGGTGATTCTCTGGGATGCGAGCGGCGATCATCCCGGCCTGCACTTTGAAAGCCGGGCGAAATTCATCAAGGCCTTGCAGAAGGGCATAAGCGGGGGGCGTGGTTTCCGGGTGGCTTATGCAGGTTCAACGGTAGAAGACTTTGAATGGTGGTGTGAGGTCTGCTGGTCGGTACTGGACGGCGACCATAGAACCTACCTGATAGCCGAAGAATTGAGCCAGGTATGCCCAAGCCCAGCCAAGGCGACCCCATGCGCGGCGGTGTTGCTGAACCAGTCGCGCAAGTATGGCGGCATATTCCACGGAACCAGCCAGAAACCGCAGGAAGTCGCCAAAACCTTTTATGACCAGTGTGAACACAAGTTCATAGGCCGTCAGAAAGGGGAGGCCATGTGCAAGAAAATGGGCAGGGAAATAGGTTTACAACCTGAACAGATTGCGGCGTTGAAGGAATTGCAGTTCTACCACGACAGCCCGAAACACGAAAAACCGCAACTGATAACCCTGAAATACAAAAAAATTCAGGGGGTGAAGTGGCTAATTTGAACCTAGACAGAACCTATACGGCTATCCGGCGCTGAACCTAGCGCCAGAGCCTCTGAACCTAGCACCAACCGCCGACACTGGCGGTTTTTTTATGCCGGTTTAGCGCCTTGACGGGGTTTAGGTTGAGCCAGTTATAGGTAATAGGGCGAATTGAGCAAAAACCTATAACCGGCAAGGGGGATACCATGCCTGACACTAAAACGATTTTTACAACTGCCGTTATCGCGGCGTTGACTGTTGCGGCTCTTAACCGCATTAGTACCACCAAGCAACTGCTGAACGGCTAAGGGGGTAGGCTATGAGCTTTTCCCGTCCCCTGCGATTGCCGCAGGTTTCCAACGTCGGCGCGAACCAGACCGCTACCATTGGTATGCCGGTCGGCTCTATGACGTATGAAGCCGTTAACCTCGGTCTGACCGATATTGCCAAGGACAAAATCAAGAACCTTGAAGTCCGGGCAAACGGTAAGCCGATCCAGTCCTACAAGGACGTGGGCGATCTGGAAGCGATCAGCGGCTATTACGGCAATCACATTGCTACCACTGAGGTAGAGATCCCGTTTTTCCGTCAGCACTTCACGCAGGCCGCACAAGCCCGGATGTTTAACCTTGGCGTGTCTGACCTGTCAACGGCGGAAGTTAGCTTCGACGTGGCTGACGTGACCGGCTCGCCAGCGGTGAAAGCCTACGGAACCCGGTATACGCATACCAACGGCAACGGCCAGCCAGACGGCAACGCCAACCGCCTGGGCGCGATTACAAAAATCCGGCACTTCACCCACGCGGCGACGGGTGCGGGGCGCCTTGAAATCAGCGATCTGCCAAAAGAAATGTTTCTCCAGGCGCTACACCTGAAAAGCGACAAGGTGACAGAAGTAAAGCTTGAGCTTAACGGTCAAGTGGTCTGGGAACTGACGTTTGATGAAATGGTGGAATACCTGAAGCGTCACGGCAGAAACCCGCAGACCGGCTGGTATCACCTCGACTGGATGCTGACTAACGAGTTGGGCAATCAGTTGGCTATTGCTGGTCTGTACGACTTCCGTCTGATTCTGGAAATGTCCGCAGCCGACACTATCACCCTTTACCCTGAGTACTGGTCAGGGCTGGGCGGCATCTAAGGGGGTGCGGCATGGACTTTTTCGATATTGGCTTGTCTGAAATGCTGGATGCCTATGTGAAGGTGGAAAGCGTGAAAGCTGAAAACAGTTTTGACGCTTTCAAGCAGGCGCAGGCACAGGCAGGGGCATTGGGCGAAGCCGAAAAAACCAGTCAGTCAGCAGAGGCGGCGGACGTTACCGACGAAAGCCGCCAACCGCCGCAGTACGTCAACGGCATTAACAACAAAATGCTGGTGATTGGTGGCGGTCTGTTGCTCGCTGGCGTGGCGTTTGTCGCGCTGAGGTCTGGCAAATGATTCCCGGCGTAGCGCCGGGGGGCGGCTTCAGTGGTTCCAGTTCGGCCAGTTCGGGCGTTAACAGTAGCGGACAGGTTGATAACCACAGCGTCATTAACTTTGGTGCGCCGCCTGAAGTCCAGACCGTAAAGACTCTTAGCAATACCGCCGTTTTGGTATTGCTGGGTCTGGCGGTGCTGGTACTGGCTAATAAAAAATAAAGGTGCGCCGTGGGCTTATTTGACAGCAATTCGGAAAGTTTCGGCGGCTCGGCGGGTAAGTCGGATACGTCCGCCAACAGCACTCAGAGCAATACCGCGCCGGTCATTACCATTAATGACACCAGTTCGTTTCAGGGATCGGGCAAGTATGTAACGGATGCGTCTAGCAAAGAAATAAACACGACCATCCATTATCAGGTTACCGATCATGACTCGGTAAAAGAGGCGTTTGATTTTGCTCATGAGAGCCTGGGCAACAATCAAAAACTGGTAGCTGACACGATTAGCCTGATAGAGCAAACAACCGGCAGGGCATACAGTGCCATAAATGACAACCTGAATCAGTCGCTGGCGTTTGCTAAATCGGCCAGTTCGCCGGATGGCGGGTTGACCGTCGATATTATCAAACCGTTGGCCTATGGCGCGGCGGCGGTGGCAATCGCATACATTGCGGCGAGGTCAATCAAATGAGCCAGGGCTTTAATATTTCCCGGTTACTGGTGCGGGTGCCAGAGGGACAGGAAGAAAACCTGAAGGTTAGCGGCAGGCTGCTGTACGTCGAAGACGCAAACCAAGGTTTCAGGATCACCACGGACAGCGGCGACCGGGCGCACATGATCGCCGGTCGAAAAATCGAGCTGGGTGAAACCACTAACAATATCCGGGTGACTAATGATGGCGTGGGTGATCTGGTCTGCACACTGGCCTACGGCTATGGGGATATTCAGGACAGTGCGGTAACCGGCAGTGTCAGTATCAAGAACGCCAAGCAGTTAAACCCGATGGCACCTGTCACGCTGGCAGATGGCGAGGTATACACCATTCCTGCCAATGATACCCGGCAGAAACTCACCTTGTATGCTGCCGTCGATAACGGCGGGGTGGTGTGGCTGGCCGGGGAGAAAGGCAAGGGGTTGCCGTTGCTCGGCGGTCATGCCCACGATCTGACCGAATTTTCCGGGGCAGTGTCGGTCTGTGCTGATGGGACAGGAACGCAGACGCTTTACCTGATGGAGGTCAGCGACTGATGAGGTTGGTTGATCTGTTGTGGAGCGTCATAAAAAACCGGCCGGAAACGGCGGAACGCTGGCCAGCATGGGGCGAGGTGACCGAGAAGCCGGGGCTTGATTATGTCCTGATGGACTTTGGGACTGTCAGCGTTAATAGCCGCTATTACCAGCCTAACCCGTTTGGGTCGAGTCCGGTGATATTGGTGGTAGAGCTGTTAATTAATAATAGCTGGGGAGAACCGGGGTGGTATTACAGCCAGGGCGTAGACACCGGCACAGGAACCAAGGCCACACAGTCAGGTACTTACTCCAGTGTAATCGTTCAAACGGGCGGACACGCTTTGACCAATAAACCGGCAAGATCGGGTACACCAAATAACACGATAACTACCGCTTTTAGAGGTACGGCATCCTGCCGGGTGCATGTCTGGAGGGTGGCGACGTGAAAGTGTTTGCGATTCCCGGCGAGTCTGCACAGGTGGTAACCGATGAAAGGGGCGCTACCTGTCCGGAAGGTCATGTAGAAATGCAGTCAGACAGACCCGGCGTGTATTACGTGGCAGGAAGTGATGGTCAGTGGATCAGCGACGAGATAGCCGAGCATAAAAGCACACGGGCTGAAAAAGTGGCGTCAATTGTGGTCGAGGTTGACGGGCTGAAATTCGACGGGGACGAAATCAGCCAGGGGCGCATGGGTCGGGCAATCATTGCCGCCAGTGGTGACGGTGATTCTGTGAACTGGATTCTGGCAGATAACACGGTGGCGACGGTCACGGCGGCGCAACTGAAGCAGGCGCTGAGGCTTGCAGGTGAAGAAATGGCGCGTCTATGGATACCGGGACAAAGATAAGCGTTTTCGTATTGGTGGCTCTGGGGGGGCTTTGGTACATGAATCATAAGAAACAGCCACGGGGCATCCGTAACAACAACCCCGGCAACATTCGCCACGGCGACAACTGGCAGGGCATGACCGACATTCAGACAGACCCGGCCTTTGTGCAGTTTGTCACGCCGGAATACGGCATCCGGGCAATGACGCGCATCTTTAAAAGCTATGCGCGGCGCGGTCTGGTCACTGTTGAGCAGATCGTCAGCACCTGGGCGCCAGACAATGAAAACGACACTGAAAGCTACGTTAAGCACGTTGCGTCTGTTCTGGGCTTATCACCGGATACCCCGGTTGCTGAACATGATTACCCGGCGCTGATTGCCGTCATCATCAAACATGAAAACGGTAGCCAGCCGTACAGCCGGGACACCATCGAAGCCGGGGTCATGCTGGCATGAGGCTGTCAGACAAACAGTTTTATATCGTTCTGGGTATCGGTGCATTGGGCGTTTATGTCCTGTACCGGGGCGCAGGCACAGCGGCGCAGGCCATTAACCCGGTCAACCCGGACAATGTGTTCAATCAGGCCGCGAACGGACTGGGCGAAGCGATCACGGGCGATCCCAACGCAACCGGGGATCTTTTTGACCACCTTTACGGCGGTCTTGACCTGCTGAACCCATGGGCTCCGGATTACCGGAAAGACTACGCGAAACAGGTTTGGGGGATGAAATGATCAAGGGCATAGCAAAGCGACTGAAGGAACCGAGTTCAAAGGCCGGGCTTGCAGTACTGGCGACACTGGCAGGCGTACCACTGGCGCAGGCCGGTTTAATCGCTGATGCAGTGCCACAGATACTCGGCGGTCTGGCGGCATTGTGGGCGGTGTTCACCCCGGAACAGAGCAATGAACAGTCAGGTAGTTGAGTGGGTTATGGATGCAAGGAAGCGTGGGCCTGAGTACATGATTTATCTGTTACTGCTTAGCGGCGCTGGGATTAATGTGGTTCAGACGGACAAGGTAGAAGAAAAGCTCAGTGCCGTTATAGAGACTCTGGGCGAAAACAAAACCCGGTTAACCGTTATGGAATACCGGATGAATCGAGTAGACGGGAGCAAGTAACCATGGCACGCAAAAGTGTTAGCAAGAAGACCGGCACCAAGGGCAAAGGCAAGCTGAAGAAAGGCTTTAAGTACGTCAAAGGCGGCGGCATTGTCAAAGCCAGGAAGAAAAAATAAGGGGCAGCAGCCCCTTTTTTTATTAGCCTGAAGCCTTGCGGCGGAAAGGAATCACATTATCAGGGAGCGCGGTGGGCTCCTGTTCTGTTGCATCATCCAAAAGCCGATAGAGTCGGCGGTTTTCCTGCCTGAGTCTGCCTGAATCCTCGATACTGGCGGCGGTGTGTTCACGGTCTAGCGAGTCAATCAACTGAGAGTCCCTGACGTGATAGCCATCAAAGCCAGGCACCAGAAAAAACCCCAGAATCTTGTGAGTGATTAACTCCTGAATGGCGCGGTCAGGGATGCAGCCACGGCGGAGCCATTTCTTTACGGTGAGTGGTGAGCGATGGATAAACGAACAAAAGTCATCAAGGGGCAGTGATTGGGAAAAATGGCCGTGTTTGGTGGTCAACGATACACGGATGACGCCGGTTACAAGGGTTTTCTTCAGTTCCAGCCCGAAGAATTGCGGCCATCTTTTAGACTTTTTAATCATATACAACCTATTTGATTATAATTTTTAGTCGTAAAAAATGTGCGCCCGTGTTCGTTTTGTCCGTAATACGAACACAGAACGAACATCCGCGAACAGGCGGGAAAGCCTGTCGGCGGCGGTCGGATTGGATAGAGGTTTGAACGGACGTTCAAGATTTGGAGCGAGAAAAGGCGGAACCCTAAAAGGTGCGCATAATCTATATTA
>NZ_JAEVHF010000035.1 GCF_018263925.1 Kistimonas asteriae
GTGGTGGAATAAATGGCTCAATATATTCCCATTGGCTATCGGTAATATCTGTAGACATAAGAATTCAAGATCAAATGAGCCTGAATTATAGACGACCATAATTAATCATTTATGAGATGGCTTCTAGCCTGAACTTGATAAAAGGTAGAAACAAATAATAGAAAGTGTATTGTCAGTATTGCCAAGCAAGCCAGCAGATCACGCTGACGTTTAACCAGCTTGTGCGCAACCACGTTTCTAAGATCGACTACACCGTACTCTGCCTAAAACCAGCCGTTACCACAATGCAGAAATTGATGGATCAACGGTATTGGCACTGTCAGTCTGATCTCATCAGTGTGCGTTGATAAACCAGTGCCGATAGCGCCAAATCCCCCATGGCATGGCCTCGAAAAACAAACGCATTCCGGTCACAATCACGATTTCGGCCCTTAAGCTTTCCCAGAACCAGCTGGGATAAATCGCCTGTAACATAATCAGGCGGCATCAGTTTATTGGGCATGGCGGCCTCCTGCGCCATATCGTCGATAATGACCTGATCAAGCGCTGAAAAACTCTGTTTAATCCAGGGAACTGCAAGGTCCGTAATCGCAGCAAAGGCTCCCGGTTTGAGCCAGTCAGCATCCAGGAAAGGGGCCACGCCCCCGGTATGCGTCACCGAGCTGATGACAATATCGGCCCCCGTAACCGCCTCTTCTGCCGTATTACAGGCCACTGAAGGCAAGGACAATTCGGCGGCCTTGGCGCCAAGACGTTCAATGTTCATGCGTCCCCTTCCGAACAGTTGAACCTTCTCAAGCGGAAACAGCGTTGAGAAAGCCTGCAAATGGCTGTTAGCCTGCACGCCACAACCGATAAAAGCGATAACCGACGCATCCTTATTCGCCATATGACGGGCCGCAGTTGCACTTAAACCAGCAGTTCGGACAGCCGTGATCCAATTGCCATCCAGAATGGCAATCGGTAAGCCGGAATGGCTATCCAGCAGAGTGACAAGGCCATTGATCAACGGCAGCCCCTGTTCGGGATTGCGAGGATTGAGAATCACCGTTTTTACGGCCAATACCGAAGGCTCATCAGCAGCAGCCAGGGCAGCCATCATGTAGCGTCCATCACCTGGCTGGATAACAGCCTTGGGGGCGCTCCAGGCATTTTGCTTGTCACCACTCAGAATCAGCGCTTCTATACTGTCTATCACCTCATGAGTCGTGAGCCCCAAGCCTGTGAGCTGCTCTTCAGAAAAGTAAGGAATGGACGTGATGATAGACATATAGATCCTCTCTGGGTTGGCCTGATATTACCGGCAGTAAACGCTGAAGTGTTCAGTTGAGTAGCTACATTTTGACTCTGATCAACCTTAAAAAGTTTCCTATTAGCGAGAGAAATTTTTATAGTCTGAAAACAGTAAAGTCACCGTTCCAGGCAAATACTCAAACCAGTATGTGGTGCCCGTCACACCCGCGTTTGAGTGTTTAACCTCGATCACGATCAATGTACACGAGACTTAATTGAATAGACGTGACTCATTTGATTCACAGCAATGAGCATGAATGGTTATTGGGTGTCTCTGTACTTGTTCCCATTAACATAAGCCAAAAGACCAAACAGGGTAACCATGAAAAGGGCGATAAGCCCCAGAACACCGAGTCCCTTATTGAGCCACGAATGCCCTAACCACTGCAGATAATGTATTTTATAGAGTGCACGTATAATACGTGTATCGGTTCCCGTTTGTTGAAGCGCCAACCGTGGCCAATCCACCGATATCTCAACGCCGGTGTCTGTGAACACCCTGTCACCTTCCACCGTAACAATGCTTCCATAACGTTCTGGATTGACGGAAATAGCATCATTCACCAACGCCTCCAGCGCCTTCTTTGAGGGAAGCGGTCTTTCCTCCAAGGTTTCCAGATCAAGTTGCTGCCAGCGTCCATCCTGCTGAACAATAAGATGGTATCCAAGAATACTTTGCTTTATGGATATTTCCTGCCAACGGGCCTCAGGGGTTATCGTCATTGGCCTATCAATGGCGTAGTGCCTGATGGGTAGCGTTTCATACGCCGCTTCGTAACCTGGCTTAATCAAAAAGATCACACCGGTCAGTGCCCATAGAAATAATGGTATCAACATAATGATGCCTACAAACCGATGTACTTTCTTTGAGTTCTTCATGAGATATAGCACTAAACGCACACTTCCTAATAGACCACATAAATAAACGGCATCAATATTATGTGTAAACATGAATATTAAAAAGTCTATACAGTCAAACACTCAGTCAGTTTTTTATATCGTTATGAGTTGAAAACGCAGCAAGCACTTATGTGTCATGCATATTGACTCAAACAGCAAATGGGCGTCACCCTCTGTCTTGTAACGGGTGTCTACTACCTGTGAATGCTGCAGTTATGCTACCCGGAACGGGTATTTCCACAACAACTGTGTTTCATACAGCATGTGGAGCCCCTTTCCTCGCACCTGTGTGTTAAAAATCAGACAAGCTCTGCACATGGTGCTTTATAAGCCACTTCAATGTCGCCCAGTGGATTGCAACCATTCTACCGTTTGCTTCATAGCATTCGTGTGGCAACTTTTATTTTACAGACAGTCAGAGCATCGCATTGATAACAATTTCAGCGATTCTGTTTTCATTCGCTTTTGCGTGCTGACCTGTCGATCCTTCATACGGTGATTCATCCTTCTGCTTAACAACATTCTGGAGAACACTGGAGGCTTTTCGTCCGAATTGATTCGCCTTTAGAAATAATGATGCGGTTTCCATATCCCGGCAATAAGGCGCACAGGCATTATAGGTCGCGAGTCGCTGCTGAATTCTTTGGGGATTTTCCATCCTTTCCGGATATAAATAGGCATGATAATCATCCACATTGAAACAGACACGCTCGGAATACTGAAAACGCCCGAGTTGACAACTTTCAATCAATCGCCGATGCAGGTCATGATCAGGCAACAGCGGTTTATCGACATCTTTTTCATCAATGCCTTGATCCCAGGATACCCCCCTCAATCCCCGGGCCTCAGCAATTAAAACCAGTGAATTCATATCGTCTTCTGTGACCCAGACATCGTTACTGCCCAGCCGAACCACCTCTTGCGCACCCGCAACAAAAAGCTCATGGAACGCCATGGCCGAACCACTCGCACCCATGGGCGCATAGGCAAAGAAGAAGTCTTCATCCACCCCGCCGCACGTCACTTTGCCTGTTATCACCCCAATCCCCCAGGATTGTATTTCCACACAGGGATTGTCCAGAAAATGAGAGGCTAAACGAAGGGTACGTTCGGGATTCGAACTGACGATACCTTTTTGAGGGACAGGTGTTTTAATAATAATATTTTGTTCGATCGTGAATAAACACTGCTTCATCAGTAAACCCTAATCCCCAAGACTCAAACACGGTTTGAATGGGTCATTAATGAAATAAAAAGTCTATATTACGGTTCGATATTGAAAGTAGGATAAATATACCACTCTTCAGACGCATAAGATTAGTGGGCGTATGCGTGACATGCAATACGACTCAAATGGCTGCCAGCACTCGGCCGGCAGTCATCAACATTAACGGTATCAGGATTCAAAAGGCATGCAGGTATCGTGCGAGGCTGGCCAATGCCAGTCTGCACCGCTGAGGAAAGGAATCTTGCACTGCTGCCAGTCAGACGGCACGCGTCCGGCACCTGAAATATCATCAATAGCCTTGGCGTAAAGCGCCCAGCGCCCGGGGAAGTAATCGTTTTCATCCGAGACGATATAGGCCGGGACATATTTCAACGCAGCGAAATAGGGGGAACCCTTGGCGCCGATAGACTCCACCGTGTCACCACCCACCATCGCGTCATACGCCTCAAACAATGCCTGTACCGAGGTCGTGACGGCATTCTGGATCACCTGTCGGTCGGCCGCTGGCAACGCATGCAGACGCCCATCGCCATAGGCATTGAAGGTGTCCCCATTCAGGTTTTTCACCACCGCGCCGGATTTATTGAATTCATCGTGATAGACCTGTTCATAACGCGCCCACAGCCACCAGCTGCCCCGGTCACTCTCAAGAAAATCCGAACGCTCCGTTGAAAGGTCGGCAATGGCCGGCAGTTCGCCCTGCACGGTGACCTTGCCATCCGCCGCGCGCTGGCCGCCACCGACTCGCATCACGTTTTCCATCCACTGGTAGGTGCGGGTGTTTTGCAGGGATTTGTTCTTGATCATGCCGTGCGACGACTCACCACGGTTGGTCACCACATGGCCAAACGCAAACAGGTCGACCAGACTGTGCAGGGCGTTGGCCTCATAGTGCAGCGCCGTGACCCAGTATTTCGGATCATCTTTGGCTTTGGCTGCATTCAATAATGCCAGACGGTGCATGCCGGTATACCAGGCGACACCGGCACTGGAAAAATGCCAGTCGTTGACGTTCGCGATGCGAAGCATTTCATCGCCCCACCAGCCCGCTTCCTGGTATTCATCGTTATTGGCCGTATTGGAGGAATTATTGCCCAGGCTACCGAAGGGAGGCACCACACCCGATCCAATGGCGCGGAGGTAGGTCTCGGAAGCTACCGGTTTCGGGCAGTAAAAATCCTTGTAGTAGACATTTCCCCGTTCAAACTCAACATTCTGAATATCTTCGTTGGAGAGATAGCATTTACCCGAGGCTGAACAGTGTGTCGTGCGTCGATAATCCCCGTAAATCGCCGAGAGCTCCCCCATGGAGAATGGCGCCGCCTGGCTCCCGCTATAAGCAGGCACATAAAACACTTTATCCGGCAATCGCCCTCTTTCCGGAATCCTGATTTTTTTGTTGTAGTCCAGTTGCATGTAGGTATACCAGTAGCAGTTGTCCTGCACGGCGGCTTTACTTTTATCAAAATCATTCGTGTTATTCGTATCGAAACCCGCCGCCAGGGTCTTGGCTGATTTCAGAAAGCCCAGGTATTCATCCGGATTCTGGTTCGCAAACAGTGCTTGTGAGGGCAACACGACCGATGCGGGGATCTCCACCTGAGCAATCCCGCGGTCTGTAATCAGTTTATGTTCTTCGGAATTAAACGCCTGAGTCTGGCTGACAAACGATACCCCTAACACCCCAATGGCAAGACATCTTTTTACTTTCACTGACAGTCGGTCCCCGTCACAACATCCACACTGTAACCAATACCGAGAACGGTTCTGTTTTTTTAAACACACAGATCCCTGCCGTTAAAAAACAGTTCACCTGACAGGTATTGGTGAAGAAATGGAATTACATTAATAGATAGATACGGCAAGCCTTATCTGGATAAATAACTTTCTACTTTTTTATTTTTATAATTTTATTGTCCAGCACTCTAGTGACATGCTGACTCATACTGAAATCAATTGATACTCACACCCCATTTTATTGAGCAGTTCACGCTTTATTTTTATTTACCATTACTTGACGATTCGTAGACATTTTATAATTATTTGCCACTTTAAAATCATAAGTACTTACACCTAATCGGTATAAACACCTCTACTGCTCCATCACTCCAAGACGTCATCTTGAATTTGATTCGGGGACCATCACGTAGCCATTCATCACACGTATTCTTGCGATCGGTGTTACTACCTCACGGTTATCGACTGACTACAACCATGACAGTGGACGTGTTGGTAGGGCCGGTTTGATAACCGGCCCTGTTTATCAGGAGAATGTCGTTAATCGACCCATTCCCAGCGCTGGGTGCCGTCACCCTGCGCACTCCAGAGATGGGCATCATGACCATTGATACCGGGACCATAAAGCGGATCCTTGATATCCAGCGCCCTGCCGGTGTTCTTCTTCAACAGGAAGCGTTGCTGGTCATCGTAAATCCACTGTTGGTTGGTGCCCAGGTGGCAGTTCCACAGGATGATTTTGGTGCCCTTGCCGGTGTTACCGCCACTGGCGTCCAGGCACATGTTCGGATCCAGTGCCGAATGAATCCGGCCAATGTCATCCTGGTACCAGTACTGGGAATCCGCACCATGGCAGCTCCAGGCGTGGGCCTGGGTACCCGGTGAGGTGCTGCGACCTTCCAGATCCAGGCAGGCGCCGTACTTGCTGAATTTCAGCTTTCGGTACTGGGGCTTGGGGTCCATCTGCGGATTGGAGAACTGCCAACGCTGGGTACCGTCCTGCTGTGCATCCCAAAGGTGGGCATTCCTGCCCTGGGTGACAACCTGCGGATCTTTAATGTCCAGCGCCTTACGGGTATCCATCTTCGCCAGCAGGCGACCGAAGTTATCTCGCACCCACTTCTGGTTATCCTGGCCATTACAGTTCCACAGCACGGCCGGCGTACCATTGCTGGTGCCGGCACCGGCAGCATCCACACACAGCTCAGGATTCAGCGCAGAGCGAATCTCCTGCTCCTCGGTGTAGAACCAGAACTGGGAGGCCGCAGCATGACACTGCCAGGCATGCACCGGGACACCGGGTTCGGCACGGCGATCCTCGATATCCAGACAAACATCGTAGCTGGAGAAAATCAGCTGACTGGCCGCAGCATCCTGTGCTGGCAGTTCCGGCAAACTACGACCATCTGGCAGCCACTGGCCTTCGCTGGCGCGATCATTGAAGTTGATCCAGACGGCCTGACCATTAGCGGCATCCTGCAGGCGACGGTTGTAGTAGCCGCTTTTCGGCACACCAAAGGCGAAGTAATTGCCGAATTCGGTTTGACAGCTCAGCTGACCCAGATCGAAGGTGCCGGTGACGCTGGTGATGCGCCAGTCGCCACTGCGCTCATCCTGGCAGGCGAAACGGTACTGTTTTGCACAGCTATCGTCATTCCAGCGACCATCCGCACGTTGCACAGCACAGTCCTCACCGCTGCCGTAGTCATTCGGCTCACCACCGCCCCAGCTCCAGACATTGCTGTAGAGACGGGCATCATTGGTGGTCATCTTGTCGTAGCCAAAGAGGCCAAAACCGCAATCGGTCAGGGCTTTCGCCTGGTCCGCATTCAGCTTCCGCCCCAGACCGACACCGGTGGCCAGGTTAGTCTGATCTTCATAGAGACGGGTCAGGCGCTGATCCATCTGCTCGGCACTGGTGCCGCCGAAATCACAGCTCGGGTAACCAGTGAAGCGACCATCGAACACCGACTGGTTGGAACGGATAAACCCATGATTCAGCTGCTTGAGCGGGTGGCCAGACGGCGCACCATCAACCCCGATCAATACGATCTGTTTCCCCTGGGACAGGATGTCCATCGGGGTCAGCTGATCCGGAAACGCCGCACCTTCATAAGGCACCGGCAGCATCAGTTCAGTCAACTGCCCAAAGTCGGTAAACATCTGGTCATAGCGGCCATCCGCATGATCCTCGACATAGAGCACCAACACCTCATTCCGGTTTTCCGGACGGCGCAGCCACTGATTGATTTCATTGGCGGCTTCACTCAGGTACTGGTCTTCCACATGGCAGAGGGTGTGGCACAGTTTGATATTGCCACTGGGTCCGTACCACCAGGTATCAATCTCGAGCATGCGGGCACCGACCTCAAGCTGGGCCTCCAGTGTCAGGTAATGGTTAGGGTCGGCGAGGTGAAGTGGGTCACTCCCTTTGTAATCGGTAGCGTTGTAACTGTTATGGGTCCCGGGCGACTTGAACTTGCCCAGAGGTTCCCAGAGGGTGAGTGTGCGCTGGTCTTTCAGTCCCTGCTTCAGCCAGGGATCCTGGCTTTCAGCCTGGGCGGTAGCCGTCACTGCGGTCAGGGCCAGCAGTGATGCCCAATGGCGGATTGTTTTTTTCATAGGCTGTAACTTTTATTGTTATTGGTAACCTTAACGAGTGAATGCCAATACCTGAAACCCCATCAAACACCCTTGCTCGAGCGGATACTCAAACAGCCAGGGTGAGGAAATCGTGGAGGTATTCAGGGTATACGGCAGCATAAGGAGTCCTTGTTATTGTTCTTTTGACAGACTCTTCGATCTAGAAGCACCATACTTCGATCGTATTCATATGAGAAGCACAAACGAAGTAGTACCATAGTCTATATACAAAAAAGAATGGTGGAAATCCCCACGCACAATATTCAACGTTCAGAGTATGCATCCTCCTGCAGTGAAACTGTTCTGGTCTATTCTGACATTGTTGGATGCTTGGACTGCCAGAAGAATCACCGACAGGGCAGTACGCATCGTATCATCCCCCTGTTTTGGGTCACTATCCAGGTATCAGTACCAGGAAAAATTCATGGATGGAAACGGTAGCACTCGTTCAGGTAGCGCTGGAAGCACACAGATTGCAGAGGCATACCGCCACACGAGTTTTGACCGGTCATTTATTCCCCTGAAGGGGGCCAAAAGAGCCTTTTTCCGCATAGTGAATAAGATAGTACCCAAGGTGATTCTGGATATTCTCTCACCTGTGGATACGGAGCAGATCAGTAAAGGGTTGAGAGACAGAGGCATTCGTGTCAACGATAAACAGCAGATACGACAAATTGCCGATGTCATGCAATCCAGGGTTTGTATTGGCATGACAGATGTTATGGGGATAGTAGGTTCCAACTATACTCCCGTGCCCACCACCTGTAGTTGCCAAATAGCAGGCATTACCTGTGACTACAAACTGCCGAAGCATGGCCGCTACACACCCGTCTTCTATGATCAAGTCACTAAAAACCAATCGCCAGCAGCCATTGTCAATGCCGGCTCACTTGATGGACATATTGGTGGCGGCGGCCTGAATAAGATATTTGCTTCTGTTGCCCCGTTTACGGGAGCGTCTCACCGCAAAAGGCAGTTCAAACGAGAGCTCAATGAGCGTCTCCTTGTGCAGGGTGCCGGAGAGAACCACATCACAACGTATGATTTGAGCACTCAGGATTCTGGCATGAAAAGCGTGATGCTTTATAAAACGATAGGCAACCATGCCGGTTCAGTGGCCGTTTATGAGTACAGTGAACACCCTCACGGCAACACCGCCAACCAGGCCATGGTTTATGTTATTCCGCCGAGACGCCGTGACTACACGACAGACAAAGCATTTCTTACCGCTGTTGAACAGACCGCCACCAACATGATTACCGTATATAACCATTACGCCAGTCAAAAACAAACCAATGGCGAGACTGTCCCCGAGCTGCATATACACGCATTCAGCGCTGAGCGTTATGCAGGATCAGTCCCGCCAGCAGCGATCACCAAAGCCATACTGAGAGGCGTACACGCCAAGTGCCAAACACTTTCCCAAAACGGTACTCTCCACATTCCTAAAATGCAGTTTTCAGCTCCTTTTGACCACTCACTCTCTCACTTCAGCACTGACGCACATTATTTAGATTCGATCACTCCTATCACTATTGACCAGTCCCTGCCTGAAGATGACAAGGCATTTTTAGCCCTTCTCAATGGTGACGGCCGTATCAATGGCCACACCAGACAAGCGGTCAGCAATTACCCCTTTTCCAAACTAGAGGCTGCTCACAACTACATCCAGGCGATATTTCCGAACAAAGTCCAGGGCATGGCAGAAGCACCATTACTGAGCCCTACTTTGCTCACAGTATTAAACGCCGCAGAAAACAAAAGCGCTTTAAAAAAATACCTGATTACCACCTAACATAAGCCATTCTCCCGTCTAAACTTACGACACTGGTTTTCCTTGGGTTAGGAGACGTGTCATGGCCAGGAACAAAATCCAGTTTCAGAAAGGCATGAGCCTTGTGGAATT
>NZ_JAEVHF010000036.1 GCF_018263925.1 Kistimonas asteriae
AAAAAAAAAAAAAAGGGGGCGTCATAGCCCCCCGCGTACGGGTTAAAAAAAATTCAGACTGTAAGTCGTGATTTTTGCGGAGCGAAGCGGAGTCTATCAGGCTCTATATGGTGCTGGGTCATGTATCCGTTTTTTGGAATCATTGCTTCCTCGCGCTCTATCAGGAGTAGGCAGTGAATGACCATTTCATCCATCGTCATCCCGTTTTCCCTTGCCGCTCTTTCTAGTTTTTCTTTGCTGTTCACGCTCGAAAGCCTCCCACATCTGGTCACATAAATCGGCCAGTGTTCCTCCGTGTGTGGCCTTGTATATGTCCATCAGTTTCTTGGTTTTTTTGGTTACGCTTAGGTTTGCTTTGTTCGGGTCTTGTGCCATTTCGGCCTCCTGAGTTTCCGTCCTTGGCCACTTTATCACTGCATTCTCCTTGAAACAGTTTCGGGTTTCCATTAATCTGGGTTCCTGTAGTTCTGGGTTATCTCAAAAACACAAAAACAGGAATCTGAGATGGAACGCGAAATTGTAATCAAAAGAGTTAGCGCTGGAACCTTTACTGATGAGAAAACCGGGGAAAGTCGCGAATTTGCGAGCCTCATCATAGATGGTGAGAAATTCCAGGCTAATGACAACGTTGTTGGTTTTGTCTCTCCGAAGATGCGTATTGTCACCGCTGAAGGCCGTCCGAACTTGGCGCTGGCTGAGCGCTTCAAGTCCGCTCTCCGTAATTCAAAGAAGCCGATCAAGCTGAAAGTCATCTGTGACATTTTGGAAAAACCGGATTCTATGGAATTGATCGTTGTTGGTGTTCCCGCTGGAGCTGCGGCGTGACACCGGAAGAATTTCAGGCGTTATGGGATTTTTTCTTGGTGATTTTTCCCATGGCGTTTGGAATAAAGGCCGTTCTTGGCCTGCTCAATCTCTCGTCTTGGCGGGATTAATTAAAATAAAGATATGGGGTCACTATGTTCCAGTCGCTCAAAGAAAAGAAAAACCGCATCGCTGCCGCTCTGGTTGTTCCTGCTGCTATGTTGGCAGGTTCTGCTCAGGCTGCCGTTGAAGCAACCATCCTTGATGGCGTGAAAACTGACATTACCACCGTCGGCGGTCTGATTATTGGTTTGGCTGCCACAGCAATGGGAATTCGCTGGGTAAAAGCGACGTTCTTCTAAGCCGGTTATTTACAGCCCCTTCGGGGGCTTTTTTGCTTTCTGGGGGGTGTGAAATGTTTGGTGAATACGAATTTTTGCTTCTTGGGGGTATGTTATGTCTTTATATCGCTTGCTCCTGATTGTTTTGTTTTTTTGTTCTTCTTCCTCTTTGTATGCTGCTAACTACACTCTTTATTCTGTGGGTGCAGGTCATGCTTTTGATAAACCTACGGCCTGTCTTTACAGGTTTAACACGTTTCCAGGTGCTACTGATCTTGATACGTCTACTGACCGTTGTAAGTTTAAATACATCGGTTCAATTAAGTCGTATGGCTACAATTTGAATACGGTTTTCTGTGCATCTCCTAGTTATCCATTGACTGGGCAGGGGGTTAGTCAATTAACCTGTGTTACTTCTGGCGGTAATCCTCCTCCGGGTCTTGTTACTTGTCCTGAATCTGGTTCTCCTGCTGGAACGGCTAATTGGACAGGTTCTCAGTCTTATTTAGGCCAGATTGATGGTTGTCAGGTCAAAAACGTAGGCTCTACATTCTGCGGCGCTGGGTATGATCATTCTGTTGGCTGGCTGTGTTTTGGTGCCATTGCCTACACTGGTGAGCCTGCTTCTAATGAACCTTTGGTTTCTTCTGGTTCTGTTCGTATTGAGCCGGTCACTACCAATGATATTCAGCAAGATTGCGGTAATCCGTATGTTGATCCGAATTCCGGTATTGAATTTGTTGATTGCACTACGGTCGCCGTTAATCAAACCATAACCCCAGTGGCGTATGAGTGTGGTTTGGTCGATGACTGTGAACAGCTTCCGGCCGGTAAGCAATGTGGGACTTTGAATGGTGAAGCTGTTTGTTATGAAACCTCTGATCCTGTCGTTACTCAAACCACTACTACCACTACTACAGAAACTAAACCGGACGGATCGGCAACGGTCACTACTACAGAAACCACCGAAACTGGCTCTGAATATGAAAACGGGTCGGTCGTCGATGGTTCTCAAACATCGAAGCAGACCACGACCGAACAGAAAGACTCCAGTGGCAATGTTGTTGTTAAAACAGATACCTGTTCCGGGTCTGATTGTCCTGAGCCTGTAGAGAGAAAGGTTTCCGGCACTGGGGATTGTTCTAAGCCTTTGGTCTGTGAAGGTGATCCGATCAACTGCGCGATCTTGGAATATCAGCATCAGGAATCCTGTGCTTACACTCCTGAGGCATTAGCCAAGTTTATTCAGGATCAGGGGATTACAAAGACATTAGGTGATGGTCAGGATTTCGATGTTCCTGATGCTGGGGAAATAGATATTGCCTCTTTTTTTGATAAGTTGGATTCTTCAAAAAAATATACCGCTCAATGTCCAGCCCCGAAGGTTATTCAGATTGGTGTTATTGGTGCTGCTGTAGAAGTCAGTTATCAAATGCTGTGTGATTTTGCCGGAATTCTCGGTTCTCTCGTGATTCTGATTTTTGGTTATATCTCTGCTCGTATCTTTATGACGGGTATCTCTGACGCAATGAAGGTATAAGACTATGCCATTACCTGCACTGGGTGCTGTTTTCGGTTGGGGTTTTTTGATTTCGGTTATTCCGACAATCATCGGCCACGTATTAAAAGGCGTTGGTTTTGGACTGGTTGCGTTTACCGGTTCAACCATTGCCATTAATTATTTGGAGGAATGGGTTTTTAATAAATTCGATGGTTTGGCCGTCGATGTTTTCCAGATTCTGGTGATTATGAATCTGGATACTGGGATCACTATGGTTTTTAGCGCTATGACTCTGAGAATCACAATGATGTCATCCGTGTCGGCTGTTCGTGCGGTTTGGCGTAAACCGGGGCAGGGATTTGGTGGGGGGATTGATGCATGATTTGGTTATTAACTGGTACTCCTGGCTCGTTCAAGACCTGTAATGCTATCAAATTGCTGTCAGAGCTAAAGGAGTTTGAAGGTCGTGATATTTATTATCACAACATTAATGGTTTGACTCTCGACTGGAAGCAGTTAGACGATGACTCGGCTCGTATGTGGTATGACCTGCCTAATGGCTCTGTGGTGGTTCTTGATGAGGCTCAGGCTATATTCCCTCCCCGTAAAGCGGGTTCTGCTGTCCCTGAGCGGGTTTCACAGCTGAATACGCATCGTCATAAGGGAATAGATATATTTATCATCACACAGCACCCCAGCGGCTTGGATGTGGCTCTTAGGCGTCTTGTCGGTCGTCATTATCATCTTGATAGGCCGTTTGGTGCTGCTTACTGTCGTGCGTTTGTCTGGAACAAATGTAACGACCGCTGTGACGATGGAAAGGAGCAGTACCGCGCTAGTAAGGAAAAGTGGAAAGCACCTAAAAAATATTTCAGTGCCTATAAGTCTGCTGAGATTCATACTCATAAATTCACTATTCCCAAGCGCATGATTTTTGGTTTTGGTCTGCCTCTGGTGATTACTCTCGGCCTCGGGGGTTTTGCTTATTCCAGACTAAGCGCTCCCGATCTGTCGCCTTCAGTTGCATCCGGGTCTGTTTCTCGTGATGTTCCTGCAGGATTGTTTCCCCCTGCACCTGTTCCCCAGTCCAAGCGAAATGCGGTGAATTATGCTGAGGATTTCATTCCCCGCATTCCCGGCCTGATGCATACGGCGCCTGCCTATGATGGTGTGTTCAAAGTTACAGATTTCCCGAGGCCGGCAGCCTGCATTATTCGACAGGAACAGGACACCTGTAAGTGCTATACCCAGCAAATGACCCATTACCAGACCAGCGATGCTATCTGTCGGTCGATTGTCGAGAACGGTTGGTTCAACCCAGCCCGGGGGAGTGCTGACAAAGGTAATCGCCGCTCTGGTGGTAAGCCCCAGCCGAGAACTAGAAATCATATATAAAAAATAATGAAGTATTTGATAAATTAGTCCTATGTTTGGGTTGACCTAAACATAGGACTGTTTTATTATGTACTTACTGAATAACGAAACAGAGGGCGGGAAAGTGAAAACGAAATCTTTTGAGATGAACAGCTTTGAGAGGGAATTGGTTCTTAAATCACTTGAGATTTCTTTGGTTAATCTCAAAGACAATATCAAGACCTGTAAAACAGCTTTGACTTACCCGACAGACTGCGGTTTTGTGAAGGATGCGGCTGTCAGTCTTCCTAAGTATGAGAAGGATCTGGAGTGCGTAGAGTCTCTTATTAAGCGGTTTTCTTTCTGGGGGGATTGATTATGATTGATCTTGGTCTTGCTTGGGGTGTGTTTATTACCCTTTTGCTTTTGCCTATTTCTATTTCTGTTTTTAGACGTGTCTTTGTTTTGCTTACTAGTTCTGATTCTCCTTTTTTCGATGTTGAGGTCGATCAGATGGTTAGAAAGACTGTATTGCATGATCAGCACGTTAATGATTATTGGACAGAACACCATTTTATTTATTTACAGAAAATGTCTCAGTGCCATCTCGGTACTAACAAAAAGTTTATTGTAGGGAGTCCACTAAATGGCTAGATATGGAAGCAATCACAAAGGCGGTCGGCCAGCTAAGCCTAGTAAACAGATCAAGGTTAGGGAAAGCGTTATCGATGAGGTTTTGTCTTATCGTGATGCCTTATACGCTGCCCGTGATTTTGTCGATGATGATGATGATTTGCGTGATGTTGATCTTAGGTGTGTCGTTCATAGAGCCATGGAGCGCGTAGAGGATTCTGTTAATGAGTTGTTGAGGGATCTTCACAAGGTGCAGAGGCTTAGGGCTCCCAAGCTCTGATTGTCTGTTCTTGGGATTCTGGGTTAGACTTTCAGCAGGCAAAAGAAAACCCCTCAGTGCTTGGCGGCTTCGGAGGGGCTTCATGGGATCGACTAGCACCACATAGGTTAACGCCAGTCATGATTGAGTATAACACCAACAACGGATTTTTGGACAACCCCCCCGGCGAGCAGGCAGGCGGCAGCGCCGCCGCCGGGGGGTCCCTTGTTACTAATACGGTATTATCCCCCCCTAAAACGGAAAAAAACGCGCTGCAGCCCCCGTCCTTACTGGCTTTTCATAAAATGGGAGAAGTGTCAAAAAGGTACGTTTTACATGGTGCGCTCCGTCAATTACTCGAAACCACTAAATTTACAGATGATGGTGAAAAATCTAAGTTTTACCGTTTGGGTGCTTGTCGTTGCCTTTCTGCTCATTTCCGTCCTGAGAACTTCAGAAAAGGAGATATTGATTATCTGACGCCGGATTGTCCTACTACACCATTGGCAAACATCTCCTACCAAAAAAACGAAGATGGGACTATCAAAGCTCATCTCGCGGGGTTTGTTCATTGTGATTCGAATTGGCTCTGCCCTCTCTGTGCTCCCATACTGTCTGAGTACAGAGCTAAAGAGATATATGCTGCTCTCTACCACCATCAAAAAGGGATGGATCGATTGGTTAGGGATGGCAAAAAGACCAGGCTGACTGATGATGGTGCAGAGTATTGCCCAATGGTTCATCCTGTTAAGGGTGGTTATGTTTGCTTTGTTACGTTCACGCTCCAGCATTATAAGAATTATCAGCTTTCTAGGACTCTACAGGTTCTCACTGGAACTCTAGGTCGTCTTAAGAAAGGAAAGGCTTGGGATACCATGAAAGCTAAGTATGGTTTTGTTGGTTCCATTCGTGCGCTTGAGTACACATACACTGAACGCCATGGCCATCATCCGCATGTTCATGAGTTATGGTTTTTTGATAAACGGCCTGCTGTCGGCAAGCTCAAGAAAGAAGTCTATAACCGCTATGCCCGCTATGTTGAAAAATTCAGTCCTGAAGGGTTCCATGCTCCTAGTTATAAGCGCGGTGTTGATATTAAGTTGTGTCTCTCCAGTGACCAGAAAAAAAAGAATCTCTTGGATGATGGTTTAGACTTGAACGATATTGAGAAGATCGCCAAGTACTGTGCAAAAGGTGCGGAGACTGACAAAACGCTAGAAGATGCTGTCGATAATCGCACCTGGGGAGTTTCTGAAGAACTTACTAAACATCAGTTGAAGGTTAACAAGGTTCGCCGTTACTCTGATGGTGGTGAGATTGTCTCTTATAACTCTACCGCTATGCTTCTGAACTATGTTGCTTGTCAGTATGTGATTGATGAATGCATTCTTTCCCCAGTCGATCGTCGTAAGTGGCTTAAGAAGTTGGCTCGGTTTAAGGCTCTATATACCGATTATGCTAATTCTTTCTTTGGTAAATCTCTGAATTATTGGTCTCCTGGTCTTAAGGATCGTTTTCAGATTCATGAGTTTTCAGATAATGAGGTTTCAAAGGCGTTTGAAGGTGAGATGTGTTTTCTTATGGGGCTTGGTTTGGATCGTATACAGTTCATGTTGAAGAACCGGCTACGTGGCCGTTTGCTTGATGTGGTCAATAATCCAGAACTTAAAACTGATCAGCAAAGAATGGAAGCGGTAGATGAGTTTCTTTCGGTTACTCAGGAACGTTACCGCTTCGGGTGATTGATAGCAGGGTTGACGCTCCCCAGTGACAGGCCGCCGCCGATCTATTCGTTAACAGATAGCAAAAGTCGTTTCCCTGGTTAACCTGGTTAGGATGGAATGATAGCTTTTTATACTCCGGCGGGGTGAGCGTAAGCGAGGGGAGGTGACCTCCCCTATATCCCGAAGGGATGAATAACAAAACCCATCTTTCCTGTTTCCTCCGATCTAACCGCGCCCCTTTCTCATGGCATTTTCGTAGACCATCCGCCGCCATGATTAACCGCTCTTAAAAAAAAAAAAAAGGGGGCGTCATAGCCCCCCGCGTACGGGTTAAAAAAAATTCAGACTGTAAGTCGTGATTTTTGCGGAGCGAAGCGGAGTCTATCAGGCTCTATATGGTGCTGGGTCATGTATC
>NZ_JAEVHF010000037.1 GCF_018263925.1 Kistimonas asteriae
TTAATGTATCT
Source organism: Kistimonas asteriae (assembly GCF_018263925.1). GTDB lineage: Bacteria > Pseudomonadota > Gammaproteobacteria > Pseudomonadales > Endozoicomonadaceae > Kistimonas > Kistimonas asteriae. The sequence continues at coordinate 12 of NZ_JAEVHF010000037.1, forward strand.
GGAAGCCGGTAAGCCGGCTTAAATAACAGGAAACTGAGTTATTTTTGAGCTGCATAATAGTGATTTAATAACTTCCATAAACTGTATTTCTTAAAAGTCACTTGCTCGCAGGTTCCTTAAGCAATATTCTATTTCTTTCTCAGACTTGATCGCAGGATTACGTGATGAAAACCCAGTATCACTTTCTGAGCGCAGATACATTAACCAACCAATATCGCCATTGATTAGAGCGCAAAGTTTTTGGCCAGTGGGGCTAGATAGCCATATTTCTTTGAATTGCTGCGGGGAGTCGATTTTATTTATTAGATCAATGGAGTTCATATTGTTTTTGCATAATGCGCAGCATGGTAGCTACAGCCCTTTGTTCTGGCTCGACTTATATTTTTCATGTGTCTTATAAGATAGGTGCATTTTTCTCATTGAAATAAAGCCATAGATACCGCCATATAAGCCATAGCCGCCCCATAGTATTATTGATATCTGATAGCCAAGGCTATTAATTCCCCCGTTAACTAAGTCCAGCATATAAGCGAATAAAATACCGACTAGGATGCCAGCAACTGGAAAGCCTAACAGATATATAAAACTGAATAGTCTGTACTTTTTTTCAATTTGCATTATCTATTTGCGCATAACGCTAAGTTTTGGGGCCGAGCAGCAAAGCTGCGAAGGTCCCGAGCCCCGAAGGGGCGAACAACAACGGATTGTTAGCCCTTGAACCTGTACCACTGGCTAAGCTCTTTGGACAAACTCGGATTACTTAAAATCATTCGTTCCATACCTGCTGGCATTTCGGTGGTTCTTGACTGAACAGCAAGTTGAGATGCCAGCAGGTAAATACCTTTCATATCAACAGGGTGGTCCTCTAATGCTTCAACACGAGAACACAAATCAGAGAGTAAGCTAAACGCTTCAGGGCCATGAGCATTGACCAACAGCAAGTCAAAGGCTCCTGACGTAAAGCGTTCGTTGTTTTGATACTCGGGGATCTCTCCTCGTGAAATCTGTTTGGCAATATTAATAAGCTTATCTAGAACTTCAGTCATATAGGGGGCTAACGCTGAGTTGTGGGGCTGGCGCTGCGCAGCAGTGCCAGTCCCACACGAATGACTAGTTATGCGCAGTAGCACATTTTTTATGGCTGTGAATCATCATGCCATATGACGTGATGAGGCCTATTGCTCGTGTTGATGAAGTAGAGCATTGCTTCTTTGATTGTTGCTATTGGGTAAGCCCACTTTTCTGGGAAATGGTTCTCTTCACCATTGCTTAAGCAATATTCTATTTCTTTCTCAGACTTGATCGCAGGATTACGTGATGAAAACCCAGTGTCACTTTCTGAGCGCAGATACATTAACCAACCAATATCGCCATTAATTAGAGCGCAAAGTTTTTGGCCAGTGGGGCTAGATAGCCATATTTCTTTGAATTGCTGCGGGGAGTCGATTTTATTTATTAGATCAATGGAGTTCATATTGTTTTTGCATAATGCGCAGCATGGTAGCTACAGCCGTTTGTTGTGGCTCGACTTATATTTTTCATGTGTCTTATAAGATAGGTGCATTTTTCTCATTGAAATAAAACCATAGATACCGCCATATAAGCCATAGCCGCCCCATAGTATTATTGATATCTGATAGCCAAGACTATTAATTCCCCCGTTAACTAAGTCCAGCATATAAGCGAATAAAATACCGACTAGGATGCCAGCAACTGGAAAGCCTAACAGATATATAAAACTGAATAGTCTGTACTTTTTTTCAATTTGCATTATCTATCTGCGCATAACGCCGCGCTCAGCCGCAGACAAAAATGGCGCTTGTTTTGCGGCTTTTTGCAAAACAAGTGACAGTTTTGGCTGTCGGTTGCAGCGCCTTGTTATGCATCTAGTTAGTAGCCGCTCATTTCATGCCATATTGCAGCATCTAACTCCCTGGGTTTGACACCGATATTCCTAGACACCTCAATTAAAGATGAAATTATGATGTCTGAGCTAGGTGTATAGCCTAACACTTTCTCCATAAATCTCTTTACATGCACATCAGCCTTTATTGTATCCTTTCCTAGCCTCAATCGTAGCCATTCAAAAAGTACTGGACCAATAGAGTGAATAACTTTTCCTGTGTCTTTATCCCTTACGACAACTTTTCCTTGAATGTTCTCGAAGGTTGATTTATCAATCCACTTTTTCAGAGATTTATACCCTCTTACATTTTCAGCCTCAAAAAACTTCACCAACTCTCTGAGTAGCTTGACTCTTGACCAGTGGTTTGTTCCCCATAGATACTGAGCCAATCTAGTATTGCTCTTAAGAGTATTTGGGTACTTTGAGAGCAAGCGCTGTAAATCACTATGGCTTCTTATCTCGCTTCTCCGATTGTTTATATAATGCTCATAAGCTCTTTGTACCACAGGAGTCTGCATCTGGAAATCAAGTACTGTGTTCATCAATATACAGATATAGTCATGCATCCGATAATCATTAAACTGGTCCAGTTTAGAGCATGCACTTTGCAATGTTCTTAGTTCTTTCTTGTTCATGCAAAATCTCAACATTCACCCTGCATAACGCTGAGTTGTGGGGCTGGTGCTGCGAAGCAGTGCCAGTCCCACACGAATGATTAGTTATGTGCTTTACCAGAACTGCCACCATGGTTTTTTGTTTTTAGTGCCTGAAGAGTTGCTGGGGAACAAGATTTCTCCGTTGGTTGCACTAACATCAAAAAAACCTACAGAGTGCTTCACTGCTAACTCTCTTGCTTTAGGGTAAGCCTCTTCAGCTACAGACCATGAATATGCCGAATAGATTACATGGTGACCTATACAGTGATCAGTTACTCTAGGATCATCTACGTTGTCAGATGCAAGCGGGCCGTTCATAGGTGGGAAGTGCTCAATCATTTCCCTAAACCAGGCTTGCAGTCTTTCTGTTGTAACTGCTTGGTCTTGATATGAATGATCTTCTGCCCATTTTGTTTGTTGGGCATACCATTCCATGAATTTTTTTCTTTCTTGTGGAGCGACTGTTGGTTCAAATACCATCAAGTCATAACTCATGATTTCACTCCCTGAGCACATAACGACTCGATGTGGGGCTGCACGTTAGTGCAGTCCCACACGATTGTTTTGTTACATGCGGAATACTGCTTTTTAAGGCTAATGCTAAATTAAGGCTCTGGATATTTTATAAATTAATAAAGTA
>NZ_JAEVHF010000038.1 GCF_018263925.1 Kistimonas asteriae
GTCGTTGGCGTTCAAATCGCTTTGGCGTTATATGGTCAAGCCGCACGAGTCATTAGTACTGGTTAGCTCAACGCCTCACAACGCTTACACACCCAGCCTATCAACGTCCTGGTCTTGGACGGCTCTTCAGGGACCTCGAAGGTCCAGGGAAGTCTCATCTTGAAGGGGGCTTCCCGCTTAGATGCTTTCAGCGGTTATCCTGTCCGAACGTAGCTACCGGGCAATGCTTCTGGCGAAACAACCCGAACACCAGTGGTTCGTCCACTCCGGTCCTCTCGTACTAGGAGCAGCTCTTCTCAAACTTCCAACGTCCACGGCAGATAGGGACCGAACTGTCTCACGACGTTCTAAACCCAGCTCGCGTACCACTTTAAATGGCGAACAGCCATACCCTTGGGACCGGCTTCAGCCCCAGGATGTGATGAGCCGACATCGAGGTGCCAAACACCGCCGTCGATGTGAACTCTTGGGCGGTATCAGCCTGTTATCCCCGGAGTACCTTTTATCCGTTGAGCGATGGCCCTTCCATACAGAACCACCGGATCACTAAGACCTACTTTCGTACCTGCTCGAGATGTACCTCTCGCAGTCAAGCGCGCTTGTGCCTTTACACTAACCGTACGATGTCCGACCGTACTTAGCGCACCTTCGTGCTCCTCCGTTACTCTTTGGGAGGAGACCGCCCCAGTCAAACTACCCACCACACAATGTCCCCACACCAGATAATGGTGCCAGGTTAGAACCCCAACATGACCAGGCTGGTATTTCAAGATTGGCTCCACGCAGACTGGCGTCCACGCTTCATAGCCTCCCAGCTATCCTACACAAGTCATATCAAGGTCCACTGTGAAGCTGTAGTAAAGGTTCACGGGGTCTTTCCGTCTAGCCGCGGATACACTGCATCTTAACAGCGATTTCAATTTCACTGAGTCTCGGGTGGAGACAGCGTGGCCATCGTTACGCCATTCGTGCAGGTCGGAACTTACCCGACAAGGAATTTCGCTACCTTAGGACCGTTATAGTTACGGCCGCCGTTTACCGGGGCTTCGATCAAGAGCTTCGCCTAAGCTAACCCCATCAATTAACCTTCCGGCACCGGGCAGGCGTCACACCGTATACGTCCACTTTCGTGTTAGCACAGTGCTGTGTTTTTAATAAACAGTCGCAGCCACCTGGTATCTTCGACCGCCGACAGCTTAAGGAGCAAGTCCCATCACCATCAGCGGCGCACCTTCTCCCGAAGTTACGGTGCCATTTTGCCTAGTTCCTTCACCCGAGTTCTCTCAAGCGCCTTGGTATTCTCTACCTGACCACCTGTGTCGGTTTGGGGTACGGTCGCTTGTAACCTGACGCTTAGAAGTTTTTCCTGGAAGTATGGGATCGACCACTTCAGTTACCTTAGTAACCTCGTCATCAGCTCTCAGCATTATGAAACCGGATTTGCCTGGTCCCACTGCCTACTGCCTTAAACCTGGACAACCATCGCCAGGCCGGCCTACCCTTCTCCGTCACTCCATCGCAGTTACAACCGGTACGGGAATATTAACCCGTTTCCCATCGATTACGTCTTTCGACCTCACCTTAGGGGCCGACTCACCCTGCGCCGATTAGCGTTGCGCAGGAACCCTTGGTCTTCCGGCGAGGGGGCTTCTCACCCCCTTTATCGTTACTCATGTCAGCATTCGCACTTCTGATACCTCCAGCCTGCCTTCCAGCTTGACCTTCATCGGCTTACAGAACGCTCCTCTACCACCCAGTACAGTAAACTGTACTGAATCCGCAGCTTCGGTGTATGGTTTGAGCCCCGTTACATCTTCCGCGCAGACCGACTCGACCAGTGAGCTATTACGCTTTCTTTAAAGGGTGGCTGCTTCTAAGCCAACCTCCTGGCTGTCTGGGCCTTTCCACATCGTTTCCCACTTAACCATACTTTGGGACCTTAGCTGGCGGTCTGGGTTGTTGCCCTCTTGACAACGGACGTTAGCACCCGCTGTCTGTCTCCCGTAATTGCACTCCACGGTATTCGGAGTTTGCATCGGTTTGGTAACCCGGGATGGGCCCCTAGCCGACACAGTGCTCTACCCCCGTGGGTGAGATACGAGGCGCTACCTAAATAGCTTTCGAGGAGAACCAGCTATCTCCGGGCTTGATTAGCCTTTCACTCCGATCCACAGGTCATCCGCTAACTTTTCAACGGTAGTCGGTTCGGTCCTCCAGTTGATGTTACTCAACCTTCAACCTGCCCATGGATAGATCGCCCGGTTTCGGGTCTACTCCCAGCGACTCAAACGCCCTATTAAGACTCGGTTTCCCTACGCCTCCCCTATGCGGTTAAGCTTGCCACTGAAAGTAAGTCGCTGACCCATTATACAAAAGGTACGCAGTCACCGTCCGAAAACGGCTCCCACTGCTTGTACGTACACGGTTTCAGGGTCTATTTCACTCCCCTCAACGGGGTTCTTTTCGCCTTTCCCTCACGGTACTGGTTCACTATCGGTCAGTCAGGAGTATTTAGCCTTGGAGGATGGTCCCCCCATGTTCAGACAGGATAACACGTGTCCCGTCCTACTCGTTTTCACACTATCAGGCCTTTCGCATACGGGGCTATCACCCACTATGGCCATGCTTCCCAGCATGTTCTGCTAAACCTGAAAGTGCTTAAGGGCTAATCCGCGTTCGCTCGCCGCTACTGACGGAATCTCGGTTGATTTCTTTTCCTCCGGGTACTTAGATGTTTCAGTTCCCCGGGTTCGCCTCTCAATCCCTATGTATTCAGGAAAGAGATACCTGCCTTACGACAGGTGGGTTTCCCCATTCGGACATCATCGGATCAAAGCTTGTTTACCAGCTCCCCGACGCATTTCGCAGGTTACAACGTCCTTCATCGCCTCTGACTGCCAAGGCATCCACCGTGCACGCTTAGTCACTTGACCATATAACCCAAAACAATTTCCGGATTAACCCAACAACCGAAGTCGCCTGTTAAGCCAGGATCACTTTAGATGATCAAACGCCTAGACCAACGCTACCTTTAAGTGCGTTGGATTTACTATTACGATCGCCAGATCGTTTGCTTGAGAGTGCTCAGCAACAGTAAAATTTTCAGATTCCAAATTTTTAAAGAACAAA
>NZ_JAEVHF010000039.1 GCF_018263925.1 Kistimonas asteriae
TGGTATCGTTTGCCGTACCGGAATCATCCACCGCTTCATAGGTAAACGTGACCTGACGGGTTTCACCCGCAGCCAGATCCTGAAAGTCACTGTTCGGGTTGAAGCTGAAGGTGCCGTCACCGTTATTCGTGACTGAGCCTTCATCGGGCTGGGTCAGGATGTTGAAGGTATGGGTATCCGTGGTATCGGCGTCCGTTGCACCGAAGTTGCCCGTGACCGCTGCGCCATCTTCGGTTGCACTGACACTCGCCACTTCGGCGGTTGGCTTGTCGTTGGTGCCCGTGATCGTAATCGTGACGGTGGCCGGTTCGCTGGTGTCGTTTGCCGTACCGGAATCATCCACCGCTTCATAGGTAAACGTGACCTGACGGGTTTCTCCGGCCGCCAGATCCTGGAAGTCACTGTTCGGGTTAAAGCTGAAGGTGCCGTCACCGTTATTGGTGACTGAGCCTTCATCGGGCTGGGTCAGAATATTAAACGTGTGGGTATCGGTGGTATCGGCGTCCGTGGCACTGAAGCTGCCCGTGACCGCTGCACCGTCTTCGGTCGCACTGACACTCGCGACTTCGGCGGTTGGTTTGTCATTGGTACCCGTAATCGTAATCGTGACCGTAGCCGGTTCGCTGGTGTCGTTTGCGGTACCCGAATCATCCACCGCTTCATAGGTAAACGTAACCTGACGGGTTTCACCCGCAGCCAGATCCTGGAAGTCACTGTTCGGGTTGAAGCTGAAGGTGCCGTCACCGTTATTAGTGACTGAGCCTTCATCGGGCTGGGTCAGAATATTAAACGTGTGGGTATCAGTGGTATCGACATCCGTCGCACTGAAACTACCCGTGACCGCTGCGCCATCTTCGGTGGCACTGACACTCGCGACCTCCGCAGTCGGCTTATCATTCGTACCGGTGACCGTTACCGTGACCGTGGCTGCCGCGCTGGCAGCATTACCCTCGCCAGAGCTGTCCACTGCCTCATAGGTAAAGGTAACCTGACGGGTTTCCCCGACGGCCAAATCCTGGAAGTCACTGTTCGGGTTAAAGCTGAAGGTACCATCATCGTTATTGGTGACCGTGCCTTCATCCGGTTGACTCAGAATATTGAACGTATGAGTGTCGCTCAGGTTTTCATCTGTTGCACTGAAGCTACCAGAGACGGCTCCCGCATCTTCCACCGCCGTATCAACACTGACCAGTTCGGCCACCGGCTGACTGTTGGTACCACTGACCGTGATCGTGGCCGTGGCTGTTGATATCTCTCCTGAGTCATCACTCATGGTGTAACTGACAGTGACCGTTGCACTCTCGCCAATGGCCAGGTAATCGAAATCCCCCGCCGGATCGAATTCCAGCTGATTATTCACCACACTGACAGAGCCGCCATTAGTGGTACGACTGCCATCACTGTCCGCAATGCCAGTAATGCTCACTCCATCCAGGCTGAAGTTGGAGGCATCGTCATCATTGTCGACATCGGTATCGTTGGCCAGTACATCCAGTCGCGTTGAACCCACGGTAGAAGCATTACCCGTATCAGCCACAGCGACAGGTGCATCATTGGTGCCTGTTACTGTGATGGTGACCGTAGTCGGTTCACTGGTGTCGTTTGCCGTACCGGAATCATCTACCGCTTCATAGGTAAAGGTAACTTGACGGGTTTCACCCGCAGCCAGATCCTGGAAGTCACTGTTCGGGTTAAAGCTGAAGGTGCCGTCACCGTTATTGGTGACTGAGCCTTCATCAGGATGGGTCAGGATGTTGAAGGTATGGGTATCAGTGGTATCGGCGTCTGTGGCAGCGAAGCTGCCCGTGACCGCTGCACCATCTTCCGTGGCACTGACACTCGCCACTTCGGCTGTCGGTTTGTCGTTGGTGCCTGTAATGGTAATCGTGACGGTAGCCGGTTCGCTGGTGTCGTTTGCCGTACCGGAATCATCCACCGCTTCATAGGTAAACGTGACCTGACGGGTTTCACCCGCAGCCAGATCCTGGAAGTCACTGTTCGGGTTAAAACTGAAGGTGCCGTCACCGTTATTAGTGACTGAGCCTTCATCGGGCTGGGTCAGGATGTTGAAGGTATGGGTATCGGTGGTATCCGCGTCCGTGGCACTGAAGCTGCCCGTGACCGCTGTGCCATCTTCCGTGGCACTGACGCTTGCCACTTCGGCAGTTGGCTTGTCGTTGGTGCCTGTAATGGTAATCGTGACGGTAGCCGGTTCGCTGGTGTCGTTTGCCGTACCGGAATCATCTACCGCTTCATACGTGAACGTGACCTGACGGGTTTCACCCGCAGCCAGATCCTGAAAATCACTGTTCGGGTTAAAGCTGAAGGTACCATCACCGTTATTAGTGACTGAGCCTTCATCGGGCTGGGTCAGAATATTGTAGGTGTGGGTATCGGTGGTATCGGCATCCGTGGCACTGAAGCTGCCCGTGACCGCTGCACCATCTTCCGTGGCACTGACGCTTGCCACTTCGGCGGTTGGCTTGTCGTTGGTGCCCGTGATCGTAATCGTGACGGTTGCCGGTTCGCTGGTGTCGTTTGCCGTACCGGAATCATCCACCGCTTCATAGGTAAACGTAACCTGACGGGTTTCACCCGCAGCCAGATCCTGGAAGTCACTGTTCGGGTTAAAGCTGAAGGTCCCATCACCGTTATTAGTGACTGAGCCTTCATCCGGCTGGG
>NZ_JAEVHF010000003.1 GCF_018263925.1 Kistimonas asteriae
CGTTGGCCAATACATCAATCGTGAGGGTTTCATTCTCATGACCCGTTTGCGTATCCGCACTCGCCACCGGATCATCGTTGGTGCCGGTCACGGTGATGGTCGCCGTGGATTCCGAGGTCGCCCCTTCATCATCGGACATCACATAACGCACGGTGACGGTCGTACTTTCACCGTTGGCCAAACTATCGAAGTCACTGCCCGGCACAAACTGCAGCTGGTTGTTCACCACGCTGACGGTGCCCTGTCCGCTTAACGGATTGCCGTCACCATCGACGATTTGCACGCTATCGAGACTGAAGTTTGCTGGACCATCGTTATGATCAACATCGGTATCGTTGGCCAATACATCAATCGTGAGGGTTTCATTCTCATGACCCGTTTGCGTATCCGCACTCGCCACCGGATCATCGTTGGTGCCGGTCACGGTGATGGTCGCCGTGGATTCCGAGGTCGCCCCTTCGTTATCGGACATCACATAACGCACGGTGACGGTCGTACTTTCACCATTGGCCAAGCTGTCGAAATCCGCCCCCGGCACAAACTGCAGCTGGTTGTTCACCACGCTGACGGTGCCCTGACCGCTTAACGGATTGCCGTCACCATCGACGATCTGCACGCTATCGAGGCTGAAGTTGGCTGGGCCATCGTTGTGATCCACATCAGTATCGTTGGCCAGCACATCGATAGTCAGCGTCTGATTTTCATGACCCGATGCGGTATCAGCAGTGGCCACCGGATCATCGTTGGTGCCAGTCACGGTGATCGTCGCTGTAGCCTCAGAGGTTGCGCCGGCTCTGTCAGAGATTTCATAGCGTACGGTGACAGTCGCGGTTTCACCGGTCGCCAGGTAATCAAAATCGGTTCCCGGTTCAAACCGGAGTTGCCGGTTTGAAATCGTCACTGAACCTTGTCCTGTTAACGAATCGCCATTGCTATCAACAATCTCAGCGCGATCGAGATTCAATGTCCCGTAATGATCACCGGCATCGGCATCGGTATCATTGGCCAGCACATCCAGCATCAGCACCTGATTTTCCGAGGCACTGCCGACATCGGCAGCAGCGACCGGGATATCATTTGTCCCCGTCAGGGTAATGGTGGCAACCTGTTCAACGGTGCCACCTTTGTCGTCTTCCACCGTAAAGCGGTATTCAATCACCGCCTGCTCATTGTTCTCGAGATAGGCATACGCGGAAGGATCCACAGCCATCTGGTTGCCGCTGATACGGATACCGCTGTCATCACCACTCACCAGCTGGACACTGCCATCCTGTACCGACAACGTGTCACTGATATCAACATCACTGGCATGGGACAGAAGATCAATGGTATAGCTGGCGTCATCCGCGCCGGCCTCTGAGGTAATCGCGCTGCTGACAAAAGGGGCATCATTGCTGCCGGTGATCGTCAGCGTCACAGTCGATTCCGAGCTGCCTCCAAACCGGTCCGACATGCTGTAACGGACGACAACCGTTGCGTCTTCCCCTTCCGCCAAAGCATCAAAGTCCTCACCGGGGACAAACTGCAACTGGTTATTCACAATGTTGGCCTGCCCACGACCGGTCTCGACGTCACCATCAACCGCAATAATCGCGACACGATCAAGGGTGAAGTTCATCGGCCCATCATCGGTATTGGCATCCGTATCATTGGCCAGCACATCAACGATAAAGGTCTCATTTTCATCACCCGTACCACTGTCCTGCCGGGCAACCGGGATTTCATTCACCCGCGTGACCGTCGTCATGACGATCTCTTCAGGCTGCTCTCTATCGGACTCAGAGAATGCACCAGGTGTCCTGTCCACTGTCTGACGGGCATCTTCGGTGTCTATATCCAATATGCTGGATTCTGTGCGGGTGATGAACGGGGTTTTATCCAGCTTGTCTTCAGGTTGGTCGTGACTGCCCTGTTCACTGTGACGGGCGTCAGTGTCATCGCGGGAGGACGATGGCTGCGGGAATTCACGTGTCTCGGAATTCTGCGTTAAAACCGTGTAATCGGATTGCCCCTTATCCAGTTCATCAACGTCTTCCGGCATAAACGGATTTTCCGTTTCCCCGGAATCTTGTTGGTTGCCGAACCGGTCGTAGGTCACCCCGTCCACAACAATGGCGGGATCAACGGACTCTTCCGGTGCTCCCTCCTCACCCTCAGGCTGTTCCTGCTCTGGATGTACCACCACCGGTTGTGCGGAAGAGGACTCCTGCTCCTCATGGTGTTCCTGCGCATCCTCAGGTGTTGGCTTTACCGGTTCATTCGGCCCATTAGCAGACTCAGAGCCGGTCTGCTTATTTTCATTATCAGCCATACGACCTCCCTATCCATGGCTGTACAACACAAGCGGTTATCCCCGATACCGCTCAACCGTCAATGTGCAGATTTCCGTTCTGCAACAGGGTATTCAAAATCGCTGTATTATCCCCAAGCCCTGACAGGTCAACCCCTTCCAGGACAATTTTCTGGGTGACATCACCACCGGCGCCGGTAGGCTTGACCTCTATCTCGGTATTGCCGCCGGTCACGTTGACGTTCAGGTACTGATCCAGCGTTGTCTCGGTTTCACCCGCAAGCAGCAGGCTCAGGTCAATCGCATCACCACCGGCGGTGGCGTTGAAATCCGTGATGGTATCAATGGCAACCGAAGATGCCGTGCCTTCATGGCCGGCAATCCAGACAAAGGTGTCGGAACCGGCGCCGCCGGTCAGGGTATCGTTGCCGGCGCCCCCGACCAGCCAATCATCACCACCATTACCAATCAGGGTATCCATGCCGGCCAAGCCATCGATCCGTTCACCGAAGGCAGTGCCGGTCAGGGTGTCATTCCCCACTGTGCCGCTGATGCCACCGGTGCTGTCGAGGGTATGTTGCACATCAATGGCCAAAGTGGCAGTGCTGGTATGCGTGCCATCCGAGACGTCGTAGCTGAAGGTTTCCGACTTATCCATCTGGCCCTGTACCCGGACCTCTGCATCGCTCAACGCCCGGTTGTAAATCCGGGCCTCATCCATCTCACCCTGGAAATAATTCCCATCTCCCGACAGGTCACCCGTATCAATCTGGGTATCCTGACTCATACCACCAAACGCAATGGCACCGCCATGAGCGCTGACAGCTGCGGCGCCTGTTTTCGTACCAAAATCAATACCATCCAAATAACCTGTCAGCGTCCTCTCACCAGCAGTTGCACTGGTGGCATCTAGCACTAGCGAAACGCTATGCCAACCTGAATCCAAGGCACTGAGGCTAGTACTGACATAAGCACCATTCCATGACGTCGACTCACTCCATGCGCCAACGTATAAATTGCCGTCACGAATATAAATATTGAAGCCATTGGATATTCCGCCCTGTTCATAGAGTATCTGGGTACCCGTCAGGTCATTGGCCGGATCGACTTTAAAGGCCAGACTGATGGTGCAGGCTGACTTGGTGCCGGTATAGGTGTTGAGTTCAGTGGAATTCGCCACGTCAATGCGGTCATTGCTGCCATCAAAAGCGACCGCACTGCCGCTAATACCCTCACTGGCAAATGTCGCGCCATTCAGCGTGCCGTTATCCGCGATCGTGTCGACGGCTGAACTGTCCGCTACCGTGGTGCCAGTGCCTTCATCAAAGGTCCACCGGCCTACCAGGTTGCTGTCCAGATCCACACTGGCATAGGCGGCATCCAGGTTATAGGTCCAGCTGCCGTCAGCGGCAATATCCAGGGTACCGAACTCACCGTCGATACTGGTCGTGCCCGTGGCCGCCACCGTCTGGCCATTCACCGAAGTCACGGTCAGTGGATCACCGCTGGCAGTGGTTTCCACCGGCAGCACATCGTCGCTGATGCCCGTGGTATCGCTGAGTTCGATGCTGGCGTCCGGCGACCGGTCAACGGGAATCACCGCCGTTGCGGCGGTCGTGAGTTCACCGTCAGAGACGTTGTAATCCAGGGTCAGGTCGCCGGCCAGGTCGTCACCGGGCAGGATGGTCCAGGTGCCGTCGCTGTTGTCGTAGACGGCATGCTGGTTATCCGGGTAGATATCCCAGTCAGCACCGTTCAGTGTATAGGTAGAAACAGCGTTCCCCCGGTTCATGACCCCGAGCTCGCCATCACTGATATTTTCGCTGAACTGATGGGTAATCTTTTCCACGCCATCCACTGTCAGGCTCACCCGGTTATCAACAATATCTACTTCATAATGGCGGCCTGTGTTGATGTTGGAATTAGCACTGGTTTCATTAAATGAAGACAGTCGGGTCGATGTGCCGTTAGTCCATTGTTCAACGACCCAGTGTGGTGAACCACCGCCATCATAACTTCCGATGGCTTTGTAGTTATTGGCATCAACATAGTCAAAGACGATAAAATTATTGCGGGTTGCATGGCCGTCCGTCGGCGCTACCGTGAAATCCAGGTGTAAATCTGTATCACGGGTTCCACCGCCGGTGGTATCAATCAGCACCACGTTTTCTTCCGCGCCGGATGTCAATGTCAGCGTATCGCCATTGATCGCCACGCTGCCGCCGGTACCGGCTGAGAAACTGCCCTGGAAATCATGCCGGTGCGCCGTCACGCCATTGATGCTGACATCCTGAACACTCAGGGTGTCGCCATCCACATCAGAGGCATTACCGAGCAGGAAGGCTTCTGTCACCGTATGGGCGTCCAGACTCTCCGGCGCCGTGACCATCACCGCACCGGAGACCTCCGGCGCCTCGTTCACATCCTGCACCTGGATGACCATGTCCTGCTCGGCGGTCAGGCTGCCACTGTCGGTCACACGCACCCGGATCGTATGGGACGCATCCGTTTCATGGTCCAGCCGGGTGCCATCGGCCACCGTGATATCACCGGTCGTCGCATCAATGGCAAAGCGACCGCTGGCATCATTAACCAGTTCGTAGGTCAGGGTCGTGCCATCTTCTGCATCCGTGGCGCTGGCACGGCCCACGAGGGTGCCATGGTTAGCATTTTCATGTACCTGGTTGCCACCAAGTCCCACTGAAGCACTGTAAATGTTGTCATTGCCATCCTGGTTCGAGGTCCACAGTACCTGCAAAGCACCGCTATCGAGTTGAACCACGGAAGGATCAAACTGGTTATCCGCCGACGTGCTGTTGATGGCAATCTCACCGGTGAGCGGATTACCGCTGGCATCGAAACGCCGACCAAAGACACCCAGGGTGCCATCCGCATCCTGCGAGGTGCTGCGCCAGACCACAAAGAAACCGCCATCACTTAGTGCTTCAATGGAGACCTCTGCCAGTGTGGAAATATCCGGCGCCACCGAGGTGTTGATCTGAACCGGGGAACCCTGCTCGGTGCCCGTGTCGGACCAGCGCTGGAAGAACAGGTTGTCGCCGCTCTGATAGACGGTGACCACCTCGCCATTTTCCAGGGTATCGATCTCAAAATGGCGGTCGGCAGCGGGGTTGGTGTCGCCAAAGCTGATCTCGCCGGTGGTATTGTTCCCATCACTGTCAAAGAACTGGATTCTGGCGCTGTCATCGGCCGTATCACCCGAAGCGCGCCACACCAGGGCAAACCCGCCATTATTCAGGGCCGTTGCCTCAGGCCCCGCCCAGCCCGGGCTACCCCAACCACCCAGCGTACCAATGGAGGTCGTGGTTTGAAGGGTATTCCCTTCGGCATCCATGATGACGGCATTGATGGATCCCGCATCCACCGTATGAGCAACCAGGAATCGGTTATCCGTGAGCGCTATCAGGTCGGGTGTATAGTTATTTCCACTGGCCGAATCCACTATGAACTCACTTTGAATCTCTGTACCGTCACTGGCAAAAATCCGCATCTTTGTCTGACTGAGACTGCCCGGATCCAGGAAGCGCCAGGCGACGGCATAACTGCCATTGTCCAGTGTCGCTACCAGCGGTTGTGAGACGGATTCATCACTGGCCAGAGTCACTGTATCCACCTGGAACTCAGCACCCTCCGTCTGCAGTTCGGGTGTGGTGCCAGTCAGGCGGACATTGTCAAAATGCATCTGCGGCCCGCTGACATGCACCAGTTCAATCGTAATAGGCTGACCTAATGCCGCCGAATTCTCCGCAATGGTAGAACCATCCAGGTTGAGCGTCAGGGTTTCCCACTGGCCTTCTGCCGGTGAGACAGAGCCATCGGTCGCCAGCACCACCCCGCCGGCAGTAATCCTTACGGCATAATTGGCAAAGCCCGCTGTATCACTCCGGTTCCCGACATCGACCTGCAGTTGATAGCTGGTATCACGGGAAAAGGTTTCCGTCAGGGTTTGGGAGGCTGTTCCGGAACTGATATAAGCGACATTATCGCCATCCGATGCCTCCGAGGTAATGGCAGCGGCCTGGGGGTTCCAGGTATTACCGATTCCACTGAATGACCAGGCGCTGTCTGCAGGGAGACCTGAATGCCCACCATCCGCATACGTGACACTCTCAAAACTGTGATCCGCGACGGTGATGGTGCGGGTCTCATCCACATACGCATACTTCTGCGCCTTGATGGCATGGCCGCCGTTTTCTGTAGAGTGCCAGACGGCCAGATAACCGCCATCGTCCATGGGTGACAGCACCGCTTGATTCTGGGTGCTGTCGGTCTCGGTGTTGACCATGGCCTCATTGCTGACCGCGGTATCCAGGGTGGTGGTTAATACCGGGGCTTCGTTAACATCCTGCACCAGGATGGTGAATACCTTGTCGGTGGATAACCCTGTGCCGTTGTTATCGGTTGCTGTGACCGTGACATTGATCCTGTCCTCGGCCTCATGGTCAAGTGACTGCCCGGCCTTCAGGCGCAGTTCGCCACTGACCACCTCGAAGCGGTTATCAGAGACGGTGACGCTGTGCTGGCCGAAAGGATCTGTCTCACTGTCTGGGTCGGTCACATCCAATGTGCCAATGACCACTGCGCCGGTGGTGTTTTCATCAATCGCCACCACGCTGTTCGGGTCAAAAAGCTGTTGGGCCTCGGTGGCAGTCACGGCGTCATCGAACACCTGAAGCCCTGCAATCGCCCCGTCTAGGTGCGTATTCCCCTGACTGGAATATCCCAGCCGCAAATGCGTCTGGCCGGTAAAGGCGGAGGCTGACATCGTACCGCTGGCCACTTCTCCACCATCCACATACAGTGTCTGGCCACCCACCGCGCCACCGAACGTGTGTACTACATGGTGCCACTCGCCGTCGTTGTAGGTTTCCCCTACCGTGCTGGTGATGGACTCGTCCTGCCATACCCGGGCGGTAATCGTCCCATCGGCGTTGAGGAAAACATTGCGATCATGGCCACCGCCTTCGATCTGAAGCAGCCCACCGGCATTATCGGCCCTGAACCAGAAAGAGACGGTATAGGCGGTTTCCGAGACATTCAGCGGTACATTGAACGTCGTAGCACTGCCATCAAACGCTACGGCATTCGCAAACTGACTGTTCGGTGGTCCACTGGTAAAGGTGGGGGTTGCACCGGCAAAGGCCTGGCTGCCCGCTTCACTGTCATAGCTGTTGTCGAAATCCCATGCATGATCCGCCGTCGGCCCGGTGGTTGCCCGTGCCGGATCAACCGTCGCCGAGATGTCGGGCGCGTCATTGACGGAGGCCACATCGAAGGTCAGCGTCTGTACGCCGCTGTCTGCTGTGCCATCACTGGCGGTAAACTGCAGGTCGGCATAACCGGTGCCATGGGCATTGGCGGCAGGTGTGTACTTGAGGTTACCGAGTTCACTTGCAGCAATCGATTGGTTGGCGGTAACGGGTGTGTCATCCAAGGTCAAGCTACCGTCTGACGGCAACCGGGTGATGGTCACCGATTGCAGGCTGTCGCCATCGTCCACATCGCTGAAACCGAAATCGGCTGCCGCAAACGTGTGGCTATCGTCCTCATTGAGGGACAGCGTCTTGTTCTGGGCCGTCGGTGCTTCGTTGACATCCTGCACCAGAATCGTGAAGGTCTCGCTGCGGGTAAAGCCGGCGTTGTTGTTGTCGGTAGCGGTCACCGTGACATCGATGGACGATTCAGTCTCGTGGTCCAGCGACTGCGCCGCTTTCAGGCGCAGTTCGCCATTGACGACCTCGAACCGGTTATCCGACACCGTAAAGGTGTGCTGGCCAAAAGCTTCATCCGCATTGTCGGGATCAACCAGTGACAGGGTACCGATGGTGACAGCGGTGGTAATATTTTCATCAATAACGGCATCCGGGCGGAGCATGGCAGCAGACACATCATTCGCCGTTAACGCCTGATCAAAGACTTGTAGTCCGCCGATATCACCGTTAAAGGTTGAGCCACCAGTCAGCGTACTCACTGAACTACCGAGCCGAATGCTGTCCTGCCAGTCGAATCCCGATGCTGTGAAATTACCGGAAGCCACGCTTTGCCCATCAACAAACAGCGTTTGTCCACCCACATCACCACCATAACTGTGTACTACATAATGCCATTCACCATCATTGAAGGTGTCAGAAATATCACTGGTGATGACCTCGCTACCACCTGAGGTATAGATACGGGCATTGATTCTGCCATCACTATCAATCCACACATTTCGGTCATGGGCGCTTAGCGTACTAGCAGTTGTTATCTCCATCAATGTCCCTGCCCCCGTGGTACGGAACCAGAGACCAATGGCAGACGATGTTTCGGATACCGCCGCACTGGCGAGAAAAGCCGTATTGCTACCGTCAAAATGAATGGCATTTTCAACCTGACCGTTGGGCCCGGTGACAAACGTCGGGCTATCACCAGAAAAGCTGTTACCGCCCGCCTCACTGTCAAAGCTGTTATCAAAGTTCCATTCCGACACCGGGGCGGGGGTAGGGTCTGCCTGTGCACTGTCTACTGAGAATGTCAGGTCACTGATCGCCTCATTGACATCCGCCACCTGAACCACGAAATCCCGTTCACTGCTGAGTCCGCCGGAATCGGTCACCCGCACGCGCAGGGTATGGCTGCCGTCGGTTTCATGGTCAAGGAGGTTGCTGTCGGCAACGGTGATCTCACCGGTGGTGCTGTTGATGGCGAAGCGGCCGCCGGCGTTGTCCGCCAGAGAATAAGTCACATTGGTGCCATCTTCCGTATCACTGCCGGAGACCTGCCCGACCACTGTGCCGTTGGCGCTGTTTTCATCCAGGGTGAAGTTGGCGTCGATGAAATCGTCCAGCTGACTGGCCTGGTAGAGGTTGCTGATCTGGGAGGCATCCAGCGCTTCATTGAATACCGCGAAATCATCCACGGCGCCATCCATATAACCGTCCTGAGACCAGTTACTCTTACCGATGAAG
The DNA here is from genome assembly GCF_018263925.1 of Kistimonas asteriae. Lineage (GTDB taxonomy): Bacteria > Pseudomonadota > Gammaproteobacteria > Pseudomonadales > Endozoicomonadaceae > Kistimonas > Kistimonas asteriae. Next base: position 9,259 of record NZ_JAEVHF010000003.1, read on the forward strand.
TTATTTGTCCGGACTTTTTCCGGCGGGACGCCCCCCTGAAGGGTTCCAGCCTCCACGCCGTCCTTATAGACGGTCATCAAACCACTGCTGTCGACCGTTGCAGCGACATGCACCCACTCACCGGCGGTGAAGAAGTTGTCAATGGTCAGCGTATGTGCCGTACCATCGCCATCACGGACCTGGAAACCCAGATCATTAGTCGTTGTTACGTGGCCCAATAGAATATTATCGGCACTGGGTCCATCACCGAAATCAAACACCCGTGACCAGTTCTGGCCGAAACTGTCGAATCTCACCCAGGCGGAAACCGTCATGGCACCGCCAGTCTGCAGACCACTGAGTTCCCCGGCACCGGAAGTACCGTCCATTTCAAATGCGGTGCCGGAACCATCATGTCCCGTACCCCAGGTCGCGCTACCGGTTAGTGTCATCCCATTATCGTTGCCACTCTGATCAGCCACCGTAGTACCAGTACCTTCCGAGAACACAAAAGCGGCGCTGGTGTCGACGGTATCGCCTTCGGCAATGACGGGCGGATCATTCACCGCTTCGATATGGACATTGATCGCCTGGGTGGTGACATTCGTCGTGCCCGTGGCAGTTTCAGTGGCAGTCGCCGTAACTGTGAACGTGAAATCATCGTGGTTGTTGGCCGGCGGCGTCAGGGTCAGGCTGCCCAGGTCCCAGTCCGATACATCAATGGCTGCGCCGGTGGACGTCAGCGTGTTCGTACCGTCGCTCAGTACAACACCGGAGGGAATACCACTTAACTCAATGGCCAGGGTTTCCGAGCCATCACTGTCCGGCGTCGCCGCGCTGAGGTTGACCACAACCGGTTGGTCCTCAGTGCCATTCACCTGGGGATTATGGTTGGGATTGTCCGCACTCTCAGCCTGAATGGAAACATTATCAACATAGAGGTCTCTGTTGGAGGTAGTCGCCGTAGTATCCGTAATCCGCAGAATCGCATTGCCAGCGGCAATGCCGGTGAAATCGAGATTCAGTGTCTGATACGTTGGGCTACTCGTATTCACATTCTGACTGGCCAGTACCGTGCCGGAATCCGCATCAATGATGTCTATCCGTCCGGAAACCGGATTCGTATTGGCACTGGCAAATCCCAAACTCAACGAGTAGTTGATATCAGGATGAATGACAAAGGTTTGCTCTGCCACACCTGTCACGGGTGACTCACCGCCACTAAACCCCAGGCTCTGGCGTGATGAGGAAATGCCAACACTGCCCGACAATGTCCAGTCAGAACCCGTCGCAAACTGCCCATTACTGATCAGATTAGTATCCAGCGACAGGTCTCCGTATACGTCGTTATTCAACTCGACCGTTGGGGCATCTGTCACTGGTGAGATATTAAACGTCACTGTTTGAGCACTACTGCTCAGCTCACCATCACTGACCGTAAACTGCAGATCCGCATAACTGTTACCGCTGGCATGAGTTGCCGGGGCAAATTTCAGGTTGCCGATATTGGCGGCTGTTATGACCTGGTTAAGTGTGACCGGCGTATCATTCAGCGTCAGGCTGCCCACAGATGGCAGTCGTGTAATAGTCAAAGATTGGAGGGTGTCGCCCGTGTCGACATCCGCAAAGCCAAAATCCCCGGCAACAAACGTATGGCTGGCATCCTCGTTGACGCTGAGGGTTTTATCCTGCGCGGTCGGTGCATCATTGACCGCTTCGATATGGACAGTGAGTGCCTGATTGGTGACATTCGTGGCGCCCGTCGCCGTTTCCGTGGCGGTCGCTTTCACGGTGAAGGTGAAATCATCGTGGCTGTTTGCCGGCGGCGTCAGGGTCAGGCTGCCCAGGTTCCAGCCAGAAGCATCTATCGCCGCCCCAGTAGACGTCAATGTATTTGTACCATCATTCAGTACGACACCGGAGGGAATACCGCTTAGCTCAATGGCCAGGGTTTCCGAACCGTCACTGTCTGGCGTGGTAACCGTGAGATCAACGGCAATAGCCTGGTCTTCCTGCCCGGAAACCACCGCAGGCATCGCATCGTTTTCCACGCTGGGAGCCTGGATAGATACATTATCAATGACAAGATCAGCACCATCGGTGTTTGGTGTTGTATCCGTTATACGGAGCAATGCATTACCTGTAGCTATACCAGTGAAGTCGAGACTCAACCCCTGTAAAGACGCCGTATTGCTGCTGACATTCTGTGAGGCCAGTACGGTTCCCGAAGCCGAGTCAACAATCTCTACGCGAGCCGAGACCAGGCTGGTATTCCAGCTTCGGTAATCAAGGTTCAGGGCATAATTGGCGTCCTGATAAATAGCGAAAGATTGTTCTACCACACCAGTGATCGGGGTTTGCCCTCCGCTGAATTGCATGAAGTCGTTGAAGACCCGGACATTACCACTGAAATCCCAGCCTTCGGTTCCGTTCACGCTGCCATTGGTGATTAACTCCGTATCCAGTAAAAAGTCATTATTATTCAAGGTAATGGCGGGGGCATCCGTCACCGGCGAAATTTCCACCGCTGCGCTGCTGATGGCCGTACTGAAAGCAGTGGTGCCACCATTGCTGCTGGTATCGGCATAGCTGCCCGCCGTGCCACTGGACTGGTCCCAGGCCCGGAAATCGAACGATGCGGCACCACTATAATGAGTATCAGGAACAAATCGGAGCAGGTCGGTATCGGCCAGCAGCAACGCATGGTTTTCGGCCAGTGATCCGTCATCCACTGCCTGCCAACTGGTGCCGCCATCCCGGGAGTACTGCCAGGCGCCATTGCCGTTATCCACAGACGTGATGGCCATGGATTCGGAGACAGCGCCGTCATCGTCGGTAATGGTGCCATCGGTCAGCAGGTCGCTGACCCGGGTACCGGTGTTGGTCAATGCATCAATATCTTCTGCAATGGCCGGCAGGACATGGGCAAACAGAACGCTGCTGTCCAGGGTTCCGCCACCGGTCAGGCTGCTGGTGACCCGGAAGTTCTGATCACCTTCGTGCTCGTAGTAAACAATCTCAATGGGCACCAGGCCAGGTTCTGTTGCAACATACTGTCCCGACAACCCATTAAACATGCCGGTGCCATCCTGTTGAATCACCACCTCACCGTCAATGGTCAAACGGACACCATCGTCGGCATTGATGGTGAAATCGTGGATCCCCGCCGGCACACGGATAAACCCGCTCAGACGAATGCCGAACGTTTCCGGGGCCAATGTCTGGCTGCCTGTCAGGCTGGCACCATCCGTTCCCAGGAATCCCTCGACATTGGCACCGTTCTGATAATTGAGCGAGCTGGCAGTAAAGGTTGCGACAGGGGTACCCGTCGATATCAGGTTGTCCATCGTGGCCAGGTTGGGAATAGAACCCGCATCAAAGAGTTCCCCCCTCAGCCCCTGCCCGGTTTGCACCAGGGGGTCAGGGGTTGAGGTCACATCAAAGGTGAGGGTTTTGGCTGTGCTGCTGGCCGTACCGTCACTGACGGTAAACTGCAGATCAGCGTAATCATCACCATGAGCATTCGCCACCGGCGTAAAGACCAGGTTGCCGATATCCGTTGCATGAATGGTCTGGTTCAGGGTGATAGCAGTACCGTTCAGTGTCAGACTGCCAGCCGCCGGTAGTTGTGTGATCGTCACGGACTGCAGGGTATCTCCACTGTCAGCATCGGTGAAAGCAAAATCCGCCGCCGCAAAGGTATGACTACCGTCCTCTGCAATGGTGAATGTTTTGTCCTCAGAGACAGGCGCATCGTTCACCGGGCTGACGAAGAGATGCCCTTCACCCGATTGTTGACTGAAGGCCGTGGTGCCACCATTAGTGCTGGTATCGGCATAACTGCCCGTCGTACCGCTGGACTGGTCCCAGGCCCGAAAATCAAAGGCGACGGGGCCATGGTAGTTGGCATTGGGTACGAACCGGAACAGATCACTGCCCGCCAGCAGCAGCGCATGGGTCTCCGCCAGCGCGCCGTCATCAACGGCTGTCCATGTCGTACCGCTATCCCGTGAGTACTGCCAGGTACCATTGCTGTCATCTACTGAGGTAATGGCAATGGCATCCTGTGCACTGCCGTCCACATCACCAATGGTGACATCCTGCAAAAACGCACTGACCGTCGTCCCTGTGTTACTGGCGCCATCAATATCCTCGGCAATGGAATCGAGCGTCAGTGCCGATGTCGACAAAACGCTGGTGTCCAGCGCCGCATTGCCGGTCAGACTGCTGGATATCTCCAGAACCTGCCCGCCGCTATGCTCGTAGTAAATGATCTCAATCGGCACCAGGCCGCTCTCAGCTGCGGTGTACTGCCCGTTCAAGCCGGTAAAATTACCCAGCTGATCCTGTTCGATCACCACTTCATTACCAATAGTCAGCCTGACCCCGTCATCCGAATTGATGGTAAAGCTGTGGGTGCCGGCAGGTATCTCTATCCAACCGGTCAGGCGTATCCCGAAGGTCTCCGGCGTCAAGGTTTGGGAACCGCTGAGGCTGTTGCCATCATCTCCGAGGAATCCGGAAAGTGTAGTTCCCCCGCTGTAGTTCAACTCCGTAGCCGTAAAGGTCGCCGTCGCCGCCTGAGAAGCGATCAGGTTATCCACTGTCGCCAGGTTGGGAATACCTGAACCGGTTTCAAAGACCTCACCACGAAGCCCTTGCATTTCCAGCGTCGGTAGTACTGGTGCATCGTTGACGGCGGTTACATCAAAGGTCAGGGTTCGTGCGCTACTGCTGAGCGCACCGTCGCTGACGGTGAACTTCAGGTCCGCATAGCCGGTTCCGTTGGCATTGGCGGCCGGTGTAAACACCAGGTTGCCGATATCGGCCGAAGAAATGACCTGGTTGGCCGTCACCGCCGAACCATTGAGGGTAAGTGTGCCTGCCGCTGGCAGTTGGGTCACGGTCACCGACTGCAGGGTGTCGCCGGTATCAATATCACTGAAGCCGAAGTCTGTCGCCGCAAAGGTGTGGCTGCCATCCTCATTGATGGTCAGCGTCTTGTCTGCTGCGGTGGGTGCATCGTTAACTGCGGTGACATCAAAGGTGAGGGTTTGTGCGCTGCTGCTCAGCGCTCCGTCGCTGACGGTAAACTGCAGGTCCGCATAGCCGGTTCCGTTGGCATTGGCGGCCGGAGTGAATATCAGGTTGCCGATATCGGATGCCTGTATCACCTGGTTGGCCGTCACCGCCGAACCATTGAGGGTAAGTGTGCCTGCCGCTGGCAGTTGGGTCACGGTCACCGACTGCAGGGTGTCGCCGGTATCAATATCACTGAAGCCGAAGTCTGTCGCCGCAAAGGTGTGGCTGCCATCCTCATTAATGGTCAGCGTCTTGTCTGCTGCGGTGGGTGCATCGTTGACTGCGGTGACATCAAAGGTGAGGGTTTGTGCGCTGCTGCTCAGCGCTCCGTCGCTGACAGTGAACTTCAGGTCCGCATAGCCGGTTCCGTTGGCATTGGCGGCCGGAGTGAATATCAGGTTGCCGATATCGGATGCCTGTATCACCTGGTTGGCCGTCACCGCCGAACCATTGAGGGTAAGTGTGCCTGCCGCTGGCAGTTGGGTCACGGTCACCGACTGCAGGGTGTCGCCGGTATCAATATCACTGAAGCCGAAGTCTGCTACCGTGAACGTATGGCTGCTATCTTCGTTGATGCTGAGGGTTTTATCCTGTGCAGTCGGCGCATCGTTTACCTCACCGACATCAACAGTCAGTGTTCGTACCGAACTGACAGCGCGACCATCACTGACCGTGAATTGCAGGTCGGCATAACCGTCACCGTTAGCATTGTTCTCTGGTGTAAACGTCAGGGTAGACAGTTCAGCGGACGTGATCATCTGTCCTGCTATGACGGCTACATTGTTGAGAGTCAGGCTACCCGCCGCGGGTAACCGTGTAATAGTGACCGACTGCAGGGAATCACTGGTATCGATATCACGGAAACCAAAGTCGGCCACCGTGAACGTATGACTGCCGCCTTCCTGCACCAACAGGGTATCGTCCGTCGCGTCCGGGGTGGCGTTGACGCCGGTGACAATGACAGTCGCCATGGATGAAGCACTGGCGCCCTCATCGTCCGACATCTGGTAACGCACGGTGACCGTGGCCGTTTCCCCTTCCGCCAGGGCATCGAAATCCGTACCTGGCGTAAAGACCAGTCGATTGTCAACAATGGCCACCTGTCCACTGCCTCCAGGGCCGATGTGGCTAACGATTCGAACCTGATCCAGTGTGAAAGTGCCTGGCGTATCATCAGGATTGCCGTCTGTGTCATTGGCCAGCACATCAATCTCGAACTGGCTGTCAGCCCGACCCTCGCCACGGTCCGCATTGGCCACCGGCGCCTGGTTGACCCGGGCCGCCGGTTCAGGGGCACTGGTCTCTTCGGCGGGCGGTTCTTTACTCTCAACACGCCGTACCGGCGCTGGCCCACCGCGTTCACCGATCACCACCCGCACCGAAGGTTCCTGGACAATCAGGACACTTTCTTCGGTTCGGTCAACTGTCGGCATACGGGCATAAGCGGTTTCAGCATCCGGTTTCTGGTTACCGCTTGAGCGGGAGGTGGGTTCATTGCGCCGGGCCATCGTGCTGGCCGTCTCAGTGGAAGGCTGGTTAATGTCAGACTGGCTGTACTGATCCCGGTTCAGGGCGGTGGTACGCCCCAGGGATTCTTCCTGTTGCTCAGGCCCCTCTTTCCGGGACTCCGGATCGCTGCGTCGCGTGAGGGTCGTATCGGTGTCAGCGGCGGGCTGGTTGATCTCTGACTGGCTGTACTGGTCACGGTTTAAAGCAGCCGTGCGACCCAGCGCCTCTTCCGGCTCCGGCTCACCGGAACGCTGAATGCCGTCGCGCCGGATGGCGTTCTGGTCATACTGGTCACGGTCGAGCGCCAGTGACGGGTCGAGCTCCTCTTCAGGGGGCTGCTCGCCCGAAGACTCCGGAGCCGATCGTTCGACGGCGGACTGATCATACTGATCCGCCCCCAGAACCACCGCCTGGTCCAGCGCTTCCTCGTCGGGTTGCTGTTGGGCCTGCCCGTCAGGGGGAGCCTGGCGAGGCGCACCGTCCTCAGGCTGTGATTCTTCCCTGTTCTGGTTTTCCGGTTCACTGGTTTCTTTATCAGCCATACATCCTCCGCTGATACTGACTGCACGCTACTCACCCACTAAGACCGGCTGGATAGATCCGTCATCCATTTGGTGCCCATCAATCAGCACACCAGCCATGCTCGGTAGAAAGAAGCCCTCCCTGTCAAACAGTTAAAGCCCTTCTTTCCACAAACAAGTAGCCTATTTATCTAATGATAAACGCTGGTGAACGGGCAAAATTAGCGATAACACACTCAGGCAGGCGTTTTTTAGAAAGGATTGCAATTACCAATAACGCATCAATGTGAGAATAACTAAATAGCGATTGATCAGAGGCTTTTATCGCAAGTTCTGATAAAAACGAGCCCGATCGTTGCTTCCCTGTCCATTACGAGCCGACACGCTCATTCATCCTTAAGCGGAATATTGAGCCATGGGAGCAAGTCGCCGGTTGCACTCAGTAGTTCCAACCGTGCATACAACAGTTCATAGTGGGCTGAGGTGTAGGCTTGCTGAGCCTGAAACAGCTCATTGGCACTGTCAAGCAGATCAAGCAGGCCCCGCTGCCCCAGGGAAAACTGCTCTTCATAGGCAGACTGGGTCTTACGGCTGGCTTTTACATGGGTTTCAAGAAATGGCATCTGCTTCTCAAGGTAACGGTAGGATGACCAGGACAACTCCAGAACTTCATTGATCTGACGCCGCACCTTTTCCCGGATCTCCTCCCGCTCCGCCATACGGTAGGCCGACTCACTTACCGCGGCTTTGTCTGCCCCGCCACGGAACAGGTTGTAGCGGATCCTGAGAATCGCCTGAAAGTTATCATCACTGGCCTTGACTCCATCAGTATCGTGGCTCCAGCTCCGATCCACTTCCAGGTTCAGCGATGGGTAATAACTCGCCAAGCTGACCTTGTACGCATTCTCTGTTGCATCCACCTCCAGGTTGGCGACCTGCATCTGGGGATGCATAACCAATAGTTGCCTGGCAGCGCCCAACGAACGATAAGGCAGGGCTTTATCCATCTGCGGTGGCGACAGTTTCCCTGGTAAACGGTCCGTTACTGACAGAAACTGGCTTTCGGCATCATCCAGGTTATTGCGTGCGACCATCAGGTTGGCAGCCGCCCGTGCCGTCCGACCTTCCATCTGGGACAGATCCGCTTCGCTGGCCAGGCCTTGCTCAACCCGCTGACGTATCTGGTCATGGGTTTTCTCGTGAATGCCAAAGTTTTCCTCCGCCAACGCCAGCTGTCGGCGCTTTTCCAGTAAGGTGAAATATACCTCGGCAATGGACAGCGCGGTATCCTGAGCCGCACTCAACCATTCCTGGCGACGGGCCAGATAGAGATGACTGGACTGTTCAATGCGGTTGTCGATCGCATCCCCTTCAAACAGGGGCTGACGCAAACTGAGCGACAGCTCCTGGCGGGTCATATGGGTATCTTCGTTGCCACTGGAACGGGTCGTTGAACTGTTTCGGCGCTGCTTACCCCACCCACTTTGCAGATCCAGCGTAGGCAGCTTACCAGCCTTGGCCTGTTTGTAGCCGGCCTTTTCAGCCTGCATGCGGTTGTAGGCGGCCATGACATCCGGGTGACCGTCAAGGATTTCCCCGATCAATCCTTTCAGGGAAGCGGCATCATCCGCCAGTAAGGCGTGGCTACCGGTGCATAGCAATAGAAACGACGCAACCTGAAATAGTCTTGTGTATCGTGTCATCACAGCATCCCTGCTTGCGTTCTTTACCCGTGCAATGACTTCTACACATCCATTCACCCGGTAAATGGTATAACAGCCTCTCCCTGCTGTTATGGCAGCTCGCTTACTGCCCTTTTCCACCATCGCTTCCTGCCGGAAGGATGGCTACGTTGATCCTCTGCAATCCCCGGAAGGCATCTGTTAGCGTTCCGTAAAGGCCCGGTTCCTGGCCCTGAGAATCGGTTTCATCAGGTAAGCCAGCAGGCTTTTCTGTCCCGTGATGATATCCACTTCCGCCTGCATGCCGGACATGATCGGCAATGGCTTGTCGATACCACCCAAATGCGATTCATGGGTTTTGATTTTGACGATATAAAAGGCTTCGCCTTTTTCATTCTGTATAGTATCGGCACTGATATGGACGACTTCACCGTCCAGTCCGCCGTAAATCGTGAAGTCGTAGGCCGTCAGTTTGACCACCGCCTTGAGGCCAACCCGGATAAACGCGATATCCCGGGGGCTGACCATCATCTCCACTTCCAGGGAATCCCCGATCGGGATGATATCCACCAGGTCCATACCGGGATCCACCACGCCACCCAGGGTATTGATATGCAGCTTCTGGATAATGCCGTTGACGGGTGAACGAATGATGGTACGTGACACACGGTCTCCGAGGGATTTTGTCGCCTCTTCCAGCTGGTCCAGCACCACTTCCACTTCTTTCAGTGATTCAAGGGTTTCCGAGCGGTATTTCAGCTCAACTTCGGCAATTCGGTCCTGGATTTCATCCCTGGCAGATTCCAGTCTTGGGATCGACAGCTCGGCATTCTCTTTCTGGGACGCCAGATCATTGACCTCCTGTTCCAGCCTCAGCAACTGAACCTTGGAAACAATGCCTCTTTCGGTCAGCGGCTCGGTCATCTCAAATTCCTGCCTGGACAGCAGGAAATTCTTCTCAAGAATCTTCAATTGTGCCCGGATGCTGGTCAGTTCCTGCACCGCCTGCCGCTGCTGCTGGCGTATAACATTCAGTTCAGCCTGGTGGGCATTGCGACGATTCTGGAATAACTGCTGCTCTCGCATGCGATAATTGTCGTAGTCTTCCAGTTCGCTGGGGAATGTCAGTGTTTCACTCTGTGCCAGCTCAGCCTTCAGGCGCGACGCCCGGGCCAGGTTGCTGTAATAATCCAGTTCCTTTTCACGGAAATTGGACGCGAACTGGGTGTCGTCCAGCTCCATCAACGGCTGGTGAAGTTTTACCTCGTCGCCTTCCCCGATAAAGATAGTTTCAACAATGCCGCCTTCCAGGTTCTGTACCACCTGCAGCCGGGAGGAGGGAATGACTTTGCCCTGTCCCCGGGTGATTTCATCCAGTTCTGTCAACGCCGCCCAGATGGTTGCGGACAACAGGAAGGCCGTCAGCCCCAGAATCAACAGCCGAGTGAGGTAGGCGGTATTGAGCAGCATGGCCGCACTGGACTCGGACATGAACTGCAATTCCGGCGGCATGCGCAGCCAATAGCGCTGCTCCGCCCCCTTCTTCCGGAACCGGGGAAAGTAAGGGCGAAGCGCGTGACCGACTGGACTGCTCCAGAACTGCCGACGCGTTTTAATGAAACGGTATTTTACCGTTCTTAATTGCTTCGATAACGCCATCCTTGGCTCCATACGCAACTAACGCACCGTGATCCAGCACGGCCAGCTTATCCACCAGCCCCAGCAGCGATGTACGGTGTGTGATGAGAATAATTGTCTTGCCCTTACAGTGTTCCTTAATGTTGGCAATGACCTTGGCTTCCGTCACCTGATCCATGGCGCTGGTCGGCTCATCCAGGATCAGGATCGGTGGATCCAGCAGCAGGGATCGGGCCAGAATCACGGCCTGACGCTGCCCACCGGACAGGTTAGCGCCACGTTCGGCCACCGGCATATCCATGCCTTCGGGGTGCAGGTTCACAAAATCCGTGACACAGGCAATTTTGGCAACTTCCGCGACCCGCCCCATGTCGACATCTTCCGCCCCCAGAGTAATATTGTGCTTGACCGTTCCGAAGAACAGGTTCATGTCCTGTGGCACACAGCCAATCAGGCGCTGGCGCTCAGCCGGGTCCACCTGGTTGATATCAATACCATCCAGACGAATTAATCCTTCTGAGGGTTTGTACAGACCTGGCAATAACTTGGCCAGAGTCGATTTCCCGGAACCCACCCGGCCTATCAGCCCCACCTTCTCGCCCCCTTCAATCTTGATCGTGAGATCCCTGATCGCCGGTACCGGTTGATCCGCGTAGGAGAACGAGAGGTTGTTGATTTCGAGTTCGCCGCGGCAATGGTCCAGATGCAGATAAGCTTTTTCCGGATTACGCTCCTTAGGCATATCCATGACCTTCTGCAAGCCTTCCAGGGCGGCCTTGGCCTGGTTGTAACGGGTCGAGAGGCTGGCGACCTGAACCATCGGCCCCATAGCGCGACCCGATAGCATGACTGTGGCGATCAATGCCCCCATGCTGGCCTCACCGGCACTGATCAGGTAAACCCCGACCAGCACGATCAGAATGGTGGCACTGCTCTGGACAAATCCGGCAAACAGGCTGGCAGAGTTACTCAACTGCTTCCCTTTCATACTCCAGCGGGAGATATGGCCGACCGAACTTTCCCAGGTATGCTGCATCTGTGACTCCGCCCCATAAAGGCGGAGGGACTCCAACGCGGTGAGATTTTCGATCAGGCTGGCATTTTTCTGTGCTGAAGCGCGATAGGTCTTCTCAATGGATTCTTTCAGCGGTTTTTGGATCAGGAAACTGTAGGTCAGGATGGCAATAATCCCCACTATCGGCACCAGGGCAATGGGACCACCGACCATGGCGATGGCCAGCAATAACAGGACCGTAAACGGGATATCAATCAAGGTGGTGGTCGTGGATGATGTGATGAACTCTCGAATACTTTCAAACTCCTGCATGCTCTTGGCAAAACTGCCCACCGATGCAGGCTTGGACGCAATCTCCAGCCCCAGTACATGCTCCATGATACTGGCCGAGAGCAGGATGTCGGATTTCTTGCCCGCCACATCAATACAGTAGGAACGGAGCCATTTCAGGATAAAGTCAAAGGTGAAGGCAATCAGCCCCCCGATGGATAGCATCCACAGGGTCTCAATGGCATTGTTAGGTACTACCCGGTCATAGACGTTCATGACAAAGAACGGACTGACCAGCGCCAGCATGTTAATCACGAACGAGGCCACCAGCACATCCCGGTAAATCGGTACTGACCGGAGAATCGTGCCCCAGAACCAGTGGGACTGTTTCTGCTTCAACACTTCCGGTGTGCGGCTGTCATGCTCCATACGGCGCTTGATCAACAGGATCGACCCATTGCCCGCCGCTGTCAGCTCTTCAAACGACACTACCCGTGTTTCAGGCGCATCACCATGGAGCAGGATGACGGTGGCTTCTTTATTCGCCTTATTAATGTCCGTGAGGATACAGCCGGAGTCTTCACTGAACAGCATCACCGCGGGGCAGATCAGGCTGCTCAGTTCATCCGGCTTACGTTCGAGCATCCGTGATGAAAAACCGGCCCGTTCGGCGGCGCGGATAAACAGGTCAGGGGTCAGGCTATGTTCCTGGATCGGCAGCCCGGCCGTCAGGGATTCGGCACTGAGCGGCTTGCCCAGCATTTTGGTCATGGCGACCATGCAGGTCAGCAGCGACGTAGCTGGCAGTGTCGTCTCTGATTCCTTATCAGGCGAGTCAAAAGCATCCATGCAGTTACAGCCTTTGTAATTCATGTATGAAGCGAATACGAGGTCTATCGGCCAGACCCGGCCAATACGTTAGAACCGGCTTTCCAGAGCATTATCCAATTGGTAAATATCGTCCCTGAACCGCACCCTGCCGGTTGCATCGGGCCAGGCAGTAAAATAGACGAAGAATACCGGCACGGACTGCGGTAACACCAGTTTTTCGGTAGAGGGCGATACCTTCAGCGCCAACCAGTCCGCACTTAACCCCTGTGGTGTAACGATCTGATGAACCAGCTGTTCGATTCCCTGAACACGTGTGCATCCTGAACTCAGAGAGCGATCATTCTTATCGAACAGTTCCGGCTTGTGGGTATCATGGAGGTAAATACCCAGCTTGTTGGGCAAGTTGATCTTGTAACGGCCCAGACGGTTTTCCGGACCTGGCTGCTGTTCCAGCCGGTAGCGAAATTCTATCGATGTCAGACGCTGGAAATTGATCCGGTCAATCGCCACCTCTGGCGCCCGGTAATCCCAGCTTTCATAGACCCTGAACCCTTCCTGCTTCAGAAAACCAGGGCTCCTTTTCTCCTTGCGCAACAGGTCATACGCCGCCAGGGAATGGGGCACCTTCCAGACAGGATTAACTGTCACACTTTCAATACTCTCCTGAAAAACGGGGGTCTGGCGGTTGGGCATGCCGCTGATCGCCCGGTAACGTCCGGCTTCACGACCATCGTTCACCCAGATGACCTCATAACCAGCGATATCCACCCAGACATGCTGCTCCGGCAACGCCCGGGGCAACCAGCGCAATCGCTCAAGATTCACTTTGAGGGTACGAATGCGGTCATGGGTAATCGCGATGAGCGCCTGACGCGTCATTGGCCCAAGGCGTCCGTCCGGTCCCAGGTTATAACGCTCCTGAACCTTGGTCAGGGCATCAAGGTGCGCTTCGCTGTAGTGATCATCCGGCAGGTCGTGGGCAAGGTCGAGATCACGCAACCAGGCATTAAGCAGCGGGATAGTAATGTGCTGGTCGCCCGCATAAATGACGAGCTCATCAGGAAACAGCCGTTGCGCGTCCTTCAACCAGTATTGTAAGCGAGCCATCGCCTCCCTGAGGACTTCATACTGGGGAATCGCGGATTGGGTCAGGTAAAGCTGATTTATCTCTATCCGATGTTGTTCAGGCGATAATTGAGGGATGTCTGGAATCTGCCATCCCGGCTGATAGAGACGCCGTTCAAGCCAACCGGTATCCAGGTAACGGGCGTATTTCGTGGTAATGGCCTGTAATTGTTCCGGGGAGGGTGAAGTCGACAGAACCAGCCAGTCCTGGTGTGAAACAGACAAGCCATGACTGGGCAGGCTGGCGAGCCAATCCAGCAGACGTCGCTCTTCCGCAGGAAGATGACTAGTAAATGTCAACAACAGCACGACTGCAAACCACCGATGCATGACTCTGTCCATACCTCCAAACCAACATCAGGTATACAGGCATGTATCGGCATCGTTCATGGACAGTTCTGGATTAATTACGAATATAAAAACGATCGACTGTCGGGATTTCTGATAAGTCCCGACAGCCTTGCGCAGCCATCAGGCACCCAGCAGGGATTGTCCGCAGACCCGGATCACATTGCCATTGACCCCCGCTGAAGCCGGGCTGGCAAAAAAAGCGATGGTCTCGGCGACATCCTCAGGTAACCCGCCCTGTGACAGCGAGTTCATGCGGCGCCCGGCCTCGCGTGTCAGCAATGGGATGGCAGCAGTCATCTGGGTTTCAATAAAACCCGGTGCAACGGCGTTGATGGTGATCTGCTTCTCAGCCAGCGGTTTGGCCATGGCCTGCACATAACCAATAACGCCGGCCTTGGAGGCGGCATAGTTGGTCTGACCAAAATTCCCGGCAATTCCGCTCATGGAGGATACGCAGACAATGCGTCCACCGGGGCGCAGCAGGTTTCGCACCAGCAACGCCTCATTGATGCGCTCTTCGGAACAGAGGTTGATATCCATGACGCTATCCCACCATTCCGGTTTCATCCGGGCCAGGGTCTTGTCTCGGGTGATCCCTGCATTGTGCACCACAATATCCACACCACCACTAATCTCCGCCAAGGCATCGGCGATGGTCTCCCCCGCCTTGTCATCGGTGATATCAACCGCCAACGTCTTGCCGTTTATCGAGGCGGCAACCGCCTCAAGCGCCTGTGCTGCCACCGGAATATCCAGACAGACCACTGTCGCGCCATCCCGTGCCAGCACCCCGGCAATGGCTTCACCGATGCCTCGGGACGCACCGGTCACCAGCGCGACCTTACCTGACAGGGGCTGTTGCCAGTTGAGGGCATCATCCCCCTGGGCGCTGTCAACCGTAATCACCTGGGCGGATACATAGGCGGAACGGGCCGAGAGACAGAATCGCAGCGGCGAGGCCAACAGCGTTTCGGCTCCCTGTGCCACATAAATCAGTTGTACGGTAATCCCCTTGCGCCCGACTTCCTTGGCCAGGCTGCGTACGAACCCTTCCAGCGCCCGCATGGCGGCCGCCTGGGACGGTGTTTTCGCGGCAACCACCGGACGCCCCAGTATCACAATTCTGCCGCAGGACTGTACCTGTCGAACCACGGGGCTGAAAAACGCATGCAATGCGCGCAGTTCAACGGTTGAGGCAATCCCGCTGGCATCGAAGACCAACCCTTTAAAGCCCGGCCCTGTTTCGTCCTGTAAATCGACAGTGTCCGACTGCCCACCTATAGCCGTGACAGCATCAGCTATCAGGTCTGCAGTCTCTGATGTCGCCATCCGGCAGAATTCCACCCCGCCGTCGTACAGGGTTTTAGCCAGGGCCGGCACCAGCTCAGCCTTGTCGGCAGCGCCCAGCAGGACCTTGCCCTGAATGATGGTATTGGATGCAGTATTCTGCCGTTCCAGCGGCACCGGCGTCGGTAAGCCCAACGCACTGAACAGGCTTTTACCCAGGGAGGAATTGGCGAATTTCTGGTATTTGTCGGGCATGGCGGGCCTCTTTTGTTATCGGCGACATCATTGTCTGCAGGCAGACACCCTCTGGCGGTCTGCTATTTCAGCAAAGCCTTCACGTCAGGGAATTGACTGGCCACAGAAGAATACGGGGCTGACAGGCCAATGAGAAGCAGGGCATGATGATTAGACTGCCCTCAGACACAACAACAGCTGCATCGCGGGGACATTATGAGCCAGACCATCACACGCGTCGCCATCATTGGTGGCAACCGTATCCCCTTCGCCCGCTCCAACGGGGCATACGCCAACGCCAGCAACAAGGATATGCTCACCGCTGCACTCAATGGCCTGGTCAATCGCTACCAGCTGCAGAACAAGCGGCTGGGCGACGTGGTGACCGGCGCGGTCATCAAGCACTCCCGGGATTTCAACCTCGCCCGTGAAGCCGTACTGAATACCGCGTTGAGTCCGGAGACGCCCTGTTACGATATCCAGCAGGCCTGCGCCACCGGACTGGAAGCCGCCATCCTGGTAGCCAACAAGATTGCCCTGGGACAGATAGATGCGGGGATAGCCGGCGGCTCGGACACGACATCAGATGCCCCCATCGGGGTGAATGAAGAGCTGCGCCATATTCTGCTGGCCTTGAACCGGGCCCGATCCCTGGGAGAACGCCTGAAGCTCGTGACACAGATCCGGCCACGTCACCTGATTCCGCTCATTCCGGTCAATGGCGAGCCCCGCACCGGCAAATCCATGGGCGAACATGCCGAAATTACGGCGAAACACTGGCAAATTCCCCGGGAAGCCCAGGACCAAATGGCCTTTAACAGCCACCAGAACCTGAACAATGCCTATCTTTCGGGATTCTTTGATGACCTGGTGTCGCCCTTCCAGGGGGTGGAGCGGGATAACACCCTGCGCCCTGAAACCTCGCTAGAAAAGCTGGCCAGCCTTAAGCCGGTCTTTGACCGTGACGGAGGCACTCTGACGGCCGCCAACAGCTCCAACCTGACCGATGGTGCGTCCTGTGTCCTGCTGGCCAGTGAAGCCTGGGCGGCTGAGCGTAATCTGCCGGTACAGGCCTACCTCACCCATTATGACAGTACTGCTGTCGATTTCTTTGGCAAGACGGGCAATGACAAGGAAGGCCTGTTGATGGCACCCACCTATGCTGTACCCAGAATGCTGCAAAAAGCCGGGCTGACATTGCAGGACTTTGATTTCTATGAGATCCACGAGGCCTTTGCCGCCCAGGTGCTGTCTACGCTCAAGGCCTGGGAAGATCCGGCATTCTGCCGGGAAAAACTGGGACTCTCCGCTCCGTTGGGCGCCATTGACAGGAACAAGCTCAATGTCAAAGGCAGTTCACTGGCCACAGGCCATCCTTTTGCGGCCACCGGTGCCAGAATCATCGCTACACTGGCCAAGACGCTGGCAGAAAACGGAGGTGGCCGGGGTCTGATTTCCATCTGTGCCGCCGGTGGATTGGGGGTCACTGCCATACTGGAACGGTAATTGCGCTTTCCCTGCTCTGAGCTTGTATATACTTAGGGGTATATCTGATGGCAGGTTTTCAGGAGGCATCTATGCAACTGAACGTCGTCTGGTGTGAAGTTCCAGCTATAAGTCACTGAAATAGCCGGAACTTTACAGGGGGAATGTGAGTCTAACCCTGTAATCACTGCAACCTGTCAACATTTTTAGATCCAGGGAGGATTCACCACCATGTCACACCGGCAGAATGTCGAAGAAAACCTGCAACGCTTTGCCGAAGGGATTGGGCTGGGCGAACTGAAGCTCAATGAGCACGGCGCCTGCGGCCTCTGCTTCGACGATACCATGATCGTCAACATCGAGTACCTCGAGGATGACGAGGCGATGGTGTTTGTCTCCTCCGTCAAGCGTCTCGACCCCCATGGCACCGATAAAGCCAAGCTGTTTGAAAAGCTGCTGTTCATCAACCTGCAGCATCACAGCATGCAGGGTGCGTTCCTCGCGCTCAACCATGACAAGACTGAGATCCTGCTGATCAAGTCCATGCCAGGCTCCGTTGATTACGGTTCCTTTGAATCCAATCTGGAGAAGTTCGTGAATACGCTGGAGTGGTGTATCGCGGAAGTGGACAACGAGAGTGATACCCCGATTGATCTGTCCGGCAAGACGGGTCCCTCGAATGACGCACCCAAGCCACCCCCCGGTCAAGCGGGCGGGGACATGGGCATCATGGTCTGATTTCTGACAGATGTCGGTTCCGCAATAAAAGCGCCGCTCTGTCGGCGCTTTTATTTTGACGGTTGCCAGCACCTTTTAGCGATCGTCCCGGACATCATCGACAGTGGAAACATATACTTTCCTAATATTCCGCTGATCAGACAGAAGGAACTGTCTCGTGAGCAACAATGACGCACTCGAATACCTGACAGAAGCCCTGCAGACCGCCGTTGACGGCAGCCGACTGGTGGATATCCGTGGCCGGGTCACGGAAGTCCAGGGCATGATCATCAAGGCCGCCGTTGCTGGCGCCAAGATCGGCGAGCTGTGTGAGTTGGTCACCCCGGGAGAAGAGGAAGTCGGTTTTGCTGAGGTGGTTGGTTTCCAGGGATACGATGCTGTCCTCACGCCCCTGGGTGAAATGCTGGGTATCTCATCCAATACTGAAGTCATTCCTACCGGTCGGGTGCATCATGTGGCAGTTGGCCCCCATCTGCTCGGCCAGGTGCTTGATGGCATGGGCAATCCGATCCACAAGGATCCCAATAACAATGCAAAGCCCGAAGCCTGGTATCCGGTTTACGCTGATGCGCCTGATCCCCTGACCCGGAAACTCATTGACCACCCGCTTCCCCTGGGCATCCGTGTACTGGACGGGATGCTGACCTGCGGTGAAGGTCAGCGGATGGGTATTTTTGCAGCCGCTGGTGGCGGTAAGTCGACCCTGCTGTCCATGCTGGTCAAAGGCGCCGAAGTCGATGTGACAGTGCTGGCGCTGATCGGTGAGCGGGGACGGGAACTCCGGGAATTCCTGGAACATGACCTGGGCCCGGAAGGCGTCAAGAAATCCGTGACGGTTGTCGCAACGTCCGACAAATCCTCCATGGAGCGGGCCAAGGCAGCCTATACGGCAACGGCCGTTGCCGAATATTTCCGTGACCAGGGCAAGAAAGTGCTGTTGCTAATGGATTCAGTCACACGTTTTGCCCGAGCCCAGCGTGAAATCGGGTTGTCCGCCGGTGAACCGCCCACCCGGCGAGGCTTTCCGCCCTCGGTGTTCGCGACCCTGCCCCGCCTTATGGAACGGGCCGGCATGTCGGACAAGGGCTCAATCACCGCGCTATACACCGTCCTGGTGGAAGGTGATGACATGACCGAACCGGTAGCCGATGAAACCCGCTCGATTCTCGACGGCCACATCATCCTGTCCAGAAAACTGGCAGCCGCCAACCATTACCCCGCTATCGATGTACTGGCCAGCGCCAGCCGGGTCATGAATAACATTGTTCCTGAAGAACAACAGATGACTGCCGGCAGAATCCGGGAACTGATGGCCAAGTACGAGGAGATTGAACTGCTGGTCAAAGTGGGCGAGTACCGTCAGGGTACCGATCAGGTCGCGGATGAAGCACTGGCCAAGATTGATTACATCCGCCAGTTCCTCAGGCAGCGCACCGATGAATTCACGGAGTACGAAACCACCCTGCAACAAATGCTGCAACTGGTTCGCTGATGCTGCATGACCTGCTGAGAATCAAACGTATCCGGGAAAAATCCGCCCAGGATGAGGTCAAGAAAATCCGTTATCGCCTTGAACAGGCGGTGATTGAAGTCGACCAGAAAAAGGAAGAGCTGACGACTTATATAGACTGGCGTGGTCAAGAAGAACGCAATCTCTACGATAACATCATTAATGCCCAGGTCCATCAGCACGACCTGGACTTCCTGAAACAACGCATTGCCAGGATGCGGGAGCATGACCTCGTACTCGAGGAAACCATCAGGAAGGCCGAAACCCGCGTTGAAGAAGTCCGGGAAGAGCTCCAGCAGGCCGAGGCTGTACTGAAAGTGGCCATGCAGGCGGTCAAGAAGTTCGAGGAGTTCACCCAGGTTCTGGACGAGGAAGAGGCCAAAAAGAAGGCCTACCAGGAAGAACAGGAACTCGAAGAGTTCAATCCCAGAAACCGGTATTAATGGCGTTACCAGTTCTGATGACACAGCAGGGAAGCAGACATGAGCATCAGTGGCACACCAACGCCATCTACAGGGCCAACAAACAACCAGCAATCCACAACCGGTGCTGACGAGCAAGCCCGAGGCAATGCCGACCAGAAAGATGCCGATGATTTCAGCAAAGCCCTGGTGAATGACAAGGCCAAAGGTGCCAAAGAATCCAAACAGGACAAGCTACCAGAAGACGCCAGGCTACCCACCGATAAAAAAGACACACTGCGCGAAGGCAAGCAGCCAGACGCCAAAAAGACCGACAGCGAATCGCCTGAAGACCTGTTTCGCTCTGTCTATGGTGACCGGGAACAGGAGCAGGGTGCACAGGCCGTTCATGCCAAAGGTGCCGATGTCTCAGCCGCCAAAACCGCTGAAGTCCAGGGCGCCAACACCCAAGATGCCATCGACAAGATTGAGAAGATTGTTGAACGGATACAGGTTCAGACGGCGGGTGATGTCAAAACTGTCAACATCAAGCTGAACAACAGCATCCTGCCGGGTACCGAAGTGATATTTCGCCGCGAAGGCGGAGACATCAAGGTCGAGTTCATGACGACCTCCGCCGATTCGTTCAATTTTCTCAGCAAGGGCGAGCAGGCACTCAATGACACCCTGAACCGGAAGTTTGGCGACAATGTCTCCGTCAACATCCAGTTGCAGAACGACAGTGACTCGGATCAGTCCGGCGATGGACGCTCCCGTAACCAGTATGCCGGGGACGAGTCGCAAGACGATGATGCCGAGGATAACGGGTAACCTGAATCATGGCCATCAAGCCCCTGATCTGCACGGAAATCAGCCATGAGCAGGCCCTGCTGAACAACATGGTCTGTGGTCAGCCTCCAGCGCTTCGTTCACAGCTGGCGTCTGAAAACTGCATGGTGACGGTGCGCCCATTACTGCTGAACCGCCGCTACAACCTGCGGCTGACAGCCAGTATTGATGGCATGGATACCTTTATTTTCCTCAACAGCGCACTCTTCAATGAGGTGTCACTGGGTAACAGCCGACTCGGCGATATAGCTGAGAGTCTTCCGGAAGAATTGCTGGTGGGCACCCTGTCCATGGTCATGGACCGGCTGCTGGGCGACCTCCGTTCCCTGCTGCAGACCGACATCCAGCTGATTCACGCCAACCGTTTCAACCCGGCCGAAGAACTGCCCGCCGGCATCGAGTTGATGCTCAGCACTGACAGCCAGAACAGCAGCGCTCTGATGACTGTCAACAACCAGACCCGACAGTGGCTTGCTCTGCTCCAGCAGCAGGCTGGCGGTTACCTGCCAGACACACTCATGTGCCCTCTGACCCTCGAAGTGGGCTACACCGTGCTGGCCGATACCCAGTTGCGCCATCTGGCCACCGGCGATGTGCTGCTGTTCGACCATTGCTATTACCAGGACAAAACCCACCTGTTTGTGCGGCTTTCGTCGCAGAACGGGTTTCTCGGTCGTATCGACGGAACCCGCGTCCTTCTGGAAGAGACCGTGGAGAATCACATGAGTGATGAATTTGATGAATACGATGACGACCTGGATGAAGACCTTGACGAACAGGTTGATGACGGCCAGCAGGCGCAGCAAGCCCAGACGGCCAGTGGCCGGGATATTGATGGCATTCCTGTCCGGCTGGTATTCGATGTCGGCCAGCAGGAACTGACCCTCGGCGAAGCCCGCCAGCTCCAGCCTGGTTTCACGTTTGAGTTGAACCGGGATATGTCCAGCCCGGTCACGGTAAAAGCCAACGGCAAGCCCTTCGCCGAATGTGAACTGGTACAGATCAATAATCAGCTGGGCGCGCGAATCGTTCGACTGCTGTAAACAGCAACCGCCAGGGACTCGCACGCATGGACCTGAATCTTACAACGCCGTTTTACCTCATTCTGCCGCTGGCGCTGATGTCGCTGGTGCCTTTTATCGCGATTCTGGGCACCTCGTTCCTCAAGTTGGTGGTGGTGTTCGGTATTCTGCGTAACGCCACGGGTCTGCAGCAGATTCCGCCCAACATGGCGCTGAACGCGCTGGCCATTATTCTGACGATCTACATCATGGCGCCCGTGGGGATGGATGCCTATGAAATTCTCAAGGATCGGGAAGTCAGCCTGAAGGACGACAGCTGGCGGGGCGCCTTTGAAGATGGCATTGAACCCTACCGCAACTTCCTGATCAAAAATACTAATGAACGGGAACGGTCTTTTTTCCTGAGAAGCGCCAAGGCGCTCTGGCCACCCGATTATCAGGAAGAGATCGCCACCGATAGCTTGATGGTACTGGTCCCCTCCTTTGCCATCAGTGAACTGACCAAGGCATTCCAGATCGGCTTCCTGTTATACCTGCCGTTCATTGTGATTGACCTGATCGTTTCCAACATTCTGCTGGCCATGGGGATGATGATGGTCTCACCCATGACCATCTCACTGCCGTTCAAGTTGTTGCTGTTTGTGCTACTGGATGGATGGACCAAGCTAATTCACGGGCTGGTCATGGGTTACGCCTGAACCGGGACAGGAGCACATCATGGTCAATGCCGACATACTCAATCTAACCGCCGAAGCGCTGATGCTGACGCTGGTTCTATCCATGCCGCCTATCATAGCGGCAGCCGGTATCGGCCTGCTGATCAGTCTTATCCAGGCGTTGACCCAGATCCAGGAACAGACACTGCCCTTTGCCTTCAAACTGGTGGCCGTGGTCATCAGTATCTTCCTGACCGCCCGATGGGTGGGCATTGAAATCTTCAACTTTGCCCTGGCCGTCATGAACCAGATTCCCGAGATACGCTGATGCCGCCGGAATTCATCGATACGATCAAGGAATACCTCTATGTCTATTCCATGACGATGATCCGGATGACGGCGATTTTTACCGTGGTGCCCATGCTAAACGCCAAATCCCTTGGCAGTGCGATGATCCGTAATGGCGTGGTGGGCGGCCTTGCCATTTTTCTGTTTCCCCTGGTGTCACAACAACAGCCTGACACCTCACCGGGCATGTGGATGCTGCTCGCGCTGATCATGAAGGAAGTATTGATCGGCATGCTGATCGGCTTTATTGCTACCATTCCCTTCTGGGCGCTGGAGTCCGCCGGTTTCTTCATTGATAACCAGCGTGGTGCCTCCATGGCCAGTAGCATGAACGCCATGACCGGCTCGGAATCTTCACCGATGGGTATCCTCTTCGGCCAGACATTCTTTACCCTTTACCTGGTCAGTGGCGTCTTCCTGATATTGCTCAACAGCATTTTCCACAGCTATGAAGCCTGGCCTGTTTTCAGTTTTTATCCGGTGCTGAACCAGTCAGCGGTCATTTTTTTCCTGGGTCAGTTTGACCAGATCATTACTCTGGCGGTATGGCTTGCGGCACCGGCAATCATCAGCATGTTCATTGCCGAGTTCGGCGTCGCCCTCATCAGCCGCTCAGCACCACAGCTCAACGTGTTTATCCTGGCCATGCCGATCAAAAGTGCCGTCGCACTCGCCTTACTGGTGGTCTGCATCACCACCATCATGACACTGGGCAAAGAGCATTCCGCCAAAATCCCCTGGCTGTTCACCCGATTGGGAGAATTGATGGTATGAGCGGCCAGAGCAGCAGCGAAAAGACAGAACAACCCACCCCGAAAAAACTCCGCGACGCCCGACAAAAAGGTCAGGTAGCCAAAAGCAAGGAAGTCGCTTCCACCGCAACCATCCTGATGGTGGTCGCTACATTGTGGGCGCTGGGTGACTGGTACCTGATGATGTTTCAGGAAATCCTGCTGTACCCGGCAGAATTCTACAACTTGGAATTCAAGGAAGCATTCCGACTCGTAGCCGAAGGCCTGTTGCATAAAATGCTCACGATGCTGGCGCCATTGGTGGCCGTCGCCGCATTTGCTGCCATCCTCGGCAATGTCATGCAATTTGGCTTCCTGATCGCCTTTGAATCGATAAAACCGGATATCAAGAAAATCGACCCGGTACAGGGTGCCAAGAAAATCTTTTCGATCAAGAACCTGGTGGAATTGCTCAAATCCATCATCAAGATTGTCTTTCTGTCATTCGTCGTTTATTACGTGATCAAGGCCAGCTTACCGGATATGGTCAACATGCCCTGGTGTGGTTCACGCTGCATCCTGCCGGTACTGGCTGCGCTGCTGAAGAAACTGATGATTTTCTCGATCATCGCGTTTCTTGTCATTTCCATTGCAGACTTCATGTTTGAAAAATGGAATTTCACAAAAGAACAGCGAATGACCAAGGATGAGGTCAAAAAAGAATACAAAGAAATGGACGGTAATCCAGAAATCAAGAACAAGCGGAAAGAGATCCACCAGGAAATCATTAATTCTGACGAAGGGGTGAAAAAGTCCGATGTCGTCATCAAGAACCCGACCCATATCGCTGTAGGCTTATATTACGACCGGGAGAAAACACCACTGCCGATGGTGACATCCATGGGCAAACGGGGACAGGCCAAATTCATTCTCAAGGTTGCAGAGCAAAACGACATTCCGGTTATGGAAAATGTCGCCCTTGCCCGCGCCCTGTTCAGCCAGACAGAAGTTGGCGCCTTTATTCCTTCTGACCTGATAGGCCCTGTCGCCGAAGTCTTCCGCTGGGTCCAGCAATTGAAACAGCAACAGGGCGATAATGGCGACGCCTAGAGAATTGCGTCCATAGCGAGGATGGCAGTCTATTCTCGGGCAGCCTCCTAGCCATCCACAAAGACCGGCCCGAAACCCACCTCCCAGAACAGCGTTGAAATCACTTTCATTGACACCAGAACCACCAAGCCAACACACACAATCGCACTGGCAAACAGGAACCCCCGCTCAAACGGAATATGCATGACATGGGGAATCCCGATGAACAGCAGATACACGGCATAACTGACCCCCATCAGAATTCCGAACAGACTCAGGGAGACGGAAGGAAACAGGGCCAGCAATCCCGTCATATAGAGTGGTGTTGCCGTATAGGCCGCAAAGATGATGCAACGCCCACGGGACGGATGACAACCATAGGTTCGAGCCATCCAGTGAATGAACAATCCCATGAAGACAATCGCACCGACAATGGCGCAGTAGGAAAGCGCACTCATCAGAAGCGCACTGAACGGCGTCAGTTTGACAGGGTCAAGACCCAACGGTGACCAGCCGACGCGTGTCGCACCGAGATAGGAACAAATACCGGGTATGGCCGCCAACAGAAACAGGTGGGAGAGATAAAAACGCTCATGACGATCAATTTCATGATCTATGGCATCCCATTCCTTGTGCGGATGGTAGAACATGCCTATTACATGATTAAGCATTGTCGTACACCTCTTCCGGCATTATAGACCAGCTGATCAACACGCTAATGATGCACTTCGCAGGTGATTTTTCCTGTTCTGGTTCACCCTCTGTATCTAACGAACGGGGTATTGCGGATACAAGGAATACGGCTTTTTCTGAATACTCTGGCAGACAGGTATCACTGACGGCATAACCGCCCTGTCCCGGACAGCTTTTCTGGAGAGGATCACAACATGAACGCAGACCAACAGCACTTTGTTGTCGCTTTCAAGAGCGACAAGATGGGTTCCGGTGACGATCAACTTGGTAGCCTGCTGATCAAGGCCTATATCAATACTCTGGTTGAAAACGACAACAAACCTGCAGCCCTGGTGTTTTACAACGCCGGCGTTTTGCTGGCTGCAGAAGACAGCGATACCGCACCCGCCCTGCAGGTACTGGAAGAACAGGGCGTTGAGCTATTGCTATGTGGCACATGCGTCGAGTTCTTTGATCTCAAGCAACGGCTGGCGGCAGGCACGATCTCAAACATGTATGCCATTTCCGACACCCTGTCCAGCACAGGCCATGTGATCTATCCATGAACGTGACCCAACCCCTGACCTATTTTGATAACAGCGCCACCAGCTTTCCCAAGCCACCTCAGGTGGCTGAAGCCGTCACCCGCTACCTGACAGAAGTCGGTGGCAGCTATGGCCGCTCAGCCAATCAGCGCTGCTGTACGGTGGCACGGGTGGTGGAGCAGTGTCGCGATACCCTGGCCGGTATTCTTGGCATTCACGACGCCGGTCATCTCTGTTTTACCGCCAACGCCACTCAGGCCGCCAATACCGTGATTCGTGGAATGGATCTTACCGGCGGGCGGGTTCTGATTTCTCCGATGGAACATAATGCCATTGCGCGCCCTCTCGAGGCGCTCCGCCAGGCCGGTACCATCGAGCTGGACTATCTTCCAGCCTTCTCCGACGGCCTGATTGATGTGGCACATATCAGCGTACCTGACGACACCCGTCTGGTTGTCATTAACCACCAGAGCAATGTCAACGGTGTAACGCAGCCTTTGCCATCTATACGACAGGCTATCGGTCATACACCACTGCTGGTTGATGCGTCCCAGTCACTGGGTAAAGTCCCCTTCAACGCCGAGGCATGGGGGCTGGATTATGTGATCTTTACCGGTCACAAAGGTTTACTTGGCCCCACCGGTACCGGTGGTTTCTGGGCACGTGATCCCCAGACACTAGAGCCTCTGCTCTTAGGGGGAACCGGCAGTAACAGTGAACATCTCGATATGCCGGAATTCCTGCCTGACCGGTTTGAGGCGGGCACACCGAATGTCGCCGGCATCTTTGGTCTGGAGGCCGCGCTGACTCATCCACCGGAAGCGTCACATTATCGTGATGATCTTGAAGAATTACTGACAGCTATTCGAGTGATTCCGGGCTTTCAATTGCATGCAGCTGCGGACTTTGCCCACCAAGGCAGCCTCTTTTCGCTAACGCACAATATATTGGCCAGTTCAGAACTCTCATGGCGTCTGGATGAGGGTTTTGGCATTGAAACCCGCGCCGGTCTGCATTGCGCACCACTGGCGCATCGACACCTGGGCACCGCACCGGACGGCACCTGTCGATTTTCTCTTTCTCCTTACCATTCCAACAGCGATTTTGATTATCTGCTGGATGCTTTGACCAAGGTGGCAAAAGAACAATGAAGCGTCAGTTTCTTCTGTTTGAAAATACCCGCGCTGTTATCCAGGCCGAGGCCCAACTCAAAGCGGCAGCGGTAGCATGCCGTGTGATGCCCGTTCCACGGGCCATTTCTTCGGAATGCGGTATGTGCCTGGAACTAACAAATTACGCCAATGATGCAATACCTGATAACCTGACGATACCCGCGAGACTGGTGAATATTTCTGCTTGATTTCATTCCCAGAGCGCTTATGCAACGCATAAGCGCTCTGAAGATAACCGATGACCACACCATGTACCCTTTCCAGGGTCAGGAACGATTACATTGGCCAACGGGGGTCGGTGTTTCCTGACTCCAGTCCCAAAAGCACTGAAGAGAGAGTGGCTCATTTAGACCGGTTGATGGTGAAACATCCGTCTCTGGCACGACGGTGTTGTTTTCTGTTTCCTCCGTCTGCTCAGCGTTAGCAGAACTCGTCACCTTATCATGCCTAATGCCGTCGCTATGGGTATCTGTCATTACAGGAAGCGTCAAATCATGCCAATACCCCATTACCGTCCTGACATGTCCAGACTGACTTAATGCCGCCTCAACTCCAATCGTGGGAACCGTGGGGGTTGTTGTATAAGACACTGTACTGGTATCTGAATAGCTGTCACCGGCCACCGTCGGCAGACGATGGGTTGACCAATCCACCCCATAATAGGCTGTGGAAAAATCCTTGACCGTATTACCAAGTGCTCTGCTAAAAACGGTGCGCTCATCAGCATCCGTGCGAATCCATCGGGGCATTTCTATCTGAAGGCCATCCACATGTTTTCCCACACTGCTGGCATCATCCTGGACATAGGTTTTTGATGAGCCATGGGCATCAGTCGAATAGCCTCCGATGTAATAGTGGTCTGCATCACCAAACGGAAAGACCGGTACTGCACCACCAGGCGCATCCTGGGAGGAATCAATGGTGACTGAACCACTGCCGGGATCATAGCTTTCATAAGGCGGTTGAGAATAGTCAGGGCTGGGCCATGCGTAATAGGCCTTGCTTCCGCCGGGCTGGTAATCTGCCCCTAAGTCGGAGTCGCTTTCCACATGGGCTTGCAACCGATTCGCGAGACTGTTGCTGCCCCGCAGCAATTCATCGAGATCCAGCCCGGTTTCTCCGTCTCCCTGACGGATAACAGTCAATGCGTAGGCTGAATTACCGCGTATGCGACCATAGAAAGGATCCGTCGTGGCGCTGTATTTCAACACATCCCCCGTGCCAGCGTTATAGCCATAACCACCAGCCCCTGAGGCTGACTGGAAGGTAAGATCTGTTGCACTCAGGTCGGAAAGTCCATTGGCGCTGAAATTATAACCAAACTGGATGGCCCGGTTATAATCTGTCCCGCTGGCACCCGTGTAGCTACCGGAATAACCGTGCAGGTCAATATAAAGACCGACCCCGGTCGTTGAACCCACGGTGTAGGTATTATTGCTGTCAATGTCTGCCTGCGCCCGGTCAATGGCGTCATGATACTCCTGCCAGATATCGGCCCCAAACGTCGCCGGAACGCCAAGATTACCCAGGGAAGCGCTGCCGCTACCATCGTTATTGCCTACAGCAATCTGCTGCGAGGGGGCATTAAGGTCACGATTCACGTCCACATACCGTCTTGCCACATTGAGCCGGATCCCGTAAGCCAAATTGCCGGTATTGTCCCGAAACCATGCCATAAGCTCATCAAAGATCGCGCCTGATTCCGTATCACGTGACACCTCTGATCCCAGACCATGACCATCCGTGATCCCATTACTGTCCAGCTGTGTGCGGTCGGGAGCAAAAGCGGCGGCACCACTGACACCGGCGGCCTGGTTAGGGTCCACCAGCCCATCATGGCCCGCTGAAAACACCGTATTGGTCGTGCCCTGCTGGTAAACGATTAATCCGGTCGGCATGGCCTTTTCCTGATCACTGGCGCTGGCATTGGTCAGGATCAATGAGTCACTGGACAGGTAGGTGCCCAGGGAAAGCGGTTTGTCCTCTCCTCCGTTATAATCACCACCATCCGCAACATCGCTGTAATCCCCGCCAATCAGTGCCGTCCCTCCCAGGCCGGCGGCAGAACCTGTGACATCAACCCTGACGCCATCCAGCTCTACGGTACGTCCAAAAATCCCGATTTCCCCC
Organism: Kistimonas asteriae; assembly: GCF_018263925.1. Classification (GTDB taxonomy): domain Bacteria; phylum Pseudomonadota; class Gammaproteobacteria; order Pseudomonadales; family Endozoicomonadaceae; genus Kistimonas; species Kistimonas asteriae. The sequence goes on from NZ_JAEVHF010000003.1 coordinate 38,131, forward strand.
CCCGCTTCACCAGTATCCAGCCCCCTGGCATCCAGGGTTCCCGTAACCAGCACCCGCTTACGGGCATCGTTGTACTCGTAAGGATCTCCCCCATGGAGAATAATGGTTCCACGCTGTTCTCCGGATCCGGTGCTGACGGTTTGCGCCCGTATAACGCCATCCATATTGATCACGCTGTCCATCAATCCCGCAGCAGCCTGCACCTGAAGACTCACCGTACCACCATCCGCCTTGATCACCCCGGATGACGCTACATCCAGCAGGCTGTCAACCGGACTACCACTTCCTCCCGTTGGGATAGTGGATACAGATTGGCCTGTTGCCAGATTAACCAGTCCATCGCCAAAAAAATCCAGGGTAAACTCAGTACCCGCGCCCAACGATACCTTTCCGAGACGGGCATTGATCTCACCGGAGTGCCTGATGGCCGGTGCAACCAATGCAATCACCCCTTCATCCAGTGCGGAAATCCGCCCCTGATTCTCAATCGTCGCCAGTCCGACGCTGCCATTACTGAAAGTGAACGCCCCTGTCGCCAATCCAGTGCTAATACTGGCATCTGGCAGGTTATAGGTTGTGGCCAGCAGGCCATTCACATCCACTTGAGATCCCGCCCCGAACAGAATTCCATTGGGATTAATGAGAACCAACTGGCCATTAGCCACCAGCTGACCATGAATAACGCTGCGACTGCCTGAATGGATCTTGTTGACAACAATGGAACTGGCATTGGGCTGCCTGAACCACACGGATTTGCCTGAAGGGATATCGAACTCATTCCAGCGGATATGTGCCTTATCACTGGTTTCAATGACCATGGTCGTGCCATCCGAGACCACGGTAGCATTACCACTGACCACCGTCTGGCCTTCGGGCAATGCCTGTACGGACGTCTGAATGGCCAGCAAGACTGGCACTGTCATCCACTGTAGCCGCATCAACTAAAAACTCCCGGAGAGAGAGAAAAACAACCGGGGCCCCTTGCCATGGCTGGCGGCGCGCTCGCTTTCAACATGACGATTCATCGGCATTGCCAGCTCGAGATTAAGATTGACACGGCCAAAATCCAGCGTGATTCCGGCGCCGGATGACGTCAGGCTGGATCGTGTATGCTGATCGTCAGACCTGTCCCAAACAAGTCCAACATCGTAGTAACCATAAACACCAGCCCCTGACAGCAGAGGGTGACTGCCGGAAAGCCAGTGGGTCACTTGGGTGCGCACAGCCACCCCATGCTCACCGGTCAGCTCACCGCTATCATAGGCGCCCCCCAGCCCCGGGCCGCCAAGGGCAAATTCTTCACCGGCCAGCAGTTCCGTGCCGCTCCACTGAGCCATCCCACTCCAAGACCATTCAAGCCGCGACGTTAACGGCTGTGTCCGGCTGGCATTGAATGTCAATTTCCAGTAATCACTTCGCCCTCCCTCACGGGAATTGAGCGTGCTGTCATTATCAGACGCGTTCAGGATATCCAGCCCCGTACTCAACTCCAGCCGAAACGTGTTGATGCCCGCCCCGGCATCGGCAAACTGGTACAATCCTGCCAACCTGAGGCTGCGCACCCGATCCCGGGTGATCAGTTCACTAGCAAGGTGCGAATCAGTCTGCTGATAATCAAACCGCCCCTGCACAATGAACCGCTCAGTTCGCTGATACCTGACAGGCCATAGCAGCCCAATCGAATACTGCTGGTAGTCACCTTCAATATCCAACCCTGCCAGTGCGTCCACAGACGCCGGGTGTGTACTGCCAACATTGGCATTCACAAACCACTGCTGGCCGGAGTAGCCGATATTTTCACGGTACGCCATGGAAACATAATTAAATCGCCCAGGGTCATCGCTCCCGAAGGCATCCACGCCACGCGTTGTATTCAACCCCACGGATATCCGCTCAGAGCGCCCCAGCAGCGAATTGCCGGTAAGCTGAACGCTCAGCCGCTCAGGCCCGAGGTACTGCGTACCGCGGTTATCCAGCGTAGCGGCCAGCTGCAGGGGTTTCTGGATCAGGAATACATATAAATCCGCTACATCCGGCTTATCAGGAGACGCTTTGAGAACCGTTTCGATGGCAATGCCCGGCAGGGTATTAATCATTAGGAGCTGGCGCTCCAGTTTGTTGGTATTCAGTGGTTTCTCTGCCGTAATCTGACGTAAGAAGTGCTGAATGAGTGAGATGTCAACGGGGATATCGCTCCCCTGGTTCACCAGCACCCGATCCACTGAGCCTTCAATGATCTTAATGGTGACGATCCCCTGATTGATTTCCTGAGCAGGGATAATCGCAAAAGACAACAGGTAACCATCACGCTGATATTGGGCAGTGATCTCATCTGCCACACGATGCAGAACAGCCAGAGAAACCGTTGTACCCAGCAATTCACTGTACAGCGGCAATAGCTGTTCCGGCGTATAGACAGTATTCCCGTCAAGACGGATCGCTGACAGGGGAAATGTCACGGATTGCGTTTCTACAGGTAGTTGTTTTGATGATTCAGCCTTTCTCCCTTCAATCGACAGGGTGTTAACCGGCTGCCGGTACTCAGGCAAAGAGCGCACCACCACTCCCGGGTCTGCAGAAGAAGGAATATTCTGCGCTTCACCAAGGGATGACGTCGTGAAAACCCAAACCTGTAAAGGCAAAATCCATTTCGCCCGAATCACAAACATTGCCTCCTTTTCTGCTGAATGACAGCCGTGTCAGTCAGCCCGTTTATCCATCATTCAATCAATATCTCGCTTTTCATTTTCACTATAGTCAATCGCACTGTTTCCTGTTGACAAAGCAATACACATGGCACAAGAGGAACACCTATAGAGCGAGAAATAGGTTTCATTGAATACTGTCGAAGGAAGGGAACACCTTTCATCAATAGCTGACAAGAAAGGTGTTTTTTACGGGAAAAAGACGTTGCTACAACATCTCTACAAAGGCTTCCATCCGGGTTCTGATCTGGCCAGTATCAGACTCGGAGTAATTGGTTTCCAGGGTCATAAACGGAATCTGTTTCTCACCGGTGACGATTTTCCGGATACCATAGCTTTCGATGCTATAGGTGTGGCAGGCCTGCAGCAGCACATCAACGACAGCATCGACCTGATAGTCATCAATCATAGCCTTGAGTAATGTTTCCCGGCCTTTATTTGGCGTCATCACAGAACAGGGGATATTCAGGTATTTCCTGGCAATGGCCTCGACCGGATCAATGTCTTCCGCCACTTCTTCATGAAGTTCCTTATACCCTTGACAATTTTCCAGCGCCACCACGACAGCACCGGCCTCTTCGATCGCCTTGATCACCTTATTGGCGACACCGCCAATCGGACAACCGGTAATCAATATGCGCGGGGTATGCTCGGGAGCGACCCATTCACCCTCTGCATGGCGTGCTTCAACATCCGCAATCATCTGCCGGACATTGGCCTTCATGGTTTCCCTGTCAAAAGTGTAACTGGCGCCATTGAGCACCGTAAACAGGTCGAACCCGGTTATCACCGAAGGCTTGTATCGCCCCAGCTGGTGGAAGGCTTTGAGTACACGACGGTCTTCGTTACACGACCGGATTGCCGCAGCCAGGTCTTCCTGTTTGATGACCGTATCAAACTTCTGCTCCAGCTTCTCGATCAGTTTTCTGACTTCCGTCTGCCAAAGCACCTGGGCATCGGTCTTTTCCTGGGTCTGGGGCAGCTGCATGACCCAGGTATCCTTGATCTCCCCCAGTAACTCGTACATTTTCTTTTTACCGTCGCAGGTGGTTTCCCCAACGATCATGTCGGCAAAATACATATAGGGACAACGGTCTGTCAGCGCAAAACCGTAACTGGCTTTTATTAATGGACAGAGGTTTCTGGGCAGATGCTTTTCTGCATCCGGTATGGTTTCCTCACTGACGGAACACAGCGACACGGGATGGGCGCCAGCGGCATAAATCACCTCTTTCGGGGTAAAGGTACAGAAGGTGCCGACCACCCTTTCCCCCCGATCCTTGAATTCCTTGACGGCCAGAAAACCGTTTCTGCGGGCTTCACCAAACTCATCAAACTTTTCCGGCAAATTGGATACAGCAATCTTTTCCATGGTTATCATCCGTTGGTTTCAGTGAATACGTTCCTGCGCCAGCATCGCGGCGCCAATCGCTCCGGCGTAGCGGCCGAGGGGGCTGGACGTCACGCTCGCCTGCAATGTCTTTTCCAGGCTGTGGAGTAGATAGGGATTACTGCTCAAGCCACCGGTGAGGAGATACTGCTCATCACGTCCGTGCTTGATGCAGAGAGAACGGACTTTGTTGACGACCGAATCCACAATGCCAAAGGCAATATTTTCTTTCTTTTCGCCCCGCCCGATCAGACTGGTGACTTCGGATTCTGCAAAGACCGTGCACATGGAGGTAATCGTGATGCCGGAACCGGCTGCGGCCAGCGTCGTCAGATCGTCAATCGTGACACCGAGGGTATTGGCCATAACTTCAATGAACTTGCCGGTACCGGCAGAACACTTGTCGTTCATGGTGAAGTTGACCACCCGGCCACCGTCCATGGAAATGACCTTGGTGTCCTGGCCGCCAATATCCACAATGGTGCAGTTTCTATTCGTAAAAAACGCTGCGCCCCGACCATGGCAGGTTATTTCTGTGATGGTCTTGTGGGCATAGGGGACTGACACCCGGCCATAACCCGTGGCGATGATGTAGGCGTTGTCCGGACTAAGTCCCTGTTCTGATAAATTCTGGAGAATAATCTGCGCCGTTTCCGCGCTGTTCCAGCCTGTGGGGATGACAAAATGGTGCTGAAGCGCATCCCGATGTAATACCGCAACCTTGGCGGCTGTTGAACCAATATCAATACCGATGGCATGCATGATCTGTCGTCCATCATAAGCACAATAAAAAGCGGCAATATCCAGAGCCGGTTTTACGCAGATAACAGGCACAACAACACTCTCCCGACAGCATGACGCGGTCAGGTCAAAGGTATGATCAGAGTATTGTGTCGGTTACCGGTATAAACCGGTCAGTCTTGCCATGAGAGCAACGGTATTCCGACCCGTTAGCCAGACGCTTGATCGGGAATATCGGTTAGCAATGGCCTGATGGATAATCGGGATGGCTGACAGGAAATGTCATGTAAGGAGAAAACGATGTTGCACAGAACATCGTCCAGCACGTAGTGCCGGATGGTTGTGACAGGTAACAACACAGGGGTATTCCTTTTAGCGAGTTCAATAGTCGCAATGTGGGCAAACCCTATCAACAGTAAGGTTTTATTTCCCTAATTCAGATCAATAAAACACCCGGTCAGGCCAGGAGCGGCTTGTCCGGGTCAATCACCACAAAGAAGTGTTCGCGGAATTCATCAAGGCTGATTTCAAAGATGCCATCACCCTGGTTCGCCGGTTGGCCTGGCTCCGTATGGCCCCAGGGGTTACGGATCATGACCTGATACTCACCGCTATCCTGTTCCATCCTCACCTGAAGCACCTGAAAGGCGTGGTTACCGGGAATCCCCTGTGCAATTTCCTGCCGATCACTGCGCCCCTTGCTGCCAATCATGACCGGCTGGCCATGGGGGGGATCCGGGTTAGTCTTGGCCAGTGTTGCCACCAGTTCCGCATCTGACAGCCGGGCCACATCCTTAGGGGTCGCCGTTTTCCCCGTCAGAGAAAAATAGGCTTCATGCCCTCCGCCGCCCTGGTCGATTTCCAGCAGGCCATCGGCGAGTTCCTTGGTATCAGAACGGTACGCCGCATAGGCTTTCTCATACAGCTGCACCCAGATCTCTTCCCGGCCATCCCGATCCATGTCCGGGGTATCGGCAAACATGGGTTCACCGTTTTTATCCAGGATATTAAGCGCATCGACCGGCACCCAGACCTCAGCCATTTTGCCCTCTTTATCCTGTTCGAAAAAGCGGACTTCAAACTGGTTGGCAATAGTGTCACCCGTCACAGGATGCGTACGCTCTCGAATCCCGGAGCGAATCAAATCCGGATCTTCTTGGGCGACACCCGCCAGCTGTCCGAGAAAGAAGCAATCACCAATCATCCCCTGGTGCACCGCCTCATGCGTCGGCCCCTTTTCGCCGAAGACCTCTTTACGGGTCTGGTGCATCCAGCCTCGTGCATCGCCGTCCTCATCCGCAACACCACTACTCTCATCGCTGGTGATACCCGCCTCGTCCAGTGCTTCGTATTTGTCATACAGATTGGAAAAGGCGGCCTCAAGCGGCTTGTTGGCCTGCCCCCCCAAGCCATTGAGCAGATCACTGACCCGGTTCCAGACATTCAGGGTCGCCTGCTTGTACTTACCGGCCAGTTCCCGACTGATCGTGTCTGCATTGACATTCAGCGCCGTTGTTTCCATGCCATGGGTCAGGTCGCGCTGGATCTGCCGAATAGTAGCCTTTTTTTCAGCCCTGGCGGATCGATTGTGGTCTGCCAGTAGTTGCTGTGCCTTTTCCAGTTTCGGTTTGACCACCGAATCCGCCTGGTAACGATCTGCCGCTTCCAGGCGCTGTCCCTGGAACGGATCCCGCCACTGGGGCTTCGGGGTGGTTAGCCGGTCATACTCTGCCTGCAGTTGCTTCACCACTTTGGTCAATGTGGCCGTTTTCTTGTCGAGCGTGGACAGCGTTTTTTCAGCATTATCCAGCAGCTGGGCCAGCGCCTCAGTGCTCGATGTTGCTGGCTTCCTGACCGTTGCTGGTGGTAGCTGGGTATCTGGCGCCGTTTTGGCTGCGGTTGATTGCAATAAGGCCTCCGGACGGGTATCGGGTAACACACTGCCAAGACTGATATCTTCCAGCGACTTTCCAGCAATAGCCGGGACCTTGCCCGTCAAACTGCCCGCCACCAGCGTGGCGCTCCGAATAATTTCCAGTAACTGACCCGCCTGGCGAACGCCCCCTTTCTTACGTCCAAGTGTCGCCTCAAACCAGCTTTCGGTGTTCGCCCAGGCAGATTTGCTGGCAGGTTTTTCCGTACCGCCTGCCTGGTGTTCCGGTTGTGAGGATTGGGGCTTTTCCTGAACGGGAGCCTGAGAAGGGATTCGCCGGGGAGAGTTAATGCCATCCATTGTCATCCATCCCTCAGATAAACCGCTTGCGATTACGTCCTGTGGAGCGCTTGGGAGAACGCTCCTGAGCAATAACTCTCAGGGCCGAAATCAGCTGTTCCCCCTGCTCGGCCAATGTCTGGTTCAAGGCGTCCAGCTTGTCCCGCTCCGTTTCATCCAGATCCGCCGTGAACGTGCTGGCTAATTGAGACAATGCCTGGGGGGTAAACTGGTCAGCTGGTAATGTCTCAATGGCTTCCAGGTACGCCTCCGGCAACTCGTCCATCAGTTGCTGATAGAGTGTGGCCAACTGACTCAGCGCATCATCAATGGTCTTGTCGTCCGGTTTTTCACTCTGTAACCCCATGCAGGCCGTCCTGTGGCTGTCCAGATGTCCGCCTTCGAGAATGCAGCAGAGCCTTGAAATCACTTACTTTTTAACTATAGCAGCGCGTCACACACCGCCATTGTGGTGCATCCATCAACAGGTATCGTGCCAATCCCGCTCATCACACCACAAACGATCAGCGCCGCTCCCACCTAATAGGTAGTTCTGCCTATTGTGGTAAACCCCACCCACCCAGAGACTATCGCCCTTTCATAAGGCGGTATGAGCAGTCACTGGAACTCCTCGGCCCTCATCGATGTCTGAGTCCATAGTACATAACCGCTGATTTCTCACAGTCCTGGCATCAGGTAGCCATTGCATGACACAGATTCACCTCTCCGGCGCATACCGTATTGAACACGACCTGCTCGGCGACAAGCAGGTTCCCCTGGAAGCCTACTGGGGTGTACAAACCCAGCGCGCCATGGAGAACTTCAACATCACTGGCGTGCCGATCAGCCATTACCCCAACCTGATCAAGGCGCTGGCCATGGTCAAGAAAGCCTGCGCCATGGCCAACCATGACCTCGGCCAGCTCTCCGACGAGCAGGCGGACGCCATCTGCATGGCCTGTGATGAAATCATCGATGGCAAGCACCATGAGCACTTCCCCGTGGATATGATCCAGGGCGGCGCCGGCACTTCAACCAACATGAATGCCAACGAGGTGATTGCCAACCGTGCGCTGGAGCTGATGGGTCACAAGCGGGCGGAATACCAGTACCTGCACCCCAACACCCACGTCAACATGGCGCAATCCACTAACGACGTTTACCCGACAGCCGTTCGTCTGGGTATGGTGCTCAAGCACAAGCAGCTGGTGGTTGCCGCCAAGCAGCTGAAAGCCGCGTTTGACGTCAAGTCCGAGGAGTTCAAGGATATCCTGAAGATGGGCCGTACCCAGCTGCAGGATGCCGTGCCCATGTCCATGGGCCAGGAGTTCCGTGCCTTCGCCACCACCATTGGGGAAGACATCGACCGGATCCAGAGCATGATCGACCTGCTCAAGGAAATTAACCTGGGCGGTACCGCCATCGGCACCGGCATCACCGCCGACAGCCGTTATGCGCCGCTGGCCGTCAAACACCTGTCTGACATCTGCGGCCATCAAATGATCCTGGCCACCGACCTGGTGGAAGCAACCTCTGACATGGGTGCCTTTGTCATCCTGTCCGGTGCGCTGAAGCGTCTGGCGATCAAGCTGTCCAAGATCTGCAACGACCTGCGCCTGCTGTCGTCCGGCCCGAAGTGTGGTTTCAATGAAATCAACCTGCCGGAGATGCAGCCGGGTTCATCCATCATGCCTGGCAAGGTTAATCCGGTGATTCCGGAGGCAGTCAACCAGGTGGCCTTCCACGTCATCGGTAACGACCTGACCGTGAGCATGGCTGCCGAAGCGGGTCAGCTGCAGCTGAACGTGATGGAGCCAGTCATCGTCTACAAGATCCTGCAATCCATCCAGGACCTGACCAATGCCATGACCATGCTGTCTGAAAAGTGCGTGAAAGGTATCACCGCCAATGTTGACGTCTGCCGCGCCTATATTGATAACAGCATCGGTATTGTGACAGCTCTGAACCCCTACTTGGGTTACGAGAATTCCAGCCGTATCGCCAAGACCGCACTGCTGACCGGCAGGCGGGTTGTGGATCTGGTGCTAGAAGAAGGCCTGATGGATCACGAAGAGCTGATGGAGCTGCTCAAGCCTGAGAACATGATCGCTCCCATCGACATGACGGCGAGAACGCGTAAAGCAAACTGATCATTAAACGTAAAAAAAACCGGCTTCCATGGAAGCCGGTTTTTACCCATAAACACGACAATCGTCCTTCTACTCACCCGCTGCCTGCATCAACTGCCCCACTATCGATTCACTGTACCGGCTCACCAGATAAGGCACGGTCTGATTCTGGTAATCCATCAGCTTCGGTGCAATGAAACGCCACTTTTTCTCAACTTTCGACAGTCTTGCTGACAATGCATTGGGGAGATCATTCCGGCTAAGCAGCCTATCCAGCTGCTCTGTCAAACGCTGCGCATGAACATCCACAGTATCGCCTTCCGGATAAGGTAATATGCCGGTTCGTCCATTCCAGTGTGCGGCCAGACGGGTATAACGCGTACTGATCTTTTCCATCTGAACGGCACTTTTTAACAACTCCAGCTTGAGTGCCTGATCACTCTCTTCATTGGCTGCCAGCGTTTCCAGCATCGCCAGCAATTCAGTCTGGGCAGACTCCATATCATTGATGGTATAGACCGATGTATAGCCTTCTGAAGCAATTTCATTGGACTGAATTAGAGAGATGTATCGAGACAAAACGGCGTCAAAAGATGCATCCTGATCTTCAGGCGTTTCAGTGAAAAGTGGATTCCCCTGTAGCTGGCTAACAACAATATCCAGCTGTTCCCGTGTCTGTCGGTCACCCTCAAGGAGGGTATAAAGATGGAAGTGGGTTGCCGCCCGGTAAATATCCAGCTGCGCGCGGTATACCTGTTCTTTCTGATCAGAAGTCAGGGGAACAGCATTCAGGCTGGAGGAAAACAACAGGAAAACAAACAGGACTGCAGAACAGGAGTGGCGCATGATAGAGCCCTTTAGCTTATTGTTTTTATTCTCTGACTGTGCAGTATTCCACACATTTCCCAACCATGACAACAGCACATGAACCAGAACAGGGCCTGCTTTTCTTTGACCGCGTGAAAGCTAACCTCGCCCCAAAGTAAGCACTATCCGTACAACCTCAGGTACTTGTACGACTAATTCAAATTGACCCAAGGCAATAACCTAACCGGTTAGTGGAATCAGGACAGTTTTGGCGTGTTCTACCGCAAAATATTACCTGCAAGGGATATATCAATGCGTAACAGGCTGACTCAGAGTGAAATCATTACGCTGTGTATCACACTGCTGATATCCATAGGATGTACAGTTATACTCATTGACCAGTTGACCGGCAGGGGCTTTTGATTCCCGTTGAATCATCATAGCATCGCAGCGACACTGGCCTGGTAATGAAAACACGTTTTTGCCAACAGTTTGCCGGAAGGTGAGTCTGTTTGCCGATTCGAAAGGTAGGGACTATAAGTAGCTATACATAGTGTTTCCGGGATCAAGGTGGTTGCGATGTGCACCCTTCGCAGTACGCTACACGTCCGCAGAGAAGCATGGATCTATCCCAAAGATAGGTCGATGCACGCCATTAAACAGCCATGTGCATTCTCCCACTGAAATCATTATGTAGTTACTGGTGACGTGAAATTCCACTCGGGACGTTGCCTGCAAGCTTCAGTCTGGTTTATCGGTATCACGAAGATGTTAAACGTGCATGCTGAAAACAAAGTCACGCTCCCTGCAAGTTATTCGATATATCATTCAAGCCTGTTAGCAATAGTGGAGTAATCATGCAACAGCAACAACAAGAGCCCACAGTATTTATCATTGACGATGATGAAGCGGTTCGGGATTCGCTCAAGATGCTGATGAATTCCGTTGGCCAGAAAGTCCAGGTTTTCGCCTCACCGGCCGAGTTTCTGGAAGCCTACGATGAAAACCATCCTGGCTGTATCGTGCTGGATATCCGCATGCCGGGCATGAGCGGACTGGAGTTGCAGAGCAAACTGAACGACATGCACTGTATCCTCCCGATTATCTTTATCACCGGCCATGGTGATGTACCGATGGCAGTACAGGCAATCAAGGATGGCGCGATGAACTTCATCCAGAAGCCTTTCCGCGATCAGGAGCTGCTCGACTATATCAACGACGCACTGAAGCTGGATGCCCAGCAGCGCGCCGAACTGCTGGAGCACAAGGAAATTCTGCGCCGACTGTCCACCTTGACCGAAAGAGAGCGTGAGGTCCTGCACCACGTTGTCGAGGGCAAGGCCAACAAGGTGATCGCGGCTGACATCAACCTGAGCCAGCGAACTGTGGAAATCCACCGCTCCCGTGTGATGGAAAAAATGGGGACCAAATCCCTTGCCCACCTGGTTCGTCAGGTGATGCAGGTGAAAGAACACCTCAAGGATGAATTCAAATTCAAGTGATCCGTCACTGAATTCACCACACAGCAATGGGATACCCACTCAACCGTGATATCCCATTGCCACATCCTACCCCAGAGACTGAGAACGAAGCCCGCGTTCGCCAAAAGCCTACTTCCGACGATAAAAACAACTTGCTCATTGTCGTATACATCCTCCTTTCACACACAACCTGTCGACCGCACACGCAACCGTAGGTGTTACTCACAGGGGGCTGGGTAAAAGCAACAATGGCTGCCCTGACACCTCAATTCTATGATTATCAGGCTGGTACAGATCATCTGAAACCAGCGTACACCAGCCAAAGAGATCAAGAACCACCTGGCTGCCCCCGATCGCTCCATACCTGCATAAAATGCCTGATGGACGAAGGCGGCCTCTGTATCTGATAAGACAGGGTCAGCTATGCGTACTGCGAAACGGAACACAGTTTACCTTCTGGAAGAAGACACCGCTGTCAGGGATACAGTAAACAGCCTGTGCACATCTCGACAGCTCCAGATGCAGCATTTCACCTGCGCGCAACAACTGATTGCGCAACTGGATGAGAATCAACCCGCCTTTCTGATTACGGCTTACGAGGTGAGCGATATGCTCGTGACCGATCTGTTGGCCGAGATTCAACAGCGGGAGCCTTCACTGCCCGTAATCGTGCTCGGGGAACACAGCAATGTCAGTAGCGCCGTAGAATCCATTCGTGCAGGCGCCCTGGACTACATTGAAAAACCGGTTTATTCGGGTCGACTGGTGGAGCATTTCAACATGCTTGTCACAGAATCCTCTCACACCGAATCATAATGTCTCGCATGAAGAACTAAAGTCCGGACTGAAGCTGATCAACATAGGCTATCAGTTCGGAAAGTACCGCTTTCTTCCCCTCATCGACGTCAGCCTTCAACGCATCAATCCGCTCATAACATTGTTCGAGCGTGATGCTTCCCCCACCACTGCTATCGAGCAAACGCTGACGCCGGAATGCCTGCCACTCGGAGGCTTCATCATCAACCAGTGTTTCAGGCCAATTCCGGGCCCGGTAACGAAACAGCATTTCATCCAGCCGCGCATCAGTAAAGGATAATTTTAAGGTGCCCAACTGGTCAGGCGGCGTCATCCGCACCTGCTGAATCCGTTCACGGTCACCCGGACTAAAAAAGCCACCGCTATAGAGCATATGATCCGGATCAGTATGCGGCTCAAACGAATGCCCGGACAACACCTGACCTACCTTTGTCACAAAGGCATTAAACCGGCTTTGGTCTGAAAACAGACGCTGATGATGTAACTCACAGCCAGACTGATCAATCGAGAGACGCTCTTTATCCTCTTCACGCAATACTTTCCACGGAACCACCACTGGCGCCTTGTTAAGGTGCACTGTTTTTATGGGTATACGAGCAAGCCCCTCTTCATGCAGTTGATCCGTTGCGGTATAGAGACGATGTCTGATCTCATCAACAGTGAGATCCAGAAAAGGTTCAGGATCAACACTTAAATCATAAACAACAACACCATTCTTGTTGGTCGGATGGGCGACAATCGGCACAACAATACCCAGGCAATGGCGTGCCGATGAATAGCGCCCAGAAATATGAACAACGGGTTTCCGTGCATGAATATCCAGCAGCTTTGCTGCCTGATATTTCTGACGATTAAACAACGCGTAATTAAAGAGTTTTTCCTGCTTTTCCCGCAGCAAGCGCGCCATGGCGATTGTCGCCCGCACATCGGACACCGCATTATGGGCATCCGCATGACTGATTCCGTTAGCCACCGTCAGCTCTTCGAGCCGGAAATTGACAGCGCCATCTTCACGCCTGGGCCACTGAATGCCCTCCGGGCGCAAGGCCGCACACAACCTGACAACATCAATCAGATCCCAGCGGCTGCAACCGTTCTGCCACTCACGGGCATAAGGATCCATGAAATTACGGTACAGACTGTAGCGGGTCACCTCATCATCAAAACGCAGTGTGTTATACCCCAGCACACAGGTATTTGGCTGACTGAACTCCTGGTTGATACGGGCAATGAAATCGGCTTCACAGATTCCCCGCGCATTCACCCTCTGCGGGGTCAGCCCCGTGACCAGGCAGGCCTCCGGGTTTGGCACCTGATCATCCGGCAACCGGGCAAACAGTTCGAGCGGTTCACCGATTTCATTGAAATCCGCATCGGTACGAATACCGGCAAACTGGGCAGGCCAGTCTCGCGCCGGATCCGTGCCAAACGTTTCATAGTCGTACCAGTAAAAAGTCTGCGTCACTGAAACTTCCCATTTCATCTAGAACTGATGAAAGAGTAACAGCTGACGTATTCGCTCGTTAGTGACTTTAAGGGAATGATGAAAAAAAACCTGATGCGAGACTGCCTGCATCAGGTCTGAAAGGAGAAGTAGAACTGCAATGCCTTGACCAACTGCTCAAAGCCTTCACTACGCTCAATGATCGTGTAACCGGAATCATAACAGTCCGGGGTGATATCCCTGTGACACCACTGACAACGGGCATCAAAATCGATGACCGTATAACCTCCCAGCGGTTCCGGCAGCTGAATGCGCATCGAATAGACGCCACCCAACTCCATCATCCAGGGCGTGATCAACATCAGGCCATTACGGCTGATATTGCCGATATACCCGATCTGCATGTCATTACAGCGGTTATACACCACCAGATACTCGGCTAGACGCTCACTGCATATCCGGTGACTATTTTCACTGATAGCCTTCCTTGCCATGCCTGTACTTCCATCAAGACCCAGCAGAATACTGCACCCCGATGACATCACTGCGCATCGAGGTTTTCTGTGATCCCTGTTCTCATCCCCCACTGCCCCCGGCAGCTCAAACAAGAAAAGAGTATCGACTGCAGCATGACGTTCTTTCAAACCGGACAAGCCGGTTAACAGCCTGATTCATTACCCTGAAAAAACGCTGGTAAAAACCATTGCCGTCATAGAAAGCGTAGCTCTGCCACCAACAGACATTTAAACCGCTTTTTACTAGATGCCAGACCACTTAATTCCTTTAACTGACAAGCAATCAGGAATAGCTATAAAAGAGAATCCATTCATTAAGGCTATCAACGCAGTGTCGTTTTTCTGTCATCCCCCTGCCACATGATTTACCGCTACGCGTTTCATGGTATGCTTTCGACGCAGATAACCACACAACAACAATAAGACAATGGTTCATGGAGTGTCGAAAATGCGTCACGGGAGAAGCCTGTCGGGTCTCATTTTAATCCTGCTCACCGTTAGCAGCCTGCCCGGATGCGCCCCCAGTACGCCGCTCTTTGTCGCCAATGTCGGCACCCGGGAACTGGCACGCCACGAAGACCAGCGATTAAAAGTTGCCCAGGCGATCATTGATGAGGAAGGCGACCTGTTCACCTATTCGGTCGACGCCATTATCAATGGCCAGTCAGCGGCGGCGGAGAAAACCTATCTCAACGGCTACACCCATATTGGCTTCAGCAATCAAATAAAAGCCATCGCCCTTTACCAGGTCGCCCTCATTTACAAAAGCAGTTATAACCGGGAACGAAACTACCCACTTTCTCTGAATTATCTCTACCGCATTGTGAACGAATTCCCGGAAACCCGGGCTGCTGACTATGCGCGCCCGAAAATCATTGAAGTGGAAAATCTCATCGAGAATCCGGTGAAATTCACACCTGACGAAAAACTGGCGGATTGGGAGCAAATCAAACGGATACCGGATCCACGCTACGCGAAGCTGGATCAAGCCATGAATGCACTATCACAGCGGGCTGTCGTCAAAAACAGAACCGATGAAGTGATTGAGCTCTATACACTGGTCTACCGGGAACGGGGGATGCCAACATCGCTCAGAGCTGACGCCCTGCTACAGATTGCTCTTATATATAACAGCCAACCTCAGAATGCGGAAAAGCGCGAGCAGACACTGGCGGCGTTCCGAAAGGTTTCACGGGAATTTCCCGGCACCAGCTACCAGAAAACCGCCGACCAACACCTGGATATTCTTCTGAATCAACAGGACAGCTGATGAACCGCCCGGGCAATAGTAACGACATTGCCCGGCATTCTGTCAGCTATAAATGACGTTGACCTGTTCCTTGCCAAATTGATCTTTCAGCATTTGCACCAGTTCATCGCTGGGGCTCACCTGCCACTGGTCGCCCAGGCGAACCCGGGCTCGGGCATCGGAACCCTCATACTGCACACTGACCGGTGTCTGGCCGGAATGGTCACCAAAGAGCTGCTGAAGGCGTCGTTCGAAACCGGCAGTGCAACTGGCATAATCCAGCACAATCTCCAGCTCGTTGGCATAGTGCGAGCGAGCGTCCACCAGGCTGAGTACATTTCTCACAACCGCTTTCAGTGCCCCTGAGTAATCATCAAAACTGACCTCGGCTTCAACGACAATGAGCGTATCCTTAATCAGCAAATGCTGGAACTTGTTGAAAGTGTCAGCAAAGACCGAGACCTCAATCCGTCCGCTGCGATCATCCAGGGTAATAAAGCCCATCTTATCGCCCCGCTTGTTCTTCATGACACGCAGGGCAACAATAAGACCGGCAATATTCACTTTATCCCTGCCGGGCTGAAGATCCACGACCCGGTTACGGACAAAGTGTCGTATTTCTTTCTCATACTCATCAATCGGGTGCCCGGTCAGGTACAACCCCAGTGTATCCTTTTCACCACGCAACCGTTCCTTGTCGGCCCACTCCCTGACACGACCATAGTTGCCATAAGCATCCGTATCTTCTTCCGGCACTAGCCCTCCGAACAAGTCACCGAGACCACTGTCGAGACTTCGTGCCGACTGCTCAGCAGCCTTGACGGCCTCTTCCATGCTCGCATCCAGCACTGCACGATTGAGGTTGAGCTGCTTCTTCTTGCCGGGATACGGCCCCTGCATATCCAGCGCACCGGAACGGATTAACGCTTCAAGGCAACGCTTGTTCACTTTCTTGCTGTCGATACGCTGGCAGAAATCAAAGATATCCTTGAACGGACCACCCTGACTGCGCGCATCCACAATAGCCGCAATAGGTCCCTCACCAACCCCCTTGATCGCACCCAGCCCATAAACAATGTTGCCATCGTCGTTGACACCAAACATATAGCTGCCGCTGTTAACATTCGGAGGTAACACCGTCAGCCCCATATTTCGGCATTCTTCGATGAACGTGACCACCTTGTCGGTATTCTGCATATCCGACGACATAACCGCCGCCATGAATTCCGCAGGATAATGGGTTTTCAACCAAAGCGTCTGGTAAGACACCAGGGCGTAGGCGGCAGAGTGCGATTTGTTGAAACCATAACCGGCAAACTTTTCCACCAGGTCGAAGATTTTCATCGCCAGCTCAGGATCAACCCCTTTACCCTTGGCGCCATCCTGGAAAACTGAACGCTGCTTGGCCATTTCCTCCGGTTTCTTCTTACCCATGGCACGACGCAGCATATCCGCACCACCCAGCGTATACCCCGCCAACTCCTGGGCGATCTGCATGACCTGCTCCTGGTACAGGATAATGCCGTAGGTCGGCTGCAGGATGGGCTTGAGCCATTCATGCTGATACTGGGCATCCGGATAGGACAATTCTTCCCGGCCGTGCTTACGGTTAATGAAGTTGTCCACCATGCCTGACTGCAAAGGTCCCGGACGGAACAATGCAACCAGTGCGATGATATCTTCAAAACAGTCAGGCTGAAGGCGCTTGATGAGATCTTTCATCCCCCGGGATTCAAGCTGGAAGACCGCTGTCGTCTCCGCCTTCTTCAGCAGCGTGTACGAAGCACTGTCTTCCAGATCGATCTGCATGATATCGACGGGAGGCTGCCCCTGTTTCTCCAGGCGCGGATTGATCATTTTCAGCGCCCAGTCGACAATCGTCAGTGTTCGCAGTCCTAGAAAGTCGAACTTAACCAGACCCGCTGTTTCAACATCATTTTTGTCATACTGAGTGACAAGACCCTGGCCACTTTCATCACAGTAAAGCGGCGAAAAATCCGTCAATCGGGTCGGCGCAATGACGACACCACCGGCATGCTTACCCACATTACGGGTAATCCCTTCCAGCTTGAGCGCCATCTCCCAGACTTCCTGGGCATCTTCGTCATTCTCAAGAAATTCGCGTAGCCCTTCTTCCTGGTCATAGGCTTTTTTCAGCGTCATGCCCACTTCAAAGGGAATCATCTTGGACAGGCGATCCGCCATACCATAGGACTTGCCTTGCACCCGGGCCACATCCTTGACCACCGCCTTGGCCGCCATGGTACCGAAGGTAATGATCTGGGAGACCGCATCACGACCGTAAGTACGCGACACATAGTCGATCACCTTGTCCCGGTTATCCATGCAGAAGTCGACGTCAAAGTCAGGCATGGAAACCCGTTCCGGATTCAGGAACCGCTCGAACAGCAGGTCATATTCCAGCGGATCCAGGTCGGTGATTTTCTGGGCATAGGCGACCAGCGAGCCGGCACCGGAACCCCGACCAGGGCCTACAGGAATACCGTTATTCTTGGACCACTGGATAAAGTCCATAACGATCAGGAAATAACCGGGGAATCCCATCTGCAGGATAATATCCAGTTCGAAATTCAGGCGATCATAGTACGCCTGCCGTTTCGACGCATAGTCCGGATCATTTTTATCGAGAATAGTGTCGAGACGCTCTTCCAACCCCTGGGCAGAAAACTCACGGAAAAACTCATCCATGGTCTTTCCTTCAGGAATCGGATATTCCGGAAGGTGGTAAGTACCCAATGGCACATGCACACTACAGCGCTTGGCAATCTCAACCGTATTGGCGATAGCTTCAGGAATATCGGAAAAGAGCTCAAGCATCTCTTCAGGTGTTTTGAAGTATTGCTCTTCGCTGTAGGGCCGGGGACGCCGGGGATCATCCAGCACGCGACTCTCACCAATACAGAACCGGGCTTCGTGGGCGTCAAAGTCATCCCGATCCATGAACATCACATCATTGGTGGCCACCACCGCACACTGGCAACGCGACGCCAGCTCAACGGCCGCATGCAAGTAAGACTCATCACCTGGACGCCCCGTGCGCTGGAGCTCCAGATAAAAACGATCCCCAAAAACAGACTGCCATTCGCTCAACAACTGTTCCGCTTCCTCCGGATGACCTGCCAGCAACTTCTGGCCAATTTCACCCTGACTTCCCCCCGAGAGTGCAATCAGGCCCTCAGATTTATCCAACACCCACTGTCGTTTTACCAGGGCCTTACCCTGGTGCTGATTGGTCTGATAGCTCTGCGCCACAATTTCCATCAGGTTGCGGTAACCCTGCTCATTCATACATAGCAGAATCAGATGGGTTGGCGGCTCCGTAGGATCGACATTTTCCAGCCAGACATCGCAACCGCAAATCGGCTTAATGCCAGCCCCTTGGGTAGACTGGTAAAAGCGGACCAGTGAGCACATATTGGACTGATCCGTCACCGCTACCGCCGCCATACCCCGCTCAGCGACAGCACCGATCAGGGGCTTGATCCGGACAAGGCCATCAACCAGGGAAAATTCAGAATGCAGACGAAGATGAACGAACTGGGTTGTCATGAAACACAGGCTCGGGGATGAAGAACAGAATCGGATTAGTCTATCAGCCGACCGGAGGGAATGACACCGCCCACCGACTGAAGGGAGAAAAGATCAGGCTGGCAGATTTTCCACCAGTTCACGCACCGGCTTAAAGGAACGTCGATGGTGTGGCGTCACCCCCAGTTTTACCAGGGCTTCAAGATGCGCTTTCGTTGGGTAGCCCTTGTGCTTGGCAATACCATAGCCTGGATACTGTCGATCCATCTCCAGCATTTCCCTGTCTCGCGCAACCTTAGCCAGTATCGACGCAGCCGCAATCTCCGGCACTCGGCTATCGCCTTTGACAACAGCCTCCGCAGCGCAGGGTAATTTCGGGCAACGATTGCCATCGATAAGCGCCAGCGATGGCTTGACGGACAATCCGGCAACCGCGCGCTGCATGGCCAACATGGTGGCATGAAGGATGTTCAGCTGGTCAATCTCTGCCACCTCTGCCCGCCCTAACGCCCAGGCCAAGGCACGTTCTTTGATAACATCAAATAACGCTTCACGGCGACTTTCTGAGAGTTTTTTGGAGTCATTCAGTCCTTCAATAGGCCGAGAAGGATCCAGAATCACCGCTGCCGTAACCACTGGACCACACAACGGTCCGCGGCCGACTTCATCCACACCGGCAATAATGATGGCCTCATCATCGGAAACAAAAAAAGACAACTCATTCTGCTGCACGAATTCTGCCTCCCTGCTTCTCCACCAATCCCACGACAGCTTCAGCGGCCTGCTCACTGGCATTACGCCTCAGCATTTTATGCATGGCCATATACTGCTCGGCCTGATCCTGATGACGCGCATTGTTTTCCATGGCATCCAGGGTTTCCTGGGCAAGGCGTTCAGGTGTCGCTGCACCCTGAAGAATCTCTGGCACCAACGCCTTACCTGCCAGCAGATTGGGCAGGGATACCCATTCCGACTTCACCATACGCCGCAATATCTGGTACGTCAGCCAGGCGACTCGATAACTGACCACCATCGGCTTCTTGTGCAGCATCGCCTCCAGTGTCGCCGTACCGGATGCAATCAGGATAGCGTCTGCCGCCGCCATGGCCTGGTGCGACTGCCCATCCAGCAGCTTGACCGGCATGTCCGACATGTCTGCCAGATACTGTTCCAGCTGCTCGCGACGCTGAGCATTGGCACAGGGAATAACGAATTTTAACTGCGGCTGCTGTTGCAGCATGAGCCGCGCAGCCTGAAGAAACACTGGCCCGAGTCGTTTAACCTCACCACCGCGACTACCAGGCATCAATGCAACAACCTGATCCTCAGCGTCATAACCCAATGCTTCACGAGCACCGGCCACATCAATATCCAGCGGTATCTTGTCGGCTAACGGGTGGCCGACGAAGGTGACCGGAATCGCATGCTCTTCATAGAATCGCGCCTCAAACGGCAACAATGTGAGCATATGATCTGTCGACTGCTTGATATTCAACACACGCTTCTGACGCCAGGCCCAGACAGAAGGGCTCACATAGTGAACCGTTGCTATACCGGCATCATGCAATTTTTGCTCAAGGGGAAGGTTAAAATCCGGCGCATCAATACCAATGAACACATCCGGCTTCTCGGTACAGAAATGCTCAACCAGTGTCTTTCGGATATGGAGCAGCTCTTTCAGGCGGCCAAGCACTTCCACCAGCCCCATGACTGACAGGCGCTCCATGGGAAACAGGCTTTCAAAGCCTTCAGCCAGCATATCAGGACCACCGATACCCACGAACCGGGCATGCGGTAAACGTTGTTTAAGGGCACGAATCAGGCCGGCCCCCAGAATATCGCCGGAAGCTTCGCCGGCAACTATGGCAATCGTAACGGGTTTCGTCATCCAGAATGTCCCTGCAGGTCAGAGAACCTTAGCGGGTAATCCCCCGGGTAGAGGACTGCAGCGACTCCACCAGCAGTTGCACCTGGCGAGTTTCCGATGTCATGCCTTGAAGGACTTCAACCGCCTGAGAGGTTTTCAACCCTTGACGGTAAATCACCTTGTAAGCCTGACGCAGGCTGCGAATGACATCATCACTCCAGCCACGACGACGCATGCCCTCAAAGTTCATACCGTGGGCCTCAGCTGGATTACCACTGACCATGATAAAGGCAGGAACATCCTTGAAAATGGCACTGTGAGCCGCACTCATGCTGTAGGCGCCGATCTGGCAGAACTGGTGTACGGTGGTCAGACCACCAAGGATCACACCATCACCGACAATGACGTGACCGGCAATGGCGGTATTGTTGGCAAAGATACAGTTATCACCGATCATGCAATCGTGGGCGACATGCACATAGGCCATCAGCAGGTTATTACTGCCAATTTTAGTCAGACTCTGATCCTGCACCGTGCCACGGTGAATCGTGCAACCTTCACGGATGGTATTGTTATCACCGATCTCAAGCCGGGTTGGCTCACCGGCATATTTCTTGTCCTGGCAATCCTCGCCGACAGATGCAAACTGAAAAATCGTATTGTTTTTGCCTATGCGTGTCGGGCCCTTGATCACTGCATGGGAGTGAATCTTTGTACCAGCCCCGATTTCAACATCAGGACCGATAACGGTGAACGGCCCTACTTCAACATCACGGTCCAGCTGCGCGGACGGGTGAATAATTGCACGGGAGTCGATCAAGTTCAGATATCCTTTTTCGCACAGGTAATAACAGCAGAACTCGCTATTTTACCATCAACCAGTGCTTTACAGGAAAATTTCCAGATATCTCTTTTACATCCCATGTACTCGGCAACCAGTTGCAACCGGTCACCGGGCACGACAGGCTGACGGAAACGAACCTTGTCGGCAGCAGCAAAATAATAGACGGAGTTTTCGCCACCGGTCTTGCCCGCCATGGTAAAGCCCAGAAGACCTGCCGCCTGCGCCATCGCTTCAATGATCAGCACACCGGGCATCACGGGATGGTCGGGGAAATGGCCATTAAAAAACTCTTCATTCGCCGTGACATTTTTGTAGCAATCGATGGTGTTCTTTTCCAGGTCAATATCGACAACCCTGTCAACCAGCAAAAAAGGATAACGCTGGGGCAAAAGCGCCTTGATCTCATCTATACGCATCATGTGCGAACCATTTCTCCGAAGAAGCAGATAATCACCGTGCAGAACGGCTGGCTTGCAGCCAGCAACGGATGCCGATCAGGGAGGGAACCGGGAAACAACCCGACACTGTTCCAAGCATCGGGTTTCACGCACCTCAATCCAGCTTTTTCTCAAGTTCCTTGAGACGTCTGGCCATATCATCCAGCTGACGGAACCGCACGGTATTCTTGCGCCATTCACGCACCGGCATACAACCGACAGAACCAGAGGAATATTGCCCAGGCTTCAGGATGGATTTAGTGACCATCGCCATTCCCGCCAGATGCACGCCATCGGTAACTTCCAGATGACCGGCAATACCACAACCGCCGGCAATAATACAGTTGCGGCCGATTTTGGTACTGCCCGATATACCGGTACAACCAGCAATCGCCGTCTTGTCCCCAATGACCACATTATGGGCAATATGCACATGGTTATCGATAATCACACCATGACCGATCATCGTATCCGCAAGTGCACCACGATCAATGGCTGAGTTGGCGCCAATCTCAACATCATCACCGACGACGACACCACCCAATTGCGCAATCTTGACCCAGCTCTGGCCATCATGGGCAAATCCAAAGCCATCCGAACCCAGCACGGCACCGCTGTGCAGTATACAGCGGTCACCAACGACAACACCGTGACAAATGGTAACGTTAGGATTTAGAACCGTATCCTTCCCGATAATACTGTTACGACCGATGACAGAACCGGCACCAATTCTGGCACCGGCAGCCACAGAAGCCCCTGCCTCAATCGTCACCTGCGGCCCAATACTGGCCTCAGGGCTGACCACTGCCGTTTCATCAACCCAGGCCGTCGGATGAACAACGTATTCGACCGGCTCAGGTTCAAACAGGCGGGAGACACGGGCATACCCCAGGTAGGGATCCTTCATGACCAGAGCATTACCTTCGTACTTCTCTGCCATTTCCGGACTCAATAGTACGGCAGAAGCTTCTGTACCCGACAGGAACTTCTCATAGGCCGGATTGGACAGGAAGGTGAGCGCACCCCTGCCCGCTTCCTGGAGCGTTGCGAGTCGATGGATCACAATGGTGCTATCACCCTGAACATCCGCGCAGAGAAATTCTGCCAGTTCGGCCAGAGTGAAGTGTTTTTCGGCTTTCATCACAGGATGTACTACTTTTCGTCTGCTTACTTCTGTTTGGCGGTCAGCCGGTTCAGCTTGTCGATAACCTTGCGGGTCACGTCATTTTCCGGCTTAACAAAGCGCGCTGCGGCACGTTCAATGACAACATCATACCCTTCGCTTTTGGCAACGGCCTGAATCGCCTCTTCCAGTTGTGGCTGCAATTTGGCGAGCTCTTTCTGGTCAGCTTCATTCTTTTCGACCTGAAGCTGGCGCGCCTGATATTCCCAGTCTTCCTTCTTGCGACGCATTTCCAACTGCAGCTTGTTGCGCTCAGCCTCGCTCATCATAGGGCCTTCTTTATCAAGCTTGCCCATCAGCGTCTTGAATTGCGTTTCAAGCCCTTTCAGTTTATTGATTTGCTCACCAAACTGCTGCTCGGACACTTTGGCATATTGCTTTGCCGCGGCAGATTCCAGCAGCGCCATCTGAGAGTTGACCACTGCAACACGGTTAGGGGCTGCCGCCTGCGACAATGGGGCAACCAGAATCATGGCCAGCAGGGCGAATTTGATACTGCGCAACATTGAAACTCCTGTTATTACCTGGTTCGATAGATTCATCCCTGCCGACAAACAACCTCTGTGCTTCAGCAAACGGGGTGAAACAACAAGCAAAAGGCAAGGCTACTGCCTTGCCTCGAAAAAGTCATCAGTTACTGATGAAACATCAGCTCACATCAGAACACGATTAGAACGGCGCCCCAAGAGAGAACTGGAAGACCTGAGTCTCGTCGTCATCCTTGTTATTGAGCGCTTTCGCCAGACTGAACGTCAACGGACCCAGCGGTGTAATCCAGGTCAGACCCACACCGGCGCTGTAGCGCAGGTCGCCAAAGGCTGGCTTGGAGCACATTTTGACCTGATCGTTGCCATTGCTGTCTTTTGAGGTACTACAGTCCGTATCAAAGACGTTACCGGCATCCAGGAACAGGACGGTACGCATGGAGCGCTGATCCTTGACAAACGGCAGCGGGAATAGCAGTTCGACACCACCTTCCACCATGACATTACCACCAATCGGATCATAGTCACCATCCGACTGAAGCGCCCGTGGGCCCAGCGTGTTGTCCTTATAGCCGCGAATCGAGCCGAAACCACCGCCATAGAAATTCTCATAGAACGGCAGCTGGCTGGTAGAACCGTATGCACCACCATAGCCCAGACGCGTATGGAAACGTACGGAATAATCTGACGCCACCGGGAAGAAGTACTGGCCACGATAATGCAGCTTGTAGAAGTGAAGGTCACTGCCTGGCAGTGCGACTTCCATGGATACACCCTGAGAGTAGCCACGAGTTGGGAGCAAACCGTGGTTCAAGGTGGATTCAGACCAGCCAATCGTACCCTTGAAGTTCGTGAATTTATCGCCTTCTTTTTTCAGGAAGTCAGAGACAATCCACGCCGGATCATTACCTTCCTTGATCGTGGAACTTTCGATGCCCACACCAAAGTTGAGACTGGAGGTTTCGGATATCGGATAGCCAAAGGTCATATCCGCACCCATGGTATCAACGTTATAGTTGGTAACATCCGTCTCGTCGTAGTCCGTCTCACTGTAGTAGACGTTATAACCACGACTCACACCATCCACGGTGTAGAAGGGATCGGTAAAGCCGAAGCTATAGAGCTTACGGTATTTGCTGGTGTTGGCCGACAGCGACACACGGTTACCGGTACCCAGGAAATTGCTCTGACTGATAGAGCCACCCAGAATCAAGCCATCACCCTGAGAGAAACCGATACTGGCGGTTATCGCACCGGAAGGCTGCTCTTCAACGGTATAGTTGACGTCCACCTGATCACTGGTACCAGGAACCGGTGTGGTTTCACTGGTGACCTCTTTGAAATAACCCAGTCGATTCAAACGAACCTTGGACTGCTCAATCTTGTATGTGGAAGCCGCTGCACCTTCCATCTGACGCATTTCACGACGCAGCACCTCATCTTCCGTCTTGGTATTGCCCTGGAAGTTGATGCGGCGCACATAGGTACGACGGCCTGGCTCAACAAAGAACGTAATATCAACGGTATGATCTTCTTCGTTGGTCTGCGGAATTCCTGTCACGTTGGCAAACGCATAACCTTCACTACCCAGGCGCCGGGTTATCAGGTCTTCCGTTGTCGTGATTCGCTTACGGGAGAATGTCTGCCCGTCTTTCACCAACAGCAACGCCTTGACTTGCTCTTCAGGCACTACCAAATCACCCGCCAGTTTGACGTTCTTCACGCTGTATTTCTGGCCTTCATCCACATTGACCGTGATGTAGACGCTTTCCTTGTCCGGCGTGATGGAAACCTGGGTGGAATTGATATTGAAATTGATATAACCGCGATCCAGATACCATGAGCGTAACCGCTCAAGATCACCGGAAAGCTTTTCGCGGGAATACTTGTCGTCATTGGAGTAGAAGGAAAGCCAGCCAGAGGGTTTCAGCTCAAACAGATCCATCAGCTCTTCACTGTTGAATACCTTGTTGCCAACAATGTTGACATGCTGAATGGTGGAAACCTTGCCTTCCTTGATATCAATGGTAATAGCCACCCGGTTTCTCGGCTGTGGCTCAACATTGGCCTTGATACTGGCACCGTAGCGACCCTGAGCAACGTACTGACGCTCCAGCTCCATCCGAATCGCTTCCAGCGTTGCCTGTTGGAAAATCTCGCCATCCGCCAGACCAGCCTGCTTCAGACCCTTCTTCAGATCTTCGGTTTTGATGGCCTTGTTGCCTTCAATCTTGATCTCACTGATGGAGGGGCGTTCCACCACTGTGACGACCAACACATTGCCGTCACGCCCCATCTGGATATCCTGAAAATATCCGGTCTTGAACAAAGCTCGCACAGCGTCAGCCAGTTCCGGGTTATCAACGTCATCACCGATGGCCACTGGCAATGCATTGAACACCGTACCCGCCGAAATACGCTGCAACCCGTCCAGGCGGATGTCATTGATGACAAAGGCATTCGCCTGTCCGGCCACGAGCGCACCGGCAACAAAAGGCAGCAATAATCGATTCATGGAATCCGTTCTTCCAGAAATTGGTCGTAAAGCCAAAAGATAAACTGATACCGCACCGGGACTCCCCCTTCGGTTACAGTCGGCTCAAATCATTATACAGGGCGACAAACATGAGTCCGAGAATCAACGTCATGCCAATACGTACCCCGATCATCTGTATTTTCTCTGGCACCGGCCGGCCTTTCACCAGCTCCACCAGATAATACAGCAAGTGCCCACCGTCCAGCACAGGGATAGGCAACAGGTTCAAAACACCTAAACTAATACTCAGCATAGCAAGGAAGTTCAGAAAACTTTCAAGACCGGATTTAAACGAGGCTCCAGCCACCTTTGCTATGGTAATGGGGCCACTGAGATGTTCAACCGACACCAGCCCAATAACCATCTTGCGGATAGAGTCCAGCGTTAGCGTTGTCAACGACCAGGTGTCCTGAAGCGCAACCCCCAAAGCCATTACTGGCCCATAACTGATGTCCCGCAGACGATCAGCTGGCCACTCGAAGGGTTTCGCGCCGGCACCAATGTACCCAATTTTCAGGCCATCGGCTAACGTTTTCTCACCCGGCACCAGCGTTAATGAACGACTACTGCCGTCTCTATCAATCTCAACCTGTATCGCTGCACCAGGATTTTCCCGCACAAAATCGACCCAGCCCTGCCAGCTGAGAATGCGTTGCCCATTCGCAGACAGCACAACATCACCGGTACGCAATCCGGCGGCTTCAGCCGCACCACCCTCCAATACCTGACCGATAGCAGCCGGTACTTCCGGGCGCCATGGCATAACACCCAGAGAACGCAGTGGATCCGGATTTTCTTCACCGGCAAGCCAGTTATTGAGATGAACATCGGAGTATTGAGTATCGGCGCCCTGCTCATCAAAAGGCCTGGTACCCAGCACAACCGTGGCGGTTTCACCCAGCGGAGCCAACAAAGCCATATTGATAGCATGCCAGGACAGCGTATTCCGACCATCCACACTGACTACCTCATGCCCTGCACTCATACCGGCAACAGCTGCGGGTGATTCAGGCACAACGTCGCCGACCACCGGGATGACCGTTTTAACGCCCATCAAGTACATCAGCCAGAGTGCAACAATCGCAAGCAGGAAGTTGGCAATCGGCCCGGCAGCGACAACCGCTATACGGGCATAGACCGACTTGTTATTAAACGCCTGATCTTTTTCTTCATCCGCCACCGGCCCTTCACGCTCATCCAGCATTTTCACGTAGCCGCCGAGCGGAATCATGGCGATAGCAAATTCTGTCCCGTGCCGGTCATGCCAGGTGAACAGCGGCTTACCAAAACCAATACAAAAACGAAGTACCTTGACACCACAACGCCGGGCAACCCAGAAATGCCCATATTCATGGATACTGACCAGCAGGCCAAGGGTGACGATGAACGCCAGAATTGTCTGCAATGTTCCCATAGTCCTGTCGGCTTTCCTGCATTTACCCCAAGAGGCTTAAACGATAAAGTGTCTGATTTTACAACATTTTGCGCAATCCTCGCATAGTGACTGACGGATTCGCAAATACAAAAGCGCTCACTAACCTCAGGTATCGCCGCCTATCGTGCCAGCAACCTGTTTTATTGGCGCATTTACCTTAATAAAGCACTCCGCAACAGGAACCACCATTTTCAGTACCGCATGGACAGAAATTTCGACGGCATCGCGGATCGCTTCCGCCAACAGATCTATGGCACCCTGAAAGGGCAACTTCGACTGGAAATCCTGCAGGAAGACCTGACCACCCATATCCCGGCACTGTCTGACAGCAATCGCAAACTGACCATTCTGGATGCAGGCGGCGGCATTGGCCAGCACTCTGCCATGCTCGCGGCCCAGGGCCATCGGGTTATCCTATGCGATATCTCAGCCGACATGCTGGCACTGGCACAGGAAGAATATGCCAGAATCGCTCCCGATGCTGACATCCGATTCCTCCACTGCCCAATCCAGTCATTACCGAAACACCTGGATGAACCCGTCGACCTTGTACTGCTGCACGCCGTACTTGAGTGGCTGAAACAGCCGCGCGAAGTACTGGATATCCTGCCCACACTAACCCGACCGGGCGGATGGCTTTCCATCCTGTTCTACAACAAAAACGCCCTGATCTGGCGCCACCTGATGAACCGGAATTTCAAACTGGCCTACCATGACAATTTTGAAAACCGGAAAAATCCCCTGACGCCAGCCTGGCCGCTGGACCCTGCCGATGTGCATGCGTGGCTGAGCACACTGGAACTCTCCATCAAAGCCTGGTCAGGCATTCGCGCCATACACGACCATATGCCAAAACCGGTTCGCGACATGACACCCGCAGAAGATATGCTCCAGGTTGAAAAACACTTCGGACGCAAACCGCCTTACCGGGATCTCGCCCGCTACGTGCACATGCTCTGCCAGAAGCCCGTATAAAACAAAAGCCGGCACTCACCGGCTTTTGTTCATTATATCAAGCGTCCGCAATCACCACCGCACGCAGAGGCGCTGGGTAACCTTCTACCGTTTTTCCAGAATTATCAGGATCCAGAAAATCAGCAAGAGAATTGAATGCCATCCATTCTGTCTGACGCTGCTCTTCTGTCGTGGTAGCTGCCATATCAACCACCCGGGCATTTCGAAATCCCGCACGACGCAACCACAACAACAGCGTATCCGGCGACGGCAGAAACCAGACATTACGCATCATGGCGTAACGATCTTCCGGCATCAGCACCTGCCCCAGCGCTCCGTCTATGACCAGCGTTTCCAGCACAAGCTCTCCACCCGGCCGCAAGGCACCTTTTAGCTCAAGTAGATGATCAATGGGTGAACGACGATGGTACAACACCCCCATCGAAAAGACGGTATCGAAGGCTTTCAGATTCTCTGGCACATCTTCCATCTTCAGCGGCAGGAGATGGACAGGCAAAGACCGCCCTGCAAACCGCTTAAACGCTTCAAACTGCACCAAAAACAACCGGGACGGATCCACCCCGATCACCTGTCGAGCACCGGCACCCAGCATACGCCAGCAGTGATAACCGGAACCACAGCCGACATCCAGCACGAGCCGACCATCCAATGGCGACAAATGGGGAGCCACCCGTTCCCACTTCCAGTCAGAACGCCATTCGGTATCGATGAATTCTCCAAAAAAATCAAACGGCCCCTTACGCCAGGGACTGAGCGCTTTCAATCCCTCATGCAACTTATGCCGAACATCATCCGCTAACGGCTGCTGCGGCGTCACACTCACGGCCGACGCATCCAGCCTGACTTGTTCAACCGCAATATCCGGCAACCGATCCAACGCTGCCAACCAACGATCAAGATCACCGTGAAGATTGTCCACCAATACCTGCTGCATCTGCTGTGGCAACACATCGAGCCAGCGCTTAAGCAACCGGTTATCCATCAGCGGAAACAAATCACTGAAAAAATCGAGGGGGTTCAGCAAGCGCTTTTTTTCGTCAACAGGCATAACTTATTTAATGGCCAGCAGTGAGCAGAAGTTGAAACATTGATACCAGAGCACCACACGACTAAAGCCCGCTGACAGCAAGCGCTCACGATGCTGCGCCAACGTTTCCGGAACCAGGTAATTTTCCAGCGCCGTGCGTTTCTGACTGATCTCCAGGTCGGAATAGCCATTGGCCCGCTTGAAGTCATAATGCAAATCTTCAAGCACTGTCTGCTCCCCTTCCTCAAAAACCAGTTTTTCAGAAAGAATTAATACGCCACCGTCATTCAACCCTTCAGCAATGTCGGACAGTAATGACAGCCGATCTTCCAGAGGAATAAATTGCAGAGTGAAATTGAGCGTGACAACCGAGGCATTGCTCACAGGCACATTGCGAATATCATCCAGCAGCAGCTCAACAGGCACACTGCTACTATCCGCCTCAATGTATTTCCGGCAACGCTCAAGCATGGCGTCCGAATTATCGACACCGACAATTCGACACCCCGCCTTATCCACCCCATGTCGCATAGCCAACGTGGATGCCCCCAGCGAGCACCCCAGGTCATAAAGAACGGAGTCCGGCTGGGCGTACTGCGACGTGATTATGCCTGTCATGGGAATAATCGTGGTATACCCAGGCACCGAACGCCGGATCATATCGGGAAATACCCGCGCAACGGCATCATCAAACGCAAAACCCGACAACTCAGCGCGCGGTTCTGCATAAATACGGTCTAGTACATTATTCATGCGTATTCAGGAATTATGCTGTGCTGAAATAACAGCTGTCACTCCGGGCAGACTGAACCAGCAACCTAACGGAAAAGCAGGCATGCTAGCCTGATCAAATAGAATCGCCAGCGGCCAATTATCACGGCACTCTCCTTGCAATCACAAAGAAAGCCCTGAGTATCGGTCACCGACGAAGGATGCCAACACAACAAACGTCGGCACCCCTTTATGGTCTACTATTGGCCAACCACTCAGGTCGCCATAGCCAGAAACCAGAAGACGGCAAACACGGGAATAGCCGCTGTCAGACTGTCAATGCGATCCATGACACCACCGTGACCGGGCAACAACTGACTACTGTCTTTCAAACCAGCTTCACGCTTAAACATGCTTTCAAGCAGGTCACCCAATACCGACACCATGGTGACCACCAGGGTAATGGCGACAAGCCCCAGGCATTCAAACAAATTCAGCTGCTGATACCAACCGACCAACAGGGCAATCAGCGACGTCATCAGCAAACCACCGAAAACACCTTCCCAGGTTTTACCGGGGCTGAGACTCGGCGCCAGTTTACGCTGCCCAAAAGCTCTGCCCGCAAAATAGGCGCCCACATCGGCCGCCCAAACCAGCAGAAAGACATAAAGAATCAACAAATTACCCTGGGGCTGCCCCTTGAGATAGACAAGGCCTCCCCACGCTGGCAAAAGAACCAGCCAACCCATCAGCAATCGAATAATTCGGTTCTGCCAGACAACCCTGGAGTCGGGATAACTGATCACCAACATCAGCGCCATCAACCACCAGGTGAGCCCCGCGCCCAGCAGAAACCCGGCAGAAGCCAGAGAAAGCAAAAAGATCATGCCACCGGTCAACGCGGCATAGCCAACGCGTACCAGCTGATTCGTAAACCCTGCCAGCCCAGCCCATTCCCAGGCCGCCAATGCGATAACGACCGCAATAAACACCGAGAACGGCGTCAACGGCAAAAGAAAAACCCCACCCAATGCTACCGGCAGCAACGCCAGAGCTGTTATTATTCGTTGTTTCAGCACGTTGACTCTGCCTCTAGCTGCTCACTGGTTTTGCCATAACGACGCTGTCGCTGACTGTAATCGACAATCGCCCGGCGGAATTCTTCAGGACCAAAATCAGGCCATAACAGGTCCGAAAAATACAACTCGGAATAAGCACACTGCCACAGCAGGAAATTACTGATACGGTGTTCTCCACTGGTTCTGATCAACAGGTCTGGCGACGGCAATTCACCGGTAGACAAGGTCGCCTCAAAGCGATCCTCGGTGATATCTTCCGGCGCCATCTCACCACGCCTTACCGCTTCCGCCAGCGTTTGTGCAGCCTGGACAATATCCCACTGCCCACCATAGCTGGCAGCAATTACGAGGGTAACGCGCGCATTTTCAGCCGTCAGGGCTTCTGCCTCACGGATACGCGCCTGGATAGCAGGACTGAACGAACTGACGTCTCCGATCACTTTCAGGCGAATATGGTGCTTGTGCAGTTTCCGCACCTCCCGCTGAAGCGCCCGAAGAAAAAGATCCATCAATGCACTGACCTCATCGGCCGGCCGCTTCCAGTTCTCGCTGGAAAAGGCAAACAGTGTCAGCACGCGGATACCATACTCACTACAGGCTTCAATAACCTTGCGCACCGCTTCAACACCCGCGCGATGGCCGGCAATACCCGGCAAATGCCGTTTCTTGGCCCAGCGGTTGTTGCCATCCATGATAATCGCGACATGACGGGGAATACGGTCGGCGGGAATCTCAGTACCAGACTCCGCTGTAGAATGGGAAGCAGGTGGTTCAGCCATGACTTGTTTCAGGGTTACCTCACACACTATCCGGGCAAACAACAACCCGGGCAAAGCCCGGGTTCCGTCTGATCAGATGATCATCAGATCCTTTTCCTTGGTTTCCAGCGTTTTGTCGACGGCTGCAATGTACTTGTCAGTAATCTTCTGCACATCGTCCTGCGCACGACGCTCTTCGTCTTCGCTGATCTCTTTTTCCTTCTCGAGCTCCTTAATATCAGCCAGCACATCACGGCGGATATTACGGATCGCCACACGCGCCTGCTCAGCATCCTGGCGTGCCTGACGGGTATAACCTTTACGGGTTTCTTCAGTTAACGGGGGCAGCGGCACACGAATGACTTCACCCGCCGTAGAAGGATTCAGGCCCAGGTCGGACTTGAGGATAGCCTTCTCAATTTCCGGCACCATGCTCCGCTCCCAGACACGAATCGCCAGAGTACGGCCATCTTCTGCCGTCACGTTTGCCACCTGGCTCAACGGAGATTCGGCACCATAGTAGGATACCCGTACACCTTCCAACAGGCTGGGGTGCGCCCGTCCCGTACGAATTTTCGCAAATGCAGTGTTCAGTGATTCTACACTTTTCTGCATTCTGGATTCAGCATCACTCTTCAGTTCGTTAATCATGCGTCACTCCCGCAAACCAGGGTTCCTTCGTCGCCACCGACGACAACATTCAACAGGGCGCCGGTCTTGTTCATATTGAACACGCGCACCGGCATCTGGTGGTCACGTACCAAGCAGATAGCTGTAAGATCCATAACACCGAGCTTACGATCCAGCACTTCGTCATAGCTCAAGTGATCAAACTTGGTCGCCTCCGGAAACTTGACCGGATCCTGATCGTAAACACCATCCACCTTGGTGGCCTTCAACACCAGGTCAGCATCGACTTCAATTCCCCGCAGACAAGCGGCAGAATCCGTCGTGAAGAAAGGATTACCTGTGCCTGCGGAAAAAATCACCACATCACCGGAGTTCAGGTAGCGAAGCGCACGACGGCGGTCATAATGCTCGACCACACCACTCATCGGGATTGCCGACATGACGCGCGTGTTAATATTGGAGCGCTCCAGCGCATCACGCATGGCCAGGGCATTCATCACCGTGGCCAGCATCCCCATATGATCACCGGTGACGCGCTCCATACCGGCAGCACTCAGCGCCGCACCACGAAACAGGTTACCGCCACCAATGACCAGACCGACCTGAACACCAATGCCGACCAGCTGACCGATTTCAAGCGCCATACGGTCCAGCACCTTGGGATCAATACCAAACTCTTCACTCCCCATCAGTGCTTCGCCACTGAGCTTGAGGAGAATACGGTGGTACTTGGGCTGGCGATCTGTTCCGGGCATGTCTGCTCTCCGTCAACGGGCTTGGCCATGACCAGGAGCCTGATACGATCCTGTCATGCCCATGTGTTCTCTGATGATACCAATACCACTGACCAATGACTGCCATGATCTGACAATCAACCAGCGATTGGTCACTGGTATTCGCCATCGAATAACAACAGGGGCGACAGAATCCTCTGCCGCCCCTGTATCAGTATGCCTTACAGGCCTGCCTGGGCGCGAACCTCAGCAGCGAAGTCAACTTCTTCCTTCTCGATACCTTCACCCACTTCAAAGCGGACAAAGTTCGTGACGGTGGCACCGGCTTCTGCAGCCAGTTTGCCAACTGTCATGTCAGGATTCTTGACGAATGGCTGTTCAACCAGGCTGTTTTCAGCCAGGAACTTGTTAACACGACCTACGATCATCTTTTCAACGATCTCAGCCGGCTTGCCACTGTCCAGCGCCTGCGCCCGGAAGATTTCCTTCTCTTTCTCAACCAGATCAGCTGGCATATCATCCTTGCTGACAACCTGAGGATTAACCGCTGCTACGTGCATGGCGATATCCTTGGCCAGATCAGCGTTACCGCCTTCCAGGCTGACCAGAACCGCGATACGGTTGTTACCGTGAACGTAGCAACCAACCACATCACCTTCCAGGGAAGCGGCACGGCGAACGCTGATGTTCTCACCAATCTTCTGAACCAGCGCCAGACGGGCAGTTTCCAGGTCGCCCTCCATCAGGGCAGGAATATCGGTCTGCTTGGCGTCAAATGCACGCTCTGCAACAGTGTTCACGTAGCCCAGGAAGTTGTCGTCACGAGCAACGAAGTCAGTTTCACTGTTCACTTCAAGCAGCATGCCGAACTTAGCATCGTCAGCCACTTTAACGGCAACCACACCTTCAGCAGCGGTACGGCCGGCTTTCTTGGCAGCTTTGGCCTGACCGGATTTGCGCAGCTCCTCGATTGCCTTTTCGATGTCGCCGTCAACCTCAACCAGCGCCTTCTTGCATTCCATCATGCCAAGACCGGTACGCTCACGCAGCTCTTTTACCAGTGCAGCAGTAATTGCCATTTTTCGTATCCTCTAAACCTTGATTTCGCCGCCGTCCTTCCAGAGCCCCTAAAAAGACAACAACCATCACGAAAGAATCTTTATGCCTGAAACCAGGATCGCGCCGTCTCGACGGCATGCACCCGGCCCCAATGACAAAAAAGGGGGCATGGCCCCCTTTTTCTGAACAGGACGATTACTCCGCGGAGTTTTCGCTGCTCTCTTCACTCTCTTCAGCCTTTTCAGCAGCTTCTGCCTTTTCAGCAGCTTCTGCCTTTTCAGCAGCTGCTGCTTCAACGATTGCGCCAGCAGCAGCACGACCTTCCAGGATCGCATCAGCAGCAGATTCAACGTACAGCTGAATTGCGCGGATTGCGTCATCGTTACCGGGGATAACGATGTCTACGCCGTCAGGGTTGCTATTGGTATCAACGATACCGATAACAGGGATACCCAGCTTGTTGGCTTCCTGGATGGCAATCTTTTCGTGATCCACGTCGATGACGAAGATCGCGTCAGGCAGGCCGCCCATTTCCTTGATACCACCCAGACTGCGGTCCAGCTTTTCCAGATCGCGGGTACGCATCAGGGCTTCTTTCTTGGTCAGCTTCTCGAAAGTGCCGTCATCAGCCTGAACTTCCAGGTCACGCAGACGACGTACAGACTGACGAATCGTCTTGTAGTTAGTCAGCATGCCGCCCAGCCAGCGGTGATCAACATAAGGCATGCCGCAACGCTGCGCGCTTTCACGGACGATCTTACTCGCTGCACGCTTGGTGCCCACGAACAGAACCTTGTTCTTACCTTCAGCCAGTTTCTTGATCAGATCCAGCGCCTGATTGAACGCCGGCAGGGTGTGTTCCAGGTTGATGATGTGAATGCGATTACGGGCGCCGAAGATGAACTTACGCATCTTGGGGTTCCAGTAACGGGTTTGGTGACCGAAGTGGACACCAGCTTTCAGCATGTCACGCATGGACACTTGAGCCATGTAAAACTCCTTAAAAGGGTTATGCCTCCATACACCCCATGATTCGACCCTTTTTAAACGGGCACCCAGGAACCATGTGTCGGTGCATGTGTGGTTTTAAGTCATAAGAATACTTGCGGCGGTCGCCACAAGCGCGCTTTTATACCACAACCACACCGGCATGCACCAGCCCTGGAAAAAGGATTCCCTGCGAAAAGAACCCCTTTACGGGAAGAGTTTTACCACCTCAACATCAGGAAACGCCTGCCTGATGCTGCCTTCGACCTGCGCTTCGAACAAAAGTTTCACATTGGGGCCTGCATCCATGGTGAGATAAACCGGCACACCGTCCTCACGCATCTGCCAGACTTTCTGCATAACAGCGACCGACTCCGGCTCCCAGTACAGCAAGGGGGGCCAGGAGGCGATCATGGTAGCATGCATGGTCAAGGCATTGTGTTCGGCAGTGGCCCCCAACTGCTCAAAATCACGGGCAGCAATCGCCTCTTCCAGGATAGCGATATCGGCTTCCGCCTGAACAGGCCAGGCCGAGTAAAGCGGCGTTGACTCAACCGTCCGCGCCATCCCTTCACGAGAGCCCACCTTCTTAGCAGATCCGGTCAAGGTCAGCACCCCAAGACGTAAACCTGGCCAAACCTGAGACAACGGCGCCGCACAGGAATCCATGCCATCGACAGCCTCACCTTTATGCCAGCGCACGAAACCTTCAAAAATGGACCGGCACGCACTACCGCTCCCCAATCTCGCCAAAATGGAAAGCGCCCCATCATCGAGACTGAAACCCTGCACACCTGCCACTGCCCGGGTCAGGGCAGAAAAACCGGACGCCGACGAAGCAAGACCCGCCGCAGTTGCTATGGTGTTCACCGTATCAACCCGGAAACGATCCGATCGACCCAGCCGGAACAGGTCCAGATGAGCGACCACCTTTTTATAAAAGCTATCCGCCTCATGCACCGGCCGATCATTTAAAAAAACAATATCTTTTGCCCCAACCTGTAACCGAGTCACGCGCGTATGCGTCCCCTTGCCCGGCAAAGCGACGGACAGGCTGTCATTAACCGGAAGGTTCAAGACACCATTACGCTTACCCCAGTATTTACACAGGGCAATATTAACCGGCGACCAGGCTTCAAACGTATCGACAGGACAGTATTCACAATCACCCAGGATCACCTGGGCAACATCAACGCGGGAAAACGTCAACGGAGACTCCAACAGGGGAAACAGAAACAGGAATGCGTTCGAATCCAGGCAAGCCAGCACCGGTATCACCCAGCGCACAGACACAATCACCCAGCCCCGAACCGGAAATTTTGGCGCCCAGTACACCGGGCAATGCCCGCAAACCATAAACGATGGCAGACAGCGTTGCATCATTCACATTCAGGGCATCCAGCAACCCCTGATACATATTCATGCAACGCCCCAGCTGCGGTAGATCATCAGCCTTGATCGCGGCTATTGCTTCCCGGCTCACGTCACCCATTAACCGGTAAAGCCCACCAACCACACCTGAGACTGGCACAGCCTCTTCTGCAACTCTCGCCAATACATCCGTAGTCGGCGTTTTATAGCCTGCATAATAAAGATCGATAGGCAAGCCGGACGATAAACGCTGCACCTGTAAGGTGTCTGCATCAAAGGCAATCACGCCGCCATACACACTGGCGGCCAGGTCGGTGCCCGACCCTCGCCCCTGCACGGTTCGCACAACATCAACACAGGCCGGAAGAATTGCCTGCTGATCAATGGACAGCCCGCAAATCCGCCGCAAGGCAGACTCAAGCGCCACCGTCACTGCCGCAGAAGACCCCAGCCCAACAGTATGGGAAAACTCAGAGACAATATTGATCTTCAGACCACACGCCAAAATCGTCCGCCAGCGCCGGAGAATCTCAACAAGAAAACGATGGGAAGTACATGCCTGAAGGTTATCAAGATGGGAGCAGTAAGGGCCAAGCGCGGATTCGACAATAATCTCTCGACCGGCCAGTGGCTCCACCTGAACACGCATATAGCGATCAACCGCACAGGCGACAGCCGGCTGAGAATACAGAACAGAATGCTCTCCCAGCAGCATAATACTGCCGGGCACCGACACCGCTACAACCTGACCGGGATTAATGACAGAGTCTTGCACCGAGAGGATCCGCCTGCAGCTTGGCAACAGAGAAACCGTATTCATCGCAGAGACTTTCCACCGGCTCATCACTCTGAACCAGCACAAATCCTGCTTTTTCACCATGCACCGCACCGGCCCCGCTGATTTTGCCAGCAGCACCGTAGTGGGATTTCAGGTCACTGATAAATCGCTGCACAGTATCGGGCACCACGCCGATATCGACCAGCAACTGATGATTACGCTTGACGTATTCACGTAGCGCCCGTGTATCACGACAGAGAAACGCCTGCTCCAAGCCCTGAATGATGGCGGAAAATTCATTCCAGATGGTGCTGGTGCCAAACCGGCGCCGCACCTCGGCCACGCATTGTCCGGTACTGACTTCAGGCTCACCGGTATTCACCAGATACCAGTTCAATTCCGGTAATTCACTGCTTCTGGACAGCTGGCTGTTTTCCACTCGTACCAGCCCACCATGTACCGTCACCATGGGATCAATGGTGCTGGTACAACCATGCTGGAGCCGCTCGGTATGACTGGTAAAACGAAACAGAGACTCTTTATCCAACTGAGCACCAAAATAACCCGCCACAGCCACCAGCACTGACGCTACCGTCGCCGCAGAGGAACCCATCCCGGAACGCACCGGAATGGCAGACTTCAGGGAAATATCCAGACCATGATCAAAGGGCAATGAATAGCTGTTATACAGACTGGCAATGGCATACAGGTAAAGCTCACCGGCATGGGGCAACACCTTGTCCACCGCACAGCGGCCGAGAAGATAATGCTGATACGCTTCATCAATGGTCAGACGAACCTGCTCCAGCTCAGCCAGCGGCAACGACGCCAGCTTGCCATAGTTGTCCAGATGCAGATGAATACCCGGCTCATCCAGTCGCTCAACCACGGCATTGGCGTGAATATCCACAGCCACGGCCAGAGCCGGCGAACCATACACCACCGAATGCTCACCCGAAATGATAATTTTGCCCGGAGCAACAGACCTCATCCGCAGACAATCCCGAAAACAGTTTCAACCCACAGCGTACGACCCATAAATGAGCCTTCATCCACGCCATTTACAGTAGCCTTACCAGGCAGCAAAACACTGCAACAACTAAGCGTGCGCATCATAACGCATTCAGCGCGCACCTGTCTCTGTATAGATGCGCTTGTGATCATGCAGCCCCGCCAGCCGGAAGCGGCCATCCGTCATTTCCGGAAAATCATGCTCGCCATCCACACGGGGATATTGATGCTCGAATAGCAGGGCATATTCGTCATAACTGAGCGCCTGCCGGGATTCCAACCTGTCCACATGCGCCTGCCTCCGACTATAGGCCCGATATCCCGGCTGAACCGTCACGGCAAAGAACTCACCCACACAACCGGAACCATAACTGAACAGGCCAATGTGCCGACCAGACAGATCCTCCGAATCATTTTCCAGCATCGACAGCAGCCCAATATAAAGGGAGGCAGAATAGCTGTTACCGATTTTGCGGTTATAAATCAGCCCGGAGCCTGTCTGCTCCGCAAACAGCTCATCTGACATGCTTTCACCACAGGTCACCGCCAGTTTGCGGTGGGCCTTCTCCCCCATCTTGGCGAAGGGCAGGTGATAGCAGAATCGGGAAAAATCAGAAAAGACCTTACCGCCAGCCTGCTGGTAATGTTTCCAGGACTGACGCAGCGCCTTGAGATAAACGATGGTGGAATATTTACCATCCACCAGCGCCGTATCCATATAGTTGGGACGCCAGAAATCCATGACATCTTCGCTGTAACAGCCGGTCTCCGGATGCACCTCAACGAGTCGCGGATTCGCCTTAACCAACAGGGCGACTGCACCACACCCCTGGGTCGCTTCACCCGGCGTGCCCAAGCCATAGCGTGCGATATCTGAGGCAATGACCAGCACGGACTTTTCCGGCTGCCGGGCCACCAGCGCACAGGCCATCTGTATGGCTGCAGTCGCACTGTAACAGGCCTGCTTCAGCTCTACGACACGGCAGTTGGAACCCAGCCCCAACAGACGATGCACATAGACACCGGCCGATTTGGACTGGTCAATGCCGGTCTCCGTCGCAAACAGCAGGGTGCCGACACTGTCACGATTATCGTCGTCAATAACAGGCCAGGCCGCACTGGCGCCCATCGTCACAATATCTTCATCGACTGCGGGAATCGCCATCTCCTCCTGCCCCAGCCCGACGCGATACTTCTCAGGATCAATCCCGTAGCGCGTGGCCAGCTCAGCCAGAGGAATATAAAGACTGGACGAATAAAAACTGATGTCATCAATACCGACAGACATGATGCCTCTTGGAAATCCTGAGGTTTTCCTGCCATCACCCTGCACGGTCCGGGGATGACAGTATTCTTTCACTCACCTGACTTCTGGTCTTTCTGCACACAACGTGTCAGAAACGGTCATCCAGAATCAGTTGTTCATTGCCGTACAGTGTCTTCACATCCGGCATACCCAGCAGGAACATGGCCGTGGCAAATTCCCGCTTCAGTGTCTCAATCACAGTAATCACATGATCCGCTGACTCCATGGCCGGCTTCAGCAACGGAGCCGCCAGGCCACACAATCGGGCGCCGAGTATAACAGACTTGACCATATCAACACCGTTTCTTAATCCACCGCTGGCAATCAGGTCAACGCGGTCCCGAAAAGGTGCCGCAAGCTTTAATGCCAATGGTGTAGGAATACCCCAATCCTGAAAACGAAGCCCCAGGGACTGACCGGATCCTGCCGCACGGTGGTGCTCAATACGACTCCATGAGGTTCCCCCCTGGCCGGCCACATCAACACAGGTAATACCCCGAACCGCTGCCGCGGCGATATCCTCCGGCGACAGACCGCATCCCACTTCCTTTAACACGACAGGACAACCCAGCCGCTCATTGATACCACCAATTTTGTCCAGCAGACCGGAGAAATTGGTGTCACCTTCAGGCTGAACCGCTTCCTGCAATGGATTGAGGTGAAGATACAGTGCATCCGCATCCAACGCATCGACGACTTCACGACACGCGGCTAAGCCGCACCCATAATTGAGCTGTACGGCTCCCAGGTTGGCAAAAAGCAGTGCATCCGGCGCAAACTGGCGCAACTCGAAGCTGGCACGGGCAGCGGGCTGCTCCAGCATCACTCGCTGGGAACCCACGCCCATGGCGACACCTGTCGTCTGTGCCGCAATAGCGAGATTCCGGTTAATCTTGCGTACCAGTTCATGATCTCCCCCCGTCATTGAGGAGATCAACATTGGAAACGACAGGGTTTTGCCGAGGAATTCAACCTGGGTATCGATATCTGACAGGGCTATTTCCGGCAGCCCTCGATGAGCAAGGCGGATACGATCAAAGTAGCCACCGTCACGGTCAGTGCCGCTATCCTGCTCAATCACCCGGATATGTTCGACCTTCCGGCTGTTGGTCTGCTCACCGGCACCTGGCGCGTTGCTATCCGACATCAGCGCTCCAGCTTCAAATGAGATGCCATCAGCTCGCCGGGATTGGTCTGGGCCGCCAGCAGAGATAACTCACCACAGAGTACAGCCGCCGCACAAATAACCGCCAACCTACGTGCGTTAGCGCCGGGCTCACGATTTTCACGACAACCCAGTAATTCGAGATTGCGCTCAACAAAATCCAGACCCTTGCCGTTTCCGACCGTACCAACAATCAGGTTTGGCAGGTTGACGGAAAAATAAAGATCTCCCTCACGGACTTCCGCATGCACAATGCCCTGGGAACCTTCCACAATATTCGCGGCATCCTGACCGGTCGCCAGATAAAACGCCAGCAGCATATTGGCAAAGTGCGCATTAGCGCTACGAATGCCGCCTGCCAGCATGGTACCCAACAGGTTTTTCTTGATATTCAGATCAACAATTTTTTCGGGCGTCGTCTTCAAACGGCGCTCACAAAGATCCCGGGGAATCAGCAGCTCCGCTACCACATTTTTGCCCCGACCCAGAATACCGTTGATGGCCGTTGCTTTTTTATCCGTGCAGTAGTTGGCTGAGATGGAGCAGTAACGCAATTCCGGGTATTCACCCAGAATCCAGTCCTGCAGCTTTTCCGAAGCCAGCGTCACCATGTTGTGGCCTGACGCATCACCGGTCAGATACTCAAGGCGGATATACAGCAGATTGCCGACGATCTGGCTATGCATATCGATCAACCGCGCATAGCGGCTGGATTCACGCACCACCATGTTCATCTCGTCCTTGCGCCCCTGCAGACTGTGCCAGGCCGCCAATGCCTTCGACGCATCGCCTGCCTCCAGCAGGATGGAACGGGTCATCCGCTCATCAATCACAGTCGCCCGGATACCACCCGCCACACTGGCCACCCGCGCGCCACGGCCGACGGAAGGCCACAACGGGGTCTCATAGGTGGCCAGGGGCAGCATGACGCTGTCATTGACAACATCACCAATAATCGTCACCGGTCCCACGAGCCGCATGGGAACCGGCGCCTGCTGAATCTTGTTATCTGACATATATAACCGGCTGGTATCCTGAAAACAGTCCTGTTACGCACTCCGGGGTCTCTACGCCAGAGGAAACCTCTGCCACTCACCGCAGGATTGCAAAGGCGGGAATAATACCAGAATCCCGCCGCCGTGCGACAGGCTGGTAGCGCTTCAGACTATCGCTCGCTGGCAGCCCTTTGCTAGAATGGCGCGATAGGCCTGAACAGAAAGGCGAACGATAAGTAATCACACGGTAATCATGACTGTCATTATCAAAACCCTGGAAGACATCGAGAAAATGCGCATTGCCGGCCGACTGGCCGCCGAAGTGCTGGAAATGATCGGTGCCCATGTTGTTCCCGGTGTCACTACCGAGGAACTGGATCGCATTTGCCACGACCATATTGTCAACAAGCAGGGCGCCATTCCTGCCCCGCTGAATTACAAGGGATTCCCGAAATCCATCTGCACCTCGGTCAACGAAGTGGTCTGCCATGGCATTCCTACCGACAAAAAACCCCTGAAAAGCGGTGATATCATCAATATCGATATCACGGTGATCAAGGATGGTTACCATGGCGATACCAGCAAGATGTTCATGGTCGGCGATGTCGCCGAGCACGCACAGCGCCTGGCCACCGTCACTCAGGAATGCATGTACAAGGGCATTGAGCTGGTACGCCCTGGCACACGCCTTGGCGATATCGGTTTTGCCATTGCCCAACATGCCCACGCCAACCATTATTCAGTGGTTGAAGAGTATTGTGGACACGGCATCGGCAAGGGCTTCCATGAAGAGCCCCAGGTCCTGCACTACGGCCAGCAGGGCACAGGTCTTGAACTGGTGGCGGGCATGACGTTCACCATTGAACCCATGATAAATGCCGGCAAAAAGCAAACCAAACTCAAGCCCGATGGCTGGACCGCTGTCACCAAGGATCGCCGCCTCTCTGCCCAGTGGGAACACACCATACTGGTAACCCAGGATGGCGTGGAAATCCTCACACTGCGCAATGATGAGCAGATCCCCTTTACCACCAGTACCTTTACCGCTTAATCTTCACCACGATGATGCAATAATACAAACAGGGTCTCCTTGATGAGACCCTGCTGCTGGCAGCCCGCTGCCAGATATCAGATCCAACGGTGACCAGGATAACCAGAATGAACGCTGTACTCACCGAACAACAGCAGTCAGAACTCTTTGACCGCGGCCAGTTCCGAGCGGAACTCACCCTCTCCAGCACCGCTATTCCGGCTTACAAAAAGTGCCTCAAGCAAGCTGAAACCACCATGAACCAGTGGTTCGACGAGGGCGTCCCCATTCAGGCACTGGTCAGGGGACGCGCCTGGCTGATTGATCAGGTTCTGTCGCTGGCCTGGGAACACCTGTTTGGCGGTCGTGACGATATTGCGTTGCTGGCAGTCGGCGGTTACGGCCGTGGCGAACTCCACCCTTTTTCGGATATTGATATCCTGATCCTGCTGCTGCAG
Source organism: Kistimonas asteriae (assembly GCF_018263925.1). Taxonomy (GTDB): domain Bacteria; phylum Pseudomonadota; class Gammaproteobacteria; order Pseudomonadales; family Endozoicomonadaceae; genus Kistimonas; species Kistimonas asteriae. The sequence continues at coordinate 82,030 of NZ_JAEVHF010000003.1, forward strand.
GATGACCCCGAGCCTTACCGGGAAAATATTGAACAGTTTCTGACCCTGCTGTGGGACATCAACCTGCAGGTCGGGTCCAGTGTCCGCTCGGTTGAAGAGTGCGCCCGTCAGGCCAGTACCGACCTGACCATCATTACCAACCTGATGGAATCCCGTACCATCACCGGCCCCGAACCCCTCCGCAGCCGGATGATGTCCCTGATCAGCACCGACAAAATGTGGCCCAGCCAAACCTACCTGCAGGCTAAATACGAGGAGCAGCGCAGCCGACACCGGAAATTCAACCAGACTGAGTACAACCTGGAACCCAATATCAAGAGTTCACCGGGCGGCCTGCGGGATCTTCACATGCTGGGCTGGATCACCCGGCGCCATTACGGCACAGACCAGCCGGAAGACCTGGTCAAGGTCGATTTTCTCACCGAAACCGAATACGACATGCTGCTTCGCTCCCGGGACTTTCTCTGGCAGGTACGCTGGGGACTGCACCGCCTGAGCGGCCGGGCTGAAGACCGTCTGCTGTTTGATTACCAGCGCGGCTTAGCGGCGCATTTTGGCTACCATGACACCAATGGCACCCTGGCCATTGAGCAGTTCATGCAGAAGTACTTCCGAGCCGTCATGATTCTGGGCGAACTGAAGGATCTCCTGCTCCAGCACTTTGACGATGAAATGCTGTCTTCTGACAAGGAAGAAGACATCATCCCGCTGAATGAACGCTTTCAGGTACGCAACAACTATATAGAAGTGATCAACGACCAGGTCTTTTCCGATTATCCACCAGCGATTCTGGAACTGTTCGTCCTGATGACGCGCAACCCGTTCATCCTTGGGCCCCGCGCCACAACCATTCGCCTGCTGCGAACCCACCGAAACCTGATTGACGACACCTTCCGGAATGATCCGGAAGTGAACCAGCTGTTTATTGAGTTGATGCGCGCCCCTTATGCCCTGACCGCCAATCTGCGCCGCATGGTTCGCTACGGTATTCTGGGCAGTTACCTGCCGGAGTTCAGGCGCATCATCGGCCAGATGCAGCATGACCTGTTCCACATCTATACCGTCGATGCCCATACGCTGCTGCTGATCAAGCATCTTCGCCGCTTCAATTACCAGGAAAGCGAAGAACCTTTCCCGGTCGCCTGCGAAGCCAAACGTCGCATCAACCGCCCCGAATTACTGTACATTGCCGGCCTGTATCACGACATTGCCAAGGGCCGGGGCGGCGATCACTCCGAACTGGGCGCCGAGGATGCCCTGGCGTTTGGCCAGAGGCACGGCCTGAGTGAAGCGGACGGCGCCCTGATCGCCTGGCTGGTACGCAACCATCTGGTGATGTCGATGACGGCACAGCGCAAGGATCTGTCCGATCCGGAAACCATCAACCACTTCGCCCAACTGGTAGGCGATCGGCGCCACCTGGATTACCTCTATTGCCTGACGGTCGCCGATATCAACGCCACCAACCCGACCTTGTGGAATGGCTGGCGCGCCAGCCTGCTGCGCCAACTGTATCGGGAAACCAGCCGTGCCCTGCTACGCGGCCTGGAAAACCCGATCGACAAACACGAGCTGATTGCTGAAACCCAGCACATCGCCCGGGAATTTCTGCGTGAAAACAGTGTCAACGATACGGCCGTGCAGACACTTTGGGACACCTTGGGAGACGATTATTTCCTTCGGCACACACCGGAGGAAATCGCATGGCATGCCTCAGGCATCCTGCACCATGGTGACAGCGATACCCCACTGGTCCTTATCAGGGAAACGACAGAACGTCATTTTGAAGGTGGTACAGCCGTTTTTATCTACGCCAAAGACAGCTCCAACCTGTTCGCCGCCACGGCTGCCGCGCTGGATCAACAAAACCTCAGCATTCACGATGCACGGATTATTACATCGTCGGGCGGTTTCAGCCTGGATACCTTTATCGTACTGGAAAGCAATGGTTCACCGATTGGGGACAACCCCGGACGCATTGAACGTCTTTGCAACCGCTTAAGCAAAATCCTGAGCAACCCCGACTCTTTCCAGGACATCATACATCGCCGAACGCCCAGGCAATTAAAGCATTTCTCGAAAGCGCCTGAGGTCATTATCAGTAATGACATGCTGAATAATCGCACCGTTGTTGAAGTCTATGCGACAGACCGGCCAGGCCTGCTTGCCATGATGGGGAAAACCTTTTCGGAACTTGATATCCGTATTCAAAATTCCAAGATCGCCACACTGGGCGAGAAAGTGGAAGATGTCTTTTTCATTACGGATCAATCAGGCAATGCCATTAGTGACCAGGACTTATGCAGCCGTTTGAAACAAACGCTATGCATGCGTCTGCAAGACTACGCCAATCAGGACGCACTGGGACAATGACGTGAACGCAGTGCTGGTTGCCAGACAATCAGCACTGCATTTCTTCACCGCTATTGTTTCGTAGCCTGAAGAACCAAGGGCATTGACCACAAACACGGCTGTTGCACGTTATCCTTCGCTGCTTCTGGACAGAGACAAACACCATCACAGCAAGCAAACAATAAAATCAGCTGACACCCCTGCACCATGCCATCAATACACTCAGGCTGTTCTTTTACGCACAGTGTCACTTGACCGCCTGACGCCTGAACGGCAGCCAATGCTTCCTGAGAAAAGCCGGCAACCAGGTTTTCCATATAATGTAACGGCTTGTCGGTCTTGGATGCACTCTCATCAGCGGACACTACATCGGAATTATCTATCGGCAGATGCTCCAGTGAGCTGTCAGGCTCAGGCGCATGAGTCGCTGCGTGATCAGCAGCAGATATTTCTTCATTCGTAACTGTGCCTTCATCAGCCGTTTCCGGCTGATCAGATAGGGTTTGAGTTTGCTCGCTATCAGCGCTCTCATCATCACCAGGCTTTAGCTGTCCAGTGGCCGATGGATCATCAATAACAACAACGCCCTCTCCCGCCTTTTCTTCTTCGCTACTGACAAGCGCTTGATCAGACAATGGTTCCTGGTCTTGTTCAGCACCCACGGGCATATCCTGTGCCCCTTCTCCAGAAGGTATCTCAGTGCCTACAGTTATCACGCCCTCCTGGCTATCGGCAACTTCAGCCTCAAAAGCGTCCTGTTCTGTATTGATTGACACAGACTCAGTCGTCAACTCCTCAAGTGAACCAACCGACTCATCCGTCATGCCAGAAATCCACTGCGAGTATTCGACAAATGGAATCTGATCCCGGGTTCGGCCAACCATCTGAAGGAATGCCGTGTAAGCCTGAAAATCCTGCTCATAATCTTGGGAACCCACTGGACTGTACCCAAGAATTGCATCAATTCGATCAATATCCAGGCTATATAGCAGGTCATTATCCGCCGACAGGACTCTGACCGGCAGCGCTGGAAAATAGGCCGTCTGTTGCTGGTGATTATGCTGATAGGTCACTGCGCCTTCATTAAGCGCTATCCATAAAACCAGTGGAAATGACGGCTTAAAATAACTGACCGCACCATTCGCACTCAGCCACGCCTTTATGTCCAAATCATCCGGGGCGCTCTGATAGATGGAATTATATTGGCTCTCATCATAGTTATTATTTAAGGCCTGCAGTATGTCGATCTGCTTTTTTGGCAACAATTCATGCCAGGCTTCACTATAAGGATCGCTATAACCATGATAACCAAGAAAAAGAAGATTAGTTTTATCGGCGCCGTAATTGGCGACAGGAACGAATGCATCATTAATCACTGAGGATTCAGGAATCAACTGTGCGTAAAGCCCTCCTGTAAGCAATAAATCCTTTACACCCAGGGCAGCAATATTGTGCCCTTTATTAAGAAAACTGAACGTATCAAATACCACACCATGATCGCGTAATCGTCCTAGCTCTGAGAGTGAACCAGACGTCAATGCAGACTGATCAATGGTATCCCACAACAAGATTTTTACCGTTTCCACCCCTTTTCCATAGAGGTCACTGGCAAATGCTGCCAGTTTTTGAAGGCGTGCAGCATCATAGTACAACATCGATGCATCAACCGGGAAAACAGTCACTGACGCCAAGCGTGATGCCAGCGCTGAATCAATCGCGACCTGACGGGTATCAGCAATCATGGACGACTGAACATACAAGTGAATCTTGCCACTGAACCCTTCCAGCTCACGGGCCAATATGACATTAACCTGCTGACTCAAATCATCAGCATCAGCAAGTGCCTTTGACCACATGAGCGTGCGCCCACCCCGATCTTCTATCAACGGGTCGCCGTCATGTCGATTAATATACAAGGCGGCATCTTCTGTACTACCTAAACCGTGTACCAGCGCCCAGGCGTGGGCAAACTCACTCTTCTGATCGGAGAGATAGACGGACTTATACCGTTCAGTCTCATAGACTGTAAACAGCTGCACCGTTTTGCCGCACAGGTATTTGGTATCAAACCCCAAGGTTTCTACAATAAATCGCTGATCACCGGCTTTGGCTGGCGTGACAGCAATTGTTGCTCGACAGGTTTCCTTTGGGCGGACCAACGGACATGATTGCTTGTCCAGCAAAACCTGTCCATCAGTCTGAGTAATCCGCAATACGATATCAGCGGCTTCTACTGAACGATTCGTGATGGCGAGTTTCAACAACCCTTTATCGCCTTTGACCAAGTCGCCTTCCGTTTCGACCTGAATATGAAACATAGCCTCAGCCGACACCAGGCTGGAGAATCCACTCAACAACAGGAATAGCCCGATAAACAACGCTTTCATAACACGATTCTCAGAAATGCCAGATCAATCCCAGCAGTAACTGCTGGCTAGTCAGATCATCTGTTTTCAGCTTACCGCTATAACGCCCCGGTTTGTCCCGTCCGGACTCCACTTTCCCGAGGTTCGCGTACTGATAGCCCATATCCAGTAACAGCTCTTCCGATATAGGAATGAGTATGCCAATACCTATCTGCCAAGCTGGCTCATTACGCGTAGCACTTTTAAATGGTGTGATTGGGTCAGGGCTTTTAGCGGTACTATCTGTCGGAAAAATATCTTTTTCACTGTATCCCGTAAAACGATTACGTGAATAACCCAACCCGGCTGAAATATAAGGCTGCAATTCGGGCTCATGCATTAGCCAATAAAAAGCGCCTTCCAGCATTAACCGCTGATGCTGGGTTTTGTATTGATAACTGTAATCCCGAAAGCTGCCCTCACCATGGAGATCAATGTACCCTTTGTTTTTTATCTCATTTTGCCAATACCACGCAGCCCCCACCGATAATCGATAGGTACGATAATTGAAATCAATCCCTGCCCCAAGCCCCACCACAGCAGCATTGTCCGATTTATCATGATTCTCGTAAGAATCAATGATGACCTTATTAGCCTGATTAATAACATCCATATCTTTTTTTAATTTCGATTCAGTATGGGAGTAACCAAGCAAACCCTTCAAATAATAATCATCGCCATGACTTATTGTTGGTATGCAAAAGGTGATAAACGTTAAAAACCCTTTGAAGGACATACGCAAACAGGGTGAGATACTCATATTGTGCCAGCCTGCCGAACAGCAATATCGTTAGATAATAAAAACCGCTTCCTGTCACGACACGTGTAAAGTGACAACAATCACCATGTCCATGAAATAAGAATCCATGGCAGTCTAGCCCGCTTTGATCACACTGCAAGCAAGCGCCATTAAAGCATTGCTGTAGAAACGATAAAATTGATAAAACGCCGGGGGAAAAGACAATACAATACGCGTATGATAAATCCCGGAGCAACAGGGATATACCACAGGACACCCCATGATCACGATGTATGGCATCAGCAACTGTGACACGATCAAAAAAGCCCGTCGCTGGATGGATGAAAATAACATTGCCTACCAGTTTCACGATTACCGCAAAGACGGTCTGACCGAAGCCCAACTGACCCAATGGACTGACAGCCTGGGCTGGGAGGCACTGCTTAACCGCCGGGGCACAACCTGGCGCAAGCTCCCTGAAGCAACCCGTGACACGATCGACCACGCTTCGGCCATTGCCATCATGCTGGAAAACCCGGCCATTATTAAGCGACCCTTACTGGTTGCCGGTGATCACTATCAGCTGGGATTTCAGCCCGCACAATGGCAGACGCTCCTGACAAACTGACAATTGTCGCCAGCAGGCTTGATAATCCGGCAACATGCCCCCATCTCACCCGCACAAGGATCAAAGAGAAGAGCACATGAGCACGTTTTTTTCCCTCGCTGCCGGCATTGGCACCAAGAACAGCAAAGGTGAGTGGCTGGACGTTTACTACCCTGCCCCTCTGTTCCAGCCGTCCTTCAAAATGATTGAAAAAATTGGCCCTGTTGTAGGCTATGTGGGCGGCAATGTCGTGGTTGAGCTGGACAATCCCACCTGCCACGCACTCGAAAACATCTTCTCTCAGCACGGATTGACCGAGCAGGCGGCCATCATGGCGACCCTCGAGGATTCAGAAAGCCCGAAAATCCTGACGCTACTGGAAAACGACCTGGCGCCGACCACCACGCCGGAAGCCTATCTCAAGCTTCATCTGATTTCTCATCGCTGCGTCAAACCTCACGGCATCAACCTCACGGGTATTTTCCCGCTGCTGCCCAATGTCGCCTGGACCAATGAAGGCGCCATCGACCTGGAAGAACTCCCCCAGCGCCAGCTGCAGGCTCGTGCCGCCGGCCGGACACTGGAAGTGGCCTGCGTCGACAAATTCCCCAAAATGACCAACTACGTTGTGCCTGCCGGCGTCCGTATCGCGCATTCAGCCCGTGTCCGGCTTGGCGCCTATGTGGGTGAAGGCACAACCGTCATGCATGAAGGTTTCATTAACTTTAATGCAGGTACCGAAGGCCCGGGCATGATCGAAGGCCGGATTTCCGCCGGTGTGTTTGTTGGCAAGGGATCAGATCTGGGTGGCGGCTGCAGTACCATGGGCACCCTGTCCGGCGGCAATGATGTGATCATCTCTGTTGGCGAAAACTGCCTGATCGGCGCCAATGCCGGTATTGGTATTCCCCTGGGCGACCGCTGCACCGTAGAAGCCGGCCTTTACCTTACCGGTGGTTCCAAAGTGCAGCTACTGGATGAAAATCGTCAGGTGGTCGAGACCGTCAAAGCCGCCAGCCTGGCCGGCAAGTCTGACCTGCTGTTCCGCCGGAATTCTATCAATGGTGCCATTGAGTGCCTGACCAACAAGTCGGCTATTGCCTTGAACGAAGAATTGCACGCGCATAACTAAGCATGTCCGTCGAAGGTAGCGGGCCATTACCATTACCCGCTACCGACGGCTATTGATACAGACTCCGTTTAGACTTTTCCTGCCTGATACACTCTAATCACGACCGGAATTCACACAATTCCTTTCAGACTGGCCCGGTGGTACACTCCAGTTAGTTAGCCACCCTAACCATTTATTATTATGCATCTTTCTCAGTCATTTGATTACATAGAGCGTTATCTGGCCAAACTCTGGCGCAGTGACGACGTCGGCAGACAATTCGAACACGTCACGTTTAATGAATACGATTACCTGAAAGCCGTACAGACACTCGGTCGACCAAGGCTGTCTGATCTGGCCGCTGAAATGCGGGTTCAGAAACCGTCTGCGAGTACCATGGTCGCCAAGCTGGAACGCCGTGATCTACTCAAACGGACGCCTTGCCCGGATGACAGACGATCAACACGCGTCAGCCTCACGCGCCAGGGGGAAGCGCTCATGGCACTGGAAGACAAACTATTTGGCGATATGACCCAAAAGATCTGCGCAGCCATGAGTGAGGAAGAGTACCAGATACTGGAAACACTTCTGGACAAGGCCTGTCGCTGCCTGCAGGACAGCGCTTCAGTAAAATCAACGCCAGATTAAAGGATAGCAGCCGACATATTGATGCCAAGATCACTTTTTATAATTAGTTAGCCTAACAAAATATGGAACCAACACAGATAACCACTCCCTCTTCAGACCTGGGCACACAACCCATTCTTCGGCTGTTCTGGCGTTACGCCATTCCGGCCGTTGCCGCTATGGTCGTTAACGGCATTTATGTCCTGATTGATGGCATATTCATTGGCCGAGTTGTCGGTGCAGAAGGCCTTGCCGCCCTGAATTTTGCCTGGCCGGTTGCCGGTATCATTCTCGGCGTCGGCATCATGATTGGCATGGGCACCGGTACGTGGATGTCCATCAGCCGAGGGCAAAACGACCATCGCAAGCCGCGCCTTTATATTGGTAACGCATTGCTGTTGCTGGTTATCTTTGGCCTGCTGTTTCCACTGGTCTTCCTGCCGCTGGAAGAGCCCATGCTGACCCTTCTGGGCGCAACCGGTTACGCTCACGAACTGGCCGCAGATTACCTGACCATTTTGATCATCGGCAGTATTGCGGCCCTGACTGGCGCCGCCCTGCCCCTGATGATCCGCAATGATGAACGGCCACACCTGACCACCATCATCATGGCAACCGGCGCCATCCTGAACATTGTGCTGGACTGGCTGTTTATTGTGGTACTGGGCCTGGAAGCCGCAGGCGCTGCAATGGCCACGGTGTTAGCGCAAGCCTCAGTCGGTCTCTGGGGCATTACCTATTTCCTGAGTCATAGAGCCAATACCCGTATCAATCATACTGACCTGCGTTTCTCGTGGGTTTATACCCTGAGAACACTCAGCGCCGGATTACCCAGCCTGTTCATGTTTTTTTACTATGGCTTTGTACTGGCAATCCATAACCGGTTACTGATGGATTATGGCGGCGTGTTAGCTGTCGGCGCATTCACCATCGTCGGTTATGTCCAGGCAATCTACTATATGTTCTCTGAGGGTGTAGCCACAGGCATTCAACCACTGGTCAGCTATAACCATGGTGCTGGCAACCGTCAACGGTTGCTCACCACCCTGCGGATTGGCTTGGGAACCGTACTCAGCATCGGGATTGGCAGCGTACTGCTGATTAACCTGTTCCCGGAAGCGATTGCCTTCATCTTCAACAAAGATGATATCGCCCTGCAACAGATGACGGTAACGGCGCTTCATCTACACCTGTTCTCCATGTTTCTGGATGGATTTATTGTCCTGACTGCCGCCTGGTTCCAGTCCATGGCCAGATCCCGTGTTGCCAGCTGGATCACGGCGGGTAATATGCTGATCCAGATCCCCCTGCTGTTAGCGCTACCGCCTCTATTGGGTATCACGGGGGTACTGATTGCGTTGCCAGTATCGAATATCATCCTTGCCATCCCGGTTGCCTGGGTTCTCTGGATGGATCTCCGGACACTGAAGAGCCCACAACCTCACCCGGTTTCAGTCCAAACACCTGCCTGACCCAAAGCACAGGGCGGACGGATAAGATCCGCCCTGCTGTCCTGCCGCATCCTCTCAAAAATACGTGACTTGCCAGAGTCATGCGCTTGCACACATACTGAAAGCCAGCATCAAAATGGAGGAGGAGCTGCTGCATGGGCGTGATTCTTGATTTTCCACATCCAGACAAAGCCAGGGAAGATGATGTTGTTGATACGTTTATCCGGAAAGTAAGTGACAAGATTGGTCTGACAGAGGAAGAGACGACTGCCGTCATTAGCAGCTACCGCTCTGTCCATCCTTCATTGACAGAAAAATTCGAGTCACCCATGGAAATACCTGCAGATATAAACCTGGACGAACGCCAGATTGGTATTATCAATGAAGCACTGAAAGAGCATATGTCCGACCTGTTTGCCTTCTCGGCCAGCATTATCATTGGCTTGCTGGCCCGAGAACAGGTCAATAACCGACAGCCATAAAATAGCTACCGAACAATGAAGCGAGGGTCGCTCGCCCCATAAGCGACAAGCAACCAATAAAGACGCAGTAACGTGCCAGCATGGCGTTGCTGCTCACAACTACGCAAAGCAGTCACGCCTCCCAAAAGACCATGGTATACGCCTGAAAAAGACCTTATTCGACAGTATTGCTTGAGTAAATTACGCGTTATTGCACTATAAACCCGATGATTTGGCTTCGTCCCAAAGCGCATCAAGTTCTGATAGAGAGCAGTCCTGCAACTTTTTCCCCTGCACCTTCAGATGTGACTCAATATACGAAAATCGACGTCTGAATTTATGGTTACAGCCCAACAGGGATTGTTCAGCATCAACCCCGACATGACGCGCCAGGTTAACGCAGCTGAACAGCAAGTCGCCGGTTTCATCACGCACGGCATCGATAGCATCGCTACGCCACGCCTGTTCAAGCTCATCAATTTCTTCGCGCAGCTTATCAAACACTGGCGCAACATCTGGCCAGTCAAATCCCTGTCCCGCCGCTTTAGCCTGAATAGCTTGTGCGCTCTTCAAGGCCGGGAGCGATGCAGGCATATCCTCTAACAAACCTGACGGCTTCTTGCTGGATGAAGCCTGCTTTTCGGCCTGTTTGATTTCCTGCCAACGTCGTTTGACATCCACCTCCTCAACCGCCTCGTTAGCGGGCCTACGTGAGGCCAGTGTCCCGTCAGGGAAAACATGCGGATGGCGACGAATCAGTTTTTCAACCAAACCATCCAGCACCGAGGAAAAATCAAACAATGATCGTTCATCCGCCATTCTGGCGTGATAGATCACCTGGAACAGCAGGTCACCCAGTTCCTCTTCAAGATGGGGATAGTCTGCACTGGCAATCGCATCCGCCACTTCGTGGGCTTCTTCCACGGTGTAGGGTGCGATGCTGGCAAAGTCCTGGCGAATATCCCAGGGACAGCCCGTCTCCGGATCACGGAGCCGGGCCATTAGATGAAGAAGGTCTTCCAGGGTGTACTGGGCCATTTATCGTCCCTTGCGGTGCCTGCGCGCCTCAATGACATTGGACAACTGACTGATTTTGGCCAATATACGACCAAGATCATCCAGTGTCCCAATCTCGATGGTCAACAGCATAGTGGCAATGTTGTCTTCCTTCGACGTATGCGTATTCAGATCAAGAACGTTGACTTTTTCATTGGCCAGTACCACGGTGACATCTCGCAGCAGGCCGGAACGGTCATAGGCCACGACCTGGATCTCAACCGGATAGGTCTGCTCCTTGCCATCACCCCAGTTCACTTCAATTAAACGATCTGATTCCTGCTCCTGGAGCTGTAACGCATTGGCGCAATCGGACCGGTGAATGGTGACACCCCGCCCCAGGGTAATGTAACCAATGATCGGATCCCCTGGCAGCGGATGACAGCAGCCCGCCATCTGTGTCAGCAGGTTGCCGACACCATGAATAGTAATATCACCGTCATTGCGGGAGGACTTTGGCCGAGTCCGCAACTCAAAGACAGACTCTTCTTCCGGCTCCACCTGACGTTGTGCGGCATTCACCACCTGCATGGTGCGTACATCACCGGCGCCGCAAGCCGCAAAAAGGTCATCTTCGGCGTGGAAATTCATGACTTCCGCCAGCGCACGGAAGTCCACACCCTTGATATCCAGACGCTTGAGTTCAGCCTCAATAAAGTGACGGCCCGCCTCAATGTTGGAATCCCGGTTCTGCTTACGGAACCAGTTGACGATCTTGGCGCGGGCACGGCTGGTCTTGACGTAACCCAGGTTCTGGTTAAGCCAGTCACGGCTTGGTACAGCATTGGAGGCCGTCAGGATTTCTACCTGATCACCGGTATGCAGGGTGTAATTCAGGGGAACGATCCGCCCACCCACCTTGGCGCCACGGCAGCGGTTGCCCACTTCTGTGTGAACGCGATAGGCAAAGTCAACCGGGGTTGCGCCCACCGGCAGGTCAACCACGTGGCCATCCTTGGTGAAGACATAGACCCGGTCCGGCTCAACATCCAGCCTCCACTGGTCTGCCAAACCTTCCACACCATCACCGATCTCTTCCTGCCATTCGATCACCTGGCGCAGCCAGTTGAGTTTTTCCTCATAACTGTCAGCGCCGTTTTTGGTATCGGTTCCCTTGTACTTCCAGTGCGCACACACACCCAGCTCAGCTTCATCGTGCATCGCATGGGTACGAATCTGCACCTCCAGGGTTTTCCCGGCTGGACCTATGACCGCGGTATGCAGGGACTGGTAACCATTCTCCTTAGGCGTGGCGATGTAATCATCAAACTCCTTGGGGATATGGTTCCAGATGGAATGCACGACACCCAGGGCGGCATAACAATCACGCATCTCATGCACCAGGATGCGCAGTGCACGGATATCATAGAGATCCCGGAATTCCAGCCCCTTGCGGCGCATCTTCCGCCAGATGCTGTAGATATGCTTAACCCGGCCGTTGACCTCCGCCTCAATCCCGCTGGCTTTCAGCTCGGTTTGCAAGTGCTCAATGGCATCGTGGATATACTGCTCGCGATCCAGACGCTTTTCGTCCAGCAGTTTCGCGATTTTCTTATAGTCCTGGGGTTTGAGGTAGCGGAACGCCAGGTCTTCCAGTTCCCACTTGATGTAACCAATCCCCAGGCGATGGGCCAATGGCGCGTAAATCTCGAATACTTCCCGAGCTACCCGCTGACGCCGCTCCCGATCCGCATTCTTGACCGCCCGTATTGCACAGGTTCGCTCCGCCAGCTTGATCAGGGCAACACGGACATCATCTACAATGGAGACCAGCATCTTCCGGACTTTTTCCAGCTGATCCTGCTGCTGCCCCAGCACCTGGGCCCGGGCCGGATTCTGGATGGCGCTGATAACCGCCATCCCCAGAACGCCTTTGATCAGTCGGGCGACCTCCTCCCCAAAACGCTCACGCACATCATTGAGCGCGAGCTTATGCTCACGTACCGAGCGATATAACAGTGCGGCGATCAGTGACGTCTGATCCAGCTTCAGTTCGGCCAGGATATCCGTCATCTCCATGCCGATCTTGAGGGTGCTGCTGCCGCTCATCTGCGACCAGCTACTGGGCTTACCGGGATTTACCTCTGCCCCCGCCGCCATATCACAGGCCGCCAGCAGCATCTGCTCGTCCGTAAGATTCACATCACGCTTCAGCCGTCCGAGCCATGACTGAAGATCGACACTTCCATCGGAACCTACCGGGTGATCTTCACGGACCTTAACCATCTACTTGTCATCTCACTTTTTATTAACAGAGGCTGCCTGATGGCAGCCATACAACATCGCCTTTTTCGGCACCGCTGTGGATGCCATTAATCGCGTAGAAACAACGCCATGGTTTCCACATGCACCGTCTGAGGAAACATATCCATCGCCGACAGCCGTGCCAGACGATACCCAGCCTGCTTCAGAATGCCTGCGTCCCTGGCCAGCGTAGCCGGATTACAGGAGATATACAGCAATCGGCCGGGAAGCCGGTCAGCCAAGGTCTCCAGCACTTCACGTGCACCGGTTCTTGGCGGATCCAGCAGACAGGCGTCATAGGTCTTTTGGCTCCACACCTGAAGCAAGATGTCTTGGCTCAGATCGGCCTGCATGAACGCCGCATTGCTCAAGCCATTCATCCGCGCATTCTCACGGCCTTTTTCAACCAATGAGGCCAGCCCTTCCACACCTACGACCTGTCCGGCCCGTGTCGCCAAAGGCAGGGTAAAATTACCCAGTCCACAGAATAGATCCAGTACGGTATCTGTCGGGGCAAGATCAAGCCATTCGACAGCCTGGCTGACCATCTGACGATTGATATAAGGATTAACCTGAATAAAATCTACCGGCAAAAACGCGAGTTTTAAAGTAAATTCCGGTAACCGATAGGTTAGTGATACTTGCCCATCCGGCGAATAACCACAAACAAGCGGATCCGGCTCACTGGACTGGAACCAGAGATGAGCACCATATTCCTCCGCCAGTACCCGCCAGCGATCCTGATCTTGCCCCGATAACGGTCTGATATGGCGTAACAGAATACCCCGACACTGATCCCCCGCAGCCAACTCAATATGGGAAATAGCCCGAGGGTCTGACGTGATTTTCAGCGTCGCTTCGAGACCAGGCAGCAGCGCTTCAAGATCAGGTGCCAGTACGGGACAAGCGGACACAGGAATAATGGTATTACTGCCTGCCGCCCTGAAACCAAGGGACAGCTTCCGGTTCAGCCACCTTACGGCCAAACGGGCCCGGTGACGGTATCCCCAGGGGGGACTCTGCAAAGGCGTCATCAGCGTTTCAGGTTCAAGACCTGCAAAACGCTTCAATTGCCCGAGAACAACATCGGTATGTACAGCCAACTGTCCGGGATGATCCAGGTGTTGAAGACTGCACCCGCCGCACTGTCCATAGATGGGACATTCCGGCGTCTTGCGCTGGGGAGATGGGACGATTATGCGGTCAATCTCTGCTTCCCATAATGACGCCTTGCACTTGACGACTCTGGCGGTGACCGTATCACCCGGCAGGGCGTTCGCGACAAACACAGCGCGCCCTTTGTGCCGTCCGACACCACGGCCATCATGGGTAAGGGAGTCAATGGAGAGATCGAAAGGAGCAGTCGCTCGCGCGTTACGCGTGCGCGGTTGCATCGGCAGAATTCCTGTCAGTAAAACAAGGGCGTATTGTACGCCTGCTGACAGGAACCGCCAGCGCATTTACGGGGAACATACACCGGTCACATTTGTAAAAACGCCGGTAGACAGGTAACGATCACCCCGGTCGCAGATGATGGCCACAATGGTCGCGCCAACTACCTCACGATCCACCTTCAATGCCGCCGCAACAGCCCCTCCGGAAGAAACACCACAGAAGATACCCTCTTCCCTGGCCAGACGACGCATGGTCTTTTCTGCCTCCTCCTGACCAATGTCCACGACCTGATCCACCTGGGCGGCGTTGAAAATGCCGGGGCGGTAGGCTTCAGGCCAACGTCGTATACCGGGAATGGATGCATTTTCTGCGGGCTGCAGGCCAATAATCTGAATAGCGGGATTCTCTTCCTTGAGATAGGCCGATGTCCCCATGATAGTGCCAGTCGTCCCCATGGAACTGATGAAGTGGGTAATTTCCCCCCCCGTCTGCCGCCAGAGCTCCGGCCCCGTTCCCCGAAAATGGGCCAGGGGATTGTCAGCATTATTGAACTGGTCCAGTACACAGCCACGACCTTCCTGTTGCATTTTCAGGGCAAGATCCCGGGCTCCTTCCATGCCCTCCTGTTTCGACACTTCAAGCAGTTCTGCCCCATAGGCACTCATTGCGGCCTTGCGCTCTTCACTCATGTGGTCTGGCATGATCAGCACCATCCGGTAACCTTTCATCGCTGCCGCCATCGCAAGCGCTATTCCAGTATTACCGCTAGTAGCCTCGATCAGCGTATCTCCGGGCCGGATATCGCCACGGCGCTCGGCTTCCTGAATCATGGACAGCGCAGGACGATCCTTCACAGAACCCGCCGGATTATTGCCTTCCAGTTTAACCAGCACCGTATTACGATCCGACGCAGGCAGACGCTGCAATCTGATCAGTGGCGTCTCACCTACCAGATCTTCTATTGTTGGATAGTCCATACCCGTCCGTTCCACTCCTACCCCAAGATCATGTCCGCATCCAGCGATATTCCAGCACCGGTGCCATATTCCTCGCCAGCGTACTCTACCAGACCAACCAGGCGAAGCCGGTCAGTATAACAATGCAGACGATGTTGAGATAAATACCCGCCCTCATCATCTCCCGCTGCTTGATATGACCCGAACTGAACACAATCGCATTAGGCGGCGTCGCAACCGGTAACATGAAGGCACAGGAAGCAGCGACGGCAATCAATACCGACAGAATCAAGGGGGAGATACCCAGGGCTTCTGCAATAGTCGCAAACACTGGCACCAGCAATGCTGCACTGGCCGTATTGCTGGCAAATTCGGTGAGAAACACCACAAACACTGCCACTGTCAATAACGTTACCAGCAGTCCAGCCTGCTCCAGAAAACCACCAATTTCATGGGCCAGGAACACACTGGTGCCTGTCGCTTTCAACACATTGCTCAGGCAGATACCGCCACCAAAGAGGATCAGCACTCCCCACTCGGTGGATTTATCAATATCTTTCCAGTCAACAACGCGCGACACGCCCAGCAACACAATCGCCAGCAAGGCCACCACCGTGTCAAACTTGCTGAAACCACCCAACCAGGCGTTAAGCGGTTTACTGAGTATCCACAGACTGACCGTCAGAGCGAATATGGCCAGGGTCATCAACCGTTGACGATTCCACTCGATCGTCTTGTGATCCAGTTCAAAGGTATGATTCAGATTGGGCTTGAGCAGCAGATAAAGGACACCAACGGCCACCGGCAATAACACCAGGGTCACCGGCAGACCAAAGGCCATCCACTCGGTAAACCCAATACCGACTTCCGCCGCAGCAATGGCATTGGGCGGGCTGCCCACAATCGTAGCAATGCCGCCGATACTGGCGCAGTAAGCAACCCCTAACAGCACAAAGACCAACGTATTGCGCTCATTCTCAGTATCGACTTTTGCCAGCACCCCCATGACCAGCGGTAGCATCATGGCCGCTGTGGCCGTATTACTGATCCACATGGAAAGCCCCGCCGTCACCGCAAACAGCATGATGACAGCCACCGACATACGACCACGGGCCAATATCAACACCTTATCCGCTATTAACTGGTCCAGCTTCTGTTTGTGCAGCGCCGCCGCCAGGGCAAAACCGCCCAGGAACAGGAAGATGATAGGATTGGCAAAACTGCTCAACGCCTGCGGTGTTTCAAACACACCGAACACGACCGCCAGTACAGGCACCAGTATGGCCGTGATACTGACATGCACGGCTTCCGTCAGCCAGAGGATGGCGACAAACGCGATGATACTCAGCCCTGTCACCACATTCTCTTCAAAGGGCAGGGTATTGAGTAACACGGCAAACAGTATGCAGTCGGCAAAAAAGATTAAGCGTTTCCTGTCGAAAAATGCCTGCTTGGAACCCACTTCAGCGACAGCCATAAATGCTCCTGCAACGTTCGGCGACAGCAACCATTTATTACTCACTGCTGCCATTGACGCGATGAACCGGGCTGCATCTTAACGGTTTTATTCCCCGTATTTAAAGCTTTTCCTCCAGCCCCAGGAAACGGTATCAACCAGTAACAGAAACACACAAAATGCTCGCTGTTTTATGCGACAATGCTTGAGCATGGCCGCAACAAACGGCCAGAAAAAATCAATAACAACATGACTCAGCCAGTTTGATAAGAACATGAAAAAGAAACTGACCAGCATCAAGCATCGTGTTCTGCTGCTTGCTCTTCTCCCCGGCCTGGCCGCCGCTATCCTGCTGGGATTCGGGCTGACATGGCTCTACCTGAATGACATCAACCAGCGCCTTGAACAACAGGCAATACGCACGGCGGAGCAATTAAGCCTGCTTAACGGGCATGCGCTTCAGGCAAACGACGGCGATTTATTACAGAGCCTCGCTGATACCTCCCTGAGCCGGCAGGACATACGAGCCGTCAGCATCTACGACAACACTGGCCAGGAAATCATCCATTCCGGCTCCCGCTTTGCACGACAACAGACTCTCAACTCACTACCGGAGACCAGCCTGCTCACACGCCTGGATCAAGGCTTATGCGTCATTACGCCGATTTATGCAGGCAATAGATTGCACGCGATCAACCTGACGCCACCCGGCAAGCCCACAGGCTGGCTCAAGATTCGCTTCTCCCGTGACAGCACCGATATCCACCAATACCAGCTGGTTCTGCTGAGCAGTCTGCTCCTGCTCAGCTCGC
This sequence comes from Kistimonas asteriae, assembly GCF_018263925.1. Taxonomy (GTDB): domain Bacteria; phylum Pseudomonadota; class Gammaproteobacteria; order Pseudomonadales; family Endozoicomonadaceae; genus Kistimonas; species Kistimonas asteriae. The sequence continues at coordinate 99,702 of NZ_JAEVHF010000003.1, forward strand.
TGCTGGTGACGATTGTGGCCGGACTGAGGCTGGCTGGCAGTATTACCCGACCTATCCAGCACATTAGCGACTCAGTTTCAGCAATCAGCCGCGGCAAGCTGGATACCCGTATCCATACCGGCGCGGGAGCCGAACTGGCTCAGTTGGAAACCGGCATCAACCAGATGGTGACCTCGCTGCAGGACGCTTACCAGGAAATGCAGCAGACCATAGATCAGGCCACCGAAGATCTGCACGAAACCATGGAAACGCTGGAGGTGAAGAACGCCGAACTGGACATGGCCAGAAAACGGGCCCAGGAAGGCAGCCGGGTCAAATCCGAATTCCTGGCGAACATGAGCCACGAGATTCGGACACCACTCAACGGCATTATCGGTTTCACCAATCTGCTGCTGAAATCCAACCTTAACGAAACCCAGCGCGAATACCTGACCACATTGCAGAGCTCCGCCGAAGGCCTGCTGGCGATGATCAACGACATCCTCGACTTCTCCAAGATAGAGGCAGGCAAGCTGGTACTGGAAGCCACACCGCTCAACCTGCGCGAACTGGTGGATGAAGTGCTCGCCATTGCCGCACCCACAGCGCACGACAAATCGCTGGAAATAGCCAGCCTGATCTATCGGGACGTACCACTGGATATCATTGGCGATCCGCTTCGCCTCCGCCAGGTGTTAACCAACCTGGTCAATAACGCCATCAAATTCACCAGTGATGGCTCCGTGGTCGTCCGCGTCATGCTCGATCACCGGGAAGACGGACACGCCATCCTCAAGGTCAGCGTCACGGATACCGGTGTCGGCATTTCGGAGACCCAGCAGAAACATCTGTTCCAGGCATTCTCACAGGTGGACAACTCCCGCACCCGAAAGATTGGCGGCACAGGTCTTGGACTGGTGATCTGCAAAAACCTGGTTGAGCAGATGCAGGGAGATATCGGCCTCGAAAGCCATATCGGCGAAGGCAGCACATTCTGGTTCACCCTCAAGGCGCCGTTTGCAACCGAAGGCCAGCTCAGCGCACTGAATTGTCGATTGCCAGGCAAGAAGGTTTTGCTGTTCGAACCGCGCCGCTACACACGGTATGCGTTCGAGCAGCTGCTGGAAGAGTTTGACATGATGGTGCGTGGCTGTGATCAGCTGGCACACTTTGAGGAAGCCCTGACGGAACAGGACCGGGAAATCTTCGACCTTGTGGTCATCGGGCACGACCCTGCCAACCTGGACAGCGACCGGATATTCCAGTTAATCAACCAGACGCCGGATGACACGCTCTTCCTGGTCACCGCCATGACCGGTTACCTCGATAGCATCAGCACCATGGCAACCAAGGCGTCCCACACTGTTCTGACACTGGCTAAGCCTCCCTGCCGGAACCGTTTGTCCCGCGCCATCATGCATGCCCTCAGCAGCCGACTGGAATCACACGCCCCCACAGGTGAACAAATCCAGATCAAGCAGAGCCTGCCAAGACAACCCCACATCCTGGCGGTTGATGACAACGAGGCAAACCTGAAACTCCTTTGCGCCCTGCTGGACGATCTGGGCGTAGAAACCACCGCTGTCAATAACGGGCAGGCGGCCGTTGATATTGCCCGCAACCGCCATTTCGACTTGGTATTTATGGATGTGCAGATGCCCGTCATGGACGGCATGGAAACCACCCGCCAACTCCGGGAACAGGAAGTCTCAGAAAGCCGCATGCCGATTATCGCCCTGACCGCCCACGCCCTGGCAGAAGAGAAAAAGCAGTTGCTGCTGGCAGGAATGGATGACTACCTCAGCAAACCGATCAGCGAATCCCAGCTGCGTCATGTCATCCAAAAGTGGACCGGCCTGAGACTGCTGGCCGCCCAACAGGAGAGCAGCGAAACCGCTCATCCGGCCTTCACCAGTAAAAATGGCATTCCTGTGGTGGATCACTCACAAGGTCTGCATCTTGCTGGCGGCAAAAAGGAGCTGGCGGATGAATTGTTGACCATGCTGCTGGATGAACTGCCCGACGATCGAAACGCCATTATTGATCTCTGGCAGGATCACAACCTGGATCAACTGCTGGAAATTGTCCACAAGCTGCACGGCGCCACCCGTTACTGCGGCGTACCACTGCTGCAGGAAACCTGCCTGGAAGCCGAATCTCTTCTCAAACAAAACAGCAATGCCTTGACGGAAGAGTCCCTCAACCAGGCCATCAAACGACTTCTGGCCGAAATCGACCGCTTGCAGCAATGGCGATCTGTCAGCATGAAAAAACCGGATTATGCCTGATTTGGCGAACCGATAGCCTCAAGCACTATTGGCCGCTTCCACCTCTGACTGGCACACGCGCAATCACCCATGCCAGTGTCAGTCAGGGAATATGCAATTCAGGCTGCGTATCCGGATCATGGGTCAGCCAGCAGTGATTCAGCCGTTCACTGTCGCCCAACCAGTCAAGACACCACTCCAGCGCCGGCCCACGTACTTCATCATTCCAGGCAACATGACAGGTCGTGTTCCAGGGTACGCCATGAATGGCTCGTCCTACCAGCAGCCTACGATCCAGGTAATAACGGGCAAAATGCCTGGGTAGCGTTGTCACACCAATCCCCTGCATGGCGCATTCAATGGCATTACGGAAATTGGGGACAACCAGCACCGAGGGGTTATCATCCAGCCAGTTTTCTCCCGGCCGGAAATAGCGGGCACTGTCTTCTATCGTAATGGTCAGGAAATCCCGCAACTGTTCAGCGGTCAGTGGCGCATCGGCCTGGGCCAGTGGATGATCCGGTGACATGACCAGCTCCCACTCCAGCAGTCCCATGGAACGAAAATCAAACCGACTCTGGCCCGGTATAATCTCAGGCACGGTCTGAGGCGCACCGATCGCCAACTGGCAGCGTTGGTGAAACAGGGCATCCCAACAACCAATGTAGATTTCACCATTAACCACCAATCGTGTCGTGGGAAAGGCTTGATTGAAGGCCCGAATCAAGTCGTACATCACCCCCTGGTTCACCACATTGTCGATGGCGATGCGTAGCTCCCGCTCATACCCCTGTGCGACCTGGCGCGTGCTGTCTTCCAGTTGACGAACCTTATCCAGCAGACGCCCGGCATGCTTGAGGAAGTGTTCACCGGCGGGTGTCAGCGCCACCCGCTTGCTGTCACGGACAAAGAGCTGAACACCCAGCTGCTCCTCCAGCTTTCGTACGGTATAACTGATGGCCGATGGAACCTTGTGCAGGTGCTGGGCGGCCACCGTGAAACTACCATAATGGGCGACAGCCTGGGCTACCTGTATCGACTCAGTCTGAATCATGCCACTCACTCATCGTCAGTTGTCAGAAGAAAACCTGTTATCCCGGCAGCCCGTATGCTGAAAAGAGGGTGGCACAGGAACACCTTGAAGGAGAGACTCCGGGCAGGACAACCTGAACAATTACAACAGCGAGAGTAGCAGGACAAAGACAGAAGAAAGACGCCTATTATCCGACAGGGTCATGGTCAGCACAACGTCCTGAGAAGACGCTCTGCCATAAGCCTCACCATGACAGTAAAAGACGCCATATAGAAAAAAGGCGCCCTTACTGAAGGCGCCTGCTTATACGACGGAATGGCATCAATGCATCAATGCAAACAGGCGGCTCCGGTAACGACGTACGATAGGATCCGCATTCCCCTGCTGCTCAAAGAACTTCAGCATCAAGGTTCGGGCGCCATCTTCACGGAATTCCCGATCACGCCTCACGATGAACAGCAGGCTCTCCAACGCCTGTTCCGGCTCGTCAGCAAGCAGTTGATGAATCGCCAACTGATAGCGGGCTTCATGATCATTTTCGTTGGCCGCCACCTGGGCTTCGACAGATGCACGGTCAGCAATATCCCCCGCCAGCCCCAGCAGAGCCAGACGCGCTTTGGGCTGCGCAATACCCGGCGCATCATCCGGCAGCGCATCCAGAAGCTGTGAAGCATCAGCCACACGCCCCAACTGCAGCAACAGGTTAGCCTGCAGTACCTGCAACCCCATATTTTCGGGTTCTTCCTGCAAGAGCTGCTGTAACAGCTGCAGTGCCTGTTCCGGCTGCCCATCGGCAACCAGGGTTTCAATCTGTGCCTGCACCCGTTCCGCCGGACTCATGGTCAGCTGGTCCAGGATAGCGCGCAAATCACCTTCCTGCTGCATACCTGTCAGCACCTGTACCGGCTTGCCCTCATGCAAAAAGATCAGTGCCGGTATGCTACGCACGCCCAACTGCATCATCAGGCTCTGGGCAATCTGCTGAACCTGCGGATCAGGGTCCTCAGCATTCAGTTTGGCCAGAACAAACTTTCCCTCATAAGACTCAACCAGTTTCATCAGGATGGGCATCAGCATCTTGCAGGGCTGGCACCAGTCTGCCCAGATATCGAGTAACACCGGAACCGATTGTGAGCGTTCCAGCACCTCACTGTGCAAATTGTCCGCAGTGACCTCGATGACATTGGTTGTTGGATTCATGACAGACCCGTGTGATTGTGATTTAGCGATACCCACACAATGGCGTCGCGGGAGCGCGAATTCAAGGGGCAACGCGAACGCAAATATGATGGAACAGCTGACCGCCGATGCGTCATTACGGCCATGGAAAAATCCACCCGAAAACGCCCCGAATGTGGGCATTCAGGTTACCCACATTTTCTGTGGATATCTTTGTGGATGAGCTGGAGAAAAACGCCGAAATCCCCCATCGAACCTCGCAGAATGTTAAATTGGTTACTTTTTGACCAATATTTTTTTCTTTATTAATCAAATAGTTACGAAGTGATTTACGAAAAATCAAGGACTTAGCGCCAAATCATTGACCTTCGCAGAGAGTGATCAAAATTTGTGCATAATTATTGACAAGAGAGAAAAATCGCGCGAGACCGCGACTCAGAGGGGCTATGCAAAATGCAAGTTAAAATTTCAGGAAATTGTTAAAAAAACGGAAGCAGTGAGCTGCCATAAAAGCAGCTCAAAGGGAAGAACTTAATCGAACTTTATTCCGAGACGGTGACCGACCTCTTCATAGGCTTCAACCACGCCGCCCAGCCCCTGACGGAAACGATCCTTGTCCAGCTTCTTACGGGTTTCCTTATCCCAGAGACGGCAACCATCCGGCGTAAATTCATCACCCAGCACCACTTGGCCATCGTACAGACCGAACTCCAGCTTGTAGTCGACCAGCAGCAGACCGGCATCCAGGAACAACTGCTTCAGGACATCATTGACCTTGAACGTCAGCTCTTTCATGGTTTCCACATGCTGCGGCTCCGCCCAGCCAAACGAGCGGATGTGAAACTCATTGATCATGGGATCATGCAGTTCATCGTTTTTCAGGAAGAATTCAAAGGTTGGCGGATTCAGGTCAATACCCTCTTCCACACCCAGGCGCTTGCAGATACTGCCCGCGGCAATATTACGTACGACACATTCCACAGGCATCATATCCAGGCGCTTGACCAGTGATTCCTGGGAAGACAGCACCTTCTCAAAATGAGTGGCTATGCCAGCCTCTTCCAGCTTCTGCATAATAAAGGCATTAAACAGATTATTGACCATGCCCTTGCGATCCAGCTGATCCACTTTGACGCCATCAAAAGCTGACGTGTCATCTCTGAACAGCAGAACCATACGCTTGGGATCATCTGTCGTGTAAACAGACTTGGCCTTGCCGGAGTAAAGCTCCTCACGCTTTTCCATCATACTCTCCACACAGGTGAACGAACTCAACAGATTCAGGGAACAAGGAGACAATGAACCGGTTCATCAGACAGACTGAACCGGCCATATAAGCACAACCATTAACGCTGACAGGTGTCGAATCGACCATTAACTCAGATGCGACTTGATGGACTGCAGCACTTTTTCGGAAACGTCGACAGGCGGCAGGGTATTGAGATCCTTTTCCAGGGTTACCTGGACTTCATCTCCCAATGGAGAAATCCTGACGCGATAGGCTGTTTTGGGCGTTTCTTCATCTTCACTGTCATCGGCGCTACCACCAAAGAGGCCGCCAAAGAATCCTTTCTGATCATCCTTATCAGCCTTGTGTTCGCCCAACTCAATATAGAAGATGCCCGCAGACCGGTTCTGGTCAGTAACCGAAATTTTCGCCTCACTCAGGGCAACCGACACGGCCTGCCAACTACGGGCAAATGGCTGGCTGATTTTCAGCACAGGATTGCCATTACCATCGTAGATCAGGGCACTTTGATCACCAATGCTGAGATTCTGGGCCACTAGGGACACAGACTGATCATCCGCATTCTGCACCAGGAAGACCAGCATTTCATTCAGCAGACCTGCTTCAAGACTGGTGTTCTTACCAGATTCAGATTCACCATCACGCCAGACTGCCTTATCTTCACTGCCTAATGCACGGTTGGCATGCTGCAATCTGATCTCGCTGGTACCGGCACGAACCCCCTGACGCACCGTCAAACGGAAGCGGTCTTCCTGCGGTTCCGTACTGTCCATACCGACAACACGCCCAAACAGGCGCCGTACCAGATCCTTGCTGGTTTCATCACGCATCACAATCCACTGGGTTTCCATAACACCCTGTTTGGCGTCCGACGTGGAAAGCGGAATGTTGCTCACATCCCAGAAACGCACCAGCTGAGGCCAGATTTTTTCAGGACTCTTCTCAGCCAGTAACCATCGCTGATCACCACTGCGCTGAACGGAATAACCTTCATCGGCGGTGCGCATAATGCGCTGGTCCGGACGAGGCACCTCGCCACCGACCTTGCCGGACTCCGCGACCTGCTCCGGCACCCGAAGGTACTCCGGCATTTCCCGAGGATTCAACCCTTCAGGAAGCGTCAGCCGGCCATAGGTTTTCTCGGCCGCGTAATCCTCGGATTTATCGCGAAAATAGCCATCCTTACCGGTCAGGTAGCTGCAGCCACCCAACACGAGAGAGACTGCTGCCACCAGCGGCAACATCCTTACACTGTGCATGCACTCTCCTTGGATAAAACATTAACACCCGCTGCCTGCATGGCTTGGACAACGGCTTCATGGTGCTGTTCTGACAATGATGTTAACGGCAGACGGATTCCACCTTCCATCCGCCCCATTGCCTGCAGTGCCCATTTTACAGGAATCGGGTTGGACTCCAGAAACAGTGCTTTATGCAGCGGCAACAGACGCTGATGAATGGCACGCGCCTCATCCGCTTTGCCAGCAATTGCCAGGGCACACAATTCGTGCATGTCTGCTGGCACCACATTGGCTGTAACAGAAATATTGCCCTTACCACCCAGCAGCATCAGCTCCACGGCGGTACCATCATCACCGGAGTAAACCGCGATACGATCGGCGCAGCGGGCAATAATGTCACGCGCCCGCTCCAGGTCGCCGGTGGCTTCCTTGATGGCAACAATATTCGTCAGATCAGACAGACGCTCTACCGTAGCAGGCAGCATATCGACGGCGGTACGGCCCGGCACATTGTAGAGAATCTGGGGAATCGCGACGGATTCCGCCACGGTACGAAAATGTCGGTAAAGGCCTTCCTGGGTCGGCTTGTTATAGTAGGGCGTTACCAGCAGACAGGCATCAGCGCCCAGCGCCTTGGCTTCCGCGGTCAGATGCACCGCTTCCTGGGTTGAATTGGCGCCCGTACCGGCAATCACGGGAATACGTCCCTTGACCTGCGCTACGACATCGCGAATGACCTGGCAATGCTCTTCCACGGTCAGCGTCGCCGATTCACCAGTAGTGCCCACGGCCACAATAGCGTCAGTGCCATTATCCAGATGGAAGTCGACCAGATCGTGCAGACGCTGCCAGTCCACTTCCCCATCGGACAACATGGGGGTGACCAGCGCAACAAGACTGCCGGTTATCATCGATACACTCCAGTAGCCATAAAAATAAGCGCAAATGTTACCGGCCATGCCGGTATATCACAAGCTGCGTAACCATTCTTACCGATAGAAAATCGCAACGATATTCACTGCTACGCGCCTCTGCCGATAAAAAGCATAGATCAGGACGCCGGCATCGGGCCAAAACCGGGAGGATAACCCTGAAACCGTGGTCCATACTTCTGGCCCCATAAACCAGAATCAGATTAACGCAGGTAAGGACATAGCATGAAGGCGAGCATCGGCAAACCCACTCCCGATTTCACCGCCCAGGCCACCAGTGGCAACAAGGTCGATCTTTCCGCACTCAAGGGTCAGAACATCGTTCTCTATTTCTATCCCAAAGACAACACCCCTGGCTGCACCAGTGAAGGCCAGTCTTTCAAGACACTTCACCCTCAGTTCCAGGCAGCGAATACGCTGGTATTTGGTGTTTCCAGAGATAGCCTTGAATCCCACGAACTCTTTAAAGACCAGTATCAGCTGCCATTCGAGCTCATTGCCGACACAGAAGGACTGTTGTGTGAGCTATTCGACGTTCTACGTGCTCGCAGAGCGGACCTGGACACACCCATGGTTGAGCGCAGCACATTCCTGATTGATCGGGAAGGCATCCTTCAGCACGAATGGCGTCGGGTACATATCAAGCAACATGTCGAAGACGTACTGCAGGCCGCCCAGGCATTATCCGATTTAATTGAACCAGCCGTCAGGCCGGATACCGAAGAGGAATAAGACACAAACGCAGCCTGTTCCGGGAAGCAAAGATCACCTCGCTTCCCGGCTCTCTCAAACATCGACAGCAGCAGACTCTTCTCCACCAGGCCAGGCATTGATCACCGCTTTGACCAACGTCGCCAGAGGAATCGCAAAGAAAACACCCCAGAATCCCCAAAGCCCGCCAAACAATAGTACCGCCACAATAATCGCTATCGGATGGAGATTCACCGCTTCACTGAACAGCAAGGGTACCAACACATTACCATCCAGCGCCTGAATTACACCGTAGACGACCATCAGAATGATAAAGTCATGCCCCATGCCCCATTGAAAGAGGCCCACAGCAGCCACAGGAATCGTGACAATAGCAGCACCGATATACGGAATAAGCACCGAAAGTCCAACCAGCAATCCCAGCAACGCGGCATAGTTCAGTCCGAGAAAAATAAACGAGACAAACGTCACCAAGCCAACAATGACAATTTCAATCACCTTGCCCCGGATATAATTGGCAATCTGCTGACTCATTTCCTCCGAAACCTGCTTGAGCATCCTTCGCTCTTTCGGCAGCATGGATGAGCACCACGCCAGCAACTCCTTACGATCCTTAAGAAAGAAGAAGACCAGGATCGGCACCAGCACCAGGTAAATCAGCAGCCCCACTACCCCGGATATCCGTGACAGGGAAAATGAAACAATCCACTGCCCCAGGTTGGCCACCTGGCTGCTGGCCGTTTCCATCCAGGCATTGACCTGGGCTTCCGAGACAAAGCCCGGAAATTTTTCCGGCAACTCACTGAGCAGCAAATGCCCCCGCGTCACCATCCGTGGCAACTCATTGAGCAGGTTGACCCCCTGATCCCAGACCAAAGGCAACAGCAGCAACAGCACGACCATCAGCATGGCCAAAAACAGGGCAAACACCAGCGACACCGACACCATATGGGGCACGCTACGCCGCTCCAGCCAACTGACCATCCCCTGCAGCACAAACGCCAGAACCATACTGGCAAAGACAGGCGCCAACATACTGCCAAAGGCCATGATAATACCCATGGCCAGGAGCAGAAGAACAAACAGCATCACTGCTTCATCATCGGAAAAATAACGCTGCATCCAGCCACGAAAAAGTCTGAACATTGCTGTTTTATCCATGTTTTTTCAGTGTGTGGACAAACACACCCTCACACTCATCACTCGCAACAAGGCTATGCCCTGCCAGTTCAGCATAACTGCGAAAATCCCTTACTGAACCCGGGTCAGTCGCCAACACCCTGAGCACCTGACCTGCCGCCATCCGACTCAAAGCCTGCTTGGCTTTGAGCAATGGCATCGGACAGGCCATCCCCCTGACATCCAATTCAACATCTATGTCTGACATACCACCCGCACAACCCTGAAAACAACGGCAAACTCCATGCCCGAACACCACCGGTTACTGATACATTTCGGCAAACCCGCCATGAACGGTAAAAATCACGGAATTATTAATGAAAGACCCAATTCATCATAGTATCTTATGGACAAAGAAAATGCCCTCGCCATTCACCACAAACCAATAAGCTGTTTGCTAATGCGAAAAATCGCCCATTTTCTCTCCACCATCAGCCTGCTGCTGGTGTTGACCAACACCGCGCAGGGCACCTCAGAACTGCCAACCCTTGGCGATGCAACGTCCGGCGTTGTTTCAGCCCAGCAAGAGCATGAGTTGGGCCAGGTTTTCCTGAAGATGATCAACAGCCAGGTCAAAACCCTGAATGATCCGGAACTGACCAGCTATACCGAAGCACTGATCTATCGCCTGGCAGAAACCAGTGAACTGAAGGACAGGCGCATTTCTCTGGTCATCATAGACAGCCCGCAGCTAAATGCATTCGCCGCACCCGGTGGCATTATCGGCATTAATGCCGGCCTGTTCCTGTATGCAGAAAGCGAACAGGAATTTGTCTCCGTTGTGGCACACGAACTCGCCCACCTGAGCCAACGACACTACGCCCGCCAGGTCGAGGCTGCACAGCGTCAGCGCATACCCTCCATGGCCGCCCTGCTCGGCAGCATTATTCTGGCCGCAGCCGGAGGAGGCGATCTTGGCGCCGCAGCATTGAGCTCGACTATTGCCGGCATGCAAAGCGAACAACTGCGATTCAGCCGATACAATGAACAGGAAGCTGACCGGGTGGGTATCCGCAACATGGCCCGCGCCGGTTTTGATCCCCGGGCCATGCCCAGGCTGTTTGAACGCATGAGCCGCATGGAAGGCAGCGGCCCACAGATGGAATTCCTGCGCACCCACCCGGTCTCCCGAAACCGTGTTGCCGACTCCCTCGGCCGTGCGGAGCAATACCCGGTTCGTAATTACCAGGACAATCCGTCCTACCATCTGATGCGTATGCGGGTGATTGTCGAATCATCCAGTTCGCCGGAGAATACGGCGCGACGCCTTGCCGCCGACCTTGAAACCGGCCATACCAGTTACCCCAATGCGACGCGCTATGGCCTGGCACTGGCACAACTGGAAAGTGGCGATACAGCAAAAGCGGCCAACACACTCAAACCCCTGCTAGCCAGCACACCGGACAATGTGTATTACCGTATTCTGGACAATCGCATTCGTTTTACCCAAGGAGAGCACAAGGAAGCCCTTGCCAACATCAAGGATATGCTGCGTTTCACCCCCGACAACCTGCCTCTCACGATGGCCTATGCAGATATGCTGTTTCAGGATAAACAGTACGCAGCAGCCACCCGCACACTCAAAACGTTTTCCCGCACACGTCCGGACGATCCGGAAATCTGGTACCAGCTGGCTGAGGCTGCAGGCAAAGCCGGTGATATTGAAGAAGTCCACAAGGCAAGGGCAGAGTTCTTTTTCCTGACAGGCAACTTTGATGACGCCATCAAACACCTGGAGTATGCCGCCGACTTACCCAGCACACCGTTCAGCACCAAAACTGCCCTGAAAGAGCGCGTCATCGAGATTCAGGAATATAAAAAGCGGATGAAACTGTAAATACAAATGCACTAAACAAAAAAACCGGCCTGAGTCGCCGGTTTTTTTTATTCAACTCCGTGAAAGCATCACGATGCCGTAAATGCCAACATTCGATCCAGTGGCAGCAACGCTTTTTCCCTGATGAGCGGATCCACATGAATCTCACTGTCGCCATGCTCCAGTGCACCAGCAATCAACTCAAGACTATTCATTGCCATCCATGGGCAATGTGCACAACTGCGACAAGTAGCGCCATTACCGGCAGTAGGTGCCTCTATAAATTCTTTCCCATCACCGGCCAATTGCTTCATCTTGTAAAAAATACCGCGATCAGTCGCAACAATGAAAACAGGGTTGTTCATAGCTTGTGCCGCCTTGATCAGCTGCGTGGTAGAACCCACCGCATCCGCCAACGCCACGACAGATTCCGGTGATTCCGGATGCACCAGCACCGCAGCATCAGGATAGACCTGCTTGAGATCAAGAATCCCCTTCGCCTTGAACTCCTCATGCACAATGCAGGCACCATCCCAAAGCAACATATCAGCACCGGTCGCCTTTTCGACATAACGGCCGAGGTAACGATCCGGCGCCCAGATCAGTTTTTCTCCCTCACCCGCAAGGTGCTCAACAATATCAATGGCACAGCTGGAGGTGACCACCCAGTCAGCCCTGGCCTTTACCGCCGCTGAAGTGTTGGCGTAAACAACCACCTTTCGATCAGGGTGCTGATCACAAAAACGGGTAAATTCATCCGCCGGACACCCCAGATCCAGTGAGCAGGTCGCTTCCAGCGTCGGCATCAACACGCGCTTCTCAGGATTCAGGATTTTGGCCGTTTCCCCCATAAACCGAACACCAGCCACAACCAGCGTTGACGCCGGATGTCGAGTGCCAAAGCGGGCCATTTCCAGGGAATCTGCAATGCAGCCACCCGTCTCTTCGGCCAGCTCCTGCACTAGATCATCGGTATAATAGTGCGCAACCAATACGGCGTTCTTCTGTTTGAGCAAGGCCTTGATTCGCGCCTTCAACGCCCCCTCATCAACCACGCCCTGACCAGAAGCAGGCGCTTCCGACAGGTATTGGCTGACAAATAATCTGTCTCTTGTTTGTGTCATCCGCTTATATGGCCTGTGGCACTTTCATATCTGTCATCGCTGCCCTGACAAACAGCCATTTACCTGTATACCAAGGCATACGGCCGCTGAAAAACAGGCAGCATTGGGGGACGCATGTTAGCACAGGGAGAGCAGGGATTTCATGCTGGCGAAGCGCCGAAGGAAATGGTGGGTCGTGTAGGATTCGAACCTACGACCAATTGGTTAAAAGCCAACTGCTCTACCAACTGAGCTAACGACCCGGCATAGAGGTGAGTAACAGACATTACTCTGACAAGAAGGTGGTGGGTCGTGTAGGATTCGAACCTACGACCAATTGGTTAAAAGCCAACTGCTCTACCAACTGAGCTAACGACCCGGAACAGAACGCAATCTTACGGATTACATCGACGACTACAAGTGTTAATTTCCACCATATGTCGATTTTTTGGTAAAAACGCACCAACATACTGCTGGATGCGTTTTTACTGGCTTACATAGGCTTGCTTTGCAGACTGCGCAGATAGACATCGGCCAACTTGGCCGCCGAACTCTGTGAATACTTGCTGATCACAGACTTGAGATACTTCTCGGACTGCGCCTTGTCGCCCAACTGGTCAAATACACGCCCCAGTTTGTACATAGCATCCGGCGACTTACCACTTTTAGGGTAATCCTTCAGCACCGTTTCGAATGCACCTTTGGACTGCTCAAGCTTACCTTGTGCGAGGTATACCTCTCCGAGCCAGTACTGGGCATTATCAGCATAAGTACCCGCAGGGAATCGACGAATATAATCGTTAAGCGCAACGATCGCCTCATCGAATTTGCGTGTACGAATCAGCTGGAAAGCTTCCTGGTAGACCGTCTGTTCCGACACAGAATCTGTCCCACCAGGTATGGCAGCTTCGGATGTGTTACCCGTCTCCGTCGGACGTGATGTCACTTGCGTGTCTGGCGCCGGACCGGATTTCGACAGCATCCCAATGCGACGATCCAGATCCAGATAGCGATCCCGGTTTTCCTGACTGAGGCGCTGAAGGGCATTCGCCTGCTCTTCAACTAGACCACGCAGCTGCAACACTTCCTGCTGGAGTGAACTGATCTGCTCAAGCAGCGCACCGGCCTGCCCCACAGGCGCAGTGGCACCAAGCACATGACTTTGTGTATTTGCCACAGGCAGTGTCAACGAAGACGGGTTCGAATCAACAACCGGCACGGGTGCAGCCAGCGCGGGCAGGCTGCACAGGCCAGTCATGATCACTGCTAGACGCAACTTGACCAATGACATGGCAACAATCAGAGTGAGCCGTTGGCTGAATCGATTTCAGCACGACGGTTTTTATTCCAGGCCGCATCAGTATGTGCAGGATCCAGCGGCTTTTCAAAACCGTAGCTGATGACCTCAACACGGTCAGATGTAATACCCTTCAGCATCAGGTAGTTCTTGACCGCATTGGCACGACGCTCACCCAGTGCCAGGTTATAGGTACGGGTACCACGCTCATCGGTATGGCCGCGGATGATCAGATTAACATTTTTGCCCGCTTCGGAGGTCAGGTAAGCGGCCTGCACATCCAGCGCCAGGTAGTCTTCCGGGCTCAGACGGTCACTGTCAAAATCGAAGTTATACACATCACGGGTGAGCATTTCGGTGATCTGCTCAGGGGTAGCCTGCACCTTGCCACTGTCGATCACAGCCTGAACCGCAGGATCAACGATAGGGGTGGTGACCACCTCAGTGACAGACTGATCGGTCTCACCCGCCATTTCCTGACCGGAAGAACTGCCACCCGAAGAAGCACAGCCAACGAGATAGGTTGCCATCAGAGCCGCAACAAGACCTTTGCCGATTTTGGCTAATTCCATCCTGAACTCCTGATCGTATTTCAATATGCAATGAATAAAAAAGTTGAACTAAGGTAACAGAGTTAGCCTGCACAGACCAGTCAGCGTAGCAATCCGTAAACACGTATTGCTACGTAACTTCAGGCCAGTGCACGAAACCTTTTCAAACCACTGACGAACACCCCACTCAACGCGTCCGAAAATGGGTATCACACTAGCGCATGTAGGGAGACCAGGCTGGCTCCCTGACATCCCCTTCCTTGGAGGGCAGACGGTAGCTCACCTGTCCATCCGCAGAAATAATGCCCAACACACCCTGCTGCCCATCCTGTGCAGAATAAATCAGCATCTTGCCGTTCGGTGCGACAGCAGGCGAATCCTCAAACGGCATGGAAGTCAGCGTACGCGTCCTGCCACTTTCGAGATCCAGTACCGCAATATTGTAATCCGATTGCCCTTTACCCTTATGCACCATAGCGATGGATTGACCGTCCGGGAACACCTTGGCCCGGGCATTAAACCGCCCTTCAAAGGTCAATCTGCGCGCATCCCCACCGGTTGCAGGGATCTGGTAAATCTGGGCAGAGCCACCGCGATTCGACGTAAACACCAGGCTTTTACCATCCGGCATCCAGGCAGGCTCGTTATCGATGGCAAAGTGACGTGTCACCTGGGTCAGTTTTTTCGTTGCCACATCCAGTGTATAGATATCCGGATTGCCCGACCGGGACAACACTAACGCCAGCCTGGTGCCATCCGGCGACCAGACCGGTGCACTGTTCAGGCCTTTGAAGCTGGTCATCTTCTGCCTCTCACCGGTAGCGAGCTCCTGGATATATATGGCAGGACGCCCGGTTTCAAAGGAAACATAAGCAATTTTTTTGCCATCCGGCGACCAGCTGGGCGCCAGAATCGGCTCACCGGAACGCAACACCGTCACCGCACGACGCCCATCCATATCGGCATAGACCAGCTGATAATCGGTTCGTTCCGCCGAAAAACGGTTGGCAATCACATAAAGGATCTTGGTGGAGAACACCCCACGAATACCGGCAATCTTCTCATAGACGGCATCGCTGATATTGTGCGCCACCGAACGCAGTTGCGTTTTCGAACCTTCCACTTCCCCTTTCAAGACCGGCATCTGACGCACAATATCAAAAAGCTGATAATTCACCCGATACCGGTCATCCGGAAGCGCCGATACCTGCCCGATCACCAGGTAGGTCACACCGAGCATATTCCAGTCGCGAAAATAGACTTCGTCTGCCGTCGCGGGAAAACTCAGGAAATTATTACGATCCACCGGCATGAACTGACCACTGAGCTTCAGGTCATTGGTAATAATGCCGGAAATATCTTCAGGCAGGATACCCTTGCCATTCCAGGCAAACGGCACGACAGCAACGGGAACCGCCTGATCATTTCCCTGGGTGATTTCAATGGTGAGGTCAGCCTGCGCCTGCTGCAGGCACAAGACCAGCATGAGCACTACCTGAATCACACCAGAACGCAACCTGTCCATCACAACTTGAGCCATTCTCATTCCAGCAAATCCTGCGGATCGAAATAGAAATTAAACGCCCGGAAGTGACTTTCAAACAGCCGGCTTTCCAGCTGACCTAACTCCCGGAACGGCGCCGCTTTCTGGACAGCCCGAATGGCTGAATCATCGAAAGCCGGGTTACCGCTACCCTTTAATGTCTCAATACTGACAATTTCTCCGGTCGGCGTCAGCCTGACCCGAAGCTTGACCGTCATCCCTTGGCGCGCACTGGGGGGACGACTCCAGTTCTGTCGCACCAGCTGCTCAATCAGCGCCACATAGCCATTGACGACATTAGCATCGGTTTTCAGCTGTTCGGCGATCCGCTGCTGCTCTGCCTGATCCCGTTCCAGCGCCGCCAGCATTTCCTGCTCCTGCAGACGCTGGGCCTCTTCCGCTTTCCGGGCCGCCTCAGCCTCGCGCTGCTTCTCAGCCTCACGCTCGCGACGCTGCTGTTCCGCCAATGCCTTTTTCCGGTCCACGTCACTCTTGACCGGCTTCACTGGCACTTTTTTCTCGGGCTTCTTGACCGGTGTTTTCTTTTCCGGCTTTTTGACCGGCTTCTGCTTGGGCTTCTTCACCGGTTTTGGCTTCGGGGCAACGGGCTCAGGCGTTGGCACATAAACCTTCGCCATAATGTGCGCCGGTACTGGCCTGACCCGCTCCTCTGTCTTGCCCGGCCAGACGATCACCATCGCCACAACCGCTAAACCATGAAGCAACAGTGATGTCAGAACAGGAATTGTATAACCATCACTGACGCCACGACTACGAAGTTTCGATAACACATTCACGGCGTCAATTCAGCTCCCGGGGATCAGTCATCAACCCCACATCACTGACACCGGCGTCCTGCAAGCCAGCCATGGCCGCCACTACCTTGCCGTAACTGACACGCTCATCACCTTCAATCAGGACCAGCGTATCGGGCCGCGCCCGTTTGATCTTGGCTACCCGCTCACTGATCACCTTGAGTGGTAATGCTTTCTTACCGGTAGACTCCAGATTCAGATAGTAACTGCCATCCGCCTTGACGGAAACAATCAGCGGTTCCTTGCCCTTGGGCACTTCCATCGGTGCACTATCTGTTTTCGGCAGCTGCACCTTAATACCCTGCGACATCATGGGCGCCGCC
The DNA here is from genome assembly GCF_018263925.1 of Kistimonas asteriae. Classification (GTDB taxonomy): domain Bacteria; phylum Pseudomonadota; class Gammaproteobacteria; order Pseudomonadales; family Endozoicomonadaceae; genus Kistimonas; species Kistimonas asteriae. The sequence goes on from NZ_JAEVHF010000003.1 coordinate 116,920, forward strand.
ACCATAAAAGCCACCAGCATCACCATCATGATGTCAATGAACGGCACCATGTTGATCTCGGACATGGGCTTGCGCCGGACACGGGTCCTCATGACGCCGCATCCTGCTGGTGCGCATGCACCTTACGGTGCAGAATACTGGAAAACTCGTCGGCAAAGGTTTCATAGCCAGCCAGCAGGTGATCGACCTTGGCCGAAAAACGGTTGTAAGCCACCACGGCCGGAATGGCCGCCACCAGACCCACCGCCGTCGTCACCAACGCTTCCGCAATACCGGGGGCCACTGCCGCCAGCGTCGTCTGGTGCACATTCGCCAGACCACGAAATGAATTCATAACCCCAACGACCGTTCCGAACAAACCCACATAGGGACCGGTAGAGCCTACAGTGGCAAGAAATGGCAAATTCGTCTCAAGGCGTTCCTGCTCTTTCGACAATGCCACCCGCATGGAGCGCTGCACCCCTTCCATTACCGCATCAGGGTCACTGGTCTGACCGCGCAGGCGAGTGAATTCGCGAAAGCCACTGCGGAAGATGCGTTCCGCACCATTATCCGGATCCGGATTATCATGAACTTCCCGATATAACTGACTCAAATCCATACCGGACCAGAAACGATCCTCAAACTGGCGTACCGCCTGGCGCGTATTACGCAACAAAATGGCGCGCTGAATAATAAACACCCAGCTTAAAATGGAAGCCCCAATCAGGATCACCATTACCAGCTGTACTACCCAGCTGGCATTCCATATCAGGGACCACATCGAAATACTTTCTGTCACAATCAATCCTCAGGGACAACACGGCCATCCAGATACTGCCTGCAGGCATCCGGCAGCGCCATTGGCTTCATACTTTCGGAATCAACGCAGGCGATGGTAAAACGCCCCGAACACAACTCGACACCTTCCAAACGCACCGACTGCTGGAACACCAGACTGGCTCTCCCCGCCTTAATGACATTAGCCGTCACCTCAACAAGATCATCCAGCCTTGCGGAGCGCCGGTAGTTGATCTGGGCATCCCGCACAACAAACATGAACCCATGTTCAAGCAACGCCCGTTGACCAAACCCCAGACTGCGAAGCCGTTCCGTGCGGGCCCGCTCCATAAACTTCAGGTAATTGACATAATAAACAATGCCGCCAGCATCCGTATCTTCATAAAAGATACGAACAGGCAGGGAAAAATCGGGTTCATTACCGGACATCGCGCTTACCAAAACAACCTGTCTGCAAGCGATGTTTATATCACGACATTCTGATCCCTGCTATCACGGTGTGACAAGCGGTACGGTGATACATCACGAAAAAAAGAAAACGACTCCAGAGAGCCGTTTTCTTTTTTATCGTTACCCGTTATTGATACTGACTAGTGTCTTTGACTACACGAGAGGTGCTTCCCTGGCCATAAATAGTGACCTTATCACCCACCCGGAACACCATGGCGGGATCAACCTGCTGAACCACTGCCACATAGTTACCATTAGCCAGCTGGATGGTCAGATTCACTCCCGCCTGCTTGGTCAGCTCATCTTCGGCCTTTCCGCCCAGGTAACCACCAAGCAGAGCACCACCAATACTCGCTATCGCACTACCCTTGCCTCCACCAATATCAGACGCAGCAATACCACCCACTGCACCACCGGCAATGGCGCCAATCCCGGTATCAGTCCCTTCGAGCTGCACATTCTCAATACCGACGATCGTACCGAACTGAACCGTCTGCATCTGCCGGGCTTCACCACGGGAATATGTGGTAGAGGTCAAGTCGCTGGCACAGCCGACGAGCAACAGCACCATAATTCCAGCCATAACCAACTTAACTTTGTCGTACATTTGAACCACCTGTAACCTTAACCAGGTTCTATTACTTTCAGAGTGTCGACTATTGTGCCGCCTTAAACCTGAACAGGAACTTAACCACTATTCCGACGGATTGACGGAGAGACCAAAGTGCTCATAAGCGCGGCGGGTCAGCACACGCCCCCGCGGAGTACGCATGATATAGCCCTGCTGAATCAGGAAGGGCTCAAGCACATCTTCAATCGTATCCCGCTCCTCACTGATTGCGGCTGCAAGACTATCAACACCGACCGGCCCGCCATCAAACTTTTCAACCATGGCCTGCAGTAGACGGCGATCCATATGATCAAAGCCCGCACCATCCACATCCAGCATAATCAGGGCGGCATCTGCCACAGCCTGATCCACATGCCCGCTGCCTCGGACTTCGGCATAATCCCGCACCCGCCGCAATAGACGATTAGCAATCCGCGGCGTTCCCCGGGAACGCGCTGCCACTTCGCGCGCGCCATCCTCATCCATGGTCATGCCAAGGATGGCGGCAGAGCGGCTCACAATTTTGGTCAGATCTTCAACACTATAGAACTCAAGGCGCTGAACAATGCCAAAGCGATCACGCAACGGTGAGGTGAGCAACCCGGCCCGTGTTGTGGCCCCCACCAGCGTAAAGGGAGGCAGATCCAATTTGATGGAACGTGCGGCCGGCCCTTCTCCAATCATAATATCCAGCTGGTAATCTTCCATGGCTGGATAAAGCACCTCTTCCACGACCGGACTCAGACGATGAATCTCATCAACAAATAGAATGTCGTTAGGCTCAAGATTGGTCAGCATGGCTGCTAGGTCACCGGCTTTTTCCAAAACCGGGCCGGATGTCGTACGAAGCTGCACGCCCATTTCATTGGCCAAAATATTGGCCAGTGTCGTTTTCCCCAGCCCCGGCGGCCCAAAGATCAGCGTGTGATCCAGCGCTTCATTCCGTTGTCTCGCGGCACAGATAAAAATTCCCATCTGCTCACGCACTGCCGGCTGCCCGGTATAATCGGCCAACCGGGTCGGCCGTATGGCGCGATCAATACGTTCTTCCTGCGGAGTTCCATGGCCCGATATCAATCGGTCACTTTCAATCATCCAGCACCTGCTGATTCAATGGCTCTGACATAGGTCAGTTGATTGTGTGTTATCTGATTTTGACTGTAAATCCAGAGAGTCCGCAATGGTAACAGCGGCATTAATGACCACTCACATCATGGCCTTTAATGCACGACGAATCAGCTCTTCACTGGCCAAACCATCCTCTTTTACTGCACCAATGGCTTTGCTGGCATCCTGCTGGCGATAGCCCAATGAAACCAAGGCACTAATGGCATCCTGCACCGCCACACGATCCGAAGGAGTGTTCGACACCACCAGAGACGGTGAAGCAGCACCGGCTTCACTCAGTTCAGGTGCCCAGTCATCCAGCCGGTCGCGCATTTCGACGATCAGCCGCTCTGCGGTCTTTTTGCCAATACCCGGCAGGCGCGTCAACGTGGCACTGTCATCGTCATGCACACAACGAACAAACATATCGGATTCCATACCCGACAGAATCGCCAGCCCCAACTTCGGCCCTACACCGTTGACACGAATCAGTGTACGAAACAGCTGACGCTCCTTACGGTCGCCAAATCCATACAGCAACTGCGCATCCTCACGGACGACAAAGTGCGTATAGAGCGTTGCCTCCTGCCCCTCATCCGGCAATCGGTAGAAGGTCGTCATGGGCGCCTCTATTTCATAACCGACACCATTCACATCCAGCAATAACTGCGGCGGCCGCTTTTCAACCACAACACCCCTGAGACGACCAATCATGTCACATCCCACCTTTACAATGTTTCAATTCAGAATATCGCTTAACGTAGCCGACCATTACCCATGCGCACAGACCCTTTACTGGTCGCCATGCGAATCAGGCTCTGCTGTGTATGGGCATGACATAATGCTACAGCGAGGGCGTCGGCAGCGTCTGCCTGCGGCACCTTATTCAGTTTCAGCAAGGCCATCACCATATGCTGAACCTGCGCCTTGTCTGCAGAGCCTTTACCCACCACCGACTGCTTGACCTGACGGGCGGAATACTCGGAAACCGGGAGCCCCTGGTTAACCGCAGCCACAATTGCAGCCCCTCTGGCCTGCCCCAGCTTCAGCGCAGAATCTGCATTGCGTGACATAAAGACCTGCTCAATACCTACGGTCTGCGGCTGGTAAGCCTCGATCACCCGATGGATACCTTCATAGACTTGGTGCAACCTTTCCGGCAACTCACCCGGCTGGATCCGGATGCAACCAGAATCGATGTATTCAATCCGTGAGCCGACCTGGTTAATCAGACCGTAGCCGGTAATGCGGGAACCCGGATCAATTCCCAGAATAATTGCCATATCCCTGCCTGGAGACTCTTGCTAACCATACTCATAACACTGTACTTTTATACACCCCTCATGTGAAGTAAACATATCTGCTTATATAGCTTCCTGAAACACAAAGAGATGAAACACTCAAGCGCCCCCTGAAGCAATTAGTAATGAAAGATGCATCAGAACCACACACAGACCCAGCAAACCCGCTAAGGAAAACAGCGTTATCAAACCACTAAGAGAACACATCCCTCAGAGGAGAGAGACGCTATAAGTTCACCAGTGACAGAGTTGATTAATTAGTTATCGTTTGCTCATTAATCATTACAAACCATCATTCTGCGTAACGAAAAACTACAGGTAAATCAGATATGAAAGCGTATGCTGTTATCACACGTAGATTGAGCCATTTTGAAGATGAAAGAACTACTCACTCCGCTTTTAACGGTTACAGCTGTGGTTTTTTTGTTATTTTTCCTAATCATTGGCGTGAACATCTAACCCACACCGATTGGCAAATATTCTTTTTCTTTACTTACGCTGTCAGCCCACTCCTTGATATAGAGGGCATTCAGACGCCGACTATAGAGCCAGCATCTGAAACTTTCATTCAATGTGTATCAACCCAGCGCTTCCATGACATCATCCGGAATATCTGCATTGCTGTAGACATTCTGGACATCATCCAGGTCTTCCAGGCGATCAATCAACCTCATGATCTTTTCTGCACCGTCAGCATCCAGCGGTGACTGGGTGGTCGGCACCATCGCAACTTCACCATCAGCCGGCGTCATACCTGCAGCTTCCAGCGCATCCTTCACCTGCATGAATTCAGTCCAGTCCGTCGTAACTTCTACAGAACCATCATCATTAGCAATAACATCTTCCGCACCGGCTTCCAGCGCCGCTTCCATTAGCGCGTCTTCATCAACACCCGGCTCGAAGAAAATCTGCCCTTTCCGCTCAAACAGGTAAGCCACAGAACCATCCGTACCCAGATTGCCACCATGCTTGGAAAACGCATGACGCACTTCAGATACCGTCCGATTTCGGTTATCCGTCATACACTCAACAAGGATCGCAACACCACCTGGGCCGTAACCCTCGTAAGTGATCTCTTCCATGTTGTCATTGTCAGCACTGCCAGCACCACGAGCTATCGCACGATCAACCGTGTCACGGGTCATGTTGGCGCCCAGCGCCTTGTCGACCGCCGCACGCAGACGCGGGTTATCTTCCGGGTTGGGACCGCCAGCCTTGGCAGCCACGGTCAGCTCGCGGATCAGCTTGGTAAAGATCTTGCCACGCTTGGCATCCTGCGCCGCCTTGCGGTGCTTGATATTGGCCCATTTACTATGACCTGCCATAGGTCGAAACCTCACCCTTTAATGAATTATTGAAAACAGCTTGTCGTATAACGTGATGGCCGGCTACCTGCAGCCAGCAGGCAACCGGAGTCAGCTCAATCAATGACTGGTGGCGGAAGCAGGATCCCTGCGAATACGGATATTCAGGTCACGCAGCTGCTGCTCTTCCACAGTACCCGGCGCCTGGGTCATCTGACAGGCGGCTGACTGGGTTTTCGGGAAGGCAATGACTTCACGGATGGAATCCGCACCGGTCATCAGCATCACCAGACGATCCAGACCAAAGGCCAAACCACCGTGCGGCGGCGCACCAAACTTCAGGGCATCGAGCAGGAAGCCAAACTTCTCACGCTGCTCTTCTTCTCCGATACCCAGCACACGGAATACCACCTGCTGCATCGATTCATTGTGAATACGGACAGAACCACCCCCCAGCTCAACACCATTCAGCACCATATCGTAGGCGCGGGACAATGCGTCGGCCGGCGCAGCTTCCAGCTCTTCCGGTGTGCAGCTGGGCGCGGTAAAGGGGTGATGCAGCGCGGTCAGACCGCCCTTGCCATCTTCCTCGAACATCGGGAAGTCAACCACCCACATGGGCGCCCATTCACAGGTATACAGGTTCAGGTCTTCACCCAGCTTGCAGCGCAGTGCGCCAAGGGCTTCGCTAACCACTGTACCTTTGTCAGCACCGAAGAAGACGATATCGCCATTCTGCGCATCCAGGCGCTCCATGATCTTCATAGTCACGTCATCACCCAGGAACTTGATGATCGGCGACTGCAGACCTTCTTCTACACCCTTCTCAATGGCATTGACCTTGATCCAGGCCAATCCTTTCGCACCGTAGATGCCAACGTACTTGGTGTATTCATCAATCTGCTTACGGCTCAGGCTCGCGCCACCGGGTACTTTCAATGCCGTAACACGCCCCTTCGGATCGCTGGCCGGCCCTTTGAACACCTTGAAATCAACGGTTTCCATCAGGTCAGCGATGTCCACCAGCTCCAGCGGGATACGCAGGTCAGGCTTGTCGGAGCCAAAGCGACGCATGGCGTCGGCATAGGTCATGCGCGGGAACGCATCAAACTCGACATTCATCAGGTCACTGAACAGCTTGCGAACCATACCTTCAGTCAGACCCATAATCTCTTCTTCCCCAAGGAAAGAAGTTTCGATATCGATCTGGGTAAATTCTGGCTGACGATCCGCACGCAGGTCTTCGTCACGGAAGCACTTGGCAACCTGGTAGTAACGATCGAAACCGGACACCATCAGCAACTGCTTGAACAGCTGGGGGGACTGCGGCAGGGCAAAGAATTCACCCTGATGAGTACGGCTCGGCACCAGGTAGTCACGGGCACCTTCAGGGGTAGCGCGAGTCAGGATCGGGGTTTCGATATCGAGAAAGCCGTTGCCGTCCAGGTAGTTACGGATAGCGCTGGTCACCTTGGAGCGGAACACCAGCTTCTGCTGCATATCCGGACGGCGCAGATCCACATAGCGGTACTTCAGGCGGATATCTTCACCCACGTCGGTGTACTCGTCCAGCTGGAACGGCGGGGTCAACGCGCTGTTCAGGATTTCCAGCTGCTTGCCCAGCACCTCAATCTCACCGGTCTTCATGTTCGGGTTGACGGTACCTTCCGGACGCAGGCGGACTTTACCGGTCACCTTCAGGACAAACTCACTACGGGCGCGGTCTGCCAGGGCAAAGGCGTCCACAGTATCGGGGTCAAACACCACCTGGGCAATCCCTTCCCGATCACGCAGATCCAGGAAAATGACACCGCCATGGTCACGGCGGCGATGGACCCATCCACACAGTGTGACTTCCTGCCCCTCATGGGAGGCGTTCAGATCGCCGCAATAATGGCTGCGCATACTCAAACCTCAGTCTTCAAATCGTTATCTGGCCTGTCCATGATGGACAGGTGTGCAATGCTCTCACCGACAATGGACAAGCCACTGCCCCGAGTTCAGTCGCTGGTTGCTGAACAACCACCGCAGCCGCTCTTGGTGTCCTTGCTCGGGCAATGATTGTCGCTGGTCGCGACATTCTTTGCCTTTTTGCCCTTGAAGTCCGTCTCGTACCAGCCGCCGCCCTTAAGACGGAACGACGGGGCGGACAACAGCTTCCTCAGGGCAGACTCCCCACAGGCAGGGCAATCGGTCAGCGGGCTGTTACTGAATTTCTGAATAGCCTCACGGGTATCGCCACAGGATTGGCAAAGGTATTCATAGATCGGCATAAATGGCGCGAACTCCGAACTCCGAACTCAAAACGGAACGAAACGCGGGATTATAACGTAATGCCAGCCCAAACAGCCATGCGCAGGACCACTATTCTTTGACCGGACGGCTGGCGCCCGGCTCAACCGACTTCGTAGATAAAAAAACAATCGTAAATAGGTACTACCACCTACATACGCAGAAAGTACCGCATTGTTAGACTTTTGTACCATGCAATACGGTCGTACCGGATACGGTTTCCGATTAAAGGCTGTCACAGGACACTTACAATGACAGGCAAAACCTTGACATATGGCAAGGTTTATCGGCAACACGGACAGATATACTGCGGCCAACCTGTAGACAGAGAATGCCAGACGAAACGTCGTCAGTGCCTGGTTCGCATTAACAACACCAATGCACGCCACCAGCACAGACACGTCGCATTCTCACTTGCAGAACTGCTTTAGCCTGTCGGATAGGGGCATATCCGGCTGGCAACAAGAAGCAATACAACACCATGTGGAGTAGGTAACACAATGCGAGCATTTAAACTGTCCGCGCTGGGCGCGGCTGTTATCGCTGCGACTGCGGCTACCGCAGCTCAGGCTAGCTTTGATCAATTTATTGATGACAGCACTCTGGATATCAAACTGCGTAATGCGTATTTTGATGAAAACAATACCGCACGAAATAACGGTGAAGGGACAGACTGGCACGACTGGGCGCAAGGTGTCGAAGTTAACTACACCTCCGGTTATGCATTCGGCATGATTGGTTTTGACGCCTCCCTGTATGGCAGCATGAAGCTGGACAGCAGCAATGAGCAAACCGGCCTTCAAGGTGGTGGCGACCAGTTGCTGCGCAGAGGCTCCAATGGTGACTCCAACGGCTTCGGCAAATTGGGTCAGGCTTATCTGAAAGCCAAGTTTGGCGACGACGATCTGAACGTCGAAGCCAAAGCGGGTTACATGAAGCATGACACCATCCTGGTAGCCAGCTCTGGCTCCCGCTTGGTACCCAGCTCCTTCCGTGGCTACGGCTTCGATTCCAACATCTACGGCCTGGGCCTTTACGGCGCTTATGCTGACCAGATTTCTCACCGTACCTCGCAAAGCTACGATGACTTCCAAGGCAAGGACGACGCCAACGGAAATGCCGTTACCGTTGACAGCATCTACTCCATCGGTGCGACCTACAACCTGGCGGGTGTAGACCTGAATGCCGAATATGCTCGCGGCGAAGACTACATCAAGATCCAATACTACAACGCTGCTTATACCTTTGATCTCAGTGACGGCATGAGCCTGTTGATCGATGGTCAGCACTACAGAGCGAAGGAAGACGGCAAGGCTTGGAATGGTAACGGTGCCAGCACCGGCGCCTTTAAGGATGACGCCAATCTGACCAACCTGAACGCCGCCCTGTCAATCGACAACCTGACTCTGAGCCTGTCTTACACAACGGTTGACGCAGAAGGCGAAACTGGTCAAGCAGGTGCCTTCGAATACTGGATGGCCGACAACGAATACGGCGGCGGTAACTTCTGGACTTCTCGCCAAGTCTCTGACTTCTACTACGATGGCGAAAAAGTCTGGCAGGTTGGTGCAGAGTACAACTTCGCAGACTTCGGCATGCCTGGCCTGTATACCGGTCTGACCTACACTCGCGGTAGCAGCATTGACAAAGTAACCGCAGCAGCCAACGGGTTTGACAAAGAAACTGAAATTGACGCAGTTGTAGGTTACGCCTTCCAGGAAGGCGCTCTGAAAGGTCTGAGCGTCAGCGTGGAAAATGGCTACTGGAAATCCAAAGGTTACCAGGGAGCCGACGACGAACGCACCAACAACATGCGTGTCTACGTAGACTACACCCTGAGCGTATTCTAATACCCTCACGGTCAGTCAACACAATGAAACGCCACCTTCGGGTGGCGTTTTTACATCTTGCCTCCCCCAATCAGTCACACCTCGAATATCCCTACAAGGCATAGGTGCTTGTCACTACATACGCTTCAATATGCCTATTGATAGACTCAAGTACCATGAAGCACAGGCTGCAATCTGTCGTTTTCCTTGCGTTCGCCCTCTGTTTTCCCTCATTCGTCCAGTGAAAACCAGAACCCGGGACAATTGCTATCAGCACAACTCATCGCTGAGTTGCAGCCTGCCTGTATCCAGCTGCGTCTGCATAAACGATTCCGCCCGGCAATGCTGTGATGCATACAACAACAATGCCTGTTATTGCCGATCAGGCGAGCAGCCCTGGTGCAGCTTCTACCAGGCAGGCGGATTGGGGTAAATCCGACCTGCCAACGTAAGACCGTTAGAACACCATTTTGGAGTAGGTAGGACAAATGCGCGCATTGAAATTATCCGCCCTGGGCGCGGCGGTAATGGCTGCTACGGCAGCAACGGCGGCTCAGGCCAGCTTTGAGCAGCTGGTTGACGACAGTAGCCTGACGTTGACATACAAGATGTACAAATGGGATCAGGAAAACAAAAACAATCAGGGAAAATACAAGGATGCGCAGGACGAATTTGTTCACGCCCTGATTGCCGACTACAAATCCGGCTACTTCGCTGACATCATCGGCTTCGATTTCCAGGTCGGCATGGCGCGCGACATCAACAGCGATGACAAGTTTTCCGGCACCAACCTGCCCGGTGGTGGCAGCAACGGCCACCTGGACGATATCGCCGGTGTGCAGCAGGCTTACCTGAAAGCCAAATTCGGTGGCGAAGACCTGAATGTGTACGGCACCTACGGCCAGAAGAAGCGTGACCTGCAATCCTACAGCGACAGTGGCTCCCGTATCCTGAACGCCTCCTCCTTCGGTGCTGACGTGGTATCCAATATCCACGGACTGAACCTGTATGCAACCCGCATCGATGCCTTCAGTGCTCGTAACCAGTCAACCTTTAAAGACGATCTCAAGAACAGCAACGGCCAGACCATTGACGATGTCATGATCTACGGCGCTGGCTACGAGTGGAACGGTCTTGGCGGTGTATTAGAACAAGCCAAATCCCAGGACTACCTGAAGAAGACCATCGCCAAGGTGTATTACACCCTGCCGGTCAGCGAGAATGTTTCTGTTGATTTCGACGCACGCTACGGCAAGGTCGAAAAAGACGGCAAGCTGTATGACACCGCTTTCTTAGATGCCAACGGCAACTACGAATCCTCTTACAACAACCTTAACGCCACCCTGAACATTGGCAATGCCTATGTCGGTGTTGGCTACAACAAGACCAAGGATGGCGACTACGACAACAAGCTTTTCTCTAACGACCACGGCAGCTTCAACTCTTCCCTGGATCTGGAGATGGGTTACAACTACGAAGACGAAAAAGCTTACGTAGTGAAAGCCGGTTACGACTTCGCTGACTACGTTCCTGGCCTGGGCGTCAATGTCTGGTACGCCAAGGGCAAAGACGCCAAGGACTTTGAGAACTTCAACCAGAAAGAAGTTGGCGCTAACGTCAGCTACAACTTCTCTGGCAAACTGGACGGCCTGTCTCTGGTTTACTTTCACACTGCTTACCGCACCAGCGGTGATTACGCGACCGGCCGCGACGATGCACTGGGCGGCATGTACAACACCAACATCAACCGTGTTTACCTGACTTACACATACGAAGTCTTCTAATACGCCATCAGCCCTCAGTAAAACGCCACCCCACCTAAGAGTGGCGTTTTACTATCATCAGCACACGAAAAAACCGCTACCACTCATCGTAAATCTCCCGCCTTCAATTTGCATAATTACGTTTTCTTGACTAATTCATTACACACACTCATTTACGGGTACTGACGCCAATAGTGGCAAAACCGGCGGAGGCCGGTCAGTGACTTCAGGAAAGGAGGCTTGACCCCCGGCAGACAACAACGCCTCAGCAAGGGCGCTTAGAGGCCGGGTACCGGACAAGAGACCGACTGGAGCAGCGGAGTAATGGCTTTACACAGATCCTCACTGGCAGCCGCCATTTCCATGGCAATTTCCTCAGGACTCATGATTGCGGCGGAAGCCCAGGCAGAAGGCTATGTCGGTGACTCCTTCGCCAAAATGATGGACGACACTGGCGTCAACCTGGAATTGCGTAACTTTTATTTCAATCGGGACTTTAAAAGCAAGCAGTGGAACGATGCTACACCGGCCCAGCGGTTACCGGATATTCGAGAGTCTTGGGCACAGGGTGTTCGCCTCAATGTTGAATCTGGCTATTTTATGGATCTCATTGGCATTGATGCCGCGTGGTACGGATCACTCAAATTAGTTGGGAAAGATGACAAGTGGGGATCAGGCGCATTAAGGACTGCCACCGAGAAAGACATCAAGGAAAGAGATGGCGTCAAGTATGTTGAAGCGAAACAAAAAAGCTACGATAAACTAGGCCAGGTTTTCCTGAAAACCCGTTTTGGCGATGAGTCCCTCAATGCTCATATTAATGCAGGCCGCATGTTCATGGATACCGGCCTGTTAAATGACAGTGATTCCCGCGTAACCCCCTCAACCACACAAGCAATCTATGCTGATATCAACTGGGACGCTTTCACACTTTATGGTTTCAGTTCCGATAAAGCATCCACTAAAACTCAAAGTGGTTTTCATAAATACAAAGGCCCTTCCTATACATACAGCGGAACAACCGTTACTGAAGGGAAAGAAGGTGACTGGAAGATTAACTCCATCGGTGCACGTTTTGATACCGGTGAAGGCTATGGTCTTGATGTGCAACTTGCCAAGGCCAAAGACTACAAGAAAATGGACTATCTGAATGCTTATTACACCCTGAACATCAGCGAAGACACCAGCATTCTGTTTGATGGTTATTACTACAAAGGCAAAGGCGATGGTAAATACCTGGAAAAAGTTGAACATAATGGCAAGCTGAAAGAGTGGGACAGCAAGCTCTGGAATCTTGTTGCCCAACTCCGCGTCAGCGATCTGAAATTCGCTATCTCATACCAAAAGGTTGATGGCGATTTTTACGATTACCTCTGGGGAGGGTCTGATGATAACGGCCTGATGACATGGAATGCTGTTCAGTATTGGGATTTCAACAACAAGGATGAAAAATCTTGGATGGCCAAAGTCGATTATGACTTTAGCAACTTAGGTCTACCCGGCTTCAACTTTATGACTCGCTATGTTAAAGGCGAATACCATGAGCAGGCTGGCAGCACGAAAAAAACACGTCATGAATGGGAACGTGATACCGATCTCAGCTACGCGTTTCAAGATGGCGCCCTCAAAGGCCTCACCATTACGCTTCGTAACGCCACATTCAGAACCTATGGCACTGATAGCCTGAATGAAAACCGTCTAATTGTTGATTACACCATTGCTCTTCTGTGAAATAAACCTTCCCTAGGCAGGCAGGCTTATGTAGCTGCCTGCATTATAAACGCCTAAACGTGCCTCTTATGACATAAAAAGAAGGCATCTCTGCCCTTGAAGATTTTCCACAATGAAATAGCTTAAAGCGGTATGGTAACGCGTCGACACAAGAACCAAACCCACAACAGTCGAGAAAACAATAATAACAATGCAAGCACTCAACAACAAAATTACCCTCATCACCGGTGCCGGTTCCGGTATTGGCCGGGCACTCGCCATCCAGCTGGCTAACCAAGACTGCAAACTGATTCTGACAGATATCAATAATGCAGCCCTGCAAGAAACCGCCACATTACTGCCAAATACTGGCGAGCTCTTACTGGAAACCCTCGATGTCGCCTCTCTTCAACAGTGGGAACAACTGAAAGCAAAAACCATGGCGACGTACAAGCATGTCGATATTCTCATCAACAATGCTGGCGTAGCGCTATGCCAACCCTTCAGCGATATGTCGCTTGAGAATCTTGACTGGCTGATGAATGTCAATTTCAAAGGGGTTGTCTTCGGTTGCAAGGTATTCCTTCCCCTGCTCGAAAAAAGCCCTGACGCCCATATCGTGAATATATCCAGCGTCTTCGGCATGATTGGCGTACCCACCCAGAGCGCTTACAATGCCAGCAAATTTGCAGTTCGTGGCCTCACTGAATCACTGCATCAAGAACTCCACGAAACCCCAATCAATGTATCCTGCATCTACCCCGGCGGCATCAAGACGAACATCGTCAAAAATGCACGCTATTTTGAAGGCCCAGATGGTATTACCAATCAACAGGACGCATCCAGTGAATTTGCCAATATAGCCATGACTACCGCGGAAAAAGCGGCCAGCACCATTCTCAAAGGCATCCTAAAAAATAAAAAGCGCATACTGATCGGGCCAGATGCCCGTGCTATCGATTGGATGCAACGACTGCTTCCCAATAGCTACGACAAACTATTGAGATTAGGATTGAAGGGAAAACAACAAAGACAGCGACTCAAAACAACTTAGGCGGGGATATTGCCACGCTACTAGTAAAAACATAAGCGGCGTGGCATCAATCAGAGGGTCAGCTGGAGGCAAACTCCTTGAGCTTTTTGAGCGGCCTGACTTTCACCTGTATAGAAGCAGGTTTAGCCGCAACATCCATAAGCTCTCCGGGCTTGAATGGGTTAGGTACATTTTTTCGGGCTTTCCGAGCAGGCTTTTTAATCGTCACAATTTTGAGAAGTCCCGGCAGGGTAAATTCACCGCAACCTCTTTTCTTAACATGACGCTCAACCAGATCGGTTAGCTCCTCCAGTACGGCTGAAACGTCTCGTTTTGTGAGACCGGTATTCTCGGCAATATCAGCCAGAATCTGTGTTTTACTGTATTTTTCTTTGATTGCGTTTTTTTTGGCTGCCATAACGATCGTCTCCAGGCATGTCTTCCTAACACTAAACGAAATTCCGCTTTACACTCCCGCAACAACCCATCACTGACAGCAAACCCGAGGACAAATACAGGTGTACCAATCATATCGTCATCTTTCAAATCAAACGACAGAGTGCTAAAAAACAACACCATGAAAGCGAACAGAAATAACTGGGTACGAAATCAATATAAACGATGCATTTAGACCATGCGAGTATTTTTTGGCCAGTAAATCTACTTTTTTCCCAGTTTTCGCAGGTTTCATCGATTTATCAGCTATATATACGACAATACTTCTGCATAATTTGCTCGTGACTGCGCGCTCAGGTTACATTAGACGCATGGCTGTATGATGATCAGTTTTAGAAGCATAACCTGACCCAAGGCGTATCGGCTCGGGACTTACGACAGCCAACATGCAGTAACCATTTGGTTTCATCACGATTAACAAGACTGTAACACCTATAAATAGGATGAACACAAAGGACATGTATCTCAAACACTTGAAATTTCTACACACCCTGCTGGGTTTGGTACTCATTACGGGTTACCTGACCAGTTATACATTGCTGACGCGTCTATACCCTGACGTCTACCCCAATCAGACCGTAATCGATATTCTATTGGACAGTAACAATATTCTGCTGCTGGTCACAGCAACTGCCAATCTGTTGCTAGGCACGTATCTGGTCGCCTTGCATGGCAGTCGTCGTTTACTGCAGATGACTGGTAGCGTACTGATCATCCTGTCAGGGTTGTCAGCAGCATCTGTAACGTTTGGGCGTCTTCCACAAATGCCTGGCGACTTAAATATTGCATTACTTCCTTTAAGCGCACTGCTTGCAGGCCTCGCGGCTCACCTTTTATGTAATCTGCGAGCCCTCAACCCTAAAACACGACTGATTGTCGATACTTCGGATCGTGAAACCGGCACCGTAAAGTGGTTCAATATTTCCAAGGGCTTCGGTTTTATCACTCGTGACCAGGGTGAGGATGTCTTCGTCCACTATCGAGCCATTCGCGGAGAAGGTCATCGAACACTCGCCGAAGGGCAACGGGTGGAGTTCATTGTCACCAAGAAAGAGAAAGGGCTTCAGGCTGAAGATGTGATATCAGCTCCAGCTCACTGAATAAAAAAATGCCGGTATTCACCGGCATTTTTTTCAATAGTGTGGTGGTGGTTCTTCTTGCTCTTCCAGCTGCATGGTCACCAGGGTCTGGAACTGTTCACGCAACCGCCCTATTTCCAGCGTCAGGCGTTCAATATCCTTCTGCTGACGTGTCACAACATCGTTCAAGGTCTGTAAGCTGTCTTCCTGAAAGCTCAGCTGAGTCTGAACTTCAAGCAATTCATTACTCATGAAGCCCTGCTCCGGCTAGTCAATAAATTTAAGCCATGTGGTAAAAACCACGGCCAGCTTGGCGCGAATATCCTCTATGGCTTCTGCAGTATAGGCCGTTGCCGGGACTTTCCCCCAAACCGGTGAGGGCCAGGCGGCATCCCCTTCATGACGCACCACAACATGCACATGCAGCTGACGCACCATATTCCCGAGGGCGGCCACATTCATTTTGTCCGCTGAAAAAATATCTTTCAGCTTTTCCGACACATACGCCATTTCCCACATCAGCTGCCGTTGATCCTCTTCCGTCAACTGATAGACCTCCTCTACCCCGGCAATCCTGGGCACCAGGATAAACCAGGGATAATGGCTGTCGTTCATCAACAACAAACGGCACAGGGGAAAGTCACCGATTACCACCGTATCATCAGCCAGCTGCTGGGCCAGCGAAAATTCTGCTATCTCATCGGTCATTAGCTCGTCCTCGTTACCCTACTGGAACCAAGATACGTCGCAGATCATTAAATCACTATACGACAAAACCGATTTTATCCACCAGAACCCGCTTCCGGCGGTAAAGAGTAACTGCCAGAGACCTGAGCCACCACCTCTGACTGACCGACAGAGTAAAGCGCCACTTCACACACCGCCAACCGTTTGCCCAACTTCAATATCTTCGCATTGGCGATCAGATCACTCTTGCCCGGTCGGTGAAGAAAGTGAATATTGAGGTTAGCCGTGACCGCCATAATAACCGCCCCCAGCCTGCCCAAAATCGCGGCATACATCGCCGCATCGGCCAGCGCCATCATGACAGGACCGGATATTGTTCCCCCCGGACGCACAAGCGAATCCGAATAAGGCACACGGAGCACTGCACCGCCCTCCGGCAAACCATCGACGATGACGCCCATTCCTTCAGACATGGGAATTCCATGACTGAGGAGGTGTTGAACATCTTCTACTGACAACCCGGCTTTATCCACTTTATTATCCTGCTGCGCGATTGCTGTGATGCCCTATGATGGCAATTATACCGTTCTCTTTTACCCAATGACCCCGTCATTTACCGTCACCATTCCCTAACATACCGTTTTTTTCTCATAATACGGCAATCGCGGCTTGGCCGAAGCGGATAGGCCTCGTACACTTGTGGTTTTTGCTGATTAAAGAATCCTACGATCCATGCGTACCAGTCAGTATCTGATCCCCACCCTGAAAGAGACCCCCGCAGATGCGGTGGTTATCAGCCATCAGCTCATGCTGCGTGCCGGCATGATCCGCAAACTGGCGGCCGGTATGTATACCTGGTTGCCCTTGGGCCTGCGCGTCCTGCGTAAGGTTGAAAATATTGTTCGGGAAGAAATGGACCGCTCCGGCGCCCAGGAAGTCCTGATGCCCATGGTCCAGAATGCCGAACTCTGGCAGGAGACCGGTCGCTGGGATCAGTTCGGCCCGGAACTGCTCCGCTTCAAGGATCGTCATCAGCGCGACTTCGTGCTTGGCCCAACCCATGAAGAAGTCATCACGGACATGGTGCGCAATGAGGTCAGTAGCTACAAACAGCTGCCCCTCAACCTCTACCAGATTCAGACCAAGTTCCGCGACGAGACACGTCCCCGTTTTGGCGTGATGCGCGGTCGCGAATTCCTGATGAAAGATGCTTACTCATTCCATACCAGCAGCGACAGCCTGAAGGGTGAGTACCAGAACATGTACGCCACCTACTGCCGTATTTTTGATCGTCTGGGCCTGGACTACCGCGCCGTCGAAGCAGACAGCGGCGCCATCGGCGGCAGCGGCTCCCACGAATTCCACGTCCTGGCAGAATCCGGCGAAGACGACATTGTTTTCAGCGACAGTGGCAGTTACGCCGCCAACATTGAAAAAGCAGAGGCTATCGCACCGACAGCCAACCGCCCTGCACCGACAATGGATATGCATGTGGTTGATACACCAGACGCCAAAACCATTGCGGACCTGGTGAACCAGTTCGACCTGCCCATTGAAAAGACCATCAAGACCCTGATCGTTGCAGCATCCGACGCCTGCGAAGCCGATTTTGTCGCCCTGCTGGTGCGTGGTGATCATGAGCTGAATGAAGTGAAGGCGGAACACCTACCAGAAGTCGCCTCCCCTCTACAGTTTGCAACGGAAGATCAGATTCGTCCGATCATGAATGCCGGCCCCGGCTCACTGGGCCCGGTCAACATGACCATTCCCTGCATTGTTGACCGCACTGTCGCCCAGATGAATGACTTTGGTGCTGGCGCCAACATTGATGGCAAGCACTACTTTGGCCTCAACTGGGAACGTGACTGCCACTACACCCGTGAAGCCGATCTCCGCAACGTCGTCGAAGGTGACGACAGCCCGGACGGTAACGGCAAGCTGTTTATCAAGCGTGGCATTGAAGTCGGTCATATCTTCCAGCTGGGCACCAAGTACAGCGAATCCATGAACGCCACCGTGCTCGACGAAAACGGCAAAGCCGTGGTAATGGCCATGGGTTGCTATGGCATCGGTGTCTCCCGGGTCGTCGCTGCAGCGATTGAGCAGAACAACGATGATCGCGGCATCATCTGGCCAGAATCTCTGGCGCCTTTCCAGATCGCCCTGGTACCGCTGAAAATTGAAAAATCCGAACAGGTTCGTGAGCAGACAGAAAAGCTGTACGCCGAACTGACCGCTGCCGGCTTTGATGTTCTGGTAGATGACCGCAAGGCCAGCCCCGGTGTCAAATTTGCTGACATGGAACTGATCGGTATCCCTCACCGCCTGGTCATCAGCGATCGCGGTCTGGAAAGCGGCACCCTGGAATACAAGCAGCGCAGTGGTGGTGATGTTGAACACGTTAATATTAGCGACGTGGTCAACATGCTCAAAAATCGCGTTCTGCGTTAATCCAACCAACAGGAACGATAAGGTGCGAAAACAACGCGTCCTGACATCACTCCTGCTAACCATGTCCCTGATGGCGGCTCCCAAAGCCCTGCCATCAGGGACAACCTCTTCTATTGATTACGAACTCAGGGATATCCTGCAAGCCACCATTAACCAGTCTGATAGTTTTGCTGACCGATTTGACGCAGAAGTATGGCTGGTCGATATGTCCTCACGGTTGGAGCAATTCATCGCATCGGATGAAGAACGTCTCAATCTACTTCGTCTGATCCATACCGAAGCAACCCTGGCAGGTCTTCAGCCAGAACTGGTCCTTTCGGTCATTCAAACGGAAAGCGCCTTTAACCAGTTTGCTATCTCAAGGGTCGGCGCTCAGGGATTAATGCAAGTGATGCCTTTCTGGAAGAACGAAATCGGCCGGGAAGATGACAACCTGACCCAGGTTGCCACCAACCTGCGTTATGGCTGCACGATTCTCAGTTATTATCTGGACAAGGAAAAAGGCAACCTGACACGCGCACTGGCCCGATACAACGGCAGCCTGGGTAAAACCTGGTATCCGGAGCGGGTGATGATAAACTGGGAACGTCACTGGCTGGTCAGATAATGAATCCTACTATCAACACACCTCAAAACTTGGGAATTGTTGCAGATCTACCGCAGCGATATCCAATGACTTAACAACTGCCAGCGGCGGCCCTTTCTTTAGCCATACCGATAACATCTCAATATCACTTTCACGACCACTCATCATAACTTCCACCCGCCCGTCCGGCAGGTTTTTCGCATACCCGGTGATACCGAGTGTAAGCGCCTGCTCACGGGTAGAACCACGAAACCAGACGCCCTGTACCTTACCGTCGACCAGGGCACGTCTACAGACCATCGTCATACTCATCTTCTCCGGGAATTACAGCTCAGCGATTGCGGCTTCCAACCCTTCTCGTGTCTGAGGACCCACCAACCTTTTTCTGAGATTACCGTCAGCATCCAGAATATAGGTAGCCGGTAGTACGGGAGGCTGCTTAAGCTCCAGGGCGGCAATAGTCTCCTTGCTTAATACCGGAAAACCAATCGCCATCCTGCCAACTTTGTTGGCCAATTCATCCTGAGAGGATGATCCATCAAAGTCTACGCCCCAGACCCGTATTCCATTTTCCGCCTCATGAAGGGCATTCAATTCCGGTATTTCCTCCCGGCAGGGGTCACACCACTCCGCCCAATAGTTCACTGCAACCCACTGATTTCGACCATCCTTAAGCAGTAACGCATTGCCTTTAAAATCACTATGCACGGAGTCTCGACAACCAGAGAGAACCAGTAAAGCACCCAAGATTAAACAGTTAAGCGTGGTTTTCACGATACCCCCACCGAAATGATTACGGTTTCTTACAATCCGCCTCGGATGCCTCACCTCGAAACAGCGTCTCAAGGTCACCGGACAGAATAGCAGTCTGTTCCCGCTGCACCTCCGAAAGACGCTCCAATAATCGGGCAAACCACGCCGGCCATTGGTCACTCATAAGCTGATTCAGCATTTCTCGGCTGGGTAACGGCCAGGGAAAACGTTCCTGCAGCTCGGCCGTCTCAATAGATGACGGAGACTGCGCCAGTATCATCCCGCCCCGGCTGCTAGTGCAGATCAGCTGTTCCTTCAACAGCCACTCCGTGCAGGCATCCCAGGTATCCTGTCCTAATCGCCACCCCGCGGCGTGAACATGAATCAGTCCCGCTGGCTTACCCTTGGCAAACCGCCGCTCAAAGACAGAGAGAATCGCCAGAATGGCCAAGCCCGGCGGCAGAGACAAACCATTCCCGACCGGCTGAACACAAGCCAGACTGTGAACAATGACAGCACCTAACAAAACCAGCAACCAGCTCAGGTAGATCCAGACAAGGAAAATAGGCACGGCGGCAAACGCACCATAGATAAATTCATAGGTCGGCGACATGGACAGAAACAGCGTGAAACCGCCTTTAGCCACTTCAAACAGAAAAGCCGTGACCAAACCACCTATCACTGCATATTTAAGTCTCACCCGCCGGTTTGGCACCGCCATATACAACAAGGTAAATGCTGCAGTACTCAACAGGAACGGTAATACCCGCAGAAACCAGCGCTCAGCCCCAATCATGGCATAAGCGTCTGCCAACATTTTCATCGTCGTAATGTACGACGTGGTAACAAACCCCAAACCCAGTAACAACGGCCCCAGCGTCAATATTGCCCAATACAGCAGAAAGCTGGTAACAGGGCGGCGTCTGGCTGTGGTCCGGAAAATCCGGTTAATGGCCACATCAATGGTACGCAGCATCATCAGCGCCGTGACCAGCAGGAAAGCCATACCCAGTACTGTGAGATTGCGCGCCTGACGGGAAAATTCTGACAACCAGTTACTCACCGCCTCACCAGCTGACGGCATGAAATAGGCGAATACAAATTCCTGAATACGCTCTCCCGTTCCCTGAAACGAGGGAATGGCAGAGAGCATACTGTACGTAACGGTCAGCATCGGCACGATGGCGAATAGCGTTGTATAGGTCAACGCTGCCGCATGATTAGTGCAGCCATCATCCAAAAAACGACGCGACACATCCATGGCGAGCCGCTTCAAGGCATCCGGCCCGGGCATTCTGACGAACATGATTGACTGTACCCCTTAATCCTTTCTGTCAGTAGCATATACTTTTACGCTCTCAACCGCTTGTTTTTACAGTTTTTTCTACAATTTTCAACGAAGTAAAAACAGCAAATTCATCATATATAAATCAATACGTTACACACCTTTTTTGCCATTTCAAAACTGGCAGGCGTTAGAGGCAGACGACAACGGAAGAAAGTACAACGTATTTTTGCGTCAATCATCCAGCGAGGAGTGGTGAACTACACGCATATGCTGTTTAAGGGCTGCAGGCTGGGCAAAGCATTTGCTACACACTGTACATCCGAAACTTTTTTCGCCGTGGATAAGCTGATGATTTAATAGTTCGTAGTTACAAAAAAAGGATCTTCCGCAGGGATCTTTGCTTGGGTCATCTTGGTGTTTGCAGACATAGGGTCTGATACCACCATGGCGGCGCATGTGCCTGGTCAGACTAGCTCGCAAAGCATAAGACTTACCACACTGTGTACACGTATGGGGTGTCTTCTGACTCGTTGATTGTTCGAGCTTATCACTGTCGTCTTTAGCAAACTCCCTTTCTTCATCAGTATCCGGTGCAGTGATAGTGGTCGAAGGGGCGTCTGCAGATTCATCATCTGCCCCCTTCAGAAGCTTCATAATCAGAGACCCGCCCTTTCCCTTGGCATCTTCCCATTTAGGCTCCACCGTAGATGAAGAACCGGGCTTACTATCTGAAAGAAGTGATTCACTAAAGTCTTCCACACAAGCTGGTATTTGTTCGTTGCCTCTCTCAATAACAGCGGACTGCTTATCGATAGGAGATTGGTGCACGGGTATAACCAGACTCTCAGGATCAACTGATGAAACCGTTGCCATTCGCTGACCGATTGACACTGGCCAGAACCGAACGTTTTCAAGGTTTGTTAGTTGATTAGAAAAATCAATATTGATCTCTGGATTTGCATCTTTTACAGGTGTCGCTTTGGGCGCTTCAGGCCCGGGCCATCTGAAGTTTTTGAAACAGGGGTCAGAAGACCTCGAACTAGATTGCATAAAGGTTCCATCCTGTGTGGTTATTTAAAAAACAAACGCCCCAGTATTGCCAGTTTCAGGCGCCTATCGGATGGTGTTGGATGTTCAGCGGATTATCACTGCCGAAAAGGTCAGTTTGGCTGACTTGGCTGCATTAATAACAGGCTCGTTAGTCAGTTTTTACGGTGTATTACTTGCTACGTTTTCGGGCTGTCGCTTAGGGGGTATTCCTCGCTAGAATACCGCATATTGAAAAGGAGGGAGACCACGATATGAGCGACGTCACGATTTATCACAATCCCCGCTGTTCCAAATCCCGCCAGACTTTGCAGCTGCTGGAAGAACAGGGCATCAATCCCGACATTGTGCTGTATCTGGAAACACCGCCAGACCGGGATACACTGAAAGCGATCATCAGCAAGCTGGGCATTCCGATCAGGGAACTGCTCCGCACTGGCGAACAGGAATACAAGGATAATACGCTGAAAAACCCGGCCCTGGATGATGAGGCGCTACTGGATGCCATGGTTCGCTGGCCCAAGCTGATTCAGCGCCCCATTGTTGTTAAGGGTAACAATGCCCGCATCGGCCGCCCGCCTGAAGCGGTGCTGGAGATTCTATGATGTCGTCACCTTATATCCTGGTTCTTTATTACAGCCGTCATGGCGCCACCATGAAACTGGCCCAGCGCATTGCCAGCGGCATTGAGCAGACGGGTATGGAAGCGCGGCTAAGAACCGTCCCCCCGGTTTCCACTGTCTGCGAAGCCACTCATGACAGCATCCCCGAAGAAGGCGCCGTCTACTGTACCGAGGAAGACCTGCGCCACTGCAGCGGCCTGGCCATGGGCAGCCCCACGCGCTTCGGCAACATGGCTGCGCCATTGAAATACTTTCTCGACGGGACTAGCAATCTCTGGCTCACCGGTGCACTGGTAGACAAGCCAGCTACTGTCTTCACCTCTACCGCCAGTTTGCATGGTGGGCAGGAAAGTACGCTGCTCTCCATGATGCTGCCTTTGCTGCATCACGGAATGATCATCCACGGCGTACCTTATACCGAACCCTCACTGACAGAGACGCACACCGGCGGCACCCCGTACGGCACCAGCCATCTGGCGGGTAAGGAGAGCAACCTCCCCCTGTCAGAGCATGAGGAACAGCTGTGTATCGCCCAGGGGAAACGTTTGGCCACGCTGGCCATGAAACTGCACAGGACACATGACACAGAATGAGTAGCCATCAAAGAGAAACACTGGCACACCGGGCCTGGCTGGTTGCAGCGTTGTCCTACTGCCTTCTCCTGTTGACCCTCAGTCTGGAGCACTGGTGGCTCAATCCTCCGGCAGTGGATTCTCCCCTGCTGATCTGGCTCGCACGTATCGGACCATTGCTCATCTTTATTCCAGGCGTGCGGTGCAAGTGGCCGCGCTCGTTTGCCTGGCTCTGTTTTGTGGTGTTGTTCTATTTCACCAGCGCGGTGGTGGATGCGTTTCTGGGAGAGGACATCTCTGGCTGGATACAAACCACTCTATGCGTGACCCTGTTTATCAGCAGCATGTTTTATATACGCTGGCATTATCAGGGGCTGAAATGGAAGCTGCATGAAACAACAAATGAGGCAGGATAAACATCGATAAAGGATGGCCTGAAAACACCACCACGAAACCGGGATGCAACGCCCATAGCAGACGTCGCCAATCCATCCCGGTTTCACTGGTCCCAACATGCGCCTCAGAACTAAAGCGCGCCCAGCGACATTGGACTGTCCACTCTATCACCCGCCTGTTCGCCGATAACCGAGCTCATCAAATACACCCTTTCTGCCGGAACCTCAGCCTGATCGACCAGGAAATCCTTGATACTCCGTGCCCGCTGCTGTGCTAATTGATACATCGCCATTTCATCGTAGGGTATCGCGGCCAGTACTGTGGCCTGCAGTTCATCATCAGGCACGTTGTCAATATCAGCGATTTTCAGCTGGCGTCCGTAGTCACGCAGCAAGGCCGGTCGCTCATCAGCAGGCACCAGCACCTGTTCCAACGTATCCGCGGTTGTTTCACCACTCACCGTTTGCCGCACCTGCCACAACCGTTTCAGCGTCGCTTCCAGCTGCTGAGATTGCAGCAGGGGCCAGTCAGCCAGACGATCCGCACCACCTGACACTTCCAACATCAATCCGGGACGCTCATTCAGTGCACTGCCCAGCGTATTCAATATTTTCTGTTGATCCTGTGATAACAGGGTATCGCCCGGTAAAAAGGCGACTTTTTCCATCTGCTCAGCATCACCACCCACCAGCGAAGCCAGTGCATTAAAGGGCGCCGCCGCTATATTGACCACCATATTCATCAGTGCTTTACCGACCGCACCCCAATAGGCAAATTCCGGATTATCAAGATCCCCCTGGATCGGCATATCGATATCAATCTTGCCGTTGCGGTCTTTGAGAAGCGCAATTGCAAGACGCAATGGCAGGTCAGGCGCCTCATCACTGTCGACCGTATTCCCCAGCTGCAATTGATCCAGCACCAGCTTGTTTGATGCCTGCAATTGCCCCTTTTGAATCCGATAATTCAGATCCAGATTCATACGCCCCTTGCGGATGGCATAGCCGGCAAAGCGGCCCGAATATGGTGTCAGCGTCGTTAATTCCACGTTATGGAATGAGAGCCCTATATCAGTATTGGCTTCTGGCTGTAACGGATTGAGATGCCCGGAAATGCGAACCGGCGCATAGCGGTCAACCTGCCCGCGGATAGCGACCGCAGCATCACTCTTGCCGCTGGTGCTGATACCCGTAATATCTCCCTGCAGGTTCACCACTTCAGTGGCGAATCCGGGCTGGAAGGAATGATCAGAGAAGTCCATGCGGCCGTCAGCGATGCGTATTTTGCCAATATCCACAATAATTGGCTGACTTGCTTCGTCTTCATCCGCGGGTGCTGCCGACGCCTGCCCCTCATTTTCAATCATGAACTGGGCGAGATTAACCTGCATATTCCGATCAATAGCGACCCGAATATCAGGGCCTGACAACAGCAGCTCCTTGATGCTGAAATGGCCATCTTTTTCCGAGAAATTCATGCCCACCAGATTCAGCGCATTCCAACTGACAACAGGCTTATCGGTTCGTACATCATCAAGGCGCAGGGATTCAATGCCCAGTTGCCCTGTTGCCGTCAGGCCGGTTTCACTATTGCGTGCCACTGCAAGGCGGGTAGATAAAATACCCTGGTCAAGGTGAAGCCAGGTCAATTGATCCAGAAGTGGCTGCAGGGTTGTCAGATCCACTGACGCAACGTCCACTGTCGCTGTTACATCCCCCTGCGGCAGGCGAATACTGCCTTGGATACCAAGCCGTCCCTGCTTACCAATCGACGTATTCAAACGCAAATCAGTCGTTGATGTCGGCAAGCCCAATGAGCTTATGCCCAGATTAAATCCTGACAATATGACAGAAAGTGGTTTTCCATCACGCCCGGTCATCTGGTCATCCGTAAAACCGAACAGCCCATCCTCAACCCTGATCTCATCAATCGTGACAGCAAAGGGTGTTGTGCCATCTGTGGCGCTATCGGTTTCAACATCAGCGCCATTCGGCTGTTCTGGCATGGGCTTCAGCAAACCCATGAGATTCAGCTGTCCGTCCTTATCCAGCAAGGCATCGACCCTTGGTGCCTCCAGCGTGACAGACTGCACATGCAAATGACCACGTCTCACGGAATCCCAGGCCAGATTAACATCCAGCTTCTCAAAGCCAACAACAGGGTTGAGAGGATCTCCCAGGGTCAGCCCCCTGATACTCGCTTTAAGGGTCAGGGGATTAAAATAAACCGCCGCAATCTCCAGAGGTGCCGACAGGAAACGGGGAGCCACCCAGGCAGCCACACCATGAACAACAGGCGGCAAAATGACAAACCCCAACAGGAGATAGGCAACGAATCCCCCTAAAAGAAAACGAACTATTCGGCGCATGGTATTTTAAGTCAATTCCGGGTGGTAGAAATCAGTAACGTGATGTTACCCGCAAAGTGGGTAAAGCAAAACTGCCGTTATTCCGGAAAAACGATGTAGTCGTTACGCTCTTGCGGGTATGACACAGAAAAAGCGTATGGTCACATACGGTAAAGACGGATTGATCAGAGCAGTACTGTTTTACCAGTCCATGACCTGTTTGACGAACGGTACACTCAACTTCCGTTTTGCCCTTAAGGTGGCGCCATCCAGTCGCCCCAACACGTCAAAGAGGTATTGCATGTCCCGTGAACCCCGATGCAAGATATACCGCGCCACTTCATCAGACATATCCATACCACGAAGGTGCGCCCGCAATCGCAACGCCATGATCTTTTCCTGATCAGTGAGCGGCTCAACATGAAACACCATGCCCCAGCTCATACGTGACACCAGGTCAGGCAGGCAGATATTCAACTGGCGGGGAGCCACTTCAGCCGCTACCAGCAGCCGATTGCCTTTTTCCCGTAGTTTGTTGAACAGGTGAAAGAACGCTTCTTCCCAGGCCCGATTGCCCGCTATGGCGCTGATATCATCAATACAGACCAGCCTGAGGGTTTCAATGCCTTCAAGCAGTCTCGGCGGGTAGTCCGCCAACTCTTTCATGGGGAGGTAAATACTGCGCTGGCCCATGGCGTCAGCCTGATGGCAGGCAGCCTGCAACAGGTGACTGCAACCAACGCCGGGGGAACCGTAAAGATAGATGAACTGCTCAGGCGTCACACCTGCCGGATAGCGCTCAACGTCCAGCATATTGACCAACGCCTCATTACGCCCAGCGTAATAATTGGCGAATGTCGCATCATCTCGTAACTGGACACCAAGTGGTAGTTGCAACGGCAAACTCATATATCAACGACTGTGATGACAGCATCTTTGCAGCCCATACCATATCACGACTTACGGCTGGCATGATACAGGTGACTCTCCTTATAGTTGCGGTGCAAATGAACCAGCAACACCATGATGACAGCCGCCACAGGCAGCGCCAGCAGGATACCGACAAAACCGAACAACTGACCGCCGGCCATGATGGCAAAGATTACCGCCACAGGGTGCAGACCAATTCGGTCGCCCACCAGCAGCGGGGTCAGCACCATCCCTTCCATCATCTGACCAATGCCAAAAACAATCACCACGCCGAGAATCGGCCACCAGCTGTCGAACTGGAAGAACGCCGTCACCAGCGCCACACCGATACCCACAATAAAGCCCATATAAGGCACGATACTGGCCAGACCGGCAATCAAACCAATCAAAATGGCAAACTGTAACCCGAGCAACCACAAGCCAGTACCATAGATAATGCCCAGCAGGAACATGACCATCAGCTGCCCCTTAAGGAAGGCACCCAGCACGTCATCACATTCACGAGCCAGAACCATCGCCGTTGGCTCAATATTCCGGGGCAGCAGCGCACGAATATTCTCAATCATTCGGTCCCAGTCTCTGAGCAGATAGAAACTGACCACCGGAATCAGAAACAGGTTGGCGAGAAATCCGGCCAGCGCCATGCTCGATGCCGACACCGAGCGACCTACCCTGGCCAGGATACCACCCGCCTGCTGCCACTCATGTCCCAACCGGGTACTGAGCTCCCGAAGGTTGAATAGCTCAGGATCCAGATTCACATAGGCCGACAACCGGGGCACCAGGTTATTCTGCAGCCAGTCTCCCCAATGGGGCAATAATGTAATGACCACCTTGATCTGGTTCACGATCATGGGAATCAAAACCAGCAGTGTCACCACCAGCAACAAACTGACCACAATGAAGACGGTGGTCACCGCCAGCGTTCGGGATAATCCCAGCCGCTCCAGTCGATCCGCCACCGGATCGCCCAGATACGCCAGCACCACACTGACCAGGAAAGGCGTCAGAATGGGCTGCAGCAGGTAAACAAAGAAACCGGTTACCAGCACAAAGCCAAGAATAAACCAGCGCTGCGTATAATCCCTGTCTGCATTCATACCGTGAATCCCTTTAATGACGGGTTAATCGCCCAGCCTTCCACGCCGGACTGTCGTTGATCATTGAACAACACATTATTTCTGCCACATATAATAGAGGTCAGGACGGCGAACAGGCTCACCCTCCGACACCTCCACCGGCGTCGCAGGCAGAGCGGGATAGGCTCTCGTCAGATTCCGGTCGAGACTGATCTCTGCATCCACCTGCTCCGGACTGCCATCAATCACCAGATCCAGCGTCAGGGTATCGCCCTTAACACGCACCGGCATGACCGTGCGCACCGCTGTCAGGTTTTCAAGATAACGCAACAAGCCAGCATAATCATGCACATCATTGACGGCATTCACCTGCAATCGCAACGGATGTTCGGACGAACCATCGGACAGAATGGCATAAAATGCAGCAAGACGACTGGCGACCAGCGACAAGGCCCGGCTGGCAAACACATCCATGGTCACATCATTGATGTCTTCATTAAATACCTGGCCCCGGAATGCAAACATGACCCGACCGCTGACCTTATCCGGACCAGAAGAGTAAACCCGCATGGCTAAAACAGGATCCACCCCATAGCGTCCAGAGGCCTGCACGACGGGTGCCGGAAACAACCCCCAGAGTTCCGCCATGGATAATGACAGGCTGTCTTCCACATCCAGCAGCGGATAAAGTAATGGAACACCCCACTGATCTGATGCCTTCTGCAAGGCGGCAACAACGGTTGAGGGACTTTCAGCGCCCAGCATCTGTCGACCGCCACGCTCTTCAGAGGCAACCCAGATCAGCGTTTCCGGCCGGTTATCACCCCATAGAGGCAGCTGATTATCATGTAACAACTTATTGACCGCGACCCGGTTAAAACTGACATCCAGCGTAAAACCTGGTTGGCGATTCGCCTGATCACCATCGCCAGCATTGATTTTTCGATAATCATACCGGCTAACCAGCACATCGGGTTTCTGCATGGCGATCCGAACTCCTTCACGCGCCGGCGCATCAATCTGCCCCGTCACCTTGATCACCACCTGCGCCAGCGCCTGTGAAAATGCCTGTGCACGACTTTCACGCCCCTGGTCAGGCACAATGACCTGAGCCTGGTACAGATTTTTGATTTCTGCGGCCTGCAGAGTAGGTGCGACCATGACACAAAAAAGTGCTGCCACCCACAATCTCACACCGAGACCCCATGAAAGTCTGGTCATTTCCTGTCCCCGAACAACGAATATCCCAAGTACACCGCGTTGCCACCAAACCTGTCGCCTGAGCATCGGGTGAAAAATCTGCGAAGAGTATAGGGTAACCGATTTTTTGCAAGCATCGGCACCTTTAGATCAACACTCTATTGAGAAGGTATCAGGTTGCAGCGAATTTCAGTGAAAGACTGGCATCAACACCAGGCCATGAATACCTGCATCCAGGTATTATCCATGTGAAGGAAAGAAATATAGGAAGGAATAAAGCGGGAAAAACATCATCATGCCGCCTCGCTTGAGACGGCATGCAGCACCGGCTTACATGGAGCTGGTGAAGGTACGGGTAATAACGTCGCGCTGCTGCTCAAGCGTCAGAGAGTTGAAGCGCACAGCGTAACCGGAAACCCGGATGGTCAGAGAAGGATAGTTCTCCGGGTTAGCAGCCGCATCTTCCAGCATTTCACGGGACAGAACGTTCACGTTCAGGTGCTGACCACCTTCACGGACAGCCTGACCTTCAACGGGCAGTTCGCGGAAAGCGATCTCACCCAGCTCAGCCAGTGCAACTTCCTGGTCCTGGGCAAAGGTGTCACCTTTGGCGCACAGGCAGCGGGCAGTGGCGGCTTCTTCGTCCAGAAGCCAGATAGAATTCAACAGATCAGCGTTGGCGGACTGAGTGATCTGGATACCTTTAACAGCCATGGTACATCCCCTTTTTTACTGCTTAGGGTTCAACTTGGTTTGAATGCTACCAACAAAAGTTGAAAAAGGTAAGCCTTTAATTTACTGTTTTGCACGGATATTCTTACGCGTTTATCTATCCACTGTTTTCATGGTGGTGAATCTTTCTTCCGACCGCTTCACCACTCCCCCATCGCTGTTGTCGTATGATGGAATCCTCCCATGCAATGTCACCGCATAGAAGAACTGATTGAACTGCTCAAGCCTGTCTGGCTGGCACACAACAACCTGAACCTGACACAAATGCTGGCTCAGCTGGCTGAAGAAGCGGGTTTTGATGGCCAGCTTTCAGACCTGACCGATGATGTGCTGATTTACCACCTGAAAATGCGTGGGACTTCGAAGGACACCATGATCCCGGGCATTCAGAAAGATTGTGAGGAAGACTTTAAAAGTGCACTTTTGAAAGCACGCGGCATTCAATCCTAAGACGCTTTACTATAGCAATGCTGACCTATCAACAGGTCAGCATTCACAAGAGCCGGTCAAACTCTACCAGATGGCGCATATTTCCCAAATTGCAAGAATCGAATCTTTGCTGGCGGCAAAGGTAATAATTTGTCATTTTCCAAACATTCTTTATAGATAAATCGCAACGCGTGCACACCATACCGTTTATAGACACTACGCCATATAGACTGCCCAACTAAAGCATGGAGACTGCAAACCATTTTTTTTTCATCAAGTTCGCTACTCCTCAGGCGGCCATCAAGAAGATTATCAAGACGCTGCCCAACACTCTGCAACTGAACGGACAGCTGCAAAAGCACCAGCATTCGGGGATATCGATTTATAGCAATAGCTTCATCATGAAGCCAGCTTAAGCGAGCATTATAGCTAAGTAGTAATGCTGCCAATTGAATAGCAACCACGCTATTACAATCCGCAGCTCTTAACACTTTTTTCAAGGCTGTATCATTGAAGCCCCATGTTGTTATTTCCGTATCGGCTGTTCCGGAAGCCAATATCATTTCTGTTATTTCGTAATTCCTGAGATGTACCGCCAGATGAAGTGGTGCAGCACCATGATCAGTACTGTCTAGCCCAAACTCTCCTCGAGGAAAACGTTGTGAACATTGGTTACAGTTCACCTGCCTTGAAAGCAGCGCCTTAACTAAATCAGGACGCTGCACCTGTACAGAATAGTGAAGGGGAGTCTCATACAACGCAGTCTTTACATCACAATTGGCATCATAACGGATCAGCAATTCTAACATCCCGATATCACCGTTCTTAACTGCATCATGCACTGGCGTACGTTCAAAGAAAGAGGTTTTTGTATTAACATTCGCGCCCTTATCCAATAAAAAGGCAGCTATATGTCTATGCTGTTTCTTAACCGCCTGATGAAGACGGGTTTCATACTCTTTATTCTGAGCCTCAATATCAAAAGACATCCCCGCCTGTACCAGCCTCCGCACTACAGACAAATAACCACATCTAAAAGCCTCCTCCAATAAACGATTTTTCTCTTCAGGAACCGTCGTATCAGCAGCATGTAGCATTTCCAATATTTTTATATAGACATGGGAAGCATTTAGATCCGATCCAGCATCCTCTGCCCCAGAAAAAACCAGATCATCAATAAGCAACCACTGTTCGCGCTCATCACCCCACATATACACCTTGACGGCGTTTTGAAGAAGAATACACAAATTTAGACCATCACAGGTAAAAAAACACTTATAGAACAGGCTTACCTCCATTTCTCCAGCAGGTAGTCCCTTATCAGGTAAAATTGCATATTGCGGAAATGAAATATTTCCCCCCAATAACCATTGAAATTTTTTTGTCTCATTTTCAACAACACGTTTTTCCAGCTGATACCTTTGACGGGCAATCGCAATCCGATACATATTCTGGCGCCTGACAACTTCAGTCAAAAAACAAACATTTCGCCCCTGTTTTACAAAAGAAGCAGTCTCTTGAACTAGTTCTTTAGCCTGATATTGAGCCATCCTATAAGGTTTGTTCGCACCAGATACCGGATTCATAACTAGATTTAACCCTCTACAACATTTGTCATATTTCTCAAATAAAATAAGACAATCAAAGATTAATCAACGTTCAAAACAGACCAGCAAGTTATTTCAACAGCATCAAGCCGTTGTCGGCATTCATTACATGTCAGTTCAAAGTCTGTAAATGCACGGGACAACGAAGGGCGCCATGGTCCCGGGCATTCAGAAAGACTCGAAGACGACTTTAAAATCGCTCTTTTGAAAGCCCGTGGCATTCAATCCC
Organism: Kistimonas asteriae; assembly: GCF_018263925.1. Lineage (GTDB taxonomy): Bacteria > Pseudomonadota > Gammaproteobacteria > Pseudomonadales > Endozoicomonadaceae > Kistimonas > Kistimonas asteriae. The sequence continues at coordinate 149,590 of NZ_JAEVHF010000003.1, forward strand.
AGGTAACCATTGCACGATGCCAGTAGAAGAAGATACTGGCATCTTTAAATAGACACTCCACACTCCGACCAAAGCTCCTTGCCCTGCAATAGCGTTAAATAGCTGACTCTCGTTAACGCGTTCCCAGCGAACCGAAGCGCAGGAAATCGATCTTCTTGTCAGGCAATCCTAAATGACGCCGGATTTCATCATAGTCATTAACATACAGCCACTCCATCATTCGCAATCCCATGGAATGCCATAGTGACTCCCATATCCTCTGCGCAACTAACGCATGCAAACTGTTCACATTCAGCCTGTCGCCCTGGGCCAGAATGCTAAACATCCGACCATCCAGCGCATTTACGAGGGCCCGTCCAACATTCCCCTGATACAACAGCATTGCAAGCACTACCAGTACAGACCGAGACTGCTGCGCATCTATGCGCGGCTTTTCTGAATGCGAAAAAATATCTGGTGAATCAATCTGGGCCCTATATGATAACAGCAGAGCCATCACCTTCACCGGATCACCATGTGTCTCACCCCAGAATGCTTTTTTCAGCGCCGTATAACGCCAGCCTTTTGTCTTGATATTGATATTCACTCCGTGCTGGAGTAAGCGCTTTATTATCGGACAAATACCTTCATGTACTGCTATATGTATAGGTGCTGCGCCATGGTCAACACTGAAGGGGTGAAACTCGCTGACTTGACGACTAGTAACAAAATTACATGCCGCATTGTAATTGAGCAGCACATCGACTGAATCCAGATCATGCGATCTTATGGCATGGCAAAGTGGTGACTCACCAACAACATTGGGAGCCTCATAATCTGCACCGCTGCGAATCAGTAACTTGATAATGTCTGCGTTACCATTTATTGCCGCGCGCTGCACCGACGTTATACCCTCAAGACCTGGCTCCAGTCTGTTAACATCTGCCCCATGACGAATCAGATACTCAGCCTCACTGATTTGATTCCATACTACTGCCAATTGCAAAGCGGTTAACTCACCTGAATCATTCACAAGATCAGGAGAAACACCTGCCTCGACCAACTTTCTTACGACCGGCAAGCAACCACAACGTGACGCTTTTTGTAACGCCTGAGCACAGACACGATAACTGCCAAGTTCTTCAATGTGTCGCCCACGCGTATTCATCACATCTGTCACTGTCAGCGTAAAATAAATTGCCAGAAGCGTTACCTCTGCTCCCCCCTTGCTATCATCTATATTGACACGAATGTCATCTGCCAACTGCCACACTTTATTTTCAACATTCCACTCCAAACTTTTGATGCCATTATCAAAAAGCATACACAGCATATGGCCATTATCTGAGAACTCGCACCGGCGTATTATATTAGCTCATCCCCTAGCACCTGCAAAGCGATTACTGATGGACACACTGGCGGCAAACAATAGCCATGAGGGACAGTATCAACCTCCAGCAAACATCGACGCCTGGCACAAAACAACTCAGCATTGTGTATGCGCATCCTCACATCATAATAAGCTTGTGCTACCAGTCGTTGATTAAAGTGACCAACAATAGCTGATTTACTCTCACCCTTGCGAGCTGCACCACCCTGCACACCTACAACACATGATTGTTCATTTCGTACAAAATAACCTCCATCACCTTCCCTGATGTTATTTGCCATATCTAATCCTCGCATAACCTAATAACACACCATATTTGAATGCCTGAATAACAGAACAACATGCCAGAGAGTTCATACCCATTATTGAGTTTCTAACAATCAAATAAGACACCTATAAACGACATAAAGTTCGAAACAAACCTGCAAGATCAATCAGCAACCTCCAACGGATGTCAGCATTTAGCACATATCAGTTTTGAACCTGAGGATTACCAGCATATCTATATCACAATGGAGCTTACCTTTATTCAACTGCTTCATGTGCCACACAGAGGTAACATGGTGAACATATATGGCTAGCAGCACCTCAACTCATGATGGGCACAATCCTCATTATTACACTCAACAAACCACAGCCACTAGACCGTTACTCAATCAAGACGTGGACAATCCTATAACTGCAGCGATGACCGCCTCCCTGAAAACCCAGCAAAAAGTACAGGTAACACGTGACCTTATAATTGGTAATGCCGCCAATGCGTTGATTGCAATACAGATCACAGATAGAACCGGTATATTGCTGTCGTTTTATCTGTAGGTTCTATGGCAAAGATTGATGTTGTTTGTGCCCATTGTGATGGTACCAAAGCTGTTGTGAGAAACGGTAAAGCGCCCTCAGGTCTGCAACGTTACCTCTGTCGTGACTGCAAGCACAGCTTTCAGATCGAGTTCATCTACAACGCGAATCAGTCAGGAACCCATGAGCGGATTATCGACATGGCAATGAATGGTGCAGGGGTAAGAGACACAGGGCGAGTACTCAATATCAGTCCAAACACCGTATCCCGCCATTTAAAAAACTCTCTCCCCAACAAGTAACAAGCCATCCCTTCGAGAAGGCCAGGGTAGAGCTACTCTGTGAGATGGATGAGCAGTGGTCTTTTGTAGGGAACAAGCGGAATCAGCGGTGGCTGTTCTATGCTTGGGAGCCACGCTTCAAACGGGTCATAGCCCATGCATTTGGGCGAAGGGCTGAGTCTACACTCCAATCACTGCTCAGACTCCTTGAACCCTATAGTTTCAGCTTTTACTGTACTGATAACTGGCGTCCTTACACCTCACACCTGCCGGAGAATCGACATGTCATTGGCAAGTTATTCACACAAAGAATTGAGAGAAACAATCTGACGTTACGTACACGTTTAAAAAGACTGGCTCGCAAAACGATTTGCTTTTCCCGCTCAGAGGAGCTTCACGATAAAGTCATTGGTGAGTTTATCTCTCGCACTCACTATCAACGTGTTTGATGCATTACCTTATAATTCGAGAACGACGTGTCACACGATTTAACCAGAAAGCAGAAGTGTTAATGGGCGAACAATGTACAGCTATCCAAGAGACAGGCTTGATGAAGGATGAGAAGAGCTATTGTTGTTCGCTATTAGCATCTTCAAATGATCAACTGACAAATAAAGACTCATTCAGATGTTGTGTTTCAAACAATCTGTTAACAGGGGTAATTTTATTCAACAATCAATGTAAGTGTCTGAAGAGAGATTCCATTTCATCTGCATGGCTATTACTTTCAAACTACAACGACATTAACTCACAACGAGAAGATTTCGATTCAAACACAGCCCTAATGGAGCTAATCAAGACTGGCGATACAGAGCTAATAGATTTTCTTTTGATCAATGAGGCTGATACCAGCGTGACAAATGACTGTGGGGAATACCCACTTCATGTAGCAGCAGCATACGGCTATCTGGACATAGCAAGAAAATTACAGGTGTCAGGAAAATGTGACCTGGCAGACAACAACGCACAAACCCCTCTGCACAACGCTGCAGAGGCAGGACATCTGGATGTAGTACGATGGCTACTTTCCTCAAGGACAATTCATCATCTGCCTGATGATGTTGGCCAAATGCCGCTGCACAAAGCGGCCATCAATGATCATGCAGCGGTTGTAGAGGCTTTGGTCGAGTGGGGTAGTGATTTAGATATGATCGACCATGAACACATGACACCACTCCATTTGGCGGCGCTTAATCGATGCGAGAAGGTTTTAAAGCTATTGTTGGAATGGGGAGCAGATATTCATGCTATCAATTCAACTGGGGACACCCCACTTCACTTAGTCTTTTCGGATAACAAACCCGTTAGCCTGCTTTCTATTGCCTATTTGTTGTATTACAACGCAGACCCTCTTACTTACAATGATGACAATCAATGTCCAGCTTACTTAGCGACTGAGGCTATTGAAAAAGCACTACTGGAAATCCCCATTGAACCAATATACGAAGGGCAAAGAAGCTGTCCTCCCACACTGGAAGAAACGTGCAAAAATGTTGTTTGGTGTACAATTCTTGATCTGTTCTGCCGTAGCGAAAAAGCGGCACAAGAACAGTTTTTTACAGCAATACTACCTTATTTCATTATCGACTCGACCCCGACATTTTCATCAGGTCGAATACTTCGTGGCTTTAGTCGGGATTTACCTCTTTCTTCAAACAATTGACTTCAGCACCAATGAAATTAGCCCAATCACCCAGCTCAGAATAAATTGAACGATAAAGAGGGCAGTGACAATTTAACCAACATCACAGTGCGGGCTCTTTTCAGGATAGGGTACCTATTAGTTGCCAGTAACTTACGTTTGAAGTCTTTTTATGCCTTTGTAGATACCCGAGGTCAGGGCGCCTGTCTTAGCCCTCCTATCCATTGAAGGTGATGGATCAGCACTTGCATTGCCCCCCCTGACAATTGAACCAACATTTGTGTCAGGCTCACATACACGCATAGCCAACCCCTGCAACCATTGCTACAATACGCCGCCTTCCAAACCTGTACGAATGAACCAGACAGGCCCACTGATGACCAAGTCTTCCCAGTCTCTGAGTTACAAAGACGCCGGCGTGGATATTGATGCCGGCAATGCCCTGGTGGAACGTATTAAGCATGTGGCGAAACGCACCCATCGCCCGGAAGTGTTGGGTGGACTCGGAGGGTTCGGCGCCCTCTGTGAAATCCCGGCCGGTTACAAACAGCCAGTGCTGGTCTCCGGCACCGACGGCGTCGGTACCAAACTCCGCCTCGCCATGGATATTGGCAAGCATGACACCATCGGCATTGATCTTGTCGCCATGTGCGTCAATGACCTGATTGTCTGTGGTGCAGAACCCCTCTTTTTCCTTGATTATTACGCCACCGGCCACCTGAACGTGGATATCGCCGCCAGTGTTGTCGCCGGTATCGGCCAAGGCTGCGAACAGGCCGGCTGTGCGCTGGTCGGCGGTGAAACCGCTGAAATGCCCGGCATGTACGAGGGTGAAGATTATGACCTGGCCGGCTTCTGCACCGGCGTGGTCGAGAAGTCCGGCATTATTGACGGTTCGGCCGTGAGCCCGGGGGATGCCCTGATCGCCCTAGCTTCCAGCGGCCCCCACTCCAACGGCTACTCTCTGATCCGCAAGATCATCGAAGTCAGCCAAGCTGACCTGACCGCTGACATTGACGGTCGCTCGCTGGCCGACGCCCTGCTGGAACCCACCCGAATCTACGTCAAGCCACTACTGAACCTGATCAAGACCCATCCGGTCAATGCGCTCAGCCACATAACCGGTGGCGGCCTGCTGGAAAACATCCCCCGGGTGTTACCTGAGGGAACCAAAGCCGTTATCAATACTCAAAGCTGGCAACGGCCCGCCGTATTTGAGTGGCTTCGTGAGCAAGGCAATGTCGATGAGCGGGAAATGTACCGCACCTTCAACTGTGGCGCCGGCATGATCATCGCCGTTCCCGAAGAAGCCAAACAGGATGTCATCACTTTCCTCTGGGAACAGGGTGAGACCGCCTGGGAAATCGGCACCATCGCGAACTGCGAAGCGGGCGACGAACAGGTCGAACTGGCCGGTTTATAAGGGAATCAGGGCCGGCCACGGCGCCGGCCTTCTGGTTAAGCAAAGACCTCATTACCTCCACGTGCAGGATTCATGACCCGTAACGCCTTATCCGTTGTTGTCCTTGTCTCCGGCAATGGTAGCAACCTGCAAACCCTGATCGATCAGCAGGCAGACCTGGGAATTCGCATCAGCGCTGTTGTTAGTAATCGTGACGATGCCTATGGTCTGGTCCGTGCCCGGGAAGCTGGCATTCCCGCCATCACACTGAACCATCAACCGTACGCAGACCGTGAAGCTTATGACGCCGCACTGATCCAGCATATTGACCAGCACCAGCCGGAACTGGTCGTCCTTGCAGGTTTCATGCGGATTCTGACGCCGGTTTTTACCCGCCATTATCACGGCCGTATGCTCAATATTCATCCGTCCCTGCTACCTAAATACAAAGGTTTACATACCCATCGCCGGGCGCTGGAAGCGGGCGATACCGAGCACGGCGTCACCGTCCACTTTGTGACAGAAGAGCTGGATGGCGGTTCACCGGTTATTCAAGCAAGAATACCGATTACCGAGACTGACAGCGAAGAGACTCTGCGCGACCGCGTGCATACTCAGGAGTATGCAATTTACCCCCAGGCAGTCGCATGGTTTGCCGAAGGGCGTCTGAAGCTGATCAACAATCAGGCCTTCCTTGATGATGCAGCATTGCCATCCACTGGGTATGATTACCCTGTTAAAGAAACAGCGGAACTGTCATGAAACACCTGTTACTGGCCAGCCTGTTAGCTTTCGCCCCCACCACTGGCATGGCAGCCACTCAAGCACCCCTGGCGTTTGAAGCCAGCTATTCCGCCACCATGGGTAACATACCCATGGACGGCACAGCCGAACGCAAACTGCTCAGACAACCCGATGGCACCTGGCAACTCACCTTCAATGCCGAGATGCTGTTTTACAGCTTTTCCGAACAGAGCCGTTTCACGCTGGATGAGAACAACCGAATCCAACCCATCAGTTACCAACTGAAGAAAGGCGCACTGGGCAAGGATCGACAGGCATCGGTTAAGTTTGACTGGAAACGCAAACAGGCTGACAGCCGGGAAGACAATGACCAGTGGGAACTGGCCATCCAACCCGGTGACCTGGATAAAATCAGCTACCAACTACAACTGCAGGAAGACATGCGCCAAGGGCGTAAAGACCTCCATTACCAGGTCGTTAATGAAGATGAGCGTGATGATTACCAGTTCCTTGTGGAAAACGAAGAAACCCTCCAGACCCCGCTGGGCCCGGTTAAAACCATCCGTCTGAAAATGCAGCGCGATAACAACAAACGCCAAACCTGGATATGGCTGGCAAAAGAGTGGAATTACATGCTGGTCAAGCTTCGGCAAGTGGAGAAAAACAAGGAATACGTGATCTCATTAAAAGAGGCGTCTATTGAAGGTAAGGCACTTGAGCCAACCCACACAGTCAAAAAGTAATAACATGCCATAGACCATCATAAACCCAAAGTACGTTAGGATTACGGATGCAGGAAAAATTTCCAGTTAAAAAGCCTTCAACAGCCAATCAAGCATTACACAGGTCCAGATAGCAGCCGATTATAAACATGCTGATAGCAATGCACAGGCGCTGGATAGGGTTCAAAATGCTCTTCAGGTAAATGAGCGAGATCTCTAACAATGACATTTGCAAGTATGTAAATCATGTAGCCAAATAAGAAAACACTATAAACAGGAAGAGCGATCACAAAGGTGCAGGCAAATACCAAACCACCAAGCATTATTGCCAAGGGACAAAGACAGCTTGAAATATCATATATGTATCTACTCACCCTCCCAGCACATATGAGACCAACAAGTGCGGCAACGACACCTCCCACCACTACAGAGATTATGGCACCTAACGGTACACAGAATAGCATCAGACAAAAGCAGCTCAAGCCCCTCCCACACAATGACATACACTTTTGATCATCATTACCCTCCCCAATATCGTCATCCTGAGAACCTACAGACTCTTCAGGTGATGGCGTCAATGGTTCTTCAGGAGGCTCTACTGGATTATCCTGTGGGGCTTGATTATTTTCGCCTTGTAACAATGCATTCAATAAAAGCTGTAAAAAATGCTGCTGAATAAAGTGTATAAGCTGTTCCTGATTTTCCGGCTGATGTAACAAACCTATAAAATCACGCTCCATCGCATTTCTTACATCACTGCCAACTGGAATAGGATCAACATCGAAAGGCTTTTCTCCTTCTACTGCTGCCACACGAAAATCTTCAACAACCTTATCACCTATGACTTGTTGCCCATCACTTCTTTCAAAAAGATGCCTTTGGGTAGATATAGTCTGCTTGCCGTCAAAAGGTAAGTCAATATTTGTTCCGCCACGCCTAACAAAGTTGTTAAAACCTGCTTTCATAAAAACCTCTACCGTGATAATTTACCAGAACAAAAAAATAAAAAACACAATCACAAAACTAATCACCGAACACTTACCAACACATAAAACATAAGGCCATTACGTTATTACAGTTGAATAATGACCTCGTTCGCTATTCGCTGCTCAAAGTCAGGATAAAGCGCTTTAACCTGATCCATGACAGGGGCAAAATGATTTTCCAGCGCTTCGCCTAAGCCAAACCTATTCTCAAAATCATCCTTTATCTTTTTCACTTGCTCGGCCACTTCAGAAAAACCAAAATGTTCAACCTTACTTTTTATATCACGCAGTGTTTCCTCATCAACAACAGCATGAACCATTTGCAACTCACCAAACTCTTCTTCCTCCACCGCTGTTTCAAGAGGCTCTTTCAGCTTTTGGAAAAACAATAAAATAGGCTGTATTTTTTTATCATCAAGATATTTCACCCTTTCTTTACTTTCAACAGCACCAACACCTGAATCAACCCCACAATATCGCCTCAATGATGAGAGCCCCCATTCATACATATGATGGAATGCATCCCAGAATTGATCTAGTCCATAATGCTCAGGCTTAAAAAACAGGCAAGTATTACCATGACGATCCTGATAATCAATAAACAACACATGCCTGTGACCTTCTGGCAAGAAAGTGCCTTCATCAAGGTTATACCCATAGTGCTTATAGGCATTGGTTTCCTTTGTAAGATGTGAAGAAGGGCGCCGATAATGCCCATTATCTGGACGTCTAAGAAACTCAATCAGGTTACCAATATTCTCTCCATACAATCGATATGCACCATCTGTAAAACGGTTTTTCGCATTTTGATATAAACAGTTACAAATATCTTGAATAATAAATTTCGTGGCGGCTCGCAAAGCCTCTTTTCGGGCCTCTTCGAGATTTAAAGGCTGGTTAAACAAAACATCGACAATCGCATTTTTTACACTTACTTCAAGCGGACCATCTTCAGCATCCTTAACATCTTCTTGCATTTGTTGAATACTTGCGAATGTTCTTTGAACACCTAATAACAGTTCAATTTTTTCAAAAATGTTGTCAATAAAATTATCCAGCCACCTTTCTTCATCAAGAATATTTTTTAAATAAAGATAGCCACGCCTTACTCTCTCTTTCCATTTCTTTTCATCAAGAAGTTCTTCCCCTTTAAACCCAAGCGTTCGAAACTCCTGAATATCTTCATCAGTCACCTGAGGCTCCGTAAGTCCGACAACATTCTCTTTTTCAACAGCTTCAATTACCACCTCATGTAGCTCAGTTATCTCACATTCAGTGCTTGAAGGTAATGCTTCAGCACCCAAGTCAGAAGGCTCTTCCAAATCCTCATCCTGTACTATCACAAATGATTCTGCTGCATGATTATCACTGGACGCAGCTCCATTAGAGTCTAAGCCATTGGTATTGCCACAGCCCGTATGAGCACCACACACCACTCCTCCTTGAAGAAGACTCTGATGTACAACCACTACATCTTCAAGCGAAGAAGTACTACGAGAACGAAGACTGGTGCCAGAACTCCTTCTTTGCTCAAGACTGACTGTCTCCGTTTGCTCTTCCGGAACACTAACACACCTCCCTCGGAAACAACCTGCTATCAAATGCCAAATATTCTGGAAACAATCTGCCGCCATTCCCCAACAAGCCCGTAAGCAAACATTCATATAAACACCACCATTCATGCAATAAAAAGATAACCCAGAACCCATCATAATTAATATGATTTATCTGCTAACTTAATAACCGTTAATGAAATAACCTTTATTCTTTAATTGCAGTAACTTACTGGTTTTCAAAAACAACAAATTCTCTATTTGCGTCAGTCAAGAGTCTTTATCTCCGGAGCCTTAAGACTTAGACAGTTACCTAAATAACATACTTCCTTGTAAAATCTCTCCACAATCCCTGACATGAGAAAAACTGATGAGACTACTGCACACCATGCTGCGGGTCGTTAACCTTGACCGCTCCATTGCCTTCTATCGGGACGTGCTGAAAATGCAGCTACTCCGCCAGTCGGAAAATGAGGAGTACCAGTACACCCTGGCCTTCCTGGGCTATGGCGATGAAAGCGAAGGCGCAGTGATTGAACTGACCTATAACTGGGGCACTGATAGCTACGATCACGGCAACGCCTTTGGCCACATCGCCATCGGTGTTGATGACCTGTACGGCACCTGTGAAGCAATTCGCACAGCCGGCGGGAATATCACCCGGGAACCCGGTCCGGTTAAGGGTGGCAAAACTGAAATCGCGTTTGTTGAAGATCCGGATGGTTACAAGATCGAGCTGATCCAGATGACCCATGCTGGACAGGGACTCGGTTGAACGAGCAATAAAAAGGCCCTTAATCGGGCCTTTTTACTTAGAAGTAAACAACATCAATCCAACAGATTTCTGCCTTTACCCGCCGCTATGCGCAAACGCAAAGCGTTGAGCTTTATGAAGCCTGCTGCATCGGCCTGATCGTAAGCACCGGCATCGTCTTCAAATGTCGCGATACTTTCATCAAACAGCGACTGATCCGATTCCCTGCCCACAACCGTGATATTGCCTTTATACAGCTTGATCCGAACCCGGCCACTGACATTGAACTGGGATTCATCAATCATCTGCTGCAGCATACGACGCTCCGGCGACCACCAGTAACCGTTATAGATCAGCTTGGCGTAGCGCGGCATCAACTCATCTTTCAGGTGCGCCACTTCACGGTCCAGCGTGATGGATTCAATCGCACGGTGCGCCTTCAGCATGATGGTGCCTCCGGGCGTCTCATAACAGCCCCGGGCCTTCATGCCAACATAGCGGTTTTCGACAATATCGGTTCTGCCCACACCATGCTCACCGCCCACCTTATTCAGGTAGGCCAGCACTTCAGCCGGTGTCATGTCTTTGCCATCAATAGCGACGATATCGCCATTGCGATACGTTAGCTCCAGATACAATGGCGTGTCTGGCGCAGCTTCCGGCGACACACTCCAGCGCCACATATCCTCTTCCGGCTCCGCCCAGGGATCTTCCAGAATGCCGCCTTCATAGGAAATATGCAGGAGGTTGGCATCCATGGAATAAGGTGATTTACCTTTCTTGCGCTCAACGGCAATACCGTGGCGATCACAATAGGTCAGCAATTTCTCCCGGGAATTCAGATCCCATTCCCGCCAGGGGGCGATCACCTGGATACCGGGCTTGAGCGCATAAGCGCCCAGCTCAAATCGCACTTGGTCATTCCCTTTGCCCGTGGCACCGTGGGAAATGGCATCCGCACCGGTTTCACTGGCAATCTCAACCAGCCGCTTGGCAATCAATGGACGGGCAATGGAGGTGCCCAGCAGGTATTCCCCTTCATAGATGGTGTTCGCCCGGAACATGGGAAAAACATAGTCTCGGACGAACTCTTCTCGCAGATCTTCAATGTAGATTTCTCGGATGCCGAGGGCTTCGGCTTTGGCGCGTGCAGGTTCGACCTCTTCACCCTGGCCCAGGTCGGCCGTGAAGGTGACCACTTCACAGTGGTAGGTATCCTCAAGCCACTTCGCTATCACAGAGGTATCAAGACCTCCAGAGTAAGCGAGTACAACCTTGCTGATATCTTTCATTAAAGACTGACTCCGATCGACTTCTCGTTTAAACGTTGTAATTCTCTGCGTCGGGGCGGCCATTCTACCCCGCTCTCCGCCTGAAAGCATAGAGCCTGCCGCGGGAAACCCCGAATATCAGCGAGATTTACGACTGTTTTTTACCAACTCCCACCTTATTTGAACCAATCACTGCATAAATGCACTACTTGCCGGTAACCAACCGGTTAACCCTGTATACCTTTCAGACGATGCTTCGGGTAAGATTCGCCCGACCAGTTACCCGCCCCCCCAACGGCTCCAGAGACAGGCTTTTGCGTCAATGACAGAACGATTGCAGATTACCCGCCCGGATGATTTCCACCTCCACCTGCGTGACGGCAAGGTTCTGAAAGAGACCGTGGCCGCCAGCGCGCGGGATTTCGCCCGGGCGATTATCATGCCCAACCTGCGCCCCCCCGTGACCACCGCACAGCAGGCGGCCGAATATAAAGCCCGTATCAACGAGCAAATCCCCGCAGGCAGCGCATTTCAGCCATTGATGACCCTCTACCTCACCGACAACACCACCGCGGCGATTGTCAGTGAAGCGAAAGCCATGGGCGATGTGTATGCACTGAAACTGTATCCTGCTGGTGCCACCACCAATTCCGACTCCGGTGTCTCCTCGCTGGAAAAAATTTTCCCAGCCATTGAGGCAATGATTGATAACAACCTGCCTTTACTGGTGCATGGCGAAGTCACCGAGAATCACATTGATATCTTTGACCGGGAAAAGGTCTTTATTGACCGCCACCTGCTGCCGCTGGTTGAGCGTTACCCGGAATTGAAAGTGGTCATGGAACACATCACCACAAAGGAAGCCGCGCAGTTTGTGGCTGGTACAACGGACAATGTTGCGGCCACCATTACACCTCAGCATCTGCTGTATAACCGCAATCACATGCTGGTTGGTGGCATTAAACCGCACTTCTACTGCCTGCCCATCCTGAAGCGAAACATCCACCAGGAAGCCCTGCTGCAGGCTGCCACCAGCGGCAGCCCCAAGTTCTTCCTGGGCACGGATTCTGCGCCCCACGCCAAAGGGGCCAAGGAAAGCAGTTGTGGTTGCGCCGGTTGCTTCTCCGCCTTCGGCGCCATGGCGTTTTATGCCGAGGCCTTTGAATCCATGAATGCGCTGGATCGCCTGGAAGCTTTCAGCAGCCATTACGGCGCTGATTTCTACGGACTGCCACGCAATACCGATACCATCACCCTGGTCAGACAGACCGTGGATGTACCGGCTTCCCTGCCGCTGGGTGACGAGGAAGTCGTTCCCCTGAAAGCGGGTGAACAGTTACACTGGATGGTGGAAAACGTTTAGACATAACGTCAAACCATGCAATACCTCCGGACTGCAACCACGCAGTCCGGCTCTCTCAGTTAACAATTAAGGCATTGGTGTGAGTAACGAGGAATACAACCGTTCACATTCCCCCATGGCGGACCGCTTCCGTGGTTTCCTACCTGTCGTCATTGATGTAGAGACCGGCGGCTTCAACGCCAAGACCGATGCCCTGCTGGAAATTGCCGCCATTACGATTGGTATGGACGAAAACGGTTACGTCATGCCGGAAGACGAAACCGCCTATCACGTACAGCCGTTTGATGGCGCCAACATTGAAAAGGCAGCGATTGAATTCATCGGTATCGACCCCTTTCATCCGTTGCGCATCGCGCATCCGGAACAGGAAGCCTTGACCAACATCTTCAAGTCCGTGCGCAAGGCCGTTAAGCGCTATGGTTGCTCCAGGGCTATCCTGGTTGGCCACAACGCCACCTTCGACCTGGGCTTTGTCAATGCCTGCGCAGAACGGAATGACATCAAGCGCAACCCGTTCCACCCCTTCTCCTGCTTTGATACCGCGACACTCTCAGGTCTCGCTTATGGCCAGACCGTACTGGCGCGCGCCTGTGATGTTGCCGGTATTCGCTTCGACAAAAATGAAGCGCACTCCGCCCGGTATGACACCCGGAAAACTGCCGAACTGTTCTGCACCATCGTCAACCGCTGGAAAGAACTGGGCGGCTGGAACGACTGATAGCCACACCGCACCTGAACGCTCTGAGCCGCTGGCCAGAGCGTTTTCTTTCTCGAAAAATTCTTACAAAAACCTTGCAGTCCTGCCGCCGTTCAGGTTATTTTTCCAGCAACTGCAGACGCAGTTCAGTCCAGATACACCATTACCGAGACAATAAGATGCTAATACTCTTTGACTCATACTGCTCACCTCTAACGGTCACTTCTGAATCTGTCTGCTCTGTCTGCCTGCACCATTCCCACCTGCACCACCATCATCACTGAAACCAACGTTTCAAACGGATTCTGTTAGCTATTCTGACCGCTTCCGACAGTTATTCTGCCCGTGTCACCGCATAAGCTGATGCATAATTAAGAACACGGCGGCAACCCAAACATTTAAGACCTGAAGGTTTGACCCATGAACGCAGTGATTGTTGCGGTGGTCATCATGCTCTCCTTGAGCCTGATGCGCGTAAACGTGATTTTAGCCCTTTTCCTGGGCGCTCTGGCCGGCGGCCTGACCGGCGGACTCAATCTGGAAGAGACCCTGTCCGCCTTTGGTGCGGGACTGGGTGGCGGCGCCAGCATTGCCCTGAGTTACGCATTACTCGGCGCCTTTGCCATGGCGATCTCCCGCTCCGGCATTCCCGAAGCCCTGGCCGGCGGCATCATCACGCAGATGGATAAAGCCAAGGCGAAAGGCAACCCTCGCCTGATCAAGCTTGGCCTGCTGGGCAGCATTATTCTGATGGCCATTGCCTCACAGAATCTGATACCCGTTCACATCGCCTTTATACCGATCCTGATTCCCCCGCTGCTGGGCGCCTTCAGCCGCATGCAACTGGATCGACGCCAGGTGGCCTGTGTGATCACCTTCGGTCTGACAGCGACCTATATGCTGTTCCCGGTTGGTTTCGGCAATATTTATCTGAATGAGATCCTGGCCGCCAACCTGAAAACCAACGGCCTTGATACCACCGGATTCTCCATGTCCAGCGCCATGATCATTCCAGTAGTCGGTATGTTCCTGGGTATGCTCACAGCAGTGTTCATTACCTATCGCAAACCAAGAACCTATCGCATTGATGAACCGTCCGCCTCCAGCGCTCAAGCAATCCCCAAGGTATCCAGAAAAAATGCGCTGATAACAGGGCTCGCAGTCATACTGGCACTGACGGCACAACTGCAAACCGGCTCCATGAGCCTTGGCGCTCTGGTGGGCTGCATGACTCTGGTCATTGGTGGCGTCATCTGCTGGCGCTCAGCTGATGACGTGTTTGTTCAGGGGATGAAAATGATGGCTTTCTGCGGCTTTATCATGATTACTGCCGCCGGCTTTTCTGAAGTGCTTAGAACGACAGGCGCCGTGCCTCAGCTGGTCAACGCTATCGGTGAAATGATTCAGGGGAATAAAGGGCTGGCTGCATTCATGATGCTGCTGGTCGGCCTGCTGGTGACCATGGGTATTGGCTCATCCTTTTCGACCGTACCCATCATTGCGACACTGTATGTGCCGCTTGGCCTCTCCCTTGGATTTTCTCCATTGGCCGTTGCGGCTCTAGTTGGCACATCCGGCGCACTGGGCGACGCCGGCTCACCGGCTTCCGATTCCACCATCGGCCCCACTGCCGGCTTGAATGCTGACGGTCAACACGACCACATCAGGGATTCCGTTATCCCGACATTCATCCACTATAACCTGCCGCTACTGGTATTCGGCTGGGTCGCCGCCATGATCCTGTAAATAAAAAAGCCCTGCAATTGCAGGGCTTTCTTTTTATCTGTATTGAAAAATCAATTACAGCTCATCAGCATTCTCAGACAAGTAAGCAGCAACACCATTCGGATTAGCCTGCATACCTTTTTTGCCTTTTTCCCAGTTAGCCGGGCAGACTTCGCCGTGCTCTTCGTGGAACTGCAGGGCATCAACCAGACGCAGCAGCTCGTCAATGTTACGGCCCAGTGGCAGGTCGTTCACGATCTGGGCGCGAACAGTGCCTTCCTTGTCGATCAGGAATGCACCACGGAACGCTACGCCACCTTCAGATTCCACGTCGTACGCCTTGGCGATGTCGTGACGCATGTCGGCAGCCAGTGTGTAACCCACCTGACCAATACCCCCCTTGTCTACCGGGGTGTTACGCCATGCGTTGTGGCTGAAGTGGGAGTCAATGGAAACACCGACCACTTCAACACCTTTTTCCTTGAACTGCTCAATACGGTGATCCAGTGCAATCAGCTCTGAAGGGCAGACAAAGGTGAAATCCAGCGGATAGAAGAACACCAGGCCGTATTTACCCTTGATGGCTTCTGCAAAGTTGTACTCGTCGACAATCGTGCCGTCAGCCAGAACCGCAGGAACAGTGAAGTCAGGTGCTTTCTTACCTACCAATACGCCCATTGAGCTTCTCCATCAGTATTGATCAACTGGACCGACAGGGATTACCCCTGCCGGTCCGGGACAAATGATCTACATCATATACCCTGTACCGAAGATCGCCTACCGCCGACACCGGAAATCCTGATAGAAATTTTATCTCTGCCTGATAGAAAAATTTAATCGACAGAATACAGAAACGAAATGGGGAAACAGAAGGAACAAAAACGAGCAAGAAACACAGTAACAAAGGCAAAAAAGGAACCGGCTATCCCTTTGGGATAACCGGTCGCAGAAAGAGCTTACGCCTGTCCTGCACTGTCAGAGGGCTCTGACTCACCCTTCACCGCTGCCTTGATCATTGACTGCAGCTCACCCTTCTCGTAGAGGTCTACGAGGATGTCACTGCCGCCCACCAACTCACCCTTGATCCAGAGCTGAGGAAAAGTCGGCCAGTTCGCGTATTTCGGCAGGTTGGCACGAATCTCGGGATTTTCCAGAATATCCACATACGCGAACTTCTCACCACAGGCGATCAGAATCTGAACAGCGCGTGAAGAAAAGCCACACTGCGGCATTCTCGGGGATCCTTTCATGTATAGCAGGACATCATTGTCAGCTATCTGCTGCTTAATCTGTTCGATCACGTCCTCTGACATGTATTACCTCTGGTCTTGGGTATATAAATCAGTGCGAATTATAACCTTCATCACCGGATACAGTTCAACCACTTCCCTCTGACAATCCAGACATGGGCATGACGCAACCGTCTCGCAGGGCGTTTCGGCCGCTGTTCATTGATCAGAAAACATAACGGAATGGACAGCAACATACAGACCAGCAATGGCAGCATCGCCGCCTGGTAGGAAGCGACATCAAGCGCTCCCTGGCTGGCCAGTGCCCGATCCAGCAACCAACCGGAGACCGGTTGAAACAGGGGAGAACCGATCAGCATCAGCGCATTAAGCAATGCGATGGCAGTGGCCCG
This sequence comes from Kistimonas asteriae, assembly GCF_018263925.1. Taxonomy (GTDB): domain Bacteria; phylum Pseudomonadota; class Gammaproteobacteria; order Pseudomonadales; family Endozoicomonadaceae; genus Kistimonas; species Kistimonas asteriae. The sequence goes on from NZ_JAEVHF010000003.1 coordinate 166,539, forward strand.
AATTCGGCAGCAGACAATATTCCGTACCGCACCATACACCAGCGCATAGGAGCCTGACGCTAACCCCATGAAAAAGAGTATCGCTGACATCCCAAGCAGTGACAGAGGCTGATACATTACCACCCACATGGCCACGGCCACTAGCACAGCCCCCCCCACCAGCACCGGTTTATTCTTGCCCGTCAGACTGGCCATCATGCCGCACAAAGGTGTCCCCACCGCCAGCCCCAGAAAAATCAACGCCGTGCCTTCCGCCACCTCGCGCGGACATTCCGGGTACAGGTTGTTGAGATAGGGAATACACCATAACTGGGCAAAACTGCTGATCAGGGCGTAAATGACACCGCCATAAAAGGCACAGATCCAGAAAACCGGCAGGTGCATCAACTTCCCCAGGGTATCGACCAGCCCCAAGGCCTGGGGATCGCTCTCATCCAGATTCAGGTCCGCATCCTTGGCAAAGGACGGCCTGTCACGCACGAAGAACGCGATAGCGATAGCAATAACCGCTGCCAGAACGCCCATGTCCAAAAAAGCTGACCGCCATTGTCCATCATAGGTTTCCAGCACCACGCTGCCAGCGCCACCACCCAGCATGGCCACCATTTCGATAATTCCGGCAATCAGGGGAAACCAGGCCGCTGGATACCAGTTACCAGCCAGGTACATACACCCCGTAATCCCCGCTGCGGCGGCAACGCCCATCAGCATCCGCCCCAACACCGCCATCTGCCACGTGTCAGCCAAGGAAAACAGCAGACAACCAAGGGTAACGGCCAATAACGACACAAACATGGCCCACCGAGCCCCCCAGCGGTCGATCACCAAACCTGCCGGCACCTGACAAATCATATAGGTACAGACAAAGGCACTGGATATAAAACCGATCTGGGCCGGAGAAACGGAAAGATCAGCCATCAACGCTGGTACAAACATCCCCGGCGCGCCCTGTAGCATGAATTGAAGGAAACAAAACAATGATGCGGTGCCACACACCAGCGCGGCACGCCAGCCCGCTCTTTTGCCAGTCATGATCACACTCCAGCGTGCGAACAACTTGCATTGATGCTTAACAGGTTATCTGGATATCACACCCAGGCGCCTGCAACCCGCTACGTGTCAATCAACAATTGATAGGGAATACATGCAGCGCAGGTAAGTATATTCACGGATTAAAAATCAGCCGCATATGAAAAACGCATAAGCTTAGGCAGCCTTACCGGCAACAAAGCATAACCGTCCCCGTCCCCGAGCAGGTACCGGAAGCGAGCCATTGCCGAAAGCTGGAAGCACTATGACATGTCCCTATCCACCGCTGATAATTGCCATCTCTCCCCCTGCCGATTACCATCAACGCCCAACTCATGCGGCAAGCCACGACTGATCCAGAACGGCTGGTCAACGCCTGAGTCGGGCATTCTACAACGACCTTACGGAAATCCATGACGCCACACCTGCTCACCGTTGATACGCTATCCTGCCACTACGGCAGCCAGGCTGCTGTTGATGCCGTCAGCTTTGTGATCGAAAAAGGTGAGGCTGCCTGCCTGCTGGGTCCAAGCGGCTGCGGTAAAACCACCACCCTGCGTGCCATTGCCGGTTTTGAACGGATCACTTCCGGCAGCATTCTGCTCGCCGGTACCGCCCTGTCGACACCGGATTTCCAGGTTCCCCCGGAAAAACGTCAGCTGGGCATGGTGTTTCAGGACTACGCCTTATTCCCTCACCTGACCATCAGGGACAATATCGCTTTCGGGATTCACAAGAAGGCAAACTGCAAAGCAACGGTTGATCGTCTGCTGGATTTGACCGGACTCGTCACCCTGGCCAAGCGTTACCCCCATGAATTGTCCGGCGGACAACAGCAGCGGGTCGCACTGGCCCGCGCCCTCGCCCCGGAACCACGCCTGCTGCTGCTTGACGAACCCTTTTCCAATCTGGATGCGGAGCTGCGCACCAGCCTCGCCCGCGAAGTGCGCGACATTCTTCAGGCAGCACAGATCAGCGCGATCCTGGTCACCCATGACCAGGATGAAGCTTTTTCATTTGCAGACAAGATCGGCGTGATGCAAAACGGCAAACTGTTACAGTGGGATACACCAGAAAATCTCTATGACACACCAGCCACCGCCTTTACAGCCCGGTTTATCGGTGAAGGGTGCCTGATCCCCGGTAAAGTCATCGACGGGCAGACCCAGACCGAACTGGGCACTCTGCCCAATCTGCAGTCTTACCCTGAGAATCGTACTGTCGAGGTGCTCATCCGTCCGGATAACCTCAGCCTGGAAACCCAGAGTCCTTACAAAGGCAAAGTTATCCGACGCACCTTTCAGGGAAGCCACACCCTGCTACATATCGCGCTACCTTCAAACCAGGTCATTACGGTCACCGTACCGGGAAAGACAACCTTGCAAGCTGGCGATAAAACAGGGCTCAGTCTTAACGAGGAAGCGCTGCCTGCATACCTCGTTGACTGAGACCCGGACACACTCTCACGATGAATAGTTTCGCGCCTGATGATAGAGGGGCATCACCTTTGGCATGTAGTGACGAAGGCCGATAATGCGCGTCTCCGTCGCTGGGTGGGTGCTCATAAATTCCGGGGGCTGGTCGCCGCCCTGCTTCGCCATTTTCTGCCACAGCGTAATGGCAGCCTGTGGGTGGTAACCTGCACGGGCCATCAGCTCAAGGCCGATGATATCGGCTTCCGCCTCCTTCTCCCGGCTGTTGGGTAATGTCAGGGCATACTGAACGACATTGTTTGCCAACCCCATCACATTGTCATCCAGTCCCAACAATGCGCCGACGGCTCCCCTCCCAAGCTCAACGGCATACGCTTCGGACATGGCCTCACGACCATGCTCACGCAATGCATGCGCCATTTCATGGCCCATGATGGCGGCAATTTCATCATCGGTGAGTTTCAGGCGATCAATAATCCCGCTGTAAAACAGGATTTTCCCCCCGGGCATACAGCTGGCGTTCATCACATCGCTCTGGATAACATTCACTTCCCAGCGCCACTGCTGGGCATCCACCCGAAATGCCCGAGTTTCATCGACCAGGTTGGCGGCAATGCGACGCAGCCGCTTCAGGGTGGCATCGTCCGTATTCAGGGTTTTCTTGCCGCCGGCCTCTTTAATGGTGTTGTGATAGGCCGCGGCTGACATGGTATCCACCTGCTCAGCGCTAAGCAGGGCGAACATCCGCTGCTCCCGCTGAACCCCCACCACCCCACTGTCAGTGGTGTTAATCGTCTGACACCCCACCAGTACCGATAACAGCAAACCTGCAAAAACTGTTTTGATTGTCATGCCCTGACCCCTGACACATTCTCTTGCCCGCACGCATGCCTACAGCCACATGCGACAGTTATTTATTCTATGGCAGTAATGCTACCATGAACCTCAGCCCGCTGCCGGGCAGAACCCACGCCCAAACCTGACCGGAACCGAACATCTGTATGGACCATTTCGACCGCCGCACGGCCATTCTCGACTATATCAGCGGCAATGGTTACGCCACTATTGACGAACTGGCCCAGAATTTTCGCGTCACACCACAGACCATCCGCCGGGATATTAACCAGCTCGCCAATGAGGGAAAGCTGAAACGCTATCACGGCGGTGCAGGCATTGACTCGTCCATCCAGAACACAGATTACAATGACCGGGTTTCCCTCTCCTCCAATCAAAAGCAACGTATTGCCGCTGCCGTAGCGGCCGCCATCCCAAACCACTGCTCCCTGTTCATCAACATTGGCACCACCACCGAAGCCATCGCCCAGGCCCTGCTCGAACACCGCGGGCTCAGAGTCATTACCAATAATATCCATGTTGCCACGATTCTCAGCCAGAAAGATGATTTTGATATCCTGCTGACCGGCGGCACGGTCAGGGGGGATGGCGGCCTGGTGGGTCAGGCCACTGAGGATTTCATCGAGCAGTTCAAGGTGGATTTTGGCATCCTCGGCATCAGTGGTATTGATGAGGATGGCTCCCTGCTGGATTTTGATTACCAGGAAGTCCACGTTTCCCGCGCCATTATGAATAACTCTCGACAGCTATTCCTGGCGGCGGATCATTCCAAGTTTGGCCGCAACGCCGTTGTGCGCCTGGATACCATCACCCGTTTTCACCACGTGTTTACTGACAGCAAACCCTCGCCCAGTATCTGTCAGCTACTGGATGAACATAGTGTCCAACTGACCTTGGCAGACTGACGACCTGAGATTCCGTTTCCATTTCGTTATTTATTGTTCAGAAACGATTGAGTTTTCACTCACAAATTCTAAAATGAACATATTGTTTTCACTTATGAACACTAAATTTTCTAATTCGAAAATGGAATCCAACCATGCAGGCTGTCGCACAACCGGGAATAACGGCTAAAAATCCTCTGGATATGCTCATCATTGGCGGTGGTATCAATGGCGTCGGCATTGCCCGCGATGCCGCCGGGCGCGGTCTGAGTGTTTTGCTTTGCGAACAGGCCGACCTGGCATCCGCCACGTCATCCGCCAGCAGCAAGCTGATTCATGGCGGTCTGCGTTACCTGGAGCATTATGAATTCAGACTGGTTCGCGAAGCACTGAGAGAGCGGGAAGTGGTCTTGAAAAGCGCGCCTCACCTGGTGCAGCCCATGCGTTTTCAGCTCCCCCATGCCCCTCACCTGCGTCCTGCCTGGATGATCCGCTGCGGCCTTTTTCTTTATGACACCCTGGCTCGCCGGGAAGTATTACCCGGCTGCCGCACAGTCAAGCTGGACGAACACTCACCACTAAAACCGACGTTCAAGACTACCTTTGAATACTCCGACTGCTGGGTTGATGACGCCCGCCTGGTGATCTGCAATGCGATTGCCGCCCGGGAGAAAGGGGCAAAAATCCTGACCCGAACCCGCTGCACCGGAGCCAAACGTCTTGGCGGCGCCAACCCCTGCTGGGAAATACAACTGACCCAAGAGACCGGGGAAACCATCCTTTACTACGCCAGAAGCCTGGTCAATGCCGCCGGTCCCTGGGTGGCGAGCTTTATAGAAAACCAGTTACAGCTCCATCCGGAATACGGAATCCGCATGATCAAGGGCAGCCATATTGTGGTTCCCAGGCTTCATGACCAGCCGCATGCCTATATTGTCCAGAACAGCGATAGCCGTATTGTGTTTGTTATCCCGTGGTTGGATAAATATTCCATCATTGGTACAACCGATATGGAATATGAAGGCGACCCCGCGAAAGCCGCCATTTCAGAGGAGGAAATTGAGTACCTCCTGGAGCTGGTTAACAGCAGCTTCCGCAAACAACTGACGAAAGCCGATATTGTTCACACCTTCTCAGGGGTTCGCCCACTGTGCAACGATGAGTCCAGCGACCCATCCGCTATCACCCGGGACTATACACTGACCGTCAGCGATCAAAGCGGCCACGTGCCGCTGCTGAACGTGTTTGGCGGCAAACTGACCACCTATCGGAAATTAGCCGAGGCAGCACTGAAGAAACTGTCCCCCTGGCTCCCGGAATCAGGCCCCACATGGACTGCTAACGCACCACTGCCTGGCGGCGAATGCAGCGATATCAACACCTGTGCCAACGAACTCACTGAGGCCTATCCCTGGTTACCCGAAACGGTGCGTCAACGCTACCTCGGCACCTATGGTGCACGCAGCAAAGACCTGCTTCAGCAGTGCCAATGCCTGGAAGATCTGGGTGAACACTTCGGTAATGGTTTATACGCCCGAGAAGTCGACTACCTGGTTGAGCAGGAATGGGCGGTGACGACTGACGATATTCTCTGGCGCCGCACCAAAACCGGTATGGAAATGCCAGCCAGTCAGGTGAATCGGTTGTGCCAATACCTGGCAGGCCATCAAATACCGCATTATGAAAGACTGAAACCGGCCTCCTGAGACCGGTTTCAGTCACCACGATTAAACGGCTTCTATCTCTACCTCCCTGCGCTCTTCCCGCAGGGTTTGTGCCACTAATACCATCTGCGCCAAGGCCTGCTCGACTTCAGGCCACTGCCGTGTTTTCAGACCGCAATCCGGGTTCACCCATAGCCGCTCAGCGGGTATGCGTTCCTCCGCCTTGTGCAACAACGCCCTCATCCACTCGGCATCGGGGACATTAGGAGAATGGATGTCATAGACACCCGGCCCGATTTCATTGGGGTAGTCAAAGTCCTTGAACACATCCAGCAATTCCATGTCAGAACGCGAGGTCTCAATGGTAATGACATCCGCATCCATGGCCGCAATCGCTTCGATAATGTCGTTGAATTCGCTGTAGCACATGTGGGTATGAATCTGGGTGTCATCATCCACACCGGAGGCTGCAATCCGGAAGCAATCCACCGCCCAGTTCAGATAAGCCTGCCACTCAGTACGTCGTAATGGCAAACCTTCCCGGATGGCAGGTTCATCAATCTGGATAATCCCGATGCCCGCGCGCTCCAGATCCAGCACCTCATCACGCAACGCCAGCGCCAGCTGTCGGCAGGAAGTCTCTCGGGATACATCTTCCCGGGGGAATGACCAGCACAGGATAGTAACCGGCCCTGTCAGCATGCCCTTGACCGGTTTTTCGGTACAGGATTGGGCAAAGGTCGTCCATTCCACGGTCATCGGCCCGTTGCGGTGTATATCCCCGACGATAATGGGCGGCTTGACACAACGTGAGCCATAGCTCTGCACCCAGCCGTTGCGGGTAAAGGTAAAGCCTTCCAGTTGCTCACCAAAGTATTCGACCATGTCATTCCGTTCAGCTTCCCCATGGACCAATACATCCAGCCCCAACGCCTCCTGTCGTGCAATGACAGAGGCGATTTCCTCCTCCATCAGGCGGATATACGTGCTTTCGTCCAGCTCACCCTTACGGAAGCGGTTACGGTTGGTACGAATGTCTGCCGTCTGCGGAAAAGAACCGATGGTCGTTGTCGGATACAACGGCAACCCCAATCGACCGCGCTGCGCCCTGGCTCGCGCATCGTAAGGCGAACGACGCTCACACATTGCTGACGTTATCTGGCTGACCCGCTGCTGCACCTGCTGGTCATGGATGCGATGAGCGTTAGCGCGCTCGGCCTTTGCAGCATCGCTGGCAGCAAGCAACAACTGATCATCCTCATGCCCATTGCCATCCACCAATCGTCCCAGGGCAGCAATCTCATGCAGCTTCTGCACACTGAAGGCCAACCAGTTTTTTACTTCAGCATCCAGTTCTGTTTCAAATGTCAGGTCAACAGGACTGTGCAGTAACGAACAACTGGCAGACACCCAAAGTCGTTCGCCTATGCGCTGGTAAGCACGATCCAACAACGTCAGGGAAGCCTGCAGATCATTGCGCCAGACATTACGACCATTCACCACGCCCAGCGACAACACCTTATAGGCAGGCAGGCGGTCAAGGATGGCATTCAGCTGCTCAGGCGCCCGAACGGCATCAATATGCAGACCATCAACGGGAAGATTGACTGCCAGCCCCAGGTTGTCATCCAGATGGCCGAAATAGGTTGTCAGCAGAGTCTTGCAGCCTGCCCCCTGCAGCCGGTTATAGGCAGACTCATAGGCCTGTTGCCAATCTGATGGGAGATCCAGCACCAGCGCCGGCTCATCCATCTGAACCCACTCAATGCCCAAGCCCTGCAGGCGATGCAGCAATTCAGCATACACCGTCAGCAAATCCGGCAGCAGGGCCAGGCGGTCGAAAGCGTCACCTTTCACTTTACCCAGCCAAAGGTAAGTGATGGGGCCTATCAGGACAGGCTTGACCTGATAACCCGCAGCCTGTGCTTCAGCGATTTCCGCAAACAAGGCATCCGTATCCAGCGAAAAGGTCTGGTTGACGGTAAATTCAGGCACGATGTAGTGATAATTGGTATCGAACCATTTGGTCATTTCACAGGCTGCTGCCGACTCACCACTCGGCGCCCGCCCCCGCGCCATACGAAACATCGTATCCAGGGAGGAAGATAACGTTGCCTCACTCTCACCAAAACGCGCCGGTATCACGCCAAACATCATTGAATGGTTCAGCACATGGTCATACCAGGCAAAGTCACCCACGGTCACAACATCAAGACCTGCGGCCTGTTGCTTCTGCCAGTTTGTGGCACGCATGGCCTGACCGGCTGCCATCAGTGCCGCCTGATCCATCTTGCCAGCCCAATAGGCTTCTACCGCGCGCTTCAATTCTCGTTGTGCACCTATCCGGGGAAAACCGGGCACATGTGCAATCGCCATTCCTGTAACTCCCACGCTCGTCTGTCTGTTTCTGGTTGTTATGTGTACCTGGTCACTCCTGACCGGTTGAGTCGTATTCTGAAACCCGGTTAAAATTGAATCAATCTCATATTTCTAAACATAACAATGAGAATTTCTAATAGTCATGCTTGAAATCCGCCACCTGAAAACCCTCGATGCCCTGCGCGAATGCGGCAGCCTGGTCGAAGCCGCCGAACGGGTACACCTGACTCAATCCGCCCTCTCCCACCAGATCAAGGATCTGGAAGCGCGGCTCGGACAGGCATTATTTATCCGCAAAACCCGACCATTGCGCTTCACCACGGCAGGCCTTCGACTGTTACAACTGGCAGATGACATCCTGCCCACCGTTCGCAATACAGAACGGGACCTTGCCCGGTTGGCAGGCGGACAGTCAGGACGGCTGCATATGGCGATTGAATGTCACAGCTGCTACCAATGGTTAATGCCGACGCTGGATACGTTTCGTGATCACTGGCCGGAAGTCGAGCTGGATCTCGCGAGCGGATTTAATTTCACGCCGCTCCCTGCATTGACGCGCGGCGACCTGGACCTCGTGGTGACATCAGACCCTGATGACTTGCCCGGTATTCACTATGAACCCCTGTTTCGCTACGAGATCCTGCTGGCGATAAGCCATCGGCATCCGCTGGCCAGACAAACCTGTGTCCACCCAAAACAGCTGGCGCAGGAAGTCCTGATCACCTACCCCGTCGAACGACAACGTTTGGATATATTCCGGCAATTCCTGGATCCTGCAAATGCCGAACCTGCCAGCATTCGTCTCACGGAGTTAACCGTCATGATGATCCAGCTCGTGGTCAGCAACCGGGGTGTTTGCGCACTACCCAACTGGGCCATGCACGAATATCTGGAGCAAGGGTATATCCGGGCACTGAAACTGGGAGAGAAGGGGCTGTGGTCAACCCTTTACGCGGCCATACGTGAGGAACAGCAAGACATGCCGTTCATGGCGGATTTTCTGAAAACAGCCAAAGCGACCTGCTTCAAGACACTGCCACAGATTCGCACTGCACAGCCTGAAATGGCGCCAGTGACCGGATAAAAAAAAGGCCCACCAAACGGTGGGCCCAAGACAAGAACAATAATCAGGAATAAAATTCCAACTACAACCTCACTGCATCTTTGACTAATCTGACAAAGCTGCGATGTCAATCATGTCAAATACGCATTTGTTATGCCAGAGCAGCAGCGTAAACAAATGTATCTTTACAATTGACAATCAGAAGACAGTCGTGCTTTTCTGCTCATCAGGCCTGCCGTCTGGGCCAGACCAGGCTGAATCGTGCTCCGGCCAATGACTCACTTTTTCCAACCATGGCCTGGCCGTTATGCCAGTTCATAATGCGACGCACAATCGACAGCCCCAACCCATAGCCGCCTGAAGCGCGGGTTCGGCTATCATCCAATCGTGCAAACGCGGTAAACACCCGGTCACGCTGCTCCTCAGGAATACCGGGGCCATCGTCTTCAACATCCACCCGACAACTGTCGTGGCTGACACTGAAACTCACCCTGACTGACGATTCCGCATAACGACAGGCATTCCCGACCAGGTTCTGGATTGCCCGGTGAATATAGCGTTTGTCCACATCAATCCGACGACGATGTTCCAGCGCCTTGCAGGGCACATGTTCGATAGTGACCCGGCTTTGCTGACGACGGTGCTCTTCAACCACCTGCGCCACGATATTATCAACATCAGCCCGCTCATAGCGGATGACCGGCGTTCCCTGCTCCAGGTTGGCGTAGGTCAGAATCTCATCAACGAGCTTGTCCAACTCTTCGATATCATGATCCATGCCATTGATGTACTGCTCCCGTTCAGACGGTGTTTCTGCATCCGCAACCATCTCCAGGGCAAATCGAAGACGCGCCACTGGCGTGCGCAATTCATGGGACACGCCACGGATCATTTCCTTCTGAATACTCAGTAACCGCTGGATATGACTGGCCATGCCATTAAACGCCCGTGCCAGCTGACCAATGGAATCAGAGCCATGCATGTTGACCCGGACATCCAGGTTGCCCCGGGATATCTGGGTGGCGGCCTCTTCCATCTTGCGCAATCGTCGCTCCAGCCCGCGCACCAGGACATATATGGCAATACTCATCGACGCCAGCATGAACAGACCAATGGTGGCCAACAAGCGGAAGGGATACAGATCCAGTAGCTCCACCGGCCCCATGCGCAGAATACGCGAGTCGCCTTCCATACCGACATACATGGTCATGGTTCGCCCATTGGGATTAAACATGACCAGCGGATAACCGGTGCGCAGCAACGCCAGCTGGCGAGGCCCAAGACCCAAAACCGGCGGATCCAATAGTGTCAGTGGATACTTGAACAGGCGCTGCCCCAGTTCTGACAGCACCTGTTCACGCTCAATCGCAGGGAATGACTGCAGCCAGTTGCGGGTCAGTGTGGCGTTCCCCGAAGCCAGCTGTTCGGTCAGATCCGTCACCGTACCGACGAGCAATGTCTGCGGGTTAATGCGGGAGAACACCAGGAAGCTGTCATCACTGCTGGATTCAACAATGGCGCGACCACCGGACAATCGATCCAACATCCGCTGACTGAGACCTGACTGCTCATCTGACATCACCTCCAGGGGAATCCCCAGCCGCTGGCCCCAATCCAGCATCCTGGCGTTCCACTGTGACGGTTCCAGCCGATCCAGCTGCCAGGCCATCATTCCGAATGTGCCCTGGGCGGTGCTTTCCCGGTAATCCTGCAGCCTGACGCCATTAATAATCGTCAGCGCCATACCCGAGAGGACGGCGACCAACACCAATGTAAACAGCAGGCCGCCGTATATGCGAAGAAATATACTGCTCACAACGCCACTCAGTCCGTACCGGTTTTGACAAAAAGATAACCTTTGGAGCGGACGGTTTTAATCAACCGGGGATGCATCGGGTCATCACCGATCTTGGGACGGATACGGGAGACGCGCACATCAATAGAGCGATCCTGGCCGTCGTATTCGATACCACGGAGTTTTTCAAAAATCTCTTCCCGGCTCAGCACACGCCCGGCATTGGAACAGAGCAGCCAGAGCAGGTCGAATTCAGCACTGGTGAGATCAACACTCTGGTTCTCAAGCCAGGCTTCACGCATGGCACTGTCCACCACCAGGTTGCCGAAGGTCAGGCGAATGACGCCGGTCTCCTCGGTTTTCTCAACCACCGGTAACCGGCGACGCATCAGGGCGCGAATCCGGGCCAGTAGCACCCGTGGACGCACCGGCTTGGCGACATAGTCATCCGCACCCATTTCCAGCCCGAGGACTTCGTCAAGATCGTCGGTCCTGGCGGTCAGCATCAAGATCGGGCCGCTGTATTCTGGCCGTACCCGACGGCAGATAGAGACACCATCCTCGCCCGGCAGCATCAGATCCAGCACTACCAGGTCAGGCTGTTCCTCCAGGATGCGGGCAACCGCCTTGGCGCCATCGCCCTCGATAGCGGCAGACATCCCGTTGTTTTCCAGGTATTCCTTGGTTAAAGCGGCAAGACGCTCATCATCCTCAACAATGAGAATGCGTCCGGAGTCGGCATTTTCCACAATCGTTTCCACAAGCAGTTGGTCTAAACCGGCGATACAGGCGCCTGTCCAATGACAGAATACTGACGCCTGACGTCAGTCTTGCCCCTGCAGCATTACGATAGGCATAGCTTACCGATGCCTTATGATAATGACTGTTGCAATCTGTAACCAGAACAGCCTTCGTCACTCTTCGTAACAATTCGCTCCCAACGCGCTTCATGAGATAAAATAACGCCCCTATCTGACAGCGAAATACCCCACCGCCCTCAAAAAGCCATTGACACCCACCACAAGATATAGTGGAGCCGCCTAGAACCTGAATTAAAGAAAAAATCTATCCCTGGGCAAAAGTTGATTGAAAAAAAATATAGTGCTCCCAAAGATCAGGGTTGTACACTGACCTAATCCTCAACGAGCGTCGCTGGAATCGAAATTCTTGCGTGTGCGACCACTAACCCTTTTGCAATTACTCACACCTTATACACAGTCCTCCCGGGTATGCCCCAACTTGAAAATCTGACCATACCGCTTTATCTTGTGTTTATACGTTTTAATTACCCAATATGTTGTAGATCCTGCAAATCGGCCTCAGGTCGGCAAGGATGACACCGGACCACGAATAAGTAGAGCAACAGGGTCTTGCGCAGTGTGTCAAAAACCAGGGAGGGGTTCCATGAATGAACCAATAATCACTGATCCGCCGGCAGCTTACCCGGCAGTCAGTGCGGCATTCTTGCGCCATCGAAACAGCACACAATAGGTCGCCGGTGCCCGCATACAGACTGCCAACAGGCATTAAGTTTGCTTACCACCTTTTTCAGGCACCACAACATATAGTGATCACAGGTACAGGGCTTCATGAACAAAAATCTTCAGGTCACCAAGCGTAACGGACAAAAGGACCGGCTGGACCTCGACAAGATCCATCGCGTTATCGCCTGGGCCGCCGACGGGCTGGACAATGTGTCTGTCTCCCAGGTCGAGCTGAAATCCCATATTCAGTTCTACGATGGCATCCAGACGGTCGATATCCACGAGACCCTGATCAAATCCGCTGCCGACCTGATCTCCCGGGAAACCCCTGACTACCAGTATCTGGCCGCCCGCCTGGCCATTTTCCACCTCCGCAAGAAAGCCTTCGGTCAATTTGAGCCGCCGGCGCTCTACGATCACGTCGTCCGCCTGGTGGAACTGAAGAAATACGACAATCAGTTGCTGCTGGACTATACCCGGGAAGAGTTTGATGCCATGGACCAGTTCCTGGATCACAGCCGCGACATGGACTTCAGCTATGCTGCCGTGAAGCAACTGGAAGGCAAGTACCTGGTGCAGAACCGGGTCACCGGCGAATACTTTGAGAGCCCGCAGTTCCTTTATATGCTGATCGGCGCCTGTCTGTTCTCCGGCTACCCAAAAGACACCCGGATGGATTACATCCAGCGTTTTTATGACGCCGTGTCCACCTTCAAGCTGTCGCTGCCGACCCCGATCATGTCTGGCGTGCGTACCCCAACCCGCCAGTTCAGTTCCTGTGTCCTGATTGAATGCGGCGACTCACTGGATTCCATCAACGCCACGGCCAGCGCCATTGTAAAATATGTCAGCCAGCGTGCCGGGATCGGCATCAATGCCGGTAACATCCGCGCCATTGGCAGTCCCATCCGCGGCGGTGAAGCGTTCCATACGGGCTGTATTCCGTTCTACAAGTATTTCCAGACTGCAGTGAAGTCCTGCTCCCAGGGCGGCGTGCGTGGTGGGGCTGCAACCCTGTTCTACCCACTCTGGCACTATGAAGTTGAGAACCTGCTGGTCCTGAAAAACAACCGCGGCGTCGAAGAAAACCGGGTGCGCCATATTGACTACGGCGTCCAGATGAACCGCCTGATGTATCAGCGCCTGATCCAGGGCGGCAACATCACCCTGTTCTCACCCAGCGATGTGCCTGGGCTATATGATGCTTTCTTTGCCGATCAGGAAAAGTTCGAAGCTCTGTACGCCCAGTACGAACAGGATCCATCGATCCGCAAAAAGACCCTGAAGGCGATGGAGTTGTTCTCCCTGTTTGCCCAGGAACGCGCGGGTACCGGCCGTATCTACCTGCAGAACGTGGATCACTGCAATACGCACAGCCCATTCAATCCGGCCGTGGCGCCCGTACGCCAGAGCAACCTCTGCCTTGAGATCGCTCTGCCTACCAAGCCATTGAAGGATATCAACGATCCGGAAGGGGAAATCGCCCTCTGCACTCTAGCCGCCTTCAACCTGGGCAAAGTGGACAATCTGGATGAGCTGGAAGACCTGGCCGACCTGATTGTCCGCGCCCTGGACAGCCTGCTGGATTACCAGGATTACCCGGTTGAAGCCGCCCTCACCTCTACCATGGGGCGCAGACCGCTGGGTGTTGGTGTCATCAACTATGCCTATTACCTGGCCAAGCACGGTGTCCGTTACTCCGATGGTTCCGCCAACGGCCTGACCCATAAGACCTTTGAAGCCATTCAGTACTACCTGCTGAAAGCGTCCAATCGCCTGGCACAGGAACAGGGCGCCTGCCCGAAATTCAACGAAACCACCTACAGCCAGGGCATTCTGCCGATCGACACCTATAAGGACGATGTCAACGGCATTTGCGATGAACCCCTGCACTACGACTGGGAAGCACTGCGGGAAGCGATCAAGGCCCACGGCCTGCGCAACTCCACGCTGACAGCACTGATGCCATCCGAAACCTCTTCGCAGATTTCCAATGCCACCAACGGCATTGAGCCGCCCCGTGGCTATGTCAGCGTCAAGGCCAGTAAGGACGGTATCCTCAAGCAGGTGGTGCCGGAATACGAGCGTCTGCGCAATAACTACGAGCTGCTCTGGGATATCAACGGCAACGACGGTTATCTGCAGCTGGTCGCCATCATGCAGAAGTTCATCGACCAGACCATCTCTGCCAACACAAATTACGATCCCAGCCGTTTCGAAGGGGGCAAAGTCCCGATGAAACTGCTGTTGAAAGATCTGCTGACCGCCTACAAGCTCGGCGTCAAGACCCTGTACTATCACAACACCCGTGATGGCGCGGCGGACGAAAACCATAAAGAAGACGACGACTGCGCTGGCGGCGCCTGCAAGATCTAAGACCGATAAAAACAATGGCTGTCGTCCACAGGGCGACAGCCACTGACCGACAAGACAACTGACTTCCGGCGGCCTGCCGCTGAGGACAACCTGACCGACTATGGCTTATACAACCTTCAACCAGGAACAGTTCGACGCCACCCGCGAGCCCATGTTTTTCGGCCGCAACGTGAACGTGTCGCGCTACGACGTCCAGCGTTACAGCATTTTCGAGAAACTGATCGAAAAGCAGCTGTCGTTCTTCTGGCGTCCGGAGGAAGTGGATCTCTCCAATGACCGCAGTGATTTCAACGGTCTGCCTGAACACGAAAAACACATTTTCCTCAGCAACCTGAAATACCAGACCCTGCTGGATTCCGTCCAGGGGCGCTCACCCAACGTGGCGCTGCTGCCACTGGTCTCCCTGCCTGAACTGGAAACCTGGATTGAAACCTGGGCCTTCAGCGAGACGATCCACTCCCGCTCCTACACCCACATCATGCGTAACGTGGTGCCCAACCCGGCAGAAGTCTTTGATGACATCGTGTCCAACGACGCCATCACCAAACGGGCCACGGCGATCACCTGTTACTATGACGACCTAATTGAAGCCTGCCACTGGTATCACACCCTGGGCGAAGGTTCTCATGAGGTGGATGGCAAGACCATCAACGTCTCTGTCCGCGACATCAAATGCAAACTGTACCTGACGCTGATGTCCGTCAATGTACTGGAAGCGATCCGCTTCTACGTCAGTTTTGCCTGCAGCTTCGCCTTTGCCGAACGCGCCACCATGGAAGGCAACGCCAAGATCATTAAGCTGATTGCCCGGGACGAAGCCCTGCACCTCACCGGCACCCAGCATATCCTGCAGCTGATGGCCGAAGGCAAGGATGATCCTGAAATGGCTGAGATTGCCAAAGAACTGCGCGAAGAAGCCCGCGAAATCTTCATCGCCGGCGCCGAGCAGGAAAAAGAATGGGCGGAATACCTGTTCAAGGACGGTTCCATGATCGGCCTGAACAAGGATATTCTCAGCCAGTATGTTGAATACATTACGAACCAGCGGATGCTGGCCATCGGTTTTGATGCGCCCTTCAACATCCGACAGAATCCACTGCCCTGGATGAACAGCTGGCTGAACAGCGATAACGTTCAGGTGGCTCCTCAGGAAGTTGAAGTCAGCTCCTACCTGGTGGGTCAGATCGACAGCGACCTGCAGTCTGAAGACTTTAGTGATTTCTCGTTGTAACCTGCTGACAGCGCCCATCCGGGCGCTTTTTTTTCACCCGCCCCGGCACCGGGCGACAGCAAGGAAGAGGTACGATGGCAAACATCGTTAAGATCGTCGATGGTTACAGCTTCCTACCCCGCTCGGAACATACACTGTTGGAAGCCTTAGAACACCAGGACATTGAATTGGAATACCAATGTCGTCAAGGATTTTGCGGTTGTTGCCAAATTCAATTGGTGGAAGGTGAGATTGAATATCGGGAAGAACCTATTGCCTATGTTCCGGAAGGCAAAATACTCCCCTGCTGCTGCCACCCTTTGTCTGATATAACGATTGAGCTACCTCAGCCATTGCATATGTTACAGAATAAACAGAGCACGGCCTAAAGCCCGCACTCTGCTGTGTGTTTACTCAGATTTTCCGGCTCTTTTCTCTAGTCCAGAGATATAATTCCGGTAACTCTCATCATCGCATTTCTTTTCAAATCCACGATGTGCCTTTTCATTTCTTAACGTAATAGATGCCCATTGACGATCTTTCTGTTTAGCATCACCAGAAATCAGAATCTCAATAAATGCTGTCTTGATATCCTCTACCTTAAGATCCGCCACTGAAAGATCCATAGTCTTAAGCAGATCAGATAGCTCAGGCCATGATGAAAAGAACTGAGCAGGACTTTGGATCGCAGCTCCTATTTTAAATCGTTGCTTCATTAAAACATCCAACGAAATAGGCTCCTGAGTTGTTTCTCCAGGTTTATGTGCTTTCTCAGCCTTTCTTGCTTCTTCAAGCGTTTTTGCTTCTTCAATCAATTCATTGAGATAGATATCCAAATACGCCCATATAGATTGATTAAAATCATTACTAGGGTCAGTCTGCGTTTCGCGAAGTCCGTCATTAGTTGGAGAGCCATCAATCTTCATACGTCGATTACGCCCTGCCACATAGGCGGAATAGTTGCTGGTTTTTGATGTTACATCCACGTATCTCTCTGACTTTTCGTCCAACACTTGGCCAACCGTTTCAGTATAACCCGTATGACCACTATACTCTGCATGCTTGGCCATAAGAGCATTCAAGTGAGGATCATCAGTATCTCGACCTTTAGCATCAATAATGGCGTCACCCAAGTGCTTTTTGTAAGTTTCCCAAGAGGCTCCACTCAGATATTGATCCGCACTCATATTGCTCTTATTCGTTTTTGAAGCATCTGTAGCTCTTGGATTATCTGTACTTACCACCGGCTTTTTCTTTGCAAAAAAACCTGCCGTACCGTTATCACCAATACCAAGTTTTTTTATTTGATCCAAAAATTCAGGCTTATCATCACTTTTCCCTGCCTGCTCCGATGCCTTATCAGATACCGGCGGCGTCTGTGGCGGTGGTGGAGGCGGTGGTGGAGGTGGAGGAGGTGGTGGTGGCGCCTCATTAGCCAAAGAAGCTTGTGCATTCTGAACTGGCGCCAGGCTCGGCGATGTCTTTACTTCAGCAACAGACTGTTTTTCGTGTTGACCTGCAGAATTACCGCCTCTCGCTTTTGCTTGCTTATTATCGATCAGATCCTGTTTCCATTGAGGCATCGTAGTGTTGGATTTAGGCTTATCTGTCGTCTCTACACTCGTCGTAGTGTTTTTCTTTACTGGCGGTTTTGTCATCACCGCCGGCTTCAACGCTGATGATTGACTCTGCACTGTCTGCTTATTCGGTACAGGTTCTGTTTTGGGTTCGGTGATAGCATCGCCCCCAGCCGGTTTAGCGTTCTTGCTGTTGATCAGATCCTGTTTCCACTTGGGCATCGCTGTGCCTGTTTTAATGTCGCCAGCGGTCTTTGCTTTCTTCGTGTCAGCGGTTTGCCTTTCTGTCGGTTTGGTCATGGCTACGGTTTGTTTAGGCCCCGTACCCGCTGGGTTAGACTTAGCCTGCTGCTTCTTCACACTGACATTGGATTGAGTAACAACTGGTGACTCAGCTGGCCGACTGACACCCAACGCCTTTTGAAGTACACCAATCACTCGCTGAGCCATGCCTTTATGATCCTGACCAGTCTCCAGCAATGTAATTGTCCGATCAGCCAGCGTCAGTAAATTTGGAGGTATCTGAACAGTACTTTTTTTAAGGCTAGCCCTCAGCTGTTTTAAATCATCAACAGCTGACACCGTTCTAGGCAAGCCAAACGCATCACCTGTAGATACAGGATCCGTATTTTTTTTAGTTGCGGGTGGAGTCCTGGTTATATGATTGTCAGTTCGAGTCGGTGACCTAGGAAATTCAGGCATGGTTATCTCCTTCTTTTATAAGTTATTTTCCTTTTATGACTCCATTATTGTGACACCTATGCCTCTTTGCTCAATCAGACCTTGGTGAAACCCTTCTACTAAAGTCTAGAAGCCACGCTGAACGGTATTGAGAAAGATCAACATATCAACCGTTATTGAGAATCATTTGCACAAAATCCTTGTGAAACTTCGTTACAAAAAGTAAAAATAACGGCAATCTTTTTAGAACTTCTTCTGAGACACTCTGTCCATATTCCAAAAAGCTGTATCCGGGACACACCACAACACCCTATGCATCAACGACCACGAACCATCCTGCCAACGCTGGGCACTGCGGCGCTCTGTCTGCTTATGACAGCGTGCGCGCTTACGCCGCCAGATACCGCACCCGATCTGCCACTGCCCGAGCAGTTCACCGCCCAAGGCACCGCCGAGCTGGGCAATGACTGGTGGCTGGACTTCGAAGACCCACAACTCCAGGCACTGATGCAGCAGACATTTACCCAAAATTACTCCCTGCAGGCTGCCCGCGAGCGTCTGAACCAGGCGGAAGCTCAGGCAAAAAAAGCCGGTGCCTCCCTGTTTCCAGATATCAGCGCTTCAGGCAGCGGGAAAAGAACCCGGGCAGACAACGGCATCACCCTCGGTAACAGCACCGACTACAGCCTTGGCCTGGAAGCCGCCTATGAGCTGGACTTCTGGGGCAGAAACCAGGCCATCCGTGAGAGCGCCCGTTTCGACTGGCTGGCCAGTCGGGAATCGCTGGATGCCGCCACCATGACTCTGGCAGCGACCCTGGCCAATACCTGGTATGCCCTGCAGGAACAGGCCAACCAACTCACATTGCTGGCAGAACAACGGAACAATCTGACCAGAACACTAAAATTGATAGATTTTCGCTATCAATCAGGTCGCGCACCCGCCACGGATGTCATGCAGCAACAGCTTCAGTTGGAAGCCATTGAAGCGGATATTATCCAGGCCAGAGCTCAACAGCAGTTGCTGATCCACCAGCTCAATATCCTGACCGGTCAGGCGCCATCAGCCCCCCTGACCTGGCATCCAGCCGCTCTCCCAGCGCTGCCGGATCTGCCAGATACCGGCCTGCCCGCAACGCTCACCGAACGTCGGCCAGACCTGCGTCAAGCCTGGTTTGAGGTCGAATCCCAACGCCAGGGCGTCGTAGTGGCCCGTGCGGATCGCCTGCCGCGCCTGACCCTCACGGCCTCATTAACCACGGCCAGTGACCACTGGCATAACCTGTTTGACACTTGGGCGGCCAGCCTGCTGGGTGGCATCACGGCCCCCCTGTTTGATGGCGGGCAGCGAAAGGCGGAAGCCGACCGGGCGCTTTATGCCTTACAGGAATCTGTCCAGACCTATACCCAGACCGTTCTGGACGCCCTCGGCGAAGTCGAAGACGCCCTGGTCCGTGAAGACCACCAGCAGGCGTATCTGACACAGCTGACACAGCAAGTGACCCTGGCCGCACAAATTCTTGACCAGACCCAACTGCGCTATGCGAAAGGTGCCACGGACTACCTCAATGTCCTGCAGGCACAGAAGAGCCTGCAGGATCTGCAACGCCAGCGTCTGACAGCTCAACGCCAGCTGATTGAATACCGAATCGCCCTCTATCGCGCATTGGCTGGCGGCTGGCAATCGGATCACACGGAACCCAACGCCCCCCCTGCAGGCCAGGAGGTATGAAGACTATGACCATGCAATCCACAACCAAAACCCGCCTGATCAAACGGGCTCTTCCGGTGGTTATCCTCCTGGTCGGGCTGGCCATTTCGGCCCTGTTGCTGAAAAGTCCGCCCCGAGCGGGCACCGCAGCACTGCCTGACAACACGCGACTGGTTGACACACTCCAGCTTGAAAAAACTGAACATCGCCCTGTCGTTGAAGTCATGGGACAAGTGGTCGCAAAACGGCAGGTGACACTGTATCCGCAGGTCAGTGGGGAAATTACCCAGGTCAGTTCGGCACTGGTGCCCGGTTATACCATCAGCGTCGATGAAACCGTCATCCGCCTGGATGACCGTGATTACCGCATCGCCCGGAAGCGTATGGCCAGCAATGTCGCCAAAGCCAATGCCGACCTGTTGCTGGAGCAGGGCCAGCAAGCCATCGCCCGCCGCGAGTATGAACTGACAGGGCGCAAGCTGTCGCCTGCGGATGAAAGCCTGGTCTTGCGTCAACCTCAATTGCAGGCGGCCGAAGCCGCGCTGGCATTGGCAGAAGCAGATCTGGCGCAAGCCAACCTGTCGCTGGAGCGTACAACGATTCAACCGCCGTTTGATGGCCAGGTTGTCAGCCTGAATGTCGAGCTGGGCAGTTTCGTCAACACCTCCACAGCACTGCTGGACATGGTCGATATTTCAGAATTCCGCCTGGAAGCCAGCGTGCCCGTCGAGCAATTGCAATGGCTAACCGGCGGAGACTCGGTCAGCGGCTCTCCCGTCAGGGTTTACAGCCCGTCCTGGCCTGACAACCAGTTCAGGCAAGGGTATGTCTTGTCAGTCTCGCCCAGTCTGGAAACCGGCACCCGTATGGCCCGTGTTCTGATTACCATTCCGGATCCGCTGGCGCAGAAACCGGAGAATCGCCAGAAACCTGCCATACGCGTCAATGACTACCTGCGTGCAGACATTCAGGGCCCAACCATCGCCAATGTGGTCGCCCTACCCAGGGAGCACCTCCACAACGGTAATACCGTCTGGCTGATGAGTGATAACAACACCTTGGAAGTACGCACGGTTACTCCGCTGTTTACCGGCCAGGACACCGTGCTGATTGCCAATGACATTGCCTCCGGTGAAAGCATCATTACCTCCGCCCTGCCAGCCCCAGTGTCGGGACTTCCCCTGCGGACACGAGAGGACACCACTGACAATCATGAGTTGGCCGGTGCGGCCCGCTCTGGCAGGAAGCAGCCCCTATGAGCCGAGCCTCCCTGAACCGCGGCCCCATTGCCTGGATGGTCAACAACCGGGTCACACCCAATCTGTTGATGTTGTTTCTGCTGATCGGCGGCCTGATGCTGTCGATGCAAATCCGCAAGGAAGTCTTCCCGGAATTCACCCTGGACATGGTCAATGTCAGCGTCGCCTACTCCGGCGCGACACCGGAAGAGGTGGAACAGGGGATTGTCCTGGCGATCGAAAATGAAATCCGCGGTATTGAAGGCATTGAGGAGATCACCGCCCGTGCCAGCGAAGGCAGCGCCATGGTGTCTGCGGAACTGATGAACGGCGCCAATCCCGACCGTACCCTGCAGGAGATTGAACAGGCCGTCGGCCGAATCAGTACCTTTCCGGAAGAAGCCGAAAAACCGGTCGTCAGTCTGGGCGGGAGAAAACATGCGGTATTAGACCTGGTACTGCACGGCAATGTGAATGAAGTCACCCTGAGGGAACAGGCAGAGGCTATCCGTGATCGATTACTGCAGTCACCGGGTATTACCCAGGCCGAACTGGATGGTGCGCGCAATTACGAAATCCAGGTGGAAGTCAATCGCGACACCCTGCGCCGTTACCAGCTGACCCTGACGGACGTCGCCAATACGATCCGTAACAGTGCACTGGACCTGTCCGGCGGCACCCTGAAGACGGAAGGGGGCGAAATCAGCCTGCAGGTTCAGGAGCGTCGCGACTGGGCCCAGGAGTTTGCCGGCATTCCATTGCTCACTACGCCTGAAGGCGGCCTCTTGACCTTGGGCGATGTCGCCTCTGTCAACGATGGTTTTGAAGACAGCGATGTCTACAACACCTGGAATGGCAACCCGTCCATCGCCATCACGGTGTACAGGGTCGGTGACCAGACGCCTATTGGGATTTCCGATGCGGTCCATGACGCACTGCCGGGCATTACCGCAGAACTGCCACCAGGCATCACCCTGGTCGTTGCGGATGATGATTCAGACATCTACCGTGCACGGATGGACCTGTTGCTGAAAAACGCCTTTATGGGGTTGCTGCTGGTACTGGTCGTACTGGGCCTGTTTTTGGAATTCCGGCTGGCCTTCTGGGTCACCATGGGCATTCCCATCTCATTCCTGGGCGCGCTGCTGATACTGCCCGGGCTGGGTGTCTCCATCAACATGGTGTCGATGTTCGCCTTTATCATTGCCCTGGGTATCGTGGTGGATGACGCCATCATCGCCGGCGAAAACATCTATGAAAACATGCAGCAGGGCATGGATTTCCACAAAGCTGCCATTGTCGGTACTAGACAAGTGGCCGTCCCTCTGACTTTCAGCATTCTCACCAATGTGGTCGCTTTCCTGCCGATCCTGTTCCTGCCCGGTTTCCTGGGCAAGATCTTCATGGTGATTCCCATCGTGGTGATCAGTGTGTTCCTGATTTCCTGGATTGAATCCCTGTTCATCCTGCCAGCACACCTGGCCTGGATGAAGAAGCGCCCGGCCAGCCAGCTCGGTCGCCGACTGGATCAGTTTCAGGAAAGCGTGGATCGTCGCCTGCAGGGGTTTATCCAGCAGCGTTACCAGCCAGCCATCGCACAGATCATGCACCATCGCTATCTGACCATGGCTATTGGCATTGCACTGCTGATGATTGCCATTGCCTTCATGGGTAGCGGACGGCTGGGCTTTACCCTCATGCCCCGCACCGAATCCGACCGCGCCACGGCGACCGCCACCCTGCCCTACGGCAACCCTCTCAGCCAGGCTGAAGCCATACGCGAACAGCTGGAAACGGCGGCCCATCAGGTCGCTGAAAACAATGGCGGCGACCGTCTACTGAACAGCATCGAAGCCCGGATCAACAGCAATGAAGTCAAGGTGTTCATGCACCTGCAGGAAAATGGTATCCGGCCAATCAGCACCACCGACGTCACCCAACTCTGGCGAGAAGCTGTCGGACAGATACCCGGTATTCAGGGACTGGCCTTCTCCGCCACAGGACGAGGACCTGGCGGCGGCTCTGCCCTGACCGTTGAATTGAGCCATCGCAATACCGCATTGCTGAAAGCCGCCAGTGAACAACTGGCCGAGGATCTGGCCCAGTTCCAGGGTGTTTCCGACATTGAGAACACCTTTGCCAGCGGCAAGCCCCAGCTCAGCTTCAAGATTCGCCCGGAAGGTCGTAGCCTGGGGCTGACTGCCCGAGATCTGGCCAGCCAGGTTCGCTCCTCCTTTTATGGCGCCCAGGCCTTCCGCCAGCAGCGGGGCAGTAATGAAGTCAAAGTCATGGTCCGGCTGCCGGAAGAGCAGCGCATCAGCGAGTATGATCTTGAGCAGCTGATGATCCGCACCCCCACGGGTAACGACGTGCCACTGTTCCAGGTAGCCGACGTGATTCGTGATGAGTCCGCCTCTACGATCAATCGCCGCAACGGCCGCCGAACCGTGGATATCAGAGCGGATGTCACACCGTTGGGCAAGACCCCACAGGTCATTGCCGCCCTGGAAAAATCGGTATTCCCCGACCTTCAGGCAGCTTACCCGGCATTGGATATCAGCCTGCAGGGACGCCAGGCCGATGAACGGGAAAGCCTCTCCAGCATGGTAACGGGTGGTGCTCTGGCACTGATGATGCTTTATCTGTTACTGGCTATTCCGTTCCGCAGCTATTCGCAGCCATTTGTCGTGATGGCGGTGATACCATTTGGTGTTGTCGGGGCGGTGATTGGCCATGTACTGATGGGCTATACCCTGAGCATGGTAAGTTTGTTCGGCATTGTCGCCCTGTGCGGCGTGGTTGTGAATGACAGCCTGATCATGGTTGATTATGCCAACCAGCAGCGACAGAAAGGGCTGGATGGTTATGAAGCCATCAAGCAGGCCGGTGTCCGGCGATTCCGGCCGATCATGCTAACCACCATCACCACGTTTGGCGGTCTTGCCCCCATGATCTTCGAAACCTCACGCCAGGCGCGCTTCATGATACCGATGGCGATCTCGCTCGGTTTCGGCATCCTGTTTGCAACACTGATCACCTTGGTTCTGCTGCCCTGCCTGTATGGCATTCTGGAAGACATCAAGGCGCTCTTTGCCGCTGACTCAGACCATCAAACCGCCAGCAACCCGTAAACATGCCACCTTACACCGGACAGCCCTGATACTGTCCGGTGTACTGACCACCAAGCAAGCGTAACTGACTCTGCAACCACGCAATGCCCTTGCCAGCCGCCGGCCTACGGGATACATTGAGAGAATATGGTCAGAACGCTTCGGCCAGCGTCAGACCCAAACATATGAAAATCGGCTTGACCCGGCACCGGCCATCCGTATAATGCCGCACAATTTGTCCGAAGCCGTCTGGCCGGACGTGTTTTCTGAATCGTTTTGCAACAGGGGTTAACCGCCAGTGATGATTTGCGCCGCACGCACAAACGCACACCGAATGGCACACAGTGTTGAACCCTGCGCTGTTATTCACCATTTATCACTATTCATTTTAAAAAGCCCCTTATTTCAGGGGCTTTTTTTTGACCGCAATACGCTCGACCCACAACAGGGAAACCGCCTGCCTGATCGGCAGCTGGCTTTCAGACTTCACCCAGGAAAAGGACAGGTGCGCTGAAACATGGCTAATCCTCTCTACCAGAAACACATTGTTTCCATCCCCGAGCTTACCCGTGAGGAGCTGGAGCTGATTGTGTCCACCGCCGAAACCCTCAAAAAGGAACCCCGGCCGGATCTGCTAAAAGGCAAGGTCATTGCCAGCTGTTTCTTCGAAGCGTCCACACGGACCCGGCTCTCCTTCGAAACTGCCGTGCAGCGACTGGGCGGCACCTTCATCGGTTTTGATAATGGCAGCAACACCTCACTGGCCAAGAAGGGTGAAACCCTGGCGGACTCGGTTCAGGTGATCTCTTCCTACACCGATGCCTTCGTCATGCGTCACCCCCAGGAAGGCGCGGCCCGCGTCGCCTCCGAGTTCGCCAGTGTTCCCGTGATCAACGGTGGCGACGGCTCCAACCAGCACCCGACCCAGACGCTGCTGGACCTGTTCAGCATCCACGAATGCCAGGGGCAACTGGACAATCTCAAAGTCGCCTTTGTCGGTGACCTGAAATACGGCCGCACCGTCCACTCCCTGACTCAGGCGATGAGCCACTTCAACGCCGAATTCACCTTCATCTCGCCTGACGCCCTGGCCATGCCGGACTACCTGTTGGAAGAACTGGACGAGAAAGGCATCACCTGGCGCACCGCCCAGAGCATTGAAGAGATCGCCCACGATGTAGATATCATCTACATGACCCGGGTACAGAAAGAGCGTTTCGACGAGACCGAGTACAAGCTGATCGCCTCCCAGTACATCCTCAGTGCGGAAACCCTGAAAGAAGCCAAGCCAAACCTGCGCATCCTGCACCCCCTACCCCGGGTGGATGAGATCAACGTGGATGTGGACAACACCCCTTACGCCTACTACTTCCAGCAGGCGGAAAACGGTGTCTACGCCCGGGAAGCGCTGCTGGCGCTGGTACTGAACGAAACGATCTGAGGAGCAGGACATCATGGTTGAGAAGCATAAACTCCAGGTAGAAGCGATCCGCAAGGGCACCGTGATCGACCATATCCCGGCCGGCCAGGGCATCAAGATCCTCAAGCAGCTGCAGCTGCTGGGTACCAATGTCCGCATTACCGTCGGTTTCAACCTGCCCAGCAAGGACCTGGGGCTGAAGGATATCATCAAGGTCGAAAACCGCCTGTTCAACGAAAAGGAAGCTAGCGAACTGGCGATCTTCGCGCCAGGGGCGACCATCAACGTCATTGATGAATATCAAGTACAGAACAAGTTCGAAATGAGCATTCCTGAGTCCATCGAAGGGGTGTTCGAATGCCCGAACTCCAACTGCATCACCCACAATGAGCCAGTGCAAACCTACTTTTCCCTGCGTCAGACCAAAGAGTCTCTGCAGATGAAGTGCAAATATTGCGAAAAAAGTTTCAGTAAGGATATTGTGGCGGGAATTTAACCTACTAATACGCTTTCAAAAGCACAAGAAAAACTAAAAATAAGCAGTTTCCATTTTAGGAAGCTGCTTATTGTAAGTGTTATAGAAAAATAGTTAAAAGAATCAGTCATCTATCAAGAAAACTGGACACATTTATTCATTAGAGGAACAAAGTGACATTCTAAAAACCAAGCCAAACAAACTACTCTTTCAGCAACAGTGCGCGACTCATAGCATCAAAAAAAACATACCTCAAAAATGACATATCCGTATCTACAAACATACTAGGCGTCATGGAAACAGGGTCATAATAGCCCGCATCAGCTGTCATGCCTTGGGGCACGCGAGTCTTCCCATGAAATTTTTCGCCAGCAGAAAATAGTTGAGCCATCAAATCAAATTCCGGATCAATGCGGAATGGACTTTTTCTAAAGGCATTATCATGCAGAACCGCATAGGCATCGTTATATTCAAGCTTCATGTAATTGAACGAACATGCTTTTTGATCATGAATAAAACCTGCAAATAAGCTTGCACCATAAGAAAGCGCATACGCCCCACCTCCATCATTCACTACGTCATCCCTATGCAAGTGTCCGCCACGATATAAAGGAATATAACCGTATGCCTTTTCATGACACTGAATCTTTATTGCATTATCAATCATTTGAAAGTCAACTTTACTACATATACGACATGAAACAAAATCAAAACGTTTATCATCCACAAACAATATTGATGGCATGTAAGGAATAGCTTTATAAATACTACCTGGTGGTGAATAACCAGCAAACAGTTCTTTTCCCTGCTCCGTAGCAAATTGTTGCAACTCAAGACAATTTTCTCTGGCTAACTCTTGAATTCTTCCAAATGTCAACACCGCGCCCTCGTGACACAGCCATTCCGCTAACGCTTGGTTAAATCGATATTTCTGTCTTAACACCCCCTCCTGACCATCCATTTCAGGCTTCTTATGTGATAACACTTCAGCTTTTTGCTCACCTTCAATAGTCAACGCAGTCCAGCTGTTAAGCCCATACTCTATCACTGGCTTCTCAGGTGTTAAACAATGAAGTCTGGCAACATCTTCTCTAACCACCAGATTAACAAAAAAGATTTCAGCCAACGCTGCGGGTATAAATGTTATTTTCTGTACACCAACTTTGCTTAAGCTTTCTCTCATAAATATCAGACTTTTTTCTACGTCTTCTTTAATCTCATGGATACTTTTTTCCGATGTTCTAACAACTTTTATATGTTTATCCACAATTGCCATGCATTGAGAAAAGTCGTCTTTCGACACCTCATCTCTAATCACCCAAATGCCATGACCTGTTTCAATTTTCTTTTCATAAGGTAGCGTTTCAGGCTGGCAAAGCCCAAAGATACTTTTGATATCAAAAAATTCTCCCCACTGCTTTCCGATCTTCTCATGTACTCTAGGCAAAATCGGATTATTAGCCTTGACCATTTGAATCAACTGCTCTCTGGTATAATTGTCTTTCGCAAAAGCGGGGCCATGGCCAGATATAGCAGGGATACCTTGCTCACTTTCTACAACCTCACTTGAAGAAGCGCCCGTTACCTGCGCTATAGAGCCATGCTCAAACGTCGCCATTAATGAAGTCATTGCTTCATCACCTGATGCTTGCAAACTCATTGGCACAGAGTCATCACTGGTACTTTTGACCTCATATAAATCCTCTCCAGAAATATCTTGCTCTTTTTTAATCGGGGTCTCTTCTTCAAACGCACCGAACTCCAAGCTTGGATCTATTGCTCCAGGCTTCTGCAGAGACTCAGACTGATCACTCTCTAAGCCAATTTCTGCGATGATGGGTTCATCCTCCACCTTAACTATTTCAGAAAAAAATACCGGATGATTAAAACTGCTTTTCGCATCATGTGGTGACATGCTCCTCTCATCAGGCATCAACATAGACTCTACATCTAACGAGCACATGTCGGCTTGAGAATATTGCTCTAAATATCCCCCCATCCAATGCGGTTGGGTATCACTGACTCCGTCCTCCGGTCGAACATCATGAGGAAACATGAAGGAATTACTATCCGGTGATTCCACCCGATGCCATTCCCCACCATCATCTTCAGGCCGCTCAAAATCGAACTTCTTATCAAATGGCTCCCCCCCAATTGCCCCATCCTGATTCTCAACACGAGAAAACAGTACGGAATCCTCACCCTGCGATTCATCCTTATGAAGCTCACAGGGATAGTATTTAGATTGCTCATTAACCTCTACAGAGCAAAGCGCCTTTGTTTCAGAAAAGACAACTTTCTCCGGATCAAAAGGATCCGCGAATGTTCTATCAGCATAATCATGCCGTCCCTGAAGAGGGTCTCTTAGTGAATCGTGGTATTTTCCAGATTGCCAACGGTAATCTAAAGACTCAGGCGAAACCGATGACTCACTGCCAGAATGATACTCCACGTAAGGAGTATCATTGCTTACGGAAGATGACATTGACCACACACGTTGCCTACTTTGACCAGATACCTGATACTGAGAAATACGTTGTTGACTTACAACCGGACTTGCGTTGAAACCATTACTATAAGAAAACGAAGCCTTTGAACTTACAGGAGAGACTTGGTTGTTAGAATCACATTCAGACTTTAAAGCAAAAACTTTATTTTCCCACTGTTCTTTTTTTCCTGCAGACAAACAACAACAGCAACAGCACGTAAGGAACTTATACCACAGTATCTTTATATATAACCATATTTTCTTGAGAACACTTATTTTTCTTTGCGATAAACTAATTCCAGGTGAATAAGGGATACCATACGAATCAGATTTATACGAACAATCGAGAACTTCCCCTCCATTGTCGGAATTGCCACAATAACCATTTCTTTCGTAGTTTCTTACACAAAAGTAATTTTGACCATCTGAAGATGATGGTAATTTTCTATCCACCATAATCACCATAGTAATTATATTATTAATGTATTTAGACACCTAAATCTTTCACTAGTTCATTTTACGTTATTAATACTGAAACTGTTTTTAACCCTGCATGGTAACACTAGCAGTTGAGCAACATTTAAAATCCGATAAATACAACAAAGAATCCCATACGGAAAACACCTACTTTTAATTAATCAAATTCACCACACACTTCCAGAGGAGTGTTATTATGATTTATGAACTTGAGTGAAAAGATATGCTCTGCAAGCGGGATTTTTGCACCAATTTTACCAAAGTGGTATAAGAACAGCCTTTTAATCAGAGCTGGTTGCGGATAGCTGCGTTGTCATCCATGTACTATCAGAAAATACTTGAAGAAATCATTGAAGAGATCCGCTCGACGCTGGGGGAAGGCGCTGTCGCGGACTACATTCCTGCGCTGGCGGCAGTCGATCCCTGCCAGTTTGGCATCGCCATCAGCACCATGGATGGCGAGGATTTTGCCGCCGGTGACGCCTTTAAACCCTTCTCTATCCAGAGTATCTCCAAGGTCTTTAATCTGGCGCTGGCCATGCGTCTGTGCGATGACGACCTGTGGAACCGGGTTGGGGTCGAGCCCTCTGGCAATGCCTTTAATTCCCTGTCCCAGCTGGAATATGAGCATGGTATTCCCCGAAACCCATTTATCAATGCTGGCGCATTAGTGATCACTGATAGCATTATCAGCCGCTCCAGCGATCCGGTCGACGTCATCCTTGAGTTCGCCCGAAGCTGTGCCGGCAACCCGGACATCACCTGCGATGAAGAGGTTTGCCGCTCCGAGCTGGCCCATGGCCACCGAAATCGGGCACTGATCAACTACCTGTGCAGTTTTGATAATATCGCCAACGATACCGAACAGATCCTGAGTACATACTTCTACCAGTGTTCCCTGGCTATGAGCTGCATGGATCTGGCGCGTTCCTTCCGTTTTCTGGCCAATGCCGGCCGGATGCCGGGGAGCGTCAGCCCGATTCTGTCCAGCCACCAGACCCGCCGGATCAACTCGCTGATGATGACCTGTGGCACCTATGATGAAGCGGGCGAATTTGCCTTTCATGTTGGCCTACCCTGCAAAAGTGGTGTTGGCGGGGGCATTGTGGCCATTGTGCCCAAGCAGATGAGTATCTGCGTCTGGAGCCCAGCCCTGGGCCCCAAGGGGAACTCCCTGGCAGGCATGCGGGCTCTGGAGCTGTTCTGCCAGAAAACCGGGCTGGCTATTTTCTGACAAACCGGCAATTGCTGCTAAACTGGGAACCCTGAGGGCGCTAGACAGTCAAAATTCATGAGAAACCGGAATTCCAGGCTTATTCAAGGGTATTCATGGCGCTTGATGGCAGTTCTGAAATACGAGGTACTATCATGAGTGATTTGACAATATCCCCTGTTACGATGAGTCAGCCCCCGTCATTGGGGCTGTGCCCGGCCATGGGCAATCTCTCAGCGAGTCGGCATATTTTCTGTAATATGTATGTGGTTGTTACGCCGGTTGTTGAACGGCAGCTGGATCCCTGCCTTGGAGACACTGAAGAAGAGGAGATGGATCGGCGCCATAAGGTCGAAAAAGTGAACCGCAAGAGCCGTGCAAACTTCACCTTCATGAAACAGCATTTCTGATCAGTCCGTTTCTGGCTCACCCGGTGGATGGGCGAGTTTTTCCGTCCACCGCTCAAGCTGGAATGACTCACGGTAGCGCAGCCATTCACGCTTGGTTCGTGTCATCAGTTGGTCTGACTCATGGCACCCAGCGCTTTCGGCAACGATCACCAGGTAGTTAGCAGAATCCAGCAGGGTTCCTCCTTCCATGATGGCAACATAGGCAGCGCCGGTTTCAAGTGAAAAGCGGCGACCGGTCAAATCGTTCAGCCACTCAACACCCGCTTGAGAGGCTGCCGGTGAGATTTCAGACAGCGCTCCCTCTAAATGCTGCGCATTGATATCCCGCTGCTGATAATCCATCCCTGCAACCATGACATACTGTGCCTGGTTACAACGTGATTCATCATGCAATACGTCCAAAGCCTTATTAAGCTCCTGTTCCGATGCACCGATCAGAAAGGTCATTCCCGAGCTCTCTGATG
Organism: Kistimonas asteriae; assembly: GCF_018263925.1. Classification (GTDB taxonomy): domain Bacteria; phylum Pseudomonadota; class Gammaproteobacteria; order Pseudomonadales; family Endozoicomonadaceae; genus Kistimonas; species Kistimonas asteriae. Next base: position 197,974 of record NZ_JAEVHF010000003.1, read on the forward strand.
AGCTCTGAATCAGCTGCTCCTGTGTTTCACGTACCAACGGCTCTGCCGCTGTTCTTAGAAGACTGGCATCGGTGGTCAAGTTATTAAACTGCACGCCGGTTAACTCGGATGCGACCTCTTTCGTCGCATCCTGCAACGTATCCAGTGCCACCCTGTGACAAATACCACTACAGAACTCAATTTGCATGGACTCCTTCAAGGGGCAATGATCAGGAATAACAGCAACATACGGCAGGCCTAACATTTGCGCATACCACGCTTCCGCGATGGCCATCGCAGGTGGTGAATTACTGATAACTGGCTTGTCTGCCTCCAGCTGACGCTGGCTCAGCGCCTGCAGAAAGAGCACACGCGCTACCCGCTGGCGCCAGCTACCCACTGGATTCCAGGACTCATCCTTGAGATAAAGTTTCTGCCCTCCAGGACGGAGGACATCAAGTTTCAGTAATGGTGTCTGCCCAGGCAATTCAGCCAATAACTTCTGTTCAGCCTGCGCCACCCATAAAAGACTGTTAACCATGCCTTTACCCCATGTAACAGATTTCGGGCTGTTGTCACCTTGACCAAGTCTAGAGTGCGAGGTACTAAAGTCCATGACATAACTGTCTGTTCAACTAGGCAATATCGCGACAAGGCTGTAGTATTTCATCCATTATGTTATCAAGGCTGACACTGCTCCCTTAGCGGGTTAGTTATCCAGCTATTTATTTTTATTGGTCTCCTGCTCTCTGATACCAGCAGGCCGTGCAAGGAAAGACAGTAATTTTGAGTGGTTTCCTGAACATTTTTCGCAAAAAGTCGCCGGCGCCGAAAGAACAGCCTGCCAACACTGCGCCCCGGCAAGCCAAGAAGCCAGGACGCCAGGGCAACCGTGGCGGCAAGCCCGGTAAAAAGCCGCAGTCCCGGCATAACCGGCCGCGCAACAGCCAGAAACCGGCCATGTCCCCTTGGGATATCAGCCAGTTTGAAGTTCCCCCCGAAAAAGGCAAAACCCGTTTTCACGACTTTGATCTGCCCGCACCACTCATGAGAGCGATCCAGGAGCAGGGTTTCCGTTACTGTACGCCCATTCAGGCAGAGGTCCTGGGCTCAACCATGGAAGGTCAGGATGCCATCGGCAAGGCTCAGACCGGTACCGGTAAAACCGCTGCTTTTCTGATTGCCACCATCAAACAACTGCTGGACACCCCTCCGCCCGCAGAACGTTATCTGGGCGAACCCCGTGCAGTCATCGTTGCACCAACCCGGGAACTGGCCATCCAGATCTGTGAAGATGCCAAGGCGTTGACCCGTTATACAGACCTGCATGTCGTCATGGTGGTTGGCGGTATGGACTACGAAAAACAACGCAAGCACCTGCAGGAAAACTTTGTTGATATCCTGATCGCCACTCCAGGACGCCTGCTGGACTATAACGAGAAGCGTGACGTCTACCTGGACCTGGTGGAAACACTGGTGCTGGATGAAGCTGACCGTATGCTGGATATGGGGTTCATTCCCCAGGTACGCCGCATTGTTCGTGCGACCCCTCGCCCCGGTGACCGGCAGACATTATTGTTCTCGGCTACGTTTAACGACGACGTTATGCGCCTGACAGAACAGTGGACCTGGCATCCTGTCAGGGTTGAAATTGAGCCGGATCACGTAGCCACGGACAATGTTGAACAGAAGGTCTACATTGTATCCACCGAGGAAAAGTACCGGATTCTCCATAATATGATTACCCGGCAGAAGCTGGATCGGGTGATCGTGTTCACCAATCGACGGGATCAGACGCGTCGCCTGACAGAAAAGCTGAAAAAAGACGGGATCAACTCTGACATGTTGTCCGGCGAAATCCCCCAGAACAGACGCATTCGCACACTGGAGAATTTCAAGAATGGCAAGATCCGGGTACTGGTAGCGACGGATGTTGCGGGCCGCGGTATCCACGTTGACGGCATATCCCATGTCATCAACTACAACCTGCCGGAAGACCCGGAAGACTATGTCCACCGTATCGGCAGAACCGGACGGGCAGGTGCTAGCGGCATCTCGGTTAGTTTTGCCTGTGAAGATGACGCATTCCTGATCCCCACACTGGAAGAATTGCTGGGCGACAAGCTCAAAATGACATCACCTCCTGACGAACTGCTCAGCCGCTGAGGCGGGCAAGCGCCAGTTTTCCAGCATCTCTTATCAAGGCACGCCCATCCTTTTTGGTGGCTGCGTGCCATCTTCAAAATACACAAACCCAGACCCAGCAAGCCCTCCAGAACGTTCTGACAAATCCAGACCAGACTTGGCGATTTCTTATTGCTAGAGATTATAAGCATCACTTGCATGCTCACGAATCTTTATCTCATAATGAAATCAGGTCTGGGCAATATGGACTGTTCCCAGGCCGGTGATCCTACTATCGAAAGGAGCTGCTAATATGCCTCGAGCAGTGAAGCTTGAATCGATCACGTCCCCTCAAACAACCACCTACATACTGGACAGCAACGTTCTCATACACGATCCAAACGCTCTACTCAATTTCGACGAACACCGCGTTATCATCCCGATGACCGTCCTGGAGGAACTGGACCACCTCAAGAACAGCAAACAGACTATCGCGGCAGACTGCCGGCAAGCCATCCGATTGATTGACAATATCGTCGGCAATGCCAGCCCGGAAGAGATTGGCCGTGGCGTTCCCATCACGCGAGGCGAGCAGGATCCGCCGCAGGGTTCACTCTCCATCATGATGGAACACGCCAAAGATAACCTCACGCACCTCTCCAACAACCTCAACGACAACCAGATAATCAACGACATCTGTCAACTGCAGAAAGCACGTCCTGAGGGCGAGTTTGTTCTGGTCACCAAAGATATCAACATGCGCCTCAAGGCGCGTGGCTGTGGCATTCCTGCAGAGGACTACCATAACGACCAGCAGATCTCAGACGTCAACCTGCTCAGCAAGGGCTTTCTGGAGGTCGAAGGCAGCTTCTGGGATAACGTAGACCAGGTGAATACGGAGCAGACTAACGGTCACACGTACCATACGCTTCCCCGGACCGGTATCCTCGAAGAGATCACCGTCAATGAGTTCATCATTGATGAGCAAGGCTTTGTGGGACGCGTCATACAGGCAACAGACGACAAAATCAGGCTATTACATTTATCCGAAGAAAGCCTGATGCATCAAAAAGCCTGGGGGCTGCAGCCACTGGACATCCACCAGGCGATTGCCCTGCATCTGTTACTCGACCCGGATATACAGCTGGTCAACCTGAATGGCCCGGCCGGTTCCGGCAAGACGATTCTGGCACTCGCTGCAGCGATTGAAATGACGGTCGCCTCCAAGCAATACCGTCGTATTATCGCGACCCGCAGTACGCGTGGTCTGGATGAAGATATCGGCTATCTGCCAGGTACAGAACAGGAAAAAATGGAACCCTGGCTAGGTGCGATCACGGATAACATGGAGGCACTGCATCGGGATGACGAAAACACCAATGGTAGTGTGGACTACATCCTCAATCAGGTGCCCATTCACTTCAAATCACTGAATTACATACGGGGCAGAAGTTTTCAGGAAAGCCTGATCATCATTGATGAATGCCAGAACCTGACACCGCACCAGATGAAAACCATCATCACGCGCGCGGGGATGGGCACCAAGGTGATTTGTCTGGGCAACCTGGCTCAGATTGATACGCCGTACCTCAGCCCGACAAGTTCTGGACTGACTTACCTGACTGGACGGTTCAGAGGGTTTGAATTCGGCGGAATGGTGCAACTCGAAGGGGTTCCCCGCTCTGCACTGGCAGCCTTCGCGGAAGAAAATCTGTAAGTTATACGTTGTATAAACAAACAAGGCCTGATGATGAACTCATCAGGCCTTTTTATAAGCACAATGAAACCTGATCAGGTATACATTGCCTCAATTTCCTTGCCGAACCGTTCCATGATCACTTTTCTTCTCAGCTTGAGAGTAGGTGTCATTTCACCCAGATCCAGCGAGAACTCCCGTGGCAGCAATGTAAATTTTTTTACTTTCTCAAAACGGGGCAGTTCCTTCTGCAGGCTTTCCAGACGCTGCTGAAACAACGCCTGAATCGACTGGTCACGAATCAGGTCCATCCGCGATTCAAACTTCACGCCCATGGATCGTGCATACTCTTCCAGTGCTTCATAAGCCGGCACAATCAAGGCGGATACAAATTTCCGGGCATCCGCAATAATCGCGACCTGCTCAACAAAATGATCACGAACAATGGTACCTTCGACTACCTGTGGCGCAACATACTTGCCGCCAGACGTTTTCATCAATTCCTTGATGCGCTCCGTCATGACCAGGTTACCCTGGTCATCAATATATCCAGCATCCCCCGTTCGGAACCAGCCGTCGATGAACGCTTCACGGGTTGCTTCAGGTTTACGGTAATAGCCTCTCATCACAGTACCACCGCGCACCTGGATTTCATTATCTGCACCGATCCTGATATCCACTTCCGGCAATGGCTTGCCAATCGAACCCAGCGTAATGGCGTCATCATAACAACTGACGGTTGCCGTTGTTTCTGTCAAGCCATAGCCGTATTTGATATTCAGTCCAATGACCTGGAAAAACAGGTTGATGTCGTCTTCCAGCCTGGCACCCGCACAGGGGAAAAATCGCATTCTGCCGCCTACCAGAGCACGTAACTTCTGGAATACCAACTTGTCAGCAACCATCTGTGCCAGCCGAAGCCCTGGAGTTATCCACCGGCCAGACTGTCGGCGGTGAAAATAACGTTCACCGGTTGCCAGAGCCCAGCTGAACAGGCGCTTTCTGAAAGGTGTCGCATGCTCAACACGGGCCAGAATCGCAGAATGTATCTTCTCGTAGAAACGCGGTACGGCACACATGACGGTTGGTCGCACCACTGTCAGCGCGTCCCTGACCGCTGCAGGGTCACGAATGTAGGCATTGGTGGCGCCACGATACATGACATAAAACGTCCAGGCTCTTTCAAATACATGACAGAGGGGCAGGAAGCAGAGTGAAACATCAGCATCCGTCAACAACAACCGCTGATCATGAAGGCGCAGGGTAGTGCCAAAATTCCGGTAATCCAGCATCACCCCCTTGGGTTCACCCGTCGTGCCTGAGGTGTAGATCAGGGTGACCAGATCATCCATATCACTGCTTTCAAACCGCTCGGTCAGCAGATCACGAAAAGCGGTCGTCGTTGCACACCCGATAAAGTCCGTCAGATAGACGGCATGCGGACAGCCGCGAATATTCACACCAGGATCCAGTACGACAATTTTTTCTAATACCGACGCATCAGAGAGAAGCGATACGGCTTTGTCAAACTGCTCCTGCTCACCCACAAACAGGATTCTGGCCTCAGCATCATTAATAATATATTGAGCCTGCCCGGTCGTGCTGGTCGGATAAAGCGGTACTGTCACCGCCCGGCAGGACAGGATCGCCAGATCAGCAATCGTCCACTCGGGCATATTACGGGCGAAGATCCCCACCTTATCCTGTACATCAACCCCTTCGCGCAACAAGGCGCAGGCTAACGCATCGACTCGATGGCCAAATTGCTGCCAGTTAATGGTTTTCCAGGACCGTCCTTGCTGGTATCTGATGGCAATTCTGTCACGATATTGGCTGACGCGTTCATGAAACAGTCGAACCAGGTGCCAGTCTGTCACGCTTTGCATGAAATATTCCGGAATATCCGCTCGTATTGAGCGGATGCAAGTCTGTCGTGTAGGGAATATACGGTCAATACGGTGTGAGCGCAGACAACTCATATTTTTCCATTAAATTTAATTTCAACATCCAATAAAATATTTCACAATAAAAAAACACAGTTTGATTGTTAATTGACATAATAATGCCCAAAGCCATGAAACATTCCCCATTAAAAAACCACTAGCATTAATTAATAAAACCATTATTAGTGAGACATGGGCATGAAACGTAAAGTTCAGAAAGGGTTCACACTCATTGAACTGATGATTGTTGTTGCCATCATCGGAATCCTGTCAGCAATTGCTATTCCCGCCTATCAAAATTACGTAGCGCGAGCAAAAATCACTGAAGGATTGGCGCTGGCAGGCGGTTTCAAACAGCAATCCATGGAATACTTTAGCTCTGCTGGTGGCTGGCCAACAACCTTTGGTGATCTCGGTATTAATGATGATGGAAAAGGATTTATTCATTACCCCAAAAATATGCATGTCGATCATGTATTTCTGGGCGGGGGCCACGTCTACGTTAGATTCGACGAAACTCTCAGCAATGCCAGTATGCTGTTATTTGCCGATGCAATCAGCTCCAATAGCAGTGTGATAAGGTGGAGATGCATTCCTGCACATCCTGACACTAAGGAAGTTTGGACCAAGCTCAATATGGAATACGCTATGCCTAGCGTAGAGGATCAGGAAAAAACATTTAACTACTTCCCTGGAGCATGCACAAAAGATCTCAATGAGACTGTTGATACGTGGAAAAAACAAAAAGATTTGACTGACGAGATTGCCAAAAATCCTAATCCCACCCCCCCACCATCACCATCACCATCACCATCACCATCACCATCACCATCACCATCACCATCACCATCACCAGCACCAGCACCAGCACCAGCACCTTCATCTAGTGGACCGAGTGGTGGTATTGATATGACCGGGCGAGGAGGCTGTAGGGATATGTCTGCATACTGGTATGGTGGAATAATTCATTATTGCGTAAACAATCATATGCATACCGTTTCACAATTTCTAGACTGGGGACAATTCAATCCGGCTGCTATTGCCGAGCACCAGCGCACTGTAGCCGATCTAACCAATAGAGGGATGCTGCATACCCTGCCTCCTGGCTACGCACCATAAGAGCAATCGTCTAACTGTGAGAGCGGATTCATTGTAAAGCTCCCACAGTTAGACTCAAACGTATTATTTAAATCCACTAAAAAACCACAATGCATAACTTACTGAAAGACATCAGATTTTGGTAATTTAAAAGTGCTACCAAACAAATTAATAACGATATACGTAAAGAAAAGTCAAATATAGCACCTTGAAAAACTCATAATACCCACGCTGCATGCCGCCAATAAATATCCTTCATTATTTTACTTAATTTTTTTGTAATACTTCTGAAAAACGTTTACCTTCCTGCTTTTTAAGCATCCACATGACACACCCTTACCAAGCACTGCCAATCATCTTTTTCGATGACTATCTGATTGCAATCCACAAGCCCTCTGGTTTGCTTGTCCACCGCTCCATGATAGATCGCCATGAAACCCGCTTCGCCCTGCAGATGGTACGAGACCAGATTGGCCAGCGGGTTTATCCACTGCATCGGCTCGATAAACCGACTTCAGGTGTTCTGCTGTTTGCTCTGTCGCCTGAAATAGCGAAACTGGCGGGTGAGCAGTTCCAGATTAATGCCGTAAAGAAAACCTATCTGGCAGTTGTGCGTGGCATTACGCCTGATGAAGGCACTATCAATCGTCCCCTCAAAGAACAGCTGGATAAAATGACGGATAAACGGGCTGATCAGGATAAACCGGCCCAGGAAGCAATCACCCATTATCGTCGTCTGAACACTGTCGAATTACCTGTCAGTATCGACCGTTATCCGACCTCCCGGTATTCACTCGTTGCCGCTTATCCGGAGACGGGGCGAAAGCACCAGATCAGACGGCATATGAAGCATATCGCCCACCCCATTATTGGCGACGCCAAGCATGGCAAGGGTAAACATAATCGCTATTTTGCTGAATCGCTGGATGCCGGACGGCTGTTACTGGCCTGCACAGAAATGCAATTGATGCATCCTGTCACCGGGGAACCGCTTTGTTTACAAGCTCCGCTGGACCCAGTAATGGTCCACCTCTTTAAACGCTTCCAGTGGGAAAACAGTATTCCTCTGCAATGGCGGGACGAGGCATGAGGCTGAACTAAAGCGCACCACTGGCCTTGATGCTGAGATAACCATTGACCAGCGCAACAGGCAACGCTGCGGGCAAGACATCCGCCAGGGTCGTACCGGTAGAACCCAGCTGTCGCAAAGCCTGTTGACGCTCCTGCAGGTAACGGGCAATACCACACACGGCCAACGCCTGGTCAAAGGACTGCACAGACTGAGATAACAGCTGATCGAGCTGCACTTCGCGCAAACTGGCCACCATGACCTGATGACTACCAGACAGCAACCGGATAGCGGCCTGTAAGTCTTCAGCCCCCTCATCCCTCACGTTGGTAATGAGAATAACCAGGGCATGTTTACGATGACGCGTCATCAACTGTTCAGCCGCCCGCAAATAATCACTGTTCTCTGTGGTGCTGTGTAGGTCGTAGACCTGATTCAGCAGCAGTTTCATGGCGGCACGCCCCTTGACCGGTGATACCCAGCGATCAGCCCCTGCCACGCTCATCATACCGACAGCATCCCCCTGGCGAAGTGCCATCCAGGCCGTCACCAGCATGGCATTGAGCGCATGATCAAAATGACTGAGATCATCTTCCTTAATTCTCATACGACGGCCACAGTCCAGCAGGAATATCACATCCTGATCTTTTTCAGACTGGTATTCACGGGATATCAGTTTTGCCTGTCTGGCACTGGCCCGCCAGTCAACCTGTCGCAATACATCGCCCTGCTGAAATTCACGCAACTGATGAAAATCTAACCCCTGCCCTCGGCGCTGAACCACATGTGCGCCCATTTGGGTCAGCTGCTGTTCCATCGAGAGTATTTTATTGTCCAGAACCGGTTTGAAATTCGGGTAGACCCTGACAGTCTGGTCATCACAGGCTTGCTGGCGGAATTCCCATAACTTCAGCACGCTGGTTATGCGGATATCGATACTACCCAGCGGGAACAGACCTCGAAGATTAGGAAAAAGATGATAATGAATAATTCGTTTGTGGCCAGGCTTCAGTGATACCGTCACCGGCAGGTTATCAGTAGCAAAGCCTTCCGCCAGCTGATCTGCGACCGTACACAGAACTTGCCGTTTATATGGGTTCTCAATAATCACTGCGGCTGCATTCGCAACGCCGACCGATAAATTCCCTGGCAACTGACGTTTGATAACCAACTGGCTGACCGTGCGACTGAACCCCAGGTCAACGATCAATACCAGTAATATCACAATACCCGTACCCCACCAAGCCATGCTGACGAATTCAGCACTCCCGGCGGTTAGTGCATACCTGGCCAGTATCGGTAGAACAGACAAGCACAACCAGCTGAACAATAGTGTTATTAGCGTCCTTGAGGGTCTCATAAGCGGGGTGCTTCTATATCATCCATCATCTCGGCCAACAGATAATCCGTACTCAGCCCTTCAATCGCCATATCGACAGACAAGGCCACCCGGTGTCGCATCACCGGTATCGCCATCGCCTTAACATCATCCGGCAGGACATAACGACGCTTCTGAAGCAATGCATACGCGCGCGCGCATTTCACCAGCGCTATACAGGCCCGTGTACCGGCGCCACGGGAGAAGACAGGACGTTCCCGCGTTGCCCTGACCAGCCTCACAGCATAGGCTGCCACCTGCTCATCAACGGTCACGCTCGCTGCCGCCTGCTGCAACTTTTGCATCTCGTGGGCGGTTAATAACGGTCCGGATGGATGAGTCGCTTGATTGCCCGGTTCTATTCCCGTTACCTGACGGGTCAGCGCCAGTTCATCCTCCATCCCCGGATAGCCAATAAACACTTTCAGCAGGAATCGATCCAGCTCCGCTTCCGGCAAGGGATAAGTCCCCTCCTGCTCAATCGGGTTCTGGGTGGCCATGACCATGAAAGGTTCCGGCACCGCTTGCGCGCGCCCCTCAATCGTGACCTGATGCTCTTCCATCACTTCCAGCAATGCGGCCTGTGTTTTCGCCGGCGAACGGTTAATTTCATCCGTCAGCAACAGGTTAGTAAAGACTGGCCCCCGCCGAATCCGGAACTCACCTTCTTTCATGTTGTACAACACATGTCCGGTTACATCCGCAGGCATCAGGTCAGGGGTAAACTGAATACGACGGAATTCGCCATCGAAGCATTGGGCAAGGGTGCGAACCAGCAGCGTCTTACCAAGACCCGGCACCCCCTCAACCAGGACATGACCTTTCGCCAGCAATACGACCAGTACCTGATCAACCACTTCAGGCTGTCCAATGATCGCCTGATTAATCCGCTCGCGTAACGCACCAAGCTTCTCCAGCAGGGGATGAGACGTGTTATCCCCTGACCCTGTATCCATTTGCTCGGTCATAACGACTCCCTGATTTTTTGTAATAGTGCAACCTGACGGACAAAACCTGTTTCATTCACCTTATCGGGCATAGACAATGCCAACCGTACATCTATCGCCTCTAACCCTGCCCTATCTGCCAGATAGCGGTGCAGTTCGTTTTTGTCTGAACGACTGCCCGGATACCGCTGATTTGTCTTTTTTATAACCTCTTGCTGAAGCGGTTCCAGTAATGCTTTATAGCGTTTATGGCGCCAAAGAAAATCGGCTGAAGCACGAACATGTTCTGAAATCGCACGTCGGCGACTGAAGTCAGGTTCCTGCACTGCACCAAAGCGACGTGACCGATACACAAGCCAGGTTGCCAACAAAAGACCGAATGCAACCACCAACTCAGGTGCCGCCTGCCAGACAATGGTCGTTAAAGGTGGCATCTGAGTACCACGGATAATGCGAACCGTCTGTTCACCACGCTCCATACGACTGGATAGCGTGTGCAATAGATACGCATGATCAAACTGGTCAATCCGGCTGGAGTGCCAGAGGCTACTATCCGACACGACTGTCAAGAGGCCTTCTCCGACCTGAAACTGGATGAAGTGCAATCCAGTCTCATTACCTGCCTGATATAACGGCAAGGGCTCCTCGCTAACCCCATCACCTTCTTGCTGCTCTATCGAATGCTCTAGAATAAAATCAGGTGAGAAATAGGCAGTAACGGGATCAGATACATTCTCAAACCGAATCTGAGTCAATTGCTCTTGGGGGATCAACGCGGAGCGGTCTTCGTCCTTTCCGGGAATGCCTGCTATCTCGTTCAACGCATGTTGATGTTGATCATCAGTTGTTGATGCATTGCTTTCGTGTTTCACACGACTAACGGCCAATGGCGCTAACAACACATGTCGAGACAATTGACGTGCAGATGGTGCTTCAATGATGAGATGTCCGCCCTGTAACAACCAGGCTTCCAATAGCCTGCTGCGCGACTCAGAGCGCACTAATTCCGCCTGACTAATCAAGAGTGTCGAAACTGATGACAGGTTATTCAGACTGGCTGCGCTGTCGTCACTTTGCACGTCGTAGCCTAACTTTGCCAGGTAATGCTCTGCTGCCAGAAAGGGGTTAATCCTGGCCTCACGGCTGAAACCACGATCAATGGTTTTTTCCCAGGGTTCAAAGAACGTTTTGAAACCGTAGATGACCAAACCCGTCAGCAACACAATAACGCTGATAATACCCAGTCGCTTAGCCACGGCAGAACACCTCCCGCCACTGCAGGCATAAAGCCTCAAACTGTTGCGGTTCTATCACCTGATGACCATAGGCCAGACGCTGCCAGTCCGACGTCAAGCAACGCATATATTCATGCAAAGTGATGTCGGGATGCGCAGCCACTAAGTCCACACACTCCTGTTCCGTGTGACCGGCAACCAGCGGCACAGAAAAGGCATGAATCAACCGAGAGAGGCTGGCGCGATAAAGCAGCCCCATCGCCGCCCTGTGATCACCGCTTTGCCATAACGATTGTGCAGATGCCGGTACATCATCGGGCAGGCTTTCCGGGCGTACATCCATGCCAGCCAATAAAGTCGGTGTGGCGCGCTTAGTTTCTGCTCCCGACGCAATCCCCGCCAATAGACGACCAAGGTGTTTCCGGTAAAAATACAGCAGGTAAGCAATCACTATGGCCAATAGTGTCCACAGCAAAACTTCCAACAGTAAAGCCATACCCTGTTGCATCTGACCTTGATGGGCACTCCACGCCTGCAACCATTGTATAAAATCAACAATCCACGAATTACTGGGTTCTTCTGATGCCTCATCAGCAAATGCTTTCAGGCGCCATCCCCGCTGCGTTTCCTGCTGATGAAACGCATCACCTGCCAGGACAGATTGAATCACCTCCCGGGACTCGACCTGACCAATGTCATGTAACGGATCGGAAGCATCATTGGCTGAAGAACGAGCCCATGCTGGTTCAAGCGTAACCAGGCACAGAGCTGTGATGAATGAAGCCGCCAGGACAACCCAGCTGCGCAGTGTGACGGTGCCTTTCGCACGCTTTGTCTCGCTAAAGCGCTGGGCCATCGCACGGAAGCGAATTTCAATATCCCAGCCCTCCAGCTCAATGCGACGATTAATATACAGAGCAAAACCCGCCATGGTGTAAAAAGGCGCCATCACGGACATCGCGAGCCAACCCAACACATTCGTCACGACCAGCCACCACAGTGGTCCATCCGTGTTGTACCACTCAACGCCGATACTGTCGGGTAAAAACAACATCAGAAAGAAAGCGGCCCCCATGGAGAAAATGGCTTCGATATGGGCACAAGCGATGGTCAACCAGGCTGAACCGCCCCCTTCCCTTTGATCCAGCACGCCAATACGCTGTCGCCGACGTTTTCCTGTCAGCCTCTCAAGCGCTGTCACTGGCATCACAAAGGAACGTCCCGGGCTGAATCGTCGCCATGTTAACCAGGCAAACCCGTCAGCGCGCAACATACCCGGCATGGCCCGTATCGCACTCCCCACCGATACTGACTCACCAAATAGCTGGCGACTGGCAATATACAACGGCGCACAATCCCACAGGGGTTTGAACCACCAGATCAGCAGCAGCGCGAGCCATTGACGTTCACCCACCAGCAGGCTGGCAACCAGAAACACGACACCGCTCGGGATCAACCAGGCCAGAAACAGTGACCGCCACCACTGTCTTGCCAGCACAAAGCCAAGGTCCATGGCTTCATAGCGACTACGCAGTCGCGGACGAATACTAAGCTGACTGAGATCCACGCCGTCTCCATGCTGCTGACAAAGAATAAACGAGTACCATCAACCAAAAGATGGCGCCCACCGTATACTTAATCGAGGATGGAACTGTGGAACTGGAAGACCAGAAGGCTTCAAGAAAGGCGGCAAGCAACAACATTAACGTTGTTCCGTAGATGAGCTTGACCGCTTCTTTAGCGGCAAGACGTAACGCCGTCAGTCGGTGGTAGGGGCCCGGATCAATCAGTGCCAGGCCGAGGCGTAGCCCGGCAGCCCCACTGAAGACAATGGCCGTCAGCTCGAAAGCGCCATGGCCGACGACAAAGGGAAAGAAGGTTTCATCGAACCCCAAATGCACGATATGACCAGCCACTCCCCCAATCGCCAGCCCGTTATACACCAGATAAAACACACTGCCGAGGCCGAACAGCAATCCCCCCGCAAAGACCTGGAAACTGATACCAATATTGTTCTTGATATAAAAACCAAACATCTGGAGATCAGTATCCGATGCTCGCTCACGCCCCAAAACCGCGTTGGCAGGGTCATAGATTGCCTCAAAATGCCAAACATCTTCCGGCGACATCAAGGTATAAATCAATTCATTATTCACCAGGCAACCAATAAACATGGCCAGTCCGGGAAGGAGAAAAAAAACTGCTGATAAGCCAACTAAACGGGCATTGGCACGTAAAGCTTCGGGAAAACCAAGAAACAGGAAGTGCAGTATCTGAGGCAATAGACGATGATTATGTTGATACAGCACATGATGCAGTTCCAACGCCAGTCGATTCAGGCGCCCAACCAGCTCAGGACTGTATCCTCTTGAACGGGCTAATGCACAATGGTGACAAAGCTGCCGGTACATCGGCACGACCTGCTCTGCTGCAATCGTATTATCATTGATAGTCGACGACTTTTTACTGTCCACCTTGCTCAGCCAACGCTCCAGAATCACCCAGTCGGGGTTATTCCGTGTTTCAAAATCCTGCTGCTTCACTGCCGTTTACCCGATAACCACAACCCTATTCCCTGGAGCCTGGTAACACTGTCTTCTTTATTGTCATGTGTAACCCCCAGCAGAATATCAGCCAATTCCTGCTGTCGGGCATCGCTCAGCGAAGTATGACGCCTTGTAAAACTCATCATTGCCATTTGATCATCCAGACTCAGGGCTATTGATGGCGCTAAAGGGCGCCCCTCAGGTAGTTCACCCTGAACCTTGTCTTCAGATCGATATACAACCAAGGTTCCTGCCGCCAGATCGCCCAACCGCTGAAACCGACGGGTTAATAACAGACTGACCAGCCCGGTTCCATACAGGAACGGCATAAAATCAACACTGCGCAGCAGGTTACGAATCACTGACGCACCCAACCCAACCGGGGTCAGATCCTCATTGACGACAACCAGTCCAAGTGCTTTTTTACCGGGCGTCTGACCACCACGATAAACTTCAAACACAACCGGATAGAACCATTCCAGCAGAAACAGCACCACCAGAAACAAGCCTTCCCCGGCCCTGCCGGCCAGGGAAACAGCGATCAGAACAATCAGGAAAATGATAAAGCGAATCAGCAGATCCAGAGCAAACGCCAGCATACGGGGGACAACCCCCGCCACTTCAGCCTGCAGATCAATGGACTCCGGCGTCTCCACCCGGCAGGTGGTATCCAACAGCTGGCGCATATCAGGCTACTGTCTGACTGCTACAACCAAAAATATTCCGGTATAAAACGCCAAACGCGATAATCGACATGGGCGCTGACCAGATCAGTCCCAGCCCCAGGGGAATCATCGCAACGAAATTAATAAGCATCAGCACCAACATCAGGCCAAAAATCGAAAACCAGCGTTTGGTGACCGCTTTCCTGGATGCTTCCAGCGCCTGCCAAAAGCCCAGGTTTTTATCCACCATCAGGGGTACCGCCAGGATATACGCTGTCGCCAGATAAATACCGGGAAGAATCAGCAGAAAAAAACCAAGCATCATCAGGACCGTCATCACAACACTCAGTACAAACAATGGCAAGGTATAGCGGAAACAGGACAGGACTTGTCCGGCCTCTATCGGCGCATCCACAGCACGACGCAATCCAATAATAAAGAGTCCAGCCCACAGAGGGGTACTGACAGCCATCAAAACCAGCTGGGTTGCCAATGCCACGACGACTGACGACGGAAAGACGGAGGAAACCGCCATAATAACCAGCATCGCGATAAGGTAGATGATGAAATAAATCGCCATCGCAAGATGAAGGGTCCACTTGGCGCCACGGGTTTTCTCCCAGGCTTCACTCAGGGTTTCACCGATGGAAAAGGTATATTCGCCCGCTACCCCTTTTTCCAGAGACCCGTATCCATCCTTCTCAGGTTGTCTTGAGACATCGGATTCCGGCGCTTCATAAATAGACGACATGCTGATTCCTTCTGCATTTTTATGCGTTATACATTCATTGCAAAATCATATCAGCACAAGGATAACGACTTGGGAATCCATCAACAAGAACATCACGGGCATTAACCTGTCCCCTCACATGAAGGGAACAGGCCAGAGGTTCACCATCAAATCATCAGACCCGCCAGCAGGTAACCCACCGTACATGCCACGACAACGCCAATCAGCCCGGGCACCATAAAGCTGTGGTTAAAATAATACTTCCCAATACGTGTCGTTCCGGTGACATCAAAATTACAGGTCGCGATATCGGACGGGTAATTAGGAATGAAAAAATAACCATAAACTGACGGCATAATGCCGATCAACAACTGTGGCGGCAGTCCCATGCCCATAGCCACGGGCAGCATCATCCGTGCCGTCGCAGCTTGGCTGTTAATCACAACCGAGACGGTGAACATCGCCAATGCAATGGTCCAGGGATACGCATGCACCATCTCGGTAATACCCGCCTTGAAAGACGGCATGGCATACTGGAAATAGGTATCGCTCATCCAGGCAATACCGTAGATAGCAATGGCCGCGACCATGCCAGACTTGAACACAACACCTTCCGGTACACGTGCTATCGGTGTGTCTGTCCCCAGAAGAATCAAACCACCAAACGCCAGCATCATCATCTGAATGATGACCGACATGCTGATGGCATGCCCATTAAGGGTTCGAACCTCTGGAAACATCGCAATAAGGACAATGCTGCCCAATGCGGTCAGAAAGAGCAGGACAGCATTACGGGCTGATGCGGGTAATGTTTCATCCAGTGTCGTTGAGGTCGTGGAGAGAATCTTGTCACGCCACAGCGGATCCTGCATACGACGCTGGTATTCCGGGTCATCCTCCAGCTCCACTCCACGGCGCATGCTGTAGAGGGAAAGTACCAGGACACCGCACAAGGTTGCGGGCATCAGCACGCCCAGGATGGTCAACAGCGTGATCGAGTGATCAACACCTGACATCTGTGCCAGGTAATACACCACTGCTGCAGAAATCGGGCTGGCCGTAATCCCCATCTGTGACGCAATGGAGGATGCCGCCATGGGACGCTCCGGGCGAATACCGTTTTTCAGGGCTACATCGCCGATAATCGGCATGACCGAGTAGACCGCATGACCGGTGCCCAGCATCAAGGTCATGGTGTAGGTCACCAGCGGCCCCAATAAAGTGATCTGCTTGGGATTATTCCTCAGAATCCGTTCTGCCACCTGCAGCATATACTTGAGCCCACCGGCAGCTTCCAGAATCGCTGCGCAGGTGACCACGGCCATAATGATCAACATCACGCTGACCGGTGGCGAGGTTGGCGGCATCCTGAACACAAAGACTTCAATCACCAGTCCAATACCCGATACCACTCCCAGCCCGATACCTCCTTTCCTGCTGCCCAGATACAGCATCAGCAACAGAAAAAGAAACTGCAGAACAAGCACACGAACCCCCAATATCCCTTGAAAAACAAAAAGCCGATCCGAAAGGAGCATCCCAGATGCTCGTTGCGAACCGGCTTGCGAAGGTCGATATTGTGCGCTGATCACACGGAAACTGTGTTGACAGCCATCAAAACCTTACAGGTCAAATGGTTTTTTTGGTTGCATTGCGTTCTTTTAACGTTAACCGCTCGTGTTTTTTGAAACTTTTCCTCACAAAGCTCTGTCTATAATTACCAGTTGTTAAACATTGACTGAGGCCTACATGAACAATCGCCCTATTATTCAGACACTCAGCCTGGCCGGCTTGCTGTTCATCCAGCCTCTGATCGCAGCTGAAACCCTCGTTACACTCTATAACGTGAATGCGCAGGGCACAGACACTCAGGTCGGCACTGTCAGTATTGTTGAAACACCGTATGGGCTCTTGTTTCAGCCATCACTCACGGGTTTACCCAATGGCTACCATGGTTTTCATATCCATGAAAAACCGAATTGTGGTCCGAGCGAGAAAGAGGGCAACATGATTCCAGCGGGCGCGGCAGGCGGACATTTCGACCCCGACAACAGCGGGGTCCATAAAGGACCTTATGGTGAAGGGCATCGCGGCGACCTTCCCGCACTGGTCGTCAATGCTCAGGGTGTTGCCGATTACCCCGTGCTGGCTCCACGCTTGAAACGCGTCAAAGAGATTACCGGTCATGCGCTGATGGTGCATGTGGGTGGCGACAACTACGCGGACTCACCGGCACCACTGGGTGGTGGCGGCGCCAGAATGCTGTGCGGCGTCATCCGCTGATCGAATGATGTGCATTTGGTTGGTCAAACTATCAACCTGATAAAGAAATCCAATCCGGGGTTGGATAGCTGGAAATCTGGCGCTGGTTTACAATGCCGTACTAACGCCCCACAACTTCCGGATACTGCTTATGCTGATCGTCATCTCACCCGCCAAAACCCTGGATTATGAAACCCCACCGGTCATCACCGATTACACAATGCCGGATTTCCTGAACGATTCGGCGGAACTGATTGACCAGCTGCGGACCTTGAGCCCGGCCGATATCGCCAGCCTGATGAGTATCAGTGACAAACTGGCCGGTCTGAATGCCGCGCGGTTTGAGGCCTGGCAGACCCCGTTCACGCCAGAAAACGCCAAACAGGCCGTATTGGCTTTCAAGGGCGATGTCTATACCGGGCTGGATGCCGGAACGCTCTCAGCCGAAGACTTTGCCTTCGCCCAAGCCCATCTGCGGATACTGTCCGGACTTTATGGTCTGTTACGACCTCTGGACCTGATGCAGGCCTACCGGCTGGAAATGGGCACCCGGTTTGCCAATAGCCGTGGCAAGGATCTTTACGCATTCTGGGGCAAGCGGATCACGGAAAAGCTTAACCAGGAGATGCAACAGCAAACCGATAATGTACTGGTCAATCTCGCGTCCAACGAATACTTCAAGTCTGTCAAACCCGCAGACTTCGATGGTGAGATTTTCACGCCGGTATTCAAGGATCTTAAAAACGGTCAGTACAAAATCATTAGTTTCTACGCCAAGAAAGCGCGAGGACTCATGGTTCGCTACATTATCGACAACAAGATCACCCAGGTAGAAGATCTGAAAGGGTTTGATTACGAAGGCTACTCATTCAATGCTGAGATGACGGAAGGTAACGAGTGGGTGTTTACCCGTGATGAAGCCTGAATGGAAAGGCTATCGTGCAGGCGCTTCCAGCACCTGCACGCATATGACAACAGCGTTATTACAGTTGGCTGGCCCACTCAACCGCCCAGGGAACCGCAATGGTTTCCGGTGAGGCGGTTTCAGAGGCATCAATCATCAACGGTTCTGCAACCCGTTTCGCAGTCAACTCAGTCAGCAACTCATCCATCAGCCGACCACCACCGCAATAAGTATCCCCATACGAACTATCCCCCAACGCAATGATGCCGTAAGCCAGATGCCCCAGGAGAGGAAAACGCTCTTTTAATTCCTGATATAACAGCAGTAGATTTTCCGGCAAATCACCCTGACCGGTGGTAGAAGTACAAACCAGTACCGCATCGGCGCCATCACGTAGTACTGCGTCCAACCCTTCAGCCTTTATCACTGTATGCCCAGACTGCTCCAACGCTGCCTTGACTTCTGTGGCGACGGCCTCCGCCGTGCCATAGACACTGCCTGTCAGTAGCTTGATTATTGCCATGCTTACCCTGTCGTCCGCCTATTCTGACCGGGAGCCATTACAGCTCCCTCACTCCCGCAAGGCAGTGTATAACAGAGTCATTCGACACTGAATAACAGTGATGTCAGTTTTGCTTTAAAGACGGTGCGTCAGCGACATGACCAGCACATTCGCACTGATCTTATAATTCGCCTTATAGTGCCCCCCACCCCTCGCTACTTCGCCCGTTGCGTTATCCCAGACATATTCGCGCTCATCCACTTTGACGTTCTTACTGAACATATGCCCATAGGCAAGATCAATGGTGTAATCTGGCACTGGCTGGTAACTCGCCCCCAATGTCAGCCACTGCCGGTCAATATCAGGAATCCTAGCTGTTCGCCAAGCACTTTTTACCGGAGATGTATCATAACCATAGCCCGCTCTCAGCAGCCATTCATTGCTATACCGATAAGAAGCTCCTACAGACCATGCCCAGACATCTTTCCAGTTTTCTGGCGTATAGGAAGCAACCCCCCCGGGCGGAATCGGTGGAATTACTCCGCCGCCGGTCAAACCGTCATCGGCAATGGCCTTGATTTCATCAAAACGGCTCCACCGTGTCCAGACAGCACCAGCCAACAGGGTCCAGCGCGTATCCAGCTTATGGGTTGCACTAAACTCCCATTTTTCAGGCAGGATCAGCTTAAGATGACCATCACTTTCTTCATTCAGTAAAGACCCACGCAACTTGAGATCACCATCCACTGTGTAATTAATTTTGGAGGTGTAGGCCAGCCCTATCGAGGTTGCCTCATTGACATGCCAAAGCAATCCAGCATTCCAGCCATACCCCCAGTCATGTCCCGTCATTTTGGACTTCGAGTCCTTGATCGTCGCAGATCCCTTGCGCTGGGTCAGCTCTCCATCCAGATACGACACAACCAGCCCAAACCCGACGGCAAAGGAGTCATTGAACTTCCAGGATAATGTTGGCTGCAGGTTCAGTGTGACCAACTCCGTATTTAACGCCAGGTAGCGACCTACAAAATCATCGCCGTATTCCGTCATCGCCGCATAAGGCACATAAAAGCCCAACCCAAAATAGAGTGGCTCATCCAATGGCATCGAAAAAAAGCCAAATGGGACACCTTGTGCACTGACGAAGTCGCCTTTTACAGAACTATTCTGGACATCTCCGCCAATAGAGTCCGAACCTTCACCATGGGTGTATTTTTCATGGGGTAGTATCAAACCACCACCCACCGTGAATTGCATCTGATCAAGAAATGCAATACCGGCAGGATTGGCTGCCATAACGGATGCATCTTCCGGATTCGCCGCCCGCCCTGCATAAGCAGTACCTGCAGCTCCTGCAGAAATCTCATTCAACGAAAACCCTGCGCCTATTGCATTGCCTGCCACACAACTGCCGACGAGCAATGCACTGCATTTCACTGCATCATCAAACCATCCGGACTTCATCATTATCCCCACATCACCGCTTCGACCAGTATTGGAACTGTGTGTTTATTTAGTCGGGGAATGAGGTTCTGTCACGTTTTGGCGTGGAAAGAAGGGAAAAGCAGAATGTAAAAGCCCATGGCATTGCCATGGGCTTTTGTAGATATGAGAAATATCAGAAACGGCGAGTCAAGGAGAGCATCAGGACGTGTGCGCCCATGTCTTTGTATTCGGCCTGGTACGACACACCATCTGGATCACCACTACCATCTGTCGCATGGCCGACTTCATTAATAGTGGTATCTTTTTTCAGCATGTACCCGTAGGCCATATCAATGGTGTAATCCTCATTGGGCTGATATTTGGCACCAATGGTCAACCATTCACGGTCAACATCAGGAATACGGGCTGTGCGGTATTCATTTCGAACAGGTGAATTATCGTACGCATAACCACCTTTCAACGTCCACTGAGCATTGTACTTGTACTCAGCACCTACAGACCATGCCCATGTATCTTTCCAGTTCTCAGGCACATGCGTTACAACGTCACCAGGATTGATACCACCCACCATACTTTCATCAGCTACGGCGTTGATTTCGTCAAAACTGCTCCATCCGGTCCATAGCGCTCCTGCCAACAATGTCCACCGGTCATCCAGTTGATGCGTGATACCAATTTCAAACTTATCAGGTAACGTCAAATCAAGGTGACCTTTAGCCTTGTCTGCCAAATCACCGGTTAGTGTTAAATCACCTTCAACAGTGAAATCAACTTTGGAGGTATATGACATACCAATGGTTGTCTTATCGGTGGCATTCCACAGCATACCGATATTCCAGCCCCAGCCCCAGTCATCACCTTCCATGACGGAGTCCATTTCCAGCGCGCCGATACCTATATGTTGGTACTTCTTATTTCCCAGGGTTCCTTCCATATGGGAAGCAAACAACCCTAAACCAACAGACAGGTCATCATTGAATTTATATGACAGAGTTGATTGCAGATTGATATTTGTCAGTTCAGTTTTGGTCGCCAGATACCGACCGGCAAACTCATCGTCATATTCTGTCTTAGCGGCAAAAGGCACATACATACCAAAGCCTACCGACCATTTATCATCGATAGGGGCAGCAAAATAAGCGGAAGGAACAAACGCTGTGCTTAGAAAATCACCGCCATCGCCAGTACCTGATGAAACTGGATTACCACCTAGTGTATTTCCCTTGGTACCACTGGCATTTTTGACTTCACCCGTTGGAGACACTACTGCACCACCAAACGTCCACTGCGCCTTATCCAGATGCGCAATACCCGCAGGGTTGGATGACATAATAGAAGCATCTTCCGGATTCGCTGCACGTCCCGCATTGGCGGTACCTGCCGCACTGGCAGAGAGTTCATTGAGTGCAAAACCCGCGCCCTGCGCGACCCCGCTAGCAATACACGCGCTGACAGCCAGCGACACCAAAGACAGTTTGCCCGGATACGGCCTGAAGTTCATGCTACCCCCTGGTCATCCACCAGAATTTGTTTTGTGTGATGTACGGATTGTGTTCGGCGAACTTCTCGCAGCCCATTGGCCTGTTTGCGAGAGATGCCTGTTTTTTTAATGCGGATACGAGCGTGATTGCGGCGTTTTCTGCATTTTGACGGCGGCAGTCTACTGTCTGCCAATGCGGGCTGTCACCGGGGTCTTTGTGGTGTTTGCGTAACCCTTACATACGTTCCAAAAAGATTTCAGCAACAAAAAGACACAAAGCAAAACCGAAGTACTACCTAGCAGTGGGAGTGCGCACAAAAAGCGGTGTTATGTGCGGTTCCTCTCCCTCACTGCAGTGAACGTTGAGTGAAAAGGAACCACTCTGAAATCGCTGGTCAACCGGGTAAAGCGATCCGAGGCAAGGCAATTTTACGTATGACGGAAATCATACGCGTTGAAAATATCAACACACCG
The DNA here is from genome assembly GCF_018263925.1 of Kistimonas asteriae. Classification (GTDB taxonomy): domain Bacteria; phylum Pseudomonadota; class Gammaproteobacteria; order Pseudomonadales; family Endozoicomonadaceae; genus Kistimonas; species Kistimonas asteriae. Next base: position 220,452 of record NZ_JAEVHF010000003.1, read on the forward strand.
GCCAGCACCGTCGCCGATGTCGGGTTAACGGACCAGGACAGTAACAGAAGATAAAAGAGACAGCCGATAATCGCAGGCGTTGCATAGAGCTCTTCCTGCTTCAAGACCATGGGCACCTGTCCCGCCAGCATATCGCGGATTGCACCACCGCCAGCGCCGGTTAGCACTCCCATGATGATCGCAACCACCGGCTCAGCACCAAAGGCCAAAGCTTTTTGTGCACCGGCAATACTGAAAACAGCCAGCCCCATCGCATCAAAAATCTGCAGGATGCGTCGTATACGCACCATCCAGTTCAACGTTGCCAGCCCCAGGATAACGGCACCCAAAATCACCCAGAGGTAATGGGTATTCTGAATCCAGAATACCGGCGTACTACCCAGCAGCGCGTCACGGATCGTCCCTCCCCCCACAGCAGTGACAAACGCCAGCACCAGGGCACCAAAAAAGTCCATGTGATTCCGGCAGGCCAGCAATACGCCGGAAATGGCAAATACTGCGGTGCCGAACAAGTCCAGCGCATAGAGTGTCATTTTGCTCCCCCCTGCGGTTCGCCGGGATTGTAAAACGTCCGGTTTTACGGAATATTGTTTTTTATGGGTATTAGACAGTGACCCTGACTTTTCCTGCCACTCCCCATTACACATCACCATGTCATCAGTGATTGGTATAACAATAATGAGGTAACTATGACATCGTCGTATGATTCCGGACTCCGCATCAATGGTCAACGTCTTTGGCAATCCTTGATGGATATGGCCAGGATTGGCGCCACTGCCGGTGGTGGTTGTAACCGACAGGCGCTGACCCAGGAAGATCAAATGGGTCGTGACCTGTTTATACGCTGGTGTGAGGATATCGGCTGCAAGGTAACCGTGGATGAAATGGGCAATATCTTCGCCCGACGGGAAGGCCGTAATCCTGAGTTACCGCCGGTCATCACCGGTTCACACCTCGATACCCAGCCAACCGGCGGCAAATTTGATGGCGTCTATGGTGTGCTGGCCGGTCTGGAGGTCATCCGCACCTTGCAGGAACAGGACATTCGTACCGATACTCCATTGGAAGTGGTTGTATGGACCAATGAAGAAGGCGCCCGGTTCTCCCCCGCCATGATGGGCTCCGGCGTATGGTCCGGTGTTTTTGACCTGAATTACGCTTGGCAACGAACCGATAAAGCCGGCATCACACTTAAGCAAGCGCTGGATAGCATTGGCTATTGTGGTGAAACACCAGCCAAAGCGCGCCCCGTAAAAGCTGCGCTGGAACTGCATATTGAGCAGGGTCCCATTCTGGAACAAGAGCAGCGACAGATTGGGGTACTGACCGGCATTCAGGGTATGTACTGGTTTGACCTGACCATTGAGGGGCAACCGTGCCACGCCGGCCCAACCCCCATGAACCAGCGCCGCGATCCGTTTATGGGGCTATCATCTATCACCCAGAAGCTTTATGAGCTGGCGGAAGTGCATGCCCCATGGGCACGGGTCACCTTCGGTGATATTCGGGCTGTGCCCGGAGCTCGCAATACGGTGCCTGAGCGACTGATTCTGGCGGTTGACCTTCGCCATCCAGACAAATCCGTGCTAGATGCCATGGAGAAGGCTTTTCGCCAGATTGCTGAGAATGAATGCAAACGATTGGGGCTGACACACAACATCCACGAAGAATGGCGGTTACCGCCAGTACCCTTTGATACGCTGTGCATTAACGCCGTTCGTAACGCGGTTGATCAACTGGGCTATCCCACCATGGAGATGGTATCCGGTGCAGGCCACGACGCGGGCTATCTCGCCGGGGTTGCACCGACAGGCATGATCTTCGTACCCTGTGAGAAAGGGCTGTCTCACAATGAAGCAGAACACGCGACGCCGGAAGACCTGGAAGCTGGCTGTAACGTGTTACTGCAAGCCATGTTGGATTTGGCACAACAATGATTCTTACGCATAACACTTGAGGAACACCTGTTTGAAGACCCTTCTTGTTTACCTTGCCATGGGCATTGCCCGCCTGATTGCATGGATGCCGCTGTCTGTGGCTCATGCCCTTGGCACCGGTTTCGGGTACCTGAACTGGCGGTTGAACAACCGTCGAACGAAGATCAGCCGAACCAATATCCAGTTATGCTATCCACAACTCAGCGACAATGACCGCGAGTCACTAGTGAAACAAAGCATGATCGAATCCGGTAAAACCGTATTCGAAGCAGGCATGACCTGGTTCTGCCCTCTGGAGAAAGTAGATCACCTGATCACCCGGGTAACCGGGATGGAGCACCTTCAGAAAGCGCTCGACGACGACAAGGGCATCATTCTGATTTTACCGCATCATGGCACCTGGGAGATTCTCAATCACTTCCTGCGTCATCACCTGTACATGTACGCCATGTACAAACCCGCCAAAATCAAGGTGCTGGACCGGTGGATCTACCGCTCCAGGAGCCGGGTCAAGGTCGGTTTGATTCCCGCCAACGTTTCCGGTGTCAAAACGCTGCACCGTGTACTGCGGGAAAAGGCAGTTGTTGCTGTTCTTCCTGATCAGGAGCCAGGCCCCAAAAGCGGCGTCTTTGCCCCTTTCTTTGGCGAACAGGCATGGACTGGCAAACTGGTCAACAACCTTGCCAGTACTCACCCTGCGGCATTACTTAGCATGTACGCCAGACGGAGTGATAACGGCGGTTATGAGGTCATCATAAAACCAGCGCCCGAGACGATCAGGGATAAAGACCCCGTCATTGCCGCTACCGCGATGAATGCATCCATTGAAGAGTGCATCAACGAATGTCCGGCAATGTACCAATGGAATTACGCGCGTTTCAAAACCCGCCCTGAAGGCAAAGAAAAGCTCTACCGGTTCAAGCGCAAGCACCGCAAGGCGCAAAAGGCACAGGCGCGCATAGCCACCTGACAGGTCAATTGAGGATAAAGAGAAATCCTGCAAGCGGGTATCAGCCATACTCGTTTGCAGCAGCGGCAGGGATGCTGCGGTAGTGTCGCGGGTCAGGATAGACCGTCGACACGGGCGTAAAACGGGTATGGACGATGCCGGCATACCCGTCACTACAGAGGCACAAAGAGCCTCAGATCTACTGAATAATCACACTATCCGACTTCTTTGACCGCCCCAGCAAACGATCCTGAAGCGCCATACCCACCGCAGAAAGTACAAACGTCAGATGAACGATGACATACCACATAATTTTGTCATCTGGCGTATTACTGGCATTCATAAACACTCGTAGTAGGTGAATCGAAGAGATCGCTACGATGGACGTCGCCAGTTTCGCCTTCAGCGAGTCTGCATCCATCTTGCCCAGCCAGGAGAGTTTTTCACGCTCTGACTCCCCAACTTCCAGCCGGGAAACGAAATTCTCATAACCGCTGAACATCACCATCAATGCCAGTCCACTGATCAGCACCAGATCGACCATGCCCAGGATATGCAGAATGAGATCACGTTCAGGCATTTCCAGCAGATGTGAGTACAGAAGCCACACATCCTGAAAGAACTTGACCAGGACAGCCAGCAGAATCAGCGACAGCCCAAGGTAAAGTGGCGCCAGAAGCCAGCGCGACGCGTAAATACAGGTATCAAAAAATTTTTCTATCATGGTCCCCCACCAGAAAGCCTAAACTGGCGGGGGATAAAATACCTGATGAAACGTGTAAAAAACAGAAAAACCGGACAGCGATTCAGCCCCGGTTCAGACAAAACATCGCTCCAATGTACTCAGTGGCTCAATATCTGCCCCAGGAACAGCTTGGTTCGTTCTGATTGTGGGTGATTAAAAAAGTTCCCAGGATCATTCTCTTCAATGATCTGCCCACCATCCATGAAGATCACCCGATCAGCCACCGTCTTGGCAAATCCCATCTCATGGGTGACACACAGCATGGTCATGCCCTCCTCTGCCAGCTCCACCATGACATCCAGTACTTCCTTGATCATTTCAGGATCCAGGGCAGAGGTTGGTTCATCAAACAGCATGACGCTGGGATTCATACAGAGGCTCCGCGCAATGGCCACGCGCTGCTGCTGCCCCCCGGATAACTGACCGGGGTATTTATCTGCCTGATCAGGAATCCGTACCCGTTCAAGGTATTTCATCGCGATTGCATCCGCTTCATTCCTGGGCATCTTGTGCACCCAGATCAGACCAAGCGTGCAGTTCTCACGAACGGTCAGGTGAGGAAACAAATTGAAGTGCTGGAAGACCATGCCCACATCCTTCCGGATATGCTCAATATGCTTGAGATCATTGGTCAGCGGTACACCGGCTACCGTGATGTCACCTTCCTGATGCGCCTCCAGCCGGTTAATACAGCGAATCATGGTAGATTTTCCTGAACCGGATGGACCACAGATGACAATACGTTCTCCCCGTCGTACGGTCAGATTGATATCCTTCAGCACATGGAAATCACCGTACCATTTGTTGACGTTGACCAGTTCGATAACCGGTTCTTTTAGTATTTCAGCACGCGAATCCGTTGCACTCATCGAATCATCCAACTTCAATAGCTACTGTTTTTTAAGTAGGTGAGTAATTTATACCCACCCAAACGCTAGTTTGGCATTATTGCTCTTCAAACAACTGGACATGAACATCAGTTTGATCCAATGACCACGCACCAGGAGTAAACAAACCTATCCCAGGAAGCAAAAGCAATAGCGTCCCTGCAGCATCAAGAGCCCCAGTTCCATTAAAGTGATGACCAATTGTACGTTGTGCAGGATGATATCCCTTCTTATTGCATTGAATGCTTAAATCTCTATTTCGTGGAACTTCTATCTGTGTGGGGCTTTTATAGCGTTGTCCATTGACAGTCAAAACTGAAGAATCCGGTGTACATGTTACGTTGACTGCTTGAGTACTTGGCCTGAATGCAGAGCAAGCTGTTGTTGATACAATTGCTATCGTTAGAGGTATTAAAAAACTTTTCTTCATACTTTTGGTCCTTTCTTCATTTTTATTTTCAAAAATTCAGCTGCTCTTATGACCGGTATCCAGTTTGCGCTCCAGTGCGAGGCTGTAGCGGGACATCCCAAAGCAGAAAGCCCAGAAGACAAAGCCCGCAAACAGATATCCCTCTGAGGAAAATCCGAGCCATTTGGGGTCATTTAACCCTGCCTGAACAATCGCCAGTAAATCAAACAGTCCAATTATCAATACCAGGCTTGTGTCTTTAAACAGTGCTACAAACGTATTCACGATACCTGGGATACAAATCTTCAACACCTGCGGCATAACCACTAGCCCCATGCCTCGCCAGTAACCCAGACCGATGGCAGCCGCCGCTTCATGCTGCCCCTTGGGAATCGCCTGCATACCACCACGGATAACTTCCGCCAACAATGCCGCCTCAAACAAAATAATCCCAATCATGGCTCTGACCAGCTTGTTGAGATCAATCTCCTCGGGCACAAATAACGGCAACATCACCGACGCCATGAACAGGATGGTGATCAAGGGCACACCACGCCAGACTTCAATAAACACGACAGATAGCGCACGAATCAACGGCATGTCACTACGCCGTCCGAGCGCCAGCACAATGCCAGCGGGCAGCGCAAAGACCATACCGACCAACGCCAGCACCAGGGTCAGCATCAGGCCACCCCAGTAATGGGTTTCAACAACCGAAAAGCCAGGGCCACCATAGAGCAGCCACCAGGAACTCAGCGGAAACCCGGTAAGAAACCAAAGCGCACCCCACTGCCGTGCCGGCATGCGATCCCATAACACCCAGACGATCACAACAGCCAGCTGTACAAAAAACAGGTTGACCCGCCAAAGCTCACTGTCAGGATAAAAACCATAGATAAACTGCTGTAGCCGTGAGCCAATGAACACCCAACAGGCGCCACCACTGTCACAGTCCATTCGGCTATCACCTATCCAGTCTGCATCAATCAGCGCCCATTGAACGAAAGGCGCCAGGGCAAACCAGAGAAACGCCAGCCCTGCCAGCGTCAGCACTGTATTGGCCGGCCCATCAAACAGATTGTCTCTCAACCAACCCACAATCCCTCTGCGGGCAACGGGCGCAGGCCGATCCGGCAATGATTTGTCATTCACCATCATGCAGACTTCTCCACCAGTGCCATTTTACGGTTGTAGAGGTTCATCAATAGCGAAACCAGCAGGCTCATCATGAGATAAACGGCCATGGTCATGCCGATGATTTCTATAGCCTGTCCGGTTTGGTTCAGCGTCGTCCCCATAAACACGCTGACCATATCCGGATACCCAATAGCTGTTGCCAGGGAAGAGTTTTTGATCAGATTCATGTAGTGGGTAGACAGTGGTGGAATAACTACCCGCATGGCTTGGGGAATAATCACCAGCCGTAACGTACGCCCCCGCGAAAGCCCCAGCGCATGTGCCGCTTCGGTCTGCCCCTTGTTGACGGATTCAATACCGGATCGGACATTCTCAGCGATATACGACGCCGTATAGAAAACAAGCCCCAGCAGTAATGCCATTAATTCCGGCAAGACGGTGATTCCACCCCGAAAGTTAAATCCTTTCAGTTGCGGAGCCTCCCACACCACAAGGTTTTGTCCGAATAGCATGACAAGCGCTGGCAATCCCAACAGCATGGCAATGGACATCCATGCAACAGGCAACGTCTGTCCTGTCTGACGTTGGCGGCGCCTGTTGCAGAATACCAGCAGAAAGCTGGCAGCTATCGCCAGAAACAGGGCGGCGGCCAGCCAAACGGCTCCGGATTGAAACAGGGGTTCAGGGACATATAAGCCTCGAACATTGAGAAATACACTTTCCCCCAGTGACAGGCTTTGTCGTGGAGACGGCAAAATTCGCAGTACCGCGAAATACCAGAACATAATTTGTAGCAGGACAGGAATATTGCGAAAAATCTCGATATACGTGCCACAGAGGCGAGAAACCAACCAGTTGCCCGACAATCGCCCAACACCGACAAGAAAACCAACAACTGTCGAAAGCATAATGCCTAAAATAGAGACCAGAATGGTATTGAGCAGACCAACAATAAACGTACGACCAAAGCTATGGGATTCATCAAAATCAATCAGGGTTTGCGTAATTCCAAAACCTGCTGATTGATCCAGAAAATCAAACCCGGTTGTAATCCCACGTTTTTCAAGATTAGTAACCGTATTATCAACAATCACAATCACCAGAAAAGCGACGACTGCCGCAACAATCACCTGAAACAACAAGGCGCGTTTATCGGGATCATTCCAGAAACGGGTTTTCATCTGATTATGGGAAGCTTTTACACCCATTCCTGCTCCCTCTTGAAATAGCTGCTATGCAATGTTGGTTCTATCCGAAAACAACGAGCGACACTGGGCAAAAAAACCATCAGCTGTCGCATTATTATTGTTATTCACTACCGCTGACTCAGCATAACCTGACGACAGCAATGACGTACTGCTGCCAGCGGAGGTGTCACGCTGCAGCAGCGGCAAGGACTGCCGCGGTAGCTCCACAGGGTCAGGAAGACCCTTCGGAGCGGCGAAAGCGTGACACCTCCGCTGGCGGCTTCCCGGCAGTTCGACTAAACAAAAAATACCGGGTATCTCTGCTTACCGGAAAGGCGGTGCATAAAGAATCCCGCCATGGTTCCAGAGCGCATTGATGCCCCGGGACACTTTCAGGGAAGACTTATCACCCACATTACGCTCAAAAATTTCACCGTAGTTACCCACCTGCTTCACGATCTGATAAGCCCAATCATCAGACAGTCCCAGTCCTTTGCCGCCGGGGCCATCGGAGCCCATAAACCGGGCAACCGCCGGGTTGGTGGATTTCTGCATTTTGTCGACATTCATGGTATTGATACCGAGTTCCTCGGCATTGACCAGTGCGAAGAGCGTCCATTTCACGATATTGAGCCACTGATCATCCCCCTGTCGTACGACCGGCCCCAGTGGCTCCTTGGAAATCACTTCTGGCAGAACAACGGCACTGGCAGGCTTGGCCAGACGCAAGCGCTGACCATAGAGACCCGACTGGTCAGCGGTCAGTACGTCGCAACGCCCCGATTCGAAGCCCTTAACGGTCTGGTCAGCGGTATCGTAGTTAACTGCCTCGTACTCCATTCCGTGCTGACGGAAATAATCCGCAAGGTTCAATTCGGTCGTACTGCCTGAAAGGACACAAACGGCCGCGCCATCGAGCTCACGAACGCTTTTAACCCCCAGGCTTTTACTGACCATAAACCCCTGGCCGTCATAATAGGCGACACCGGCGAAATGCAGACCGAGAGTATTGTCACGAGTCTGTGTCCAGGTGGTGTTACGGGACAACACATCTATTTCACCGGACTGCAGGGCGGTGAAACGCTCCTTTGAGGTCAACGGGGTATAACGGACCTTGCTCTTGTCGCCGAGTACGGCTGCGGCTATTGACTGACAGACCTCGACATCTAAACCTGACCAGTTGCCTTTCTCATCCGGTGCAGAAAAACCAGGCAGTCCGGTATTCACACCACACTGCAGATAGCCCCTCTCTTTTACAGACTCCAGTGTTGAGGCTCCCATCGCCATGGTCGATAGCGTTCCCAAAGCAAGGGCAGCGCCGGCCAGCCATGAATGACGTCGGTTTTTGACAGGGGTGTGATCAATGTTTGTTTTCATGTCCCATTCCTGTGGTTTTTTCTTGTGTTTTTCTTGTTATGTTCTTTTTCAGAATGTCCGTAAAGCAAGTTACAGGCCAGACAATTATTCTTTTCATAGTTACCTTGTCGCTACCTTACCGGAACGGCGGCGCGTATAAAATCCCCCCGTCCCGCCATAGCGCATTGAGACTTCGATCCATCAACAGCGGTGAAAGAATCCCCAAGTTTCGCTCAAATATTTCGCCATAGTTGCCGACCTGACTGATAACCTGGGCGGTCCAGTCCTTTGGCAGCCCCATACTGTCAGCCGGTATCGACATTTCAAGGAATCGTTCAACGGCTGGGCCGCGCGAGCGCTGGGCGATTGTTTTCTGCGCCAGCCCCAGCTCTTCACCATTGATTAGCGCTGCCAGTATCCAGCGCACAATATTGAACCACTGGTCATCGCCCTGCCGGACAACCGGCCCCAACGGTTCCTTGGAAATCATATCGGGTAACACAACCGCGTTTGTGGGCTTTTTCAGGCGTAAACGAAGGGCATACAGCTGCGACTGATCGGATGTGACGACATCACACCGCCCATCCCTGAACGCACTGGCAACCGCATCATAGTTTTTCATGACAACCGGACGATAGGATTGTCCCTGCTGCTGAAACCAGTCTGCCAGATTCAGTTCTGTGGTTGTCCCTGCAATCACACAAATTGAGGCATCATCCAGTTCGGTTGCACGCCGGATTCGTTGTTTTTTCCAAACCAGGAATCCTTGGCCATCATGGTAACTGATACCGGCAAAATCCAACCCCAGGGCGGTATCACGGGAAAGTGTCCAGGTGGTATTTCGGGAGAGCAGGTCTATCGCGCCAGACTGTAGCGCCGTAAAACGCTCCTGCGCGTCCAGTGGGATAAAGCGCACGGCATCTGCATCCCGTAAAACAGCCGCAGCGACGGCACGACAGAAGTCTACATCAAACCCCTGCCACAACCCCTGGTCATTCTGTGAGGCAAACCCCGGCAAACCCGGATGAACACCGCAGCGCAGGAAACCGCGCTCCTTGACCGTCGCCAATGTGTCCGACCATGCGGTGAGCGGTGTCAGGATCACAAACATCAAGGCTGCAATGCGATACCAGAACGAAATCATGGTGTGTTGTCTTTTTTATTTTTCAATTATCTGCGCAGCTGCCAACCTTAGCGTTTTTTTACGCCATGAAGCAATCAACGTTGCGGCTGTCAGCCCTGATTTCCCACGGGAACTGCCGGGATATAATCCCGAAAAGCTGTGATACACTCCCATACCGCCGCACATTGAACAATAACGGTATGACACCCTATGGCAGAAACCTCCTGTTCCCCGATCCTGATTACCGGCGGCGGCCGGCGGTTGGGCCTGTACAACGCACGGGCACTGAAACGGGACGATCATCCCGTCATCATCACGTACCGGACGGAGAACGATGAACTGGAGGCATTGCAACGGGAAGGCATACACACTATAAAGGCGGATTTTTCCAGTAACGAGAATATCCTGGCCTTTATTGGCAGGATCCAACAGGAAACTGACAGCCTGCGAGCCATCATCCACAATGCGTCCGAGTTCACACCTGACGTTGATTCGCCGCTGGATACCGACACCCTGGCTTCACTGTTCCAAGTCCATATGATGGCGCCATGGCTGATCAACCGGGGTTTGCGACCTTTGCTTGAGAATTGTGACAGTGGGACGGCGGACATCATCCACATGACAGACCACAACACCCGTCATGGAAGTGCGACACACGCCGCCTATTCAGCCACCAAAGCCGGCCTGGAGAATATGACAGCGTCAATGGCGCGCCTGTTTGCCCCGACTATCAAGGTCAATGCCATCGCCCCCTACCTGATCATCATGAATGAGCAGGATCGGGAAGCCGAAAAGGCCGGGCGTCTGCAGACACCGCCCATGGGGCTCGCACCCGGGGAACAGGTCATTTACCAGACCGTTCGTTTTCTGTTGGATAATCCATACATCACCGGCGCGACCATTCCTGTTGACGGTGGCATGAGTCTCACCCAGCTCCCGCTTCCGACAACCTACAACCACATGGATTCAGAATGATTGATAACCTGACCGAACACTACCGCAACATCCTTCACTCCCTGGGCGAAGACCTGGAGCGCGATGGTCTGCGTAACACCCCACAGCGTGCGGCCAAAGCCATGGCGTTCCTGACCCGGGGTTATCACCAGGATCTTCATGAAATCGTCAATGGTGCGGTCTTTGAATCCCGCAATGATGAAATGGTGGTCGTGAAGGATATTGAACTGTATTCCCTGTGCGAGCATCACCTGTTGCCGTTTATCGGCAAGTGCCATGTCGCCTACCTGCCGAACGGCAAGGTGCTGGGCCTGTCAAAGTTTGCACGCATTGTGGACATGTTTGCCCGTCGGTTACAGATCCAGGAAAACATGTCCCAGCAAATTGCTGAAGCGGTGATGGAAGTGACCAGTGCGCGTGGCGTGGCTGTTGTCATTGAAGCCAAGCACATGTGCATGATGATGCGTGGTGTTGAAAAACAGAATTCATCCATGACGTCTTCCGTGATGCTGGGCGATTTCCGAACCAACCTCCCCACCCGGGAAGAGTTTCTCCGCCACATCAGCTGATTGCATCGACAGGTTACTGGCGACCTTAGCCAGTAACCTTTAGCGCATTGTGTCTCACGGATTCAACACCCCTGAACCCGCTGTATTGTTCTGAAGTGCCTGGGTGGCACTCTGAATATACGCCTCCAGCTGCACCTGCATGGTTTCCTCAACCGTCTGATTCTGTATCGCCACCGCCTGTGGATGGCTACCCAAATGATAGCGGTATAACCGACTGCCAAATCCCGGTGTCAATACCAGCGCCAGATCGCCTTCAACAATCGCTGCCATCTGACTGCCACCTGAAGGTTTTATCACCCCAACACCCGGCGCTGACGAAGGCAGGCTTAACAAATCACGCCCCCAGCACTGATGCTGCTGTGGCTCTCCAAAGCGCCCCATGATAGTCGGCACAACATCCACCTGGGTACCGACCGTTGCCCGTTCTCGACCAAACTGCACCTGTATACCCGGCGCGATCATCAGCATGGGCACATAGAATCGCAACAAATCGATATCGGTCAGCTGTAACGGTGATGAAAACCCATGGTCGCCAACAATCACGAAGAGGGTCTGGTTAAACCAGGGGTAGGTACGTGCAGAGCGGAAGAACCGACCCAACGCCCAGTCTGAATAACGCATCGCAGTCAAATGCTCATTCTGTTCATCATGGCCGGTCACCGATGATACCGGCAGGGGGTCGGGCAACGCATAAGGCGTATGGTTCGACAGCGTCTGAACAAGGGCGTAGAACGGCCTGTCCTCAGGCATGCTTGCCAACTCTTCGAGGGCGCGATCAAACACATCCTGGTCTGAAACCCCCCAGGTAGTATCAATAAACACAGGGTCGATAAAATCATCTCGACCAATAAACGTCGTCATGCCCTGGTTACGGAAGAAGCCGAACTGGTTATCCCAGGCAAAGTCGCCGTTATACACATAAACATCACGATACCCACGAGCCGAGAGAAGCCTGGGCAACCCTGAAAACTGGTGAGCCCCTTCCGGTTGCTGCATCAGGTATTCATACCCCGGAAGATTGGGGAAGCAGGCCATGGTGGCAAACATGCCCTGATGGGTATGTGTGCCATTCGAAAAGAACCGTGTAAATAACACGCCCTCTCCCACCAACGTATCAAAATTGGGCGTAATATCCTCTGGCCCACCCAGCGCCCCGACAAACCGGCCGGCAAAACTCTCCATGAGGATTATGACCACGTTACGGACACCGGGCATCATACCGGCAGCCGGTGGCTGAGTGATGCGCCGGATGACAGCAGTTTCTGCATCAATGAGTTGATCATCACGTGTCAACAACATATCCCGCGCCAACGTTATCGCCTCAGCGTCCGGCATAAGCCCCACCCAAGCATGCTCACCAGAGTGGCTGAAATGCTGGATGGCCGCCTGGCTCAGCGTGAAGACCCCATTCAACGCCAGCTGATTGGCAAATAGAGACTCTCCCTGGAACGCATCGCCCCATCGCAATGGCGGCCCACTGCGGAACGTTCCCCTTGCCAGCGCCAAGTCTACTAAGAAGACACAGGCAAAGGCCATCAGGCGCGTAGCCAGCCCGCGGGCTCTTTGTGGTGTCGGTTTTTCACAATAAAACCGGGTTCGCCTATCAATCCACCGAAACAGGGAAAACACTAGCAGCGTCAGCACCAGCCAGCCCACCAGATAACGCAATACAGGAAAGCCATGCCATAACATGCTCATGACGGTGGCAGGATCTTCCTTCAGATACTGGAATACCAGGTTGTTCAGACGTTGATGAAACTCCCGGTAAAAATCCAGCTCCAGTAGTCCCAGGAAAACACTGAGACTTGACCACAGCGTCAGCCACACACAGTAAAATCGTCTCGCATTGTTCGTCACCGGCAATAACGTGCCCAACACGAGCGGCAGACAGATGATCGCTATCACCCGCAGATCAAAACGCAGCCCTGTGATAAAAGCATGCTGCCAGTCAGATAGCCCCATACCTGCGGCAAGGTCCATGTTATAAAGCAGCAACAGCAGACGTAACAACGCAAACAACACCATCAAAATCAGCAGGCTACAAACTAGAAACAGCATATGCGCAGACAGGGATAAATGTCGTTGATACGACGAGTGCCAACTTGTCATGGGGAAGGGTTCCAGATCAGGAATCAAGGTTGGCAGACAGTCCTATTCTTCTCTGATCAGCTCCAGAATCCGGTTTCTGCCCTGCTCTGCCACTAACATGCGTCGTTCACCGGCTTCAATAATAGTCTGTGCACTGCGCAGATGACTGGCAATAACGGACATTTCGCCATCAGCAAACAACAGCACCCGGGCATGGGCTGTGGCATCTTCAGTAATCCAGAGTCCTTCGGGGGTACACAGCAGATAGTTGGGTTTTTTGAGTCCTTCAATAACCACTTCCGGTGGGTTGACGTCATTAAACCGATAGACCTTACCCTGCTTTTTTTCAGAAAAATAAAGCGTCCCATCAGGACAACGGGTAATCCCCTCCATACCCTCACCTTCGGCATAGAGAACATCGAGTCGTTTCGTTGTATGGTCATAACGCAGCAAACGTCCCCCCTTGCGGTCTTCAACGGTATAAAGATAGCGATTCTGCCAAGCCGCAAGCGCTTCTACCGCGTTTCCCGTAAACAGTTCTTCAATCTTGCCCTGTCGATACCACAGGACAGGCGAAATACCACTTTCCTGCCCTACAGCTACACCATCACCAAAAGCCACCAGACCATCAGGCTTACCAAGGTTTCCCAGTAATAACTGACGTTCACCGTTTTTCAGGATATGTAGCAGTGTTCCACGGGGAGGATAAAATTCCTGTGTCGCATATAAGCCGCCATCAGGATGCAGTGCCAGTGCAGACACGCGGGGCACATCGTCAATCCAAGTACGGGAAGTCCATCCCTGTCCGGTGATGACGGGGAAGTAACGCACATAGAAACTCACCAGTAACGCCGTAAGCAGAATCACCAGCAAAAACAGCCAGACCGACAACGCAAACCTGTTTGCCCACCACTTCATCGTCATACTATCCGGAATAAAGGGGTTTCAACGGATATCACACGTATTCACGCAATAAACGACACAGGTCAAACAGGTATTGAGAACACCTGTTTGACCTGTGTCGTTTTATGAAGGGAAGTAAAGATCTAAATGGTAACTACTGCCAATCAAGAATGACCTTACCGGACTGGCCGCTGGCCATCACTTCAAAGGCTTTAGCGTAATCATCCACAGGAAAGTGATGAGTAATGACCGGTTCAATCGCCAATCCAGACTGCAACATGGTCGCCATTTTGTACCAGGTCTCGAACATTTCCCGGCCATAGATCCCCTTGATCACCAGCCCCTTGAAAATCACCTGATTCCAGTCGATCGTGGTATCGGCAGACGGAATACCCAACAGCGCCACCTTGCCGCCATGGTTCATTTTTTCTAGCATTTGCTCAAATGCCGCACCATTGCCCGACATTTCCAATCCGACATCAAACCCTTCCACCATGCCCAGTTCGTTCATGACATCATCCAGCGATTCTTTCATGACGTTGACGGCGCGGGTCACACCAATCTTTTCTGCAAGACCGAGCCGATAGTCATTCACATCCGTGATCACCACGTGCCGCGCACCGACATGACGGGCAATGGCAGCACCCATAATGCCAATGGGACCCGCACCAGTCACCAGAACATCCTCTCCCACCATGTCAAACGACAGCGCCGTATGCACAGCATTGCCATAAGGATCAAAAATCGAGGCCAGATCATCACTGATATCATCGGGAATCGGAAAGGCATTAACCGCCGGGATACACAGGTATTCAGCAAAGGCACCCTGGCGATTGACGCCGACACCAATGGTATTACGACACAGGTGGCGCCTGCCCGCCCGGCAGTTCCTGCAGTAACCGCAGACCAGATGGCCCTCACCCGAGACACGATCACCTTGACTGAAACCTCGAACCCCCTCGCCCATCGCCACAATTTCACCGATAAACTCATGACCGGTGGTCATGCCTAGCGGTACGGTTTTCTGGGACCAGTCATCCCAGTTGTAGATATGGATATCGGTGCCACAGATTGCGGTCTTACGGATCTTGATCAATACATCGTTATAACCGACCTCTGGGACGGGTTTGTCATCCATCCAGATGCCTTTTTCCGGTTTCAGCTTTGCCAGCGTTTTCATGACGGCCACCTGCTGCGACTGTATTGATTATTGAATAAGACCCAGTTCACGTCCGACTTTGGCAAATGCCACGATGGCTTTGTTCATATGCTCGCGATCATGAGCTGCTGACATCTGGGTGCGGATTCTGGCCTTACCGTCCGGCACCACCGGAAAGGAGAAACCGATCACATAAATGCCTTCTTTCAGCATACAATCTGCGAACTGTTTCGCCAGTGATGCATCGCCGATCATGACAGGAATAATCGGGTGGTCCATGCCTGCCAGCGTGAAGCCCAGTTTTTCCATCTCACTGCGAAAATAGCAGCTGTTGTCATTCACCTTCTGACGCAGTTCACCACCCGCCTCCAACATATCAAGTACGCGAATGGAGGCCGCTGCAATCACCGGGCAAAGGGTATTGGAAAACAGATAAGGTCGGGAGCGGTTACGCAACCACTCAACCACCGGTTTACGCGCACTGACGTAGCCTCCGGAGGCGCCACCCAACGCCTTGCCCAAGGTGCCGGTCAAGATATCCACACGTCCCATGACATCGTTGTATTCATGTGTACCGCGCCCATGCTCACCAATAAAGCCGGTCGCATGGCAGTCATCCACCATTACCATGGCGCCATACTGATCCGCCAGATCACAAATCCCCTTAAGATTGGCAATAATGCCATCCATAGAAAAGACACCATCTGTGGCAATCAACTTGTGCCGCGCACCATTGGCATCAGCCTCCTTCAGGCGGGCTTCCAACTCTGCCATGTCATTATTGGCATAGCGGTAACGTTGTGCCTTGCAGAGACGGATGCCATCAATAATGCTGGCGTGATTCAGGGCGTCGCTGATTATGGCATCTTCCGGCCCCAGCAGCGTTTCAAACAGGCCGCCATTGGCATCAAAACAGGAGGAGTAAAGAATCGTATCCTCCATACCCAGGAAATCCGATAGGCGCTGTTCGAGCGTTTTATGGATCGAGTGGGTACCACAGATAAAACGGACGGAGGCCATGCCATAGCCATACTTTTCCAGAGCCAACTTACCTTCTTCAATCAGCTCCGGAGCATTCGCGAGACCAAGATAGTTGTTGGCACAGAAATTAATAACCTCCGCGCCGCCGGCGACCTGAATGTCGGCCTGCTGCTGGGAGGTGATAATCCGTTCATCCTTATAAAGCCCCCTTTGCTTTAACTCATCCAACTGTCCCGATAATTGTTCATAAAAAACATTACTCATATAACCTACCCTTCTTAAACTGAAAAACGACAACATTCATTAAACGTTAGTTACTATTTGGCTGGACAGGGATAAACGCTAGTTCCAACACGCTAAGTCAACA
Source organism: Kistimonas asteriae (assembly GCF_018263925.1). Classification (GTDB taxonomy): domain Bacteria; phylum Pseudomonadota; class Gammaproteobacteria; order Pseudomonadales; family Endozoicomonadaceae; genus Kistimonas; species Kistimonas asteriae. Next base: position 237,203 of record NZ_JAEVHF010000003.1, read on the forward strand.
TGGAGGTCTGACATTGAACAATATAGACAAAAGTATTAAAAACCATTTTTTTCGAAACTATTCCTCTAACAAAATATCTAATAATACGTAACAAAATTGGACATTCAATGTAGATAAATAGTTTATCAAGGAGATAAATAAATGTTTAAAACACAAACCTCTAATTCTAGTCAGGCGAATCCCTACGTTAGTTACAATCCAGCGGAGCCCCTTCTTCCCGAGTTCCAGACCAAAGCGGGCGTCAGTCTTTCACCCACTAGTCCCACCAAAATGTCTGAGCCTGATGCGACATTCCCTGAAATAGATCCGACAGGTATTGATACGCGCAAGGTAGAAAACATCAACAAAAGAAAAACCCCTGAAGTCCTTTTTGCATTAGGTGTTATCTTGACTATTGCAGGTTGTGCAATCGGTATAGCCTTTGGCTTTACCTTTATGCCAATACTCATTCCTTTCATGATTCTAGGCCTTGGCGCCGGAGCCATATTTTTTGAAGCTGCTTTTGTTGTCAAAGATGAACAGTATCAAGACCTCCTCAAGGTTTTCAACAAAAAGGGAAAAACTGATGAGGTATCGGACTCTTTGCACCAACCTATTTTTACAGTTGATGGAGGTGCCAAGTGTTCAGAAGTAGCACCATTTTCAGACAGGAGGAACCTGCTCGATTCACCTCAAGATACGGCTTCACCATATACCGAAAGGTACTAACGCGAATACTTTATAGAAATCACAATGTGGAATCTATCCAGCCAGAAAGGGTGTAACCAATCCTTTCTGGATGCTATTTGTAGCATTTCAGCCGTGGAAAAACCAAAGCGATAGGGGATATTTAACTGCAGGTTATATAAACACCAATAATGGCGAACTTTCAAAAACAACGCCTTAACTTATACTAAATCAAACAACTCTGCCTTTAACTATCAAAAACTGGATACTAACTAAAACTAATCACAATAGAAGTCATGTTAGAAATCCTATACGAAACAGTTATTCTCCTATCGAACAACTGAATTTTACAATTATCAGCCCATCTAATCACTCGAGCAGAAAGTTATTGTGACTTTAACAAAATCATATTTACGAGGCTGACCTATGCAACTTGAAACAAAAACCCAACTGCACCAACACACCATTGAAAAACCTAATATGACCTGTGGGAAAAGCGAATCTAAAAGCCATATTCCAGCTGTCACAAAAACATCCGCCCTCCCTAAAGTCACTCACCGCTTCACTGACAACTTTTATAAATATGACTTAGAAGAAGGGACTAAACTAGACAATAGAGATATAGAGCCAGTGGATATAATAAACTGCATATTTTTTTCTATATCCTATTTTGTTTGCGTACCTGTAATCGCTATTGGAATAATACTAACTTTCCCACCTATAATATTAGCAGCAGCGGCGGCAATAATAGTATGCACTCTCATTCTTTTTCTTGGGGAAGGAATATTTTTTTCAATAATCAGATCTGACGGATGCCTTCAACATGCACAGCAGATGTTAGCACCAACAACGCAAGAACAGGCAAATACATTACAACGCCAAGCAATAGAAGTCTGCAAAAAAAAACAGTCTGAACTAGATAACTTACGGGCCATTATAGATGACGCTTTCAGCTCTGATAACAGCAGTACCTTAAGCAAAGAGACGTGCAAGGAAATTGGCGATAAAGATTTAAAAGGTGCCCCTAAAAAGCACTCTACCCATGAAGTAGTTGAACTAGACGAAATCCGATCACTAACAGAATCAATATCAAAACTGAAAAAAATCTATAATGTGAAAAGCACCATCGACAACGATGGAAAAATAGATTTTCAGGCAAATGGCACACCTAATCTAGAAGATTTACCAAAATAATCTAACAACTGATATCATACTTCCTCGAATAAACAATCTCGCCCAAGGGGCGGAGTACCAAAACAGTCCCAACCATCTACTCAACCTTCATTTCGTTCGCCTGGGAAGTTAGCGCCGCGAGTGACGAGGAATCGCCCCTCAAAGGTGAAAATTTACTTAAGATAAAAAGCCAATGATACGCACTACTATCCCTGTTACGCGTATAATGGCATCTCTTCGTTACTCTTCATAAAATGCTATTCAACATAAAGCTTGCGCAATATAAAGGCGTTCAGATTCTCTTGTCCAAGATCGCTCTGACTAACAACTACTGCATTATCAGGATATGAGCACAGCTGTATACTCTGCTGCGGCATGGCGGCAACCAATACAAGAAGACCCGCATTATAGAGCGATTTCGCACTTTCCAGCCAATGCCCTGCCTCAGAGTACTCAACAACCACCGGTAAATAACCCCGATCAAAGAGGTTACGCTCTAACCGCTTCACATCCGCATCTTCTGGGAGCACCACCCATGCCGGTTTATGCCCAAGGCGCACCTGCCGGTCATGCATTGAAACAGGCAACAGTGCCTCTTCGCCCACTTCGGTTTTTCCACGGATCATACCGGCGCCAACCGTGACATGGCTCATCCGGTCAATAATAATGAACGCGCCCATGGTCCGGTTATTCTGGTACCGGTCAAAGGCTACGTCTTTTTCCAGAATGAGACGACACAGCCCAATTTCATTCAACCCAAGCTGATCAGCATTGCCTTTTGCCAGGGTGTTCACATCAACCCGATGCTCAATATCACGCACGGTGCCATCCACCACCGTGGAGGCTAGTTTGATGGCATAACGACGACCCGGCTGCAGCGGCTGCTCCGCCATCCAGACCACCATTGCGTCCAGCGCATAGTGCACATCCGCCAGGTTATCGGAAAGGGCCAGCGTATCACCGCGGCTGATGTCGATTTCATCACTCAGAGTCAAGGTCACTGCTTGACCGGCAAAGGCCTCATCCTGTTCCCCATTCCAGGTAACGATGGATTTCACGGTGGACTCTTTTCGGGAGGGAAGTACGGTGACAGCATCTCCCGGTTTAACGACACCGGAAGCCACTGTGCCAGTGTATCCCCGGAAATTCAGATCCGGCCGGTTGACATACTGGACGGGAAAGCGGAAATCAGTCAGGTTCCTATCACCGTCAATTTCAACGGTTTCCAGAATCTCCATAATCGAACCTTCGGTATACCAAGGGGTTCGATCACTTCGATTCACCACATTGTCGCCTTCCAGCGCTGACATGGGCACAAACCGAACATCACCGAGGTTCAGTTTCTCGGCAAAATCAAGATAGTCATTGCGGATCTGTTCGAACCGGTCTCGAGAGAAATCCACCAGATCCATTTTGTTGATGGCAACAACCAGATGCTTGATACCCAGCAGATTGGCAATATAGGTATGCCGCCGGGTCTGGGTCTGCACCCCATATCGAGCATCGATCAGGATGATGGCCAGATCACAGGTCGATGCGCCGGTCGCCATGTTGCGGGTGTACTGCTCATGACCCGGCGTATCCGCAATAATGAACTTTCGTTTCGCTGTGGAAAAATAACGATACGCGACATCAATGGTGATGCCCTGTTCGCGCTCCGCCTGCAGGCCATCCACCAGCAAGGCCAGGTCCGGCCGGTCGCCCTGAGTGCCGGACTGCCGGCTGTCTGCATTGATCGCCGCCAGCTGATCTTCGTAAATCATTTTGGAGTCATGCAGCAGACGCCCGATCAGGGTGCTTTTCCCATCATCGACGCTGCCGCAGGTCAACAGCCTCAGCAGTGCTTTTTCTTCGTGTTCCTTGAGATAACCAAGGATATCCTTTTCAATCAATTCAGACTGGTGACTCATGGCAAGCGTCCCCGGAAGCAGCTGGTAAACGACAAATTCAGTTTTATGGTTGGACTGGAAACGCTAGAAATAGCCTTCCTGCTTTTTCTTTTCCATGGAGCCGGACTGGTCATGGTCGATCACCCGCCCCTGTCGCTCCGATGTGCGTGTCAGCAGCATTTCCTGGATGATGGATGGCAAGGTATCCGCCTCGGACTCAATCGCACCGGTCAAGGGGTAGCAGCCCAAGGTACGGAACCGGACCTTCTTCATCACCGGTGTCTCACCCTGTTCCAGCGGCATCCGGTCATCATCCACCATGATCAAGGTGCCATCTCGCTCAACGACAGGGCGTTCCGCCGCAAAGTAGAGTGGGACGATCTCGATATTTTCCAGATAGATGTACTGCCAGATATCCAGCTCGGTCCAGTTAGACAGCGGGAAAACACGAATACTCTCGCCTTTCTCATGCCGTCCGTTGTAGTTGTTCCAGAGTTCCGGACGCTGGTTTTTCGGATCCCAGCGATGATTTTTATCACGGAACGAGTAGACCCGCTCCTTGGCCCGGGATTTTTCTTCGTCCCGGCGAGCACCGCCAAATGCTGCATCAAACCCATACTTGTCCAGCGCCTGCTTCAGGGCTTCGGTCTTCATGATGTCGGTATGACGACTGCTGCCGTGAACAAATGGGCTGATCCCCATTTCCAGACCACGGGGGTTACTGTGCACCAGCAGATCAAGATCCAGCTTCCTGGCCTGTTCATCCCGGAAGGTGATCATATCGCGGAACTTCCAGGTGGTATCCACATGCAGCAGGGGAAACGGTAGACGACCAGGGAAGAACGCCTTGCGGGCCAGGTGCAGCATCACCGCGGAATCCTTGCCGATAGAATACAGCATCACCGGGTTATCGAACTCGGCCGCCACTTCGCGAATGATATGAATGCTTTCGGCTTCCAGCTGCTTGAGGTGGTTCTGGTGATAATCCGTGCTCATGCGGTCACTCGTCTTCTGACACTGCAGTCGTCCATCGTCGGGGGAATCGATATGTTCTCCCCATTCGTCTGCAGTGCGGGCTTATGATTATTCGGGTACTGTCAGGAAATGCCACTATACCAATAAGGCTAAGGCATAAATAAGAGGATAATTAGATGATTATCTTATATACATATGACGGGAAGGGAGGGGCACAGACACTTCCCGTTGATCCGGGCGACTAGACCTGTTTTTTGTTTTTCATCAGGTAATCCAACAGCCCCATACCAATGGCCGAGACTACAAAGGTCAGGTGAATAAACACAAACCACATTAACTTATCGTTATCCACATGTTCGGCATCCATGAAAATTTTCAACAGATGAATCGAGGAAATCGCAACGATGGAGGCAGCCACCTTGGCCTTCAGGGAACCGGAATCCATTTTCCCCAACCAGCTGAGCTTCTCTGCCCCTTCCTTGATATCCAGCTTGGAGACAAAGTTCTCATAACCCGAATACATCACCATGACCAACAACCCACCAACCAGCACCACATCCACCAGCGACAATATCTTGAGGGTGACGGCCATTTCCGTGAGGTCAAAAAGGTGAAAAAAAAGATAAAAAACACTCTCGAAGAACTTCACCACCAGAATGATCAACACCAGACTCAGGCCAAGATAAACAGGCGCCAGTAGCCAGCGGGATGCGTACAGCAGATTCTCAAGCCATTTTTCCATGTGATGCCTTCCTCCATAAAGCATCCCTGCGGCAGGGATTTCGGCGTTTTTCTCTACGGTGCATTGTCTTTTTCTAGCTTAGTGCGTCATCGCAAAAAATGCCTGTACCATTAACCACCATACAACAGACTTCAAAGCTGGACATCGTCATAAGCCTGCCTCACCCAGGCCTGCTCTCCTGGATCATAGGCAATAGATAGCCCCTATCCATCACACGTTACAGCCTGCCGACTATGCTAGTTAGCCATTACACGTGGAAGACTGTCATACAAGCTTCTCGATAACCTCTGGCAGCCAAACAGACCGGATAATGTGATGAACTGGAACAATGCCTATGTCCTGCCCTCCGTCTGCGCCTTTCTATGTTTCTTAAGCGTGTTCGTATCTGCGGATGAAAGGGCGTCACTCCATCAACCGGCAGACAATGAGTCAGACCTGTTCATACTGAAGCCCTATCGAACCAACTATCTTTTGCCCGTGCATCACAGCCAGAAGCCCAACCAGGACTTCTTTGCGCCATTGAATCCCAACGACAGGCATGTCAAACGCACCGAAATTGAATTCCAGCTGAGTCTTCGCTTTGCCTTTGCAGGCAGCCTTTTCCGGCCAGACGATACATTTCAATTTGCCTATACCCAGAATTCGTTCTGGCAGGCTTATGACAAGTCTGCCTACTTTCGTGATACGGACTACCAGCCGGAATTGTTTTATACACTGCCCATAAACCATACTTGGGGAGAGTGGGTATGGCGCTCAGCCTCTGCGGGGTTTCTGCATGAATCCAATGGCAAGGGGGGCGATAACGAGCACAGCTGGAACCGGGTCTATCTGGACTTTCTGCTTGAGAACGGTAACGTCGCCATCAGCCTGAAACCCTGGGTCAGACTGAAAGTCACAAACCATGACTATAACAAGGATATCTCACATTACCGTGGCGACGGTGAGCTGCAGCTGTATTACACGCTGGACAACCACCAGCTGATACTCAAAAGCCGTAACAATCTCGGCAGCCTCTTTTCCCGGGGATATGAAGAATTCACCTGGTTGTTTCCCCTTCATCGTAACCTGCAGGGAATGATCAAATTAACCAGTGGTTACGGAGAGTCCATCTCTGATTACAACCATTACAATAATACCTTTGGATTTGGTGTTGCCTTTTCCCACTGGCAGTTGTGAATAACCAGGAAGGTGTTTCACTCTCTGCTTTAATTACTTCACTCGATACGCTTCTCTTTTGAACAAACCAGGTGATTCCATAGCAACATCACGGGAAATAAAACGAATAACATTGCTCTGAAGCATCAGCAAACGACACAACTCTGGAAATAATTGTCGTTTTATTGCCATAGGCGCGATTTCAAACGCTGACCCACCCGATTTCCAACAATAAACCTCAAATATTCTCGGAAAACCGGTTTTCAAAAACGGACTAATCCAAATCAATATAACGCATGATCGGTCGCGCTAGATTATGCCGCAACGTTTTGTCTCGCCCAGAAGAAGTACGCAGGTATGCAAAAGGCATTTACAGATCGATTTCTCCGTTACGTTTCCTTCAACACCCGTTCCGATGACGCCAGTGACACGGTGCCCAGTACGCTTGGTCAGCAGGTGCTTGCACAACAGCTGCGTGATGAGCTGGCAGCCATGGGGTTGGCGGATGTCAAACTGGACGGCAACAGTTATGTAACCGCACGACTGCCCGCGAATACACCCCATCCTGTGCCCTCGATCGGTTTTATCGCGCATATGGATACCGCGCCGGATGCCTCGGGCGAAAACGTCAAACCACAGATTATCGAACACTATGACGGCAAGGACATCCTGCTCAACCACGAGCAGGCACTGCACCTGTCACCAGTCGATTTTCCCACGCTGAAACAATATGTCGGCAAGACCCTGATTACCACTGACGGCACCACCCTGCTGGGCGCGGATGACAAGGCCGGCATTGCCGCGATTATGACCGCCATCACTTATCTGGTTGAACACACTGACATTCCCCATGGCGACATCTGCATCGGTTTCACCCCGGACGAAGAGATAGGCCGTGGCGCCGATCACTTTGATGTTGCCGGCTTTGGCGCCCGCTGGGCCTATACCATCGACGGCGGCGCACTGGGCGGGCTGGAATGTGAAAACTTCAATGCCGCCGGCGCTGATATTCTATTCCGTGGTCGCAATATTCACCCCGGCACCGCCAAGGGAATGATGATCAACGCCATGCATCTGGCGCGACAGTTTGCCAACGAACTGCCGGCCAATGAAGTGCCGGAAAAAACCGAGGGCTATGAAGGCTTCTTTCACCTCTGCAGCATGGCCGGCAGTGAATCAGAAGCCAAGCTGGAATACATCATCCGTGATTTTGACCGCGACAATTTCGAACACCGCAAACAACTGCTGTTGTCCATTGCTGATAGCATGAATCAGCAACTCGGCGAAGAACGGGTCATCGTCACGCTGACCGAAGAATACGCCAACATGCGCGAGGAACTGGAAAAATTCCCCCACGTGGTATCGATTGCCCGTGAGGCGATGGAAGCCTGCGGCATTCAACCGGACATCAAACCGATACGGGGCGGTACTGACGGCTCCCGTCTGTCCTTCATGGGACTACCTACGCCCAATATTTTCACCGGTGGCCATAACTTCCACGGCCCCTATGAATACCTCTGTGTTGAGTCAACCTTAAAAGCCATTGAAACCATTATCAGCATCTGTCGCCTGACGGCAGAGAAGTCCTGGGACACCAAATAAAAACACCGTCTTCCAGCCGCTGGTGATGGGGACCATAACCAGCGGTCAGTCATACCAAAAACCTTGCAGATCCTGTTGCCATTAGGGGGGACTCCATCGTGAGTAGTACTGCTACCGCTACGCATCCTGAACAGAAGAAAAAACTGTCATTTCCATCTGCCTACACCGTGCTGCTCATTGTGGCCGCACTGGTCGCGCTATTGACCTGGATGGTGACACCGGGCATCTATGACAAATTGTCGTACGACGACGCCAGCAATACGTTCACGGTTACCTATGCATCGGGAGACATGAAAGAATTCCCGGCCACCCAGGAGACACTGAACCAGTTTGACATCAAGGCCCAGCTCGACAAATTCACCGGCGGAGACATCCGCAAGCCCATCGGTATTCCTGGCACCTATACCACCGTCGAACCCAGCCCGCAGGGAGTAACGGCATTCTTCCAGGCGCCAATCGCCGGCATGTACGACTCCATTGGTGTCGTCTTCTTTGTGCTGGTGATTGGCGGCTTTATCGGGGTGGTCAACCACACCGGCGCCTTTAATTCCGGGATTCAGAGCCTTTCGACGGCACTGGAAGGACGCGAAAAATGGCTGATCATCATCGTGACGGCCCTGATCGCCGTTGGCGGCACCACCTTTGGTATGGCTGAGGAAACCATCGCCTTCTACCCGATCCTCGTCCCGATATTCCTGGCGGCCGGGTATGACGCCATTGTCGCCCTGGCGGCCATCTACCTGGGCTCTTCCGTGGGCACCATGTGCTCTACCGTGAACCCGTTCAGCACCATTATTGCCTCCAACGCCGCCGGCATTAACTGGACTGATGGCCTGACACCCCGCCTGATCATGCTGGTACTGGGTACCGCCCTGTGCATCTGGTACCTGATCCGTTATGCGGAAAAAGTGAAGGCAAACCCGGAGAAATCGCTGATATTCAGCCAGAAAGCCGAACTGGAAGCCCGTTTCCTCGGTAACCACTCCGCTGACAATGCCCAGATGAGCTCTCAGACCAAGATGATCCTGAGCGTCTTTACCGCTACTTTCATCATAATGGTGTATGGTGTCTCCCAGCTGGGTTGGTGGTTCATGGAAATGACCACCCTGTTCTTCGTGGCTGCCCTGATCGTCGGCGTGCTATCTCGCAGTGATGAAAAGGCCTTTGTCCGTGAATTCCTGCAGGGCGCCAGTGATCTGCTGGGCGTCGCCATGATCATCGCCATTGCCCGCGGCGTCACCATCCTGATGGATCAGGGTATGATCAGCGACAGCATCCTGCATGCCAGCGCCGGACTGGTCGACGGCATGGATAAAGGCTTCTTCATCGTAGTGATGATGGTGCTGTTTGCCGGTATTTCCTTCTTCGTGCCGTCCTCTTCCGGCCTGGCCGTACTCTCCATGCCGATCATGGCGCCGCTTGCCGATGTGGTGGGATTGCCCCGGGATAATATTGTCAGCGCCTATCAGTATGGTATGGGCCTGATGGCGTTCATTACCCCGACCGGGCTGGTGCTGGCCTCACTGGCCATGGTCAATGTGACCTTTGATAAGTGGCTGAAGTTCGTGCTGCCGCTGCTGGGCATGCTGACAGGGCTGGCGGCTGTATTACTGCTGATTACCGCTTATCTCTGATTCATTATGTAGTTGAGACATGAGCAGCCAAATAGATTGGCTGCTCATTGTGACTAGCAAGCAGTAAAGAGGGCTACCTTAAACAGGGTTATCAATATCCACAAACTGGTGAGTGATACCCAGCGTTTCTGACAGCCATTCACCCAGCGCCTGAACACCATAACGCTCTGTCGCGTGGTGGCCGGCAGCAATATAATGAATACCGTTTTCTCGGGCAAAATGGGTGGTCTGTTCCGAGATCTCACCACTGATGTAAGCATCAGCTCCCAAATCCAACGCCTTTTCTATATATCCCTGTGCGCCGCCGGTGCACCAGGCAACCTTTTTAATCGTATGATTACCTCCACTCACCAGCAAGGGCGTGCGCCCAAGTGCCTGCTCAACCTGCTTCCCCAATGCGTCCAGAGATTGTGGCGTTCCCAATCGCCCAGTCAAACCTATTGACCTCTGCTCATCGGCATCCATACCGCCGGTGGTTTCAAAACCCAGCATTTTACCCAGACAGGCATTATTGCCCAGTTCAGGATGGGCATCCAACGGCAGGTGATAAGCGATTAAACTGATGTCATGTTCAATCAGTTTGCCAATACGGCGGCGTTTCATGCCCGTCAGGCAGGCATTTTCTCCCCGCCAGAAGTAACCGTGATGCACCAGAATCGCATCGGCATCAGCGGCAATGGCGGCATCCAGCAGGGCTTCACAGGCCGTGACGCCCGAGACAACACGCCTGACCTCACGGCGGCCTTCAACCTGTAATCCATTGGGCGCATAGTCCTTAAACAGCCAAGGCTTGAGCTTCTGCTCGGTCGCATCAATCAGGTCATTCAGCAAAACTGACATAAATGGTTTCCATTCTAGCTATCTCTATATCCATAACTCTATCAAAAGCCTATGAAAAAAGACCCTGTGACTCTTTCCATCCCTTCTTTGCTAACTGATGTTTCTACAGGCCGCCAAACATGGACTGCTTCAGTTTCTAGACAAAATGAAAGACGCCACCCAAACTATTTTGTAACCAAAAAAACAAAGCGTATCTTCCAAGGAGCGGAGTCATGCCCTCATCTATTCGCATTCATCAACACGGCTTTACCTTGATTGAGCTGATGATTGTGGTTGCGATCATCGGTATTTTGTCAGCTGTAGCGATTCCTGCTTACCAGGATTACACTAAGCGTGCACATATCTCAGAAGGCTTGAATATGGCTTCTGGCGTCAAAGCGGCGGTGTCTGAATACTATGCTTCTGAAGGTAGCTGGCCGACTTCCAATGCCATGGCTGGCCTTGATAATACGCTCTCAGGGAATGCCGTTAAGAGTGTAGCCGTACAGGCTGATGGTTCAATCTTGATGACATACAACAGTAAAGTGATCGATGATGCCAAGCTATTACTGAAACCGACGGCAACCAATGGCGCTATTCAATGGCAATGTGCTGCTGTATCAGGGTCCGGTATGAAAACAGCTTACTTACCATCCAACTGTCGCAATACTGCCACTATTTCTTCGCCCTGATCGCCATAAACAGTGAACCGTGTACCTATTGCGAGATAACATTGGATACACGGCTTCGCATTTACTTATACCTGTGAGTCCAACAACCTCGGACAAAAGCACCCTGAAGCTTTTTCTGCAACGCTTGAAATTAGGACTTCGTTTTTGCCATCAACCAGACAATTACTTACAATCGATAATCATCATTTATCTATTCTTGATATAAATTTATACACCGGAGTGTTATCAGCAAACGGATGAAGCATTCACTGCGTTATTTCGGCTGGCCTGGCTTATGTGGGCTGCTTCTTGCCATCGTGCTCTTGCAACTCTTTCCCCAGCTGCGTGGCGTTCATTTTTCCGCCGAGAACAAGACGGGGAATCTTTCCAGCGCTTTCTCAGGGCCATATTCTTACAATGATGCGGTTGAACGTGCAGCCCCCTCTGTAGTCAATATCTTTACCACACGGGCCATACGCCGTCCTCCGGCAGAGCTTGATAACCCACTCCTGCATGATGCCTACAGTTATGACCGGGTGCCCCGCCGCCAGCGCATCCAATCGAGTCTCGGATCCGGCGTCATTGTGCGGCCTGAAGGGTATATCCTGACCAACAACCACGTCATCGCCGGTGCTGATGACATTATTATTGCCCTGCAGGATGGCCGTGAAACCCACGCGACCATTATCGGCTCCGACCCGGAAACCGATCTTGCCGTATTAAAAATTCAGCTGGATAACCTACCCGGCATTACCTTGACTGACTCACAGACTATCCGCACCGGCGATGTCGTGTTGGCTATCGGTAACCCTTTTGGCTTGGGGCAGACCGTCAGCATGGGCATCATCAGTGCAACCCAGCGCAATCTCCGGCTAAGCACCTATGAGAATTTCATTCAGACGGATGCCGCCATCAACATTGGCAATTCTGGCGGTGCACTGGTTAACGCCCGGGGAGAACTGGTGGGTATCTCAACCGCCCTGTTGACCAGCGACGGTGGTAGCGAGGGGCTGGGCTTCGCCATTCCCTCCAATCTGGCCAACCAGGTATTGACCTCCATCATCGAAGAGGGCCGGGTAGTCCGTGGCTGGCTGGGCATTGAGTCCCAGGCATTGACACCAGAGCTGGCTTCGGCCTTCGGGCTTGGGCCCGGCAATGGCATCTTGATTTCGGGTATTTATGACAACAGCCCGGCGTCTGAAGCCGGTCTGCAACGGGGCGATGTCATCATCAGCATCAATAACATGGAAGCCAACGACGGCAAGCAGATCATGAACCAGGTGGCGAACCTGCACCCAGGCAGCGAAGTCCCCATTACGGTGTTACGTGGCGGTGAAACCGTCAGCCTGGTATCAATGGTCGGAGAACGCCCCCCCTTGCTGGGTAGTCGCCATTAAGTCAAAGGCAGCAGGTTGTTCACTGCTGCCTGAGAATGACGACCTAATCATTTATACGGTATTCAGCAGATCGGGCATGAGCCGTTAAGCTCTCTCCCCGTGCCAGCACAGATGCTACCTTCCCCATCTCTGAAGCACCCTCTGCGGAAAAGCGAATCAGCGATGAACGCTTCTGGAAATCATACACCCCCAGTGGCGATGAAAACCGGGCGGTTCCCGAGGTGGGAAGCACATGGTTTGGCCCTGCACAGTAATCCCCCAGCGCTTCTGCGGTATATCGCCCCATGAATATCGCACCGGCATGGTGAATAGACGGCACCAGCGCATCCGGGTCAGCCACAGATAGCTCCAGGTGCTCAGGCGCAATCCGGTTACACAGGGCCACGGCCTCTTCCAGGTCAGCCACCTGAATCAACGCGCCCCGATTATTGATAGAAGCAGCAATAATATCCCGGCGCTCCATCTCAGGCAGCAACCGGTTCATGGCATCCTCGACCTGATCCAGCCAGCCACTATCCGTTGCAATCAAAATGGCCTGGGCGTCTTCATCATGTTCTGCCTGGGAGAACAGATCCATGGCAATCCAGTCCGGCTCGGTACCACCGTCGGATATCACAAGAATTTCAGACGGCCCGGCAATCATATCAATGCCAACCTGGCCATAGACCATCCGTTTCGCTGTCGCGACATAGATATTGCCAGGGCCCACAACCTTGTCGACTTTCGGGATGGACTCTGTACCCCAGGCCAGCGCCGCCACGGCCTGGGCTCCACCGATGGTAAAGATCCGATCAACCCCGGCAATCGCCGCGGCAGCCAATACCATCTCATTAACAACACCATCAGGCGTGGGCACCACCATGACAATCTCGGACACACCTGCCACTTTCGCAGGAATCGCATTCATCAAAACCGACGACGGATAGGCGGCACGCCCGCCGGGGACATAAATGCCCACCCGTTCCAGGGGCGTCACCTTTTGCCCCAGCACCGTGCCATCATTCTCCTCATACTGCCAGGATGATTGCTGTTGCTTTTCATGGTACCTGCGGATACGGTCTGCGGCACATTGCAAGGCATCGAACTCGGCATCAGAGATGGCTTTCAGCGCTTCTGCTATCCGCTGTTCACTGAGTTCCAGCTCAGCCATCGTTTCGGCGGTAACGCGATCGAAGCGTCGGGTGAAATCGACTACTGCAACATCACCTTCATGGCGAACCCTGTCGACAATCTCAGCAACCGTTTGCTGTACAACCTTGTCAGAAACGGATTCCCAGGCGAGCAACTGATCCAGGCGATCATCAAAGTCCTCAGCACCTGCCACCAGACGAGCGGGCCTTAACAGTGACGGTGTAGCACTCATAACAACTCTCCCTTTTCGCGGCGCGCCCTGTCGACCGCGTCAGACAGGGTGTTGATCAATACGGACAACGATCGGTGCTTCACCTTCATTGCCGCCTTGTTCACCACCAACCGCGAGCTGATATCAGCGATAAGCTCGCGAGGCTCCAGTCCATTGGCCCTGAGCGTATTCCCGGTATCCACCACATCAATGATACGATCCGCCAGGCCAATCAGCGGCGCGAGCTCCATGGAGCCATAGAGCTTGATAATGTCGACCTGCTGCCCAAGACCGGCATAGTAACGCTTGGCCACATTGACAAATTTGGTCGCCACACGCAGCCGCTTGCCCTGTATATCCTGCTGATCAACCGGTGCCGCTGTCATCAGCCGGCAACGGGCAATATTCAGATCCAGGGGTTCATAGAGTTCCTGGGAGCCATGCTCCATGAGGACATCCTTACCGGCAACACCAAGATCGGCGGCCCCGTATTCAACGTAAGTCGGCACATCACTGGCGCGAACGATCAACAACCTGACGTTGGGCTGGTTGGTCGGAATGATCAGTTTGCGGGTCTTTTCCACATCTTCGGCAGGACGGATATCCGCCGCTTCCAGCAAGGGACAGGTATCCCTCAGGATACGCCCTTTTGATAGCGCGATAGTGAGTACTTCATCTGTCATTATTGTGTCCGGCGTCAGTTTTTATACGATGGTTTCAGCCTTTATGAGCGGATTCTGCCACAGACCGCATAGTGACTAAAGCGCTGATCAAACTTGAGTCATTTCCAACAGTCAACCAATTCAATGGGTTGAACAGGGGGAACTCTGTAGAGTCTAATGACGCACTTTCACAAAAACGTGTGTACCTACGTCATTCACAGACTGAGCAACACACAACCTCTGTTCAAAAATAGCTATAATTGTGTTCGATACCAATGCCAGTATTGAACAACTTGTAACAGAGTTGATGATTATGCCGCTAAATGTTCAACCTGAAAGCGATCCCGATTGGAGCAATATAGCCAATTGCTACTCCTACGCCTGTAATGATAAACACCCCTCGAATGGGTATTTCGGAGGAGCAATACCTGGCTCCACAAAGGGAACACCTGCGTTTCCCGGTCCCGATTACCATAACCGATTGATCACAGGAGCTATTGCTGACGGAATGAGATATTGCAGTGAAAATGATTTAACCCATTTACCAAATATTATAGATGGACATTACCTCGTCCTCCTTTTAGCCGACAACAATGGATTCCACTGGATGCGTTATGATCATTTTCTGAACAGATGGAGTTGGAAATCAGGTAATTCAGGCTCCGTTTATTACAATGTTTTTAACGTATCGAAAAATTATTGCGAATACATCAACATGGAAAATCTGTCACGAGTTCTTACTTCGGAGCGAAAAAACTACATCTGGAATACGGAAATGCAGTTCATTGCTTTTTTTCAAGTACCATTACGTGGAATCAATGTATCCTCACCAAGATTAAAACGAAAAAGTATGGCCATGTCTTAAACACTTTTTATCAAACCTACAAAAACAGGTCTATTTAAGCATTCTAAATCAGGAAAAAGCATTCTAGGCAAGCAACAAGCACGTCTACAATTAATAAGGAAGATCATAATTTTTCCAGCAGATATTACTGTCAAAATACTTTACTAAATCCTGAGGTAATGATCTTCTTGCATCTATCGCCATATATTCCTCGCAGCCATCCGTACCAAGTGCTGTTTGATAAAGAGCAATGGGTAGATATGAGCATATAGCACCAGAAAAAGCACCATTACCTGGGCGCAAAGCATCTGGAGGTGATTGGTGGCAGTTCCTATGTAAGTAATCTGCATGCTGCCGTGCTTTATGTCCAAACGATGATTTACCAAAAAACGCCGTTAATATTGAGGGTATATCATACACATTCTGAACAGTGATACCGGCTTCTGAAGTAAAATTCAAGTTATCAAGTCTGCCATTATTATGAATCCAGTACATGGCTATATCTACTACTTTCTGGCCAACGTCTTCAACATTAAGCCGATAACACGACCAGCAATTACAGCTTGTTACATATATTTGATCCAGTGCCAACCCTCCCCAGCCTGTAAGGTGAATAATCCAAGGCAGTACAGACTCCGTTCCAGCAACGACAGCTGCATGTGTAATGAGATCCTCGGGCCTGCCGGAACGCTTATGATCAATAAGTACATCGCCAGATTGCAGCTCTCCAAAATGACGGAGAGCACCGTATACCTTCATAATCTTATATGCCTAAATGCCAAAGTGAGCAAGATCGACTACAAAAGGCTAACACTTTAAAGAAAATCTGGTTATAAAAAACAATAAATTCAAGTAATCTCAAAAACGATTTGGTTAGTTTTAAGGCTTACATCAATATGATTGATTGGTAATCTCTCCGTCAAACGATTTAAACACTCAACCGACAAACGAGGTAGCAGATTACGATTGACTAACTGCTCAATAGCGCGTGCACCAACCAGTGGATTATTGTTCCATGCAACCAGTTGCTCAACCACCGCGTCACTGACCGTCAGTGTTGCCTTGTACTGGTCAGCGACATTCTTGCGAATACGCTCCAACACCAGTCTGCAGATTTTCCGCATATCGTCTGCACCCAGGGGTAAATAGGGAACGATAACCACACGTCCCAGAAATGCGGGTTTGAAATAATTCAGCAACTCATTTTGGATAGCCTCAAGAATCTCATCGCGCGTTGGTTTACGCTGATCACTTTGCAGGTATCGTTCGACGACATCCATAATTGCATAATCCGCCGCATTGGATGTCATAATGATAATGCTATTACAGAAATTGACTTCCCGGCCTTCACTGTCACTAATACAGCCCCGATCGAATATCTGATAAAAAATATCGTGTACGCCTGGGTGAGACTTCTCCATTTCATCGAGCAACAAGACCGAATAAGGTTTACGCCTGACAGCTTCTGTCAACAGTCCCCCCTCTCCGTATCCAACATACCCCGCTGGTGACCCCAGCAATTGAGAAATTTTATGTTCCTCCTTGAATTCAGTCATATTCAACGTCGTGAGATTTTGCTCACCACCAAATAGCTCTTCAGCCAGCGCCAGTGCGGTTTCCGTTTTACCCACACCAGAAGGGCCACACATCAGGAAAACACCGGCGGGTTTACGACGATCCGACAGGCCTGCCCGACTGGTTCGAATGCACTGGCAAAGTTCTTTCAGCGCATCATCCTGGCCAATCACCCGCGCTGTCAGATGTGATTCCAGCGTCAGTAAACGCTGAATTTCATCTGACAGCATGTTATTGATGGGAATCCCTGTCCAACTGGACAATATGGAGGCAATAATCGCACTATCGACCCGGGGAAACACCATGGGCTGTTCTTGCTGGAGCTGCTCCAGCTCCTTACGCTGCTGCAGTATTTTTGAACACTGAGCCTGAGACGACGGCTCCATGGGCATTTCTGTCTCGCTTTCCTGCTGCAAAAACGCATTATCCGCCTGTGCTTCCAAATCCGCGAGATCCTCAACCAGCCCCCGTTCCTTTTTCCATCGTGCGTATAAATCATCCAGCGATTGCCGCGTGGTAACCCTTGCCTGGTCTAGCGTATCAAGACTCTCTTCAAGGTCAGCATGTCCGGCGGCCTGATCTCTACGCTGCTCATTGAGCTCACGCTCTATATAGGCATATTGGTGCTCAAGTTCTTCTATAACTTCAGGAAGCGCATGCCGGGAAAGGCCAACACGAGAACAGGCCGTATCCAGCAGGCTGATGGCTTTGTCAGGCAGCTGTTGTTCCGGTAAATAACGAACAGCAAGCTTCACCGACGACATCACTGCATCATCATGAATACGCACACCATGGTGCGCTTCCAGTGATCGGGCAACCCCCCGCACAATATGGCAGGACTCTTTTTCATCCGGCTCCAGCACCTTTACCAACTGGAATCGACGCGCCAATGCCGCGTCTTTTTCAAAATATTTTTTATACTCCGCCCATGTGGTTGCACCGATAGTCCGCAGCTCACCTCGGGCCAACGCCGGCTTCAACAAATTAGCCGCATCATTTTGTCCAGCCGCACCACCTGCGCCAATAAGGGTGTGCGCTTCATCAATGAATAACAAAACAGGGGTTGGTGCACTCCTGACTTCATTCATCAGATCTTTAAGACGACTTTCTAACTCACCCCTGATACTGGCGCCCGCCTGCAACAAGCCCAAATCCAATGTATGCAGTGCGACCCCCTTCATGCTTTCAGGGACTTCACCCGCAATAATACGTTGGGCTAATCCTTCAACAATGGCGGTTTTGCCCACGCCCGGATCACCGACCAGTATCGGATTGTTTTGGCGTTGGCGTGACAAGATATCGATAACCTGACGAATCTCTTTTTGACGACCGATGATCGGACGTAGCTCGCCATTCCTGGCCGCATCGGTAAGGTTCACCGTATATTTATACAATGCACCCTTTGTAGATGCTCCGTTACCTGCGCTTTGAGGTTGAGACAACGAACTATCAGCAACACTATCGCCCGACCCCTGCCCTTCTGCCAGAGACTGCAGGCTTTCCAGTGATATTCTCTGTAATTCTCTTGCCATCGGAGAATCAAGAATGGTGTACTGCGCCTTCTGCAATAACGCCAGCAGAAGGTCAAATGCCGTAATAACATCATGTTGGCAGTTTACCGAGGCGACCAGCCAGGCATCCTGAATCAGCGCCAGAATTGACATGGAAAGCGACGGTGTCCCTGTATCGCCCTTTTCCAGCTTGGCCAGTCGTGCTTCCAGATCCGTTAAGATGATTTGCCGGGACAGTTTCTGGGTGTTGATAACCGTTTCGATATCAGCTGTCGGTTCAGAAAACAGCATTAACAACCAATGCTCAATTTCAATGTATCGATGCTGATGCCGCACACACAGGCCCGCTGCAGATTCAAGTGACTTTCGCAAACTTGGGTCAAGTTTGCTGATCAGGGTCTTTAGTTCCAGCGATTGCATAATTTAACGCAAAGGAATACTCGCAATTATTCAACCAATTACGATTCACCTTCCTCATTAGGTGCCCCATCGTCAGCAGGGACAGTCTCTGATTCACCGTCTGTACTTGCGGACTTCTGCTGTATCGACGGTAATATTTCATTATCCAGAAAGATTTCAATGTCTTGCATTATCAACTGCTTGACCTCATCCATACCGACAGGCGCATCATCACCCACACGCCCGGCATTTACACTATCGACGAGTTCCGACACAATATTGCCAAGTGCTTCGCCCACATTGTCTCTCAACTTTGGAAGAATCAACCCTAGTTGAAACTTAAAAACAATATCATCACTCATGTAGATCCTACTCTTGCTCTGCACGCCCTATTTCTAATGCAATATTTCTATATGCAAAAAAAAAACGACTGACCAGCCTGTCTCACTTAGTACATCATCATCGTTGAATACAATGCACACACTACTGACGCCAACAAGTCATTATGCTTAACGCAGAAGATGTACAGCCTTTATGTTTCAGCAATGGTACTCATCTCGACTTCCGGTGTATCCAGATTATATTGAAAGGTTACAGCCGGCTCACGAGCCAATAACTTCCCTTTATTGTCCCTTTTGAATAAATAATCGATACGCAGGATTGTCCTGTAGGCAAGCCAATACCGTTCAAGCTTTCCGAGGTCTTCTTCCCAATTACATATCCTGACACCACCAAGCGTGTACTGAAGCATGATATTCATACCTTTCTTGCCCGCCTCTTGCCGGGTTGCAATCACATCAACCGTAAGACTGGGCTCTGCCAGTGAGATGATATTTTCCAGAAAAAGTCCGGTTGTTAAATCGGGCTCCTTGCCAATATAAAACGGCATCAGGCTCGGCTTGTCAGAACCTGTTTCCTCTCCCGCCCCCACAGACATAGGCGCAAACCTATTAACCTGAACGGCGGCCTGACTAACCTCAAACCATTTGGCATTACTATCAAGATCCAGCCCCTGGGCAGTATCTATTACCGTGGTATCACCCTTGAAATAGTCAGAAAACTCACGAATAGCAACGTAAATACCCGTACTCACAGCGCCCACCTTAATAGAAATTGACCAAAAGAAAGGCAATAGCCATTACAATTTCAATGTATTAAAAATGTAAAAACCATCTGGGTGAAAGCAAATTTACACATTCAGTATCCCGCGCCGAAACCCTGAAGAACCATGCGAAATACAACACATATTACAAACCTTCCGTCATTAATGACGGCTTACTTACAACGGTTATTCAGTGACAGGTTGAGTCCGGAGATCCCCAACTGAATGCATTGACTACCTCGTTCCTTAATTTCAAGCCATTGGCGGTGCACCCTGTCCTCATAATGCCTGAATTGAACAAGGAAACCGATATACCGAGCCTGTGGCTCCAGCTCGATTCTTTTACGCCACACATCACCTGGACGGATAGAAACGGGGGGTTGTAAGTGCACTAACTGGTTACCCAGTGCAACATCTGCTTTGTTCTGATACAGGTCAAGAAAGTTAGCCATCTGAAAATTACCATAATCTGACAACTGGTAGATTTTTACAAAAACAGGGCTTGCCTCTTGGTTATCAGAAGGATTTATATAGTGACTGGCTTTTATAACAATATCTACATAACGTGCATGTCCGGAGTTAAAACTGCACCCTTGAAGAAGCAGATAGCAGCAGAGTATGGCTATCAGATAGTATTTTTCAAGATTCGTTAACGACTTCATCGCTTATTGACCAACCATGATGAGATACCTCTAGCAGTAAGCAGCCTCTATACGGTGTGTAATCATCTGACTTCCCAAGTCGATGAAGAGTGGCAAGCGTTTCGCCTGTGAAAGACCCTCATCGCCATAACAGGCAGCAATCAGCACCGCTGCTGCAACAGTATTACCAAACAACTGCACAGAGGGCTCCACCACAGCCCCTCCCTCAACAATACTACCACCACTATAGAAAACCGCCTGAGACAACCATCCAACGGGCGAATACGAACCGGCAATAGCCAAACCCTCACGATTGAGGCAACGACTCTCTTCCAGCCCATCGTTTAGCCAGCGGTTCACATTATCCACTACGCCCTTTTCTTCCTGATTACACTCAAATGCTATTTTCTCCATGCAGCCCAGCCCCCACAAAATAGCACCCTGACTATCCAGAGCATGGGCAACAATCTGTATACAGTCATTATAAAGCTGCCTCTGGCTCAGCAATCTCAAACTGGATAAAACATCTCTATGGCCAGTTAGGAGATTAATAGACTCATCTGTTATACCGATATCATTAATGACTGACGTTAAGTCTTTGATCCTGAGCCCACTATCACTCATCACATACAACCATGGATAATGACACTAGTTTATCCTTACGACTCCACCCTGATTGACCAGGTTGACCCCAGCTTTGATCTGGGTTTGTATTTTCCCGTTAACATCAACCAGCAAACCGGAAACGGACGCTTTGAATGATGCATCCAGCGTCATGGTTGCCGCCTTCGCCGTCATCTTTTTTGAATCAATATCAACTAAAGTGCCATTAATCGTGATTCCGGCTGGTGTGATTTCAATCGTGCTGTTTCCAGATTGGATAACGACTCCCTGCGGTGACTCTATCGTTGTTTTACCCTGTGCGTTCAACGCCGTTTCTCCAGCAGACTTTATAGAAACGGCGGCCTTTGAATCACACGTGTAATCGCTGCCCGTTTTCATCAGTGCCGACGCCTCAGTTTCATGGGTCATATCTTCTTTTGACTTGACCGTGAGTGTCTTTTCAATTTCCGTCAGTGATTCTCCAGTCACCGTCATGTGTGTATTATTTTTCACTTGGCACAACATATCTTTTTGAGCCTGTATGAAGAGTTCCTCACTGTCCTTCGTATCACAGACGCGAAAAATATGGCAGTCGTCTTCCTGGCCCTGTGGTGTAGAACGGGTTTTCAGTATCAGGGTATCAACCGCCACCTCGACAGGTTTATTAACGGCAGTATACAAAGAACCCGTGACAAACGGCTGATCCGGATCGCCATCAAAGAAGTCTATCACGACCTGATGCCCCACCCGGGGTAACACGCTACTACCATAACCGTCTCCAGCCAAAGCTTGCCTGACAGGCAACCAACACGGAAACTCCCCGTTCTTATCCCAGTGAAACAAGACCTGCACACGTCCGGTATCATCGGAATGAATTTCCTCGCCTTCCGGCCCCGTGACCGTTCCCTTCTGTACACCATCCATCACTTTTCTCGGTAGGGGATCACTTCTGAATACCGTCGAGACGGGAAAGCAACAGAAACTGTTTTCATAATGAATATCATTGATTAGCAAAGACTCAGAGGACGACGTCAAACGATGTTCCATTGCAAATAGAATATGTACACCGTTTTGTGCCTGATCTGGGTGGCCCTGCAAAGTAAACCGCAACCCTGCGTGTAAATAGGGTAGGCGACTGGTACAAACGGCAGAGTACCGGTCAAAACCGTGATTCTCCAGGCAGCGCGATACCGCCTGATTCAAGGTATCCTGGCTAACCTGGCGACTCTCCCAACGCATACTTGGTCCAATACCCATGCCATCCGGTGGTGTAACACAGCGGCTTACCATGGTTTCACCCCTGGTAGGATCATAACCTGTATATTCCCAGCTCCCACCAACAATATTATTCCGGATCAACCAGCTTTCCAGCGAGGGACCTTCGAGCATCTTATCGGATCTTCGCACACTGATTTTTTTTTGCGTTGCAGGACGGAAACTCTGATTAGCATTACCTACGACCATTTCGTGGCCATTTTCATCACAGACAAAATAAAAGTGGTAACCTTCCTCAAAAAGCAAACGCGTTACAAAATCATAATCGCTTTCCTGATACTGTATACATAAAGGTTTTATGGTATCGGGCTGTGAGAGAAGCGTTAGTTCATGTTCAAACATATATCCACTAATCACTTCCTCTATAATATCCCCCAAAGGGGCTTCTTGAAAAATACGAGAGCTAATGGTTTCCTTAAGCAGGTCAAGCCACGGAACAACGGTAATTTCCCAGCTATGCATGTCGGTATTAGGCTTGGAGGGCCGAGCATGCAGAGAGCGCACATAGCCATGACAGACCGTATAGACCTGCCTCTCCTGATCTTCATCACAAGAAAAAAGAAAACATCCCGTCTTTCCAATGACATCTTCACCTATGGCTTCATAAGAAAGAATGATTGCCTTTGCAATAAACGGCTGATTGATAGATTCTGAAACACTCAGCTCTACTGCAATATATTGCACCCCTGATGAATCCAGAAACCTTAGCGACCTCGAGGATGCGACCAATTCTGCCATATTTCGTTACTGCGCAAGATATTATCCGACTAATATAGCATAAGCTGAAACACCAACGGGTAACGATGATTATGAAGTCACAGCTGGCATCACTGCTTTCTTCTTTAACGGGCCATGACGTTTTATTAATAAAGAATATAAGCGACGATGATTACATAACATTTAATGAACTTCTGCTCAATGCTCAAGGTGCATTAAAGAACTGGAGAAATGAACCCGATGATGAAATGCTCGAAAGCCTGGAACAGGCTAACCAAGACAACTGGGTCACCTTGTTTGATTGGCTCGCCAGCCGCATACTGGATGATGACTGGAATCCTGAATGGCTTGGCTGGTTAATCTATTGCTCTCAATTCTCTCCATCCCCGTGGGAAAACCTGAATCAGGTCCTAAAACTCGCTGCATGCTGGCTGGATGAACAAACACACCACTCGAATAATGACACAGACGATGACTTCCAAAAAGCGATGACTAAACTGAATACGATAATAGGCGATTTTGGTGGTACGCCTTTACTGCATGAAACCCTTAACCTGTTACCTTTGCTGGCAGGGAAAAATCGCCCTCATATTGAAACATTAACCGTCGAAGAAAAGGCGGTATTAAAACGCAACCTATCCCCTCAGAGCAGCGCAGAAGCATCACAAATACGACAACACCTGACTGAATCAACAACACTGTTACAACAGATTGCCCAAACCAGTTCTGAGCCAGTCAACCTTGAAACATCGACATTGCAAAAATGGATGAGCCGAAGCATTTCAATCATCAATGAATACATCGGACAAGCACCTCAGGAAACGAGTATTGACAACAGCACGCCAAGCACAAAAGAGAGGGCAGACAATACACATCCTGCCCCGACTAATGCCATCAGCACTGATAATCATTTGATGCTCGCCAGTCGCAAGGATGCCATAAGGAATCTCACGCTCGCTTATCGCTACTTTATTACCTGTGAACCCTTAAGTCCTTTACCTTACCTACTTGAAAAAGCACTTCGCTGGTCTGATTACACCCTGCCAGAGTTATTAAATACTGAGCTTGAGGACGATCAGGAAACACTGGAGCGATTATGCTCTCAACTGGGACTCAGTGAGATCACCGAAACTGACAGACGCATTGATAATGAAGACGAAGAGGATGTGGATGATGAGACTGAAAATAGCACCCCGGAAGATTAGTGTTTCTGCTGTAAAGCTAACACTTTTTCCTTGATGGTCTGTTACTTTATGCACTGTACGCTGAAAGCAGTCCACATATTGAAATTCAGTGACAGTACACGTTCTACCCTTAAGTCAAAACCAGTCCGGTAATAATCATAACAAGTTCATACAACATATATTCATATACCCTGCTAAATACACGATCACCGACTATAGTTCTTCGAGCTTAAGGCAACGGTCTTGCTCTTCTTAAAAGCACTGCCATCTAGCAAGTAACGTTTACCGTTTGAGGTCAGATCTCAATGCCCCTTGATTCACAACATAAGCGTATACGTAAAAACCGGGTATCCATCACTTACGATGTTGAAACCTATGGCTCTATCGAAGCACGGGAACTACCTTTTATCATCGGAGTGATGGGTAACTTTTCGGGCATGCTTCCAGCTGATCAGCAAATCCCCCTTCATGAACGGCAATTCATCCAGATTGACCAGGACAATTTTGACACCGTAATGGCACGCCTGAAACCACAAATATCGATCAAGGTTGACAACACATTATCCAGTGATCCTGAAGATGAAACGCTATCCTGTGATCTCTCATTTAGAAGAATGAAAGATTTTGAACCTGACGAACTGGCAAAGCAGATACCCGATATCAAGGAAATGATAGACGCGCGTAATCAACTGTTAGTCTTACTCAGCAAGGCTGATCGTTCACGCGATCTTGAGCGGGGTCTCAAGGATGTACTGCAAAACAGCGATTTGATGGAAAAACTCAGTACTGAACTAGGCATTGAGTCTTAATGCCCCTCTGGGCGCGAGGCACTAAGAAAAGTTTCTTGTATAACGTTGAGATCAATACACAGTGATAGACGAATCCACCGAATCAGCCTCTGAAGAAGCAGAAGCAAGGCGAGAGGCTTCACTGCTGGACGAAATACTGGAAGCCAGTGAGGAAAGCGTACTGAAACAGCTGGTACTGGCTCGTGGACAATGTTCAGTCGAAGAATTGAAAGGCTTACTGGTTCGTATGTGCAAACAATACGCGGATGGGCAAATCCAATGGACCGAAAGTCTGTTGAAAACCATCAATACCGCCGTTGCCCAAATCGATAAAAGCATCAGCCAGCAAATGCGAAAAGTCATGAAAGCCCCCGAGCTTCATGACGTGGAGGGTCGCTGGCGTGGTTTGCAGTCTCTTGTTAAAAATTCTGAGCTAGGCTCCGATTTAAAGATTAAAGTCTTCAACATCAATAAAAACGATTGTTTTAAGCAGTTTCAGGAATCACCCACCATTGATAGAAGCCCTCTTTTCAATATTATTTACCACCATGAATACGGAACCGCCGGAGGCGAACCCTATGGCGTTCTGCTTACAGATTATACCTTCGGATACAAAGGGCAGGACGCAGCACTGATGCGGGCTCTCGCCGAAGTTGGGGCCGCGAGTCATATGCCTGTCATCGCCGCAGCCTCACCGGCTATGTTCGGTATACCCGATTTTCCAGCGTTTTCCGAAGGTCGGCCGGTGGCTCCCGGTTTCAATTCACCCACCTATAACAAATGGAATAATTTTAGAGCGACTGAAGACTCCCGCTATCTTGTGCTCACGCTGCCGCGAGTGATGGCTCGTGAACCTTACGGGAAAGACGCAAAACCCGTTGACACGTTTGATTTCGAGGAGTTTGAGGTTGACGCGAATGGAACGCCCATTTTCGAACCCAATACGGATTTCGTCTGGTGCAACGCCTGCTTCGCGCTCGGGCTCAAAATCTCTGAGTCATTTTCCCGCTTTGGCTGGTGCACCGCAATACGCGGTATGGAGAATGGTGGCAAGGTCGAAGATCTTCCCAACTACGTCTATAAAGCCCCTACTGGCGATCTTATTCAGCAATGCCCCACTGAGGTCAACATCACGGATGAACGTGAGAAAGAACTCAGCGACCTGGGTTTTCTGCCGTTGATTCATTACAAGACCACCTGTCATGCAACCTTCATCGGCGCACAGACCACACAGAAGCCGAAAGTCTATGAAAATCCGGATGCAACAGCCAACGCAGCCATATCTGCACGACTTCCCTACATGATGGCAGCAGGACGGATCGCGCATTATCTCAAAGTCATCGGCCGCGATCGAATTGGTTCCAACATTGAAGGCGCTGAACTCCAGCAAGAGCTCAGCACGTGGATTGGAAAGTATACCAATGCGGCTGCAGTGAGTAATGATGCCCGCGCAAAGTTCCCACTGAAAGAGTCATCCGTCAGGGTTGTCGAGCAGCGCGGCCGTCCGGGTTGCTACTCTGCCGTCGCCTATCTCCGCCCCTGGCTGCAACTGGAAGAGCTGACTGCCTCACTCAGGCTCGTCGCCAGTATTCCAAGTTAAGCATCGCATCATGAAAAACATCCACTATTTGAGAGCCCAGATACATCAGCTGGTCGTAGCGGCCGGTCAGGCAATAGATAGACAAATAGTGCGCGTTCGCCAGGATCAAGCCTTCTCAGAACTGCACACGGCCTGGTGCAATCTCTATTACCTCACGTCGATCATCAGCCCTGGAAGAAACTGCTTTATCCGGCTGCTGGATCTGACAATGCAAGAGCTGGTAGACGATATTAAACAGTCAGCAGCCTTACAATATACGGTTATTTATAACCTGGTCTATCACAGAGAGTTTGATACCCAGGGTGGTACCCCCTTTGGGCTGCTGGTCATTGACTTTCCAATCAATCTACTGGGAAAACGGACAAAAACACACCTGTACCTGTTATCCGCTATGGCACACATTGGGCAAGATGCATTATGCCCTGTCATATTTCCGCTGGATGAACAGTGGCTTGCCCCGGAGACTGATCGAATCGCCTTTCTGGAAGAACGTATACTTCGCATCTACAACAGCCTGCCTCTGGCAGATTACCGTGCACTACGCAAACAGCCACATAGCCTCTACTTGGGTCTTGTATGGCCTGGCGCCTACCTGATTCATAAAGATTCCCCATCGCGACGATATAAAATCTCTGGCGCCATCTGTCTGGCAGCCTGTGTCATCAAAGAGTTTGATCTATACAGTTGGTTCTCAGGCTTGCAGTGTTGGGGGGCTGAAGAGGAAGGCGGGGCCATCCTCCCAGCCCCCGAAGGCACAACAGTGCAGGCGACACTGCAGTTCTCCGAATCTCTCGACCAGCTTTACTCCAGGCTGGGTATCATGCTGTTATCCTCAACCTGGCTCGAAGGTTTACCCGGACTATTCACACAGACCCTGCTTCACCGTTTCCCAGACTATGAAAAACCCGGGCAGCAAGCGACAAAATCGGAAGAGCCGCTGCCGTGGCTCCTGATTGCATGCAGGGCTGCACATTACCTGAAAGTTATTTTGCGTGAAAATATTGGTCAGGTTCTTTTACCTGAAGACTGTCGTCAGATATTGGACAAGTGGATTCAGAAGTACTGCCTGACCTCTAAAACCATGACCCATGAGTCATTTGCCAAATTCCCTTTCAATAAAGCCAAGGTTCGCGTGGCCTACTCTCCCGTTGATGATTCACACATGACGGTCAGTCTGGATCTATCACCGAATCTGCCGCCCGGCATGATCGCAGAACCGTTAGCCCTGAAGGTGATGCATAAAAAGGGCGGCAGATAGGAGTTGAACGTGTTTGAACAATTTACGGATACCAGCGCCAACCGTGACCAAACGCAGTATGGTGTTATGACATCATTATCCAATCTGCTATCGAGCCGAGCGCCTCTTACACCGCCAGGTCTGGCGGAATGCCTGCCCTTGTTTCGCTATGGCATGCCCAGCCTCTTCACTCCGATCTGTGATATTGACAGTGTCTGCAGTGATCTCAAAGCCGCAATTCTGTACTTCGAACCACGCCTTGAAAAAGTCAGTATCACTGTTGACAGGCAGCCTGACAAAGCATTGTCTATCTCGATTGAAGGCTGGCTGACGATTGATCAACAAGCAACACCAATCAGGTACGTCCTCAAATAATGGCTAATCACAATTTCTGGCAGGCGCAGGCAGATGACCACAAGCTCAGGAATTACATTGAGCAGGAAGTTAACGCCTTACATCGTGAACTTGCTCAATTCGAGCAACGTCATCCTGACATCGCTAAAAAATTACAGTTACTGGGAGGACGCCCAAAAGACCCTGATATGACGCTAATGCTTGAAGGGATTGCACTACTCATGGCAAGACTTCAGCAACGTCTGGACAGCAATTACGACGCTATTGCCGAACAATTATTAAATATCATGGCGCAAGAGGTCACTGCCCCCTTGCCAGCCGCTGCAATCATAGAGCTTCTGCAACTGAAAAACCGAACCCATGTCAATTTGGATGCAGACAGTCAATTCATCGTTAATTCCGAGCATGAAGGCCAACAGGATTTCAGAACCCCATACACTATCAGCATCCCGCCGTGGCAGGTAGAGTCTGCCAACCTGAGTCGCGGCCCCTTTCCGCTGCCAACCACCATGACAGAAGGCGCCCGCGTCGGCCTCCAGATCGTGTGCTCAACTGAACTGAGCGGTCTGGCCATTCCCGCCATCGAACAGCAACAGCTGGATTTCTATATTAATCCACAAGCACCCTTATCCAACTTGCTCTTTGATCTCATGGCAGGCCCTGTAGAGCAAATACTGATAGGGGATGGCGACACCTATAGCGTTGTTGACTGCAAACAACTCCTACTGCCAGCATTTTCAGATCAACGAAGACTGCTCACCAGGGATGAGCGGCTATTTCCTGCCTTACAACTGCTCCGTGAATTCTTTGCCTACCCTGACTTTTTCCGGTTTCTTCGGCTTCCACTGCACAGTGTGAGTGAGCGATTGGCCTCCAGTCACCTGGTAATCTGGTTACTCTTTGAAGACTGTCCTGAGCCACTACTCAAACGCGTAACAGAAGATCATATCAAGCTGCGATGCCTGCCGATCATCAACCTTTATGAGCAGCTCATGGAACCGATCAATTTGAACGATGAGCACGTACAGTATCCATTGAAAAATAACCCTCGTTACCCTAACAGCCGTGTGTATCAGGTGCAGACCGTTGAGGATGTTACCGATCCGTCCAATATACGTGCTTTAACGCCGATATCAGATTGTGCCCGAGGTGATCAAAGTCCGGAGCTATATTGGAATTTTTTGCGAAAGTCATCGGATGATTCTTTGATATTCATGGATACCCGATCATTCAGAGCATCACAACACGGGCGCATCATTTCATCGCGCTGCCTGTGTTATGACATGTCGACGCACGAACTGCCGCCCTACACACCGATAAAACCGCTGTTTGACTGCCTTCCCGGGTCAACAGCACAGGTGCTTGTGCGTAGCTGGTCTGTGCGTGGGCTGGAAGACCGTCGGCCCGGGTGGCTTTTGCTGGGTTCGCTATTACTGAATCCACGTAATTTATTTTGCGGTGATAACATTGAAGAACGCCTGAGCAATATCATGGCACTCTTTTTTCGCCAAGACAGCGGTCTGGAATCAGCGATTATCAATGCGATCAAATCCATTGTCTGCGAGCAGGAAGTCTGTCCTATCAGTCATAATACCCAGCGCCATATGGTGAGCTTGGGATGCCGCTTTGAAATCAGGTTGAAAACCGCAACCTTTAACAACCTGCCGACCTTGCTGTTCCTGCGCTTTATTGAACAGTTACTGGCATACTGGCGACCGTTTGGCAATCATAGCCATTTTATCGCTGGCTTACACAATGAACGCGGTTGGCGTTGGGATTTTGGGCGACGAGTGGATGCATAAAACATGAGCTCAGCCAACAGCAAACCACCACTGAATGACTTCTGGTTATTCCGCCTGCGAAATTCACCCAAGGATTTTGAGTTTATTCAGGCTATACGCATACTGTCTGACTCACCCGTGTTCCAAGATAAGCTATCGCTAGCACCCTATTGTTCAGGCGAATACACACACGCCGAAATCGGTGATTTGAGTCACGCACATAATGCTTACAAGCTGACAGTATCAAAACCTGCACTCACGGGAACTCATGGTGTACTACCCCACAGTTTGAGGGATCTCGTTAGAAAAGTCATTTATGAAAATAGCAGCTATAGCCTTGAAGATTTCATCAACGTATTTAATAACCGATTACTGTGGTCCCAATACCATACCGATGCTGCACGTTATTTAGCACTCTACCTTGAAAGCAAGGTTCGACAGTCTTCCTTTGAAGAAACACCAGGCTTTAACTTTTCAGGCAATGTTTTTAATAACATAGACAACCTCGAGTATCATCCTTATGCGATCAGCCTGTGCATGAACACCAATTCATTGGCTGGGGCTGAAAAACTACTGTCCAATTATTTGAAATCGACTGTCACCATCGAGCGTGACAAGGGTAAACGCTGGCCAATTGACCACGATGCCTGTTGGAAAATAAGCAGTTCTAGTCGATCAAACGAATTCAAACTTGGACGGAATACCGTCATCGGTCGCCATGCCTGGCTACTTGGTGAAACAGTAAATATTATCCTGCACTATAAAAACAATATTCAATGGCAAAAACAACTGCGTTATACACCTCGATTCACAGAAAAAGTCGTTAACATCTCTCGTTCTATACTCCCCTTTCATTTTATACGCTACTTTATTGAAATACCTGCTACAGAATCCACTGCCATGATTTTATCTGCCAAAAGAAAAGTTTATCGCCTTGCTTACCATACGACGTATTATAAAAACAAAAAACAATACATGCGCATTTCATGGAAATAAATATTGATCAAAACCGCATAGTTGTTATTGGCCGTAACTTTGATTTGTATGATGTAATATGATGCGAACCTGAAAGACCTCCGTAGTATAATGTTTTTATATAATCATCCATACATCTACAAAAATTCCTTGTACTACCTCTCCCCTCTTTAGGAAGCATTCCAAGACCATAATTAGGATCAAATATACCATAGCGATTTTCTGTATGAACCAATGCTATAGCATGACCACCATCATGACCGTATATGCCAACGTGAAAATAATGATTCGGTTTATCACGAATAAAAAGCGCAGACCCATAAACCCCCCACTTGCTAGAACTCTGCTCACCCGTTTTATCAAACTTATTGGCAAGCGCCATTGCAGCCGCTTCGGCAATATTTTTGGCCAGACTCATATCCTCCCCATCAAGATTCGCATAGATCGACTCGTCATCAGTAGCTTTTCCTGTCGTTGTTATAGATGTAAGATGCTGCACGAACATATACCCCCTCACCTTCCCTTTCCCCTCTCCTGTAGAAAGTGCCGACACAAAAGATGGGAAATTAAAGTGTTTCTCTATCATAAATAATGAAAACCCCAGACACATACCATCCATGCCTGTAAAATTACTATTAACGACTGTCGACCTAAGTGAGCTTAATCTTTTGGCTCTGATTCCAGAAAATTCTGCCAAATAATCATTTTGGCAGAATTGACAAGATACACTACCACCGTATCCATTAATGATTGATGCAAACCTCTTATAGCTCATTGGGAACGCCTCACTTCACTTAAGCATTGACTAGCCGTAATAAAACATTAAATATACGCACTTCCACTCCCAAACACAGGTACATCAATAAAATCACCACCTACCCCTATAAGTTCTAATAATCGAGAATACGGTCTATCAACAAACAACGTTCTTCCTGGATAATAAAAATCACTATCCCCCATCATCATTAAATTATTCCTCTCATAAAAACTCTTTGATTCGCCGGCACTATTCAGAATCACACTATGGATATTATTAATCCTTGCTACATCAACAACACAGGCTAATAATTTAGTCCCAAGCCCTTTACCTTTCGCTTGCGGATCAACAGCTAAAAGCTTCACTTCTAGTATGCTTCCGGGTCCTGTCGGCGTAGGATAGAATTGGTTTTTTTTATTCTCTATGTGAGCCCCAAAATACACCATCCCTTC
Source organism: Kistimonas asteriae (assembly GCF_018263925.1). GTDB lineage: Bacteria > Pseudomonadota > Gammaproteobacteria > Pseudomonadales > Endozoicomonadaceae > Kistimonas > Kistimonas asteriae. The sequence continues at coordinate 269,725 of NZ_JAEVHF010000003.1, forward strand.
CAACTTTCTATTTTCCAATGATGTCATGAGAAGAATTCCACTCTTATCATCACTTGGTAGAGCGTTAAAACATTTTTGCATATCATAAATTTGACTTAGAACAAGATTAATTGCATCAACAAAGGGACAGTCCAGCATCGCCAATGTATACGTAATTCTAGCCACAAACTGTCCATCATAAGGACAATGCTCCAGCTGACAGCCACTGGATTTTATTTTGCAATAAAGATGACTTGAGATTTTCATTGATTTTGACACCGATACAAAAAACAATTCATAAAATTGTCACCACTTAAAATATACGCTCTATAAAATTAAACTGCGTCATCAGTGTCGGATCAAAAGGCAGTCGCTTTCTACTATTCCTATCCATGATTTCAAAAGAAATCGTCTGATCTCCTAGAGAGAAATAGGTACTCCCTATCGATGCCCCCCTATCCGAATAACGGAAATTCTCACTGAAAAATCTAAACCAGCTCCAATCCCCTGTAAAACTGGCATGAGACAATGGCGCTTCCTGAGAAAAGAATGTTGCCTCAACAAAACCTCCCTCGTTTGAAAAAACAATATCTTGCCAGATATTCGGGCCATGATCGTAACGGATCAAATTATTCTTATCCTGCACAGCGAAATGTGTCGCGGTTGGTGACATGGATATAATCCTGACCTGAAACGTATCCAGGGACGAGCCGTCACTTAAGAAAAAGCTTTGGTTGATCTGTTTCCCTACCCGGATCGTTTCAAGAAGTTGTCGCCTAACGGGCAATACCTTTCCGGGTATCAAGACTTTGAGCGTCTGATCATCAATAAAAGGCGCCAGATAGGTTTTAACAAACCCATCCAGTTGTCCGCCCGTCTGAAAAAATGCTGAAAACTGTTTAAAGTTAGCGTCTTTGGATGACGATCGAACCAATGGGTAGTGATTTTTCAAATAACGGGTATAGGGTAAAACAACACTTTCATCCCATTGCCTCTGTAGATACTGACCGCCAGTTTCAACGTAGTACCTCACCAGTTCATGACTGAGCTCCACCAGCCATCGTTTAATTTGCTCAGGCTGCGGATCAGCAAAACTCACAAGCGCATTTAAAGGGTGTCGGGACTCTACAATATCCACTAATTGGTTATACGCACATTTCTGCTTATCGTCGCACTGCTCGATCTGCATTATTTTCTGATACAAATCATTAATGATGCCCTGACATCTTCCCGAGAATTCAATAACTGAATCCCCCTGGATCAGACGATGATAAGGTTCAAACGCTTTTACCACCTCTTGCCGCCCAGACATATCCAGCGTCATATCAACACTGGTCTTCGACGCATCAGCGGTAGGCAAGGGCTCTGCCAACAATCGCGTATTCCGGTCAAGCATCTCAAGTATCCCTGCCAGGGACGAAAATTCCCACTGCGCCAGATTGGATGACGCTTCGCGAATAGTCGAAAAATTACGCAAGGGTTTTACATGGATGCAGCTCATGATGTGATTCCACTGCGAAATATACTCAAGCACATACCTGTGATGGAGTTCTCCACCCGATCCAACCATATAGTCAGAGGCCGCCCGGGTCTCAATCCCCTTGATATTATCAATATCACTGTAAATCTTCTTAAATAGCCTGGAATCAGGGGACATCAGGTTTTCATGCCAGGATTCCAGCGTGAAGAGTACTGGAATTTCACTTGGGCAGTCCTTTTGTTTCGCGCCCCCCAACTGGAAAACTTTACTAAAATTACTGCCTAACAACTTCGCCAATGGCACTGGGCGCATTAATTCCGGATCTGATTTCAACCGACGGTAAGCCAATTGACTATCACTCAATCCGGAAAGACTGTCCCTCGCCTGATTCAGCAGGGAGACATCCGGTAACTGTACCGCATAGTCTGACAGAGAAAGCAGATCACCGACCTGATCTGAAAGTCGGTATTCATTGATAACGGATAAGCCGTATTCTTCACTGACTACCGGCAAGAGCCCCTGAATCAATTCTCTTTTATGGAGTAGACCAGGATCATACAACATCTGATACAAGCGAAGTCGATCAAAAACAGATTGGATTTCAGCGTTTACAAGCTGCGCCTCCAACACTTGTGCAGCACTCTTGACGAGGTATGGGTATAACCGGTTTTTCAACTGCTCGTCATAGAAGTGATGAAATGTATTGGAAGAACTCCTGACAGCCCAATGCGCAATGAGAAACCGCATCGGCAGCTGTTCATACGTTTTATTCAATGTCTGCAATATTTGCAGCTGTTCGAGGGTAGATTCAAGCGTCTCCTCGCTACTGCCACGCGCCCTGATCCTCTCCGTGACATACGTATCCACGACGCGACTGGTTTCCGTGTTCAACTGTTCTAATCGATCAAGATTGAGATAACACCACCAAGCCACTCCGCCTACCAACAGGAACGCACCTGCCACAAAGGCACCTCCCCACATGCGATGAAAAAACTGTGCCGTACGATTAGCCCCGGCATATTGGGACATGGGCAAAAACACCTGGTGGAACAAACCACTGGCAAAAGCAGTGTCTGCCGCACATGGATGCGCTAACGCTGTAGACAACCCAAAATACTGGTGGCACCACTTCGCCAGAAGGCTGGTTACCGTATCTGTCTCTCCGGATGCAACGAGCAGGTAACCCCGCAGTTGCGGCCGCTGTTTCTCAAACGCATGGTCAAAATATTTAACAAGTTTTCCAAGCCAGGCACCCAGTTGTATGAACTCAAAAACCAGCGCAATGCTGTCATTACACAGGGCATCATCATAATCATTGCTGATGGCATGAATCTGCTTACAAAAGAGCTGCTGCATTTGTGATTGCCAGCTTTCTGTAAACCATTCACTGGCAGGCTTCTGTAATTCATCACGCCACGCCCCCCACGCCTTAGACCGTTCCTCACGACTGAAATTACGATTCAGGACCGTCTTGGAAAAGATCGTATCAATGCCCGCTGTCATGAAAAGTATGGGGAGTGACTGACCAATCCGCTCGCACAATCGAATAATATGCTGCGGTAGCTCTTTACCAAAAACCGCATTCTCCTGTAACACCGATGGCGATGTATCAATCAGAACACCACTGAACGTCCTGCTTTTTCGATAATGGTGAATCCTGCCCAGCAGCTCACTCAATAACGGATCCCTCTTGTCCAGGGACAGTAATTTATTGGACGGGCATATGAAGACTGTACGACCTTCTGTCCATATCTCAATCCAGTTGAGTACCTGGTCATTATCAGGGGGTAGCAATCGAAAACGCAGCGCCGCCATCATCGCATTCGATTCTTTAGGCTCTGCATGAATCACGTAGAACCATGGAAAGAAAGTCGTTTTTTCACGAATACTGGCCTGATAGGCCATCAACTGGCTCATGTATTCTGAGACCAGCTTTGCCGGTTCTGACAGTTGTCGGTACCGGGTGATAACCAGGAACAACAGACAGAGAAAGGCCACCAGGAAAACAATGACACCGGCACCGGTTATCCATGCTCCATAAACGGAATACCCCGACATCATCACAGCCATGCCTAATGCCGTAGCGATGATTCCGAGTATCAGAAACGCCAGTATGATAAAGACAAGCACTTTATTTCTTAGGGAAAAGAGCATGACGAATGTCCGTGGGGCTTACCGCCTTATAATCATCAAACAGCTGGTTAATACGCTGTGTCTCATCCTGTATTTCTGCACGCAAACGGTATTGCATCGAAACAGACCATAAACTTGCACCAATAACCATGGTGACAACACAGGCGCAGGCCACAATGGTCATCGGCCATTTTTTTATGTGCCAGCGGGTTTTAAACCGGGTACTCCGGTCATTGATATCGATAAAAACAAACGGTTGCTCGCGTAAATAGCGATTTCGGCCCAATTGCTTTTTGAGTTGCGAATAGAGTTCACTGATACGTTCCTTGCCACCGTGCCTGAATTGCCCCCTGAATCCCATCTTCATACAGAGGTAGGCAATCAGTAACAACGAAGGATTGGGCGTTGGGTGCTGCAGCCACTGCTCCAGCAACTCAAAACAGTGTACGCCGGCATCGCCCCGAAAGAACAATCGACTGCAGAGTGTTTCCTGTCTCCAGGCCGCCCCCCAGCGACTCATCATAATTTTTTCATCAATGGCAGCAGAGACCCACATACAGCCTATCGACGTCACATCATCAGGGTAAGACTTCTGCAACTTTATCGCTGTTTCGATTAGCTGCCCAAAAAGACTGTCAGGAACAGCGTCCTGATCACCGAGACGATTGATGTGACTGAGAACAGCGAGAAATGGGTATAACCGGTTAACCAGCGGATCTTTCAGGTCTACCCAGTCCAGAATCAACGGCACATCCTGACGGTGTTCCTTATCCGTTGCCGTATGGCCCAGTTCAGGATTCCCGTGTGCTTTGATATCAGGCATATGAATACCCTTCAGCGCCGTACAATGAACAAACGTATATTGAAGCTACCCAGTTGCTGAAACGCATGAATGACCAGAGGCATACTGTTGTTAATAGCCTCCTTGATCAGGTCTGACGCGGTATCAATTTCATAGAAGCAATGATCTGGAAGATTGAGTTCAAACGGCGGAATCGATAACCGGGAAAGCGTAATGCCCTTGATCGCTGTCGAAACCAGTTGATCGATCCGATTTTTAGGCCCCAGGGTAATCAGGTTAAGGATGTCACCGGGATTTTCTCGAACCCTTTTTTCTGGGATTGCCATAATGAAACGGCTTTTGTCATCAATATCACCGGTCAACGCATACTCCCAGCGTCGGTCGGCCGGCTTCGCTTCTTTTGGCAGTAATTCCCACACATATTCATAACTGGCTGCCTGGATAAATTCCTCCAGACAACCAAACAATGGCGTAAAAGCCTGCTCAAGGCAGTTGAACGTCAACCCCTTAGGTTCAGGAAAAGGACGCTGGCTGATTGTACTCAGCGCACCACACAACGTGATCAGTTCATCGTAAAGCTGTGCCGTATCAATACGCCGATGCATCCTGAGACTCCCGAGACGGGCTTCCCATTGTCTGAGGAGAATTTGCCAGAGTTGGTCATGGTAAAGCGCCTGCAGACTTTTATAGCTTTTACCGCTGTGGATACGATTTTCAATGAGCTTGGCACGGTGACTCAGCTGAGCATAGAACTCTTTCAAGCGGCTGCTCAAAACAGTACTGGCCTTGGCACACAGCACGGGCGGAATAAACGAGGGATCCAATACCACCCCGCCGCCACTGTCCAGCTCCTTGACCTTTGCCAGTGCCAGGGTCGAATAGTTACTTAAATCCCTTCCACCCAGCTGAAGCTGAAAGTTATATTCCGCTAGTGAGATATTGACTGCCGGATTGTCCTTGTTCGTATTGTCAGTGATTTCATCACTGGACAGCAGGTAACGAAAATTGATCTCCTCTTTGCTACCGACCTCCTGATCTCCGAAACTTCGTAACGGAATCGTCAAATAGACGATAAGATCCGTACTTCCATCGGGGATATCAATCACCATTTCACGGGAGATATGAAACGGCGTTGCATCAGGAAAGACGCCTTTTGCGAATCTCAGCCCCACTTTACCTGCGGGCATTAACTCCCTGGCCAGTTGAAGTTCGATGAAGCCAAAATCATCACCTCCCAGCGTACGAAAGTACTGCATTGCGAGATCAGCAAAATAACGCTCCTGTTGCTGAAAATGCTGAGGAGCAACATGCGCCCCCTCAAGCCATGCGACTGCTGCGTGATTCACATTTGTGAGCCTGCGTTTACAAAACGTATGGAAAGGAAATAACTTTGAAAATCAATATAGGTTACAAAATCAGAGATGACCATGAAAATCCTGCTGTTCAATTTGGATCAATTGATGTAACTGTAACAAACAGTCATACCCAAGATTAGTCATCTAGATCATGCGGCTACAATTACCATCTTAATGGTTAGTATCATCAGCCAAAAAGCGCAAAAGAAACAACTCTATTGAATAAAAATTATAGATAAACAAGAAAATAACTCTGCCAAGCTAATTATAAAAACACGACAATATCAGCATACATTAAGGACAGATAAATACATGCACTCGATCACTCAGGATAATTGTTAATTTATTGACATCACATACAAACACCTTCTTAGAAAATCAATATAAAAGTAGTAGCAGGATAACCTATCCAAATACTAACATTCGTCCTCCATCCATTAACAACTGATTGCATCAATCTATATCTACTACTTAGCAAATAAAAAATTTACAGAACTTGCAAACACATATAGAGCAAATAAAAACCGTCTACCAGATAAAATCAGATCGACACTATTTCAAAAAATAATATCTATATTCAATTACCACAACATTACTTATCCAACAAACTACACTTTCCCCATCAATACACCCGACTCACCTAACAAATTATAACAACATGTAAAATCAACCATACTAATCCTTGATCCCGGCCCACGGATAGGATCACTATATATCACCCATTCATCTGCCACTTCAAGATCGTAATCAGGATAGGGCAAACTGGATTCCAGCACACCGGTGATAACGATTGCATGAGGTTGTCCATTCATGAAAAGCCCTGCAGACAAAAGCGGGCCATAACGCTTCAGAAGATCATATAAGGCATTCAGTGTTTGCTCCGTATTCTCCCAATCAATCATTTGCAACCCTGCAGCTATACCAATATCAATCATTTCCTGCCTAGTTACCCCACGATTAGGGTAATTATTTGCATCAGGTTCAGATAAAGGAGCACTATTGAGAAGCTGCATCCGCATGGATTTCGCAGCGCGCCCTCGCCTCTGGAAATCTTCGCAAGTTCGAACCGAAACATTCAGCCAATCAGGATCTATGGATGCTTTACCCATTTCTTGTATAAATAGCCAGTGATCAACCATTTGCATAGCTGTTAGCCAACAACTCATCTGTCTTTGCTGTTGAATATAGGGAACCTGATAATTAAAAGCTAAAGACATAAACATTTCCTCCATTCATGAAGGCAGTATTTACACGCTAAAATTTCATGCCGCTTATTGGCTCATAGTCATTATCCATGCAAATATAATTCTTCGTATTGCAATCCTTTTTTACAATTTTCGTTTTAATTTTTTGCATCTCCTCAACCAATAAATAGACATTCGACTTAATCCCAGACACCTTACTAATAAAGGCGTCTGGATAGTATAGCGACGTTTGATTAACCCGGGATACGTTTTATCTTCGCGCCCAGCTGCTGAAGTTTTTCTTCAATACATTCATAACCACGGTCAATGTGGTAAATACGGTCAACCATGGTATCGCCATCCGCGACCAGCCCCGCAATCACAAGACTGGCAGAAGCACGAAGATCGGTTGCCATTACCGGAGCTCCCTTTAACTCTGAAACCCCTGTCACAATGGCAGTATTGCCTTCCACGTCGATCGTCGCACCCATGCGCTTCATTTCCTGAACATGCATGAAGCGGTTCTCAAACACGGTTTCTGTAATGGAACCGGTGCCTTCCGCAACAGCGTTCAACGCCGTGAACTGGGCCTGAACATCGGTGGGCAATGCAGGGTAAGGGGCGGTTTTCAGATTGATCGCTTTCGGACGACGGCCTTCCATGTCCAGGGAAATCCAATCATCCCCCCATTGCACATTGGCGCCGGCTTCCTGCAACTTTGTCAGGACGGAATCCAGAATCTTGGGCTCCGTATCCTTGACCTTGATGCGCCCACCGGTAGCCGCCGCAGCGATCAGGTAGGTACTGGTTTCAATCCGGTCCGGCAACACGGAATAAACACAACCGTGCAAGCGATCAACACCCTGAATACGGATGGTATCAGTGCCGTGGCCTTCAATTTTGGCCCCCATACGCAACAGGCACTCGGCCAGATCAACCACTTCCGGTTCACGGGCTGCGTTTTCAATCAGGGTTTCACCTTCTGCAAGCACGGCGGCCATCAGCAGGTTTTCGGTGCCTGTCACCGTGACGGTGTCCATGAAAATACGGGCACCTTTCAAACGCTTGGCCTTGGCGCGGATATACCCTTCCTCAACCTTGACCTCTGCCCCCATGGCCTCGAGACCACGGATATGCAGGTCAACCGGCCGGCTGCCAATGGCACACCCACCCGGCAGCGCCACTTCAGCTTCACCAAAGCGACTCAGCAGCGGCCCCAGCACGAGAATGGACGCACGCATGGTCTTGACCAGTTCATAGGGTGCGCTGAGATGCTTGATGGTGCTGGCATGCACTTCGACATTCATCTTCTCATCAATGAGCAGATCAACCCCCATGCAGCCAAACAGCTCGATCATGGTCGTGATGTCATTGAGGTGCGGCAGGTTACAGACTGTCACCGGCTCGTCGGCCAGCAGCGTGGCAGCCAGGATCGGCAGGGCGGAATTCTTGGCGCCGGAGATCCGGATCTCGCCATTGAGTTGCACACCGCCAGTAATTATCAGCTTATCCATTGAAACCCCTGTTGAGAGGATAAGCATTATTTCCGGGAAGCAACATCGCGTTCACCCTCCTGGAAATAACACAGGTAATACGGAACCATTATCAGCCCTGACTGACCCACAACAACGCGGCACCACTCAGGGACTGACCGGCAAAAGAGTTACTGCTGGGCAGCCCATTCGTCACGGGTGAAGGTACGCATAGTCACCGCGTGAATCGTGCCGTCAGCAATCAGGTCATTCAGGTGGGCATACACCATTTGCTGGCGTTTTACAGGCAAGGCGCCGCTAAACTGATCAGAAATCACGGTCAATTGGAAATCACAGCCCTCACCAGAAACGATGACCTCGGCGTCATCCAGTCGTTCTTCCAGTAGCGTCTTGATTTCAACAGCTTGCATAGCGCTCATCCCAACCCGGATACAAAACGAGCAATAATAATAAAAGAAACGGGCGGAACACCAGTGTTCCGCCCGTTTCTTACACGTTTTTTTCAGTTTTTCTGGAATTTCAGGCCATTGGCAACAAACTATCCACGCCGCAGACCCCTGCCAGGGCCATTAATTCATCCGGTAACCCGGTAAACGTCAGGCTGACCTGTTTATTCGCCGCATCCCGCATCAGGGAGAGCAGCAACGCCAGTGCTGCACTATCCGCACGGGTCACAGCAGACAAGTCAACTTCCCACCCTGGCGCAACCTGACAATCAATCAGCGCCATACTGGCGACCTCCAGCTCAGCCGCCGTGTCGACATCAACAGCGCCCTTCAATGCCATCTTACCCGGTGCCGTCACCTCAACTGTATTCATCAGGACCCCTGGGCTGCCTCCGCCTGGTTCTTCATGATGGCCGACCAGTTAGCAATCACCTTGCCCACATCCTTGTACTGCTGCATGGCAGAAGTGAACTGGTTGCGGAACTGCACGCCGATGTTGATCCCTTCAACGATGATATTCCGCGCTTTCCACTGGCCGCCATCCTGTATCATAGAATAAGACAAGCTGTATTCCTGGTTGTCAGAGCTGACTTTCAGATTGACCGGAATCGAACGAATCTTCCGGTTACGGTAATCAGTCAACTGCTCTTCAGCCACAGGATCAACCCGAGACAATTTCAGACGGGAAGGATCCAGCGTCATGACCGCCTTACCATAAAACTCAATCAGGCTGTCCCGAAACGTCTGGGTAAACGCCTGCAGCTGTTCAGGTGTCGCCCGGTGCGCATACTTACCCATCACACCACGGGCCACCTGGTCAAAGGCAATGACCGGATCCAGCACCTCTTCAACGGCCACGTAGTATTTCTGCGGTTCTTTTTCGAAAACCGTTCGGTTTTCACGCAACACCGTCAGCACCCGGTTGGTGGCCTCGCTGGCCACGGTTTCCGGCTTCTGTTCAGCCGCCGCGACGGGCAGGGAAACCTGTGCAACAACCGCCAGCAGTGCCAGCATACGAGTCAGTTTCTGTGTCATTTTCATGGTTGGCAACCGCCGAGATCACACGTTAATTAAAGTCTATCGCCGTTGGGTCAAAACGCATCATCACTGGCCGTGTCGTCCTTGCCGACAGCACCCAGCATGAATTTACCGATCAGGTCCTCGAGTACAATTGCGGACTGGGTATCATCAAACAGCTCACCCGGCCGCAGGAACTCTGCCGCACCGCCAATACTGATCCCTACATACTTCTCACCCAAAAGACCTGCCGTCTCGATAGCCGCCGTACTATCAATGGGAATATTGTCGACATCACTGTCGATCGCCATAGTAACCCGCGCCATATAAGTTTTCTTGTTCAGCTCGATACCCACCACTCGGCCAATCGTCACCCCGGCCATGGCCACCTTGGCCCGATGCGTAAGGGAACCGACATTATCGAATTCCGCATACAGCTCATACGTCTGTGAGTTACCACTCAGTGACAGGCCGCTGACTTTCAGCGCCAGCAGGACAAGCGCAAACACGCCCGCCAGAATAAAGGCGCCGACACCAATTTCTATCGTTCGCATTCGCATCGCTTACAGGTCTCCAAACATTACGGCAGTCAATATAAAGTCAAGCCCCAGAACAGCCAGGGAGGCGTAGACCACCGTGCGGGTCGTTGCCCGACTGATACCTTCTGATGTCGGCACAGTGTCATAGCCCTGGAATACGGCAATCCAGGTCACAACCACACCAAACACCAGACTTTTTATCATTCCGTCAATCACATCATTGCGAAAATCAACGGCTTGGTGCATGTTGGCCCAGAATGAGCCTGCATCAATACCGAGCCAGTCAACCCCCACCATGGCGCCCCCCAGGATGCCCACCATGGAAAAGATGGCGGCCAGCAGCGGCATGCTGATAAAACCGGCCCAGAATCGCGGCGCGATGATCCGCTTAAGCGGATCAACACCGATCATCTCCATGCTCGACAACTGTTCCGTGGCTTTCATCAGTCCGATTTCCGCCGTCAGTGCGGAACCCGCCCGGCCAGCAAACAGCAGTCCAGTCACCACCGGCCCCAGCTCACGCACCAGGCTCAGCGCCACCAGCTGACCGACCGCCTGCTCTGAACCATAACGGACCAGGATGTTGTACCCCTGCAGCCCCAGCACCATACCGATGAAAAAGCCGGATACGATGATAATGACCAGTGACAGCACACCCACTGAATACAGCTGTTTGATCAGCAACGGGAACATGGAACCGTGGTGGGAGCGCCCCAGGATGGCATGAAACAGGATCATCCCGGCGCGGCCAATCGCCTGGATGCGCTCAAGGCCTATACGCCCGAGTCTTACCAGATTATCGACAAGCCCTGTCATTACCCCTCCTCCAGCAATTCTGTGAGGTAATCCTCACCAGAATAATGGAACGGTACCGGACCATCCGGCAGGCCATTCATAAACTGCCGGATATCCGGGTCATTCGAATTCATCATTTCTTCCGGTGTGCCCTTGCCAATCACATGGCCATCGGCAAACAGATAGAGAAAATCTGCAATACTGGCGGTTTCCGTCAGATCATGAGACACGACGATTGTCGTCATATTCAGGGAATCATTGAGCATCCTGACCAACTTGACCAGTACCCCCATGGCAATAGGATCCTGCCCGACGAAAGGTTCGTCGTACATCATCATGCCGGGATCCAGCGAAATGGCACGGGCCAGCGCCACACGACGCGCCATGCCACCGGAGAGTTCGCTGGGCATCAGCTGGGACGCGCCACGCAAACCGACTGCCTGCAATTTCATCAGGACAATATCCCGAATCATGCGGTCTGGCAGGTTGGTATGCACCCGAAGCGGAAAGGCGACATTTTCAAAGACGCTCAGATCTGTGAACAGCGCACCGCTCTGGAACAACATCCCCATGCGACGACGCAGCTGGAACAGGTGCTCCCGATCCTGCGCAAACAGATCATGGCCATCGACCCGGATCGTACCGGCATCAGGCTTCAACTGGGCACCGATAAGACGCAGCAGCGTCGTTTTACCGGTACCACTTGGCCCCATCACAGCGGTGACCTTACCCCGGGGAATATCCATATCCACGTTGTCGAAGATCACTCGTTCGCCACGTAGAAAGGTTAGCCCCCGGATTTCAACAAAATTGTCCGATAGTGCACTCATTGAGTAAAAGCGCCTTCCATCCAGGAATCGGTTAACGCGAAACAATCCATACCCAACCGCAGGCGATACAGGCGCTCACGGTGATTCAATACAACCAGGGATTCAGCCAGTAAGGCTACAAGATTACACAACAGGCAATAGCGACGCGCTACCAAGGCAATAGCACACTGACACCATTATCCTGCCGATAAAAGTGTAACACCGTTCACATTATGACATAAGCCTCACCGTGAACGATGCTGATTATCTGAATATTTCCAGCGGCCTACTGTAATCAACAGACCCTTAACAGAACCTGAACAAGTAGCAAGGTTACGGTTTTTTCGTCACTTCAGAGTGCCAGACTGCCACTTTACAGATACAATCCTCGCTTTAAGCAGACAGGTTTACGTAATCACCATGCTTCTCGCTACTGGCGCCATCCTTGCCGGATTTATCGCCCTGATGTGGAGCGCCGACAAATTTGTCAACGGCGCAGCCGCTACCGCTCGAAACTTCGGCATGTCACCCATGCTGATCGGACTGACGATTGTCTCCATCGGCACGTCTGCCCCTGAAATTCTTGTTTCCCTGATGGCCGCACTTTCCGGCTACGGCAACCTCGCTGTCGGAAACGCCGTCGGCTCCAACATTGCCAATATAGGCCTGGTACTGGGCATTACCGCTATCGTTGCGCCACTGCCGGTAAAAAGCGAGATCGTTCGCCGGGAAATTCCGCTGCTGATGATTATCACCGTGCTGGCCGGCCTGCTATTAATAGACAACCAATTGGGGCAGCTGGACGGTATTCTGCTGATCAGCGGCCTGATCTTCACCCTGTACCTGATCTACCGCTGGCAAAGCCAGCCCAGCAGCAAACAACAAACCAGCGCTGGTGAGGAAACCGAAGAAGAACTGCCGGACATCAGCCAGGCAAAAGCCACTGTTCTTCTGATCATTGGACTTCTGGTGATGGTGGCCAGCTCACGCCTGCTGGTCTGGGGTGCGACGGAAATAGCCAGGTCACTGGGCATCAGTGAACTGGTCATCGGCCTGACCATTGTCGCCATCGGCACCAGCCTGCCGGAACTGGCCGCCTCCGTGGTCAGCGCCCTGAAAAAACACCATGACATTGCGCTGGGAAATATTGTAGGCTCCAACATCTTTAACCTGCTGGCCGTTATGGCAGTGCCCGGCATCGTCGCACCGGCCTCCATCGATCCGGCCGCATTCCAGCGTGACGTTCCGGCCATGACCGCCATCACGGCGCTGCTATTGATCCTGGCGCTGGCCGGTCGCAAACGCCAGATAATAGGACGGGGCGCCGGCGTACTACTGGCAGCCAGCTATTTGGGCTATACCCTGCTGCTATACCTGCAAAGCTGATACTTTATGGACACGCACCCAGACATCACTGCGACCACTGAATCACTATCTGACCGAGCTGCAATGACCAATCCGGAAGCTTTTATCGCGTCAGGCCGACGCACTGTAGACCTTGAACGCAAGGCCGTTGATGCCCTGCATAATCGTATCGACAACCACTTTGCGGATGCCTGCCAGCTGACACTGGCCTGTACCGGCCGCGTCATCGTGGTTGGCATGGGCAAGTCAGGCCATATTGGCCGCAAGATTGCCGCCACCCTGGCCAGCACCGGAACCCCCTCATTCTTTGTACACCCGGCAGAAGCCAGCCACGGCGACATGGGCATGATCACCAGCAATGATATGGTGCTGGCCCTGTCCAATTCCGGCAATACCAGCGAAGTGGTTACCCTGATTCCGCTGTTGAAACGACTGGGCATTCCCCTGATCAGCATGACAGGCAACAACGATTCCACACTGGCGCGCGCTTCTGACGTCCACTTGAATGTCAGTGTCGAAAAAGAGGCTTGCCCTCTGGACCTTGCACCCACATCAAGTACGACCGTAACACTGGTCATGGGCGATGCACTGGCGATTTCCCTGCTGGAAGCACGCGGCTTTACTGCGGAAGACTTTGCCTTCTCCCACCCCGGTGGCAGTCTCGGACGGCGCCTGCTACTGAAAGTCTCTGACATCATGCATACCGGCAACCGCATCCCCATGGTCAGGGAAGGCACACCCCTCGGCCAGGCACTGCTGGAGATCACCGGTAAGGGACTGGGCATCACTGCCATCTGCGATGACAAACAACACGTCCTGGGTGTCTTCACCGATGGCGACCTGCGCCGGACACTGGACCAGAACATCGACCCGCGCAACAGCCTGATCGATGACGTGATGACCCGTCACTGCAAAACCGTCCGGGACAACATTCTGGCCGCTGAAGCCCTGCATATCATGGATGAATACAAGATCAACGCCCTGATCTGTGTAAACGAAGACAATCACGCCATCGGCGCCATCAATATGCATGACCTGCTTAAGGCTGGAGTTGTCTGAATGAATGCTGCACTGCACGAAAAAGCACGTAATGTGAAACTGGCCGTTTTTGATGTGGACGGTGTTTTGTCCGATGGACGCCTCTATTTCACGTCTGACGGTAAGGAAATCAAGGCATTCAACATACTGGATGGCTTGGGCATCAAACTGCTGCAAAACAGCGGTGTCGAGACTGCTATCATTACTGGCCGCAACTCACCACTGGTTGAAAAGCGCGCTCGCGACCTCGGCATTGCTCACCTGGTACAGGGCCGGGAAGACAAATTGACCGTCCTCACCGGCATGCTCGAAGAACTCGGGCTGACCTTTGAGCAGGTCGCCTACCTGGGCGACGACCTACCAGACCTGGCTGCGATCCGCCGCGCCGGCCTGGGCATGGCGGTTGCCAATGCGCATGACTTCGTCAAACAGCACGCTGACGGTGTCACTCAATTGAAAGGCGGTCGCGGCGCTGCACGGGAATTCTGTGAACTGATCATGACGGCCCAGGGCACCCTCGAAGCTGCACAGGCGGCATATCTCTGAGACTCAGGGATACGCCGAGCGGGTTAAGGACATTTTATGCCATTACGCCAGATTTTATTGATAGCCGCCATTGTCGTCCTTGCGGTCGGCATGGGCTACTGGGCCTACGAAACCGACCTCAAGGTCTCCCGCCAGCCTGCCGGGACAACCACCGAGATCAAGGTGCCGGATTTCTTTTCCTACAATGCACATATCCGCGAATTCAATGAGCATGGACAGCTGAAATCCGACCTGACTGCAGACAGCATCAGTCACTTTCCACACAATGACATCACACTACTGGCCAGCCCTGACCTTTGGAGTTACAGCGAAAACGCCACTCCCTGGCACACTGTTGCCGACACAGGCCGCATTCTGCCTGACGGGGAAACCGTGGAGCTGAAACAGAATGTGGTCATGACCCAGGTCGAAGGCGACACCCAGAAGCTGCGCATGGACACAGACTTTCTGACCATATACTCTGGTCAGGATTTTGCCGATACCAACCGGCCGGTCACCATCATCAGCCCCAGCGGGGTGATGAAAGCCAACGGCATGAAAGCGTTTTATAAACGGGATTTTATCCAGCTGAAGTCCAGGGTCAGGGGCGTACATGAATCACGCTAAATTCACACTTACATTTGTTGCCGCCATGGCACTGTTCAGTGCAACATCTGCACTGGCATTACCCAGTGATCGGGAAAAACCGATCCATATTTCTTCAGATTCTGCCGACATCGACGACAAAAATGGCATTTCCATCTACCGTGGTAATGTCATTATGAACCAGGGCACCACCAAGCTGACTGGGGATATTGTGACCATCTACTCCAAAGATCGTCAGATTCAGAAGATTGTTTCTCAAGGCAAGAAGAAACAGGCCTATTTTGAGGAAGAGCAGAGCAGCGAGAAAGGTCTCCTTAAAGCCTGGGGCAAGACCATCAAGTATTACCTGGATAATGAGAAGGTCGAGCTGATCAAGCAAGCCCGCCTGGAACAGAAAGGCGACACCTTTACCGGCGACATGATCGAGTACGACAAGCAGGCCCAGATAGTCAACGCCAAGGCTGATAGCGCGAATCAGGGCAAGCGGGTCGAAATGGTGATCCAGCCCCGCCAGTAACATGATCCATCCCCGTGATGACCACGCTTATCTATAAAGCGGCCATCACGGGTTCAACCATTTCCGATGTACAGCGGTTAAACGACAGCATGTCTCAGCTTAAAGCCTGCAACCTCAAAAAACAGTATGGTGGCCGCCAGGTCGTCAGGGATGTCTCTGTCAGTATTGAGAGTGGGCAGATTGTCGGACTGCTCGGCCCCAACGGCGCCGGCAAAACGACCTGTTTCTATATGATTGTCGGACTGGTGCACGCCGATGGCGGCCTGGTCCAGATCGATAATCAGGATATCACCCCGCTTCCCATGCATGGCCGAGCCCGTGCCGGAATCGGCTACCTGCCCCAGGAAGCATCCATCTTCCGCAAACTCAGTGTGGCTGACAACCTGATGGCCATCCTTGAAACCCGCAAGGATCTGACCAAAGCCCAGCGTGTTGAGAAGCAGGAACAGTTGCTGGAAGAGTTCAATATTCAGCATATCCGCGACAGCGCAGGCATGAGCCTGTCTGGTGGTGAACGACGCCGGGTTGAGATTGCCCGTTCACTGGCGACGGAGCCTTCCTTCATTCTACTGGATGAACCCTTTGCCGGCGTTGACCCCATCTCGGTCAATGACATCAAGCAAATCATCCAACACCTCAAGAACCGCGGCATCGGCGTCCTGATCACTGACCATAACGTTCGCGAAACGCTGGATATCTGTGAGCACGCCTATATTGTCAGCGAAGGCCATATTATCGCCGAAGGCGACAGCCACACCATCATGGCCAACCAGAAGGTTCGCGACGTATATCTCGGTGAACACTTCCGTATCTGATGCAAAATCCGATCCAGCCATGTACTATACCGTCGCGTAAGCGATAAGCGTCGCAGAAAACTGATCAGCCTCAGGCGTCAACAGACGCCTGGCAAGCTCTCAGGGATGAGCAAGAACGACAACCGTGAATACGTAGTGCAACCAGGACCGGTAGAGTCATGAAGCCATCACTGGAACTCAAGATTGGCCAGCAACTGACCATGACCCCGCAACTGCAGCAGGCCATCCGGCTGTTGCAGCTGTCGACACTGGATCTGCAACAAGAGATCCAGCAGGCTATTGAGAGCAACCCGCTGCTTGAGCAGGAAGAAGGTTCGCCAGAAAGCAATGCCTCGGAAGAATCCAATTCACAGGAAGACGATGCCGGCAACGAAACCGGTCTGACCGACTTTTCCGCCGGTGAAAAGACAGAAAAACCATCAGAAGACGCCGAATCCCAGGAAGAATGGAGTGAGCAGATTCCTTCTGACCTCCCCGTCGATAGTGGTTGGGATGACATCTATCAGTCTTCTTCCAGCGGACAGGGCGAGCGGTCCGACGATGACTTTACCAGCCGCAGCAGCGCACCCGACTCCCTGCAGGACCACCTTGAATGGCAGCTTAACCTGACCCCCATGAGCGACACTGATCGCCTGATCGGCATCGCCATCATTGACGCAATAAACAACGACGGATACTTAACCTGCCCATTGGAAGACATTCTTGAGGGTATGGAGCCAGCCCTGGAGCTGGAACTTGATGAAATCGAAGTCATGCTGCATCGCATCCAGCAGTTTGACCCGGTCGGTGTTGCCTGCAGGGATTTGCGCGAGTGCCTTCTCCTTCAGCTGAACAGCCCGGACTACCAGGATGAGCCTGCCCTTCCGGCCGCCCAAAAGGTCGCTGACCAGCACCTGGATCGCCTGGGCAGCCGCGATTACACCACCATCATGCGCAAGGCAAAGCTCAAAGAGCCCGAACTGAAAAGCGCCATCGAGCTGATCCAGACCCTGAACCCCAAACCCGGCAGCAGCCTTGAAACCAGTGAGGCTGAGTATGTCATACCTGATGTATTGGTCAGCAAGAAACAGGGTGAATGGTCGGTTGAACTGAACCCTGACGCCTCGCCACGGCTGCGCATCAATACCGGCTACTCATCTCTGATCCGCCGGGCAGACAGCAGCAGCGACAACACCTACCTGAAAAATCAGCTTCAGGAAGCCCGCTGGTTTATCAAGAGCCTGCAGAGCCGCAGTGAAACCCTGCTCAAGGTAGCCACCCGGATTGTCGACTACCAGCGCGGGTTCTTTGACTATGGCGAAGAAGCCATGAAACCGCTGGTGCTGCACGATATTGCCGAAAGCGTGGAGATGCATGAGTCCACCATCTCCCGTGTGACCACGCAGAAATATATGCACACACCCCGGGGCATCTTTGAACTCAAATACTTTTTCTCCAGCCATGTCAGCACAGCCTCAGGGGGAGAGTGTTCCTCGACCGCCATTCGGGCGCTGATCAAGAAGCTGGTCTCCCAGGAGAACCCGAGAAAACCCCTGAGCGACAACAAGATTGCCACAATGCTGGCGGAACAGGGCATCCAGGTGGCACGGCGAACCATTGCCAAGTACCGGGAATCCATCATGATTCCGCCATCCAATGAACGAAAACGGCTGGTGTAGTCTACGCTGTGGCTAATGATCGGAAACGGCACGTATGGGCATACGCGGATTCCAGTAAATAGGTCGCAAAAACCCAAGACGATCGCCCCTGTGCAATGGTACACTACAGCCGTCAGCCCGGTTCGGACGGAGTGCGAATCGGATGTGAGCGAACCTGTGATCAGGAGAGTAACGCATGCAAGTTAACATCAGCGGACATCATGTCGAAGTTACCGAGTCCCTCCGCGAGTATGTTACCAAAAAACTAAACAAGCTCGCTGAACACTGCGATAGCATAACCAATATTCAGGTTACGCTCAGCGTAGAAAAAGTCAGACAGCTTGCAGAAGCGACGCTCCACATACGCGGCGCGGATATCGCAGCGTCCGCCGAGCATGAGGATATGTATGCTGCCATTGACCTTATGGCCGACAAGCTTGATCGCCAGATTCTCAAGCACAAAGAGAAAAATATCGACCGTATGCAGGGAGCCGGCTCGCACTGAGCACTCCTCGCAACCCCCAGTATTCCAATGAGTATTCGTAAGATTCTATTGCCCGAGCACGCCCTCTGCGGCGTGCAGGGTGGCAGCAAAAAGCGCACCCTTGAATATATCGCCAACCTGATCGGACAACATGATCCCGTCATCGACGCCAAGGATCTGTTCAACTGTCTTGTCACCCGTGAAAAGCTGGGAAGTACCGGTTTGGGCAACGGTGTCGCGATACCTCACTGCAGGCTGGCATCCTGTAAGAAACCGGCCGCGGTATTTCTGCAGCTGGCCGAACCGATTGACTTCGACGCCATTGATCGCCACCCGGTCGATCTTATCTTTGCACTGGTCGTGCCGGATAACAGCATCAATGAACACCTGGAGCTCCTCAAAAAGCTGGCCGAAAAGTTCAGCAACCCGGCGATTTGTGAGTCCCTGCGAAAAGCCGAAAGCAGTGAAATGCTGTACCAGTTGATCACTTGCGAGGAATAATTTCCTCCCAAACGGCATTCATCCCCATAAACAACAAACCACTGTCGTTTGACCTCTTTCTCTTGTTTTCATTTTTACCTATGCTTGAACTGATCAGTGCTGCTACCCTCTGCGGCGGCAGTGCTGTCGGCAGCAACAAATACGGAATGATTAACAATGTCCACCGTCCCCCGGCTGATCGTCATCAGCGGTCGATCAGGTTCTGGTAAAAGTGCAGCACTTCACGCCCTGGAAGACCAGGGGTTTTATTGCGTGGACAACCTGCCGGCCGATCTGCTGCCTGGACTGATTGACAGCCTGCGCAACAACCCCAGTGAACAGTCTCCACAGATTGCCCTCAGCATTGACGCCCGCAACATTCCCGGCGCACTCAGTCATTTTGCATCGGTTCACCATGAAATCACTGAAAAACAAGGTATTGAGTGTGACATCATATTCCTCGATGCTGACGACACCACCCTGCTGAAGCGGTATAGCTCAACCCGCAGACGTCACCCCCTGAGCAATACACAGTATTCACTGGAAGAAGCCATCAAGCGGGAAACAGACATACTGGAACCAATATCCCTGTTAGCTGATTTGCGGATTGATACCAGTACATTGTCGCTGCACGACCTGCGCAGCACCATCCGCCAGCGGGTACTGGGCAAACAGGAGCATGGTTTATCACTGCAACTGCAATCCTTTGGCTTCAAGCATGGTATCCCTACCGACGCTGACTACGTCTTTGATGTCCGCTGCCTACCAAACCCGTACTGGGATGAGTCACTACGCCACTTCTCAGGCATGGATGAACCGGTTATAGAGTTCCTGCAGAATCACACTTCAGTACAGCGAATGATCGATTCAATCTATAGCTTCATTGAAAGCTGGCTGAAAGATTTTGAAGCGGGGAATCGCAGCTATATGACTATCGCCATTGGGTGTACCGGCGGTCAACATCGCTCAGTTTTTGTCTCTGAAGCACTCGCTCAACGCTTTCGACAGACTCACGATAACACCCAGATTCGGCACAGAGAGATTCAGGCAATATGATCCGTGAGACCATTACGATAAAAAACAAACTGGGCCTGCATGCAAGGGCTGCTGCAAAATTCGTCACAACCAGCTCCGCCTTTGCCAGCCGCATTGACGTGGGGCGTGATCAGAAAATGGTGGACGGTAAAAGCATCATGTCGGTGATGATGCTGGCAGCCAGCCAAGGCACCGAGCTGACTGTCGAGATCGATGGCAAGGATGAGGCCCAGGCACTACGCGCCTTGCAAGCCTTGATTGATGATTTTTTCGGTGAGGGAGAATAATCTCCCGCCCCGCCCCCGAAAAGCGCTGGACATTTATCGTGCCCCACCGCATTCTCCGCTTGCCCCACAGTCAACCGACTGACTATTCTTCAAACATATAACCACTGTCTACTATATTCCGCGGTCAAGGACAGGCATGACACAGCAACACTCCCTGGCGCTTTCAGACAACCAGCTGGACATCCTCAATAAAGCCCTGGAGGAAGGCATTTCCACGCAGGTCAAACAGATGCTCAACAGCCTCTCGCCTGCCGATGCCGCCCACCTGCTGGCCTCAGCGCCGCCCCGACAGCGGAGCCTGCTATGGAAGCTCATTGACGTTGAACACGAAGGCGATGTCCTCAACGAAATGAGTGATGACGTCAGACAGTTCTTTATTGACCGCATGAATGTGGCGGAACTGATCGGTATTCTGGAAGGACAGGATATCGATGACATTGCTGACATGCTGCAGCAACTGCCCCAGACCATCACCCACCAGGTGCTGTCGTCAATGAGTCAGCAGGATCGCCAGCGAATTGAGGCTGTCCTGTCATGGCCTGAGGATACCGCCGGCGGCCTGATGAATACCGACACCAGCACAGTCAGGCCGGATATCACCATTGATGTGGCGCTTCGTTACCTGCGTCGCCACGAATCCCTGCCGGAACCCTTCGACGGACTGCTGGTTGTCAGCCGGGAGGACACCTTAATAGGCACCCTTCCCACGACCCGGCTGCTGACACAGGATGGCAACAAGACCATCAGTGAGGTCATGGAAACGGATTTCATTGCCATTCCCGCTGATATGCAGGACAGCCAGGTTGCCCAGCTCTTCGAACGCGAGGATCTCATCTCAGCCCCCGTGATTGACGAGCATAATCGTTTGCTGGGGCGTGTCACCGTTGATGACGTCGTTGACGTTATCCGGGAAGAAGCGGATCACTCCGTGATGAGCCGGGCTGGTCTCGACGAAGACGAAGACACCTTCGCACCGACATTCAAGACTGCCCGCCGTCGCGCGACCTGGCTGGGCATCAACCTGATGACGGCCTTTATTTCTGCCAGCGTCATTGGCCTGTTCCAGGATACAATCGACAAAGTCGTTGCCCTGGCGGTCCTGATGCCCATTGTCGCCAGCATGGGCGGCATTGCCGGCAGCCAGACACTGACCCTGATTATTCGAGCCATTGCACTGGGTCAGATAGGTCGCTCCAACACCCGCTGGCTGGTCACCCGGGAATTCATCGTCGGCCTGTCTAATGGCGTGATCTGGGCCAGCGTGGTTGCCACTGCTGCCATGCTCTGGTTTGACGACCCGGTGATCGCCTTCGTGATCGCCCTGGCCATGGTCATCAACCTGACCGTCGGCGTTGTGGTCGGTGCTATCCTGCCGATGATACTCCGGGCCGTGAATATTGACCCGGCGCTGGCCGGAACCGTGGTATTGACCACTATCACCGATGTTACCGGGTTCATGTCATTCCTGGGACTAGCCACACTATTCTATTCCTGATTCCCAGCCATAAAAAAACACCGGATAACCGGTGTTTTTTTATGGGCTTATGACGCGTTAATTGCCAGCAACCGTCATACCATCAATCAGCAATGAACCCGTCTGGATATTGCCGCGACGGTCCACATCATTACCCACCGCCTGCAATTGCATAAACATGTCTTTCAGATTACCCGCAATGGTAACTTCTGACACCGGATACTGGATCTCACCATTTTCCACCCAGAACCCGGCTGCACCGCGAGAATAATCACCTGTCACGATATTCACACCATGACCGATCAATTCGGTCAATAAGAGGCCAGTTCCCATCTGTTTCAGGAGTGCAGCCTGATCGCCCGCATTGCTTTCAATGAACAGGTTACGTGCGCCGCCCGCATTAGCGGTACTTTTCATCCCTAACTTGCGGCCAGAGTAAGTACTCAACAGGTAGTTGGCCAATACGCCATCCGTAATGAAATCCTTGGCGTAGGTTTGCAGACCATCGCCATCAAATGCGCCGGAACCCATGCCACCTTTTAACAGGGGTTTCTCATGGATGTGCACCCACTCAGGAAATATCTTCTTACCGAGATGATCCAGCAGGAAAGAGGATTGCCGGTAGAGGTTACCCCCACTGATACCCGCCATCAGGTTTCCGATCACACCTCCGGCCAGCTCGGCACTGAACAGAACGGGCACCTTGCAGGTTTTCAGTTTCTGGCCACCCAGGCGACGAATCGTGCGTTCTGCCGCCGTGCGCCCAACATCAACCATCCGGTCAAGCAGGTTGCCGTCGCGGGCGACGGTGTACCAGTAGTCACGCTGCATCTCGTCGCCTTTCTGGGCGATCACCACACAACTGACACTGTGCCGACTGGACGCCTGCGTACCAATGAAACCGTGACTGTTCCCGTAGACACGGCAACCCTGGTGGGTATTCACGGTCGCACCGTCCGAATTCGTGATCAACGGGCTCGACTCTCGCGCTGCAGCCTCACATTCACGGGCAAGATTGATCGCCTCTTCCGTATCAATACCCCAGGGGTGATAGAGATCCAGATCAGGAAACTCCGTTGCCATCAGCGCTTTGTCCGCCAGGCCGGCACAGTCATCCTCGCTGGTGTAACGGGCAATATCACAGGCAGCCTCAACGGTGGCGCGAATAGCATCCGGGCTGGAATCAGTCGTACTGGCAGATCCTTTTCGCTGCCCGAAGTAGACCGTAATGCCAAAACCCTTGTCCTGGTTGAATTCCACGGTTTCCACCTCACCGAGGCGAACCGAGGCGGACAATCCGGCATCACTGCTGGCGCCGACCTCACAGGCTGAAGCGCCCTGGCGGCTAGCCTCGGCAACAATGTCTTCCACCAGCGTCTTCAGACGCTCTTGCTCAACGGCTGGATCGATAGCGGGCTGCAGCTGATGGCTGGTCATTCCAACTCCCAATGGCGTTGTTTGCGATAAACCTCATTGTACCGTCAGGCTTGGCCAAGGGGAAAGCGTACTGTGGCCGATCAGACCGGACTTTCCTGACAACAAACGCTACAATGCACCCCATCGTATGAGTGTGGAATAGCAATGAATCACCCCGACAACTTTGGAGAACAGGACGAGTTCGACGACATCGAGTATGTCAGCAAAAGCCAGATCAAAAAGGAAATGCACGAACTCAGGGATATAGGCGCCAGACTCCAGGAGCTGAAGCCGGCGCACCTGGAGAAACTGGTGCTGACAGAGCGCCTGAAAGCAGCCCTGGAAGAAGGGCGCCGTATCAAGAGCTTTAACGCCAAGAAACGGCACCTGAACTTCATTGGCAAGTTGATGCGCGACCAGGACGTAGAACCGATCCAGGAACTGCTGCAGCGGCTGGACAGCCAGACAGAAGAGAGTGCCCGCCACTTCCACCAGCTGGAGCGCTGGCGCGAGCGGCTCCTGACGGAAGGTAATGCGGCATTAACGGAGTATATGGACGAATACCCCCAGGCTGACAACCAGTATATTCGCCAGCTGGTACGGAATGTCCTGAAGGAACAGAAAGAAAACAAGCCACCGGCCCAGAATCGGAAACTGTTTCGCTACCTGCGCGAAGTCAGTGAAGACATGAAACCGGCGGAGTAATAAAGCGTCAGGCAGCCTCAACAGGAGACTGCCTGTCACAACTATCAGGTGCCGGTGCCGCCCACCGTGATTTCATCAATCTTCAAGGTCGGCTGACCCACACCAACGGGTACAGACTGCCCATCCTTGCCGCAAACCCCTACTCCTGTATCCAGCTTCAGGTTATTACCCACCATGGACACCCGGTTCATGACTTCCGGCCCATTGCCAATCAATGTCGCCCCCTTGACCGGCGAGGTGACCTTACCGTTCTCAATCAGATAAGCCTCACTGGTGGAGAACACGAATTTACCCGAAGTGATATCAACCTGCCCACCGCCCATATTGGCCACATAGATGCCCTTATCCACCGAAGCGATGATCTCATCATGCTCATCGGAACCGGCCAGCATGTAAGTATTGGTCATGCGCGGCATGGGCAGGTGGGAATAGGACTCACGGCGACCATTGCCGGTTGAGACTCCGCCCATCAGACGGGCATTCATCTTGTCCTGCATATAGCCCTTGAGAATGCCATTCTCAATCAATACGGTGCATTCAGAAGGCACGCCTTCATCATCCATATTCAAGGAGCCCCGACGGCCAGCAATCGTGCCATCATCCACAATCGTACACAGCGGAGACGCGACTCGCTCACCGATACGGCCAGAAAAGGCAGAACTGCCTTTACGGTTGAAATCCCCTTCCAGACCATGCCCAACCGCTTCATGCAGCAAGACACCATTCCAGCCTGCTCCAAGGACTACGGGCATAGCACCGGCCGGTGCCGGTACGGCAGCAAGGTTGACCAGCGCCTGCCGCACCGCCTCCCGTGCATAATCATGCCAAAGGTCGCCGTCCAGGAACATCTGGTACGTGCCACGACCACCGCCCCCAAAAGAACCCCGCTCAAGCCGGCCATTCTCTTCGGCAATCACACTGACATTCAGACGCACCAGCGGCCGAATATCTGCAGCCAGCGTACCATCACTGGCTGCCACCAGAATGGTTTCATACACGCCAGCCATACTGACGGTGACCTGCTTAATTCTGTTGTCTTCCTGCCGGGCGGCCTGGTCAACATTCTTAAGCAGCTCAACTTTCTGATCCCGACTCAGGGTATCCAGTGGATTGATTTCATCATAGAGACTGAGCGGCTGACTTCTCCCCCAGGCCTGCACAGCACGCGACTGCCCCTGCCGGGCAATACTCCGCGAGGCGCCTGCTGCCGCTTCCAGCGCAGTGAGCTCAATATCATTGGCATAAGCAAAACCGGTTTTTTCGCCGCTCATGGAGCGTACGCCGACCCCGCGATCCGCGTTGAAACTACCTTCCTTGACGATGCCGTCTTCCAGCACCCAGCCTTCATGGCGGCTGCTCTGGAAATAGAGGTCCGCGGCATCAATCTGATGCCCCAGCATCCCATGGAGGACCTGCTCGATATGCTTGTCTTCAAGGCTTGATGGTGCCAGCAGGTGTTCTCTGGCGAGACTCAGAATATCTGTCATGAATTATTCTCTGGCTTTTCCCGCTTGTCTTAGGGCTATGGTATGAGAGGCTGTGAACCGGCACAAGAACAGTATGGATAACCGTCGGTTATTTTGCGCATAACCGACGGTGGGACAGGCAGGGCATCTGCTGCCGAACCTCCGCCAGCCGGGCCATATCCAGTGTTGCCATGATCACGCCCGGCTCATCGCCGGCTTCTGCCAATATTTCACCCCATGGGTCAATAATCATGGAATGACCCCAGGTTTCCCGGCCCTTGCCATGATGTCCACACTGGTTGGCGGCCAGAACAAAACACTGGTTCTCAATAGCCCGGGCTCGCAACAGCACTTCCCAGTGTGCTTCGCCTGTCACCCAGGTGAATGCGGCTGGCACCGTGAATATTTCTGTATCCTGCGCAGACAACGCACGATACAACTCAGGAAAGCGAAGGTCATAACAGACAGACAACCCTACCTTTCCCGCCGCGGTTTCCACATTCACTACCTGATCACCATGCCGATAGCTGTCGGATTCACGATAAGTGCCCTTACCGTCCGCAACCTCCACATCAAAAAGATGCATCTTGTTATAACGGGCCTGCTGTTGACCTTCAGGGTCATAAACAAAACAGCTCGCAAAGTGTCGTTCATCAGGACGGGAATCTGTCCCCTGTGAGCTACAGGGCGTAGTACCACCAATAATCCACAATCCCAACGTCTTCGCCTGACCAGAAAGAAACGCTTGAATGGTTGCGGAACGCCCTTCCTCCAACCCCAGTTGTTTCAGGTTTCCCTCCAGGCAGCTAAAACATTCCGGCAAAACGGCCAATACTGCACCACGAGCCGCTGCCTGTGAGAGCCAACGCTCAGCCTCTTTCAGGTTCGCGTCGACATCAGGACCAGAATTCATCTGAATAACAGCAACGTTTGCCATGACCACCCCGGCAATCAGTCTTTCTTGACCTTGTTGGAAAACAGCTTGTCCAGTTTCACATCAGGGTCCGCGAAAGGCCCCTTGATCTCATACCGGACACTGGCCAGCTGCTCAACCTTCTTGCCCCAGAGTTTATCGAACAGGTAAATGGCACCCGCAATCTGGGGCTGCCCCAGCAACAAGCTGACCAGCGGCAGGTTTTCCGTAACGGGCAACGTCACCACCAGCTCCAGGTTCAGGTTTTGCTTGAGCAGGTCAATCACGCCCCCCAGTTTGAAGTTCGACGACGGACCGGACACTTCTATCGGCTCGGCAAAGGTAATCAGTCCTTCATTGAAGTTCATCACCCCCTTGATCCGGTCAAACGTGACACCCGACTTGAACAGGTCTGAAAAATCGAGTTTCAAGCGGCGGGTGATAGAATCCAGGTTGAGAATACCGAAAATACGCAGCACACCAGATGCAGCGTCCGAGGAAAGGAAACGCCCATCCTTAATATCAATCCCGACGCGACCTTTCAGATGCTTTGCCATAAAGGCGGCCGGTGAACCGGGCCAGGCCACATCGGCAGTAAACACCGCTTTACGCGTCGTAATGCGATCGGGATATCCCCAACTGGCCAGCACACGCTTCAAATCACCGGTCGAGATATGCCCCTTGTAATGGGTATCAGGTTTACCGTCTACCAGATTCCACGCCAGCGCCCCATGCAACGCCAGTCCGCCCAGGGCTCCATTGAGTTCCTGCAGAACAATACCTGTATCGGTTTTCCGTGTCTGAAGACTGACTTTGCCAAACTCACGTTCTCCAATTCGCACATCCCGTATATCAATGTCCATGACCGGAATCGTCTTCGGATTAACATCCGCCAGGGGATCTTTCTCTGCCTGCTCCGGCTTAGGTTCTTCCTCTTGGGCCAGCAGCGATTCTGGCAACACCAGTTTTTCCACATCAAGAACCAGCGGGGCATCCTGATTCGGCACGGTCAGGGTGCCCTTTGCCATCGGCGACGTTAATCGGATATGGGTGCCACGCGGGTCGCTGAGGACACTGAAACGGGTGTCATCCAGCACATAGTCATCCACTTTCAGCTGCTGAATGGAAAAATCACTGACGCTCAGCTCCAGTCCACCCACTGCCAATCCCTCAGCACCTGCACCTTTGCCTTTAGCATCATCTTCGGTTGATGCCTGACTATAGTCCTGCCACCATTTTCGCCATGGTGATAAATCCAGTGTTTTCAGGCCACCCGCAACCTGAAGACCGGTTTCCGGCAAACGGGGTTTCCCCTTGCCAAAATAAACGACACCAGACTTTAATGTCTGTCCATCCAGCCGCAGGAGCGATGTAATCTCGCCACCCACCGTCGTACGCACCGTTACCGCCCCCTTGTCAGGCAGGGTGGCACTGACCTGGAGTTTCCGGGTCGCTTGCTCAGTCTTGCCCAACGGCGCAGGCAGAGGGATGGTGATACCTTTAAGGTCACTGGTCACATCCAGGGTAATCCCTCCTTTATCCGGTATCATCAGGTCAGCCCGATAGGTTGTCTGCCCTCGAAGCCAGGGGGATAAATCCTGCCCCAGCGACAACTGGATGGCAGCCACATTCGCAGTCCCTGACAGACCTAACCGCACAGTATCCGACTTCACATCCGTCTGAATATCCAGCTTCACCAGCTTGTCATACAACAATGCCTGTAAACCCTGGGTATAAAGCCCTTTTTCAGTGGTGTAATGGAATTGCCCGGCTACATTCTTGAGGGAGACCTCCGGGCTCTGCAGTGAGAAGCTGCCATTATCGGTTGTGACGGCAACATTAATCTTGTCTTCCAAACCGGCTTTCAACGGGATACCCAGATTGAGATGGATATCCAGATCACCACCCAGCGTCCAGTTGTCCGCGGCATGATGGATAGCATCCGCAATAGGCGTCTCGCGCAACAGCTTGAGGCCATCCTTGCCGGTTGACACCAGGCCAGCTTCCAGGTTCAGTACCAGCGGATCTGCGGTCTCCAGATCCGGCACCGATGCCTTCAGGCTCACTACCCGACTGTCATAAAGACGGGCTCGACGGGCCGACACGTTGACGGCATCCTGATCAACCAGCACCAGTCCATTAATATCCTTGAGTTCCGGCCAGTCCGGGCTGTACATCAACTCGCCGTTTTCAATATTGAAGTAGAGCCCCCATGTCACATCATTGGGCGCATCCGTCACATCGAGCGGTCCATTCCAGATGAAGGCGCCATCCGTTATTGCAGCGCCGTGAATACCGGTTTTCAGCCAGCGCACCAGCTCCTCATCCATACCGATCTTGACCGGCAGGTATTTCTCCGCATAACGGGCATCGCCGTTGGAGATACCGACTTCCAGCCCCATAGTGACCGGCTCACCATCCAACGGCACATCCAAACGGAATCGAGCGTCAAGATCACCCTCTTTGGCAACAAAGTGCATGTGATCCGTTCTCAGGCGATACACGTCGTCTGTCAGCCGCCAATACAACTGCCCGGTTACCTGCTCATAGGTCCAGTCCTCATCAAAGACATTATCAAGACCCAGCACAAAATCCTTGCTATCGAGGTCCAGCATGCCTTCCCAGGCTGTCATGCGGAGCTTGCCTGAAATATGTTCGCCGGAGGGGGCTCCCTCCCAGGAGTCCACCGCGACCTCATCCAGTACCGCCGCGAGGTCAAAATCGAATTTTTCACGCTCCGGATAAAACCGCAGCACCACCTGCTCCAACTCACCACGGGGGTTCAGCACCCGCAGGAGTTTGTCCGCAATACCTGGCAGGGCCACAGTATCCAACATCTGTTTCAGCGGCTGGAGGGAAATCGTGTCGGTCGCCACCGTCAGCTGTGACTCAGGCTCGTGACGAGAAGAAAAATAGAACTGACTGCGCGGATAGGGAATACCCCCAAAGATAAACTGCCAGTCCTGCAACCATGCCTGCCAGTCCTGCTGATCCCCCTTGGCAAACAGCCGGGTACTGAAATCCGTCAGTGGCGGCAACGTACGCTTCTGCCAGTCCAGGTCCAGCATGGGTGCTTTCAGATCACTACTGACCTGCCACTGCCCTTTATTCCATTCAGCCTGAACCTCCGCTGCCACACGAAGCTGATTCAGCTTAATACCAAGATGCTGCTGAACAATGCCTTCAAACAGGGGCAGCCAGGGTTTGATATTGATCTGTTCCGCTTTCAGGTGTCCGGACAACCGGATATCCGGCCAACGCAAAAGCGGTCCTTCTGCCGCCAGGTTCAGCGACAATAGATCTCCACCCGCGGTCACCAGGCGTCCGGACAGGTGGCGATTGGCTTTCGCCCCCCCGACGCGGAGGTGCTCCACCATCAGTCCGGCCTGACTGCCCTCGTTATTGCTGACCTGTAGAGAGACCTTTCGGAAATTGATGCTTTCCTGATTACTCAGAACATCGGTCAGTTCCTTAAGGTCACGCTCCCTGACCACGGTCTGCTGGTTCGCTGCGGCATTTTGTACCGGAAACCCTGCCACACCCCACTGCCCGTCGTTGAACGTCAACTTGATCTGGGCGCCATCCACCGTGATGCTGTCAAAGACCGGTGATAACGAACGGATACTGGCGAGGGTATCCAGCTGCAGAATGGCGGTATCTATCTCTACCGCCGTCTTGCCCGGCTGATCCTGCTGGTAAACACGAATACCGGTCACCGCAATGGCGGGATTGTAGTTGTAGATACGTCCCTTGATAGACGTCAGAGTGACCTTGGTTTTAAACGTATTTCCAAGAAAGACCTGCAATTCATCCCTGAAATTGTCCATCCAGGGCATCAGCAGACGCACGACACTGACAGTCAGTGCCGTGGAGATGATGACTGCGGCAAATGCCAGCCATGTTGCCTTTGCCAGTCTCTTCATGGATTCCGCCGATCACCCTCAAACCAGTACGACATCAAATTGCTCCTGCGAATAGCGGGGTTCCACCTGGAAACGGATGGTCTTGTCCAGGAACGCTTCCAGCTCTGCCACATTGTCCGACTCTTCATCCAGCAGCTGGTCCACCACGGCTTCAGAGGCCAACACCAGGTAGGTGTCGTTCTCATAGGCCCGGGCTTCGCGCATGATTTCCCGGAAAATTTCGTAGCAGACGGTTTCAGCAGTTTTCAACGTGCCGCGCCCATTACAGGTCGGGCAGGCCTCACAGAGCGTGTTTTCCAGGGATTCCCGGGTACGCTTGCGGGTCATTTCCACCAGGCCAAGCTCTGATACGCCGGTAATATTGGTCTTGGCGTGATCCCGCTCCAGGTTTTTCTCCAGGGTGCGCAGGACCTGGCGCTGGTGCTCAACATCTTCCATGTCAATGAAATCAATGATGATGATACCGCCCAGGTTACGCAGCCGAAGCTGCCGGGCAATGGTCGTGGCCGCTTCCAGGTTGGTCTTGAAAATGGTTTCTTCGAGATTGCGATGCCCAACGAAACCACCGGTATTCACATCAATGGTGCTCATGGCTTCGGTCTGGTCAACGATCAGATAGCCGCCGGATTTCAGCTCCACCCGCCGACTGAGCGCCCGGTTGATTTCATCTTCCACACTAAACAGGTCAAACAGCGGTCGCTCACCGGTGTAATACTCCACCCGGCCATCCAGGTGTGGCACCAGCTTCCGGACAAACTTGCAGACTTTGTTGAACGTATCGAGCGAATCAATCCGGATTTTTTCAATGTCCGGCTCGACCAGGTCACGCATGGTGCGCAGATGCAGCGGCAGGTCTTCGTAAACGCAGTCCGGTGCCGTGGATTCCCGAATCTGCTCCTCGACCGTTGTCCACAGGCGATGCAGGAACAGGATATCCGCCAGCAGCTCCTGCTCACCGATACCTTCTGCTGCCGTGCGCAGGATAAAGCCGCCTTTATCATTCAGGCTTTCCTGCTCCAACAGCCGTTCCACGGTCTCCTTAAGGCGCTCACGCTCCTGGGGATCTTCTATACGCAGGGAGATACCGACATGGTTGTTATGGGGCATCAGCACAAGATAACGTGCAGGGATGGAGATATGAGTGGTGAGCCTGGCGCCCTTGGTGCCAAGCGGATCCTTCGTGACCTGCACCACCATGGACTGCCCTTCACGCACCAGCTCGACAATGCCCGGCTCCCCCGCACCTTCCGGACGGCTGTTGCGATCAAAGATTTCACTGGCGTGAATAAAGGCCGCTTTTTCCAGACCAATATCGACAAACGCCGCCTGCATGCCCGGCAGCACACGGACCACCTTGCCCTTGTAGATATTGCCGACAATGCCGCGGTTACGGCTACGCTCCACATAGACTTCCTGCAGAACGCCGTTTTCAACCAGCGCCACACGGGATTCCATGGGCGTGATATTCATGAGAATCTCTTCGCTCATCCCTTTACATCCCCCAAACTTCTCGGATTCCAGGCATATTGACGAAGCCTGCCAGTACCGGGGTATGCGTTATTATCGCTGAACATGGCAAGACAGGCTCACTTATTCTTGGTTAAACCCGGTGGATTTCCCGATGACGGGCAATACCCACACAGCTGATCAGTTCATTCATTATTGCCAGTACGGCACGCCGACACAATCCAGCAGGTCAACGGTTTCAGCAATTGGCAGGCCAACGACCCCGGAATAGCTCCCCTGAAGCTCCCGTACAAAGACGCCGCCCAACCCCTGAATGCCATACGCGCCGGCCTTATCCTGGGGTTCACCGGTCTCCCAGTAACGGGCGATCTGCGCCTCAGATAATGGACTGAACAAAACCCGGGTGACACTGAGACGACTCTCCAGGCGTTCACCATCCGCAATTGCAACGGCAGACATGACCTGATGCTCGCGCCCTCCCAGCGCCGTCAGCATGGCCAAAGCCTCTTCACGGTCAGCCGGCTTACCCAGGATTTTGACGTCAACCACTACAGACGTATCGGCAGCCAGAACCGGCCGCTGTACTAACTGGCCTTGCACCATTGCCGCCAGTCCGGCCCGGGCTTTTTCGGAAGCCATCCGGGTAACATAGGTTTCCGGTGCTTCACCCGCTTTCGGTGTTTCATCAATATCGCCCGCCACCAGATCATAGAGAACCCCTATCTGGTCCAGTATCTCCCGTCGCCGGGGGGAGCGGGAGGCGAGGTACAGCGATACAGCACTCATGGTGAAACCACCTTATTGTTCAGACCAATGCCGGTGGGTCAGACAATCCCGAACCGGCGTCGCAGACTATGCAGAAGCAAGGATAACCAGGGCCATAAAAGAGCACTGGTCACAGCGGGTAATACATAAATCAGGGATGGCTGGATATGGCCAATGGCGCTGTTTATCCAGAGGCAAGTCAACTGGTAGAGCCCGATGATCATCAGCACCATGAAGGTCTGTTGCCAGAGAGGATACAGCCGCAGTCGACGGTATGATTTGTGGGTGGCCATGGCGAGGATCAGCATGGCAATGGCGTTCTGGCCCAGCACAACGCCCAGCATGACATCCATCAGCAGGCCAATACACCAGGCAAAGAACACCCCGTAATTCTGTGGCAACACCAGCAGCCAGAACATCACGGCCATGGCCATCCATGCCGGACGGGCCAGTGCCAGCCAGGGCGGCAGGGGAATAATACTGAGAACCGCTGCCAGCAGCAGCGTCAGCCAGACCAGCCAGTGATGCCCGGTTCTATACATCACCCTTCTCCTTCCGGCTTGTCAGCCTGCTGTTGTCGGGCTGCTTCTGCCGCCTCCGTGAAGACCAGCATGACCAGACGCCCCTCATTCAACTGGGCGGCCGGCTTGGCAACGATCCGTGCAAACGGACGCCCCGTATCACGGGCCACCTCAGTCACGACCGCCACCGGATAACCAAAGGGATATCGCTGCCCCAGGCCTGAACTCACCAGCAGGTCACCTTCCTGGATATCCGCCGTATCCGGTACATGCAGTAATTCCAGGTCATCCCCGCTTTCTGTACCGACGGCGATAGCACGGTAACCATTACGATTGACCTGCACCGGCACCCGGTTGTTACTGTCAGTAATCAGTAGAACACGACTGGTAAACGGCGTCACTGAGATCACCTGCCCCATGACGCCATGGGCATCCAGCAGGGGCAGCCCCACATAGACATTGTCCGCAGAACCTTTATTGATGATGATCTGCTTGACCTGCGGGTCTGGGTCTATCCCAATAAGCTCCGCCACCGTCACCCGCTCTTCGACCACCTGGGAGGAATTCAGTAACTCCCTGAGCCGGACATTCTGGGCAGTCAGCGCAGCATATTTCTGCAGTTTCTGTTCAAGGATCAGGTTACGGGCATTGAGGCGGGCGTTATCCTCAATCAGACCGGTATGGGAGGAAACAGCATCACTGGCAAGGGAAAAAAGGCGGGCAGGCGTATCAGCCAGCCACTGGATCGGCGTCACAACAACCCCGAGGTAGGACCGGGCCTGCTTCAGGTAATCAAAACGATGGTCAACAAACATTAATACCAGGGACACGAGCATCAGCAGTGTAAATCGCGCCCAGATTGACTGACCTTTACGAAAGATAGGGTTAATGGAAAACTCCTGACCCGTCGAGTCTTCTAGATAAATACCAAAGGACTGAATACACGACGAAACACGAACGTTGGGTGTTCACCGGACGTCATCCGTCCTTCCCTGAACCACGACAGCCGGACATCAAGCCCGGCTGCCAGGATCAACTATAACGCACGGAACTACTCGGTGGACAGCAGGTCCATACGGTGCTTGTCCATCATCTCCAGCGCCTTGCCACCACCTCGGGCGACACAGGTCAGCGGATCTTCCGCCACAATCACCGGCAGGCCGGTCTCTTCGCTGATCAGGGTATCCAGGCCCCGCATCAGGGCGCCACCGCCGGTCAGCACCAGGCCACGCTCGGCGATATCGGAAGCCAGTTCAGGCGGTGACTGCTCGAGTGCGCTTTTCACAGACTGCACAATCGCCGCCAGGCTGTCTTCCAGCGCTTCCAGGATTTCACGGCTGTTCAGGGTAAAGCTGCGCGGCACCCCTTCGGCCAGGTTACGGCCACGAACATCAATCTCGCGGATTTCATCCATGGGATACGCCATGGCGATTTCCTGCTTGATACGCTCAGCGGTGGAATCACCGATCAGGCTGCCATAGTGACGACGCACATAGGTCACGATGGCTTCATCAAACCGGTCACCACCAATGCGCACCGATTCGGAATACACAACACCACTCAGGGAGATGATGGCGATCTCCGTAGTACCGCCACCGATATCCACAACCATGGAGCCATTGGCTTCCTCAACGGGCAGGCCTGCACCAATCGCGGCCGCCATAGGCTCCTCGATCAGGTAGACTTCCCGGGCGCCAGCACCCAGCACCGATTCCCGTATCGCCCGGCGCTCCACCTTGGTGGACTTGCAGGGCACACAGACCAGCACGCGCGGGCTGGGCTGGATGACACTGTTTTCATGCACCTTGTTGATGAAGTGCTGCAGCATCTTTTCGCAGACATCGAAGTCAGCGATCACACCGTCCTTCATCGGCCGGATGGCAGTGATGTTGCCCGGCGTCCGCCCCAGCATGCGTTTGGCGTCAGAACCGACCGCCACCACACTTTTCTGGCTACCCAGATTCCGAATCGCCACAACTGATGGCTCATCCAGGACAATCCCTTTTTCACGCACGTAAACCAGCGTGTTGGCTGTTCCCAGGTCGATAGAGAGGTCTGTCGAAAACAGGCCCCTTAATTTTTTCAGCATTTTATAATGTTACCCTGCACGGTCCGGGGGGAAAAACTGTTAAGCCCCGTTATATTTCATAAAACTCTAACAATGGCGGGAATGCCGTACAACCCGCAAAATAGGATAAGTATGCCTTGCATTTGCCGGTAAGGAAACGATATTGTCACGCAATTCACTATCCCGGCCGTTGCATCCCTTGAGATTCAAACGCCAACCCCCTACATTAAGCCGATTAATTGCACTTGACCCGTTGACCCTGCACACGCAATCGAAGGGTTCGCTTATTTGTCACATTTCGGAGAATGATCCCTATGGCGATTGACCGCTCCACGATATCCAGTGTGGCGCATCTGGCTCGTCTGTCCATCAGCGAGACAGAGGCCCAGAAGACCACGGACAATATCGTGAACATCCTTGAACTGATCAACCGAATGCAGGCAGTGGATACCGACGGCGTCGAGCCCATGGCCCACCCGCTGGATGCGATCCAGCGCCTGCGCCCGGACGTGGTGACAGAAACCAACCAGCGTGAACACCTGCAGGAAAACGCCCCGGCGACGGAAGACGGCCTGTTCCTGGTTCCCCGGGTCATTGAATAAAGCGCCGACAGCAACCTGAACTTCCTGCTCCGGCATAACCTGTATTCACCTGAAACCAAGACATGCATAACAAGACATTAGCCGAACAGTCCCGCGCCCTGGCCGCCGGGGACATCACCAGCGAAGAGCTGACCCGCGCCTACCTGGACCGGATCCGCGACCTGGACGCCACCTACAACAGCTACATCACCGTCACCGAAGAACTGGCCATGAATCAGGCCCGTAACGCGGACACGCTGCGCGCCGAAGGCAAGGCGACACCGCTGACCGGTATTCCGCTGGCGCAGAAAGACATCTTCTGCACCGAAGGCGTGAAAACCAGCTGTGGTTCCAAGATGCTGGACAACTTCATCGCGCCTTACGAATCCACCGTCACCCAGAATTTCAAGGATGCCGGTGCCGTCATGTTGGGCAAGACCAACATGGACGAGTTCGCCATGGGTTCTTCCAACGAAAGCAGCTACTACGGCATCGTGCGCAACCCCTGGAACACCGAGATGATTCCCGGCGGTTCCTCTGGCGGTGCGGCAGCGTGTATCGCGGCACGTCTGGCAGCGGGCGCGACCGGTACCGATACCGGCGGTTCCATCCGTCAGCCAGCCTCCATGTGTGGCATCACCGGCATCAAGCCTACTTATGGCCGTGTTTCCCGCTGGGGCATGATCGCCTTCGCTTCCAGCCTGGACCAGGCCGGCCCCATGACCCGCACCGCGGAAGACGCCGCGATGATGCTGAACGTCATGGCCGGTTACGATCCGAAGGATTCCACCTGCGTCAACCGCGAAGTGCCGGACTACACCGCCGACCTGACCAAGCCGCTGGACGGCCTGCGCATCGGTCTGCCGAAAGAGTATTTTGCCGCCGGTCTCGACAGCCGCGTCGAAGCCATCATTCGTGATGCCGTGCGTGAATACGAAAAGCTGGGCGCTACCGTCAAAGAAGTCAGCCTGCCCAGTTCCGACCTGGCGGTTGCGGCGTATTACGTTATCGCTCCGGCGGAAGCGTCTTCCAACCTGTCCCGTTTCGACGGCGTACGCTTCGGCTACCGCTGCGAAGACCCGCAGGACCTGGAAGACCTCTACAAGCGCAGCCGCAGCGAAGGCTTCGGTGGCGAAGTGAAGCGCCGTATCCTGGTGGGTACTTACGCGCTGTCTGCCGGCTACTACGACGCCTACTACCTGAAGGCTCAGAAGATCCGCCGCCTGATCAAGGACGACTTCACCCGCGCCTTCCAGGATGTGGACGTGATCATGGGCCCGACCGCCCCGGCGCCGGCCTTCCCCATCGGCGACAAGACCGACGACCCGGTCGCCATGTACCTGTCGGACATCTACACCATCGCCACCAACCTGGCGGGTCTGCCCGGCATGACCCTTCCGGCGGGTTTTGTGGACGGACTGCCCGTGGGCCTGCAGCTGACCGGCAACTACTTTGATGAAAGCCGCCTGCTGAACATCGCGCACCGGTTCCAGATGGCTACCGACTGGCACGCCCAGACACCGGCCGGCCTGTAACAGATTGATTTTGACCGCCTGCCGACCCCGGCAGGACTGAAAAGAGGTTTACAACATGGAATGGGAAGCGGTCATCGGGCTGGAGGTACACGTCCAGCTCGCCACCAAGTCCAAGATTTTCTCCGGTTCGTCCACCGCGTTTGGTGCCGAGCCGAACACCCAGGCTAACGTCATCGACCTGGGGCTGCCGGGCATATTGCCGGTGGTGAATGAAGAAGCCGTGAACATGGGCATTCGCTTCGGTCTTGGCATCAATGCCAAAATCAACCAGCGCAATGTTTTCGATCGGAAGAACTACTTCTACCCGGACCTGCCCAAGGGCTACCAGACCACCCAGCTGGATCACCCGATTGTCGGCGCCGGTGAAGTGGAACTGACACTGGAAGACGGAAGTCGTAAAACCGTACGCCTTCACCATGCTCACCTGGAAGAAGACGCCGGCAAGAGCCTGCACGAAGATTACTCCGGCATGACGGGCATCGACCTTAACCGGGCCGGCACCCCCCTGCTGGAAATCGTCTCTGAGCCAGACATGCGCAGTGCGAAGGAAGCGGTCGCTTACCTGAAATACATCCATACGCTGGTCTGCTACCTGGGAGTGTCCGACGGCGACATGTCCCAGGGCTCCATGCGTTGCGACGCCAACGTTTCCGTGCGTCCGAAAGGCCAGGAAAAACTGGGCACCCGCGCCGAGATCAAGAACGTCAACTCCTTCAAGTTCGTAGAACGCGCGATCAACCATGAGATCGAGCGCCAAATCGACCTGCTGGAAAGCGGCGGCACCGTGGTGCAGGAAACCCGCCTGTACGACGCCGACAAGGACGAGACCCGCTCCATGCGCAGCAAGGAAGAAGCCAACGACTACCGTTACTTCCCCTGCCCTGACCTGCTCCCGGTGGTGATCGACGACGAACACCTGGAACGTATTCGCCAGACCATGCCGGAACTGCCCGCGGCCAAGCAGGCCCGTTTCACGGCGGAATACCAGCTGAATGAATACGACGCCAATCGTTTGGTTGAAGACCGTACCACGGCCAACTTCTTCGAGCAGGTCGCGAAAAGCGGTGGCGACGCCAAGCTGGCGGCCAACTGGGTGATGGGCGAACTGGCCAGCCGCCTGAACAACGACAGCCTGACCATCAGCGAATCCCCGGTGAACGCCGAGATGCTGGGCGGCCTGATCACCCGCATCCGCGACAACACCATCTCCGGCAAGATCGCCAAGCAGGTGTTTGACGCCCTGTGGAGCGGTGAAGGCCAGAGTGCGGATGACGTGATCGAGAAGAAAGGCCTCAAGCAGGTGACCGATACCGGCGCCATTGAAGCCATCATCGACGAGGTGCTGGCGAACTGTGCCGACCAGGTGGCCAACTACCGCGCCGCCGAGGAAAGCAAGCGTGGCAAGATGCTGGGCTTCTTTGTCGGCCAGATCATGAAGGCCTCCAAAGGCAAAGCCAACCCGGGCATGGTGAACCAGATTCTGAAGCAGAAGCTGGATCAGTAATTGCTCACTGTTTCCGGGCCGTCAACGGCCCGGAAATATTTCCTGATAGATTCCCCGCTAGTTCAACCTGCCCGAACACCCGCACGTTCCCAACCTGTCATCACTCCTGAAAGACGTTTTCCATACGACTGAGGAAGTACGACTGGCCGGTGAGAATCCCCAGTAAGGCATCCGCGTCCTCCACGGAGAGCACCTTGTTTTCAAGGATGGTGTGGCGGTATTCCTGCAGCGTCACGGCGGCCACCAGGAACGTGACATACTGCAGCCGTTCATCGTCTTCGAACCATTGCTGCAGGGCCTTGTCTTTTTCCCGTGAACTGAGATGCCGCGCCGAAGCCAGCAGCTCCTTCACCAGTTGTTTCGTTTTCGCCTGCCAGCTCTCATCCGCCAGGGCGTGCGCTTCGGCATAACGCTGCAAACCTTCCAGGTTGGCCTGGCGTTGTGGCGCCAGCCACTCAACATCCGCAGGACGATCCTCCTCACTGTAAAACCGCCGCCCTTCCTGCCAACGCTCGATGATGGAGGCCGGCATACGGGAACCCACGCCCCCCAGTTCAAACCAGACATCACGAATATGGATCGCCGTGCCCAGGCCAATGACATCCATGGTGCCGAAGATACCCAGCGGTCGCCCATAGACCAGCATGAACGCCAGATCGACCATGGGGTAATTGATCACGTCTTGTTCGGCCATATCAATGAAATGCTCTTTAAGACGAAACCAGATCCGGTTGAAGGAGTGGCCGAGCTGATCGGGGATCGGTAGTGAGTCATTACTTAGCCGGAAAGACCGGATGCCAAGGCTTTCGTTAAACGCTACCACGGCATCTTTCGTTACCTGTGCGGTTGGTGAATCGTCCAGCGTCGCCACTTCGGCCGCCGCACTGTGGGGTGAGTAAAGGTGATTGACGGCGACCCGCGTTTTCAGGGATTCCGGTAACTGCCGCGCCAACAGCGTCGCGGGAATGGACGAGGTATTACTGCCAACCGGCGCCGGGTTCTGATGCTGTTCCAGCTGTAACACCGCCCTTGCCAGCAGGGCCTGTTTCACCGTCACATCTTCCGTCACCAGTTCCTGGACAAAGACGGCGTCTTGCCAGTGGTCATCCGTCACCTCATCAATAGACGACAGATAATGAACACCCGCACACCCCTTCAGCCGCTCGTGCGCCTGGGCCAGTTTGTCCGGATCAATATCCACGATCACCAGGTCCAGCCCATCGCGGTATTTCAGCACCCGGTCAACAAACACACGCCCCGTTGCCCCATAGCCAAAGACAATGACGGTATCCGCCAACACCTC
Organism: Kistimonas asteriae; assembly: GCF_018263925.1. Taxonomy (GTDB): domain Bacteria; phylum Pseudomonadota; class Gammaproteobacteria; order Pseudomonadales; family Endozoicomonadaceae; genus Kistimonas; species Kistimonas asteriae. Next base: position 310,187 of record NZ_JAEVHF010000003.1, read on the forward strand.
CACTGCAAAGAGCAACAACCAGGCCACCGCCAGGCCCAGAACACCACGCCGTACCATAACCGCTACCTCGTTACCGTTTTCCGGTGAGCATCTGGAGGCTGAGTGTAGTTCACCGGTGAAAGCGGCTGCGGATAAAACAGTCTGTGGTGGTGGGTCAAAGGATAAAAGATAAAGCAAGGAACAACACACTAGTGCCATAGCCGAACGAAGGAAAATATGGTTATATCGTCCGCGATAAACGACAACGTAACCGTATAGCTAACGAGAACCATGCTTTGGCTGCCAGAAGGCTGCCAACATCTCCGGGCGGTAGCGTGCCAAGCATTTATGAAAACACATCGTTGTTACCATCAAACCATCCGAAATCTTGATCATCTCGTTAATTATGTTCTTAGACGTTGACCTAGTTCGCCCATATAGAAAATCTCTAGATCTCACAACCTTCTGGTTAATATAATATATTCAAATATTTAATGACAAAATCTTGTTTTATGGGCACCTGATAAAAATACGGACTGACTGATAAATAACCGAATAACGAACCAAAGATATATCTTGTTGACATGCTGGTTTTTAAAGAACATTTAATTAATAAATAGTCTGTTATGCGAACTCAGTTCGTATAAACCTTTGTTAGGCGAAAAACACTCCAACACACCAAACAACTATTCAAAAAGCACAAGAGAAAACAATGAAAAAAGTAATTTACATTCTTTTTATAAGTATATTTTTAAGTGCATGTTCAAGCCTGACTCCTCCAGCAAGAAAGCATGAACTAAACAGTAGCAGTAGTTATTGGATTGATTACGATGCTACCAGAAGAGGTACAATAATCTCAAACATCAATGGAAAATGGCAATCATGTGCAGAGCCTGCACCTGATGCTGCAATTGGAGTTTTAGCAACATTAGAAGCTGAAATTGATGCATTAGAAAAAACAGATGCAAATGTAAGTGGTGAATTAGCACAAAGCGTTGTCTCTCTAACAGATAAAACACAAATGGTTCTTTTCTTACGAGAGTCGCTTTATCGCTTATGCGAGATCAGCATGAACTCTGATATCCCACCATCCCAATTAGAGGCACTGTACAAGAGCGTAATAGACTCAGCAACAACACTGGTAAAAACCGAGGCAGAAAAAGTCAATATTGAGAAATTAAAACTTGAACAAAAAAGACAAGAGCAAGCTGACCAAGCCGCTTTTATTTACAATTACTTATCCCAAAAGGATGTAGATCCCAGTCTGATACAAGAACTACTTAAAACGATGCCTTAACAATAAAATACATAGTTTTATAGATAGTCAGTGTAGTAAACAGTATCGTTTTTTGCGCTATACAAGTGCGTCATGTATGGCAACAATCTGCCTAATATTCATTCGGCGCCCTACACGCTGGCATTAGGTGAAAAAATAAGGAGCTAAATAATGGATAGTGTTCTAGAAACAATAATGAACCCACATGGAATGATTGGAGTTGTTTGTATTCTTCTAATATTTTCTGGTTTATTTGCACTCAAAAGTATGAAAGCTGAAAGCCCTTTGGCTCCATATGTACTTCAAATACTAGGCCTTACCTTTATATTGCCTGTCGTTATTTTAATTACGGTTACTATACAAGTTGATGGTCAGGCAATAATGGGGTTGCTCGGTACGATAGTGGGTTATATTTTTGGTACATCTCAAGTACAAGCTAAAAATACGCTTAACTCATCACCATCGTCTAACAAGTCAAGCAACTCAGGCGCCGAAGACGACGGAGGTTTTTGAAGCACTATGTTTTTAGGAGTTAATCAATGAGATTATTCATAAAAAACTCATTAGGAGAAAAAAAGTACTTAAATACGAGTGCTTCTTCTAGGAAGGAACTTTCTAATAAAATAGGAAGTGATTACATTGAGATTGAGAATGATACATATCATATTTCTCAAGTAATGGCAGAGCAAACAACTGAATCAACACCTGTCTCAACGGTCATTGGTGGCGCTCTTGGTTTAGTAGGAGGAATGCCAGGAGTTCTAATTGGCGGAGTAATTGGAGCAATCTTGGGAAATGATTCTGACAAAAGAGAAAAATCAAATATAGAAGCATTTAACAGGAGCTAAGAGTTAAATGGATCGTAACTCAATAATCGCACTTGTACTTGTCGGCATACTAGCTTCTATCACTGCTTTTTATCAGAGTGAAATGGCTGATTATGTAAGACTTGTCCTTGAAAAAGGTTATCTTAAAAAAGTTATTTTTATCTCTGTAGTTGCAGTTGTTTTAACACATGCTGTTAGGGTTAAATCAAACGATAGTGCAGGAATGGTTGTGAGAACTGGATTTTTACCACTCGATATAGGTCTGACCATTGGTACTTATTCAGCAGTTTCGACAACAGCTTGCTCTTTACTTGAGGGAGCCTTTATACAGCGATTTTATGGTGATGTTGTTTACTTCACAAAATTTGAAGTACTGGATATAAATGTTCTACTTGGTGTGTCGGGCCTGCTTCTATGGTACGTCGTCTTTCACATGTTTATTCTTGGGAAAGAACTTTTTTTTCCAAAATATAGAGCTGTAGCTTCAACTAAAACAAAACATACAAGTCAATCTGTCCGACCACATTCAGCTGCCTCTGATTGAGGCCTTGGCAATAAGGGTTTTATACAATGTTACGGAGTCTTATCCAAGAAATAATAAACAATGCAGGATTAGAGATCTACTTTGCTTTTGTGGTTTTTTTAATAATAAAGCTTTATCCGAGCCTTAAAAAACACTTCGATAATAACAAAGCAATAGAAAAAGAAGAGCTTGAGTTATTATCAGAAATACTATCAAACAAAAACAAAGCCAATGTTTCTTTTCTAATAGAGCAGATAATCGAAAAAAAGTATGGCAAGGCCATTTCATGGCGAGAAATCTCTTACATATTAGAGTTGCACTCACCCTCAGAAGCACTTTCGAATTATATCAATGGAAAGCAATTCATAAACTTTCCCATATCTGAAGGTGAACCTATATTTCGTTCCCCTATGAACAAATCAAACTACAGAAAATTTAGAGCATTATGGAATGTATTTTGGTATTTTACCTTCTCATTTTTATGCTTAGCCTTGCTACCCATATCTGCTTGGATACTTGGAGAACTTGGCCCTTTGTGGTTTGTAAGCACAGTAGTTTTTTCTATATATTCTGGATGGATAGCATATTTTTGCTTAGCGGGTCTAGGCAAGATAGTCAGTGCCGAACATTTTATGGATGCTATTAATAGCCAAGATAAATACATACCTCATAAGAGAAATTTATATTATTAACGGGCCTAAAAAGTACGTGGTGTTTGCTGCTACGCAGCCCCCCCCTACGGCGCCCCACACAGCCGTTAAATGTAGAAATCAACCACACAATTAGCAGAATAGTGATTTACTTATCTTCAATAACAACACTCAAAATTCGTGCTTCATATACGGCGTGTATTTTTTACCAAACTTGTTTAGCTAACCTTATCTAATTTTATCAGCGTGAAAGAGAATTGAGAAAATGGCAATAAACTGGCACAACATAAGACCTTTAGAGAATTCACAAAACGAAGGTTTTGAAGAGCTTGTTTGCCAATTAGCGCGAAACGAAAACATTCCGAATAAAAAGAAGTTCGTGCGAAAGGGAAAGCCTGACGCAGGTGTTGAGTGCTATTGGATACTAGAAAACGCAGATGAATGGGCTTGGCAGGCAAAATACTTCACAGCAAGCCTTGAAGACAACCAGTGGACGCAACTAGATAAATCTGTCAAAACAGTTTTAGACAAACACCCTAACCTTACAAATTACTACATTGCCATACCCAATGATCCACCAGACGCCAGACTGTCAGGACAAAAGTCGATGTTAGATAAGTGGAATGAAAGGGTTAGAAAATGGGAAGGATGGGCATCAGATAAAGGGCTAAGTGTTACGTTCATGGCTTGGTGGAGTTCAGACTTAATCTCTAAGCTTAGTAAACCTGAGAACCAAGGGTTAACTTACTTTTGGTTTAACCGTGAAGAGTTTACGGACAGTTGGTTTGCCAGTAATACAGAGCAATCAATCGCAGACTTAGGTAAGAGATATACACCTAACTTTTATGAAGACTTAAATGTAAACCTAGATATATCAAAAATTTTTATTGGGTTAGCCAGAGGTGAAAAACTTAAAAATGATGTTGAAGTCACCATTGACGAACTACTTCAACTGGGGAAAGAGGCTATTCCAACTGAATCATTACTGAAAAATGAAAAAATCAAGCTTTCTCAAGCTCTTGATGACTTAGCACAATTTTTTCTCTCGGTAGAGTTTGACGGCATTGAGCATATACCGCAGGAAGGCTTTAAGTTATTAATTGAAGAAGTTAAATCGACACTAAGCGTTGTTAACGACTTTTATTACTCCGAAGAAGAAAAACTAAGAAAAAAGAACCCTGAATCTCACAGTAGATACCAAAAATTTGGTACCGAACTAAACAACGTATTCAACGCCGAACAAGCCGCTTATAAAGCACTAGAGGTGATATCCAGTGACGAATTTACGTTAGCTAACAACCCATATTTAGTATTAAAAGGTGAAGCAGGCATTGGTAAATCACACCTACTTGCTGATGTAATAACTTCAAGAAACAAAGATGGTTCTCAAAGTTTATTTCTACTTGGCCAACACTTTGTTACCGAGGAAGATCCTTGGACTCAAATTAAGAAAAAACTTGATATCACTTGCTCTTCTCATCAATTCTTTGGCGCACTCAATGCGAAAGCCGAAGCCAACAAGCAGCGCATAATTCTATTTATAGACGCAATCAATGAAGGTAAAGGTCGTTACTTCTGGCCTGATAATATAAGTGGTTTTGCGCAAAACATTAAAAAGTATCCGTGGCTAGGCTTAGTGATTTCAGTTCGCTCTTCATATTCAAATTTGCTTTTACCCGAAGAGCTAACATCGAGAAATGAATTTATTTTTACCACTCATTACGGCTTTACAGATGTAGAATATGAAGCAACCAAAATATTTTTTGACAACTTCGGTATAGAACAACCGTCTATTCCACTGCTTCATCCAGAGTTCCAGAATCCGCTTTTTCTTTTATTGTTTTGCGAAGGCTTGAGTAAAGCTGGTTATTCAAGAATACCTAAAATCCAAGGACTAACAGATATTATCGGCTTCTTTATAAATAGTGTAAACCAAAGGCTGTCAAAGCCAAATCAATTTGAGTACCCACCTAGCATTAACATTGTCGAAAAAGCCATTAGCGCCATAATGTCGAAGAAGTTTATTACTCCTGACAAAGTAATCTCTTATGAAGACGCGCTTATTGAGCTAAATACTTTGTCACAAAAGTATGGCATCAAGTCAGGGTTGTTAGATAGCTTGGTATCAGAAGGAGTATTTTCTAAAAATTTGTTTTGGATTAGCGAGTCTGAAAGCTATCAAGAAGGAATCTACCTGTCTTACGAGCGATTTGAAGATCATATGATGGCAAGATTTTTACTCGCACAACACCCTAATGTAGAAGACGAATTTAAGGAAGGTGGTGTCTATTACAAGCTGTTTAGTGATAACAACACCTGCTATCAAAATAAAGGTCTACTCGAAGCTTTATCAATTCAGATTCCAGAATCAACAGGCTCAGAGCTCTACTCCTTTGCTCCGCACATTAAAGGCAAATATCCTGTTGTAGAAAGCTTTGTTCAAAGTTTGTTATGGCGAAATGTTAAGCATGCCAATGAGAGCATGATCGCCTATATCAATGACGAAGTAATTTCTAATTACAATACCCAAGATCTATTTTGGGACACAATAATTGCACTTAGCTCAAACCCTGAGCACTTTTTTAATAGTAAATTTTTACACAAGAACCTTTACAAAAAGACTTTGGCTGAAAGAGATGGGTGGTGGACTGTTTATCTCAAAGATGTTTATTACCGAAATAGCGCTATTAAAAGGTTAATTGACTGGGCTTGGAATGATTGCGATAAATCGCATATTTCATCCAAATCCCTTAAGCTCTCCGCTATTGCCCTTACTTGGTTGTTTACAAGCACTGACCGAAAATTACGTGACGAAGCAACAAAAGCGCTAGTTTGTTTATTAAAAGAGAATATCGTCATATTAATTCAAGTTTTAACTAAGTTTGAAGGTGTCAATGATCCGTACGTTTACGAGCGGTTGTTTGCGGCAGCCTATGGCTGTTCTCTGTTAACCACAGATAAAGCTTCTCTCAAATCATTAGCAACTTACGTTAATAGTACAATCTTTGATACCGAAAGTGAGGTTTATCCGCATATCTTGCTGCGGGACTATGCGCGTGGAGTTATCGAATACGCACACCATACATGTGGAGATTTAGGTTTCGACCTTGATAAGTGTCGTCCTCCGTATAAAAGTGACTTTCCAACTAATTTCCCAACTAATGAGGATATTGATACAAAATATGAAGTCGACTTTGACAAGGACAAAAGATATCTCTACTCCCAAAATAATATTTTAAGCTCTATGACTACTGAGTATGGGCGAGGTGTCTGTGGCTATGGTGATTTTGGTCGATATACCTTTCAGTCAGCTCTTAGAGCTTGGGATGTGAATCCCGACGAATTTAGTAACGTAGCCGTCGAGTGGATATTTGAAAAATATGGGTATGACGCTGAATTACATGGTGAATTTGATAGCAAAATAGGCTCAGGTAGAGGCAGGGGCTCACGCAGTGAACGCATTGGTAAAAAGTACCAATGGATAGCTCTGCATGAGGTATTAGCACGAGTTTCTGACAACTGCATTATGAAATCTGACCAAGGATGGAAAGACAATGATACCGAACCTTACCAAGGGACTTGGCAGCCAAATGTTCGGGATATAGACCCATCAATGCTCCTTAGATATTCAGAATGGGAAAACGAAAAGTCTACTAATACTAAATGGTGGCTAACTGAACAACACGAAAACTGGACTATAAGTGACAAAGAATGGATTCATGAAACCAACGACTTACCAAACCCTGAATCATTAATTTCGGTTATTGATAACGACAATGAAGAATGGCTGGTACTTGAAGGCTATCCTGAGTGGGCAGAGCCAAAAGAACTAGGTAAAAAACAGTGGGATCATCCTCACAAGAGAATGTGGTATCACGTTAGAAGCTACATTGTTTCAGAAGACCAATGTCAAAAATTATATGATTGGGCAACCAAGCAAGACTTTATGGGCAGATGGATGCCTGAAGCTTCAGACAGATATCAAGTCTTTGACCGTGAATACTATTGGTCGAAGGCTCACCAATATTTTAATAATTACTACTACGGTGGATTAGAGCAACACGAAATAAAACTAAAAGACACTAACAACAGTAAAATTGAAGTTACTCTAACCACCACTAACTACTCGTGGGAGAAAGGTAATGACGGTTCAATAGAAGGTTCACTAAATATTCTCAAACCATCTGCTTTTGTCCACAACGGCATGGGCTTAAAGCCCACAGATAAAGTATCTGAGTTTGTTAATGAGAACAATCAACTGTGCTGCTTCAGTCCTTCTATAGCGAACAAAGACAAAGCTTTTTTACTAATAAATAAAAGATTATTTTTGGATTTTTTAAAATCAAACAAGCTTAAAATTATTTGGACCATTTTGGGTGAAAAGAACATTATTGGCGGTTTCAGCTCCAAAGAATATTCAGGTCGCCTTAACATAAGTGGTGCCTATAAGCTCAATAAACAAAGCTTTGAGGGTGTAATAAACACAAATATTAAGTAGCACAATACACAGGCACCCGTGTTATGAACACAAAGGGCCTGTTACGCAGGCACCAAATAAAGGAGTCAGTAAACAAAGAGGGCAAAAATCTTTTTCGTAGTCTAATTAATCTCGGCTAACCATTTAACAAGCGTAAGCACTCGGAACATGAACCTCCCCCGCTTTAGTGGACATCAAAACCACTAAAGCGGGGGAGGTTCTGAGTCCCTAGCGCAACCGTCAGCTTTCAACGCGATTCAGCAAGTCCCGAATCAGGTTTTCACGGTTCGTTTTGATCCGTTTGACCAGTGGCCGGGGCGCATTGGTATCCGGGTCGTATTGGCTGCTCCAGGCAATCATCTCCAGCATGATCGGCAACCTATCTTTGCCGGCTTGCGTGAGCGTATAGACCTTTTTCCGCTTGTCACCGGGGTCGGCCTGCCTGGTAATCAAGCCGTCGTTCTCCCGCTTTTCCAGGCGGCTCGACAGGATGTTCGTCGCCATCCGCTCATCCGAGTTTTGCAGTGCGGAAAAGGACTGTTTTCCAAAAAACAGGAGATCCCGAAGGATCAGTAAGCTCCATTTGTCGCCGACACAATCCAGTACATTGGCGATGGGGCAGTCTGAAAAGGAAAAAGGGTCAGGTCTTGAAATTTGATTGGTTCAAGAATCAAGACCTGACCCTAAAACACTCAACGAAACGGACTAATCGCTAACATCCAACGTCAACAGCAACCGATGTTCTCCGGTCGGCACTTCGGGCGATCGATGCACCAGTCCGGCATTTTCGTTCCCGACCCAGCGTTCGCCTTTGATGAGCGCCACGTCGCCACAGGTGAGTTGCTGAATGTCATCCTCTTTCTGAAACAGACCAGAAACAGCATCGGGCTGGCCATTGTTCCCGGAACCGAGCTTTGAGCGATTGACCGCGTGATGCGGCAGCCATTCGGTGGCGACACCGCAATAGGTGGTAACCAACCGACAGGGAACCCGGTCGACGTGAAATCGTGGGCACATTGCACGGTGCAGTGTCGCCAAACGCAAGCCGGCACGCTTTATTTCGAAGAGGTAGCAAAACATATCCACGAGTTCAGCAACGTTCCCGGCAAGTTCTGTTGGCACGGTTCCTCTACTCGCCTCGCCGATTGCGGCATGAACGTTATGCGGCGAGACGATCATGGTGCTTTCAAACTGCGGGTTAGCGGCGAGAAAATCGTCCACGGCGTCCTTTAGTCGCTCGGTGAGCGTGCGCTGCCAAATTGCGATGTTGATGTCTTCCTGATAAATATCGGCAAGGACTGTTGGCACGTTGCCAGATGAGGGAAACCGATGTTGAGTGCGATCACCTTGCACAGCATCAGGGGCGAGTGATTGTTCAGCAATAGCAGACCTCATCAAGCGTGCTCCCATGCTGGAAACGGATCGTCCAGCGTCTGCCAGTACGCTTTCCCACGAAACACCTCTTCTTCGCTCAACAGACAATCGTCCAGTGCCCGGGTGATCTCCTCGGCATTAAGCCCTTGGCCAATGAAAACAAGTTCCTGACGCATGTCGCCGAAGGGCTCAACCCATTGTTTCTCTATGGATGCGAGATATTCCGCGTCAGTTGGCCAGCTCGATTGGGGAACCGCTTTCCAGAACATGCCAGCGAAGCCATAACGTGCAATACCACCCGCCTGACTCCATTGGCCGGCAAACTCCGGTCGCGATGCCAGCCAGAAGTATCCTTTCGAACGAATAAGCTTGCCATAGCCCTCCGTGTTGTGAAGAAACTGATAAAACTTTTGTGGATGAAAAGGTCGGCGAGCCAGGTAAGTGAAGCTGCTAATACCGTATTCTTCCGTTTCTGGCACGTGCTCACCCCGCATTTCTTTTAGCCAACCCGGTGCTTGCTGTGCGCGCTCGAAATCAAACAATCCGGTGTTCAGAACTGCATCCAGTTCCACATGCCCTTGGGTTATCGGCATGATTCGGGCGTGTGTATTGAGCGTTTTTAGAATTGCGGTTAAACGCTCAATGTCGGCTTTTTCGACCAGGTCTGTTTTGCTGATGAGAATAACGTCAGCGAACTCGACCTGATCTATCAGTAAGTCAGAAACACTACGTTCGTCTTCCTCTCCCAGAGATTCCCCTTTATCCCGTAAAGCCTGCGCGTCTTCGTAGTCTCTCAGGAAATTGACCGCATCAACGACGGTGACCATTGTGTCCAGCTTGGCCACGTCCGATAGCGACTGACCGTTTTCGTCGGCAAACGTGAACGTCTCGGCGACAGGCAATGGTTCCGAGATTCCGGTCGATTCAATGAGTAGATAGTCAAACCGCCCATCCTGTGCGAGCTTGGTGACTTCTTCCAGCAGGTCCTCTCTTAATGTGCAGCAAATACAACCGTTGCTCATTTCAACCAGCTTCTCTTCGCTGTGGTTCAAGCTGACCTCTTGTTGGACAATCGTAGAGTCGATGTTTATCTCGCTCATATCGTTGACGATCACGGCAACTTTTTTCCCCTGCCGGTTATTCAGGATATGGCTCAGTACCGTTGTCTTTCCCGCCCCAAGGAAGCCTGAAAGAACAGTGACAGGGAGCATTCCAGTCATGTATGGCTGCATAGGTGGTGGTCTCATTCGTTAGCCCGTAAATGTTATGATATAACATAACACATGAAATCAGACACACACCCCAGAATGCAGATTGGCTACGCCCCGCGTAACAATATCCGTTCGAGGTAACGCAGGGTAAGGCTGGCTTGGCTGTCCGCTTATGGCCGTGATCAGAAGAGTGACTCCATGACCCCAAAGGGGTTGAACACGCCCGGCTACTCCGACGGATAAAGCAGATAGCGAGAGAAGTCGATGAAATTGGCTCGAAGCGCTCTGCCGGCCAACAGAGATGCCTGTTCAATATGCTGGGAGTAAAAGGCGTGTATAGCTTTCTTGCAGGCAGCAAAACAGCTGCCGACCCTAATCAGACGATTTCCTCATTCCCAAGCATTCTTTTTTTATTTGCGTTTTGGGAGTGTTGGTCGCCGAAACGGTTCATCAGCCTGACTGACTGCAATTATAAAAACGTTATGTTATAACGTGTCTTCGCTGTTTGCAGGAGCCGTAACTGTGGCAAAGGCTATACCCACCAATCTGATTACCGGCTTTCTGGGATCAGGCAAGACAACCGCTATTCTTCACCTGTTAGCCAACAAGCCCGAACATGAAACCTGGGGCGTGCTGGTGAACGAGTTTGGTGAAATCGGCATTGATGGCGCCATGATGGCGGGTAAAGGTGCCGTGGTCAGGGAAGTGCCCGGTGGCTGCATGTGTTGCGTAGCGGGCTTACCCATGCAGATTGGTTTGAATATGCTGATTGCCCGCAGCAAGCCTGATCGCATTTTGATTGAGCCAACAGGGCTTGGGCATCCTGAGCAGATTCTCAACACACTGACCGGTGAGTACTACGATGAAGTGCTCGACCTGAGAGCCAGTATTTGCCTGATGGATCCCAGGCACCTGAATGACAGCCGATACCTTGAAAATGATAACTTCAGGGATCAGGCTCAACTGTCAGATGTGCTGGTAGCGAATAAAACAGACCTCTGTTCTGATGAACATCGCCATCTGTTTGAAGACTATAGTCGTCAATTCGTACAGCAGAAGACCACAGGCTGGGCCCAACACGGTGCGTTGAAAATGGAGTGGCTGGATTTACCTCGATATAAGCGAGACGCACATAATAAGCATGCCCATAGTCATCACCAATCTATGCCTGACACCGCACCATTAGTCCTGCCCGAAGGTGAAACCTATATCCGTAAGGAGAATAACGGACAGGGCTATCATAGTTGCGGTTGGCTGTACGACGAAAAAATTGTTTTTTCTTATGAGCAGATGTTTCTGTTGTTTAGTGGCATTCCTGCCGACCGTTTAAAAGCCGTTATCAGAACAGACCTGGGGTTAAAAGGCTTTAATGGGCAAAATGGTGTGGTCAGTGTACTTGCGCTGGATCAGTTAGATGGCAGCCGCATTGAAATTATTGATAAGGACATTCTGCCCTGGGTTGAACTGGAAGCCTCGCTCTTTAAGGCAATACTGAAAGACGCTGCTTTATCCCACTAACACCAATATATGCACGATAGTACCACTTACTGATATCGATCAATTTTTGCACCATCCAGAACCCATACAATCCAGGGAGATAAGTATAAGGAGGGTGGTATGGGTTATTTCGGTGGAGAACAAGCACTCGCGTTTGAAGGCAAGGTCTTTCCCGACAAAGGGGCAACGAAAGAAGACGTCATGCAACGGCTGTCGGATTTCGACGCCATGGATGTCACCGACATCTATTCCCACAACACCATCCAATCGACCACCCTGATGTCGCATCTGGAAGCCGCCGAAATCGCCAAAGATGCCAACCGGATGTTTCTAAGACGGAATTACCTCTACAAGGAACTCCTGCCCGGCTGCACGAAGATGGGCCTGGAAGTGAAACAGATGGTCAAGGAAATGCTCCGGTTTCCAGAGGATGCCAGGGTCAGGTTCACATCCGGCGGCTCCGAAAGCCTGTACTCCGCCATTGCCGCCGCCAAGGAATGGGGCCAACAGGAAAAAGGGATTCTCAAGCCCAACATCGTTGTCCCCTACTCCATCCACACGGCCTTTTCCAAATGGTGCAAATACGCCAGCATTGAGATCAAGCGCATTCCCCTGGGCGACGATTACCGGGCCGATGTCGCCGCCATGGAAAAAGCCATTAACAGGAACACAATTCTTATCGCCGGTTCCGCCCCCTGCTGGCCTTACGGCTTGTTTGATGACATTCCCGCACTGGGCGCACTCGCAGAAAAACACAATGTGTGGATGCATGTGGATGGTTGCCTCGGTGGGTTTCAGTCGCCGTTTGCCGAAAAGCTGGGACAGGCACTGCCGGTCTGGGATTTCAGGGTGCCGGGGGTGCGTTCGATCTCGGCGGATCTCCATAAGCACGGCTACAGTGCCAAGCCGTTATCGTCTATCACCTTCCGCAACACGGAGTGGGAGCAATATTATTGTTGTTCCGCCAGTGACTGGCCCGACGGTTTGTATTCCACCGAAGCCATTACCGGCACGACCTCCGCAGGCCCCATTGCCTCAGCCTGGGCGGTGATGAAGTTCCTGGGCGAAGAAGGTTACCTGGCATTGGCAAAGCGTTCGATGGAAGTAAAACAACGCTACCTCGAAAAAATCAGCGCCATCGACGGTGTGGAATGCTTCCCCTCAGACCTCTGCACGATGACCATTCGTCTGGAGAAAGGGCTGGATTTATTCGCGGTAATGGGCGGACTGTTTGAGCGCCAATCCTATTGCCTGCCCTCCTTTCAGCCACCTGCCATAAAAATCGTGCTGGACCCGGTGACGGATGAAGTCGTCGATACGTTTGTAAGAGACCTGGCCGAGGTCATTCCGTTGGTCAAAGCAGGCGAGATTTCCATTGAAAATCTGAAACCCTGGATGTAGCGGAGGACATTGCCATGAAAATGACACTGCTATTAATCGCCCTTGGCTTCAAACTGCTGGCCAGCGCATTATTCAGTAAAGCGTTCCGGAAAAAGATTCGCTATATCAACCGGACGGTTGTGATCCGGACCGCCGATGGCAAGCACAGCCACACGTATATCTTTCGGCGCAACATGATCTTCTTCCATCCTGGCGGAAGCAAGAATGCGACAGTGGAGTTGATATGGTCGGACAAGGATACCGCGCTGAAAGTCATGCTCTCCAAAGAAGAGCTGGATACGTTTTCTGCCATGGGCAAAGGGGATCTTGTGATTAAAGGGAATTTTCAGGATGCGCTCTGGTTTACGGAGATTGCTGCCTAAAAGCCGCTCCTATCAGGAACGAAAGGCTCGCGGACTTTGTAGGTCGCGAGCCTTTATTATTGCATTAACCTGGTCCATCGAATTAAAGAACATTCCCGATCGCGTAAGACCGCTTTCCACACCTTTTGCTAATAGTTAGTGCTCATCAGTTTTCAGGCTGTTATACGTCACTTTGATACAAAACATGCGTTGAGTATTTAGCGAATCAAAAAGCGTATGCATATACGTGTAAGTGATAGGGCCCTTGCAATCTGTTGACTCAGAATGCCAAGCCATTCACCCTAACCGCTCCAGATGTAGATCAACAACAGCAGTACCTATGAATATAAAAAATATAACGATCGAAACGGACGACGGCTATCACCTTGCTGGCACAGAGTTTCTGCCTGAAAACCCCAATGGTATCGGTTTGATTATTAACGGTGCGACCGGTGTCGTGCGTAAGTATTACCAGGCCTATGCAGAGTTTTTATGCGAGCAAAGTTTTACGGTACTGACCTATGAATTTCGGGGTATCGGCGAGAGTAAAAAGTCTCGCAGTGATTCTCCTTCGCCCACCATGCTCCACTGGGGGCAGCGGGATATGGATGCGATTCTGTCAGACTTTATGCAACGGCATCCCCGGTTGAAGGTAAAAGGCATTGGTCACTCGATTGGTGGTCAGCTGCTGGGGGTACTGCCGGATAATAACCGGTATTCCGATTTCCTGAGCATTGCCTCGCAACATATTTACTGGAAGAACTGGCCGCTGAAAGACCGGCCTTTGACGATCGCATTTTTCTTTGGTGTGCTGCCGCTGTTTTATACACTCACTGGCGGTTTGCCCCGATGGGTTCTGGGCGCGGAACATCTTCCTAACCAAGTCGCGCGGGACTGGAGTCGCTTTGGCCGTAAGAAAGCGTATATCGCCGATCCAGCCGGACGGCCGTTGCGCGAAGGGTTTCAGGGTTATAACGGGAAGATGCGCTTTTACGGCATGGCAGATGATAGACGGTTTGCACCACCGCCCGCGGTTCATAAGCTGGAAGCGCTGTTCAAAAATGCGGAGAGTGACGTGATCATCCTTCAGCCGAAAGATTACCAGATGAAAGGCATAGACCATTTTGGCTTCTTCAAAAAAAGCATGAATAAGCAGGCATGGTCTGAAACGGCGGAATGGTTGTCTCGCTAAGTGCTGACATGCCGGTGATGAGGTATCCGGCTGGATACCTTTTATGTTTGTTTAACACGCATAAAGATAAGAATAACGTCATGGCAGGAAGCTCCGATGCCGCAGTCATAGGCAAAAACGAGAATACTGAAGATACGGCGTAATAACAGTATTCCCGGCTTTGTGAAGCACAACCCATGCTAGCTAACGTCGGAGCTAAAATAACTCATCACTCATTCACTGTGACGTATCACTTATCCCACTGACAAATTGGCCTCATGGGGCAAAAGTTTGCGACACAGTGCTCATAGCCACAGAGATGGCTACCAGACGGGCATTTATCCCAGGAAGTAAACGCGGAACATTCAAAGGCACCACAGCCCCCACCATTACACCGATGACATTCGGGATGAAAGGTGTCACCTGTACAGCTGCTAAATGCCGTTGCTGCAGCATGGAAGTAAGGCGAAGCGTAAAGTGCGCCTTCATGGGGTGCACATGACTTGCTCCCATTATCCCCCCCCCCTTCATAACCAAACTCAAACCCCTTACCTTGCGTTGATTGCACACAAATGGCTGGCGCATGATCTGGACGGTGCTCACTGCATCTCAGCGCGAAATACACTGCTCCACTCTCATTCTTTTCAAGCGAGGCAAAAGAGATAAGCCAGCTGGCCAACTGATCATGGCCGATATCAAGCCATTTGAACTCTTTGGACACCTGGGCTCCCGACGACACATCACCCGCCAGAGCCGTGCTTTCACACACGTAACTACCGCCATCACCGGCCGGTATAACTTTACCTATTACATCGCTTGTATTACCTGATTCCGACGAAGAAGGTATGACACACAATAAGACATTGGGCCTTGCCTGCTCAAATGCTTGTGCTGTCAGCACGGAGGCCTCTTTCATATGGTTGGTAAGTTGAGCGGAATGCGCCTGGTAAGAGATCGCAACGAGTAAAAATAGTACGGAACACATCTTATGCATGAACGACATAATACGTCTGCCTGCTTTGATGTTAAGGAACACAGCATATAGGCAAAGGGTAAACTGTCGTCAAACATTACACGTCATATGCCCAGAAAAACACTTCATAACGCATGAACTATGAAAAAAAGTACTAGGGTTATGCATAAAAAACGTCATTCCCGTCAGATGTTCATTGATTCGTAGTGGATACACTCTCCAGACATGCTCTGTGCGTTTGAACAACCCTTTGGTGCATGCAATCCCATGCCGTATATTGTGCGCAGTATATAATATTCATCATGAGGCATAGGATCATGACACCAGCGCCCATTAAAGAATTTATTACTTTCGAAGATTTTGAAAAGCTGGATATTCGTGTCGGCACGATTCTCTCCGTCAGTGACGTTGAGCAATCGAACAAGCTGATGAAACTGACCGTGGACTTTGGTGATCACACGCGCTCCATTCTTGCCGGTATTAAACAAGAACGTGATAACCCAAGGGATATTGAAGGAAAGCAGGCCCTCTTTGTCGTGAACCTGCCTGAACGAAACATGGCGGGGAAAGTCTCTCAGGGCATGCTGTTTGACATTGGCTATGCCGATGGCATCACGCCCTGTCTCGCCACGCCTGAAATACCTCTCCCCAATGGTGCACGTGCCGGTTAGTTTTCTTTAGCTGGCGTCGTTTATTCAGCGCCAGCTTTCTCTTCTTTCATGGAGCCAATAGCCTCTCCCATTGTGACTTTCTGGCCACTGGCAAGCTTCTCCAGCCCGTCAACCTGATCTTTTTCAAAAAGGCAGATCACCGTTGACCCAATACGGAATGCGCCCAAATCATCCCCTTTTTCATACGTATGCTCATTATTAAAGTTATCGAAGTACTCTGGATGAACATCCGCACGATTCCCATCCTTTCGGTGTGGCTCGATTACGCCTTTTGCCCATACCGTCTCAATACTGGACACATTGATGGCCCCCACCATGACCATCGCCATTCGCCCTTGTGGCGTGTCGAAGATACAAACCAGTCGTTCATTTTTAGCAAAAAGGCCATCAATATTTCTAGCCGCTTTGGGGCTGACGGAATACAACTCACCCGGTACATGGATCGTTTTTAGCAGCTTACCGTGCGTGGGCATATGAAAATGATGATAATCGCCCGGCGATAAATAGATATTGGCAAAGCTACCATTCTTGAAGGTCTCAGCCAGAGACTCATCGCCACCTAATAAGTCTTCCACGCTGTATGAATGGCCTTTGGCCTGGATCATTTTGCCTTCGTCAATTTTTCCAGCCTGACTGACTGTGCCATCAACCGGTGAAGCGATCTTACCCTGTGGAGCAATAACCCTGGCGTCTTTTTCCAGTTGACGGGTGAAGAAATCGTTAAAGCTTTTATAGTCCTCCGGACGCTTCTTGACGGCTTCCTGGAGATTAATTTTGTGCATCCAGACAAAGAAACGAATCAGCCCGTTTTTAATGGGTTTTACTCGACAATCAGCGATTTTACCAAATAATGTTGAACAGGATTTGTGTGGCAAACGCATCTGCAATTTGATCGTGAGTTTTTCAGTAGCATTAGCCATTGCTTTCCGGGTAATTCGTCGACGCCATTTCCTGCGCTTTGTTATCGTCCTTTGCACACCAGGCAGAGAAGCAGCGCCCGTTTTACGCACTCTTGATGCTGTTTTTGAAGGCTGACACTTTCCTTTGAGTAACGCTGGTTTCATAGTCAACTCATGGCTTTGATTCTCACTCTTGCCATGCGCAGTGATCATATCTCTGCTGTGAGGATTAACAGTGGAAAACAAAGCCATTGATGTCTGCATAATTGAATCTCCCTAAACTGAATCTTGTTCTGTTTGATAGTTGTTAATAACTGGATAAGATTGATTCCGTGGGGTTGAGAGTGCCTGATCTCTCAACGGTTTCGAACAGGGTTATTCGTTGAACTATTTCCAATACTATAAATGTGACTGAAGGCACTGGCTATTGCACTTTAGTCTTTAGGTGGGAACTTCGAGTATTTATAACTGTCTCTCTATTGCCATTTGAAATATTATAAAAACCATCTATTTCGAACAGATATAATTATTCAATCTCAGTGGAAATATTATTCATTTTAATATCACACACCATTCCATATCGCTAAAAATACTGACAATTAATAGCTTGATCAACATTGCAACCAAATACATATCACCAAATCATTTGACCTTCCAATAGGATAAAAATTCAAATAAAACACTTTGAAAATAAACATATAGTTCAGCCCATCCATAAAGATGCTTATCGCATCCATTAGGCTATTGATACCAGAGAACATGCGCTGAAAATTTGATACATCAGCTGTAAAGACGATAAGATGAAAAGGTGACTGTAACATTTTCCTTTATCAAAAAAGAAGGGACACGTTCATTGATAAAGAATACTAAAATCAGCATCTTAAAAGCGCTCCTTTTTTCAGGCGTCCTTTCAATAGCTTTTGGCTATCTAATTTCTTTCCTGGCCACTGAAGATATCCCTGAAACAAAGAATCTTGTCAGCGCAGAAGGCACGTTACGCTTCGTTAAAAAAGTGGATCACCAGCGCTATGGCAGTGATGTGGTTAAGTTTGGCTTAACCGGTGTTGACGAAGAGTTTCACTACAACTCCAAATCCGGTGCGATTGATAAGGTCTATACCGCGCTTGAAAATGCGGGAACACACACAGTAGCCGTGCTTTTCAACCGAGAAGATCCCCGCTCAGCCGTTTTCGATGACCGTGTTTTTTTCACGGTATATGCCTTGAGCGTCAACCAACACAGTGTGCGCTCCTTTCTCGACGTCAGGGAAGCCTGGGAGTCAGATAACAGACTGGGGTCCTGGGTAGGCACGTCGTTTATCGTATTCGGCATCTTACTGTTTGTAGTAGCCTTCTTTTATCCTTTATCGGTTATACCTAAAGGTTATCGCTGATTAGAAACGCCGCCCAGACTCTTGGGCCTGTCGGCTAGAGGAACCATCACAATACTACAACAGCCGTTCATGGCTGGCGCACGTTTGCCCCTTAAGCAAATCCATGCACCTTGAAATTGTGCTTCTCCTGCCTCTTTTAAGGTAGCTTGCCTTCCCCCATACAACTCTCCATCTATCATAAAAACAACGCTACATGCCTGAGTAAAAAATGGCTTTACCTTAGCAAAGCCACTACAACACCATGCTAGACAAAACGTAAAAACTAACGACACATAATCCGGGCGTTTTAGTTTCGACCCGCCATAACACCGCCATCGACATCCCAGATCGCACCGGTCACCCAGCTGGCATCATCCCCCAACAGGAAGTTAATCGTATTCGCGACATCATCCGGTGTGCCAATTCGACCAATGGGGTGGAATGCATCAAACGTCGCCAGGGTTTCATCCATTGCCGAGGGGTCAATGAATGCGTTATAAATCGGCGTTTTTACGACCGCCGGTGCAACCGCATTAACACGAATATTATGCTCGGCCAACTCCATGGCCATGTGTTGTGTCAGTGCATGAAGACCCGCTTTGGCCATGGAGTAAGCGGACGACGGCGTTGCTTTGATCGCCTGCTTCGCCCACATGGAACCGATATGCACGATTGCACCACCGTCGTGTGCCACCATGTTCTGCACAACGGCCTGGGTAATGAAAAATGTTGCCCGGTTTATCTCCATGTAAGTATCGTAGTCTTCCATGGTGTGTTCCAGAAAGGCTGTCGGTTTGAAATAACCGGCGGCATTGACCAGGTAGCGGATATGACGCTTCTCTGATTGCAGCGTATCTATCACCGCAGAGACGTCACTGGGCTTGTACAAATTGGCCTGCAGCGTTTCCACCTCGCCGTATGGCATCAGAGCATCGCGGGCAGCCGCCAGCTTGTCATTGGAGTTTCCAAGGATGATCGTAGGAATACCGCGCGGCACCAGTTGCTTTGCAGTCGCCAGCCCCATACCACTGGAGCCACCCACAATCAGTGCGACACCCTGGTTTTCTGATACGTGGACCGGTTGGACTGAGTCAGTCATAGCCATTCTCCTGGTTGAATGTTTTCATCGAGTGGACTCAGAATATAAAAGCCAGTAGCCTCGCGACAGCAGGCACAAACCGGTGCAGTAGTTACTTTTTGGTATATCTTGATGAAAACACAGGAAAAATATTTTTCGCGGAAATCTGCGCCTGAGCGCAGCGCACGTATGGTTGAGACTATTTTTGGCTGCAAATGGTCGCTGACGGTTTATCAGCTATTGGCAAACGGGATTAATCGACCCGGTGAAATGGTCCGCAGTGTTGAGGGGTTAACCACTAAAGTGCTGAATGAATGCCTGAAACGCAACGTCCAGTTCGGTATTCTGGAGCGTATCACCTATAACGAAGTGCCGCCGCGGGTGGAATACACTGTAACGACATTTGGCACCAAATTTATTCGTATTCTGGATGAGTTGGAAAAACTCCAGAGTGACATTGAATGTGATGTATAACCTTGAAAGTCACCCAATAAACGTCAGTCAATAAATGCCCGCCAACACGTTTATTGGGTTTATTGCATTATTCCAGTGCCTCAATGGACTGAATCACTGCCTTGTTGATTTGACGTTCCTTTCCATCAACCGTTTCAATGGTATAGAAACCGCTATCATCGTCGTAGGATGGAGTATCGACTGCATCAATTCGGGTGCCATCATTCAAGTGCACGGCACTCGGCGTTGCACACCCGGCCAGTACGACCAGAGACGTAGAGAGCAGTAGTGCAGTAATTGTTTTATTCATGATTATCATCCGTTTTTTATCATTCACAGTGTAACTGAACAGGCAACGTGATTTTCTGTGCGGACTGTATGGTATTTGTTTTTGTTTGTTGTTATCAACTGACAGAATGCTTAAACATGTTTAAATACACGACAAGAGACTTTCTATTTCAGTGAAAAAAAGCCAACCTGTTACCACGCTTAGGAAAAGCGCTACTTCCAACACAGGTAAAATACGATGAAGGGATCCTGCCAGTGCGGAAATGTCCGCTATGAAATACCCGCTAATTATATCGCTCTGGTCGCCTGCTATTGCACGGAATGCCAAAAAGCCTCCTCAGGCGTTGGCACCTATTCCATGCTGTTGCCATCGAACGCCTTCCAGTTGATCTCCGGTCAGCTGAAAAGCTGGGAACGCACATCTGCGGTCGGTACACGAAACATGGCGCACTTCTGCCCGGATTGTGGAAATCGAATCTACAATGTAAACCCGGATGCACCGGACATCATCAAACTGAAAGCGGGTACTCTGGAACAGGCTGCCCGGTTGGTACCGGATGCTCACGTCTGGCTGAAAAGCGCCCCTGGGTGGATCACGATCCCGGAGGATGCACTCGCCTATGATACACAACCCTCTATTGAGGAAGGGTTGCAGGATCTTCAGCAGAAACGACAACAGTATGCCTGATGCTAATGGCGAGACTGATCGTTCATCCCCATGTGATGTGACTCTTTACTGTCTGTTGATGCAGGATGACTGAACGATGAAAACGATTCTCTGCTATGGCGACTCAATCACATGGGGCTACATTCCCGGCACTGCCGCCCGATACCCACTGCACCAGCGTTGGCCCTCGGTATTACAGGCCACACTGGGTCATGATTACCATGTGATTGCTGAAGGTCTGACTGGACGCTATACAATGCATGAGGACCCTTTTCGTGTTGGACGCAATGGCGCAGAGCTGCTGCAACCCATTATGGAAACCCACTCCCCCATTGACTTGCTCATTCTATTCCTGGGCACCAACGATGTACTTCATCATCAAGAACTGACAGCCTATGACGCAGCGCAAGGTGTCGCGTTCTTGACCCGAAGCGCTCAGTGCAGCCCAACAGGTCCTGCCGGCGCAGCTCCCAAGGTCATGATCATCTCACCGCCGCGTATCCACGCGCTGTCACATGAACTGCTGCAACAGTGCCATGGTGACATTTCCCAGTCAGAGTCCTTTGGCAAGCATTTCAGGGCCGTTGCCACGCAACACCATTGCTTATTTCTTGATGCTGCAGAGATTGTGGAACCCAGCCCACTGGATGGCGTGCATCTGGATGAACATGCCCTGGCCACACTTGGGGTTGCCATCGCTAACAAGGTACGCTCCGTTGTTACAACAGATGCCGCCTCAGTATGATTGATGATAGGGCTTATGATAATGATCCGCTGGATTTCACTCTTACAGTGCAGGGTATTGAGCTGATAGCGCCTCACCGCAAAAAAAAAAGAACCAAGCCTCAAACTCAAAATGATCGAATACTGAGAAGATACAAACGCCGATGTGAACTGGAGAAGCTATTTTCCTGACTCCACAATGTTCGCCGTATCGTTACACGTTACGAGTATAAGCTAGAGCATTTTCCTGGATTTTTGAGACTTGCTGGTTTCATGATTCTTTCCAGGAAGTCTTTATGAGATGGGTTCTGGTTGTCTATGCTGCTTGTGCAACTCAACGTTTGACTGCATTCAACTCGCCCCCAAATCGCACAATGAGAGCCGATGATGACAACAGAGAAAGTCGCTATTATCACTGCCGGTGGAAGCGGTATGGGGGCAGATGCTGCATGCAAACTGGCAGAAGATGGTTATCAGGTCTCAATTCTTTCATCATCGGGTAAAGGTGAAGCCCTGGCACAATCATTGGGCGGTATTGGCGTAACGGGCTCCAATCAATCCAATGATGACCTCCAACGCCTTATTGATATGACACTCAACGAATGGGGACGTATCGATACCCTCGTCAACAGCGCAGGCCATGGCCCGAAGGGGCCTATCCTTACGCTATCCGATGAACAATGGCAGCAAGGCATGGAAGTTTATTTTCTCAATGTGGTTCGTCCTACCCGAATGGTTACCCCCATTATGCAACGTCAGCAGTCAGGTTCAATTATCAACATATCCACCTTCGCTACGTTTGAACCCGAGCCTGACTTCCCTACCTCCGGCGTATTCCGCGCCGGGCTGGCGGTCTATACAAAGCTGTATGCCGACCAATACGCCGCTGACAATATCCGCATGAACAACATTCTGCCGGGCTTCATTGACAGCCTGCCCGCTAAACAAAGCTTCCTGGATAGAATCCCGATGAATCGCTATGGAACCATGGCAGAAATTTCTGAACTCATCGCCTTTCTGGCATCCGATAACGCGGCGTATATCACCGGGCAAAATATCAGGGTTGATGGCGGATTCACCCGATCAGTGTGATCGGTAAACGTTGGTTCCTCCCCTGACAGAGCCTGCCAATGAAACCGACAGCATTTATTGACATCCCCGAAGGCGGCCGGTTTTGTCCGGTATTTAAGTCTGACCGCAGGCTCACTGCGCCGGATGCCCAACCCCGCAGTGCTCTCACGCACATCTACTACACATTGAACCCTGGTGAAGTGAGCCATTTTCACCGGTTACGCTCTGATGAAATCTGGAGCCTTTACCAGGGAACCGGGCTTACGCTCTATCTGTGGGACGGCACGATGAAACCGCCAGAAGTCATTACGCTATCAGCCCAGTCCGGTGCGTTCTGTCACGCGATACCAGCGGGTATCTGGCAGGCAGCAGAACCACTGGGCGATACCATACTGGTAGGGTGCTCCGTCGCACCGGGCTTCGAAGAGGTGGATTTTGAGTTGATCTCACCCCGGTCTGAACAGGCTAACCGTCTTATCGCCATTGATTCGACACTGTCAAAATTCATCGTTTCCTGAAAGGAAGTGAAACAACAATTGACCTATAGACAATCCTGATTACCACCTAACATAAGCCATTCTCCCGTCTAAACTTACGACACTGGTTTTCCTTGGGTTAGGAGACGTGTCATGGCCAGGAACAAAATCCAGTTTCAGAAAGGCATGAGCCTTGTGGAATT
>NZ_JAEVHF010000040.1 GCF_018263925.1 Kistimonas asteriae
TACTTTATTAATTTATAAAATATCCAGAGCCTTAATTTAGCATTAGCCTTAAAAAGCAGTATTCCGCATGTAACAAAACAATCGTGTGGGACTGCACTAACGTGCAGCCCCACATCGAGTCGTTATGCCTCTCTAACAATCAAAATTGATAATAACAAAATGCCAAAATATCTTTTTATTCTTGCACTTCTTCCTTTCTACGTAATAGCTGAAAGTGAAATACCTAAAGAATCGTATTTTGAGATTCGTTCCAATGGCATCGGCTTTGGAAGCAAAATAAATCATGGTACTCACTTAATACTTCCACTGCCAAATTATTGCATTAATAACATCACAAAACATTTCAAATCTAATGTTTATGATATAGAACTCATAGATACTGACTCTCACGAACAAATATTCACTAGCCAAATATCAATCAAATCATCTGGCGCGACTGCATCAGACATTTATCAAAGTTATAAATACATTGTAGAAACCTGTATGGCAAGAAAACGAGTTATTGATGGCAATGTCTCTTGTAGCTCTACCTCCATTAGTTCACGAGCCCCTGAAGATTTACCACTTACTGATCAACAAAAAATTAAAAACTTCGACTTCTACGAATTTGTTGGTACTAAAGGAAACTCTAAAACATGTTTAATTTTTAAAGACAACATGCTTTATACAGAGAACTACCAAATAAATTAAAGCATAACTAAGCGTTGTTGTTCGCCCCTTCTGGGCTCGGGACCTTCGCAGCTTTGCTGCTCGGCCCCAAAACTTAGCGTTATATTTTTAATCAACTTTCATGAATAAATTAGTTTTAATCTACGAAAGAAAGGGCTCGTTATTTTTGGGAGCAAACCAACAAACAACTGCTGGTGTATGGCTTGATGCAGGTCCATATTTTACGTGCTCTAGCTCTGATGAAGAGGCAACCATTGGATCACTATGCCTACAAGCGCTAGAACACTCCAAAAGTGGTGTGCCTCACCCTAAAACACACTCAGGCATGACTAAACCACTCCTACTGGCTGCAGGTGTTAAGTCCTATAGAACCTTTATCAAAGGTACTAAAATGTGCATGCTTAGTGCTTCAGATAAGTATGAGATCACACCATGCAGAAATGGAGGCTCCACAGGTAATGAGAAGGGCTTTCATGAAATCGCAGAAAAAACACAATACCTACAACAAGCATCAAATGTATCTCAACTGGGTAAAGCTGTTATCCAAGCGTTAATTGCTTGTACTGAGAAATAAATATAACAAAACAATCGTGTGGGACTGCACTAACGTGCAGCCCCACATCGAGTCGTTATATTTTTAATCAACTTTCATGAATAAATTAGTTTTAATCTACGAAAGAAAGGGCTCGTTATTTTTGGGAGCAAACCAACAAACAACTGCTGGTGTATGGCTTGATGCAGGTCCATATTTTACGTGCTCTAGCTCTGATGAAGAGGCAACCATTGGATCACTATGCCTACAAGCGCTAGAACACTCCAAAAGTGGTGTGCCTCACCCTAAAACACACTCAGGCATGACTAAACCACTCCTACTGGCTGCAGGTGTTAAGTCCTATAGAACCTTTATCAAAGGTACTAAAATGTGCATGCTTAGTGCTTCAGATAAGTATGAGATCACACCATGCAGAAATGGAGGCTCCACAGGTAATGAGAAGGGCTTTCATGAAATCGCAGAAAAAACACAATACCTACAACAAGCATCAAATGTATCTCAACTGGGTAAAGCTGTTATCCAAGCGTTAATTGCTTGTACTGAGAAATAAATATAACAAAACAATCGTGTGGGACTGCACTAACGTGCAGCCCCACATCGAGTCGTTGAGTCTGTAGAAAAACGTCTGGAAGCACTGGCAGTCCCCGGCATAGCAGATATCCTTTAGAAATCTGCCCCAGAGTTCTATTTCGAGCCTCGCCATGCCTCGCTTCAAGCCGTACGACACTCG
>NZ_JAEVHF010000041.1 GCF_018263925.1 Kistimonas asteriae
TAACGAGTCTGTAGAAAATCTAAGAATGAAACCACAATGCCTTCATTGTTAATGAATGAAATCTGCTTCAGCTTTCTACAGACATATCGCTTGATGATTTCGTGTTTTATTTATCCGCTAATGGCTTAGCGAGTATTGAAGGCATCATGGGGCGAAAATGCCCCCGCTGGTCTGTCACCCATGCTTTTGCACCTTCTCCATTCGTTGTTGCAGCTTCTCTCCACCAAACCCGTGAATCTTCTTCAGGTTGTGAAGGGCACACATAAGCTGCCACTGCCCATTGACCTTGGGGCGTCCCCGCAATGTGAGTTCTGATAACCCCATAGCCTGCATATGGGCAAACGGGGGTTCGGCGACCGCCAGCCGTTTGCTGTAAATCCGTTTTCCAGCCGGGCTGTCGATCTTGTCTTTCATGATTTGCAGAACATCCGGTTTTTGCTGGTCGACTACCTCCTTATAAAAGAAGGCGACAGAGCGAGGCCTTTTCTGATCCAACCGACGCAGACACTGCGCCTTCATCGGACAATCCCGGCAATGGTGTACATAACCGCAGAACTGATAAGCAGGCTTCCCGCCAATCATCGCCTTCGCGCTGCTAAGCCACATGGGTTTCCCGGCCGGACAGGTACAGGTCATGGTGCGGGTATCGAACCGGAAATCCCGTGTCGTAAAGCGTCCGGTGGCAACCGTTTTGCCCCGCTGTCTGGCCAGCGCCGCCCGTTCCTTTTTATGCTGAACCCGGTAACGCCCGGCCTGATCAAAGTCAGGGTCACGCTGGCGGTACTGGTTGTCAGCGATATAGGCATCCACGTTCAACCTGGTAAGGGCTTCCAGGTTCTCCCTGGAATGAAAACCACTGTCTGCGGTGATCCTGGCGGTTTTGAAAATATCGCTATGTCCCAGCCAGCGACACTGGGCATCAATCGCTTTTACTGTCGGGATCAAGGTCGATTGTTCAGCACCATGGCCATAGGCTTCCCCGTGCATAATGACCTGGTGCTTACTGTCGACAGCCGCTACACCACAGTAACCCTGGATAACCCCTTTGGCAGTCTTCATCTTGGCGCTGTCCGGGTCGGTCACATTGCCTTTAAGCGGCTGGTTACGTTTATTGGTTCGCTCTGGCTGCTCCTTCAGGAACGTCTTGATACGGCGTGAGGCTTTTTTCAGTGTCTCAATACGCTGCTCATCGTCGCGTTGATGCTGAGGATTTACCTGCTCATGAGCATCATGTTCCCGATGGCGTTTCAACAAACGGGAAACGGCTTTCTCCAGCTTTTTCTTTTTACCCTTAAGCTCGCTGTGGGTGCCGCTCCACTCCTTGCTGGCGTTGGACGACATCTTGCGACCATCAATGGCAAACATGTCCTTACCGATCAGACCGAGTTGGTCGCAGATCATCAAGACTTGAATGAACAGTTGCCCGACCGGCTTGTACATACGGCTGATAAAGTCGGCAATGGTCGTAAAGTGAGGCTGACTGTCGGCGGAAAGCGCCATGAAAACCACATTCTCACGACAGGCTTTCTCAATCCTGCGGCTGGAGGTGATGCCGCGAGAATAGGCAAACAGCACCACCTTCAACAGCATGGCCGGATCATAAGCCAGACGACCGGTTTCATCGTTGTGATAATGGTCATGGAAGATGGACGTATCGATCTCATGATCCACGAGGTAATTCAGCGTGTACTCAAAAGAACCGGGAACTAGTTGCTCGGCCAGGTTAATCGGTAATAAAAGATTTTGACGAGTGTCGTACGGCTTGAAGCGAGGCATGGCGAGGCTCGAAATAGAACTCTGGGGCAGATTTCTAAAGGATATCTGCTATGCCGGGGACTGCCAGTGCTTCCAGACGTTTTTCTACAGACTCAACG
>NZ_JAEVHF010000043.1 GCF_018263925.1 Kistimonas asteriae
AATTCCACAAGGCTCATGCCTTTCTGAAACTGGATTTTGTTCCTGGCCATGACACGTCTCCTAACCCAAGGAAAACCAGTGTCGTAAGTTTAGACGGGAGAATGGCTTATGTTAGGTGGTAATCAGGTTTTTGTTTAAGGGCATTTGTTTGTACATTTTATTCCAGGTTATACAGTAAGTATTCCAGAGACGATGAGGTATTTTAAAGTCCTTATTGCTAGTGCAAAAAATGATTTTTTCACTCACGCCGGCTTTTTGAGCAGCCTGGATTAACTTTTCAAGTATTGGGTCGTAAGCGTTACGCTGTCTGAGCATTGCAGTTGCTTTTTTGCGTTTTACGGACTGGCTGGAAGGGGGAAGAACCAATAATGTCTTTTTATGAGGCTTTGTTGGTGGTGGAGGTTTTTTTGTAGGGTTGTTTTGTTTCTTTGTTAAATGTTTTGGGGTTGTCACTTTCGCTACTTTGGGAAAAGTTAATGCTAATTGATGATTGCTTGCCTTGTTCAGTTGATCGGTAATTGTTTCTTTATGCAAACAGGTTAGTTTTGATACAGTCGGCAAGTGAAATTTGATGTCTTTGTTTTTTGTTCTCGGTTCATAATCAAAAACGATTTCAGTACCGTATTTAATGTCATCAATTGCTAACACCTCAATAGAAAGAGAATGTCTGTTCTCCCAGAGAATATATCGCTCAACAGGGTGGGGGAGTAGCCTGACGTTTGCTTGCTTGGAGTGGTTTAGATAGCGCATATTCTTGCTACCGTTTCTTCCGATTTCTATGTCGGTATTTTCAATCCATCGGTTTGACCAAGCGATGTACCTGTCATTTTGCATGGGAATTATTGCGCATTTTTGTTGCTGTAGACTTTGTTGTCGCCTTACTGGTTGAAAGGCAGAAAGGTCATTGGATAGCTTAAAAACAATATATTTTTGAGGTTTTGAGTGATCAAAGGGATCAGGGATTCTGTATACAAGCTCACCTTCGTAGTCTCCAACTTTTTTACCATTAGCGAAGAAGCGTGCACTGATGACTCCTTTTCCTTCAGGATCAACAACGCCGTAGTCTCGCAGGAATGTATCTCCATCATAACTGTAGTGGTTGAATGCGGCGGATTTCAGCGATTCAACAAGCTCATTTTCCTCTTCTTTTAACCTGACCTGCTGTTTCTTGTTTTCATCGAGTTGCAACAATGTTTGCTCAAAAGGACCGCTAGCCACAAATCGATTATGACAACACGGTGTGGGGGCGAGTTGTTTCCTGGGAATCTTTCTATCAACAGCTTCTACCTTCACCTTGCTTTTACGAGAGGGATGAGGAGAGGGTGTTTCGTATGTGTTCAAAGGGACATCGTCCAGACAATCCGTTAAATGCCTGTCTGGTATAGGCTTGATTTGCATTGAAAAGTCCTTTTTTAAATTGTGGATGACCACCTTCACGGTGGCTTTTGGCTCTGTTCACATTAAGTGTTGTCATCTCTGACTATACTGTTTCGTGCGTCTATTCCACTCGGCATTTGAGAGGTGAGACATGCAGCAGCAATCATTTGACGACATCCTGAAATCCATTCCTCTGA
>NZ_JAEVHF010000044.1 GCF_018263925.1 Kistimonas asteriae
ATTACTGTAACTAATGAAGGAGTCTTCCAACCACTTGGGAAAGAAAACGTTAGTGATTGTGTCCTTTTTCAATATGGCATGATCCTAATTTTCACTTTTATCATTAGAGTTGCTTTGAGCATGTAACGCCTCAAACACCGGCTTGGTGAAGTTGGCGACTTTTTTGGAACAAAAAAGGTGACAGCTTTACCAAGTCCGCGTGCTTTGACTTGTTAGGGCTACTTCACTCTTTTGGCCACAATAGAAGTGATTGCAGGAACTGCAATTCCGTCAACGAAATTTGGATTATGTGCTTGCCCGTATTGAAACTCACTGCCATCTCTGGGCCAATCTATGTTCTTTACTTCAACAACTTCAAATCCAATTTTTTCGAATACATATGTATCATAGTCCTTTTTGGTTTCTGTAAATATTTCAGCTTCAGAGAAGCCCGCAGCCAAAGCGCCCCGGCTTACTAAGTGAATGTTATCGACAGACTCTAAACACACGTCAGGAGAAACAATAATATCTTCAATTTTTTCACGATATAGTTTTGACTTTGTTACTACATCTGGTTCTTCTTGGGTATACTTGAATATATCGATACCACAACCACCAATAAACCAGCCGACGATAACTTGTGGTTTAAATTCGGCAATAACCCCCTTATCTTCTTCTATTAAATCAAAAAAATCACATTGGTGAATTATCACGCTTTCATTAGTGATATTTCTGGCTTTTTCAATTAGCTGAGAATTACTATCTAAAGACAAAACCTCCCGATCGGCGGATAAATGACGGGTTCCATTTCCAACACCGCACCCAAACTCAAGAACCTTTCCTGCTGGCGTCATTTTTGACAGCTGGCTATAAATACCATGGGATTCGAGAAACTCTGACTCATTATTCCAAAGGTTTGAATATTGTTCTGGATTGCTTAGTTCTCTGGTCATTCTATTTCCTGTGTATTGATTGGCTTAACGCCCTAACGACTCGATGTGGGGCTGCACGTTAGTGCAGTCCCACACGATTGTTTTGTTAACTGCTTATGCAACCACAACCACAAAGGCATAGTTACCGGCAGGATATTTGTTTATGTAATTTCTTGTGTGCTCGATGCTTTGTTTTGCACTGCCATCACTTAACTCGAAATACCAATTATCATAATTATGACGATACTCTCCACAATCGAAACTCAAAACATCACCGCCAAGTACGAAGGCACCTACCGACTCTAGTCGATTAAGTAACTCTGGGATATCACTCTTGAACCAAGCTACCTCGTTTGAACCTATATGCTCAAGAGAGATCGCCTTTTCTAATAATTGTGATGGAATATCAATATATTTCATGGCAGTTAACGCCAAATTCAGCTGCACGAGCGGAGCGAGTGTCCGCTGGAATTTTTTGTTAAGTGCCTTGCCTGATGGCTGCTTTACAAGCTGGATATTTTGAACAACCCCAAAACTGTGAACCTGCATGAGC
>NZ_JAEVHF010000045.1 GCF_018263925.1 Kistimonas asteriae
CGGTCACCGTGGAGCTTTCACCATTGGCCAAACTATCGAAGTCACTGCCCGGCACAAACTGCAGCTGGTTATTCACCACGCTGACCGTGCCCTGTCCGCTTAACGGATTGCCGTCACCATCGACGATTTGCACGCTATCGAGACTGAAGTTTGCTGGACCATCGTTATGATCAACATCGGTATCGTTGGCCAATACATCAATCGTGAGGGTTTCATTCTCATGACCCGTTTGCGTATCCGCACTCGCCACCGGATCATCGTTGGTGCCGGTCACGGTGATGGTCGCCGTGGATTCCGAGGTCGCCCCTTCGTTATCGGACATCACATAACGCACAGTGACGGTGGAGCTTTCACCGTTGGCCAAACTATCGAAGTCACTGCCCGGCACAAACTGCAGCTGGTTGTTCACCACGCTGACGGTGCCCTGTCCGCTTAATGGATTGCCGTCACCATCGACGATCTGCACACTGTCGAGGCTGAAGTTGGCCGGGCCATCGTTATGATCCACATCGGTATCGTTTGCCAGCACATTGATGGTGAGGGTTTCATTCTCATTACCGGTTTGCGTATCCGCACTCGCCACCGGATCATCGTTAGTGCCGGTCACCGTGATGGTCGCCGTGGATTCCGAGGTCGCCCCTTCATCATCGGACATCACATAACGCACAGTGACGGTGGAGCTTTCACCGTTGGCCAGGCTGTCGAAGTCACTGCCCGGCACAAACTGCAGCTGGTTGTTCACCACGCTGACCGTACCCTGGCCGCTTAACGGATTGCCGTCGCCATCGACGATCTGCACGCTGTCGAGACTGAAGTTGGCCGGGCCATCGTTGTGATCCACATCGGTATCGTTGGCCAATACATCAATCGTGAGGGTTTCATTCTCATGACCGGTTTTGGTATCTGCACTCGCGACCGGATCATCGTTGGTACCGGTGACCGTGATGGTCGCCGTTGACGTCGATTCTGCCCCTTCGTTATCGGACATCACATAACGCACGGTCACCGTGGAGCTTTCACCATTGGCCAAACTATCGAAGTCACTGCCCGGCACAAACTGCAGCTGGTTATTCACCACGCTGACCGTGCCCTGTCCGCTTAACGGATTGCCGTCACCATCGACGATCTGCACGCTGTCGAGACTGAAGTTGGCCGGACCATCGTTGTGATCCACATCGGTATCGTTGGCCAATACATCAATCGTGAGGGTTTCATTCTCATGACCGGTTTTGGTATCGGCACTCGCCACCGGATCATCGTTGGTACCGGTGACCGTGATGGTCGCCGTTGACGTCGATTCTGCCCCTTCGTTATCGGACATCACATAACGCACGGTCACCGTGGAGCTTTCACCATTGGCCAAACTATCGAAGTCACTGCCCGGC
Organism: Kistimonas asteriae; assembly: GCF_018263925.1. Lineage (GTDB taxonomy): Bacteria > Pseudomonadota > Gammaproteobacteria > Pseudomonadales > Endozoicomonadaceae > Kistimonas > Kistimonas asteriae. Next base: position 1,386 of record NZ_JAEVHF010000045.1, read on the forward strand.
ACAAACTGCAGCT
>NZ_JAEVHF010000046.1 GCF_018263925.1 Kistimonas asteriae
TAAGGAACCTGCGATTAAGTCCCCGATAATAAGCTAATCTCCTCTCAGCCCTTGCTGGAGATTAGCCATGGATCAACAACTCAGCTTTTCTGACGCTGAATTCACTCAAAAGCGTCGCCAGACCCGCAAAGAAATATTTCTTGCCCGTATGGATAAACTGATTCCCTGGCATCGTCTTGAGGCCATTATTGAGCCTCATTACCCCAAACCCGGTAATGGGCGTAGACCTTACCCGTTATCCACCATGCTCCGAATACACTGCCTTCAACAATGGTACAGCCTCAGTGATCCGGCCATGGAAGATGCCCTTTATGAAATTGCGTCCATGCGATTATTTACCGGATTATCTCTGGATAAAGCGATTCCTGATCGTACAACCATTATGAACTTTCGACACCTGCTGGAAGCTCATAATCTGGCTCGGGCTATTTTCACGGACGTCAACCAATGGCTGACAGAGTCTGGTATCGTTTTGAAGGAAGGCTCACTGGTCGATGCCACGATCATCGAAGCGCCGACATCCACAAAGAATCAGACAGGGCAGCGAGATCCCCAAATGCACCAGACCAGAAAGGGTAACCAGTGGTATTTCGGTATGAAGGCGCATATTGGTGTCGATGCCCGTACAGGTTTGACCCATAGCCTGGCGACAACAGCCGCCAATGAACATGACCTTAATCAAGCCCGTAACCTGTTGCACGGTGATGAACAGTTTGTCTTTGCCGATGCCGGCTACAGAGGAGCTGAGAAGCGGAAAGAGTTCAATACAGATGCTGTACAGTGGCATATAGCCGAACAGCCAGGCAAGTTGAAGAGACTCAGGAAACACCCTCGAATCAATAAAGTCATTTTGAAAACGGAATACCTAAAAGCCAGCATCCGAGCCAAGGTGGAACATCCCTTCAGAATCATCAAATGCCAGTTTGGATTTATCAAAGCCCGTTATCGGGGACTGCGGAAAAATGATGGCAAGCTGGCGATGTTATTCGCTCTGGCAAACATGGTTAGACTGGACCAAATGATCCGGTCACAGGGTTAATGTATCTGGAAGCCGGTAAGCCGGCTTAAATAACAGGAAACTGAGTTATTTTTGAGCTGCATAATAGTGATTTAATAACTTCCATAAACTGTATTTCTTAAAAGTCACTTGCTCGCAGGTTCC
>NZ_JAEVHF010000047.1 GCF_018263925.1 Kistimonas asteriae
GGCTCTGTTCACATTAAGTGTTGTCATCTCTGACTATACTGTTTCGTGCGTCTATTCCACTCGGCATTTGAGAGGTGAGACATGCAGCAGCAATCATTTGACGACATCCTGAAATCCATTCCTCTGATGTCTCCAGACCAAATCACGATTCTCCGGGAAGCTCTTCCTCCGGTACCTGCAAAAGGATCAGAAGACAGACAGGCATCCTGCCTGCTCGAAAGGCTCAAGTTTTACTTTGGCCTGCATCCTGTTTGCCCTCATTGCCATAGTGAATCGATCAAACGCTGGGGTCAGAAATCAGGACATCAGCGTTATCGCTGCAAACAGTGCCAGCACACATTCAATGCCATGACCGGCACACCTCTGGCGCATTTGCGTGTCCGCGACAAGCTGGATGCATACGTGGAATGCATGAATGGCAGCACTACCCTCCGTCCTGCGGCCAGGAAATGCGGTGTACCCCTGAACACATCATTCCACCTTCGCCATCGTTTGATGGCTGTCGTTGAAACCGATCATTACGGGGATCTCACAGGCATTTCCGAGGAGGATGAAACGTTTTTCCGTGAGTCCCACAAAGGCCAGCGAGACCTGCCTGTACCCGCCCGGCGTCGCGGAGGCCGGATCAGGCGTCATCGCTCGAAGCCGGACGCAGGCCTGAAGCATGACGCCGTTAAGCAAGTACCGGTTATGGTAGCCTGCGACCGTGAACATCATGTCATTGATGCCGTACTGAGCCATGTCAGCACCGATGAAATTCATGAGCATTTATGTGGGCATATTCAGGCAGGCAGCACCCTCTGTACTGATGGGCACCTGTCTCATGACAATTTAGGCAAACGACTCGGGATCAACACCAAAACACTGGTTGCGAAAAACGGCCAACACGTGAAGGAAGGCGTGTACCACATCCAGACGGTCAATGCCTATCACAGTGACTTGAAGCGTTGGCTTAACGGTTTCTTCAACGGCGTAGCAACAAAATATCTCTCTCGTTACCTAGCTTGGAAGCGATATTTAAAGACCCATATCTTCTCAGAAGAAGGCTTTTTAGATCAGATTTCTATTCATTGGGTAAAACAACACTTAATGTGAACAGAGCC
>NZ_JAEVHF010000048.1 GCF_018263925.1 Kistimonas asteriae
CCTGATTACCACCTAACATAAGCCATTCTCCCGTCTAAACTTACGACACTGGTTTTCCTTGGGTTAGGAGACGTGTCATGGCCAGGAACAAAATCCAGTTTCAGAAAGGCATGAGCCTTGTGGAATTCTTTCAGCGATACGGTCAGGAAGGGCAATGCCGCGATCAGTTTTTCAAATGGCGCTGGCCGAACGGATTTGAATGCCCTCTGTGTTGTTGCCGGGAGTATTGCACCCTGAAAACCCGCGAACTCTACCAATGTAACCGTTGCCACCATCAAACATCACTGACTAGCGGTACCATTCTGGAAGCCAGCAAGCTGCCCTTCACCATCTGGTTTCTGGGCATGTTTTTAATGACTCAAACCAAGAATGGCATATCAGCCATGGAGCTTTCGAGGCAGCTTGGCGTCTCTTATAACGCCGCGTGGCGCCTGAAGCACAAGCTCATGCAAGTCATGAAAGAACGGGATGACAGCCGCCCCCTGCAGGGGCATGTGCAGCTGGATGATGCCTACTGGGGCGGTGAAAAACATGGCGGCAAACGGGGAAGAGGTTCTGCAAACAAACACCCCTTTGTTGCTGCCGTGCAAACCAACAAAGAAAACTGCCCGCTGTATATGCGCTTTAGTATGGTCACCAGTTTCCGGAAAAAGGAGTTGGAACACTGGGCGAAAAAACATCTCGGAGATCATACCTGTTGTGTTGTCAGTGATGGACTCGGCGCATTCACGGGAATAGTCGACGCTGGACATCCACATACTGCAGTAGTGACAGGAGGTGGTCATGAATCGATGGCTAATGAGTTGTTTACGTGGGTCAACACCATGATCGGGAACGTCAAAAACTCCCTGAGAGGCAGTTACCACAATATTAATCCCAGGCATCTGCCACGATACCTTGCAGAATACTGTTATCGATTTAACCGGCGCTTTGATTTGAAGGCGATGGTATCAAGGCTGGGTTACATGGCTGCGCGAACCTGCCCCATGCCAGCAAGGCTTCTCAAGCTGGCTGAGCCACAGTGGTAATCAGG
>NZ_JAEVHF010000049.1 GCF_018263925.1 Kistimonas asteriae
AATTCCACAAGGCTCATGCCTTTCTGAAACTGGATTTTGTTCCTGGCCATGACACGTCTCCTAACCCAAGGAAAACCAGTGTCGTAAGTTTAGACGGGAGAATGGCTTATGTTAGGTGGTAATCAGGTAAAACTATATACCCACTACTTGCCTACTAATTTGTACGTTTTACTTTAACATTGCCGATACTTTCGACAAGGCTTGTTTCTATTTTTTAGCTGCGCCAACTGACTTTACAACTCGCTATTGGCCAAGACTTGACGATGAAATTCACCATCTACTTTAGCGATTTTACTGGCCGAATTGTTTGAGCTAAAAACTTTTATTCAAAATATCTCAAAAGGTCATAACGCCCGCCTCAACTACCGGAGGCCAATGGCGCCTTTTTTGCAGCTCCACCGCAAAAAAGGTGACAGTGGCCGGAGGTCAGATTGCAGGCGCTTGTTATGCGATTTCTACGTTTCCGGCGTGTAGTCTAGCCAATGGGTCACCATGACCAAACTCCCAACCTTCAGGCATTCGTTCTTTTAAGCCTAAAGTGTTATCAATATATTTTGCTTCATCAGTCGAAATTTTTACTATACGTAAATGATCATTAATCATAGTTTCGACGTCTTCAATTGTGGAGCCTTGATCAAACATTTTATTGGCATGATTTCTAATTAGAACACATGGGACAATATGCTCTCTATAATCATTACCTTTCTTAGAAATACCTTCTAGAACAAAGTCATCAGGTACAAGAACTTCAAAGATTCTAGAATGAACTCCTCTGCCTTCTTCCCATTGGCCATAGATTACTTCAGCAACTCTTTTGATTGCACGTTGCTTCATTTCTACTTTCGTAAATTCCTTAACCATCTATAATTCCTAGCGCATAACGAGTCTGTAGAAAATCTAAGAATGAAACCACAATGCCTTCATTGTTAATGAATGAAATCTGCTTCAGCTTTCTACAGACATATCGCTTGATGATTTCGTGTTTTATTTATCCGCTAATGGCTT
>NZ_JAEVHF010000004.1 GCF_018263925.1 Kistimonas asteriae
ATTACTGTAACTAATGAAGGAGTCTTCCAACCACTTGGGAAAGAAAACGTTAGTGATTGTGTCCTTTTTCAATATGGCATGATCCTAATTTTCACTTTTATCATTAGAGTTGCTTTGAGCATGTAACAGAGGTTTATACGAACCGAGTTCGCATAACATACTGTCTATTTATCATATGTCTTTTATAAAAAGGCTTAATTATCAATAAGTTGTGCTGGCTTCAGGCAAATGGTCAATTTATCAAACAGTTCGCCTTTTCTCATTATTTATCAAGTTCGCATAAGTCATAGCTTTTCCATAAAACTGGTTTTTAATAAATAAAATCAATGTGTTAGAAGAGTCTTGAAAATCATGCATAGGCGAACTAGTTTTTCTGTGCGTCATCAAATAAATACTCAAATGTGGATGTTATGCGGCTACAAGAGCAGTTCAGGCTTGCTATGCGAACCAAAAATTATTCCTTACAAACAGAGCGCGCCTATTGGAGTTGGGTTCGTCATTACATTCGTTTCAATGGGATGCGTCATCCTGCATCGATAGGTAGTGCGGAAATTTCACGTTTTTTAACGTATCTGGTAATGAAGCGGCATGTGGCTGTTAATACACAGCAACAGGCATTAAGCGCCCTGGTCTTTTTGTATAAGAAAGTCTTGAATCGTGAAGACCTTGTTATTGACGACTGGTTACCTGCCAAGCGTCGTAAGCGTTTACCGGTGGTTTTTTCCCGGCACGAAGCGGTCAGTGTCATTGCGCATCTGCAGGGAACGCCGTTGCTTGCTGCTCTTCTGATGTATGGAGCTGGCTTGCGATTGATTGAAACGCTGCGTCTGCGGGTTAAGGATGTCGATTTCGAACGCCATGAAATCACTGTCCGTGAAGGCAAGGGCGGAAAAGACCGAATCACCCTGTTGCCCCAAAAGTCGATTCCTCTGTTACAGGCGCATATTGAACGTTCACGTATTCTGCATGAGGAGGCTTTGGCGTCAGGTGTCGAGTTTGTCCATTTGCCGGGAGCCCTGGCGCGCAAATACCCGAATGCCGGAAAAACACTGGCATGGCAGTATCTATTTGCCAGTCACCAGTTGAGTGTTGATCCGTTGTCGGGGAATCGCGGTCGTCACCATATCCAGGCGCGGAGCATTCAGAAAGCCGTCAGGCAGGCGATTCAAAAGGCCGGCATTCATAAACACGCCAGTTGTCATACGTTCCGTCACAGTTTTGCCACCCATCTGCTGGAAGGCGGTTACGATATTCGCACCGTTCAGGAATTACTTGGCCACGCCAATGTGAATACAACGATGATTTACACACATGTCCTTAACAAGGGAGGGCGGGGCGTCCATAGTCCCGTAGATGCGTTTCAAACGCCAGGCACGCTACCGCCCGAAGGTTAACCCGGCACTAATACGCCGTGGGGGGGAGCAGGGGCCTCAATAGCTCTTTATTGTACTTATGTTCAGCTTTTGCCGGCCTATCTAAGCATATTTAAAAAAGTGGTTCTATGGTTCCGCTTAAATTAATGGATATATGTCGTGTATTGGCGCTTTTTCCAGTTTTTTTAACTGTTTGAAGCGTGGGCGTTCTGTTACTCAAATACTTTCAGGTAAGCGCAGGAACCGTCAGGGCGGCGCAGGGTATGACCCCTGTAAGATGATGGAATGCTACTGCACACTCCATCAATGACAGTTTGAACGAAAGGAAGTAGCTAAGCGCAGGCTATCCGGAAAGACTGACCGCTGCCACATAGTGTGCGCTGAGAAATTGCAGGATAACGGGAATGGTGCTTTCAAAACCGTCATAGGCGTGGCTACCGCCTTCATCGATCCGTGCCGGGCATTCGGCATAACGGGCGACGGCTTGCTCATAATCCAGCGTTTCATCGCCGGTCTGCACCAGCAGCAGGATGTTGTCGGGGCGGCTGAGTGTCTCGATCTCCAGGTGGCGCAGCTGCTCCACATGCTCCTGGGTCAGCTCATACTCGTCGTCGGAATAATAGTTTTTCTGGGGGCCAAGGTAATCTTCAAACAGGTCGTAGGGACGCACGGCCGGGTTGATCAACACCAGTTTCACCGGGCAGTCCGGGCAGTGGTCGAGAATGCTTTCCATCAGCCAGGTTCCGTAATAGCCCCCCAGTGAGCTGCCGATGATATGCACCGGCCGGCAAATACTGGCTTCGAGCGCCCGTTGCAGTAGCATCCGCGCAGCTTCCCCGGGCCAAACCGGCATCTCCGGAATCCAGAGTTCGCAGGGCAGATCATGGGTCTGGACATAGTTCAGGAAGGTCTGGGCCTTGTGCGAAGCCGGGGAGCTGTTAAAACCGTGGATGTAGATAATCAGGGGCTTTGCGGGTGCCATGCCGTTCCTGCCGTGGTCAAAACCCTGAGGCTATGCGATACCGCCACCAATAACAACCCGGCCTGTCAAAACCCCGTTATGTAACCGTGGATTGATATACCAAATGGTTCAAAAAAGCCGGCTTTGACGCAGCTAAACTTTTTTATGTTGAAGCGTGAGAAGTTGTCATCCTGAGGCCTCTCATACCAAAAATCGCTAAGCCGGGAGGCAGTTATGGCCAACAGTGTCATACACCGGCATGCGGTGATTTCCAGAATCTCCGATGCCAAGATTGTTGCAGAAATGGATATCGATTGCCGTGTCGTCAAAGGGGTAGGTGGCGACTATGTGTTTGTTGATGTCGAGGTGGATCATAAAAGTATTCACATGAACGGGGAAACCCACCACAAGCAGTTCTCCATGCGCAAGGATGTCTACTACAACCTCCCACAGCATATTCATACCATTCTCAAGGAAGAGGACCTGGATGATCCTGAATTCTCCAGCCCCATGGAAGACAGCGGCCATGCCTGTCCGATGGTATTCGACATGCTGACCGCTATCCGTGATGCCCTGGGGGATGGTTCGACACGGGTGGATCTTGATCGTTACCTGAACGAATCTCAGTTTGTCACGAAGTAAATGCTGTCATCGACAGGCTTATGGGCGCTATGCTCAAGCCTGTCGAGTAATTCTCCGGGTGTTTCCGCTACCTGCAGCAGGGTCAGATTTTGACTCGCCAAAAGCCCCTGTTGTTCCGCATGTTGCAGAAAGATGATCAGCTGGTCGTAGTAATGGTCCGTGTTCAATAAACCGCAGGGCGCCTGATAACGGCGAAGCTGTGCCAGTGTCAGCGCTTCAAACAGTTCGTCCAGCGTACCGAAGCCGCCCGGCAGCGCCACCACCGCAGATGACAGTTCCAGCATTTTGGCTTTCCGCTCATTCATGGTGTCGGCGACATGTAAAGTAGTCAGGCCTGTATGGGCGACTTCGTGATTCATCAGGTGTTGGGTCGTTACACCAATCACCTCACCGCCATTGGCCAATACCCGGTCCGCCAGCTTGCCCATCAGGCCCACTTTGCTGCCGCCGTAAACCAAGGTGATACCCCGTTCGACCATGCGGTCTGCCAGTTCCAGCGCCTGTTCGGTAAATAGTGGGTTGCGGCCGGGGTTGGCACCGCAATAAACGCATAAGGTCTTTAAAGGTGAAGGTGTTGTCATCGAAATAATCGTGCCTGTGCTTTGAGATTTTGAGGCAAGGGTATCAGATGCGATTGGTCGACTGCAGTGTTAAGGGGCGAAAGCTCATACGGGCTCCCGTTCATTGGTTGGTTGACTATCGTAAGCGCCAGGCAAAGAAGAAGCACAGGCCGGGAATTAGCAGAAATGTCAGGTCAATCCAGGGAAACTCTCCGGGTTTTAGTACGGATTGTTTGGGATGATCTGGATGATGGTAAACCGTGACCAGGGTGCCGAGTGGATAAGCCGCGCGTATAGCGTCAGCATCACTTCGGACGCCATTGTGGACTTTGTTGTAGCCGAACCGTATCCAGTGATTTTGGTATTGTGTGTTCTTCACAGTGTACTGGTAGGTGATTTTAGCGTAGGGAAATCCTTTCCGGTATCCGGTCGGAACCACTTCTTCGACATCGATCACCTGCCCTTGTGCGGTGGGCCATTTTGGACTGGTCATGGCGTTATATAAATCAGAAAAGAAAAGGGTATACGCTGTCACGACGCCGATGATGAAAAAGACAATCCCAGGCAGGCCTGCCAAAACTGATGCGAGTTTATCTATCGATTTTTCCTGTTCGTGTGAGTCCATTCTGTGTTCCTGTTCCTGTTCCTGTTCCTGTTCCTGTTCCTGTTCCTGAATGGCTATTGGGTTAATCCTCACCCATACGAGCACCGCAATGAGGGCACTGCGTAAGATCAAGGGGAATCCGCTGGTGATTACCGCCGCTGGATTCCATCGGCAGGTGCCGGCAGGCCGGGCAGCGCGCCCATTGGTGATAACCATACATCAGGCAGAAAACACCCATGAACAGAATGAAAAAGCCAACAGAGAAAAACGCAATCTTCGTGATGAAAAAGGCAGCGAACAGACCGCCTCCTACCAGAAAAACCAGGGCGCATACCTTAAAATGACGGTGTATCCGAACCATGTTCGCCTGATACACGTCGCTGACATCCTGGTCCTGATGGTGCAGGGGGTGATGCTCCGTGCCTGTCATGAAAGTCAGCAGGGCATGGAAGAAGATGATTCCCCCGATGGCAAAGGGAATACCGATGAGGTAACTGGCCATATCCGGCCGGCTCTCATTCCACAGGAAGGTTTCCAGTAACAGTTGGACTGCGAAACCGACTGCGATAATCAACCAGCCAGTGAAAGCTTGTTGTTGTACTTTTTTCCTGTTGTAGGGTTTGCCCATATTTCCCCCCGGTTGCCGCTTTTTTCAGTGTTTTTATAGAGGCCGCCTACGCCTTGTTATCACTCGCACATAGTCACAGCGTTTGGCGTGTTTGCTGAGGTGCTTCTTATGATTTGAAAGGCTGAAATAAAAACGACGGATAATAGTTGTTATCCGTCGTCAATCTATTCAATGAACACGCCTCCCTCAGGGCTGATGGGCTTGCGTTTGCTCCGTCGTATCTGCTGATGCCTGTGCTGAAGGGGTAATCAGTGTGGCGTCACTTTGATCGGCCTTCAGTCGGCTGATATGCATGCCCTTCAGAATATTGAGCGCCTGGCTGAGCTGGTAATCTCGCTCGTCGAGGGGCTTTTCTGATTTGGCGTCCGCCTTATTTCCCTTGGTCTGCTTGCCTTTCTTGTCGTTACCGTTTTCCAGGTGGCCCTGGAGATCGGCTTCGCGGTAGCCGGCATTATCGGAACGGTTGTGGGTCACCTGCGCCAGATCCACCTGGATATCCGGCTTGATGCCTTCCGCCTGGATGGAGCGACCACTGGGGGTGTAGTAGAGGGCGGTGGTCAGCTTCAGGCCGCGTTCCTCGTCCGTACTCAGTGGCAGCACGGTTTGCACGGAACCCTTGCCGAAGGAGCGGGTGCCCAGCAGCACGGCACGGTGATGATCCTGCAGGGCGCCGGCCACGATCTCTGAGGCCGAGGCGGAACCGCTGTTAATCAAAACGACCAGGGGGACGCCGTTGGAAGGATCGTCCGGGTTCGCGCTATAGCTCATGTCGGTATTGCCCATCCGACCCTGGGTGTAGACGATCAGCCCGTCAGACAGGAACGCGTCAGCGACTTCCACGGCGGCCTGCAGCACACCGCCAGGGTTGTTACGGAGGTCAAGCACCAGGCCTTTCAGCGGTTTGTCGTCCTGTTCGTCTTTCAGCTTGTCGATAGCCTTGAGCACTTCCTTGCCGCTGTCCATCTGGAACTGGCTGAGGCGAATGTAGCCATAGCCGGGCTCCAGCACGCGCTGGCGGACACTGAGCACCTTGATGATGTCGCGCACTACGGTCAGTTCCAGCGGCTTGTTGCCGCCTTCCCGGATAATGGTCAGCTTGATCGCTTCACCGGGCTTGCCACGCATCTGTTCGATCGCGTCTTTCAGGGACATGCCCTTAACGGCCTTGTCATCCAGTTTGATGATCAGGTCGCCGGCTTCAACACCGGCGCGCTCGGCGGGGGTGTCATCAATGGGGGTCACGACCCTGATCAGGCCGTCTTCGAGGCTGACTTCAATCCCGAGGCCGCCGAACTCGCCGGAGGTGCTTTCCTCAAGGTTCTTGAAATCACTGGGTTCCAGGTAGGTTGAGTGAGGATCCAGCCCTTCCAGCATGCCCTTGATGGCGTGATCCAGCAGGGTTTTGTCGTCAATGTCTTCGACATAGGCGGTCTTGATGCGGTGCATGACCTCGGTGAAGATACGCAGCTCATCCAGTGGCAGCCGGCCTTTGGTTTCCGGAGTCTGGTCCGTTTCAACCGCGGTAGCGGGTGCAGTGTCCTGGGCGGGTGGCGCCGGTTCGTCAGCCAGAAGATTGGCAGAGTGGGCGCTGACCATCAGGGCCAGCACAAGACTGCCTGTTCTCAGGGCGGGCATTAGGCGTCTGGCTGTCATCGAAAGCTCCTGCTTACTTTATTGTTACCCTGGAAGCGTGGTCGCCCGGGCTGGGTGGCATCTGTCATGGCCGATTCTCTGGGGTGAAACAGCGGTTTTCCGTCGTTTGTAACCGCTGTTTTCACGCTGCGAGCAATCGGCAATAAAAAAAGTATAGCGTTATCAGGAAACGGGACTAGTCCGTCGAAATAATCTGTCGTCTGGCTTAGCGAACCAGCCACTGTGATGGGTTGATGGGCTTGCCATTTTTGCGAAGCTCAAAATACAGGCCCATGTCGTTGTTACCGCCGGTGGCGCCGGTTTCCGCGATGTCGTCACCGGCAGATACCCAGTCGCCGACATTGCGCAATAATGCCTGGTTATGGGCGTACAGTGTCATGTAGTTATTGCCGTGGTTCAGGATCACCAGCAGGCCAAACCCCTTGAGCCAGTCGGCAAAGATTACCTGCCCGTGCCAGGGCGCCTTCACGGTGGTGGCCTGCGCGACTTCGATAAACAGCCCGTTCCAGGGGATGGTGCTGTCTGCCCGGTGCTGGCCAAACCGGTGTTTGACGCGCCCCTTGACTGGCCAGGGCAGCTTACCACGGGCCTCGGTGAAGGGGCGGTCGAAGCTGGCCGAGGCTTCCATGTCGAGAATGGCCGCGATCAGCTGTTCCAGTTCCTTTTGCTGTTGTGCCAGCTTGTTCAGTCGCTGGCCCTTGCCGCTCTCTTCCCGTTTCAGTTTGGCCAGTAACTGTTGGCGTTCCCGGTTGCTGCTGGTCAGGCGATCGCGACGGCTGGCCAGTTGGTTGTGGTTGTCTTCCAGTCGTTGATTCGCCGTGGCGAGTGAGTCTTCAGTCGTTGCCAGCCGGCCAATGGTGTTGCGCAGGTCATCAACTACTGCCTGCTGGGCGTCAGAATAGTAGCGCTGATACGTCAGAAGTCGGGTAACGGCGCTCGGGTCTTCCTGGTTCAGGAGCAGCTTGAGCGGCGAATCCTGTCCGGACACATAAGCAGAACGCAGTGAGACCGTCAGCGCCTGGAGCCCGGCCTCTTTTTCCTTCATTAACCCCTGGCGCTGGCTACTGAACTTTTTTAGTTCGGCGCGCCCCTCCCGGAGACGCTGTTCAAGGGCGCGGATCTCCCGGTGCAGGTTACCAATGGCTTTTTCATTGGTCTGCAGGGAACGTTCCAGCGATGAGCGTTCCTTCCGGATACCCTTGAGGGTTTTTTCCAGTTTCTTGATGTCGGCCTTCACCGCTTCCAGCTGCCGGGACTTGTCCTCGGCCGGTGCCTCAGCACGTGCTGGCAGGGTAATGGAGAGGCTGCATAGCGCCAGGGCCAGCATGACCGGGATTGTCAGTTTTTTCATGGATTCAACAGCGGCTGTAACAGAAGTCAATTATGCCTGATCAATCGACCGGCTCAAGGGACAGTCCCTGTAGAGTATCGAGAAGGAAGCAAATGGGGGCGGCGTAGCGCCCCCGGGGCTGTCAGGCAAGCTGGGCCAGGTTATGGCCGGTCATCTCTGCGGGTTGTTTATCGTCCATCAGGGCCAGCAGGGTGGGCGCCAGGTCGGACAGGACGCCGCCATCGGCCAGGGTCAGGTTGCGGGGGCCGACATAAATCAGCGGCACGCGCTCGCAGGTGTGGGCAGTATGGGCCTGGCCGGTAGAAGGATCGGCCATCTGCTCGGCATTGCCGTGATCGGCGGTGATCAGGCACTGACCGCCACAATGTTCCAGGGCTTCGACAACGCGCCCGACGCAGCTGTCCACACATTGAACCGCTTTGACGGCCGCATCAAAGATACCGGTATGGCCGACCATATCACCATTGGCGTAGTTGCAGATGATCAGGTCGTAGGCACCGCTGCTGATCGCGTCGACCAGCTTGTCAGTGACTTCCGGCGCACTCATTTCCGGTTTCAGGTCATAAGTGGCGACATTCGGTGACGGCACCAGTGTGCGGGTTTCACCCTCGTAGGGTTCTTCCCGTCCGCCGCTGAAGAAGAAAGTGACATGGGCATACTTTTCAGTCTCGGCGATTCGCAGTTGGGTTTTGCCCAGGCTGGCCATGTATTCCCCCAGGGTGTTCCTCAGGGTTTCCGGCGGGAAGGCGCAGGGCGTATTAATGCTCGCCGCGTACTGGGTCAGCATGATGAAGCCGGCCAGTGCCGGATGCTGTTCGCGCACAAAGCCGTCGAAGGATTCATCCACAAAGGCGCGGGTGATTTCCCGGGCACGGTCGGCGCGGAAGTTCATGAATACAACGGCGTCGCCATCCGAGATAACTGCAGGCTCTGCCCCTGCGGGAACAATGGCCGTTGCTTTGACGAACTCATCGTTCTCATCCCGCTCGTAGGCAGCCTGCAGGCCGGCGACCGCCGTATCTGCCGTATGTACGGCTTTGCCAGCGGTCAGCAGGTCATAGGCACAGAGGACGCGATCCCAGCGGTTGTCCCGATCCATGGCGTAGTAGCGGCCGATCAGGCTAGCGACACGGCCAACACCCAGGCGTTTCAGTTGTTCGTCCGCTTTAATCAGTGACGCCTCGGCGCTTCGGGGCGGCGTGTCACGGCCATCAAGGAAGGCATGCAGGTAGACCGCTTTCGCGCCGCGTTTGGCCGCCATGTCGACCATGGCGAAGATCTGATCTTCATGGGAGTGAACGCCGCCAGGGGACAGCAGGCCCATAATATGCACGGCCTTGTTATTGCTGACAGCGCGGTCAACAACGTCGGCCAATACTGGATTTTGGGCAAACTCACCGTCTTTGATGGCCTTGTCGATCCGGGTCAGGTCCTGGTAGACGACGCGACCGGCGCCCAGGTTCATGTGACCGACCTCGCTGTTGCCCATCTGCCCGTCCGGCAGGCCGACATCGCCGCCGGAGCCGGACACCAAAGTATGCGGGCAGGTCTGGCGCAGACGATCCAGCACCGGGGTGTGGGCGGCCAGGATGGCGTTGGATTCTGTGTCTTCCCGATGGCCCCAGCCGTCGAGGATGATCAGGGCAGTGGTCTTTCGCTTGGCGGTCATGTCAATAGGTATCCGGTAGAGCAAAATTGCGGGCGATTTTAACGGTTAATCGTGCAATTTGTCATGGCACATTCAGTCAGTGTGGCACGCCATAGCGTTGAGCCGACTGTTTTCAGTGTGAAAGGCCGGCGTTGACTATCCTTCTACGGTCGAATCCGTTGTATGTTCAGCAGGAGTGGTGATTGAACAGCGCAATCAGCCCGGAAGATGATCAGGCTATTCGTTTTTTCAGGACGTGCCAGGCGCTTTATGCGCTGCTGGTTCGCCAGAATATGATGTTCCATCAGGATTTCATTTCGCGGCTACGGCCGCTTCTGGCAGGCAGGCTTACGCATCATCCTTGTGATTTTCTGGACTTGGGGTGTGGTGATGCATCCATGGCGCTTCAGCTGGCGAAGGGACACAAGATTGGGGCGTATACTGGCGTTGACCTGTGTGAAGGCATGCTAAGCAGTGCACAGGATAATCTGAATGTAGAGGAGTGTACCGTTTCCTTGCAATGCATGGATTTGCTTCAGGGATTACAGCGATATGACGATCGTGCGGATATCATTCTGGCCAGTTTTTCGGTGCATCACCTGTCTGAACAGGACAAGCAGCGTTTCCTTATATTGGGTCGCCAACGTCTGGTTGATAACGGGTGCCTGGTGCTGGTGGATCACTTTTTGAAACCTGGTCAGGATCTGCAAGGCTTCATCCATGATGTAATGGTGCACTATTCAGGGTTCGAGGGTTTTACCCGGGAGATGGCCGATCTGGTGCACGAACATGTTTCTACATCCGACTTTCCTGTCACCATTGAACAGTACCGGATCTGGGGGAAGGCCACAGGCTGGAAAACGACAGTCGTGCACGATTGTGGCAATTGGGCGGCGTTATTGTTGGAGCCGGTCGAGGAGGCTCTGGCTGAGTAGGTAATACACCGAATATGGCAGGCCATCAGAGCAGATGAAAAAGTTTCTCTAGCCTGTATACTTGCGGCTTTCTTGATGAGTACGTGAATAAAAGTTTCCATGGAACAATTCATTGAATTTGCTGTTAACCACCCGGTGCTGGTAGGCCTGTTTGTCGTCCTGCTGGTGTTGCTGATGATTACTGAGATGCGCAAGGGCGGCCAGACCATCACCACCCAGGAACTGACCCAACTGATCAACCGGGACGATGCTCTGGTGCTGGATGTCCGTGAAAAGAAGGATTTCACCAAAGGGCATATCGTTGATGCCGTCAACATTCCTGCCGCCAAGCTGAAAGAGCGCCTGTCTGAACTGGACAAGTACAAGGAACGGCCGGTCGTGGTCGTCGATACCATGGGCCAGCATGCCGGTGCTGCAGGCAAGCAGCTGATGGATGCAGGCTTCACCAATGTCAAACGTCTTAAAGGCGGCCTGGGCACCTGGCAGGGCGAAAATCTGCCGCTGGTCAAGGCCTGATAACACGTTGGTCATAAAAGAAAACCATGCAAGACGTCATCATATACAGTTCTGATTACTGTCCATTCTGTCAGCGGGCGCTGGCGTTGCTGGACAGCAAAGGGTTGAGCTATCAGACGATCAGCGTGGATGGTCAGCTGGCAGTCAGGCAGGCAATGGCCGAACGGGCCGGGCGCACCTCGGTGCCGCAGATCTGGATCGGCGACACCCATGTGGGGGGCTGTGATGACCTGTATGCCCTCGACGCTGCCAGCAAGCTGGATGACCTGCTGGCCGCCTAGCTGCCACCAACGCAACGAGGTGGCCTGCCCAGACAGGCAAGCCCACGTTTAAACAGAGAACCGGTTTTACAAGAAGGAAACCATCATGGCCGACAATCAGCGAAGCCAGGAACAGCAGCAAAGCCAGGAACAGCAGCCGCAATTTGCCCTGCAGCGCATTTACATCAAGGACCTTTCCTTTGAGTCGCCCAAGTCACCGAAGATGTTCAAGTCTCAGTGGCAGCCGGAAGTGAAGCTGGATCTCAACACCACCAATACAGCGCTGGAAGAAGAAGGTCTGTATGAAGTTGTGCTGTCGCTGACCGTGACCGTCACCAACGGTGAAGAGACTGCCTTTATGGTGGAAGTGGAGCAGGCGGGTATCTTCCTGATCCGTAACCTGGATGCCGCGCAGCTGCATCACACCCTGGGTGCGTTCTGCCCGAACGTCCTGTTCCCCTATGCCCGTGAAACCGTGGACAACATGGTCAACCGTGGCAGCTTCCCGGCCCTGATGCTGGCGCCGGTCAACTTTGACGCGCTCTATGCTCAGGCCATGCAACAGGCCCAGCAGGAAGCAGCGGCTGAGTCCGTTCAGTAAGACGTATGAACACAGGCGGTACAGATGCCGCCTGTGTATTTCTCACCTATACCTTCCTTGATTACATCCCGCCTTTAAATCCCAGCTGTCGCCAGGATTCATACAATACGACCGCGACGGTATTGGACAGGTTCATGCTGCGGCTGTCAGCCTGCATCGGTAAACGCAAGACCTGCTCTTTGGGGAGTGATTCCCTGAGATCGACCGGTAATCCCCGGGTTTCCGGGCCAAACAGCAGGGCGTCGCCCGGCTGGAATTCCGGTGTTGTATAACCGGTGGTGCCCTTGGTGCTGAGGGCATAGACCTTGCCGGGTTTTACCGCTTCACAAAAATCCTCATAACTGTCGTGCAGTTGCAGGGCGGCAAACTCATGGTAATCCAGTCCCGCGCGGCGCATGCGCTTATCATCCAGTGCGAATCCCAAGGGGCGGATCAGGTGCAGGCTGAACCCGGTGTTGGCGCACAGCCGGATAATGTTGCCAGTATTGGGGGGGATTTCCGGCTGGTAGAGAACAACGTGGAGCATAGTGAAGTACTGTCACAAGTTAAAAGTTGGATAGTCCATAGTGTAATGGCATCACTGGCATGAGATGAATAACGTCTTCTGGAGATAATGCTGATGGGGGGAAGTAAGGCTGAATATGGATGGGTAATAATTGGGCTGCAGTAAATAAAGTGACACTATTTTGCATCTCGATGTACAACACAATCTGACGGCATTTGACAGAATATCAGTCAGTTTGGCATGACGATGAGGGTCATAGTGTCCGAGTAAATGCCGGCAGGGAGGCTGTTTGCCTGAGCTTGGTTCACCCGTATTTCCAGAAACATATTGGTATTCCCAGAAGGGTTATTGCTGGCAGGTGGGCAGTTCCCTCGCCAGTGTCCACGGGATTTGGTGTCTCCTTGTAAGTAGCTGACCGGTTGTCGGCCGATGCGGCCAACACGCATTTGGTATTCGACTGACTGTGATGTGCCGCTGAGCCTGAACGCACTGCCGGTGGAAACCCCTGTCCCTTCAGCCTGGATCTTGAATTTGCCATTGCCTGAGCGATACACGCAGAATTCATGGGTTGCCAGATAATTGCCACTGCTGACAGGGCTGTTTTGCGTCATCGTTATATCACTGAGACCACTGATTTGCAGCAGGTCAGGCACATTGAGCTGCATCGTTAAGCTTACATCACGCTCGTGGCCAGAATCACCACTGCCGGTGTTGGATGATTCGATAGCCTGATCAATCCGAAAGACCAGTGTGCCACTGTGCTGGCCGGATTGGGTCAGCGTACCACTGCTCAGCAGTGCGTCGAGGTCTGCACTGATAAGCAACTCAAAGTTAACGCAGGATTCGCAGTAATCCGGACTGAGGTTGGTTTGTCTGCCGGCGCCCTGAAAGGGGCAGCTGGCAGCACCGCTGCCACACGTGCGGTTGTCTGGGAAGGTCAGAGTGGTACCGGTATGAAGCTGGCGAACCTTTACGGTCAGTGGGATTTCTGATGTGCCGTTGGAGAGTGTCACGCTATTGCTGCGCAGGGTGAAACGCGTCGCCCGGTTGCAGTAATAATCACCGCAGGATCGAATCTGGAAGGGGATGGTGCCTGTTAGTTGACCATCACTGGGCCAGCTGGCGGTATAGGTTGATAAGTCGTTTCGTTTGGCGCTGTTTTCACAGACGGATAAGGCCATGTCGCGCGTGCGTGGCGAGGCCGCCGGTGAGGAGAGAGGATCACAGGTAAGGGCCGTGGCTTCTGTCGTAACGATTAGCAATAGAACTATGAACGACAAAAGACGTATTAGACTCGGTGTGTATGTTGCCATAAGTGGCGTTTTTGGCTCTTTAATAGGTTCGGATTGCCGGACACACAAGCAATACATGGCCATGAGCCTGCATGAGTGACGTATCACCGTCAAATATATACGGCTACTGTTCTATTTATGTCTCCAGAGAGGATTCAATCATCGCATTAAACGTGACGGGGATCGATCAAAGCTATCGATCACGCTTCGCTTGTAATACGAGTGGTTCGGCCATTAGGCAGAGTGCTGTCATAAAATGTGAAGTGGTTGACAATTTACTGGCAAAAAACTGACACTCAGGGTCATAGCGGGAAATGCTGTTTTGTGCTTTGGCTTGATGGGGGCCAGCATGAAAGTACCGGAATGGCAGCTATGAGCCCATGTGGCACGTGAATAAAAGGAGATTGGTGGCTAACTAACGACACTGGCTTAATATATGCTTTGTAGTACTACGACAACAATAAAAAACATTCAGCGAAAACACTTCGGTTGCGTGATGATCTGGTATCGGTTGACAGAGAAAAGGTGTCAGGCACTGGCAAGGCTGATGGTTATGTCTGTGAGTCTTGGTCTGTATTCAGGCTTTGCCTGTGCCGCCCTTGACTGTGACAGTATCAGCAATGGTTACCGCTGCACTGATGTTGTCGGCCTGGAAAATCAGGATATTGTGATTCAGAACGAGGATGTTGTCGGGACGGGAAGCGTCGTTTTTGGGGAACAGGAATACTGTATTTTGTCGTATACCACGTCATCACTTACGAGCAATCCCAGCGAATGGAGCCGCTTGATGTTTGATGTACAGGTGGATGGCGATAGCAGTAATGGCGAATTTGTTCTGCAAAATGGTGGTAGTGCACTGCCGGTCAATTTCCAGTGGCGCGGTGGTGCGCCGGTCAGTGGTGGGTCTGTCTGGGAATCACCGGGGCCGAATAACCTGACCTCTGATCAGCAGGGTGCGTTGTCTTGTAATGATGACCCTTATTCGCAGGCATGGTTGCGGTTTGAAGTGTCTTCGGATGATCTGCAAAGTGCGAATCCGGGGACGTATACCGGTTCATTCAATGTGGATATTGGGCAGGATTCAGCAGGCTATCATGGCAATGTAAATTTTACGGTGCGCTTGCCCCGCCTGATCAAAATCAGTGGCCTGGACGATATGGTGTTGACTGAGCGGAATGCCAACAATAACCGTTACCGTCAGGAGGAGCCTTTCTGTGTCTTTGTCACAGGTGGGGGAGATTACCGCATTCGCGCCAGTGGCGGACCGGGGCAAAACGATCCATTTCGACTGACGCAGCCCGGTGATGCCATTCAATACCGTGTTCGTTTATCCAGCAATGGAAACAATAACATCACCGTTGATCCAGGCGACTGGGTGAATGCGAATAATGGCAGTAGCAGTTTGAATTGTAACGGGGGCACGAATACCAAGGTTCGCATTGTCGTTTTGGATAGCTGGATCGCGAATAAGCCAGCTGGTGTGTATGTCGGCACGCTTTATCTCACTGTCGAGCCCGGATAAGCAGGGCTCACACTCTGCTGAGCGTATGAGCATGCTGCGTTTCTGTATCGGCTGATGAATGAGTGGCAGGCACATCATTTCCGCTGAGAAGATATATAGCGCATCGTACTTTAATTAGTACTGTTGTGCGTTGCACGCCAATAAAGACTACATTCAGTTGTACGGTAGCTCTAGTATGTCGCTTTTTGTGAAGTTCTGTGTCAATAAATGGTAATTTGAATATTGTGATGTGTATCACAAAATGGAAGAATGGGTTGTAAGGGAAAACACATAAGTTGATCGGGTCTGTCCGTATAAAAACCATTGAGTGAAGAGGGTGAAACAATGAGACAAGGGTTGAAGACGTTAGCTGTGGCGTTAGCGCTGGGTGCTGCATCAAGTGGTGCAATGGCTGCTGATGATGGTGACTTAGGGGCAACATCAACCGGCGATTTTGATATCAAACTGGTTCATGCCAGTGGTGTACGAATCTGGGGGTTAGAAGATTTTTTCTTTGATACCGATGGCGCTACGACACAGCAGCAGGCAGATATCAATCTGTGCATATTCACGAATGATGCAACATCATCAACCGATGGTCAGTATGACATTATTGCAACAGGCAGTGATACACAATTGACCAACGGTGCTAGTGACACTTTGGATTACACGGTTGAATTCAGTGATACGAAGGATAATACCGGAAACGACTATCAGACTCTGATCAGCGGTGGATCAATCAGTGCCCTAGCCGGCGGATTGAATGCTGGAACATTGGTGAGTCAGCCTGATCCCAGTAATACAGCTTGTATCGGTGAAAATGCAAATATCCGGGTAACGATTGATCCTACTGGTGCCCCTAGTGGTACTTACGTAGCGAATGTTAATTTGCTTGTCAGTCCAAACTAATAGTCTGTGAATTGTCATGTTCTTGAACAAGTGGTCGGTCAATGATCGACCACTTGATTCATTAAAAAATCAATAATGCGGATTTATTGATTCACAAAGAAGAAGTTACATTGTGGTAACGGGTATTTATTTTAATTATGAAAAATGTGCAGAGAACAAGGCTTGTTGATGGAGGTGTATACCTGCCATTATGCTTGCTGTCTGCTTTGTACATGTCCCCCGTTATTGCTAAACAACCTGTTTTCCTGGCCATGAATGAAGCTCCTGCCGGCTTCGAAGATCTGGCCAAGCCTCAGCGTTCATTGATCGATATTTACTACGGCAATCGCTATCTGACTTCCCAGATCGCGACGTTCAGCCCGCAGATGATACGCCTGTCTGATCCAACGGCAGTAGTGCGATTGATCGGCAATATCAATGATCCTTCGCTGATTGAAGCCACCCTGACTGGCGAGCTAGAAACCCACAGCGGCGACGTTTGTCCAACACGTGATGCCAAAAACTGCGGCTTGCTCGATCCCACCGTTGCAGGCGTTATCTTTGATGAAAACCGCTTCCGTCTGGATATATTCGTTAACCGTCGTTTCTTGCTGACACGGGATGCGGAGGTGCGTAAATATCTGCCGCCGTCTGATGCTGGTTTGTCTCTGCTGCAAAACGTCAGCGGTGCATGGTCCGGTTCCGATGCCGCAGACAGTGACGATGACTACACGCTCAGCGGCCTGAGCCAGTTCGCGTATCGTGAAAACAGCGTCTATTTCAACTGGGATTACACCAAAAACCAGGACTTTCAGGTCAATGACCTCTACGGACGCCGTAACTTTGAAGGGACTGAGTACAATGCCGGGATCGTTGGCAGCAGCGCCTTTGGTCTCAGTTTCACCTCTGACCGTACCTTGTTAGGTACGCGGATCGCTTCGTCAGATAACACCCGCGAAGATACGGATTACACCGGTGGCACACCGCTGGACGTGTTTCTGCCGACCCGGGGACGCGTCGAAATCCGCCGGGACGATCGCCTGATCACTTCCTATTTCTTTGAGGCCGGTAGCCAGCAGCTGGATACGTCGGCCTTTCCTTCCGGTGCCTACGATATCGAGATACGTATTCTGGATGAGGGCGGTAATGTGATCAGCCAGGAAACCCGTTTCTTTGCCAAGCAGTTCCAGCTCCCGCCGGAAGGGGAGTGGCAGTATTTTGCAGAAACCGGGCGCGTACTGGATCGTAGCAGTGGCAGTACGCTGCCGACCTCCACAGAGCAATGGTTAACCCGTGCCGGCGTCAGTCGTCGTCTTGCCGATACCCTGGCGGGTACTGTCGCCATGGCGGCGACCAATGATGACAGTCTGGTGGAACTGGGGCTTTTCAATCTCGGCTACCTGTACGAACTCTCGCCCTCCGTGATGCTGGCGAATAACGGCGATTATGGTTTTAACCTGATTACCCGGCTGCGTTATGGGCAGGTTTCCACCAATGCCAGTTATCGTCGTCTCTGGAAAGATGACGATACGGCGACAACCACTGACGATGAGACGGATCGTCCTTCCCTGCTGGGGAGTGGATTTGAACAGAGCAATGTCTCTGTCAGCTTCCCTTTTATCACCGGAACGATGAGCTACCGCTACAGCGACAGCCGGCAGGATGATGGCGACACCACGCGAACCCATGCCGTGGATTACCGGGTCAATATGTTCCGCACTTCGGATTACGATATTGATATGAGCATGGGGCTCAGCCGTTCCGGTGATACGGATGTTGCTCTGATGAGTTTTGAATTCCGTCTGCGTGATGACCGCTGGACTTGGCGTGCCACGCCGCGGGCGGAATACCGCGATACTGCCGGTGACCGTGATCGCACGGAAAACCTGCGCCTTGCGGCCAGCTGGGATGATCGGGAGCTGTTTGACAGCACGGTGCGTGCTGATGTCGGTGCAGAAGCCGGCTCCGGTGACGAACGTTATGACGCCCGTGTGCAGGTCGGCAACAGCTGGGGCCGCGGCGACCTGAACTTGAACCATGTCAGTGGCAAGACCGACTCTACCACCTCCTATTCCGCCAGCTTCAGCACCAGTTTCCTGACCGATGGTGATAATCTTGCCGTGGGCGGGGAGCGTCAGGCCGAGAGTGCGCTGGTTGTTAATGTAGACGGCAATGAAGGGGATATCTTCGATGTGAAGATAGACGGTCAGCGTCGCGGTTATGCTGTCGTTGGAAGACCTTCGGTGATTCCACTGTCGCCTTATCGGCAGTACCGGATCAGCTTAAGTCCGAGTGCGTCCACCCTGTACGATTTTGATGAGCGTGAGCGGACCGTAACTCTGTATCCGGGCAACGTTGTATCAATGGATTACGAAGCCATTGCCCTGAAACTGTTGTTTGGACGCCTGTTGTTTGGCGGTGAGCCTTTGACCGATGTCCGTATCAATGGTGGGCTGTATCCAGCCCAGTCCGATGACATGGGGCTGTTCCAGCTGGAAAGCCGGGCGGACACCGGCAACATCAATGTTGAGCTGGATAACGGCTGGCTTTGCAGCGTACCTGTTCCGACGCCTGACAGTGGTTATGTTCAACAAATGGGTTCCATTGATCTGGCGGATGCGGATTGTGCACCGGTGCTGGAAGGGCAGATGGCCATTAGCAAGAATGTGGTGGAGCCTGCAGTGGCGCAGTAGGTCTTGGCTGCGTGGTTTTATCTTTCCAGATTGCCAAATGATTTCCGTCAACGGCATGGTGTTTTGATGATTTGTCATGTATATGTCGCCGCCGCAAGTGAATAACACCAAGCACTGATTGTGTTGTTGATCACCCTTATCGTTCCTCTTGCATGATGTCAGAGTTGTATGCGTATCTTCCTGTGCCTGTTGCTGACGGTTTTCTCCCTACCGGGAATGGCCTGGTTTAATATCGGTGAGTCGGTCTACACCTTTGATCTGGGAACCTGGGATGAAGGTGATCTGGAGGGTGTGATTCCCTTCAGTCTCCAGTCTTGTTATGGCTGGGGATCCTGCTGGTGGCCGTACAGTGGTGAAGATTATTACCTGCGAGCCTCGGATTTTGGCTTTACCCGTGATACTGGCGATGTTAACCCGAATCTTAAACTGGTCAGTGTCCTGTTTTCTCAGGGCAGCAATAAGGTGGCAGACCTTGCTGATGGTAATGATCACGGGAGTTTTGATCCCGGCAGTCGATACCCGGTTGATGCCGAATTCCGGATTAAAGTGGATGCAATGGCGTTGGATAGTGCTTTGCCCGGTACCTACAGCGCAAAAATGAATTTGAGAGGGTGGGAATCCAATCTGATATCCAGTGAAGATACAGCCCGGTTTGATGTTGATCTGAAAATCCCGTCCAGGGTCAGGATCTCCGGCCTTGAGGATATTGCACTGTCCAGCGATGGAGGAAAGGATGTCGACAGTGGTTATCGCCCATTCTGTGTTTTCAGTCAGGGAGGAAGTATGTTCAGGCTTCGCGCCTGGGGAGAAGGGGGAAACTTTTCTCTCAGCGGTCCGGACACTGCATCCATCGCTTATGACGTCCATATACGTGCGACAAGTGCCCCGAAAAAAAAGCAAGTGATTGTCCCCAATCAGGCTTATGAAGTCTGGAATGGCGCGTTGAGTCGAACCTGTCTTGATGGCGATAACATGGAGGTGAAGGTTGTCGTTAAGAAACGTGAACAAACCGGCAAGCCGGCGGGTGTATATACCGATAAGGTGACCATCGAAATAGAGGCCATGTGAGTGAGTGTCATTCTGGAGCGTTGAGCCGCTCCCTTTTGGTTTCACTGCAAGCGTGCTGCGCAGGGGCGTCTTAGATGTAGACGGCTTCGTTTCTTTTTGTAGCACTTTCTGAACGAAAGTGGTCTGTTATTTGTGAAGGCTATCTTTTGTAAAGGCTCTCATTGTAATAATTCAACTTTTATTGAGGCTATTGCGGTTATTGACGATAGGCTCGCGGAATGTGGCGGGATAGGATGCTGCCTATTAATGTAAATAACCGTCAATAAAGAGTAAGTGGGGCAGAGTGATGACTAAGATAACTGAGAGGATAAAAGCTGTTCTTCTGACAGCGCTCTTAACGGCTGCAGCCACGGCCAATGCAGATGCACTGGAAAGCCACATGAGTGCGTGGCTGGTCAAGCAGCAAGAGAATAATGAAGTCCTCAAGCCAGCGGGTGAAGCCGGGCCGGGGGATGTTATTGAATACCGGATGACCTACAAAAATACACAGGCGTCCCCACTATCCGCTTTAACCATCTCTGTCCCGGTGCCGGATAATACGGCCTATGTCGCTGCGTCTGCAGCAACACCGGTAAAAAGCCAGTTTGAAGCCAGCATTGATGGCGGCAAAACCTGGGAGCATGAACCCATCAAGCGGTTAAGAAAAACCGCAGAGGGCAAGCTGTGGATGACGGATATTCCGGTCTCGGAATACACAAACATCCGCTGGCTGGCAGAGAACCCCATCCAGCCTGCAGAGCAACAGGCATTCACGTACCGGGTTCAGGTGAAATAACCCATTTTTACACCCTGAATCTGAGTGAATCAGCCTCTCTGTTAAGGAACCATTCAGCTTACATCGATTTAATGACGGCGTAGACGACCGGTTTGCGCCTGGTGGGGCTGTTTGCCTGATACATGATGAATGTTTTTCTGTACCTGCCTTTTTAAAGTGCGGGTGGCTGCTTATACGCTGAAAGACCGCCGGTGGATTGCCGTCATGACAGGTCAGTCGTTACATACTGCGCCTTGCGTGGGATGACATGTCGTAGAAACGATCAGCGTAATGACATTTTTATAAACAACCGATGATCTGATCTTTCGAGAGGATAGAAAACCTGATGTACCACTCTCTTCAACGACGATGGCTCCAGTTTTGGGCCATGGCTCTGCTGTTACTGGGGGCAGCGGCTGCCCAGGCAGCGATAACACCGGCCGGTACGGTGATTAAAAACCTGGCAACGGTCACCTATACCGATAGTCTGGGAAATGCCTATTCGGCGCAGTCCAATGAGTCAGTGGTAACAGTGGCTGAAGTTTATGATCCCGTGCTTGAAAAAGACCAGTCTAAAGAAGCTGCGCCAGGGCAGACGGTTTACTTTCCTCACCAGCTGATTAACAAGGGTAATACCAGAGAAACGTTTACTGCGCTGAGGGCAGTGCTTTCTGGCAATACTGCGAAAACCTTTAAGGTTTATCATGATATCAATGGTAATGGCCAGCCGGATGCTGGGGAGCCTGAGATTACTGAACTCATCGTGGAGGCTGGATCTGTTGGCAATATTGTTGTTGCTGTACAGGTCTCTGCAAGTACGCAAACAGGTACATCCTTCACCGTTGATGTTACTGCTCAACCTACAAAGGGGAATGCCTTGAGTAATAGGGATACTGTGACAGTATCCAACGGCCCTGTTCTTGTTGCGACGAAAAGTGAAATAAAGCATACACCAGCGAAAATCGACGACAAAGGCGCTAAAGTCGATGGTACGGTTGAGTATTCCGTTACTGTAAAAAACAATGGTACAACAGCAAAGAACGCAGAAATTTATGACTTTCTGCCAACATTGCTGGATTCTAGTTCTGTTCAGCAGATGGGCAGTGATTCACGTTTGACCGATTTTGACGGTGACAAAGTTGCTGATGAAGCAAGCCTTCCTGCCTCTGTGAGTCTGCCAGATTATGTTGCAAAGGATAAAGCAGTATTTGCCAAAATTCCTACGTTGAAAGCCGGTGAAACCGTTACCCTGAAATTCCGTGCAACCTATAAGTACGATGATGCAGACCCTTTCTCTGCCGATGATGTGCTACGTAACAAGGCTTACGTGTTTTATGGAAAAGACGGCGATCTGGGTAAGACCCCTACGCCAAAAGATCCGAATAATGTTCTTGTAGAAACTAACGAAGTCACCACAAAACTGCCGGCTTTCTTTGATTTTGAAGCTCATGGTAGAGACAGCAATTGGGCAGCAAAAACCGATACGGTTAGCGAAGCCATATCCGGTAGTGTGGCAGTATTTAAGGTAAAAATTACGAACAAAGGGAATGGTGAAGACGCATTCACCCTTGACGTGCCTGATACTGGTAGCTTCCCTGCCAAAACGACCTTCTCGTTCTGGGATCAGACCGGGACGATATCTTTGAACAAGGTGACCCCGACGATCGCTAAAGGTGGTGAATACATCGTCACCATTAAAGCGAACCTGCCTGAAGGCGGCAAAGCCGATAAATCAGAAGCCAAGCTGAAGCTGACCTCAAAGGGTGACAATAAAAAAACCGATGAAGTGGCACTGATCCTTACCAAGATCAAAGATTCTACTGGCTCGGTTGATTTGGCCTACAGAAATACGCAGGATCAAGGTCCCGACCGGGATGCTTATACCTCTGCCGTTGTTGTGGAACCTGCGCCGAGTAAAAACTATCAGAAGGTGAAGCCTGACAGCACGGTTGAGTATGAGTTCACGTTGTATAACGAGTCACCTGAGTTTCGTTCTTATAATCTGAAAGCTCTGGGTAGCGTAACCGGATCACATGGTAGCTACGGCGAAGGTTCATCGTTGCCAAAAGGTTGGACTGTCGTTTTTGCTGATGAAAACGGAACGACGCTTTCATCAACTCAGCCTGTACCTGCCGGCAGTTCTATCAATTTGACTGCCCGGTTGACTGTAGCAGCTGATGCCCCAGCTGTGGTTAAGCAACCATTTGCCGTTTTGGCGGAAGGACAGAAAGGTGGTAACGATGCCCTGAAGTTCTTTGCCACGGTCGAACGGATCGGTGAACTGACTCTGACCCCGAACGGAGCCAACCAGATTGAACCCGGTGGTGCTGTTTTTTATAGCCATGAGTTGCGTAACCTGAGCAATGATCCGATCCAAGGTGACATTACCCTGACAGGTGAAGGGCTGGATGCTGGTTGGAGTTATCAGTTCTTCGTAGCTGACGAGAAGGGACAGATACAAGGTTCAGGCCTGCAGACAATGACGATTGACGGTTCATTGTTGACCCAAAAAGATGCTGTATATCGAATTAAGGTCAAAGTCATGGCGCCCGCGAATGCCAGACCTGGAGTGACCAAAGTTCTTACGTTGAACGCCGAATATCAGCTTGGAACTGAGTCGGTTAAGCGTACTGCCACAGCAACAGATTCTACGACTGTCATTAAAGGTCAGATCCGTCTGTACAAGAAAGTGAAGGTTCTTTCTGGCAAAAACAAAACGGAAGAAGCCATTAAGCAGGAGGCTGAGGGTCTGAGTGCCAATGTATTTGCGACGAATAGCACTGAGAAAGTGATTCCCAATCAAGATTATGTTGTCTGGCAGATTATTGCCCGCAACGAAGGTGATGCGGATGCAAATCAGGTGACTATCCGTGATGCGGCTCCAGAGTTCACAACACTTGTTGCTGGGTCAGCGGAAGTTGTGACTGATCAAATGGGTGTCGTTGCTGAAGAGAATACAACGTCTGGAGATGTTGTGTTCAACATCGGAGAAGGTGCGACCCAGGGTAAGGATAGTAATGGCATCCTGAAACCCGGTGAGTTCGTCGAGGTGCGTTTCACCGTCAAAGTGAACTGATTTCCAGTTTATAAACCCCGTCTTCCGCTGCTCTTCGGAGCAGCGGCAGGCTCTCTCTGTCCTTTGAAAACCGTCACAAGACGGCAGAGGCCAGAGAAAGCCTGAAAGAACCTTGTGTATTAACGCTGTTGCACCGGAAACCTGATGCTGTTGAAGCCGTACAGAATCACCCTTTTGCTGATGATGGCCATGCTCTGTCTAGTGACAGCGCGTGCCGCCTGCGCGCTGGCGCCAGCAGGAGCGGTGATTCTCAATCAGGCCGAAGCTGCTTATTTTGATACCGAGTTGGGCCAACCGGTTAAAGTGCTCTCTAACCAGTCGTCTGTCCGGGTCGCTGCTGTTTACGTCCCGGTGTTGTCCCAGGATCAGCAGGTACAAACAGCCCCGGGTGCGACTGTGTCGTTTATTCACCATGTGTTTAACCGGGGAAATATTGCCGATAGTTATCGCCTGGGCGTGACAGCCTGTGTGACAGGCAGCGCATCCTGTGATGTTGCGGGGCGGATCACCATCCTGGGAGTATTTCCCTATGACGAACGTCTCCCGACACCCGAGGAAAGCCCTATTCACACGACCGGCATGATGAAGCCGGGCGAAAGCCGGGCTCTGATTGTTATGGCCAGGGTATCGGCCACGGTCGCAGCTAACGACAGTTTTACACTGTCAGTATCTGCCCAGTCTGAAGGCAGTGAGCATAAGGTCAGTACCAATAATGACCGGATTACCGCTGGTCGGCAGTCTGTCCTGATTCGAAAGAACAGCCTATTGTCTATTACCGATCCCCGTTATACCGATATTGGTGATATTCACTATGACCTCTCCCTGACCAATAACGGCGATATCGCGTTACCCGAGCGCACGCTGGTGGTGGATGGTCAGGAGCAGCAGGGAATCCTGCTGGAAGACCGCATCCCGGCCAATACCCGTTTGTCGCGGGTGGACGATGATTATGCACCGCGTCAGGCGCATCCGGTTGTTCGACTGCCGAACGGGCGCTGGGTCCGTTACGATAGCCCGGATTATGATCCGGCAGACATCACACGTGTTGGACTCTTACTGCCTGCCAGTGACTTTCAGCCCGGTATGTCTGCCAGGCTGGGTTTCAATGTCATTATCAATAAGATAAAAGTGGCGACCGTCATTCGTAACCGGGCCGGTATTGATATGGAGGGTGATGGACGATATGACTTTGAGAGTAATGAAACCGCTGACAAGGTCCGTCCTGGCTACCATGTGAATGGGGGAGATCCACGTGTGACGTTCATGGAGCCCCGTGACCGTCATGTAGACCCAACCTTCGATAGCCCCCTCAAGTCGTCAACACACTATTTATTACCGGATCATATCGAAGGTGGGGCACATGTTCATGAAGATGTTTTTGTCACTATTGATGCACCGCATCTGAATACCACGACAGAAGAGGCCGAAACGGTGGAAGTGCTGGTGGCTTCCGGTAAAACCGGTGACCGGGTTCGGGTCATGCTGCGTGAAACGGGGATGAATAGCGGTGAGTTTCGCAGTGTCTCCCCCCTGAGGCTTAGCACGAATGAATCCGGCAGTAACCAGCTGTGTACCACGCCAGGTAACCTGCCGGACTATTCCCAGCCTGCTACGGTCTGTCGTTTGAAATCTATCTCAGGGGATCGCATCAAGGTTTCCTATCTCGATGCCGAACACCATAAAACCTATAGCAGTGAGGCGAATGTCAGTACCATTGGCCTGGTGTTTGACAGTGGTACGTTGTTTCCTGTCGCGGGTGCCAAAGTCTCTTTCTACGATATTCATGATAAGCCCGCAGTGGATCCGGTCAGCGATACCCCTTTTCCTGCCAAAGTGACGGATGATGAAGGGCATTATCTCTACCCGCGCATGCAGGAAGGTCAGTATTACATTCGTGTTGAGCCGCCGCAGGGGTACCATTTTCCGTCCCACAGCCGTCCGGAAGATTATACCGGGTTGCGTGTCATGCAGGCGTCGTATGGCAAATATGGCTGGTCGGGCGTTAATCGAGCCAAGAAAGAAACTCTGCGAAGGTATTCAACGTTTGCGCCTGAGGAGCAGATGGAGGGTACGTTTGCTTATAGCAGCCAGAGTCCATTGGTCAGTTTTGATGTACCGCTGGATCTGATGCAGCCGGAGACGGTTGGCAGGGATCTGATTCTGGAAAAGGCCGCCCTGCAGAATACGGTCGCTCCGGGCGAGATGGTCGGCTACAAGCTGACGATTACCAACAACTCAAAACAATCACTGTATAACCTGCGTATTCATGACCGGCTTCCCTACGGCTTCAAGTATGCCCGTGGCAGTGTCCGTATCAACGGGCAACAGGCGGCGGAACCGGAAGGCGCACCAGGTCCCGAGCTGACGTTTATTTTAAACCAGAGCAAGCTCAGGGAGTTGGCACAACAGCAGAAATGGGAGATTACCTACGTCCTTAAGGCTGGCGCAGGTGCCATTGATGGCGATGGTATCAATACCGCCTGGAGTGAAGGTCGCAATATGGCCGGGTTGCCGGTCAAGTCCAATGACGCCCGCGCGCAAGTCACGGTGCAGATGGATGGCGTGCTGTCTGACAAGGCGATCCTGTTCGGTAAGCTGTATGTGGATGGCAACGGCAATGGCATCCAGGATGAGGGTGAGTGGCCCATCGGCGGTGTCAGGTTGTACATGGAAGATGGCACCTGGGTGATCACGGATGAAAACGGCCAATATAGCCTGATGGGGCTGAAGCCGGGTACCCATGTCCTCAAGGTAGATCCCGTGACTCTGCCGGACGGACTGGTGCTCAAACCACTAGATAACCGTAACGGTGCAGACGGCAATAGCCGTTTTGTGGATCTTGCACCGGGCGATTTCCACCGTGCAGATTTTGCCGCCCAG
The DNA here is from genome assembly GCF_018263925.1 of Kistimonas asteriae. GTDB lineage: Bacteria > Pseudomonadota > Gammaproteobacteria > Pseudomonadales > Endozoicomonadaceae > Kistimonas > Kistimonas asteriae. The sequence goes on from NZ_JAEVHF010000004.1 coordinate 26,390, forward strand.
TGCCCTGAAAAGGATGCCGAAGCGATTTTTGCCCAGATCAAGGCCCGCAACGCCTCCATCAATGGAGACTGGCTGCTGGACGAAGCGGCGCAATATAGCCGCAGCAGCCACAACGCCGAGCAGGCGGACAACATCGGCGATTTGTCGAACGGTGTCGTCAGGGGACCTCAGAAGACCGACAGTGAGAATAATCCTTCAGCCACTGCCCAATCGGTATCTACTGCCGGAAAGGCGCCTGATGCTGTAGAGCCATTGGCGAAAATGCCACTGGCGAAAGAGGTCGTCTCGTCCATTACCCGTCAGCAGGCGGTGGATGGCACGTGGCTCTGGCCAGAGAGTGCACAGGCAGATGGTCGTTTCATGGTGGTGGTCCGTGCGGGTGTCACGCCAACGTTGTACGTCAATGATCAACCTGTCGCTACGGATCGCCTGGGCGAGCAGCTGATGAATAACCGTGAACAGGCCCAGCTGTTGGCCTGGTACGGCGTGCCCATGAAAGAAGGGGAGAATCATCTGGAAGTCCGTGCAACGGATTTCTTTGGCAATGAGCGGGTACTGGCGAAAGGCACCTTCAACAATGCCGGTCTGGCTGAGCGCCTGGTGCTGGAGCCGGCGCGGGATACACTGCCGGCGGATGAGGGTAGAAGCCTGTTGCCGGTCAAGGTGCGGCTGCTGGACCGCAACGGTTTGCCAGCCCGTGGGGTCTATTTCGTGACCCTGGACAGTAGCGCTGGCCAATGGCAGGAAGCCGATGTTCAGGATCAGGAACCTGGTCACCAGATCCGCATTGAACAGGGCGAGGCACTGGTACATCTGCGTTCCGGTTCGACAGCCGGCCCCGTCAAATTGCGTGCAACAACCAATGACTTGAAAGCAGAAGCAGAATTTACCCAGATCGCCGCGCCGCGTCCGCTGGTCGCCGTTGGTCTGGTGGATATCTCCGCCAGTAAGGGGAAAGTCGATAGCAAAGGGCGTACGCCTTCAGAGATTGATGGCATCACGGATGGCTTTGATACCGGCAAGCGCACGGCATTTTTTGTCAAAGGTGAAGTGGCAAAGGAAACTCAGCTGACCTTGTCGTACGACAGTGATAAAGACAAGGACCAGGAACTGTTCCGTGATGTGGATCCGGACGATTACTATCCCATCACCGGTGATGCCAGCCAGAAAGGCTATGAGGCCCAGAGCCGCAGCAAGCTGTATGCGAAGCTGGAAAAGGGCCGCAGCAGTATCATGTGGGGCGACTACCAGACGGACAGCAATGCCCCGGAGCAGGACCTTGCCCGTATCCAGCGCACCCTGACCGGCATTAACGCCATTTATGATGATGGCATCACCCGCCTGCAGGGCTTCGGTGCTCGCCCTGAGGATATGCACCGCAGTGAGATCATCATGCCGGATGGTACGGCCATGAACTACCGCCTGCAGGGTGCGCCGATTGTGCGTAACAGTGACGTGGTGGTGCTGGAAGTCTGGGGCCGTGATAACCCGGGCCTGATGCTCAGCACTGAAACCCTGGGCCGGGGACGGGACTATACCCTGGATGAGTTCAGCGGCTACCTGAAGTTCAGTGAGCCCATGCACAGTCAGGATGATCAGGGGAATCCTCAGCGTATCCGTGTCAGCTATGACGTTGAGGGTGACGGTACCGCCTACACGGTAGCCGGTGTTCGTGCCGAGCAGAAGCTGAATGATCAGGTGCGTGTGGGTGTCAGCCATACCCGTGATGAACACAAGACAGAAGGCAAAAACATCAGTGGCGCCTGGGTGGAGTATAAACCTACCGAAAAAACGACGGTGACTGTCTCCGGTGCAACCCTGGACAAGACAGGAAAGCCTGAAACCACGGGCACAACGGATCAGACGACTACGCCAGATCATGGCAATGCCTACCGGGTCAAAGTTAACCAGCAGTGGACGTCTAATGGTGAGACAGAACTGACCTGGGCGAGGGCAGATGCTGGCTATGACAATTCTGCCGGTGGTGTTTCCAGTGGTCGTGAGGAAAGTCGGCTTGAACACAAGCAGCGGTTAAACGAGACCTTGGATCTAAGAGCGGAAGCGGAAAACAGTCGCAGCCTCGACAGCAATGCGAATAGCAGTGGCAGTGGTGAAGGGAACAGTGTCGGTATCAGTCTCGACAAACGCCTGCCGGGTGCCTGGACCCTGACCGGCGGCAGCCGTTATATCAGCCAGAAAGGGGATGAAGACGAACGGTATGCCACTGGCTTGGTCGGTGTCGGCAAACAATATCAGCTGTTGGGCAAGAATGCCTCCACCAAGCTGGAATATGAGCACGCCCTGACCAATTCACGTTGGCGCACGGTCATGGAAAGTGACTGGCAGGTACACGAGAAAGTCAGCCTGTATGGACGTTATGAACGGGATGAAAACCTGAGCCCCGTCAGCAATGGTGAAGACCGCAACAGCTTTGCCCTGGGGGTGAAGAGTGACTGGCTGCCCAATACCCGCACCTATTCAGAATACCGTATGCGTGGTGCAACGGACGGCGGCAACCTGGAATGGGTCAATGGCGCTGATACCCGTCTGGAAGTGGAAAAAGGGCTTTCGCTGACGCCCAGTGTTGAGTGGATCCAGACCGTTCACGAGAAGAACAAGGATAACCGTAATGACGGCCTGGCGCTCTCTCTGGGAATACAAGACAAGCGACGCAAGAATCAGCGGGCCACCGGCCGGGTGGAATACCGCCATGGTGAGCAGCAGAACTATTATGGTCTGGATGCTGCCGTTGCCCGCCGCCTTGATCTGGACTGGAGCGGTCTGGTGCGGGAAGAGTTTCGTCTGGAACTGCCCCGTGACGGCGGCAGCCGTACCCTCCGGCATGCCATGACCCTGGGCCTGGCCCGTCGTCCCCGACAGGATAATCGTCAGCATGGCCTTTACCTCTACCAGTGGAAAGAAGAGCGCGGTGAAAACCCGGCGGATGACCGGACGGTACACCTGATTTCCACGCACCAGAACCGTCAGATTAATCGTGATCTGGTCTGGTCTGGCCGGATCGGCAGCAAGTGGGTGAAAACGTCGCTGGATGACTACCAGTACAGCAGTCAGACCTGGGTCGCGGATACACGCCTGACCTGGGATATTGACCGCCGCTGGGATATGGATCTCCGTGCCGGTGTGCTTGCGGTGGACGGTATGACCAGCAGGCGCTGGTCAGCAGGTATCGGTGTGCACTACCTGGTTGTCCGTAACCTGCGCGTGGGTGCTTACTACAACGTTGTCGGCTTTACCGATGATGATCTCGACAGCGAAAAATATAATGCCAAAGGGCTTCACCTGAGCCTGCAGTTCAAGTTCGATGAATCCCTGTTTGACTGGTTTGCCTCATGAAACATGCCCTGAACATCCTTACTGCGATTGCTGTCAGCCTGATTGTTTCAGGTTGTGTCACCACCGATGAACTCTATGCCCGCTATGACTCGCATCTTTGTGCGGTCACAACGCAGCAAGCACCGGGCATGCAGTGGTACCCGGTGGTTCAGTTTGCCTTTGACAGCATTGAGCTGGATGTCGGTGAAAGGGAGCGGCTGATGTCGAATACCGCGTTGCTCAGGCAGCACCCGGATTATCGGGTTGTGGTGCGCGGCTTTACCGATGCGAAGGGCGCCAGCCGTTATAACCTGAAACTGTCTAAACGGCGGGTCATGGCTGTGGCAGAAGTGCTTCAAAAGCAGGGGGTTTCTTCCACACGAATAAAGGCAGACTGGGCAGGCGAAACCTTACCCTTATCACGGGGTAATGGGACAGATCGAGCGCTTGATCGGCGGGTAGAACTTCTGCTGGTGGACGAAACGGGCAAACCCGTGAGTCAGCGCATTGTGATGAATGCCCCGGCAGGAGATGCCGTATGAGGCAACGAGTGCGCAAAGGGTTTGGCCGAACGGGGCTGGTGGCCATGCTCCTGTGGGTAGCTGTCGCTGCCTTCATCCTGTCACTGGCCATGGTCGCAGAAGCCGCGACGCCAGCTGGCACATTGCTCCGAAGTCAGGCCAGTGCATCATTTCTGGATGAAAACGGCAGTCGCTATCAAGTGTCGTCTAATGAAGTCACGACGCTGATAAAACCCGTCACCGGCGTTACCCTGGATCCCGGTGATCAGAAGCGGTATGCCGCAGGTGGCAAGGATGTGGTCTTTCCCCATGTGCTCACCAATACCGGCAATGTTTCGGTGCCGGTCCGTCTGACAGCAAGTGGCGCGCTGGCGAATTTACGGGTTATCAGGGATCAGAACCACAGTGGTCAACCAAAGGGGCAGCCTGAAGTCACTGCGCCTGTTTTCCTTAAGCCGGGAGAGTCCATTGACTTGCTGCTGGTGGGGGGCACATATGGGCGGCAGGGTAATAAGGCCCGTTTTGCGGCCAATCTTCTGGCAGTTGCTGATGAGCAACAGTGTCGCTTACAGCCTGACGATCGGAGACGCTGCTGGGACAGGAATACCGACACGGTTGAGTATGACAAGCAAAAAGCCTATGAAGTCACTAAAACCATGTCAGAGAAAAGCGTCAATGTGGGCGAAACATTCAAAGTTCAGTTGCATTTCGAACGCATGAGTGATCATGGAACCAGCGTCCTCATATTAAAAGATCGATTGCCGTTGGGCATTGATTACCGAGGCGGCAGCAAACTGTGCAATGAGGATGGCGACAGATGCTGGCCATGGGAGCCTGACAACGTCAAGACAGACAATGGACAAACGGAAGTTACCTTTGTGACCCCCAAGCATAAGGATGACGATGAGGGGTATGTTGAATTTCTGGTGGAGGCGAATGCATCTGCGGTAGGAGAGACGGTATTTAATACCGCTGGATTTCGAGCCTGCAATGGTAATGGCAGACAGTGCACTGATTGGCAATCGACTAACCGGGTGCCCGTCACCGTTGCAGGTCCCGGGGTGAGTATCAATGGCAGCCAATACCATTCAGCCAAAGACCTGGGCGAACCGGTCACCATAGCTTCTGCATCAGCAGGTGATACTGTTGAATTTCTTGATTATCTCTGGAATACGGGGACAGTGCGGCAGAGCTATACCGTGACGCCGGTGGCATCCGGCAATACGTTCCCGGCAGGTAGTACCTATTGCCTGAGCACAACAGAAGAGTGTTCGCGATTCTCCAGCAGCCCGACACTGGATGTGAAGGATTTGGAGCCTGGAGCATTCCGTGAAATCAGGTTCAAAGTGAAGTTGCCCAATGCGGTGACAGTGCAAAAAGATGGCTACTTTATCTCGCTGACAGCCAGTCTCCGTTCCAGCCAGCTTGGCCGGGAGGTTGCTGATACCGTGCTGAACTGGCTGACGCAGATAACAGAGTCAGCGTCGTCTGTTGATCTGACTTATGAACGACCGGTTCAGGGAGACTCCAGTGTTCCCGGCAAGGGGCCGGGGCCTGAAAGTGAGCCGGTGAAAACCCTCACGGGGCAACCAGGGAAAAGCGTCACATTCGATGCACTCTTTGTGAATAACACCGGTGGCGCGTTAGACACCTATAATCTGCAACTGGTCTCTGCCGGTGGTTCCAGCCTGCCGGAAGGTTTTACGGCTCAGTTCGTTAATATGGGCAACCTCCCTACTGCGAATACCGGGTCTGTCAAAGCGGGGGAACATGTGCCGTTAAAGCTGGTAGTCAGTTTGCCTGCCGCTGCGACGGATGGGAGTCATGATTTTCATGTGGTGGCAGTTTCTCCCGTAACCGGTGTGAAGGATCACCTTGCTGTGCGTATCACAATCAGTGATGACGCGGGGCTGGTGCTTGAACCCAACGGCGAGGGGCAGGTCTCGCCCGGCAGCTTTATCACGTTTGCACACCGTTTGACGAATAACAGCAACAGCGCGGTGGATAACCTGTCGCTGGCGTTGTCTGATTTACTGAAAAGTCAGGGCTGGCAGTCAGTCTTATATCGTGATCTGGATGGCGACGGTGCACTGTCTGGCAGTGATACAATGATCAATAGCCCGGTCTCTCTGGCAGGGAATGAGACATTGCATCTGCTGGTGAAAGTGTTTGCACCGGCGAATGCATCCATGGGGATTCGCAATGTGACCACGTTGACCGTCATCGGTGATGATGGTCAGCAGTTGTCAGTGACGGATACCTCGATCGTCAACACTACAAATGTTGTCATTATCAAAGAACAGGCGTCGTGGGATTGTCAGGCGGCAGTGCCTGCTCAGTTCAGTAAAAATGCCTTTCCGGCGCGTCCCGGCACCTGCGTAGTGTATCGCCTAACAGCCAGTAATGAGGGCGTGGAAGCGGTACAGAATGTAGTGATCCATGATGCGGCGCCCAACTTCACCGAATTCTATCCGCATGGTGGTTTGCCGAAGACGACCGGTCGGCAGGTGGTGCAACCCAATGTCAGTGGCACATTAATCAATGCGCACTGGCCTGACGGTTTGCAGCCTGGTGAATCCGTTTCCCTGATTTTCGCGATCCAGATCCAGTAACCGGCTGTGCCAAGGCAGTGTAAGGCAGTCATGACCGATTTTTTGCAGCGCTTGTTCAAACAAACAGGAACCGCATTTTCCACGTTGATGGTGCTGGTTGCCTGCTTGTATTCCGGGTTGGCCTGGTCCGAAACCAGTGGTGACTGGTTCATCCATGAATCCTTCAGTGAAGGCCGGTTGCCTAGTGACTGGAATTATCGTGGCAATCCAAGGCCACAAACCCGAAACGGTTGGCTGCAATTGACGAAGCCCCGTGCTAACCAAAGCGGTTATACCTGGTTCAAGCAGGATTTTCCTTCGTCGGATGGTTTGGTTATCACCTTCGATTTCTCTGCGAGTGAAGGAGGCAGTGGTCATCAAGATCAAAGGCCCGCAGATGGCTTCAGCGTGTTCCTGCTACAAAGTATCAATGACTGGCAGTTCCGTATTGGCAAGTCCGGTGGTGGGTTGGGATATACCGGATTGAAGGCTGCTTACCTGGGCGTTGGGTTTGACAGTTTTGGTAATTTCAGTAGCTCAATTGGTGGAGAAGGGGGTATCAGACCCCAGAGTAATTCAGTTGTCGTTCGAGCAGGCGAAACGAAAAAATATCGGTACCTGAAAGGTCAACAATTATCTTACCCTTTGGCTACCAACAACCGGAGTCGCCTGCTTCGCACGGCACGAATTACCGTATTGCCCGATGCTTATGGTTATAGCATCTCGGTCAGTCTTGATCGGCATGATGGCAGCGGCTTCCACTCTGTTCTGACCAATGTACAGGTAGATGCGCCACCCCATCGGTTGAAGCTGGGGTTTGCTGCGTCAACGGGCGCCAACTGGGCACGTCATGAAATCCGCAATGTTCGTGTCAGCCGTCCTGTGAATCTTTCACTTCAGCAAGTTGGGAAAACCGAGTTCGATCGTGATGGCAAAGTGCGTTACACGTTGCAAGCCAGCAACGAAGGGAATACGGACGCCAATGACGTGTCGCTGCAGGTGATTTCTCCCGGCTTTTTTCAGCCGGACAGCAATGGTGTTCACTGTAAGGACGAGATGAATGGTGCGCAGTGCCATAGCCGTTCCGGGGATGTCAGCATGGATCTGCCGAAGGGAAGCAGCATCCAGGTGACCCTGACAGGAACGGTCAAGGCGGGCGCTGTCGATGGCGGTAGCCTGATTGCTGCAGTGACACCGGCGCCCGGGTATCAGAACCAGAATTCAAACAATGAGGTGGAGATTCAAACCGCCCTGTTGAGTGGCCGGGTCTTTGAAGAGCAAGCAGGGCCTTCTTCAGGAAGTGCTCGCCGGCTGGGCATTCAAGGGGCAGCGGTCGTCTTGGCACGCCTGGAAAAAGGATTCAATCCGAATCGCCCGGATGTGAATAACTGGACACCAGCCATCCTGACCCATACCGATGCTAACGGGAATTATGTGTTTCCGGTACCGGCAGAGGCGCACGATTACCGGATTGTCGCTCTGTCCCGCTCTCTGTCCCGTGATCACGGGCGCTGGGCTGAGCAGACCTGGGGTGGGCCCTTTCGCCGTTGTACTGTTCAGCAGCAGGGTCAGCTGCGCGAAGACCAGGTGCTGGATACTGCCGGCCCCTGCTACGGCGGCCGGTACGCTGGGACTAATGATATTGAGCATGACCTGGATGCACTGTGGCAAACCCGCCGCTTCGGGTGTACGAGCGACTTTTGTCCGATGCTGCCTGCCATACCGTTGGGCAGCCATGAAATCTGGCTGGGGGAACATACCCTCCAGTTGCCGAAAAACCTGCTGGCTAGCCATCCGGACGGTGTGAAGAACCTGGATTTTGGCTTCAGTTATGACGTGGTCACCCATGTTAACGACAGTGGTCAGGGCAGCCTGAGACAGTTCATCGAAAACGCCAACCAGAATGCCGGGACGAAGCGGATGCGATTTGTGCCAGCGGTAGTCCGTAATCATGACTGGGGTTGGCAAATAAACCTCATGCAGTCACTGCCGGTACTCAATGAGGACAGTATTGTTCTGGATGGTACGGCCTTTCAATTTGACCAGCCGGCAGCGAAGGCGCTTTCATCCCAGTTTGTCCGGAGTGGTATAAGGGTAGGGCGGAACCAGGAGACCCTGGAAGCCTTTGAACTGCCGGATCTTGAACTGGTATCTCCCAGCCGGGGAACGAACCCCATTGTCAGCATGAATGGTAGCCGGCAGACGGTCACCCGCCTGTTTCTAGCATCGCCCGGTGGTGTCGGCGATATTGTCGGTGTGTATGTCGGTAGGGGATGCCAAGATTGTCAGATCAGTCACTCCTTTATTGGGGCGGATAAATCCGGGCAAGGGCTGTCAGGACGGTCGTTGTTGGATGGTATCAAGTCCATATCGGGCAGTTACGTGACCGTGGATCACAATCTGATTGCAGGTACACGGCGAACGGGAATGGATTTCAGTGGTTCGGGCGTGATCCGCCGCAATGTGTTGATCGACAATACCAGTAGCTCGACGGATGACGCGATTTCGCTGCAAGGCGATGCCAGTGATACGTCCCGGGAGCTGACCATTGACCGGAATTATATCGATGGCGCGCAGGGGGTTGTCCTGGAAGGTTGGCGCCTGATATCACCTGAAAAGCTCACAATTACCAACAACACATTGCGCCGCGGCGGGCAAGGCGGGAGAGAGGGTGCCGGTTTACGGCTGCAGGCAATAGACGGCACCGGTAAGAAAATACAGGTTGAAAACAACCTCCTGGAAGAAAACCAGGGGCCAGGGGTTGTGGTTGTGAGCATGGATCGGAACTATGTTGCGAAAGGCAATCGCATTACCCGGAACCTGTACAGGGGTAACAGAGAGAATATGGGCATTGATCTTGTGATGAATGCTCAGAAACCATCGGGTGATGGACGCACACCCAATACCGGTAATTATGATGACAGGGCGCCGAACCGGGGTATTGATGCTCCCGTCATCTCCAGTGCTCTGATTGATAATGGGCAGCTGGTTGTCGAAGGCTATGCCTTACCTGGCGTGACAGTCGAGTTTTACCGTAAAGATGGCAATGGTTTTAGCTACTTGCTACAGCAGGTGGAAGGCAGTGGTCAGGACTTGGCGTCAGGCACGGGTTCCTATGTGGATCCGGTTAGCAAACAGGTGATTCAGAAGCAGAGTCTTTTTCGATTTGACCTGAGTGGGGCCCAGATCAGTGAGGGCGGAACCCTCACCGCCATTGCCATCGATTCAGAAGGCAACACGTCCGAGTTTGGAGAAAACATCAACGTCGTCAGAGCGGGCGCCATTACGGCCTTGATCTGGAAAGACCTCAATAATGATGGTGAGAAAGCCGCGACTGAGCCGGCGTTGAATCCGGTGAAGGCACAATTGTCCAGATGGGATGCAGTGTTACAGCAATGGATTGTTGTCAGCGTGCAGACGACGGACGCTAAGGGTGAGGTTAATTTCCCCAGCCTGGTACCGGGAAGGTATACCGTTGAAATTCTGCCGGATCAGGCGTCACTCACCGGCCTGATGCCTGGTGCTCACACGACCAATCCTGTTGAGATAACGGTTGAGTCAGGGACAGTGAACAGTCTGCGCTTTGGTTATATCGACGGAACCCCCGCTTTAACATTAACGCCGAATCATAACCGGACGGTGAAACCGGGCATGTTTGTTCATTTGCCCCACCAGTTGGAGAGTAACTCTGCCAGTAACGTGGATCTACAGGCACAGCTGGTCAATGCCAACGATGGCTCAGCCGTTTCCTGGCCGGTGACACTGCAGAAGACACTGTGTGGAAATGGCAATAAGGAAGGGCAGCCTGCCACCAATAGCATGGTGATTGGCAGTACAGGATCAGCGGCCACCTGCTTCGAGGCGGGTGTGTTTGTGCCTGCCAATGCCCCTGAAGGCCTGAAGCTCTCTCTGACGCTTGCGGCCACTATTGGTAATGGCTCCGGAAATATGTCCAGTACGAGTCAACCAATGCGTGACACAGCAACTGCCTCGGCAACCGTGGTGGATACCATAACTGTGACAGACCAGGAGGGTGGCAAGCTGGTGCTGACCAAGTGGGTGGAGAATATCACCCGCGGAGACATGAAAGGAGTATCGAACCAGGCAGAGCCAGGTGATATTTTGCAATACACCATCCATTTCACCAATGCGGGTACAACCCCCATTTCACAGGTGGAAATCAGCGACGATATGCCTGCTTTCACCACACTGTCAGAGACGATCCGCTGTCCGTCCGTACTGCCGAAGGGGATGCGCTGTAGCCCTGTCAGGGGCTATGACAAAGGTTATGTCGGAAAGGTTGCCTGGCAGTTTGGCGGTGAATTGAGGCCCGGCGAGGAGGGGGACGTCAGTTATCGAATTAAAATTGAATAACCAGAATATTTTAATGCCTAAATAAAATTAGAATGCGGTATTTACTGTCTGTTTTATTCCAAAAAAACAGATCGCAGGTGCCTGTTTGTCCTTGTAATCATTAATACTTAATAGATAGCAGTGGTTTAAACAGGGAACTGATCGTAATGACGTCACCGATACACGGAAGTCAGGGTGCAGGCGGTCTACCTTTTGGCGGAGTGAGCCATGAGGGGGATTCGGTTGTAACGCACCAACATAGAACCATCAAGGTGACAGACCCTGTCTTGAAAGCCAAGCTGATAGCGATGGCGGACATGCAGGATCAACCCTCACCTAATGTCTCTCAAAAATCCCATGACGACAGGGTGATTACCGCAACAGATACCACCTATTCGCTGAAAGCTGAATCAGACAGCACACGTCGAGCATCCGCAGGGGAGGATAGGGATATTGCACCGGATGAAGGTTTGATCGAGGGCTTTAACAGTGATACGCAGTCAGTCCCCGGTGATTTTGAGGATGATACGGCATCAGTTATTGATCATAGGGAGTTGGATACAGCGTCAGTCTTCGCTGAAATGGATATAGACGATGACGACGTTGACATTGAGGGAGTAAGCACTGAGCTGGAAAGCATCGAGGATGGTGAAGAGGTTACGGAACACGTCTCTCTAAAGGAGCGTTTGGCCAATGCATCGGCGAATGTATCACAGAAAGCCAAAACACTCGGAAAGAGTATTAAAGACTGGGTGATTAGCCTGCCCAACCGGGTGATGAACAAAATGCCGCGCAAAGTGGCCGATGCTTTTGTTCTGCATGCACCCTCGCCCAAGGCGTTGAAAGCGCGGGTAATCGGAAAGATAGCAAACCCATCAAGTCATATACAGGATCTGAAGCGTGAATCCAGTGAGCGCTTACATAATCTGAGCAAACCCGGTGGACCGTCCGCCCATGCCGACGATGATCAACTAGCTGCGGTGGAAAAGAATATAGAGAATACGGAAACTGAACTGCAAACGTGCAAGCAGGAGCTTGAAGATCTCCTGGAACATTTTGATAGCGAAGATGCACTGCAGCGCAGGGATGAGCTAAATCAAAGGATATCTACGCTCACTTCGGATCTTAAAAGTTATCAGTTGGCTGAAAAAATGCTTCTGAAAATGATCAAGCCTGTGGCTGATAAGGTGCAAAAAGACCTACAAGCTGAGGAGCGCACCGACTATGACGCTAAGGCGGATACCTTCAAACAGCAAAGCAAGGTGCTTGACACTGAGTTGGCGTTGTTAGAGAAAGATTATGCAGACCTGAAATCGTCACTTAAGAAAAAGATACAGACATTGAAGAAAGATATTGAGGCGAAGGAAGCTGAAATAAAGACGCTGCAAAATAAAATGGAAAAGATAGATAGCGAAGAGGAAGAAGTTGAAAACCCATTTGTCTATTTGGGTGGTGTTGCTGTTCATTATGATGAAGCTGAAAGAATGCTTGAAGATAAAAAGGACTCGCTTCAGGTACAGAGAGATCAGCTTGACAACATACAGCGCAATATTTCCGCCAAGAAAAAAGAGGTGCAAGATGTTAAAGGCGAGCAGGCTACCCTGAGAAAAGAAATGCGAAAAGATAAAAGTGCCTTTGAACGAAGTGTTAATTCGTTGAAAGGAGGCGGTTAAATAAGTTTTGTTTTTGAGTTGTTAACGTTGTTTGTATGATTTGGATTCTTACTCTGTTGATTGTGGTCGCAGTATCGTAATATGTCATTTTTTAAGGTTGATTTTCCCATAGCTCTGGCATTTCAGTTTTGATGTAGCGTAATAAATCTTCAAGATCGAAAAGGCCTGTCTCGCCATTTTTTTGCTGTGTTTTTAAGACATAGCGGGGTTCGCCATCTTTATCTAATGACATGGTCAGTGCGACGGGGGATGTGCCGTTGTATGAACGAACGGGAAGCTCAATGATTGGAGGTTCTTTATCCATGTTTTATCTCTTTGCTATGACCGTTTACTAACAGTCTAGATGCTAAATAGTATGATTTTGATGATTTAATGAATGACTTTATTAATGCAGGGTGCATTTTGGTGTTTTAGAAAGCTATATTTTTATTTGTGTGTCCAGAAAAGTATTTCTTAGGCAGGATGTATTATGGGAGATATTTCAGGAACGGGTGGTATTTCTACTGGTTCTATCAGAGATTTGGTGTCAACAAACCCCCTTCTCGAAGAAGGGAAAACCTCTGATTCAAGAAGCGTAAAACCGGCATATGATATAGAGCCACAGGTTGTTAAAGACCTGTCGTTAAGTCTGACTGATGATAATAAAGTAGCGGTTGCTGAACGAGACATCAGCCAAGTCGAAACTGAATCAACCCTGCCAACACTCTCTGCGAATGACACTGAAACAGAAGCCCTCTATGTACAAATCAACGATGAAACGGGGGAGGTCAGATTATTTGATTCTGATCCGGATAACGTTGAGCTGTTATCAGAGCGCCAGGTTTCGGAAACGGGCACTCAGTATGATGCGGGTCTCAAGTCAATCCAGAGCCATGAAGAAAAAGCACGTGTAGGCAGTGAGGAAATCCTGAAGAATACCGATGCGTCAAAACGGAGCCTGGCGCAAACACGCGCTCATGAAGAACGGGCCCAGACTAGTAGTTCTGAAGCACAGAAACATGAAGATGCGTCGAGTCAGAGTCGTGCCGCCACGCAGGCTAACGAGCAGCGGTCGCAGGTCAGTAGCACGGTAGCTCAGGAGAATGCGGAGAAGTCTGGGCAAAGTCTTGAGCAAACCCGACTGCATGAAGAGCAGGCGCAGACCAGCAGTACCGCGTCCCAGAAATATGCCGATGCGTCCAAGCGTAGTCTGGATCAGACTCAGGGCTATGAAGAGCAGGCGTTGAGCAGTCGTAACGAGACACAGAACCATGCGGATGCCGCTGATCGCAGTCTGACAAAAACCAAAGCCTATGAGGCGCAGGCGCTCACCAGCAGTCAGGAGACTCAGAATAACGCAGAAGATTCCAGGCAGAGTCTGGCGAACACGCAGGCCAATGAACAGCAATCTCAGGTTAGCCTTACAAAAACCCAGGAGAATGCCGACGCTTCGGCGCGTAGTCTGACGCAAACTCAGGCTTATGAGGAACGAGCGCAGGTCAGTAGCGCCGACATTGAAAAGAACAACGATGAATCAAAGCGCAGTCTGGCCTCAACGCAGGCGAATGAGCAACGCGCCCAGGTCAGCCGTACTGAAACGCAAAAGAATGAAGATGCTTCTACTCGCAGTCTTGTCGCAACCCAGGCGAATGAGCAGCAGGCCCAGGTGAGTCGTCAGGAGGCACAAGCGAATGCTGAGGCCGCCGGTCGTAGTCTGGATCAGACCAGGGCGCATGAGACACAGGCACAGGCCAGCAGTACTCAGGCCAGTCAACATGCCGAAACATCTGCCCGCAGTCTGGCCGCAACCCAGGCTAATGAGCAACGTTCACAGGTCAGCCTGACAGAAGCGCAAAAGAATGCTGAAGCCACCAGTCGTAGTCTGGAGCAAACCAGGGCGTACGAAGAGAGGGCATTAACCAGTAGTACTGAGGCAGAAAAGCATGCGGATGAGGCTGGCCGTAGCTTGACGCAAACGCAGGCGTATGAAGACCGTGCACTGGTGAGCAGTAATGAAAGCCGTCAGCATGCAGATGATGCCAGCCAGAGCCTTGAGGAGACCCGTGGGTACGAACAGAGCGCACGAACCAGTAGTGATGAGGCAAAAGAGAGTGCTGAGGCGGCCAACCGGAGTTTGACGGAAACCCAATCCCATGAAGAGCGTGCCCGTATCAGCAGTTATGAGGCACAAAAGAATGAGGATTCATCGGCACGTAGTCTTCAACAGACTCAGCAGCATGAAGAACGGGCACTGACCAGCCGCCAGGCTGCGAAAGACAGTGAGGAGGCGACTGCGCGTAGCCTGGAGGAAACCAGGATGCATGAAACGCAGGCGAAGACGAGCGCCAACGAAACCCGGCAGCATGAAGAAACGGCCGGTCGTAGTCTGGAGCAGACGAAAGCGCTGGAAACCCAGGCACAGAGCAGTAGTACGGAAGCTCAGAAACATGCAGAAGCATCTGGTCGTAGTTTTGATCAGGCCAGGACGTTCGAAGACAGAACGCGTACCAGTAGCAACGAAGCCCAGAAAGAAGCTGACGCGGCGGCGCGAAACCAACAACAGGCGCAGTTCTTTGAGCAGAGTACGAGAAATAGCAGTACAGAAGCGAAGAAGCATGAGGAAGCCAGTCATCAAAGCCGTCTTGAAAGCCAGACGAATGAGGAAAGCACTGCAGCCAGCAAGGAGCAGGCGCAGGCTAGCGCAGAAGCCGCTGAGCTGAGTAAAAATCAGACGAAGACGTATGAAAATGAAGCGCGTATCAGTCGTGACAAAGTGGATGAAAATCTTGTCGCGTCAGAAGGCAGCCTGCAGCAAACGCGGGCTAACGAAGAGAGTTCCACTGCCAGTAAGTTTCGGGCAGAAGAGTATACCAGTGCGATTGATCGCATGATGCAACAGACCAAACTCAATGAAACCGCCAGCAGTGAGAGCCTGGGACGGGTCAAGACCAACGAAGAGACTGTAGCGCACACCCGGCAGAGCGTTGATCAGGTGTCGCAGGAAATCAGTCAACTGGCAGAACAGGCAAAAGGTGATGCTGACAGGGTGAGTCAGCTTGAAGAGCGAACACGGACGGTCAGTGAATCCACCGAGCAACTCAAAAGCGGTGTTGAGGGGAGCGCTGAACAGGTCAAGCGCCTCGCGTCAGATGCTAAGACTGACGCAGAAAAAGTGTCTGGTCATGAGCGCCAGGCCAAGCTGGCCGGTGATCGCATTACGAGTCAGGAAAAGAAAATTAACCAGACTCAGGATCGTGTCGTAGAGCACGAGAAAAAGGCGAAGACAGCATCATCTAATGCCAAGACGCAGGAAGGCAAGGCGAAGTCCTCAGCTTCTGAAGCAGAGAAAAGTCAGAAGAAAGCAGCTGATGCGCTCAAGCGGATTGAAGAGCGCGAGAAGCGTGCGAATGAGATGATCCGTAAGCTTGAACAGCTGCTGGCCAAGGCTGAGGCCTCGAAAGGCGCGCCGGCCGCCTGATAGCGACCGGCGATGACGATCAGATACTGACTATCGCTACTGTGCGACGGGATTCCCATCCCTGTCTAACACAACCACCTGACCAATATTCAGTTTGTCGATATCAGCTTTGATCTTGCTGAGATCACCGATGACCAGCCAGGTGAAACGGTCCGGATGCAGCGCGGTTTTGGCTGTTTTCCGAATGACCTCTTTCCCGGTACTTTCGACACGGTTGGCATAGTCGTACATATGGCTGTCGGGCAGGTCATATTCCACCAGAGTGCTGACTGAACCCAGCAGGGCGCCATTGGTTTCATAAGTGCCAGGCAGCTTGTTGATGCGGTTGGTCTTGACCAGGGTCAGTTCTTCGTTGGTGGCCGGCTTCTTGCCTACATAGGCCTGAAACTCCTTCAGCATTTCCGCCATGGCTTCGTCAGTCTTGTCGATCTGGACCGAGGCGGTTGCCATGTACGGACGCTGGCCACGGGCGTTGCGGGTATAGCTGTAGGAACCATAGGCCCAGTGCTTGTCTTCACGGAGGTTCATGTTGAGCCGTGAGGTGAACTGACCACCGATAACGTCGTTCATCAGGCTGAATGCCAGCGAATTATCATCATCAATGGGCATGACCAGTTGCGAGGCAATGATGGTGGACTGGCTGGTTCCCGGGTAATCGATCAGGTAAACCGTGGCTTTGCCTGGCTCAGGCATACTGCTGATGGTTTTCCCGGGAAGGGGGGTAGAGGGCGCCTGCCAGTGGGACAGTGCCTGCTCCAGCTTGGGCAGCAGTTCTTCCATGGAGGTGTCGCCGGTGACAATCAGAGTCCCGTTATCAGGGCGCATCCAGGTTTTCCAGTATTCCACCAGGTCATCCCGGGAGAGGGAGGTGACGGTGCTCAGGTTGCCGCTGCCACTCCAAGGGGTGTTGTAGGCGTGGCCCGGGCCGTAAAGGAGCTCCGGCAGGATGCGACCAGCGATGCTGCGGGGGCTGGCTTTTTCCTGGCGGATACCATCCAGCATGTTGCTGCGCAGGCGTTCCAGATCCGTTTCCCGGAAGGCCGGCTGGGTCAGGACATCGGCCATGACGGCCAGGGATTGATCCAGTGTGACCTTGAGGCTGTCCAGGTAAATGCTGGAGGTGTCGAAATCATTACCGGTACTGAGTGATGTGCCGATGGTTTCCAGCTCTTCAGCCAGCTCCAGTGAGGTTTTGCTGGCAGTGCCTTCATCCATCATCGCCATGGTCAGGCCAGGCAGGCCGGGTTTGCCCAGGCGTCCTGAGAGGCCGCCATCAAACTGCAGTTCCATGCTAACGACCGGTGTCTGGTGACGAGGTGCCAGCACGACCTTAAGGCCATTGCTCAGGGTTGCGCGCTCAAGAGCGGGCAGGGAGAGTGAGACTTTGCCATCGGTTGACGGCAGTTTATTACGGTCAGCGCCCTCAGCTGCGTGCTCATAATTCGGGAAGGGCGTGATATCCAGCACATAGGCACCACTGCTCAGCCATTTATCCGCTGCTTTTCGGATCATGGCCGGTGTGGCATTTTGCATGGCATCAAAGCTTTTCAGGTAGTGGCCGGGATCACCAAAATAGACCTCGCCATGGGCCAGAATGTCGGACTTGCCGCCAAAGCCGCCCACCCGCTCGGTGCCCCGTACAAACGCTGCCGCTTGACTGAACTTGATCCGCTGAAGTTCTTTTTCCGTAGGCCCTTTCTTCAGGAACTTCTCCAGCTCCTCATCAATAATGGCTTCGATATGGGACAGGCTGACCCCATCCTTGGCATCGGCAACGATCATGAACTGGCCGGCCAGCATGCGGTCATAGACAAATGCATTGACGGATGTGGCAAGCTGCTCATCGTGCACGAGGCGCTTGTACAGACGGGAATTTTTGCCGCCAGCCAGCACATCGGAGGCAAGCGACAGGTATTCAGAATCCGTACTGCCAGCGGGCGCAGTGTTCCAGACCTTCATGACCCGTGCCTGGGGAACGCGATCCTGCATGGAATCCCGTTTTTCTTCCGTGCGCTTGGCGATCCAGCTATCCATCTTTGCCAGCGGTGGGCCTGCAGGAATGTCGCCAAAATAGAGGTTGGCCTTTTCTCGGGCGGTGGCAACGTCAATGTCACCGGCCATGACCAGTACGGCATTGGACGGACCGTAGTAGGTTTTGAACCAGTTTTTCACCAGCTCAAGGTCGGCATCATCCAGGTCTTCCATATAGCCGATGGTAGGCCAGGAGTAAGGATGGCCTTCCGGGAAGGTCTGTTCCGCCAGCCGGTTCCAGACCTTGCCGTAAGGCTGGTTTTCACCCTGACGTTTTTCGTTCTTTACCACGCCCCGTTGTTGATCCAGTTTTTCCTGGGTAATGGCTCCGAGGAAATGGCCCATGCGATCTGATTCCATCCATAGCGCCATATCCAGTGCCGGGGTGGGGACGGTCTCAAAGTAGTTGGTACGGTCGGTATTGGTGGTGCCATTCTGCCCGGTAGCGCCTGCTTCTTCAAAAGGACGGAAGAATTCATCGTCGTAGTTTTCAGAGCCCTGGAACATCAGGTGTTCGAACAGGTGGGCAAACCCTCGCTTGCCGACGCTTTCATCCTTGGAGCCGACTTTGTACCAGAGGTTGACGGCAACAACCGGCGCCTTGCGATCCTCGTGGACGATGACGGTGAGCCCGTTGTCCAACGTGAACTTTTCATAAGCAATGGCGGTTTTGGGCAGCTGCTGGATGGCGGCGGTTGAGGCGTCGGTCGATAACAGGCTGGATGACAGCGAGTTACAGCCTGCCAGCAGTGTTGAGCCAAGCGCCAGTATAAGCAGGGTCTGTTTGAGTTTTGGTTTGTGCATCATGGTGTGGTGCTGCTGGTTACCTTAACGGGTATGAAGATGGAAGGATCACTGACGATCATAGACAGCAAATCAGTCAGTAAGTTCCTTGGAAATTGTGTTTGTCGTACTAGTAAAAGCTGAGTGGGAGGGCAGGTCAAGGGAAGGTTGGCTTTATGGGGGAGGTAATAGCCTGCATTCTGAAGGACTTTCATGGTTTCCGTTCGTGGATGACCCGTCGTTAGGGAAATTCGTCAGACAACGTTGAAACTATGTTAGTGAAAGCTTACGGATAAGGTGTGTAAATAAGCGATTTTCGTACATCACAAGCAAATATTCACCGTTGTGTTAAGCGGTAGAGTGTGAAGGGATGATTTATATGGCACGCAGGAGACTGTAGAAATGAATGGGTATGAGGTTATTTACTCTTCACCGGATTTTTTTAAGGGGGACTCTGGGTTCTTCCATAAAGCGGTTGATACCTTATGGCGCGCTTGTCCGGATAAGGGCTCTGATACACACTCGACGACAGAAGTAACCGCGAAAGAGTCACATCTGGGACGATTCCATGTCAAAGTACCGCATGACTGTTTTGCTATATTGGTGCAGCTTGGGAATAAGCTGTCGGTCAAAACGATCAACGCAGCGGGATGCCTGTTTATCAACATGAGCGCGCTCGAACAGTACGAGGATCAGTATGCCTATTCCTGGCAGGAATTTTTCCAGGCATATCGCGTTTTTTTTGTATCGAAAATAACAGGCGCTGCAATAGCAAAGGTTAGTTTGGGAGAGTCGCCAGAGAGTGGTGAAGTACATCAATTTCAGGTAGTACTCCCACCGATGTCCGCCCGTTTTGGGTATTGTTCATTTAGGCAAAGAGGTGTTGGTGTTATTCCATCATTTCTATGGGAGCAAATGGTTTTTGTTCCCACACTGCAAGCGATCGAATTCTTAAAGGATATCCCTAAAGTATTTAAAGTACTGGAGTTCACGTCGATGTGCGAACATAACAGGGATTATTTTTCAAGTAATGCGAAGTTTGAGAAAATACAGTTTCGTCGCAAGGCTGCTGATATTGTCTCTGAATTCAATGATTTTTTGACACATGATTTGAGGCCCAAAATCAACGCGCGCATCGCCAAACAGCGGCCTCATGGAGGGGCTGGCCCATCATCTGAAAAAACGGATGTTGTTCCGGAAGCTGATTCAAAAGTAACGCTTGGGTTTAGCGCTTGTTTGAGTGAGAAAGAAAGTGCGGCTCGTTTTCCTGAATGGTCCCTTTTTAGTAATGAAACGCTGTTCCTGAACTCTGTGGATGAGTTCGAGAAAGTGATAGCTCAATACGTAGATGAATTTCAGTATTTAATATATAAGGCAATTTATATTCAGGTCCTCAAAAAAACAGGGGGGCGATTTGCACAGCATGGGGATAACATTGCCTATCAAGTCCGTTGCGATCTGGAAAATGATGGCATTGAAGCAGCATTTGATCACGCGATAAAAGAGTTCGATCAGCGCTTCAAGGCGACTGTTATGGTGACAGAGTATGGGGAAACACCACCAACGCTTGGATCGAGATTTGGTTGTTTAACGCATCATTTGCTTCGCTATGTTAATTATTTAGTTAAAATTGGGCAGGGTGATTTAGCAGAACATTTTAATAGACTACTCATGTGTTTTAGCGCTATTGATCAACAGAATGTCGGCCATTTTATGGGAGAAGCAGTCACAGCTTACCTTGATGGAGGGGAAGACTGTCTATGTTGGAATAGGCCTGCTCTGGATATTGAGGATTTTAAAAGGGAGGTCGATGAAGACGGTGCTGATTATGATACGGTATTGGTGGAAGGAATCACGGGGAAATTTAGCAATGTACAAAGTATTTGTCGTTTTTTTTCGAGTGCCAGTCATGAAAAAAGCGTTTTTTTGTCGAACCTACGCTTATATTCGCAAGAGTTTAGTGAAAATTTGAGTCGAGTGACCATATCGAATTTTATGCGTGATGTTGTGAAAAAAGAGCACGGTTGTAATAGGTTGTCTGATCCAGATGGTATCTGTGCTGAATCGTGGGGCACATCATGTCAAAAAAAGTTGTTTTTCTCAGGTCTTATTCGGGCAATAAGGCTTAGTATTGAAGCAAATGAACCTGTTCAGGAATTCTTTCTACTGATGTTGTCTCATGGCTATGATGAATTCTTAGATATGATTTCTGGGTTTTTTGAGTTTTGTGAGAGGCAGGGATAATCGTCTTTAGATAAAGAAAATAATTATTTTCACATATGTGATTATGAACCCTGTTCGTCTAGTCATAAAATTGGGGGCTGTGCGGATTGTACCTAAATCAGGTTTGGGTCACAGCATTTATCAGAATGGTATACTGAGCTTATGCATTCATAATGGGATATATCCAGACATGCCCGGAAAAGTTGTAAAGGTTGGCCGCCGTAATCGGTTGACAGTCGTAAAGCAGGTGCCTTTTGGTGTTTACCTGGAAGGCCAGTTCGCAGAAATTCTACTGCCCAAACGGTATGTCCCGGAAGGTACGCAGATCGGTGATGAGCTTGAGGTATTCGTTTATCTGGATTCAGACGACATCCAGATAGCGACGACGGAAACGCCCTTGGCACAAGTGGGCGAACTGGCCTGCCTGAAAGCGGTTGAGGTCAATGCCACCGGCGCCTTTCTGGATTGGGGGTTACCCAAAGATTTGCTGGTGCCTTTCAGTGAGCAGAAACAACGGATGGTCAAAGGGCATTCCTATATTGTTGCTCTGTATTTGGATGATCGAACCCGTCGGATTGTTGCGTCTTCCAAGGTGGATAAATTCCTGAATGATATGCCTGCCCGTTACCAGGATGGACAGCCGGTATCGCTGTTGATTGCGGATCGTACCGATATCGGTTACACCGCCATTATCGAAGACTGCCACTGGGGGGTTATCTTCCATAATGATATCCATCAGCCGATCCGCTATGGTGAGCGTGTTCAGGGTTTTATCAAGCAGGTACGTCCTGATGGAAAAATCGACCTTTGTCTGTCCAGACCGGGTTTTGACAAGGGGGCTATGGCCGACCTGAGTCAACAGGTGCTGGCGGCTGTCAAAGAGTATCACGGCTTTTTGCCACTGAATGACAAAAGTGACCCTGTGCTTATTCAGAAACAGTTTGCCGTCAGCAAGCGGTCGTTCAAAATGGCGATTGGGGCGCTTTACAAACAGCGGCTGATTACCATTGAGAAGGATGGCATTCGCCTGGTGTCGTAATTCTATCTTCTCATAAGGCAGTCACTTTTAGTCACTGCCTTATGAGAGCTGGCAATAGATTTCTATGACGTTTTTTTCTTCTGATATAATCACTCTATTTTCTGTGGGAACTTATTGTTTGAGTTTTTGTCCGAATAGTTAAGACTTCCGTTGTTAGAGAAAGAATATGGAAAATTGACTCTTGTCAGCCTTGTGGAGTGAAATAGCGTGGATTGGTTTAGCACCTCTTATTTGGCTGGATGAGCACATTACTGTCGGTTTTCCTTTATCCTTAGTGGTTGTTTGTCTCTTGTTCCTGGTTGCAGTGGTTGGGCTGCTTAGACAGAAAAAATCCTGTATTGCTGGTTTCTTGTCTGCCTGGCTTGCGCTGCTTGCATTGACAGGTGCTGTACATGCGTGGGGAGAGTCGAGTGATTTATATTTTACAGGTTTCTATCTCAGCGTATGTGTGCTTTCAGTTGTGTCTTCTGTTCGTCAGTTTTCTGTATGTTGGGTTGTTCGCTGGTTAAAAAATAGAATTGAAAAATAAAGGCGAAATTTTTCTAATACTCTGCGCTTGTGAGTTGCTCTGTTTTTTTCTGACAAGTTTTAATTTTCAGCGTATTTGTTGAGAAAATGAGATGTATTAATAATGAAAAAAGTTTTATTTTTATGTACGGGTAACTATTACCGAAGCCGCTTTTCAGAGGAATATTTTAACCATTATGCCCAGTTGGCAGCGCTGCCCTATGAGGCAGCTTCCCGCGCCTTGCTTCAGGATCTCAGTGTAACCGGGAATGTGGGGAATATGGCAGAAGTCGCGGTAAGCACTCTGCAAGCATTAGGTATTCCTGTCAAAGGCCTGAAACGGCATCCACAGAGCCTGATAGAGCAAGATATAGTAGATGCAGACATCATCATTGCAATGGACAAAACAGAGCATCAACCTATGCTGGAACAACGTTTTCCCTCATATTCTCAGACTGTTCATTATTATGCCGTTAAGGATGTTGATCAGGTGCCTGCCTCAGAAGCTTTAAAGGCATTAAGTCAGATGTTGGATGAGTTACTCTCTGAATTAGCCAAAAATAAATAATCTATCCATTGTTACAGTGACACACTTCAGCGCTGATGCTTTACGCCTGAATAGCGATCTATCGATACCAGTTATTGGTAGGCTCTACTCTTGAGAACTATGTGTTCAGATTGTGAATCATCCTATTTCACGTCATGTGATGAGTTCTCACAGTCATTCCCGATAACGCCGGTCATGACTGTGAGTGTTAACATATTTCGCAGAACGTTAGAGATTCTTGATCTTCTCAAACTCCTCCGGGCTGTACTTCTTCTCCGTACTGCGGGTGAGGTCAGTCATCAGCTGGGATTTCAGTGCCCGGGCTTTGTCCAGCGTGCGGCTTAGCAGACCATTGGAGTAGTCATTGGCAAACTGGATCGCCATGTCCGGATCCTGCTTGTACATGGTCTTCAGCATGCTGTTGATGTAGGGCTGGGAATTGACATACTGTCCTTCAACGTTATCCCACACTGAACGCACGACCGGTGCATACTTCCCATCCATCACGTGCTTGTTGGTCAGGGTGCCCAGGCTGCGGTAGGTCCACCAAGCGGACTGGTCATCGTATTGATCTGTACCCACCGTGTAAGCAGGAGGGATTTCATCCATGGCGTTAAAGATGGGTACAAACGCCGTGTCTTCAACGGTACCCACGGTTTGCCAGATTACTGCTGACAGCTCTTTCGGCATATCAGGGTACATTTCGATGATATGACTTTCTGCCTGGCGGTCGATGCCGATGGGGCGCTCAGACTTGCCTTCCAGTGCGGTGCCCTTGTAATCCGCCCGAAGGACGTTAGCCACATCCAACACACTGATCTTTTCATCTGGCTTCATGAACAGCGGATATTGTGCCTGGCGGGGCTTCTGCTTGACCGAAGGGGTCAACAGTTGCTGGCCTAACCATTCCCGGTCAATGTTGTAAGGATCGTTGATGACACCGAACGCCTTGGCGAAGTTAAAGGATTTTCGATCCGGATTTTTCAGCAGGTTGTGTTTCTTAACAAAGTCATAGACGCCACGGGAGGCCATGACATTCTTTTTGTCATTCAGGTCGACGCCATGAATACGCAGGCCATTCGCCATGATCAGGTACTGATCGTCCGGCACACGCACCGCCATCCAGTGGTGACCGGAACCAATTTCCATGTACCAGATTTCATCTTTGTCCGAGAATTGGATGCCATTGCCTTCCCCGGCGCCGTATTGCTCAACATAGTGCCCCAGCAGTTGTACCGCTTCACGGGCACTCTTGGCCTGGGGCAGGATCAGGGTAGGCATGACTTCTTCAATGATGCCGGTGTCCACCAGGGGATCAACCGCCTTTACCTTGTCGTTGACTTCGGCACTGGTGGTGGAGGACATGGCGACGTTGTATTCATTGACGCCCCGTTCCTCGAACACCTTACCATCATTGGAGTGCTGGTAGGCATCCCAGTCTGCGATGCTGGTGTAGCGATAGGAGACGTTGGGTGCAGGCACCTTCAGGCCATTGGACAGGGTCCATACAGTGCCGTCTTCGATGGTCTGGCGCGGGTGCACGACCATGTGCTTGGCCCAGTTATTGATAGAGAAATCTTCGTTGCGGGCAATGATCAGGGCACCACTGGCCGAGGCATTCTTGCCGACGGCAACGGCAGTACAGGCCTGGGCGGTCGGCACCATGATGGCGCTGGTGATGGCAACGGCGAGGATTTTCTTACTGAATGTAGTCATGGAGATTGCAGCCTCCAGGTGGCGTTGTGATGAATGAGGAGTTTGACGGGCAGGGGTGGGTAAATCACCAGGGTGGTCGACAGGCGACCGGTGATCCGTCTGTTATCATCGGCTGTCGTCAGGGTAGACCCTGAGCTTAAGGTGTGGACAGCCATCCCTGTCCCGGATGGGGGCAATCTACGCGGTCTGGGAGAGGATGTTGTTGATTTGTATCAACGGATGTCCGGACAGCAGTGAGAGGCTGGGACTGACTGGCATTTGCACTGATTGGGTATAGGCTGAGAGGCATATCAATAATACTCGCCACCAAAATCAGAGCCATCTATGAGCACCGTGCTGTTACGCTATCGTTACGCTTGGTTGTTATTTTTTGTCGTTATTACCACTAAAGAGGGACGAGCATTGGAAACCAAAGACTGGGGACAGGCTTGGTCGGAGGGGCAGATCGGGTTTCATCGTGATGATGTGAATCCGTTGCTGATCAATTACTGGCCCACGCTGGCGGCGGATGAGGATGAGTCTGTACTGGTGCCACTTTCCGGGAAAACGGTTGATATGATCTGGTTGGCCCGGCAGCACCGCAACGTGTACGGGTCAGAGCTGGTGGAGCAGGCGGTAGCGTCGTTTTTCGCAGACAATACCTTGCAACCCGTGCCGACTCAAACCGAGACCCATGTCTGGTGGAAAGCTGAGAATATCACGATTATCCAGGGGGATTTTTTCATAATACCCGCTGGGAGTCTGGTGGATGTCACGGCATTCTATGACCGGGCTGCGCTGGTGGCTTTGCCTTCCGAACAGCAGCCGGCCTATGTGGCAGCGATGATGGCCATGGCGCCGGAGCTGAAGCATGGTCTGCTGATCACGTTGGACTATGCGCCTGTACTGGCAGGTGGGCCGCCCTACGCTGTCAGCCCGGATACGGTCGATTTGCTCTATGGGCAATGGTTTGATATCAAGTTACTGGGTTCTGCACCGCCTGAGAGAATACCCTCACGCATGGCGGGTGCTGATGTCTCTTC
This sequence comes from Kistimonas asteriae, assembly GCF_018263925.1. GTDB lineage: Bacteria > Pseudomonadota > Gammaproteobacteria > Pseudomonadales > Endozoicomonadaceae > Kistimonas > Kistimonas asteriae. Next base: position 52,186 of record NZ_JAEVHF010000004.1, read on the forward strand.
TCTGGTCGAGCACGCGTTTTGGCTTACCCGAAAGCCTGCGCCTGCTGAGCGAATGAACCGCTCAGTTTGACAGGTAGTCAATCACACTGAAGAGGTCTGGCAGTATTTTGCTGGCCTTTTCCCGTACATCACTGTCCGGTGTGTTCAGGTCTGGGATCATGATGCTGTGGCAGCCTGCTGTCAGTGCCGAACGCATGCCGGTGTTGGAATCTTCCAGCGCCAGGCATGCTGAGGGCGTTATCCCCAGCTGCTTTGCAGCCAGCTGGTAGGCGTCAGGTGCCGGTTTGGGGCGGGTGATCATTTCTCCTGAAACTATGCCCTGGAAATAATCAGACCACGGGTAATGTGCCATTACCCGGTCAATTTTGGCCTGGTGGGCCGAGGTGACCAGCGCCATGGGAATCTGACGTTCATGCAGGAAATGCAGGAGTTCCCGGCTGCCCGGTTTACAGTCAATGCCAGTGTTCCATCCCTCTGTTTCGCGGGCAGCCAGATGTTCCTTGAATACGGCTAAATCAAAGCCGTTGCCGCCCAGTGTCTTGATCAGCTGAAAGCAGTCCGTCAGGCGGATACCGATGAATTGCTGGTAGACCGCATCGTTAAGGTCAATCTGGAAATCCGCGGCCGTTGCCTGCCAGATACGCTGGTAGAAACGTTCGGTATCAATCAGTGTGCCATCCAGGTCCAAAAGCACGGCGGCGGGTGTAAAAGGCATGGCACGGTGTTCCCGGTTATTCTGTAGCGGGGATTATCGGTTTTGAGGGCGGGTAGACTCAAGACTTTGACGGGATTTTGTGATTTACGGTAACGACACCTCTCTTGACTATGGCATGATCAAAGGTACGAATAACAGTAATAACAATGATGCCGAGATGATCGCCCATACCGCCGGAACCCGCTTTCCGCTGTTTGATGATTATTCTTTTGGAATTCTGGATGACCAGGCATTCCTCCCGCTGCTGGAGCAGTATCGTGCCCAGGTTTTTGCTAACACCTTGACGTTTTCTGCCTGGGAAGCCTTGAATGCGAGTGAACAAAAAGCGCTGGAAAGCTGGCAGCAGCATGCCGACAGCCTGGTACGATTGAATCTCGTGCTCTACCAGGGCGATGCCTTTATCGGCTGGAGCTGGGGGCGGCAGCTAGACCAAGAGACCTTTTATATGGCCAGCAGTGCACTGCTGGAACCCTGGCGCCGGAAAGGCATCTATTCCGAGCTATTACGTTGGCTGCTGGCGCATTTGCAGACACAGGGCGTACAGATTGTTCGCAGTCGTCATCTGGCGACCGACAATGCCATCATCATCCCCAAGCTGAAAGCTGGCTTTGTGATGACCGGGATGGAACTCTCTGATGTGGCCGGAACCCTGGTGCAACTCAGTTATTTTTTTAATGAACGACGGCGTCAGATGCTCGATTTCAGGGCCGGTTTCCGGCTGGAAGACCGGGGGCTTCTGGAGCATTTGTCTTTGTAATCCTTGTCTCATGTCAACTCAGGGTGTTTTTTCAGGGGGATATAATCATCTTGTCAGGTGGTTTACCTGGAATCACAACAAGAGAGGAGCAGGTTATGTACGAGAAAATCTGGTTGGCAGGTCTGGGCGCCTATGCCCGTTCCGAGAAAAAAGGTCAGGAAGGCAAGGCTTTCTTTGACGAACTGGTGGTTGATGGCGAGAAAGTGCGTGATCGCGCCAGCGACAAGATCGATGAACTCAAAGGCAAGGCCAAAGACAGTATTGGCGAAGTTGTTGAGAAAGTGCGAGATATCCTGAAGCTCGAAAAGGACAAGGACACTGAAGAGCTGTCCCATCAGGTCGAAGCGCTGAGCAAAGCTGTCAGCGAACTGGCTGCGGTTGAAAAGAAAGCCGCACCTGCGAAGAAGTCCGCCTGATCATTCAGGGTTGAACGACTTCCAATAACAAAAAAAGGCTGCCTGAAAAGGCGGCCTTTTTTACGTCCGTTGTTTTTACCACTTGGCGTAGTGTTCTTCGGTAAAACCGTACTGATCACGGATAGTGATCACTTCGCCATCCGTGGTGGTCAGCGTCCCATTATAACGGCCAAACATCTGACTGAAATTACTGGCCATGATCAGGAAATTGTTTTTTTCCGCCTGGCAGCCTTCTGGCGTGAACTGCAGATCCACTTTGCCGTCACCGGAAGTCACACGCCAAGTGTCGTGCAGATTGGCCGGGTCATAATCAAATATCAGGCTGTCGACTTTATTCAGTGAGCCATCGACCCAGAAACAGTTTTCGGTATAGCTGGTCTCATTGACACCGCAGGCGCCGTTGAGACCGATGACACGTCCATCGTCCAGTACGCCGGAGAAGCAGGACCAGTTCCAGAAGCAGCGACGGCGCAGGTAACCAGCGGTCCAGTCCAGGGTGGCGCAGGCGTTGATAGTCTCAAGATCAAAGTTACCCTGCGAACTGCGGACTTCACCCCGGCAGCGCACACCGGCGACTTTCTGGGTAAACGCAAAGCCTGTCAGGTCTGCCGGCGTACAGATGCGCATGGGCGAGAAATCCTGCTCGGAATAGGCCATATCGATGGCCGTGCCATCTTTAAGGCGAACGGTCAGTTCCCGCAACCCAGTCTCTGGGTTGATTGCCATGTGAATTTCATTGGCGCCGGAGCGGAACAGCCAGGCGCCGTTATCCGGGCTCAGGCTGGTCTTGTGAAAACCGCCGAATCCCGGTGCCTTGAACTGGTAGTTTTTGAAGGCGCGTGTTTTGGGGTTATACAGGTAGAGAAAGGCGACAACCGCCAGACGGGTGTCCACAATGGCACAGCCGGCAATGATGTCCGGACTGATGATGGACATAAACTGGAACTGGTTGAAGCCAAACCAGCGGCGCAGTTTACCGGCTTTGTCCCCCATCGGAGTTTTCAGGTTGAAATCCCGGTAATTAACCGTGCCTACCGGTTGCTTGAATATCCCCGTTCTGACCCTGCCGCGGTCATCAATCAGATCCATTACTGCGTCGTTCATTATCTGTCTTGTCTGTTGCGAGAGAACCCGGACGTGTTGTCCGGGCTTAATGATTGTTATCGTCGGTTTGCCCGACAGCCTCAGAACCGCTCAGCGGCATGGTTGAGAATATGCACAACCATGGCGATGGCATGGGGGATCACCTGCCTGGCGACACGCACCCGGTCATTGTGATCCTGGCTGCTCAGTACGATACCACCATTGGCATAAGAATAGGCACCACCCTGGGTTAATAACGGACGTATTTCCGGATTGCCGGGTACCGGTGGCGTGAGCGTCATTAGCGCCTGCTCAACCTGTGTCGTGTCATTGAGGTTTTCCTGGTCGTAATAATCCTCTACCCAGCCTTCCCAACCCGAATGGTTGTGGTCGGATGTCGTCCAGGTGTGGTGGGGTTGCAGCAGGTCAGTGGTGTGCAGGGTGAAGCCGAGGGTTTGAATCGTCGGCTGTCGCCAGAATTCGTTGTACCAGTATTGTCCCAGGTTATCGATGGGCTGGAACGGGATTTTCTCAAAATCCTTGTACATGGATTTACTGGAATAACTGCCCTGGCGATAGTTGGTTTCAGTAATACCATAACTGTTGTATTCCGAGCCCTCGCTGCCAAACCAGCCTGCCATGCCGCCGCGGCCGTCATCAAGGTGGTCGCCGACCAGCCAGGTGGCGGCCATGTTGTCGATGGCGCCTGCCACTGTCAGCTGGTTGTAGTTGTAACCGCCAATATCATTGCCGTGGTTGTCTGGTCCCCGGGTATGGTTCTGGAAGTGCCAGTAAGAGGTGTAGGAGACGATCGAAGCGCCCAGTCCCCAGACCGGCGCCCTGACGCAATCGCCGGTGATGGCGCCACACATATAGGTGTCTTCGAAATCATCGACATCAAAGGCCCCCTGGCCCAGATAGTCGGCTAGCTGGTCAATGGTGATGCCCGCTGCCTGTGCCACTGATTGAAGTCGGGCGTAAGCTGTTGTATCCGGATTGGCGGCCATGTAGTTGACGGCATCAATGACGATCCGTTTATGGGTGGGTTGGGTAAAGGCATTAACGTCGGCTGTGGTGCAAAGCAGCAACCCGGTCAGCGAGGCGGAGGTGAATAGGCGGCGCATGGAATGTCCTGTCTGATTTTTTATTGTGTTTTATTATTTTTATGGGCTGACGGTTACGGTTGTATTAACCATTCATGACAGCTGAGCACCATATATCACACTATATTGATGCCCTTGAATGCCTAGTGTACCGATGTTTGTCAGCGGTGTGTATGGAATCTGTTTGTCGAGTCTGTTTTCCGTTAATCCATGCATCTCAGTGTTTATTCTGTGACAAGTGTCGCGGTTTCGGTTGACGCCTGTTTTTTTTGACACGAAAATTGCTAACCAATTTTTCACCCGTCAATAAACACGCGACAGGTAGCAGGAAGTCACCAGCGTCGCACAAGGCAGGAGCCTATGGAGCAGCTATCCGCACTTGATACCGCATTCCTCAACCTGGAAACAGGCAGTACACCGATGCATGTCGGTTCACTGGGAATTTATGATCAGTCCACCGTTCCGGGCGAAAAACTCGGTTTCAAGGATATCATCCGCTATTTCGAAAGCCGTCTGCCGAAAGTGCCTGCACTGCGTTCGCGCATGGTTGATGTACCGATGGGGCTGGATTATCCGTACTGGATCTCTGATCCGGATTTCGACATTGAATTCCACCTGCGTCATATCGCCCTGCCGCAGCCCGGTGACTGGCGTCAGCTGTGCATTCAGGTTGCGCGCCTGCATGCTCGTCCGCTGGATATGGGGCGTCCGCCGTGGGAAATCTACGTGATTGAAGGGCTGGACAAGATTCCTGGCCTGCCGGAAGGTAGTTTTGCGATTGTCAGCAAGGTGCATCATGCGCTGGTCGATGGCGTTTTTGGTGCACAGTTGATGGCGGCGATGCATGATCTTGGCCCTAACAGCAAGATCAACCTGCCTGATAAACCCTGGATTGTGGATCGCGTACCGACAGGCGTTGAATTGTTGAGCCGTGCGGCTTTCAACAGTGTTCGCAACGTGATGAACAAGGGCAAGGTGCTGGGGCGCTATGCATTGCCAGCCGCGACCAACGTTGTCAAAAAGAAACTGACCGGTCAGAGCTGCAACCTGTTCAGTGCGCCCAAGACCCGGTTTAACGATCGTGTCAGTTCGCACCGTGTGTTCGAGGCGGTGTCGTTTGATCTGTCCGAGATCAAAAAGGTCAAAAACGCACTGCCGGATATCACCCTGAATGATGTGATGGTGAATATTGTGGCGGGCGCCCTGCGTCGTTACCTCAAGAGCAAGGGGGAGCTGCCGGAAGAGTCCATGACCGGCATGCTGCCGATCTCGGTACGCCCAGACGCCAAGCAGAACCAGCAGGGTAACCAGATCTCGTTCATGTTCCCGAAGATCTATACCGACATTGACGATACTGTGGAGCGGTTGAAGGCTATCCACAAGGCGACAGCTGCCGGTAAGGATACCAATGAACAGTTTGGCGGTGGCCAGGCGTTGGAGTCTGCGGCTCTGTTGCCGACGACAGTGACCAACCTGGTCATGCGTTCACTGGTGAAGTACAACGTGACCAATTATGTGAAGCCGTTGTTCAATACTGTGATCACTAACGTACCCGGCCCCCAGCTGCCGTTGTATCATGCTGGCGCTAAGCTGGTCAGCTTCTACGGTAGCGGTATCTGTTATGACACCATGGGCTTGTTCCATATCCTCTTCAGCTACAACGGTAATATCACCATCAGTGTGACGTGCTGTCGTAACATGATGCCGGATCCGGCCTTCTATGCGGACTGTCTGCGCTATTCCTTCAAGGAAATGCAGAAGGCCCTGCTGGGAGAAGCCAAAAAGACAAACGTGGTCACGTCGATCAAAAAAGTATCCGACAAAAAAGTTGCAGATACCGACACGAAGATTGTCAAGCCTGCGGCTATTGAAGCAAAGGTAACGGAAGCAAAGGCAACGACTGCGCGTTCAGAAAAAGCCGCTACCACCAAGCCGGTTGCAGAAAAGAAAACCACTGCCCGTAAAACAGTGCGTAAAAAATCTGCAACAACGCCTTCGTCAGCGGAAAAACAACCTGAATCCGTAACGGAGAAAGAAACTGCTAAGGTCAAAGAATCATAAAAAATAAAAGAGGGCTGTCATAGCCCTCTTTCTTTATCTGTTGAAAGCAGCCGGTTGTTACGTTTGATTCGGCTGTTTTTGTACCATTGAATACCATATTTCGGTATTCAATGGATTCGTTTTGATTTTATTTTTCGGATGTGCGGCGAATATACTGATATTCACTTTCCATCTGCTGTTCAGTATTTTGACCAACAAATTCGGCTAATGCTTTTCCAATCAATGGCACGCTGCTGTTGATTTCAATATCGACGATATTAACGCAACCATTTTCTTCCGGTTGCAGTGTCATGTCGCCGTTGATTTTGACGGGGACGCCATCGATATCGATTCGCAGTTGGCAGGAATAGCTGCCATCACTGTTCTTGTTCCAGTTTTCACGCTGGCGGACACGGTTCCACTCGCCGGCGAACTTTTTCAGCATCGCAGGGATTTCGTCACCAACGGGGACTTCGCGACGACTGTCAATGGTCAGAGTGTCGGGACCAGTAGTGAGATCCTTGATACGAAATTTTCTGGATCCTAATGCTTCGTATTTGTCGTTTACCGTTGTTTCGGAAGCAAAGAACGCGTAAATTTCGTCGACGGATGCAGTGTATTGGTGTCTTGCAGTTACTTTCATTTTGACGTCTGTTCTTTTAGTCAGGATTAACAGGTTATTTTTTCAGCCTTATTATATCGACGAGATTCATTGAATGTCATTTCAATAGCACTTTTTTTCTTACTGAATACAAAGATTACATATGTTTACGTGTGTGATAGCAGTCTATATAATTCGAAGCGCAGTACAGGCAGTAATTTAAAATGATACAGGGGAGTAATGAATATGTACGAGAAGATCTGGCTTGCGGGCCTTGGAGCATATGCCCGTTATGAAAAGCTGGGCCAGGAAGGCAAAAAATTGTTTGAAGAACTGGTAGAAGATGGCGAAGACGTCCGTGATCGCGCCAGTGACAAGGTTGATGAGCTGAAAGGCAAGGCTCAAGAAAAAATCAATGAAACCATTGCCAAGCTGAAAGAGATTGTCCGTCTGGAAAAAAATGACGACGTTCAGGATCTTTCTCATCAGATTGAAGAGCTGAGCAAGGCGGTTAAGGCGTTGGCCGCGGCTGAAAAGAAGACCAAGGTTCCTGCTCGCACCACTGCAGCAGCCAAGAAAGCGTCCTGATTTTTTTAAGCCGGCCGAATAGCCGGCTTTTTTTCTTCCGCTCTACGCACCTTCCTCAACAGGCTCCTCAGCCATAACGGCATGTTGTAAATTTTCAAACGACTGTTGCAGACATTCCATATAAAGCGCAGGATCCGGCATCATGTTCCGGCAGGCAGTGACAGAGATGGCAATATTGCCGTTGTAACTGAAGGCTGTGTGAGCAAGGCCAACCGTGTCATAGATCATATCCAGACCATAACTGGCCACCATTCGTGCACCGACGTGGTATAGCGGTATGTGAGGACCCGCCACGCTACTGATAAGGGTATTGAACAGTGGGTGCGCATGCCGAGTCGTCTGATAGGTGACTGCTGCCTTCAATGACATATCCGCCAGTGTGTTGGGGAAAAGTTTGGCGGCATCATCGGCGATTTGCCAGTCCAGCCAGGTTGACTGGTTACGAGCCCTATCCATATGAGCGGCAATACGCTCCAGGCGTTCAAGGGGATCAGTGATCTCGGTGAACAGTCGGGGGAACACATAGGAGAAATGGTGTACCCGCTTTTCATTGGTCTTGGCGGGACGATCCGGCACCGGGAAGACGGCACGCAGCGACTCATCCGGTAACTCTCCCTTGGCGCGAAGGTAGGTTCGCAAACCTCCGGCGATGATTGCGATGATCACATCATTAAAGCGGGTTTGTGGGCGAGCATCTCGGATGGCCTTAATGGCATCCAAAGGAAAGCTGATACCGTCAAATGAGCGGTGAAACGAAACCCGCTCATTGAAACGGGTGCGTGGGGCATAGCGGATGCAGGACTTCCGGGTCAGGCAATTTTTTAACAGCCCTTTGGTGACCGGAAGTGCATACCGTTGTGCGACATGGGCGTAACTGCCCAGTATCTTGACCCGATTGACGGCCGCACGGCTGAGCAGTTCAACGCCTGTAGGAACCCGTTCGACAGTGAGCGGTCGATCCGGTAGTTGCGTCATGGTGCCACTGTCGAGATCGTGCAGGGCTGCCAGAAGTTGGCCGCCGATTTCACGGTCCAGGATGGCGCGATGCACTTTGGTCAGGATAGCGAAGCAGCCTTTGGGGAGCCCTTCAATGTTGTCCAGCCCTTCGATGATCGTGGCTTCCCAGAGCGGGCGGTTCAGATCCAGCGGTCGTGCATGCAGGCGTGCAACCTGGATGCACAGTTGGCGCCAGTCGCCAGGTTTTGGCAGGGAAATGTGGCGCAGGTGGTACTCAATATCGAAGTCCGGGTCTTCAATCCAGTAGGGATAGTCCAGATTAAAAGGAACCTTGACCGTCCGTAACCGCAAGGGGGTCAGTTTATGCAAGCGCGTCTTGAAGGTTCGTATGATTTCCTTGAAACGGACTTGACCGGTTTTGGCGGTTTTCTGGTCATAAATGCAGAGCAAACCCACGTGCATGGGGGTATTGCTGCTCTCCATATGGAGAAAAAGATTATCTTGTGGTGAGACCTGGTACATGGTGGTCAGTCGTTCCCGGTAAGAAGCACCTTGTTATTTCTGAAGCGTACCGGATCATCCAAAGGTTGCGCTGACCTGGATTAAGGTTTGGACGCTTCAGCGGGATCTGGAAAGCAACGTCCTGCTGTCGGGGGTGCTGGCTGTCGCTGAACGTGAAGGGATGATAAGTAACTGCTGTCGCCATTGCCAGTATTTATACATAATGCAGACGTTTCAGGTCAGCAGGCGCAGGGTGCCTTCATCCATGCGTTTCCACTGATGGTCTGACATGGCGAGCCGGTCTGCCATGACATAAAGGGCCCGGGGATTGAAGATAATGCCAAGGTGACTGGCGCCCACGGCAATGTTCTGGGACAGTTCGGTCTCATCGACTTTGGCGATCTGCCAGGCAACTACGCCATCCTGTTTGGTATAGATCGAGGTAAAGGCAACGCCAGGCACCGGGTGGCGGACTTTCTCAACCCGTTCTTCGATCTCTTCCTTGCTCATGTTACGCCCAAAAATCTTGATATAGATGTCCCACAGGCTGGTGTTTTCCATAGAGCCGCCAATCGGGCTGGCGAGTGTAATGACCTGGCGGATCATCTCCGGGTGCATGCGGGCGACTTCCCGGGCAAGAACGCCGCCCAGGCTCCAGCCCACCAGGCTGATACGGTGGCCGGACGTGAGGTAGAGTTCCTTGACCCGTTCGGATAGCAGGTTTTCGATATCGCGACTACCGGTAGGGCCGAAGTTGACACCCAGTTTCCAGGGCTGGGCGTTATACCCAAATTTCCGGAGTTGCTTGCGAAGGAATGCGGTGGCGGGGTCACTGGTCATAAAACCAGGCAGTACCATGACCGAATGGCCGTCGCCCTTGGGTGCCCGATTCAGCAGAGAGCGTTCTTTGACAAGGCTGGCAACATCCTTGACTGCTCGTATGGCATCCAGAGCGGTGTCCAGCTTGCTAGGCGCTTTGATGGCTTCTTCTTTGCTCATGTCACTGCCCGATTGTGTTTCTGTTGCCTGCAATAGCTGTCCTTATATCTGCAGGTCCTGACTGCCTTTCCCTGAAACGTTGGTGTCGTGCCGCATCCCCGTTTTATCTTGAATGATGGTACAAATTTAGGTGCAGTAAATTCAAGTATATAACAATCCTCTTGGTAAAGGTTGGCTATTATGCGGGATTGTTCTTTTATTGAAGTCAGTGAAACGAGTCGTGCTGTGTTATACGCGTGTTTGAACAGAAATGAACAGGCTGTGTGTGTCGTTTATAACAGTATTGCAGGAAGATAAAACGAATGTGTTTAAAAGATGATCAGTTTGTCGGCAGGCTTGTGGTAACGGGGGGCAACGTTGAATTTCAAAAGTAAACAACAGGCTTATCCACAATTCCTGTGGATTATGGGGTAGGCGATATCGCACGTGATACCGGGTGAAATACCTATTGCCGGCTATCTCTACCCAGTAATGTCCCTGTTTTTTCGTGTGTCTGAAGATGTTTGTTTTTTCTATTCCCCTGGCAATATGACGGTGACCTGAAGGCCTGGGTTAAGGTTCTTCAGCAGAATAGTGCCACCATGGTTGTGGATAATAGTACGGGTGATCGCCAGACCAAGGCCTATGCCGCCCGTGTCGCGATTACGCGAGCTTTCCAGGCGATAAAATGGTTCAAAGACCTTGTCCATCATCGCCTCTGGAATACCGGGGCCTTTGTCGCTGAAGGTTAGATGGATGCCTTGGCTGTCACGGTTCAGGACGACCTCGGCCATCTCACCGTATTTGACGGCATTCTCGATCAGGTTACGGATCGCCCGCGTCAGGCTGACCGGGCGGCAGGGAAGCACCGCATCCGGGCCTTCATGAAAGGTGACCGGCATCCCGAGTTCTTCGAGGTCATCACAGATGCTGGCCGTCAGGGCATTGATATCGACACGACGAGTGTCTTCCTGCTTGGCGGCTTCTCTGGCAAACGAGAGTGTCGCTTCCGTCATGGCCTGCATCTCTTCCAGGGTGGCGAGCAGGCGCTCTTTCTCTGGAGAGTCTTCCAGCAATTCTATCCGTAATCTTAATGTCGTGATGGGGGTTCTCAGGTCATGGGAAAGTGCTGCCAGCATACGGGTGCGATCGGCAACGAAACGCTGCAGGCGATCGTGCATGCGGTTAAAGGCCTGTATGGTCTGTCGGATATCCTTGGGGCCACGTTCTTTGATGGATGGCACGGTTTCGCCTAAGCCCAGGCGGTTGGCCGACTGCGTCAGTTCCCCCAGGGGGCGGGTGATACGCCTGACCATCAGAATAATCACCAGCATCAACATGAGGCCACTGAGTAGCAGAAACAGGCCGGTTTGCCGGGCGACCAACGGTGGAATCGATGGTGTTCTGGCCGAAAGGTTTAGCCATTGCCCATCATTGAGCTGGATGGAAAAGTTCACAAAAGGTACTGCGGGCTTGCCTGAGTGGGAATCAAACCGCCGGTGTGAGGGATTTCTGCACGTACGACTACTGCTCTTGGCCCATTCTTCCGACTTCCGTCGATGGCTGGGATGCATGCAGTGGGGTTTGCCATAGCGACTTAACCAGGCGCGTACCCGGCCACGGTAAGGTTCACCCAGTTCCCGGCTGAGTTTGGCAATGAAACGCTGGTCCAGTCGGGACTCGGCCTCTTCAGGGATATGACTGTTTCTGGCCAGCCAGAAGGTAGCGGGCGCGGTGCTGGCAGCCTCTACCATACGACTGTGGTAAATATCGGGTGTTTCGTCGAGTAAGCGGGTCAGGGTGATGGTGCGCTGGATCAATTGCAGTTCACTGGCATCATAGATCACGTTGCGATGTGCACTGGAAAGTATCCAGAGGCTGATCGCCTGGGCTGACAGCAGGGTGATAAGAACGACAATGACCATCTGTCCGGCCAGGCTGGATGGCCACAGTCGTTTAAAAAATGCCATTACTGTGCAATGACCTCGGGCGTGAACATATAGCCGCCGCCCCAGACGGTCTTGATGAGTGCCGGGTTGCGGGGATCTTCCTCAATTTTCTTTCTCAATCGGCTGACCTGGTTATCGATGCTGCGGTCAAAGGGCATGGCCTCACGTCCCTTGGTGAGATCCAGCAGCTGGTCCCGACTCAGCACCCGGCGAGGATGGTGAAGAAAAGTGGTCAACAGCCGATGCTCAGCCGTGCTTAGCGGTAATACGACGCCTTCCCGGTTTTCCAGCTGACGCTGGTGGACATCCAGCACCCAGCGATCAAACAGGATCCGGTGACTGTCGGTTTCCTGCTGGGGTTCAGCGGGCATGCGCTGTGCGCGCCGCAGTACCGCCTTGATGCGGGCCAGCAGTTCCCGGGGGCTGAAAGGTTTGGTGACATAGTCATCGGCGCCCATTTCCAGTCCGACGATTCGATCTGTCTCTTCACCCATGGCGGTCAGCATGATGATCGGTGGTCCATCCTGCTCCCGAACATGTCGGCATAGGCTCAGGCCATCTTCCTCAGGCATCATCAGATCCAGCACGATAAGATCGATACCGCCTGCCTTGAGCTTGAGAATGCGGCGCATGGCCTGCCCACCGTCAGCCAGGCTGGCACGATAACCGTGTTGCTGCAGGTAGCGGCCCAGGAGATCGCGAATCTCGTGATGATCGTCAACGACCAGGATGTGGCCTGAGGTGTCTGTGCGTCCCGGATGATCCATGGTATTGGTCTTCTGTCTTACGTAACTGTGCCCATTATATTCCGTAGGGGGAGGCGTAAGCTGTATCAAAATGTCGCAGAATGTCGTTTAAAAACCGGTTTGTCACACTTTCAAGACAATAAAGTCAGTGGCTGGGACAAATCGGTTACATCGTAGCGTTTTAATGGTGCTGTCGAAGATTGGTGAGTCCGGCAATACATCAATGTGGTTGCCAAACTATCAAGCAAACAGCATGAGAAGGTGATACGTATGAAGAAGCAAACCATAGCACTGGCCCTGGCGGCAATCATGGCTTCAGGTTCTGCCATGGCCTGGCAGGGTGGGAATGATGGCAATCATTGTGGTAGTCGCGGCTATCACAAGGGCATGTCCGACCATCACGGTAAAGCCATGATGGAGCGTGAATATACAGCCGATGAAATCCGTACCCTGATGGAGGCAAGGCTGCTACAGCGCGGTAATGACAACGTTGAAGTCGGCAAGGTGACAGCGACGGATGAAGGGTACACGGTTACCATCGTGACCAAGAACAAGAAGGACCTGGTCAGGGAACTGGAGCTGGGTAAAAACGGGATTCCCCTGAAAAAGCTGAAGATGTGGGAAGAGCGGCAGGCGCGTAAGCAGGCCGATGGTAAGCCACTGGCAGCCTCTTATCTTTATCAGATGATTCCGCCAACAGTTGCTGAAAAACTGCAGTCATAAGTGTGCTGTAGTAACAGGCACATGATTGGGGTTTTTTGGCGTACTGGGCGAGAACGTGTCTCGCCCAGTACGGTCAATTGACTGCATCAATGCGTGCGTAATTCGTGATCTTTCCAAACCACTTCGAGATTGCTCGCTTTAATCATGGCCGCGACTTCTGACGCAGACCGATTGTCGTCAATCGCAAACTGCTCCAGGGCTTTCTGCTCCGGGTCAGCATAGCCACCAGGCTGTGTAGAGGACGCTGCACTCATGGTCGTAATGCCGAGATTCACCACATGGTTCCTGAATACCTGTGATTCCCGGGTTGAAAGTGACAGTTCAACCTCGGGTGCGAAAAGGCGCCAGGCACAGATCAATTGCACCAGTTGCCGTTCATTCATCAGGGAGCGGGGTTGCTCTTCGCCTTCGCAGGGGCGCAGGCGGGGAAATGAGATGGAGTACCGTGTCTGCCAGTAGTGTCGCTGCAGGTAATCCAGGTGTGCGGCTGTGAAGAAAACATCGGTACGCCAGTTTTCCAGGCCAATGAGTGAGCCGATACCAATCTTTTTGATGCCCGCTTTACCGAGGCGGTCTGCGGTTTCCAGGCGGTAAAAGAAATCCTGTTTGTTACCACGAAGATGGTATTGGGCGTAGGCACTCTGGTGGTAGGTTTCCTGGTAGATCATTACCGCGTCCATGCCAAGACTGATAAGCTCTTCGTACTCGTGCTGATCCAGCGGCTGCACTTCCATGCTGATATGGGCGAAATAGTCTTTCAGTAAGGGGAGAGCTTCGCGGAAATAGGGCATCCCGACCGTTCCCGGCGCTTCGCCGGTCAGTAACAGAATATGCTCGAAGCCCATCTTGCGGATCGCCAGGGCTTCCCGGTGCAGCTGTTCCTGTGACAGCGTGATTCGACGGATAGGGTTATCCAGACTGAATCCACAATACGTGCAAATATTGTGACATTTGTTGGAGAGGTAAAGCGGGATATAAAGTTGGATGGTCTTGCCAAAACGCTGACGGGTCAACCGATAGCTTTCCTGGGCCATTTCCTCCAGAAAGGGTTCCGCTGCCGGTGAAATCAGCGCCATAAAATCTTGCAGATTTCGCTTCCTGGTCCGCAGCGCCCGCTGAACATCCAACGATGTTTTCTGGTATATCTGCAGCTTCAGGTCTTCCCAGTCAAGCTGCCGAAAAACATCACTAAAGCTCATAGATCCAGGAATCCTGTCAGTGGGCTGGTGGCAGCGGCCTCCAGGCGGCGACCGCCCAAACCGCTTTCGTATGCCTGGCGTCCGGCTTCCACGGCCTTGCGGAAGGCATCCGCCATGCTGATTGGATCACCGGCTACGGCGATGGCGCTGTTAACCAGTACGGCGTCGGCGCCTATCTCCATGGCCAGTGCAGCATCGGACGGACTGCCGATACCCGCATCCACAATCACTGGCACACTGCTTTGCTCAATGATGATTTCGAGGAAATCCTGGGTGCGGATGCCCAGGTTGCTGCCAATCGGGGCTGCCAGGGGCATGACCGTAGCGCAGCCGACATCTTCCAGCCGCTTGCAGATGACCGGATCGGCATGCACGTAAGGGAAGACAATAAAGCCCAGTTTGACCAATGCTTCCGCAGCTCTCAGGGTTTCCACCGGGTCTGGCATCAGGTAACGGGGGTCGGGGTGAATTTCCAGTTTGAGCAGTGGTGTCTGCAGGGCTTCACGGGCCAGTTTGGCCGCAAAGACCGCTTCTTCTGCGGTGCGTGCGCCAGAGGTGTTGGGCAGTAGTCGGACATCGCAGGCCTGCTGCAGTGGGCCCAGGATATCATCCTCCTGCTGCTGCAGATCAACCCGTTTCATGGCGACGGTGACCAGCTCGGTGCCGGAGGCTTTGACAGCATCGACCATGGTCGTTCGATCGTTGAATTTTCCGGTGCCCAGTAGCAGGCGTGAGGTAAAAGTATGATCCGCAATGGTCAGCATGGATGGTCTACTTGATGTTATAGAAAGGTGGAAGCGTTCGGTGTATCGGCGAAGTTCGATCAGCCGCCGGCCGTTGCCTTGATCACGATGACCCTGTCACCGTCACACAGGTTCTGACCGTCCCACAGGCTGCGGCTGACAATGTCTTCGTTGACCGCCACGGCAATACCGTTGTCTTCTATGGCGAGATCAGCAAGAAGCTGGCCCAGGCTGAGCCTGCCTTCGCTGCGATAGGGTTGGTTATTGACCGTAATATTCATGGTTGTTCCGGCGGGGTAAATAACCCCGCATTGTATGATCTGCACCGGTAGAATTAAACCGCTGTTCTGAAGGGGCTTTGCTCATCGGTTGCGCGGCAGCAGGTCGAGGAAGTTCTCCCTGGCGACTTTTCGTGCCACCGGCTCCGGCAGGGCATCCAGGAATGGCTGGAAGTCGTCCATGGTTTTTGGAAGGCTGTCAAAGCGGCCCACCAGGTCAGATCCCAGCATGAAACGATCAGGGTAGTGTTTGACCATCTTCACCCAGACCGGGTCTGGCGTGCCCTCTTTTTTATAGATCAATTCTTCAGCCGTCCAGGAAAGCAGGATGTAGAGATTGTTGTGATCTTTTAGCAGCTGTTTGACCAGTGGAGGAAGAAAGTCCATGTCATTACGGCGTATGGTGGTTGAACTGGTGCCAGCATGAGCCCAGATGAATGTTGTGTTGGGGTTCTGGGTCAGTGCTTCTTTCAGTTCTTTCAGGTAGAGCGGCCGGTCCTCTCGGGCGGAGGTGATATTGGCATGCAGTAATACTGGCAGGTGATGCTTGGCTGCCAGCCGGTAGACCCGGTGCATGGCTTGGTGGTTGGCGCGTGGTTTTTCGCCTTCTGTCAGGGCGGTCAGATCATCATGGCGGGTGAGCACTTCACCGATCCCCTGCCAAAAGCCGGGACGCCATTGCAGCATGCGATCGATATGATCCACCGCGTTCAGGTCGGTGGGGTTAAAGCCGCTGAGGAAGGGGTGGAACCGTTTCTGCTGTTCTTTGGGGAGCCCTTCAATGGCGCGTGCCACCAGTTCATCGGTCGCGGCATACCAGTACACCGGGCCGTCATCCCCCTGGTAATAGCGTGGGCGTTCCGGCGCGGTCTCTTTCCACTTCTTGGTGACAGCCATGCCGGTCAACATGGTGTCGGTGACATCAGCCTGGTCCATGGCGTTTAACAGTTTTTCCATGCCGTCACTTTCCTGCATGAAATTGACGTAGTGCATTTCGGCATCGGCCAGAGGGTAAGGGGAGTCTTCTTCCGCCAGACTGGCTGCTGGAACGCTGAGCAATAGTGCCAGAAGGGGAGCGGCGAGTGATCTATTCATTAGCACGGTTTCATGGGCGATTTCTGCAGAGAATAGCGGCAAATAGCTCAGCCTGAAGGGCATGTCCGGAAAAATCCTTAGCTAGCCGCTAATGTTCCTGTTATTCGAATGTCGACAATGACTGCTGAATTCTATGTTCTTCCCGATAACAGGTTCAATGAGACGACTAAATATTGCGTCTTTCTGACAGGTCTAAGGGGCTGGGTATTATGAAAACGGTCAGAGTCCGGGAGCAGTGGGGCACTGGAAAGGCTGCCATAAACAGTTGGTTAACGCTGCCATCCGCATTGACGACAGAAATGGTCGCGCAACAGGGGTTTGATGCACTGACCATTGATATGCAACACGGCGCCATTGGTTACGAAACCGCGTTGTCGATGCTGCAGGCCATTGCGACTACGTCTGCCACGCCTCTGGTGCGAATCCCCTGGCTGGCGCCGGACATGGCGATGAAAATGCTGGATGCCGGTGCCTGGGGCATTATCTGCCCGATGATCAATACGCCGGAAGAGGTAGAGGCGTTGGTGCGTTACTGTCATTACCCGCCAGCCGGTGAGCGGAGTTTCGGGCCACTGCGGGCAGAAACCTGTTATGGGGCGGATTATCTGGCACTGGCCAATGACTACGTCCTTCCCATTGCAATGATTGAGACCCGTGAAGCACTGGCTAATCTTGATCGTATTCTGCAGGTGCCGGGCCTGGGTGGGATTTATATCGGTCCCTATGATCTCTCGTATGCGCTGGGGTGCCAGCCAGCGCCAGATTGTTATGAACAGCCGGTGCTGGATGCCATTGACCATATTCTGGCAAGGGCGCAACACTATGGCGTCCCGGCTGGGATGCATTGCCTTTCAGCGGATTATGCCGTGGCAATGGCGCAGAAGGGGTTCCAGCTGGTGACCGCCGGCAGCGATAGCGGCTGGTTGCAGCAAGGGGCAAAAACCGCGCAATGCGTATTGCGTCAGGCGAGACTAGGCTGACGCTATTTCACAATAGCTTCTTCTATATAAGTCGCGTTATTATGCGTTCGAGACATAACAATGAGCGCCGAGCTGTTCTGCCTAAATGCCTGAAACAGGTACAGGGTGTTATAGCCGTGGCTGTCAGCTGTTGTTGACCTGCCGCCAGGGCCAGAGAAGAAATTCTTTGACCTCCCAATCTTGGAAAGGTGTCCCATGACCGTATTGCAAGACCGTCAGGGACGGACATTTCCCTATTTGCGCCTGTCAGTCACTGACTTGTGCAACTTTCGTTGTAATTACTGCCTGCCGGATGGCTGTCAGGATCACCATCATGGTGATGCATTGTCGCTGCCCGAAATTCGTCGGCTGGTGACGGCATTTGCGCACTTAGGTTCTGAGAAAATCCGCCTGACCGGAGGAGAGCCTTCACTGCGGCGTGATTTCACCGACATTATCCATACCATCAAGTCTGTCCCAAGTATACGAAAAGTAGCCGTTACCACCAATGGTTACAAGTTGCCTCAGCGTATAGAGGGCTGGCTGGATGCGGGGTTGGATGCCCTGAATCTCAGTATCGACAGTCTCGATCCACGTACCTTTCAATCGATCACCGGACATGACCGGCTTCAGGAGATCCTGACCGGTATGCAGAAGGCGTTTGATCGCGGCCTGTCGGGTGTGAAGGTCAATGCGGTATTGATGCGTGGTTTGAACGACGGTGACCTTGATCGCTATCTCGACTGGGTCAAGGCGCAGCCCGTCAGTGTGCGTTTTATCGAGTTGATGGAAACGGGTGATCACCGCGCGTTTTTCCAGCAACACCATGTGTCCGGGCATGTGATTCGTGAGCAGCTGGAAGCGAGAGGCTGGACAGAAGTCACTCGTCTGGCCGATGCAGGGCCAGCACGGGAGTTCTGTCATCCGGATTACCAGGGGCGAATAGGGCTGATCATGCCTTATTCACCGGACTTTTGTCGTCAATGTAACCGGTTGCGTGTCAGTGCCACTGGTCAGCTGCAACTCTGTCTCTTTGCCGATGGGGGGTACGACCTGCGTCCGTTACTGCAATCGGATGACGATATGGGGGCACTGATAGCGGATATTCGCAAGCAGTTGAACTTCAAGCAGGAAGGGCATTTTCTGGATCAGGGGTATACCGGTACCACCCGACAGCTTGCCCAGATTGGTGGTTGAGCTTCCGAACATATTTGGCTGCCAGCCTGGATGATTGATGCTGGCAGCCAATGCCTGCTTTAGTAAGCGCCTGCACTATACGTCAGTTCGTAGCTATGGCTGTAGATTTCCAGAATATTGCCAAACGGATCTTCCATATACACCATGCGGTAGGGCTTCTCGCCGGGATAGTATTCCCGAACGGGCATCCGCTGTTTACCACCTGCCTCAACAATACGTGCAGCAAGTCCTTCTACGTCAGGATCCTGAACGCAGAAATGGAATACGCCGCTTTTCCAGTATTCAAAGTTGTTTTCACGCTGTTCTGCATTATTGAACTCAAACAGTTCTACGCCAATCCGGTCACCGGTTGATAGATGGGCGATGCGAAAGCGTTCCCAGCCCGCGCCGAAAACGTCGGTACACATCTGGCCAATGGCAGAATCATCTTCAGTGATTTCTGTCGGCTTCATGATCAGGTACCAGCCCAGCACCTGGGTGTAAAATTCTACGGCCTTGTCCAGATCAGTGACTGAAATACCGATGTGGGAAAATGTGCGTGGGTAAGGGGTCATCATCCGCTGTCTCTCATTCGTTGTTAAAACCAATGTGCAGAGTGTATAAACACCTTTTCTGATAGTTAAATTATCATTTGGATTGCTTTTGATAATGGTTTGTTATGATTAATCTCCACTGGTTGAAAACCTTCTGTGCCTTAGTGGAAACGGGCCATTTCACGCGAACGGCGGAGAAGCTGGCCATGACTCAGCCGGGTGTCAGTCAGCACATTCATAAGCTGGAGCAGCATTACGGACGAGCGCTCCTCAATCGCCATGGCAAACAGTTTGATCTCACGGATGCGGGGCTGCAGGTTTACCAGCAGGGGCAGCAGGCACTGGCCATGCTCGGTGAGCTGGACCGTGGCGTTCGCACGGATTCACCCTGGCAGGGTGCAATCCGTTTGGCGTCACCAGGGAGTCTTGGGTTGAAGCTGTATCCTGCACTGCTGGATTATCAGCAGGCGCATCGGGGGTTGTCGATTGATTATGTGTTTGCGCCGAATGAGAGCGTGGAACAATCATTGGTGGCGAACCAGCGGGATTTTGGTTTTGTCACGCGTACCAGTACACGGGCGGAGCTGAGCTGCATGCCCATAGGGAGTGAACCCTTGTTGCTGGTTACGCCCGCAGGGTTGGATTCTGTGACCTGGGGTCAGTTGGAGGCGTTGGGTTTTATTGGTCATCCCGATGGTGCACATCATGCATCATTGTTGCTGGGCGCTAACTTTTCACATTTTGAGCAGGTCAGCCAATTTCCACAGCGTGGATTTTCCAACCAGATCGGACTGATTCTCGAGCCGGTGAGCCGAGGACTTGGATTTACCGTATTGCCAGCTCACGCCGTCGCAGCATTTCCACGACAAGCGCGCATTACAGCACATACGTTATCGAATCCTGTCAGCGAAACACTTTATTTGCTCCGCCGTCGGTTTTATCCGCTTTCCCGGCGGGTGGAAATGATCATTGATCATATTGGAGGCCTTTTGGCAGAGAACATGGATTG
Organism: Kistimonas asteriae; assembly: GCF_018263925.1. Classification (GTDB taxonomy): domain Bacteria; phylum Pseudomonadota; class Gammaproteobacteria; order Pseudomonadales; family Endozoicomonadaceae; genus Kistimonas; species Kistimonas asteriae. The sequence goes on from NZ_JAEVHF010000004.1 coordinate 72,356, forward strand.
AGAGAGATCATGCATGCATATTTATTCTGCTTTTTTATAGCTTCTAGTTACAAAAGTTGAATAAGTCATCTACTCAGTTAATGTAACTGATAATTTAGTCGTTTATTGATTTTCTTCTGATTGTTTCATAAGTCAAATTCAATATAAAAAACACTTCCTTTGGCTGTGTTGCTTTCAAAGTTAATACGCCCGCCCAGATTTGTTATGATTTTTTTGCAGATATAGAGGCCAAGGCCTGCGCCTTGGGCCGAGCGTGTGGAGGATGTGTCTGCCTGGGAGAAGCGTTGAAAAATTTTCTCTTTGAAGTCGTCTGGGATTCCAGGTCCTTGATCAATAACATCTATTCTTAGTTTTTTATCTTTTGCTTGAGTACGTATGATGATGTCACTGTTTTTAGGTGAGAACTTCGCGGCATTTGATAACAGGTTTGTAATAACCTGATCCAATCTTCCTTTGTCAGAGTTGATTTTTACGCCTTTGGCATTAGCATCAAAGATAATGTTTGAATGATGGGTTTTGCAGTATATAGATTGGTTTTTGGCAATGTCTCCAATAAACTTGTCTACCTCAATAGATGTGATGTCAAAAGTTATTTTATCGTTAGTAAGTTTTTCTACATCTAAAATATCATTCACTAGGTGGCTCAGCCTCTCACTGTTATTATGTGCAATATCAAGTATGTTCTGTGTTTCTTGTGGCAGTTGATGAGAGAACTGTTTTACAATTCCAAGTGCCCCTTTAATCGAGGTCAGGGGGGTTCGGAGCTCGTGACTGGCTACGGATAAAAACTCCGATTTTAGTTTGTTTGCTTGTTCCAAATGGATGTTTTTTTCTTCCAGTTCTTGATTCATTTTATCAGCGTAATTTAATGCGAGTTTGTTCATCCTGGTTAAAAATAGGAAAAGACCCAGCAGTATGCTGTCGATAATAAGGCCTCCAATAAGTATGATATAGGGTTGGTCGGAGTCGGTAGCCTTGCGAAAGTTCAAGTCTGTCTCGATATCAAAGATCCAGTTTCGACCGTACATTTCGATGCTTGAGGAAGTCGTGAAAAGAGGGGTAGTATCGATGGTGCTTTCTGACAGGCTGTCATTATAAAGCAATGTACCTTCATCGCTAATCTTGACTCGTACATGTCTGTTCCCTTGAGCCAAGGTTCCTTTCATCAGCTTATTCATGATAAATGGAGCGTAGGTAACCCCTAGAATGGAGTCCTGACGCTTACCAATGGTTTCTGGTATGCCAGCGCTCTTGTATACGGGGGTATAGAATAAAAACCCGGGTGTTTTCTTTGCGTCCTGAACAAGCGCTATCGGCCCTGTAACCTGGGCGGTGCCTTCATTCCTGGCCCGTTTGATGGCAGTGTACCGGTTATTCTCAAAAGCCATGTCAAGCCCTACGGCTTCCTTGTTGGGTATTTCTGGCTCGATATAAGTGATAGGCCAGTATTCTTTTTTATTATGAGTAGGATGAACTGTGTAATGTGGTCGTTTTGCTCTTTCTTTAATTAGGTAGTTATCAAAATCCTCAGGCTTTACATTATAAATCACACCAATGCCATTAATGCCGGGATAAGCCTGGTCAATATTGAGGCTTCCTGCATAGGCTTTCCATTGATCGTAGGTAATTTGACTGCTGTTGGAGTCAATCAGAGCCGCTCCTCCCCAAAGGGCGTTTTCATAGAGCTGCATCCTTTCTTTGACGAGGCTTATGATATGCTCGGCTTCTCGATCAAATTTGGTTTTGTTTTTTTGTAGAAGTTGCTGGCTGGAAAAATACCATGCACCAAACGTAAGGAGTAATGATAGAAAGATAATCACCCAATGTACTTGGTGTAGACGGGTGCCCTTTTCAAGTTTTGACCTCAAATTTAGTGTGTCATCCATAACTCTGTCCTTAGTAGTCATGATCACCGGGTATTTGTTGGGCACTCAATAAAGTGCTATCGCCAAAAAACGTGATTCTTTGAGGGGGATCCATTTAAGCTCAGTCGCTGAATGTGGGTTTTCTGGAAGATTTCAATACGCTTGGTCTGTGGGCTATTCCAGAGCCCTTCGGCTACCTATGCCGGTGCATTCGGCTATACCTGTGGGTAACGCGATGTAGACATTCCCTAGTAATCGCTATCCCTATCCCTATCCCTATCCGTTTCAGTTCCTAAGCTTGGCGCAGTAACCGGCAGATCGCTCATATTGCATGCATCACCAGCTCAACTGTGCTGACTACATATCCCTCTATGTTGCTTGAAGAGATTTAGTTGTAAAAAAGTGAATGGGGAAGATGGTTTGCTGTGATTTGCGGTGAAGATTTTGGCGGTTAACCTTTGTTGGGATGAGAATAGTTATCTAAGTGTCATTCTATTGCTTTAAATCACTGGTTTGTTTGATTTTTGACCGATCTAATGGCTGCCTAGATGGCCGCTTATCACAAAGTTACCTGTTCTTTACGTGTCTTTACGGTTCGTCGTCATACGTAAAAGGCTGCGGTCGGTACAATGCTCACCTATAGCGCACCCGGCATGCCCCTCTGGATCACTCAGGATACATGACTGTCCATTTTCGGAAATCCCTGTGTATTGCTGCCATCGCACGGTCGCGCATAACGACAATCAAACAACCAGAATCAGCAGAACAGTAATGACCTCTGAAAAAGTAACTCCCCTCGAAACGCACTATTTCGTTACCGGCGCCACCGGTTTTCTTGGCACTCATCTGCTTGAGCGACTGTTGGCTCGGCGGGGACAGGTCCATATTCTGGTTCGTGACCGCAATGAGGCCGCCACTCAGAACCTGCTGGAACGGTATCGCGGTGAGCAGGGTCGTATTCATGTGTATGAAGGGGATATCACGCGTCCCATGCTGGGACTGCAGGATGAAACCCTGGACAGCCTTCGCATGTTGGATATCGAATTCTTTCATCTGGCGGCTATATACGACATTGAAGCATCCATGGAGCTTCAGCGTACGGTCAATGTAGACGGCACCCGGCATGCACTGGATTGCGCAGCGGCTATCGGAGCCCGGGGTTTTCACCTGACCAGCTCTATCGCGGTTGCCGGCCTTTATAAGGGTGTGTTCGATGAGAGTATGCTGGATGAAGCCGGTCCGCTGAACAACGCCTACCTTCAGACCAAGCACGATTCTGAGCAACTGGTGCGCCGTGAAAGCCGTATGCCTTGGAGAATCTATCGTCCGGGTATGGTGGTCGGTCATTCTGTGACCGGTGAAATTTCCAAGGTTGATGGCCCTTATTATTTATTTAATGCGATCCGTAAATTGCGTGATTCGGTACCGGAATGGATGCCGCTGGTGGGTCTGGAAGGCGGTCAGCTGAACCTGGTGCCGGTGGATTATGTGGCGGATGTCATTGACCATATCGCCCATCAGTCTGGTTGCGAAAACCGTTGCTTCCATGTCACGGATCCTAATCCCCGTCGCCTCGGCGAACTGGTCAACCTGTTCGCGGAAACTGCACGTGCGCCGAAAATGAGCATGCGTATTGATGCAGCGAACTTCAATCCGTTGGTGACGATGTTTGCCAAGAGCGTGACCGGCATGCCCAGTGTACAGCGATTTACGGACATGCTGCTCAAGGATCTCGGTATTCCCCGTGAAACCCTGTCATTCCTGGAATACCCGACCCGTTTTGATCGCACCAACACCGATCAGGCGCTGGAAGGTAGCGGCATCCGGCTCAAGTCGCCGGAAGAGTACGTTCGGGTCATGTGGTCATATTGGGAGCAGCACCTGGATGAAGAGCGGATGGAGCCGGAAAACCTGATCCGCCAGGTGAAGGGCAAGGTGGTGATGATCACCGGCGCTTCATCCGGTATTGGGCGTACGACGGCGTTACGTCTGGCAGAGTCCGGCGCCCGTCTGTTGCTGGTGGCGAGGGATCAGGAGGCACTGGAAGCCGTTGCGTCCGAGATTCATGATGCTGGTGGTAACGCCTTTGCCTGCAGTGCGGACCTGACCTCTGACGACAATGTTGAACAATTGGCTGAACGGGTTATTCGTGAGCACGGTGGTGTGGATATCCTGATCAATAATGCCGGCCGCTCAATTCGTCGCGGTGTTGAATACAGTTATGATCGTCTGCACGATTTCCAGCGCACCATGGAGATTAACTACTTTGGTGCATTGCGCCTGATGCTGGCATTCCTGCCGGGCATGGTAGAGCGTGGCGGTGGCCAGGTCATCAATATTTCTTCGATCGCTGTGCTGACGAGTAATCCGCGCTTCTCTGCGTACACGGCCTCCAAGTCGGCCCTGGATTCATTCACCCGTTCTGCAGCCAGTGAGTATGCCGACAAGGGCGTGAAATTCACCACCATTAATATGCCGCTGGTGAAAACCCCTATGATCGCGCCAACCAAACTGTACAATCACGTACCGACCCTGACGCCAGAGCAGGCAGCGGAGCTGATTGTCAAGGCGATCATTCAGAAGCCAGCCAGGATTGCAACCCGGTTAGGTATGTTTTCTGCATTGCTTAATGATCTATTGCCGGGCGTCAGTCGTCTATTAATGAATACCGGCTACCATATGTTTCCGGAGAGTGCTGCCTCACAGGGTAAGTCTGATGGGGGAGAGCAGAAGCCGTCACCTGAGCAGAAACTGATGGTTAACCTGCTCAAGGGTGTTAACTGGTAACAGCTAACTGTCGTGTCAATGACGGTTGGGAAATAATGTCGCCGCTTAGGGCGAACCAAAAAGGTGATTTGAAATGAAAGTTTACGAAAAAATGTGGTTGGCTGGTCTGGGCGCTTACGGCCGTTACGAAAAAATGGGTCAGGAAGGCAAGAAACTGTTCGAAGACCTGGTTGTTGAAGGCGATGACCTGCGTGATCGTTACTCCGACAAGATCGACGAAACCCGCGAAAAGCTGATGGGCAAGATGACCGATACCCTGGGTAAGGTTCGTTCTTCCCTGCTGCCTGAGTCAGAGCAGACTGACGAAGAGAAAGAAGTCCTGTCCAAGCAGATCGAAGAGCTGACCCTGGCGGTCAAGGCGCTGACCGAAGTGGAAGCGTCTGCCAAGGAAGCTGCTGAGAAGCCTGCTGCCAAGACTGCACCGAAAACCGCTGCCAAGGCTGGTTAAGGTAAACAGCGGGGCGCGTCAGCGCCTCGCTGGTTTGACAAGTACCTGTTGATGTAACGGGTCGGATAGACGCTAAGCAAGATACCCGCATGGTCACCACCGGACACTTATCAGCGCTTGATACGCTGTTTCTGAACCTGGAAACAGATACAACACCCATGCATGTGGGGTGTCTGGCGATTTACGACCCATCGACCTCTGCTGAAGGTCGGTTTGATTTCAATGTCTTTCTCTCGAATTTTGAACGACGCATGACGCAGGTGCCGGTGATGCGGCAACGTCATGTCAGTGCGCCGTTCGGACTGGATTTTCCCCGCTGGATCAGCGACCCGAATTTCGACCTGAGTTTCCATCTGCAACACATTGCCCTGCCAAAACCCGGTAGCTGGAAACAGCTGCGTGAGCTGGCAGCCCGTCTGCATGCCAGTCCGCTGGACCTGAGTCGTCCGCCTTGGGAAATCTATGTGGTGGAAGGGGTGAATGGGGTCGAGGGTTTCCCTGTCGGCTGTTACGCCGTTATTACCAAGATTCATCATGCGCTGGCTGATGGGGTGCGGGGCACCCAGATCATGGCCGCGCTGCACGACCTGTCACCGAAAGGTTCTTCGGTTGAGAACCGGTTGGCGCCCGTGATTGTGGATCGACTGCCAAACCGGCTGGAGATGCTCACCCGTGCCGCCCTGCGCCTGCCCGGTAACCTGTTGGGCAAGACCCGGACGCTGGGCCGTCAGGCACTGCCCCTGATGAAAGAGTTGGCTTCGGCACTGCTGACCGAAGAGGGGCGTCGACAGCGTGCGCCGAAAACCCGTTTTAACGGTAAGTTGTCATCCCATCGGGTATTTGATGCCGTGACCTTCGGTCTTGAAGACATCAAGGCCATGCGCACCCTAGTACCGGGCAGCACGGTTAATGATGTGATTGTCACGGTGATTGCCGGCGCATTGCGCCGCTATCTGGTTCGCAAGGGTGAACTGCCGGACGTCAGTCTGAATGCGATGGTTCCGGTGAACATGCGACCTGATCCGGGGCTGGGTGCCCGGCGCGACAGTGCCGACAGCTATGGCAACCATGTTGGTGTGATGTGCCCGCAGATTCATACGGATATTGAGGATCCTGTCAGGCGTCTGCGGGAGGTGGTGCGTACCACCCATACAGGCAAAGAGCGCCTGGAGCAAAGGAATGGGCTGGCAGTGATGGAGTCGAGCCAATTGTTGCCGACGACACTGACCCACTCACTGGTGCGCGCGGCTGTTCATTTTAACCTGGCCGACCATCTCCAGCCGGTGTTCAACACGGTTATTACCAATGTGCCGGGGCCGCAGTTTCCCCTTTACCTGGCTGGATCAAAAATGCGGGCGTTTTATGGCGCCGGGGCCTGCTACGACACGGTTGGCCTGTTCCATATTGTGTTCAGTTACAGCGGCTCGCTGAGCATCAGCTTTACCAGTTGCCAGCGGATGTTGCCGGATCCCGAACTGTATGCCGCCTGCCTAAGGCAGTCGTATAACGAATTGAAAAAACTGTTGTCCTGAGGGGCCGCAGCGAGGGGGCTGCTTTCTCAACGAGAGGGGGGAAGCTGTTCTTGACAATAAGACCCATGGTTTCAGCAGACTGAAGTAAGGATACCTGGCAGGAATGTCTGCTTAAGGTATCGGTATGACGGTGTGCTCATCAGAAAGTAAGAAGAGTGATACAGCAATGGATACCAGTTTCTGGGATGGCAAGCGCGCCCCGGGCGTACCAGACAGCATTAACCCCGATGAGTACAACTCAATTCTGGATGTGTTTAATGAATCCGTCCGGAATAATGCCAGCCGGCCGGCGTTTACCGGCATTGGTCATACCCTGACATTCAGGGATGTTGATCATTACAGCACCTGCTTTGCAGCGTGGCTGCAGCAGAATACCGACCTGAAGCCAGGGGATCGTATTGCGATACAGATGCCCAACCTGCTGCAGTTTCCCATTGCTGTTTATGGTGCGTTAAAAGCTGGGTTGGTGATTGTGAACACCAATCCACTCTACACCGCTCGGGAAATGCATCATCAGTTTAATGATTCCGGGGCGAAGGTGCTGGTTTGCCTGGACGTGTTTGGTCACCTGGTAGAACAGATTCTGGCAGAGACGCCGATCAAGACCGTCATTGTCACGAGCCTTGCCGATATGCTGCCCATGCCAAAGCGTTTGCTGGTCAATGCGACGGTGAAGTATGTGAAAAAGATGGTGCCACCCTACGACCTGCCGGATGCGCTACGATTCCGCAGCGTACTCAAGCAAGGTGCCAAGGCTCGTTATGTGGCCCCGCCAGCACCGGATTCCGATGATGTTGCCATCCTTCAGTATACGGGTGGAACGACAGGTGTCGCCAAAGGCGCCATGCTGACCCATCGGAACATGGTGGCCAACATGCAGCAGTCCAAGGCCATGCTGAAGCAGACGGGGCCGGATGGTCAACCGCTTCACCGTCCAGGCGAAGAGATCATCGTTGCGCCTCTGCCGCTTTACCACATTTATTCCTTCACGGTGCATTTGATGGCCATGGTGGAAATGGGTAACCACAGCATCCTGATCGGCAATCCCCGGGATACGGCGACATTTATCAAGATGATTCAGCCCTGGCGTTTCACGGTATTCATTGGGTTGAATACACTGTTTGTTAGCCTGATGAATCATGAGAAGTTCAGGGCGTGTGATTTCAGTGGGCTGAAGGTCACCCTGTCCGGTGGCACCGCACTGCCAGCCGATACCGCTGACCGCTGGAAAGAGGTGACCGGAAGTACTGTCTCTGAAGCCTATGGCCTGACGGAGTGTTCTCCGGCCGTGTGCATGAACCCGGCGGGTGATCTGGTGCAGCAGGGGACTGTCGGTTTGCCGATGCCCAATACTGTACTGATGACCATTGATGCCGACGGGAATGAGACCGCCATCGGTGAGCGTGGGGAGTTGTGTGTCAAGGGGCCGCAGGTGATGAAGGGCTACTGGCAGCGCGCTGAGGCGACGGCAGAGGTCCTGGATAAGGACGGCTGGCTGAAAACCGGTGATGTGGCAATTATCCAGCCAGACGGTTTTGTCCGCATTGTTGACCGCCTGAAGGATATGGTCCTGGTTTCCGGTTTCAATGTGTATCCCAATGAAATTGAGGATGTGGTGTCCCGGCACGAGCTGGTGGAATGTTGTGCCGTCATTGGTGTTCCCCATAGTAAGACCGGTGAAGCAGTGAAGCTTTTTGTTGTGGCACGTGATCAGTCTTTGACCAAGGAAGTGCTGGATAAGTACTGCCGTGAACAGCTCACGGCGTATAAAGTCCCGAGACTGATTGAGTTCCGTGATGAGCTGCCCATGACGCCGGTAGGAAAAATTCTGCGAAAAGACCTGCGTGCAGAAGAGCTGGCAAAGTTGCAAGCTGCCTGATTGGAATACTGCCTATAAAAACCACCGACGCTGTAAGAGTGTCGGTGGTTTTTGTCTTTATAAGCAGTAGGTGCGATTGAGGTAGCGGATGATTTTTTGTGACTCGAATAACTCGGTATCGGTATTCGGATCCACCAGATAAGGCACCTGCACATTACCGTGCTCATCAAAAAACTGGCTACGTTTGGTGTCGGGTAAAGGCTTGTAGGCACCCAGGGTAAAGTGGCATTTGGCAGGGCCAAGGTCGGCGATCTGCTGTTTGCCCAGGTTGATCAGGTGATAGGGGATTTCCAGTTCACATAACCGTTCGCGCACAGGGCGGGAATAGGGGCTTGATTCAAAACTGTACAGCGTTAGAGGTTGCTCCGGTGCTTGCGAAGGGCGGCAGCGCGTACCTGCATTCAATCGCAGTGTTGAGGCTAGCGTTGAACTGATATGGTTCAGTGGGGTTACCCGTACCGGCAGGGGCGGCTTCTCGTCGAGATACTCGGCGTAGAGGTATTCAATGATGCGTTCGGGACCGGTGAGTGTCGTTTCTGTATTCAAATCAACCAGCAGCGGCGGTTGATGTCCCGCCAGTTTATCCGCAAAGCGTTTGCCGCCTTTAGGGCAGGGCATGATCAATACATTCAGGTTCAATGCAGTCAGCGCTTCACGTACAGGGCGACAGTTTGAGCAGCCTTCGCGATCGTAAAGCGCGATGGTGAGTTCTGGTTGCCGGGTGGTTCGACTGGCGGCGGTGCCCTGCCAGAAGCGGGCGCTGGACGCCAGGGTCGAGGAAACGAGATCAAACAGCATGGTACACTCCTGCCAGGTCATTTTCTGCGTATGGTGACAGGAGTTCTTTCCAATGAAAACGGCAGTTTACGATTGTTTTCACGACGCCATGCTGCAGCATGGCGTGAGTCTGGATGGGCTTAGTGTTCCGGTGAGTTGTACTTGAATTGCGGCATATCCAGTTTGAAGCCAATCGCTGCAATACGAACCAGTACACCTGCCACCAGGGTGATGATCACCGCATAGTCCATGGGTACATGCAGCAGGGATGTCAGTGAGTGATACAGCAGGGCAACCATCAGGGCGATACTGCCGTATATTTCTTTTCTGAACACCAGTGGGACATCGTTACAGAGAATATCCCGCAGTACGCCGCCAAAGACCCCTGTCACAACCGCCATGATAGACGCAATGATGATGCCGTGGCCCAAGTCCAGGGTTTTCTGGGTAGCGATAATGGCAAAGGTTACCAGGCCGATGGCATCCAGCATCAGGAACAGTTTACGCAGATAGCGGAACACCGGCGCAATAGCAATCGTGACAACCGCCGCAACGCTGGTAATCACCATATACTCAGGGTGGCCCACCCAGGTTAGCGGATAACTGCCCAGCAAGACGTCACGGACTGAACCGCCGCCCAGTGCCGTGACGCAGGCAATAATAATCACGCCAAAGGTATCCATCTGCTTCCGCCCGGCAGAGAGGGCGCCTGTCATGGCTTCGGCAGTGATGCCAATAATATAGAGCGTCAGCAACAGCACGTGCGATCTCCTGCTATTGTCGTTTCAATAAGGTTGGAATTGGGTATCCGGACACCGGCTCTTCTAATGGCAATGTACGGGGCTGTTTTGTTCAGCTTCTGTTCACATCGCGTTTGGTAGCCTGTAAAGGCGTGTTGCCGGTTGTTGCTCAGGAAGGTGTGAATGCCTGCTGTACCTGAGTTATGCGTGATTGTAGGGAGGTGCTAGGCAAAACCCCATACGCATTTTTCCGGTGCTGAGCTATGGTTTAGGCGGGTTGAGTGCTTTTTGATCAACTGAAGTTGAGTGTGTGTGGGTTAAGTTGACAAGTTCAACTCAAGTTTAATTTTTGCGTTGACATTTGCAGCTTGCAGGATAAACTAGCCCACGTTCACAAACCTTTACGGTTTCTCTCTCCTGATCGCAGTGCAAGGGGCTGTACTGCGATCAAATTTTCTCCCTTCAGAACTTTTTTTCGTTTCCTTATAACCTCTATTTCGGTATGTACGACTGTTCTAGTCTGTGTTGAAAATGCAACGCGCGCGACAGTAATCATAAAATCCGGCAAAAAAAAGAGGACTAAATCAATACTTTGATTGAACGAAATCCGTACAGTCAGCGGCCTGAATTTTGCCCCCGGACATGCCGCTAGCCCCTCTATGCGCATGCCGGTTTCCCCTCGAAAAGTTACAGGCATTAATTGCCTGCGGAGAGAGATTGCATGGCCCAACAGGATGTCGTTCAAGGTTACGCCGCTTCCGGCGCCGAAAGCGCGAAAAGCTGGACCAAACGTGATACAGAATGGACGCTGGCACTCTTCGGCACCGCTATCGGCGCCGGTGTACTGTTTCTGCCTATCAATGCCGGTCTCGGTGGCATCTGGCCTCTGATCGCAATGACTCTGCTGATTGGCCCCATGACTTTCCTGGCTCACCGAGGCCTGACCCGTTTCGTGCTGTCTGGCAGCAAGCGTGACGGTGACATCACTGACGTGGTTGAAGAACACTTCGGTCCCAAAGCCGGTTCCATCATCACCTTCGGCTACTTTATGGCGATCTTCCCGATCCTCATGATCTACGGCATCGGTATCACCAATACCGTGGGCAGCCTGATTGAACACCAGCTGCACATGCCGGTTCCGCCTCGCTGGTTGCTGAGCCTGGTGCTGGTCGGTGGTCTGGTAGCGGTTATGAACTGTGGTCAGAACCTGATCCTGAAAGTAACCAATGCGATCGTGTATCCGCTGATTGCGATCCTGTTCGGTGTTTCCCTGTACCTGATCCCGCAGTGGACCGGTGCCCAGTTTGATGCACCTGTGACTGTTGATAGCTTCTTTAAGACCATCTTCCTGACCATTCCGGTACTGGTCTTTGCCTTTAACCACTCTCCGGCCATCTCTTCCTTTGCGCAGACTTACCGCAAAGAACTGGGCGATGCCGCCGAGCCTCAGGCCAGCAAGACCCTGAAGCGTACCGCGCTGGTTCTGGTGGGTTTCACCATGCTGTTTGTCTACAGCTGTGTACTGACTCTGTCTCCAGAACAGCTGCTGGCTGCCAAAGCTGCCAACCTGCCTATCCTGTCCGTCTTCGCTCAGACCGGTAATGCAGGCCTGTTCGGCTGGCTGGCGCAGATTGTTGCGATCGTTGCGATCACTTCTTCCTTCTTCGGCCACTACATGGGTACCCGTGAAGGCCTGAACGGTCTGTTAATCAAACGCATCAAGGGTAAGAACCCGAATGCTAAGGTTGATGTCAAGAAGCTGGATCGTTTCACCATGGCCTTTATCACTCTGGTTGTCTGGGCGGTTGCCTACTTCAACGTGAGCGTGATGGGTATGATCGAATCCATGGTTGCACCGATCATTGCCATGATCCTGTTCATCATGCCGGTTTACGCGGCCAAGAAAATCCCGGCCATGCGCAAGTATGACTCTGCCTGGAACATCTTCACCGCAGTGATGGGTACCATCGCGATCACTGGTTTCATCGCTTCTCAGCTGCTGTAATTCTTTGCCGCTATCCCGGGCTCCCGGGATAGCGGATCTTTCAGGAATATTGTGGTCTCCCACACTGTTCCCTGCCGCTTTAAACCGGCAGACTGCCCTCTTCATTGACCTGGTAAGCATCCCCTCATAACTATGACACTCAGTATCTTTGATATTTTCAAAATCGGTATCGGTCCTTCCAGTTCCCACACTGTTGGTCCGATGTGGGCTGGTCATCGGTTTCTGTCTGATCTGCGCGAGAAAGGCCTGCTGGATACGATCGCTTCTGTGCGTGTCGGTCTGTATGGCTCCCTGGCGCTGACCGGTGTCGGTCATGGTACTGACAAGGCGACCTTGCTGGGTCTGGCGGGTCTTCGTCCGGATACCATCAATCCTGACGAGGCCGACAAGATTTACGAACAGATCAAGGACAGCGGTACGCTGAACCTGGCGGGTGAGCGTGAGATTGCCTACAACTACGACACCCAGATGATTTTCCACTACGGCGAAACCCTGCCTGAGCACCCCAATGCCATGCGCATCTATGCGTCTGACGCGAACGGCATTGTTGTGTATTACAAGACTTACCTGTCTGTTGGCGGTGGCTTTGTTGTCTGTGCGGATGAGTTCAACGACAAGAACAAGCAGAACGGTACAGAGGCCCCGGTCAGTGGTGCGCCGGCTGTTCCTTATCCGTTCAAGAATGCGGCTGAAATGCTGGAACTGTGCCAAGAGCACAACATGACTATCGCGGAACTGGCGCTGGAAAATGAAAAAGCGCTGGCCGGTGGTGACATGGCGCTGGTTAACGAGCGTATCGACGCCATCTGGGATGTCATGCGTAACTGCATCGATCGCGGTATGCGGATGGAAGGTATTCTGCCTGTCAGCGGTATCAAGCGTCGTGCCTCCATGACTCACAAGACCCTGATGTCCAATCCGGAAGCCATGCTGACCGATCACTTTGTCATCATGGACTGGGTGACCCTGTTCGCGATGGCGGTCAATGAAGAAAACGCTTGCGGTGGTCGCGTGGTGACGGCACCAACTAACGGTGCGGCCGGTGTTATCCCCGCGGTAATCGCGTACTACACCCGTTTCACCAAAGGTGCGGACCAGAAGGGCGTTCGTGACTTCCTGGCCACTGCCGGTGCCATCGGCATGCTGTACAAGATGAATGCGTCTATCTCTGGTGCTGAAGCCGGTTGCCAGGCGGAAGTGGGCAGTGCCTGCTCCATGGCAGCGGGTGCACTGGCGGCTGTACTGGGCGGTAATATTCACCAAGTCGAGAATGCTGCTGAGATCGGCATGGAGCACAACCTGGGCATGACCTGCGACCCGATTGCCGGTCTGGTACAGGTACCCTGCATCGAGCGTAACGGCATGGCGGCGATCAAGGCGATCACGGCTACCCGTATGGCGCTACGTGGTGACGGTAGCCATGAAGTATCCCTGGATAGTGTTATCGAGACCATGTACCGCACGGGGCTGGATATCCAAGCCAAGTACCGTGAAACCTCTCTGGGTGGTCTAGCACTTTACGCAAAAAAGCAGCAAGTAGCCTGATAGAAGGTTAGGATGTTCTACAAAGCCCCGCGATACGCGGGGCTTTGTGTTTTATGGACATCGTCCAATCATTCTGACGCTTCTTAGTAAGTTCTATTTTCTATAAACCGATTCGGTGATATTGATGCAAGGATGTCAGAAGAAAAACTGCTTGCCGGCCTTGCACCCGTGATGAGTACTGCAGCCAGCTGTGAAATGGCTGGTGCTGTCTGAATACCGTATCCCCCTTGTCCTGCCAGCCAGAAGAAACCGTCTGCATCGGGTGCAAAACCAACCACAGGCGTATTGTCGGGTGCAAACGAGCGAAGGCCTGCCCAGCTACCTTCAATGCGCGATACGGGAAAATCCACAGCCTGCTCAAATCGGTGCAGGCCCTCTGCCAGCACTAAATCATCCACATAGGCATCCATGGGTTCGACGGGATCTTCATCGGCAGGTGATACAAGCAACCGACCGGTTTCCGGCTTGCAGTACCAGGTATCATTGACGTTGCCGAAGATGGGCCAATCACTGGCATGGTAATGTGCTGGTTCAGGGAGTATCGCGATACTGCGCCGTTTGGGCACAATGCCTGCCGGCTTCACGCCGGCCATGCGGGCAACCGGGTCTGCCCAGGCGCCCGCAGCGTTAACAATCACAGGGGCTGTGTAGGCATGGCGATCCGTTTCAAGCTGCCATAGATTGTGAGTACGTTTTATGGTTTTTACGCGTTCACGGACGTTTAGCTCAGCGCCTGACATTTTAGCCATCCGTAACCAGCCCTGATGCAATGCCGCCACATCAATATCCGCCGCAGCGGCCTCATAAGCTGCCATATGAACGGCATCCGGCTTCAGGGCGGGAATCATTGCCTGGGCTTCTTCTGCCGTGACGGCTGTTAATCCCTCAGCCTGCTGCATGAGCGTTTTAATGTCATCGCAATTGTTTTCAGCTGCAGTAAAAAGACAGCCTCGTGTGTGAAGCAGAGCATGGCTGTTTAATCCCTCAGGCGGATGCTCAAGGTACGACCGGCTGATGCGAGTCAGCGCACGGATGGTGGTGTTGCCGTAGTTCTGTATCAGGACCGCCGCTGAACGTCCGGTTGAGTGATAACCGGGGTGGTCTTCTGCTTCCAGGATGATGACTTTTCTGTCGCCTGCGATCATGGCTGCCAGTCCAGCGCCGGCGATGCCTGCGCCAATAATGATAATGTCAGCGTGTTGTTTGGGCATGACCGGCTTCATCCTGCAACCATTCTAGCGTGATTATTACAGTCGTTTGTCTTCAGGCGCGAGATATAAATAGAACAGCAGAGGGGAAGACGCAATAGCGAATCCATTAATGTCGCAGCGTTGGCATAAGTGGATCAATGATTCACGGTTATTTCAACCTGAATTCTGCCCGGGACTGGCTGTTTTATGCTGGGTGTGTTCGAGGGATGGAGCATCCTGCTCTGGTTGGTGATTGTCAGGAAGAAAATATGCAGTTAGTGGCAGGTTGATTTTGTCGTTTCATAGGATGGGCTTGTAGCCATTTTACGGAATCATTAATGGGGGATGGTACGTCATAGTATTCCCCATCACCCATCACCCATCACCCATCACCCATCACCCATCACTTAATGATCAGAAAAAATGCCTGCTACTTTTTCCGCTAACCAGCCAAGCGCCAACCCGGGACAAGAGTATTTAGCCATGACCCGTTCTACAGGGGCTTGCCAGGGGTTGTGGTCAAAGCTAATGGGTAAGCGAACAAGTAATCCCTGCTCAAGCTCATGCTCTACCAGATGCAGGGGAACATAGCTCCAGCCAAGCCCTTGTCGCGCTAACTCTCGTAACAGGTAAAACGTATTCGTCCACCAAATGTCTGTTGAAAGTGATGGAAAATAGGCCAGTCCTGAACCATCAAATCCTTTAACCAGGAGTTGCCGGTAATGTTGCAGGCAATCAACATCGACCTGCTCCTGTTTTGCCAAAGGATGTTCCGGGTTTGCCACCACAACAAAGGGGAGTGAACCCAGGTAGCAAGTAGAAACATTCGGGGGGATGCCAGTATCAGCAAACGTCAAACCTAACTGAGCTTTGCCATCGGCAACCATGGCATGGACATCGGGACTGGCAACAGTGTGAATATTTAAGGCAGTTGCAGGAAAGTGATGGGCAAACTCTGTCAGTACCCGGGACATTGCCGGGATCATTAACGCTTCATCCACCGCCAGCATTAATTCGTCTTCGTGTCCTTCTGCCAGTGATTTGGCGGTTTTTTCCATATCATGATCAAGCCTTAGCATGGCTTTTGCCAGCGGCAATAGACGACGGCCTTCTGCTGTGATGACAGGGGAGCGGCCCGTTCTGGAAAAGAGCTCGTTGCCAAGATCGATCTCCAGGTTGGCAATGCCCTGGCTAACGGCAGATTGCGCTTTTTCGAGTTTTCGTGCTGCTGCTGAGAAAGATCCCAGTTCGGCACTCAGTACAAACATCTTTAACTGCTCAAGGCTATACATATCGGTTTTTCTGATGGTTACTAACTTTTATGTATCGGACTAAAAGATATTATCGCTCATTAAACACTCTCATCTTTTGAGTGAATCGATATTTTTGAGTTAATTTATGACGATAAAAGAACGCATTTTCCATTCAGTTCTGTTTGAAATGGTTGCCCTTGTGATCCTTATTCCCCTGGGTAGCGCATTAACGGGGCAGGGAGCAGCCGCTATGGCAACAATGGTGGTGAGCCTCGCCGTCATTGCCATGGTGTGGAATTATCTGTTTAACCTGGCTTTTGACAACGTGTTTGGACAGGAACGTATTCAAAGAGGCTTGGGGCTGCGAATTTTCCATGGTTTCAGCTTTGAGATGGGATTGGTGGTCTTTACTGTCCCGTTTTTGATGTGGCATTTACGGGCCGGTTTCTGGGAGGTAATGCTTCTTGATCTGGGCTTTATTATCTTTTTCCTGATCTATGCCATTATCTTTAATTGGAGCTACGATCAGCTCCGGGCCTTCTGTCAGCGTCGCATGAAGGCCGGTTTATCGATCCAGAGCCCGACTCGTGGCTAACGCCATAGTCGGGCTAATAATGGAGATCATCTTTGTTTATGGCAATGGCGCCTTTCCTTGGTCAAGTTTCCCCCAGCAGGCGTCAAAGTCAAAGTAACGACATAAGGATCAGGCCATCACGTTGCTTCTGGCGGAGTAGTAGGAGGCTTTCAATTTCCGATACAACGCGGTGATACCAATACAGAACCAGCAGCATTGGATCAGGAAGGAGCCAATGTTGAACGACTCTGACAGGGATATCAGAAACAGGACGGAGCCTCCCAAATTGAGGAACAGTGTGGAGTAATGGGTGGGTTTTATGATATCCAGCTGTATCAGGAAATAGGCGCAGGTATGAAAGATTGCTGCAACAACACCTGCCAGTGCGAAGAGATTGATCGTTTCCATGGCTTACACTGTCCTCGTCTGTAGTTTTTTGTAGAGTCCTGCCAGGCCAATGACAATCCAGACCAGCTGGATGACCAGTGAGCCAAGGTTAAAACCATCGTACAGCGAGATAAGCACCAGAAAGGCGCCACCGAGATTCAGTGATAGCGTGACAACATGCTCGGCCGCATAAATTTCGAGCTGGATTAGAAAATAGGCACCGACAATACCGATGGCCCCCAGTATGCCGAAGACAAAAAACAGATTGATCGTTTCCATACTCCCCCCTCCATAACCGCCGTTATGAATGTTGATCATCATTGGAACGATAACCGCGAGTATTGATGCCAGTTTTTTCTGCACATTCTGCCGACATCCTGAGGTCGCGGTCAGTGACGGATCAGCGGCGAGGTCGGTGCCACTGATCCGTAGATCAGTCTTATTGCTGTTTCTTCAGGGCACGTTCGTGGAAAATGAAACCGATGCTGTTCATCAGCACCTGGGCGGCAAGGATTGAGGTCACACCGGCCGGGTCATAAGCCGGTGCCACTTCAACCAGATCCATACCCACAATATTGCCTTTGCGGGTCAGTCCCTTGATGATTTCGAGGACTTCATAGTACTGGAAACCACCATGGCTTGGTGTGCCGGTACCGGGGGCGATGGAAGGGCAGAAGCAGTCAATATCCAGGGTGATGTAGTACTGGTCACGATCCGGAATGCGGGACAGGACTTCTGCGGTACCCATTTCACGGACTTGGCGAACAGACATGATGTCAGAGCCGGCGGCGCGGGCGTCGTCATAGTCAGAGCGGCTGGAGGAAGAAACGTTGCGGATGCCCATCTGGGTCATGCCGGAGATATGACTGGATTCCGAGGCTCGACGCAGCGGGTTGCCGTGACCGTAACGGACACCGTGGCGTTCATTCACGAAATCAAGGTGCGCATCAAAGTGAATGACGTGGATTGGGCCACGATCTTCAAAGGCAGCCAGACAGGGGTAGTTGATAGAGTGGTCGCCACCGAGAATGATCGGCATGGCGCCCTGTTCCAGAATCTTTTTCACTGCCGCCTTGGTGTTGGCGTGGCTCTTGTTCATGTCGGTGTGCACGATGTCGGCATCACCGACGTCAACCATGCGCACGTCTTCCTGGGTCAGGTACAGGGTGTCGTCTTCGTGATCGTAAGCGCCGCCATGGCCAAAGGAGAACAGGGTGGAGGCTTCACGAATGGAACGAGGCCCGAAGCGGGCACCACTGCGCCACTGGGTACCCATGTCATTTGGAACACCAAGGATGGCGACGTCTGCGTCGATGTTATCCCAGTCCAGGCAGATGGGAGACTTGGCGAAGGTGCAGTGTCCGACAAAAGGCAGGTTCAGGCGACCGCTATCGTACGCATTCTCTGACATGTGAATTCCCTCGTTAGTAAGCAGACTGTTTGTGGGTCTGTAGTCTGTTGGTATTGGATTCTAGGGAGGGGGACAGCGCTGTTACATAGCCGGTACTGGAAGCTTATATCGAGATTATTGATGTATTCAGGCTGGTGCATGAATAGCTCGGCACATCCTGATTGTTTCTCTTTCGTCTAGGTGAAACCTGCAAGGCAAACAATATGAGCGGCCTATGAGTTGATGATCAGCGTCTGGTCTCTACTGCGTTTTGTTGAGCACAATCATTGATCAAAGTATTCGGTCACAGCACCTTTCCTGTTGGCTGTTCATCGTGAAGCTGCTGACGGATTGGCAATGAAACCATGAAAGCTGATGTAAAATTGAGGCTGTAGTGAAGGTATGACGGGTAATACTGGTGATAAGAAGGTTTGTTTCTGCGATCTGTTGCATCTTTGTTTCTGGCCTGGTATTGGCCGGTAATGCGGTACAGGTTCGCTTCTTGCCAACATCGGATCCTGAGACGCAAGCGATAAAACAGGTGATTGCGCAATCGCTTCTGGTGCAGGAGGTCATCAAGTTGATGCGTGAGCGTTACCGTTTATCTGAACGCTTGACGATACAGTTCGGAGGAGACGATGATCCGGCTTACGCCCCTGAAACGCACACCATTCTGATTCCTTACGACTTCTTTGCTGAGGCCATGGAACGGTTTGAAAGCGCAAACTATCTAGAAACCGGCGTGACTTCCCAAAATGCAGCACTGGATGTACTGGCCCATACACTGTTGCATGAATTTGGCCATGCCATTATCAGTATGAATAAACTCCCTGTGGTAGTGAAAGAGGAGGATGCAGCTGACAGTCTTGCAACGTTGCTCTTGATTGAGCGATTTGAAAATGGTCAGGACATTGCGTTGACGGCTGCAGACATGTTTGCACTGGAAAGCGAAGATTACGAGATATTGGAAGAGCCTGACTTCTGGGACGAGCACAGCCTGGATGCTCAGCGTTATTACACAACGCTTTGTCATATCTATGGCAGTGATCCAGATAAGTACACCAGCTTGATGGAAGATGCAGAGATTGATCAGGATCGTCGAGAGCTTTGTATTGATGAATATGATGCGCTGTCGGCTGGCTGGGATGCATTGCTGGCGCCTTATCAGCAAGGTTCTCAGATAAAAGCCGCCAGACAATCCCATCAACCATAACAACCTGTGTCGCCGGATGGCTCGTATTCTGTTTCTGCCTGATATAATGCCGGCCTTTTGATACCTGCGAGTTCTGTTTTCATGTCTTCAGACAGCTTTGATCAGCGCTTCGGCGGAACCCGTCGTCTGTATGGCGTTGAGGCGACCGAGCGGCTGAGTCGCGCCCATGTGTGTGTGATCGGCATTGGTGGTGTCGGTTCCTGGGCGGCGGAAGCACTGGCCCGGTCGGCAGTTGGGGAGATTACCCTGATTGATCTGGATGATATCTGCGTCACCAATACCAACCGTCAGCTTCATGCGTTGGCCAACACGATTGGTCAGGACAAAACGGAGGTGATGGCCGAACGTATCCGGCAGATCAATCCGGAATGTGTTGTCCATACGGTGGATGACTTTGTGACCCCGGAGAATGTCGGCGAGTTGATCGACAAGCGTTTTGACTACGTGCTGGATGCCATTGATAGCTTCCGGGCCAAGGCGGCGCTGATTGCCCACTGTAAGCGCAATAAGATCAAGATCATTACGACTGGTGGTGCGGGCGGGCAGGTCGATCCCCTGAAAATCCAAGTGGCAGACCTGACCAAAACTGTTCAGGACCCGTTGTCGCGTAAGGTCAAGGATCAGTTACGGCGTTTTCACAACTTCTCCAAGAACCCAAAACGACGCTTTGCGGTTGAATGTGTCTTTTCCACGGAAGCAGCCCGTTACCCGCAGCCAGACGGTTCTGTCTGTCAGACCAAGCCGGATGCTGCGGGTTCCATGAAAATGGACTGCGCCAGTGGTTTTGGCGCCGCGACAGTCGTCACAGCGACGTTTGGTTTTGTCGCTGTTGCCCGGATTATCGAGAAGTTAACAACGGTAGCCAAATAAGACGCTAACGGTAACGGTGGGCTGTCAGCTGGATCTCTTTCACGATGGCCCGGATACCGTTGCCCCTGGAAGGGCTCAGGTGATGCATGAGCCCCAGCTGGTCAAAGCAGACTTCCATGTCGACGTTTTCAATCGTCTCGGGTGTTCGCCCATTCAATGCAGAAAGAATCAGGGTGATCAGTCCGCGGACAATACGGGCATCACTGTCGATGGCGAAATAGAGGCGCATGGTCGTTTCATCGTAATAATGATGCAGCCAGACGGTACTTTCACAGCCATGGAGCCGGTTTTCTTCCAGCTTCATGGTATCAGGTAACGCGGGCAGTTTTTTCCCCAACAGCATGATGTGGCGATAACGTTCCTGCCAGCCTCGCAATGTTTGGAGTGCTTCAATCAGGTTGCCTGTATCTGCAACCTGGGGAGATTCATAGGTAAATGCATCCGGTATTGTCGCTGCCGCTGTTGCGGCAAGCTCGGGTTCTATAGTGAATGACAGACTGTCTTTTTGCAGGGCGGCGACGGCATCAACGAACGTTTGGATTTCGGCCTCGGTATTATAGAGGGCGATGGATGCCCTGACGGTGCCAGAGAGGTTCAGAACAGACATCAATGGCATGGTGCAATGGTGGCCCGTCCGTACCGCGATACCCTGCTGGTCGAGCAGTGTACCGATATCCTGGTTATGCAGCCCTTCCATCACAAACGAGATGACCGAAGTTTTCTGTGGCGCCGTACCGATGACCTGAAGGCCGGGTATCGCATTAAGTCCTTCTGTCGCCTGTGCAAGCAGGAACTGCTCATTGGCCTGAATCTGGCCATGGTCATACTGGTTTAGGAAATCAATAGCGGCTGCGAGCCCCAGGGCACCGACGACGTTCGGCGTGCCGGCTTCAAACCGGAAGGGCGGTGTATTGAATATGGTGCCTTCAAAACTGACGCGTTCAATCATTTCCCCGCCGGTCTGCCAGGGCGGCATGGCTTGCAGCAGGTCACGTTTGCCATACAGGACGCCAATGCCGGTAGGGCCGTAGACCTTATGGCCGGAGAATACATAAAAATCACAGTTCAGCGCCTGAACATCCACCGGGTAATGGGCGACGGCCTGGGATCCATCAATCAATACACGGGCACCGACGGTATGGGCTTCCCTGATAATATCGAGGACAGGGTTCACGGTGCCAATGGCGTTGGAGACCTGGCAAAGGCTGACCAGACGTGTCTGTGGCCCCAGCCGTTGCCGGAAAGCGTCCATATCCAGTTCGCCATTGGGATGGATGGGGATGACGTTCAGGCGGGCGCCGGTGAGCAGGCATACCTGCTGCCAGGGCACAATATTCGCGTGATGCTCCATCGCTGAGATCAGGACTTCATCGCCGGCTTTCAACTCGCTGAGCCCCCAGCTGTGGGCCACCAGGTTGATGGCCTCTGTCGCACCCCGGGTCCAGATGATTTCATCCGTGTGGCCGGCATTGAGGAAGCGGCGTACCGTGTCACGGGCATCTTCAAAGGCATGGGTCGCCCTGGCGCTGAGGAAATGGGAGGCACGATGGACATTCGCGTTGGCTTCGCGGTAATAGTCGCTGATCGCGCGGATGACACACTCAGGTTTCTGTGTGGTGGCGGCATTATCGAGGTAGATCAGGGGGTAACCGTTGGCGCGTTGCTGGAGGATGGGGAATTCGGCGCGCAGCTCAGTGAGTTCTCGCATGGAAGATCATTGCCCATGTATATGGCGGATAGGTGAAGCCCAACAGTTTACCATGGAACCCCTGCATCAACCCTCCAGGCGGACGACACCTGCAAGGGAACCGGTTATGCTTGGATAAACGATCAATATTGGTTTGCGGACAGACACGGTATGGCGCCTGCTATGGATTATCGCAACAAAATCACAACGGAGCGGCTTCGGCCCAGCTCGGTTACGGATGCCCGGGATATTGTCGAGGAAACGGAGAGCAACCGCGGGCGTATCATCCAGTCTTCGGCAATTCGGCGCCTGCAGCAGAAAACCCAGGTGTATCCGCTTGAAACCAATGCCGCGGTTCGGAGCCGTCTGACCCATTCACTGGAAGTGCAGCAAACCGGGCGTTTTATTGCGCGTCGGATATTGGCCGCCTTCAGGGAACAGGGGCAGCTCAGTGCACTGGGCCTGGAAGGCATTGAAACGGCATTTGTGAACCTGGTTGAGATGTCATGCCTGATGCACGATGTGGGTAACCCGCCATTCGGCCACTTCGGCGAAGCTGCCATCAATGACTGGATGAGAAAGCATGCCGGGTATTGCTATCAGAAAGCATCTGGTAGTGCTGAAACCAGTACGCTGTTCAATGAGGTACTGTTGCCGGATCTCTGTTTGTTTGAAGGGAATGCCCAAGGGCTTCGTATCATCGCGACGCTTCAGGAACTGAACCTGACCTGTTCCCAGATCGCAGCCCTGATCAAATATACCAGACCTGCCTACCAGCCCAGGGAAGGCCGGGGATTTGGCTTTGAGTACCTCAGCCGTAAGCCGGGTTATTATTATGCGGAAGAGCCGCTAATCCAGTATATCTGGCAGCATCTGGGTATTGCAGACGGTCACCGTTATCCCCTGACGTATATCATGGAGGCGGCGGATGATATTTCTTACTGCATCGCTGACCTTGAGGATGCCGTGGATAAAGGCATCCTGACGCTAAGCACACTTCGCAGCTTTCTGGAGGAAGAGTGGAAGGAACGGTGTCACGGGCAGAGTGAGTATCTGCCGGAGATTATTGAGGATGCCATGACTGCAGATATTACGGCGCATGGTTTCATCACCCGTTTTCGTACCCGTCTGGTGAATGACTTGGCGGCGTATGCAGCACAGCGGTACATCGAGTGTCATGAACAGATTTTCGCAGGCAGTTTGAATGAACCCCTGATTGATGGCGGTTCGGAGCTACACCTGGCGCTGGTCACCCTGAAGCAGGTAGCCCGGAAGCATGTGTTCAGCAGTAAAGAAGTCGAAACCCCTGAATTACGGGGCTATTCCGCGCTCAAGGGGCTGCTTGAGATCTACCGTCCTTTGTTGGAAATCAGCGCTGATGATATTGCGGCGATTGTGCGTAAAGAGCACAGTCCTTACTTTATTTCTCAGCGTCTGTTCCACCGCTTATCAAAACGGCATGTGGAAGCCTACCTGAGAAGTGTTGAGATGATTGCTGATAGCGCTTCCAGTGCTCAGGAAAAGCGGGAGCTGGAATGGTATTACCGTATGCGGTTGTTGATTGATTACCTCAGTGGCATGACTGACGACTTTGTTTTGACTGAGTTTCAGTGCCTTTCTGCAATCTAGGCCTGTTGCGCCGGAAGAGACTGCATATTCCGGCGGTATTTGCCTGATCTTGAACGCATCCATGACGTTTTTTTACAGGTTCTTTCATCGTTATCTGGATGGTTGGACGTATAATTCCATGCACTGTAAAACGACTGTAGTCCTTAGCTATGGGCTGCTGTTGATTGTATATGTTCTTTTGGGAAACTGTTGCGATGTTAATCACCCTGTCTGTCCAGATGTGGAGTCTACGCCGTGGGTAACAGGAAAATAGGAATTGCGCTGGGTTCGGGGTCTGCCAGGGGCTGGGCGCATATTGGTGTTCTCAAGGGGTTACGTACCTTGGGGATTGAGCCAGAAATAGTGACGGGTTGTTCAGCCGGTTCGCTGGTGGGCGCCGCCTATGCCTGTGGTTATCTGGATGAATTCGAAGATTGGGTCTGCTCGCTGCACTGGCGCGACGTCATGGGGCTGGTGGATGTCACCCTGTCCGGTGGTTTGGTACGCGGCGATAAAATGCTGCAGTTTTTTCGTGAAAATGACCGGGATGCGTTAATTGAGGATGTTGAGCGGCACTATGCGGCGGTGGCGACCAATATGGAAACCGGGCAGGAAATCTGGCTCCGTCAAGGCTCCATTCTGGATGCGGTGCGTGCGTCCTGCACATTTCCCGGTTTGTTTGCGCCTGTATTGCGAGATGGCGCCTGGATGCTTGATGGTGGCCTGGTGAATCCGGTACCGGTCTCTCTCTGCCGTGCCATGGGGGCGGATGTAGTGATTGCAGTGGATCTGAATACGCACCTTGTTCGCCCAAGGTCCCGGCGTCAGGAAGAGGTGGAGCCCTCTGCATGGCGCGAAAAGCTGAGTGGTCTTATTGGCCCGCAGAAGCCTCGCCAGGAAGCGCCAGGCATTATGGAGGTGATGGCGACCTCGATTCATATCATGCAGGATCGTATCACCCGGAGCCGGATGGCGGGAGATCCACCGGATATCCTGTTAACCCCCCAGTTGGCGGAATATGGCATGTTCGATTTCAGTCGCTCGGTAGACGCGATAGCCGAAGGTGAGGCCGTAGTCCTGGCCGCAGCCGATAGGATACGACGACTGACTGGTATTGAGGCGGCAGAACCGGTGGAAGTCGCCGAACCGGCTTTGCCAGAATAGCCGGCTATAACGGGAAGCCGGTCAAGAAATCCTCGCAGATTTCATGTTATTCTGCAGCAAGCCATGAGCGCTGGCATATCAAAAAATAATAACAAGTCTGTGTTAAAAAGGAGTTTTACCATGTCTTTCCGCTGGCTGGTGCCGTTTCTTCTGCTGTTTCAAGGCTCGTTGGCCTGGGGGGTAACCCAGGATGATGTCTATGCCATGAAACGTCATGTGTATCATATCGTCAGTGCGTTCCACATTATCACCCTGGAAGCCGGTGATCAGCCGGCCATTGATCGACTGGATGAGAAACTCGGGGACGCTGAAGCGCTTCTCGAAACGTTGGTGGTGAAGGATGACGCTGTACTGGCAGAGGAGGTGCAGGCGCTGAAAACGCTCTGGCTTCGTTTCAAAGAGCACGCATTGGCCAACGATATTCAGGATAATGGTTATACCAATGCGTATGCGATTGTCGATATCAACAAAAGCCGTGACGAGATGGTCGCGCTACTGGATGAGATCGAAACCACCGTGCCGGCTCAGAACGAGGAGGATCCGCTGCGTATTCGTTTGCTGCAGCTCAGTGTGGAAATGGAGCAGCTGACGATGGCTTACCTCTTGCTGTCTACCATGGTTGGTGGTACTGAGGGTATCTACACCGGGGATGACAATGTTGAATCGACCGATGCCATGGCAGCTGCCTTTGGTCAGCGTCTGCGTACATTGATAGTGCAGTCCAGGGACTCAAACACGATTGGTAATGAAGCATTGGAGAAGGCGGGTAAGTTCTGGCGCTACATTGAGCCTTCCATGATCAATTTTAATACGAATAGCGTCCCAACGATTGTAGCGATGTATAACGACAGGATCGTAAGTAATCTACTGGGAGCGGCAACATTGCAGTAAACCCCTCCGGGAAAGCGGTGGGTTATTCAGCGATTACTGTCTTTCTTTCCGGTATGATGCCTTGCCGTCAGCAAACAGACCTCTTGAGGCTGAAGACAAGGCATCATCAGAGAATCCCTTCTCTTGAACAGCGTCCTCTTTTCCATGAAAACGTGTTCCCAGAAGCTGCTCAAAGCGGTGAATCTGCTCTTCCAGCCTGTCCAGCAGAAAGTCATCCTCTGACAGGTTGGGGATGGGAAGTTGCTTCATAAAAACCGTCATGCCCTTCTCGAAGGTTAGGTGGTAAGCGTAGAACGGTATCGGTAAATACGCATGCGAGACCTAATATTGTTTCGTGATACCGAATATTCTGTTTGAGTGTAAAAAAACGCTTGACGTGTTATACGTTGCTTCGCGGCATGTTGTACCATGGACCCGAAAATAAGAATCCTGTCTTGCAGGCCGGGTCAAGGAGGCTGTTCATGATCATCATTACTAACCGTAACTGCCTCCACGAGGAAGGTGACCCCTGTCAACGATTTGGTTCCGAATTCAATACGCTCGGATCCGATGAAATTCGTGTCGCCATCGCTGACTATCAGGGTTCAAAGGGATGGTCCCTGGATATTCTTGATGACACCTGCTTACTAAACGGTAAGCCCGTGCCTGCCAGCGAATATGCGTTCCGTTATCTTCAGCAACGCATGAAACAACATCAGCGTAATTGCCTGTTTTATGTGCATGGCTTCAATAATGATTTTGCCGATGTACTGACAACGGCCCATGAGCTGGAATCCCTCTATGATGTCGAAGTCGTCGCCTTCAGTTGGCCAGCAAATGGACGGCAGGCGTTTGCAGGCAGGGCGGGTGGTGTTGCTTCTTACCTGAGCGACAAGCGGGAAGCAAATCAGTCAGTGGTTGCGCTGGATCGTGTATTGGAAAAACTATGCTGGTATTTGGGCTGTTATAACAGTGACGATGATATCTGTGATATGCGCCTGAGTATTCTGTTCCACAGCATGGGGAATTACCTGTTCAAGTGTCTGTTCAAATCCGGTGTTTTCCAGGGGGAAACCGGCGTTTTTGACAATGTCATCCTCTGTCAGGCGGATGTGAATAATCTTGATCATGAGCTCTGGGTGGACCGTATCGCTTTCCGGCGCAGGCTCTATATCACCATTAACGAAAATGATTATGCACTGGGCGCCTCCAGGATGAAATTCGGGGAGCGTCAGTTGGCTCGGCTTGGCCATTTCAGTACGAATCTTGTCGCTGGAAATGCCTGTTACATCAATCTGACGGAAGCGGATCAGGTGAATATGTCGCACTCACCGTTTGATCATGCGACGACCTGCCAGAACCCAAAACTGCAGCAGTTATTTCGATCGTTATTCAATGGCGAAGCTGTAGAAAAACGGCTGACGTTTGATAGCCATTGTCGTGCCTACGAGTTATAGCGATTGTGTCACGGTTTCAGGCGTTGATAGCGGATGGTAAAACGGCTGACCCCGATGGACCTTGGAGGCGTGATCGTTACGCTCAGTCGGTCACCGTCGAGTTGCAGCTGGATGGCTTCGGTGCCTTTCAGATCCTGACGATCGAGAAGGTTTAGCAGTAACAGCAGGGTGAAATCTTCCATATAGGGATTGCGCCCCCGATGGAACATAAATCGTCCCTCTTCGCCGCTCCCCTCATCCAGGGATAAGCGTCCTTCTGCATGGTAGATACTTTCCCTGCCGACACCCTGGTTGGTGCTGTAGGCGGTGCCTTCGAGGATCACGTTGGCATCCGATATAGTCAGGGTTTCATCGACCTTTTCCGGAAAATTGTATTCCGCCGGAATGTCTTCGAAGAACGTGAGCACTTTCAGCGCCAGTTCCTGCTGGGTCGGTGTACTGCCTGTTCGCTTCCAGGAACCCTGAATCGCTTGCAGCCATTCTTCAGCCGTCATGGATCGTGATGAGGTTTTTACGGTTTGCGACTGACTGACCGGTTTGTCGGTAAAGTGAATGACTCCCTTACTGTCCTTCCAGCGATAGACTTCACTGTGGGCGAAAGGGCTGAGTAATACAGAAAGCAAAACCAACCATGACAGTTGTTGAACTGTCATGGTTGGTGTGCGGTGTATCTGGCTGAAAAGGATCATTACATCAACTCATGCTCTGATTTTCAGGTCCGGATATTAATTGCGGTGGATCAGGTAAGGATCCAGTGCCGCGCCACGGAATTGCTCCAGCTTTTCACTATGGTGCTTGGCAGGCTTGGTGCGATGCACTTCGACCTCGGCACGACGGTTCTGGGCACGTCCTTCGCGGGTGCTGTTACTGGCCACCGGAGAGCTTTCACCTTTGCCTTCCACCTTGATGGACCCAGACATCACGCCTTTGCTGACCAGATAGTCGCGCACGGCATTGGCCCGCTTGACGGAAAGACTCTGGTTGTAGGTAGAGGCGCCGATGTTGCAGGTGTGACCGGCGATCCGGATTTCTGTGTTTGGGCCAGCCATGTCTGCGACCTTGTCCAGGGCTTTCTTGTCATTGCTGCCCAGGCGGTAAGAGTCGAAGTTGAACATGATTTTGCTCTGGTCCGCCACCGTAGACTTAGCCATGTGATGGCTGGAGTCGTTGCTGTCAGACTTATCACTGTCACCCGCCATGGCACAGCCTGCACCACCCACCAATGCACCGGCGGCAAGACCGATACCGGCAGTCGCTGCACTCTGTGCTGCACCACCGAGGCCCCACAGCATACCGCCAGCCAGAGAGCAGGTTGACCAGTTAGCATTGCCATTCTGAGAGCTGGTCGTTGCACAACCAGAGGTGATAAGAACCAGGGCGAATAACCCAATCATTCTTAATTTACTTTGGATCATTGCAAACATCTCCTTCCTTGGATCAGTTACTTACTACGTTATCCAGTAACGAACCCGATCTGAGTGGCCCTGATGTTGGATACACGGGAGCCGAGGCTTAAAAGCGGGTTGTATCAACGAAGAGTATAGGGGACTGCAAAGGCCAGATTCGGGCTTGAGACCTGAAAATAAAGGAAATGTTGGTGATTTGACGCCCGCCAATGTGCTATGGCGGGCATACATGGGAGAGCGTCATATCCGGGACGCTGTCCGACTACCGGCTCTTTATTTCAATCGACATAGAGATCCTGAAACAGGTTGTCAGCCTGGGCCGGATCACAGGCGTAGTGGCTGAAGTCGGTGACGCCACGTTCCCGCAGAAGGTCTTCATCCAGCAGGGTCTGTCCGGTCACTGACAGGTCAGCGGTGGATAAAATCTCATAGCCGGCATCCGCCATAATGACGGGTTTGCGGCTTCGGCGCATGATGGCATCGCCACCGGTTTTTTCCACGGCGGCCGTTGCGATGGAGGTGCGGGGCCACAGGGCGTTGACGGCGATGCCATAGCGGCGGAATTCACCCGCCATCCCCAGTGTTAGCAGGCTCATACCGTATTTGGTGACGGTATAGGGAATATACGGCGTCAGCCACTTTTCTTTCAGGTTGATGGCGGGTGACAGGTTGAGGATATGGCCGTTTTCAGACTTTTTCAGCCAAGGCAGTGCGGCCTGTGAACAGAGAAATACCGCCCGGGTATTGATCTGGTGGATCAGGTCAAACTTCTTGAGGGGCGTATGCTCCAGAGAGGTCAGGCTAATGGCGCCAGCGTTATTGACGAGAGCATCAATGCCTCCGAAGCGGTTGGCAGCCTCCTGAACCATGCCATTCACCTGGGCCTCATCGCGAACATCCACCTGGATAGGCAGCGCCTGCCCCCCGGCTGCTTCCACTTCCTCGGCCACCGTATGAATCGTGCCGGGCAGGGAGGGATGGGGATCCGCCGATTTGGCGGCAATCACGATATTGGCGCCATCCTGGGCACAACGCAGCGCCAGTTCCCGGCCAATGCCACGGCTCGCGCCCGTGATGATGAGGGTCTTGTTCTTCATGGACATCCTGGTTGCTCCGTCAGGGTCATGTGGACAAGTCTGTTATTCAGACAGGTTGTTATTTCAGAATCAGTTTCAGGGCCATTTCTGTCAGGTCACTGATCGTCAGCGCACCACTTTCCTTATACCAGTACGTGGTCCAGTACAGGCTGCC
Source organism: Kistimonas asteriae (assembly GCF_018263925.1). Taxonomy (GTDB): domain Bacteria; phylum Pseudomonadota; class Gammaproteobacteria; order Pseudomonadales; family Endozoicomonadaceae; genus Kistimonas; species Kistimonas asteriae. The sequence continues at coordinate 102,254 of NZ_JAEVHF010000004.1, forward strand.
GCTCAGGAAACGACGTAGAACAAAAGGCTCTATTCCCGGCTTCAGGTGCTCAGTGGCGCCGGTAAACTCCGTCAGCCAGAGCTGTTCATAGGCTTCCCGAATGTGCAGGAGCTTCTGCTGATTTTCCGGTGACAGAGACCGCCATTCGTAGACCAGCACCGCCAGTGCATGGCCGTTCTCGCCCTGAATGGATTCCAGTTCACAGCGAATCATGGCACGCAGGCGTGCAACCGGCGTGTCGATCGTGGCCAGTGCCGACTCCATGCGAACCAGCAGGCTGTTGACACTTTCTTCCATTACCGCGCCGAGGATATCGTCCTTGGTTTTAAAATGATGAAAGATGCTGCCGGAGAGGATGCCCACCGCATTAGCGATATCGCGGACGGTGGTGCGGTCATAGCCCTTGGTCCGAAACAGCTCGGCGGCAGCCTGCAGGAGTTTGCCACGGGCGCTGTCCGGGTCTGTCAGAGTGGTCGTACGTTGTTCCATTATCGATAGTCCATGGTCAGGCGGCCGTGTCTGGTTCAATCGTGGCCAGCAGTTGACGGCTGCGGACCTGCTCACCGGAGGTGACTTCAAGCGTGCTGAGGATACCGTCGCAATCAGCTTTCAGGGGGTGTTCCATTTTCATGGCTTCCAGCACCATAACCGTTTGGCCACGGTGGACGTTCTGTCCGGCTTCAACCAGAACATCAACAATCAGCCCGTCCATGCTGGCTTGGATGCGTCCATCGCCAGCCTGGTCGGAACTGCTGGCTGGCATCAGGGTACGGTCATGGATGGTGTAATCACCCGTTGCCGTTGAAAGGTACAGCGTGTCGGTTTGCTTGCTGCAGGTGACGGTTTCCGTGATGCCATCAATCTGGAGTGAGATTGTGTGATCATTGCTGTCCAGAAGTGCAATAGTGAAATGCTGACTATTGACCTCAACCCGATACTCTCCATCGTGTTGAGTGAGGGTAATGCGTGTTTCATTGTCATCACAGACCAGTGTACAGCATCGGCTGGACGCTTCAGTGCTGCGCCAGCCGCTCAGTGAATTCTCCCCGCTGTGATGAGGGTGCATGAGGACTGCAGCAATCGCCAGCAGCTGTGTTGAGGGCGACTGACTCCGCTCTGCCACCGCATCGCCATACTGTTCAAGAAATGCTGTGGTTGCCTCGCCACTGATAAAGGCCGGGTGGGACAAAATCGCCGCCAACCAGCTGCGGTTGCTCTTGATACCTGCCAGTACTGTATCTTCAACAGCGCACACCAGACGACGACGTGCTTCTTCCCGGTCTTTCCCCCAGGCGATGATCTTGGCGAGCATCGGGTCATAGTGCGGTGTTACGGAGCCTCCCGTCGCTATACCCGCATCGGTACGGATACCCGGCGCACCGACGGGTTGCCAACTGTGGATAACGCCTGCCTGAGGCATGAATTGATTGGCAGGATCTTCTGCATACAGTCGAACTTCAATGGCATGGCCATTCAGGGCAATCTCGTCTTGCTGTAGAGGCAGTGGCTTGCCAGCGGCAATATCCAACTGCCAGGCGACCAGGTCGGTATCGGTAATCAACTCAGTGACAGGGTGCTCTACCTGCAGTCGGGTATTCATTTCGAGGAAATAAAAATAGCCATTCTGATCCAGCAGGAACTCTACCGTGCCGGCGCCGACATAGTTGCAGGTTCTGGCCGCCTGAACCGCCGCTTCGCCCATACGCTGTCTCAGGGTTGAATCAACGGCCGGCGAGGGGGCTTCTTCGACGACTTTCTGGTGTCGGCGCTGAATGGAGCAATCCCGCTCCCCGAGGTAGACCGTATTGCCCTGCTGGTCTGCAAAGACCTGAATTTCCACATGACGAGGCTGCAATATCGCTTTTTCCAGAATCAGCTGGCCGTTGCCAAAGGCGTTTTCCGCTTCACTGCGGGCGCGTTCCAGGGATTCCAGCAAGGTGCTGTCGTCATGCACCAGACGCATACCGCGGCCACCTCCACCGGCAGATGCTTTTATCATTAGGGGAAAGCCAATCGCCAGGGCCGCTTTCTGAAGGCTGTCATTGTCCTGCTCATCGCCTTCATAGCCCGGAATGCAGGGAACCGCTGCCGCCTGCATGGCGATTTTTGACTGGCGCTTACAGCCCATCAGTTCAATGGCGTCGGGGCGTGGACCGATAAAGACCAGGCCTGCCTCGATACAGGCGCGGGCAAAATCCGCATTCTCTGACAGGAAACCGTAGCCAGGGTGTATGGCGTCTGCATTGGTGCGTCTGGCGGCCTCCAGAATGTTGTCAGTACGGAGGTAGGACTCCCCGACGGCGGCCTGACCAATACAGACGGCCTGGTCAGCCATAGTGACATGTGGCGCATGGCTGTCAGCTTCGCTATAGACGGCTACCGTTCGATAACCAAGGGCTTTGGCAGTACGCATGATACGCACCGCGATCTCTCCCCGGTTGGCGACCAGTAGTTTAGTGAACACGGTCATGCTTCACTCTCCTGTTCAGCCGCCCACGCGGGTTTGCGTTTTTGCATAAACGCCGTCGTGCCCTCAACACCTTCCTCGCCTTGAATTGCATCAGAAAAGGCGCTGGCGGCATCATCCAGTAACAGGCCAAGGTCAGTCTTGCCAACCGCCAGCATTAACCGTTTGGTGACGGCGTTGGCGCCTGGGGCGCATCGCTTGATGCGTGACAGAGTCTTTGCAAGTGCTTCCTCAAGCGCTTCGGTGGAACGGTATACGCTATGGGCAATACCAAGTATTGTTGCTTCGTCACCACTCAATGATTCACCCAACAGGGCCAGTCGTCGTGCCTGGGTCAGGCCGATACGTTTGACGACGAAGGGTGCAATCTGTGCGGGCGGAATGCCCAGTGACGTCTCTGGTAAAGCAAAACGGGCCTCGCTATGTGCCAGGGCGACATCGGAGATGCAGGCCAAGCCAAAACCCCCCCCCATGACAGTGCCTTCCAATACGCAGACGATCACCTGTGGGGCTTGCTCGGCCATTTCCAGCAACTGGCCAAAGCACCGATTCAGCGCGTAAAAAGGATCATTGTCGTCTTTGCCAAGGCGAGCGCGGGCATTGGCCATATCCCGGATATCACCACCAGCGCAGAAATGGCCTCCGCTGCCTCGGAGTACGATGGCTCGCAGGGAGTTATCCGTACTGGCAGCCTCCAGTACGGACATCAATTCCTGCACCATGGCAAGACTGAGAGCATTACGGACTTCAGGGCGGTTGAAGGTTACGAACAGCGCGTGGTCACGCTGTTCCAGCTGCAGGGTTTCACAGACTGGTAACGTCATGGCCATTCTCCTCTCAACCTTTCTTTTTGCCTGGAAGGGTACCCATGAGTTTGCTGATAATGCCCAGCATAATCTCATCGGCCCCACCACCAATGGCCGTCAGGCGCATATCCCGGTAGGCACGGTTGATCTGGCTTTCGAACATGTAGCCCATGCCACCCCAGAACTGGAGGCAGCCGTCGGGTATTTCCCGGCACAGGCGCCCGGCCTTGAGTTTTGCCATGCTGGCCAGCTGGGTGACGTCTTTGCCGTTGATATAAGTTTCTGTCGCCTGGTAGACCAGCGCACGCAGGGATTCGACTTCGGTCTGCATCTCGGCAAGACGGAAATGGATATACTGGTTGTCGATCAGGGGCTGGCCAAACGTACGACGCTCACGGCAATACTCAATGGTATCGTTGATGCACATCTCCAGCCCCTTGATGGCCATGGAGGCGCCGAACAATCGCTCTTCCTGGAACTGCAACATCTGCATCATAAAGCCCATGCCCTCGGCACCGATCCGGTAACGCTGGGGAACGCGGACATCATCGAAAAAGATCTGGGCAGTATCGGAGCTGCGCATGCCCAGCTTGTTAAGCTTGTCGGAAAAGGTAATGCCGGGGGTGTTGGTCGGAACGATGATCAGGGATTTATTCTTGTGAACTTTGTCGTCTGACGTGTTGGCCAGCAGACAGATGTAGTCTGCCTGTGTGGCGTTGGTGATCCACATCTTGGTGCCATTGATGACATAGTCGTCACCGTCCTTGCGTGCCCAGGTTTTAAGACCGGCCACATCCGATCCGGCACCGGGCTCACTCACGGCAATACAGGCCACCTGTTCACCGCGGATGGCGGGGGCAAGAAACTCTTCTTTCAGGTCATCCGTCGCAAAGCGGGCCAGCGCCGGTGTCGCCATGTCTGTCTGGACACCAATGGCCAGCGCTACGCCGCCGGCACGGCTCAGGCCGAGCTCTTCGGCAAAGACCATCTGGTAGCTGTAGTCCAGCCCCATACCACCCCAGGCTTCCGGTTTAGCAATGCCGAGCAGGCCGAGTTTACCCAGCTTGCTGAACAGTTCATGGGCCGGAAAGATGCCTTCTTTTTCCCAGGTTTCCGCGTTGGGGTTGATCTCGTTGTCCACAAACGCTTTGACTGTGCGTCGAAGTTCTTCATGTTCCGCGGTAAATTTCATCGTCCTGTCCTGCCTTGATGTTGTTCTTGTTGACCTGGCTGCCTGGCTTAAAAGCGGCTGATGCCGAAGCTGTTGCTATTGAGTGCCCGCTGGCGGCTTTCACGGCAGATGTCCAGCACGTAGGCCAACACCTTGCGGGTATCCCGCGGATCAATCAGTCCGTCGTCCCACAGGCGCGCCGTGCAGGCCAATGCCGTGGAACCCTGGGCTAGCTGTTCTGCTGTTTTGTTTTCCATCATGTCCAGCATGGCGGGATCCGTGGGGTGTCCACTGCGCGCCATTTTCGCTTCCATGATAATGCGCAGTACTTTGCCGGCCTGTTGTGCACCCATAACAGCAGTGGCGCTATTGGGCCAGGCGAAAATGAAGTCGGGCTCGAAGCCCCGGCCGCACATGGCATAGTTACCAGCACCATAGGAACCACCGATGACCAGACTGATTTTAGGCACTCGCGCATTGGCGACGGCCTGGATCATCTTGGCGCCATGTTTGATGATGCCGTTATGTTCAACCTCGGTTCCCACCATGAATCCCGTGGTATTGTGGAGAAACAGAATCGGTATGCCGGCCTGGTCGCATAACTGGATGAACTGGGCGGCTTTGGTCGCACCCGCCGGCGTAATTGGGCCATTGTTGCCTATCAGTCCGCAGGTGTGCCCTTCAATCGTGAGATGGCCACACACGGTTTGCTGGTCATATTCATGTTTGAAGGCGAGGAACTCTGAGCTGTCACCCAGCCGTGCAATAACCTCTGCCACATCATAGGGCGTTTTGGGGTCGGCCGGGATGATGCCCATCAGTTCCTCAACGGGATATCTCGGTGGTTTGACTGAGCGCCCGGTCTCGGACTGCGCAGGGGCGTTCCACGGCAACAGGGTCATAATCTCACGGGCAATGCGGATTGCGTCCTGGTCATTTTCTGCCAAGTACTCACCGGTTCCGGCAGACTGGGTGTGCATTTCTGCACCACCCAGCTCTTCATCCGTAGCAACTTCTCCGGTTGCCGCTTTGAGCAGTGGGGGACCGGCCAGGTACATGGTGGCCTGCTTTCGTACCATCACCACATAGTCAGACAGTGCAGGTTGATAAGCACCACCGGCGGTGGCGCTGCCATGAACGACAGTGACCTGAGGAATACCAGCGGCGGACATCTGTGCCTGGTTATAGAAGCCTCTGCCGCCAGGGGCAAAAGTTTCTGTCGCATGATTCAGGTCAGCACCGCCGCTCTGGGCCAGGGTAACGGTCGGGAGTTTCTGTTGAAGGGCTATCTGTTGCAGGCGCAGGCGTTTCTCCAGGCCGATGGGCGTGATAGTGCCACCTTTGACCGCAAAGTTATCCACCACCACCATGCAGCGGACACCGGAGACATACCCGATGCCCGCGATACAGCCTCCACCAGCACTGCTGCCGTCGCGGTCGCCATACATTTTATAGCCAGCCAGTGTCGACAGTTCCAGGAATGGACTTTCGGGATCCAGTAACAGGTTCAGTCTTTCCCTGGGGAGCAGCTGGCCCCGCTGTTCATATTTTTCTTTTTTTTTCAGAGCCTTTTGGTTGGGCAGGGCTTCCAGGGCGCGGAAGGCATTGACATGGGTTTCCATCGTTTCCCGGTTGTTATGAAAAGCCTGGGAGGATGGCTGCAGGGTGGATTCGATAGCCGGCATTAGTCGTCCTCGCTGGTGGTCAGTACATCCGGTGTTTCAGCGCGATGAAAACCATTGAAAGGGGTGTTGTTTCTCGCATGGGCCTGCATCGGCCAGAGGCTCGTACCCAGCGGGGCGCCGCCATCCACGCGAATCGTTTCGCCATTGATAAATGCGCCGGCATCACTGAGCAGGAAGCAGATGGCGGCACTGATTTCAGATTCCGTGGCCAGCCGCTTGAGCGGTACACTGTCTTTCAGTTTCGGGATAATGGCCTTGACCGGACCTTCATAGGTATCGAGCCCGCTGGAGGCAACCCAGCCCGGGGCGACAGCATTTACCCGTACGCCATTGGGCCCCCATTCGAAGGCGGCGGTTTTCGTCAGGTTCACCATGCCAGCGCGGGCTGCGCCGGAGTGTCCCATGCCGGGCATGCCGTTCCAGTTATCGGCAGTAATATTGACGATGGCGCCCCCGGTCTTTTTCATGCTCTGGTTATAGACTTCCCGGGCCATGAGAAAGCCTCCGGTCAGGTTGGTGCTGACAACAGCGTCAAAGCCTTTCTGGCTGATGGATTCTAAGGGGGAGGGGTACTGGCCACCGGCGTTGTTGACCAGCCCATGTATTGTTCCGCAGCACGATAGAATCGCTTTTACCGTGTCCTTGACGTTAGTTTCATTCCGGATATCCAGCGAATATGTGAAAGCCTGTCCGCGGTCTTCTGTGATTTCCTGGCAGACGTGTTCGAGTTTTTCAGGCTTTCTGCCAATCAGGATCACCCTGGCGCCAAGGGCGGCGATTTCGTGTGCAGTACAGCGGCCAATGCCACTGCCGCCACCGGTGACAATGATGGTGCGGTCAGCAAAGAGGTTATCCCTGAAAACAGACTGGTAAGACATGTTGTACTCCCTGTTTACGCTGTCGCTTGACGATGGATGTCCCGGGCCAGCTCTTCAGGCACCGGAACCGGAAAATCCAGCAGCTGTTGAGCGAATGCCTTGCCCTGTGGATCCATTCGCAGACTGGCAACGCCGCCGCCACCGAGGCTGTTTTCCAGGAGGAAGTTCAGTGCATGAATGCCTGGCAGGTCCCAGCGCGTGACTTTTCCCTGTTCGGGATCCAGAACATGTTGCATCCAGTCAGCAACCGTAGCTTCTGTTAAGGCTGTCTGAATATACGGCAGGTATTCTGGCTGACGCGCAATTACACCGATGTTGGCATGATTGCCTTTGTCGCCAGAGCGGGCCAGAGCCAGTTTGATCAGGGGGACCGTGGTGTTGCAGGTAGGGAGTTCTGCTGTCGTGTTTGTAACGCTGGCCTGGCTCGGGTTGTCCCTGTGTTCCGTATTAATAGTGACGGGTTGTGTTGTTTCTCCTGTGGTGACCGTAACGGCGACTTTTTCTTTATCCAGCAAGAACGAATACAGGCGTATAACAGGCCACACGCTGGGTCTTCCTCCCAGCACACCGGTAATACCTGGGGCCATCGCAGTGGCCGCCTGGGCTATTTCACGGGAGAAGAGCTTCAGGGCATTTTGATTGGCATGGCTGACGGAAATCTTGACTACGACTTCCCGGGTGGGCTGCTGCCGGCCTTGTTTGCCGTATGTGCTTTCTGTGCCCAGCAGTTCGATACATGTATCTTCATAACGGCCAAGTCCGCGGGTTTCAAAGAGGTGTGCGGTTTTCGTCAGAATAGCCTCTGCAACCCGCTGCCCCTTTTGTGCTGCATCAATACCTGCCAGTAAAAAGGCAACGGTGCATTTGTAGCCTGCCATATAGGTGGCAGAAACCTTGTATTGACCGGTAGGTGGCAGACCTGTTGCACCGGTGACGCGTACTTTGTCGCTTTCAATCTGTTCCAGCTGAACCTGGCTGAAGTCACAAATAACATCCGGTAACAGGTATGCAGTGGGATTGCCTATCTCATAGACAAGTTGTTCTGCGACAGTCTGACACGTCACCGTACCGCCGGTATTCTCGGGCTTTGTGACAAAGAATGAACCATCCGCGTGGCATTCAACGACAGGAAAACCCATGTTGGCGTAGTCTGTCTCAACGCTTTCCCAGTCAGTAAAATTGCCCCCGGTGCATTGCGCGCCACATTCAATAATATGGCCAGCAAGGCTTGCCTGAGCCAGATGATCATAGTCGTTTGTCGACCATTGGAATTCATAGGCCAGTGGTGCGGTCACCAGTGCACTGTCGGCAATGCGTCCGGTAATAATAATGTCTGCACCAGCCTCAAGCGCTGCGATGATACCGGGAGCGCCAAGATAGGCATTCATGGTCACCAGCCGCTCCGGCATCTCAGCGCCAGTATCCATCTCGGTGATGCCGCTTTTCTTAAGTTTACCCAGTTGTGGCATCTGGTTATCACCCTCGACAAGGGCAATCGTCAGATCCAGTCCGGCCTCATCAATCAATGCCTGCAGGGCATCGCGACAGGCCGTCGGATTAACGCCACCGGCATTACTGATAACACGGATGCCTTTGGCGGCAATATCGGACAGTAGTGGTTTCATGACATGGCTGACAAAATCAAGCGCATAGCCGGCATCCGGTTTTTTCATTCGCGCCCCGGCCATGATCGACAGGGTCACTTCCGCGAGGTAGTCGAAAACCAGATAATCCAGGCGAGTGTTTTGCACGAGCTGGGCAGCTGCCGTTTCGGTATCGCCCCAGAAGGCGCTGGCGCAACCGATACGAACTGTTTTGTTGTTATTTTCACGTGTCACAGTTCAAACCTCTCAGGGTGGATTGGCGAACCATACCAAGCAAGCGCTTGGTGTGCAATGCAGGGCAAGAAAATTTCGTGTGCTATGCCCTCATAAGGGCGTAGGCGTCATTGTTGCTACTCGCAAGCTTGCGTGGGGGCAGGAGTATGTTATGGGAATGAGGGCAGGCTGTAGGCGGCAGCCTGCCATAAAATTTCAGGCGCTCAGATTGGGAAGATCAAACTGTCGTTCATTATCGGTCTTGGTCTGCAGGCGGGTTTTGCGAAAATCTGTCGGTGACTGGTCAAATGCCTTTTGAAAACTTCGGCTGAAGTGGCTGTGACTATTGAAGCCGAGTCGATAGGCAATTTCGGAAACCGATAAATGGCTGAGATTGCTTTGCAATAATAACTTGCGTGCTTTTTTCAGGCGCCTGGTGAGCACTTCCTGCCTGAAACTGGTATGAGCACGGGAAAGTAATTTGAACAGGTAGGCCTTTGAAATGCCAACAGCGCTGGCGATGCGGTCAGGTGTAATGTCCGGGTCATGCAGTTGGTTGTCAATTTCGTGATAGATGGATTTCAGTCTTAATTGTTCAGCGGTAGGGCGCACTTTTTCAGTGCTTTTGGCCGAAACGCCCAGCGTTAATCCGATTAAATGCGTCAGGTGTCCAGGAAGGTTGTCCAGGACGTTGGCGCAATCAATTGTTTCTAGGGTTTCCAGTAATGTCTGACAGTGGTTTTTCAGTAAAAGCCCCATGCCCTGGTTGGCATCGAGAAGGATGGGGCTGTCTTTGGGGAGGGAGTCTGACAGGCCAGCGACCAGCACCCTTGGGATAGTCAGGTTCAATGTGAGATGAGGTTCAAAAAAATCGGCTGACAGTGGTTTGTTCAGATCAAGGACCAGACCCTGTCCCTGGCTGAGTCGAAAGCGGTTGTCGCCTTGAATAATGCCAAGACTGTTATAGAGAGGGAAAATTAACGCCAGCTCATCATTGGTGCTTTGGGCTATTTCTGCGGCGTTTTTATGGAGTAGGTGCTCCGTCACTTTAGCCGTGCTTAAGCGTATATCGCCGAGTTTTGCCAGGTTGAGCTGGCCTTGAAATATACCCTCGGAAGAGGGGGTAATAGAGAACGGCTGCAGTTTATTAAGAAGAGCTTCCCAGACTTCTATAGGGTCTTCACTGGGGAAATCGCTGGTACTGTGTGACGAGTACATCAGGCTGCTCCAGTTGAGGCCGGTACAGCTGATGGCGTGTTGATTTACCTCCAGTATACTCAGGGACAAAATCTAGTCCAGTTATAGGCAAGCATTTCATCCGGAAAACGATGTAAATTTGACTCGGAGTTGAAAAACAGCAGTACAAGAATAATTGCTACTTACGTTTGGAGGTTCCGATTTATGTCAGTGGGTGAAACATATTCATCATTACAGCTTGATCAGCGCGTGGAAGATATTCTTACTATGTATTCCGCAGGTGTTATGGCCAGGATGGAAGATTGTTATCGTAAAAGTCTGCAGTGGGCACATACGGCTGAACGTGCCGCTTATCAGTTTGGTCTGGATGCCGGCGTTCAGGGGTGCGAAGTCAGCTTTGGTATTTCTGTTCTGGATAAGGCCTTCCGTCGTGGTGTTAAAGAAACGATGGAGAGCTGTTCTGATCTGGTAGCACGTAATGATGGCAGTATTGGGGTGACGGGGTCTGTCATGCCGGCGTGAGGTTGTAGTAACCTTCTCTGGTAGTTTACAGAGTCGTCTACCTGACCTGAATACAGCAATGTACAAAAGACTGTAAGCAGGTCAGGAGACAGTTTAATCGCACAGTGTTTCTCTCTTTTCCCTTTTCTTATTTACATCTCATCAATCAGACGATTGGTTTTGATGCCGGCTATCTATCGGTTCATGCGTCATCTCAGTGCGTGGAAACGAAGCACTTTCAATAACGCAAACAGTTCATGATGAATTCCTCTTTACAGGGATTTTCCTGTCGTGCATGCTGGAACCACCACTGCAGATAGAGAATTACAAGCTGGTGAATATCGATTATCGCCTTGTCGTGTGTCAGGATCGGTTCCTGAAGATGGCTGATAACATCAATCTTCAGCAACTGGTAGAAGACTTCAATCGCCTTAGCGCCACTGCAATGCTGAGTGGTCTCAAGGCCCGTCAGGACATCGTCCGCTACATCGCCCATCGCATTGATCACTTTTCTGTGGTTGAGGATCTGGATACAGGCTATGAAGAGGCTCAGGGGGTTCTGAAGCATCTTGTCAGTGAACTCTATGACCTTAAGCCGGATGTTGCTGTGGCGTAACGCCTTGTTCTGTAGAAGGTAAAAACTCGACCATCAGTTCAGGTGAAATAGATTCCAGTGATGCTTGGATGCTATCAAGGCTGGTGTCGATAGGATAAAACAGTTTTGCCTGAATGCGTTGCAGGGGTTCACCGGTGTAAGGCGCCGACAGTGTATCCGTGTGAACAGCACCCAGACGGATATGTTTTTCGGTCAAGATGCGAGCGATGTCAGATAATAGTTCTGGCGAGTTGTCAGCGATAACGTTAATTGCAATCGTGTTATTGCTTGTTTCTTTGGCGTGTGAAGGCTCTATTTCTACATGAACGCCTGACTGTTCAACACCTTTTAATGCATTTTTCAACGCGCTGGTATGTTGTGATTCTATATGGAACAACATCATTCCGGTGAAATGTCCTCCCATGTGCGACATGTTACTTTCAATGGTGTGTCCATGATGTTGTGTCACGCTGTTGCAAAGCTGCTCTTCAATATCAGGAATATCAGGGCCAGTGGCAGTAAGAATGAAATGATTCATCAATGGTGTGTCCTTCAGATACGGCTCCGGAAGTATAGATAACGGTGGCAGGTCTGGCAGGACGGGATGCTGAAGCCCGAGAGGGCTTCAGTGCAGAGGGATTATTGTGGCGCCTGAACATCAATGCCGATGGTTGATCCCGTATTGTCGATCACAACCGGTGCGTTGACGGGGATATTGGTGTCTGCAGGTATGCCGTTTCTTGGTATGCCACCAATCTGAAGACCGTTGGGGCCGGCAGTCATGGTGACACCGTTGGGCAGTGCATAGGTCCAGGAGTTATCAGGATTCTGGGTCAGGGTCGCGGTAACGCCCTGGTTGGTCAGCGTGAAGTTGCCGTTGGAGCCGCTGACGACCACACCATCCGGTGGTGCATCCAGCATCTGGGTAATACCATCATTGACTTGTTGGCCAAAGTCGAAAGAGTAGGCGTTGTCGCTGGTGATAGTGTCCAGCCCTAATGATTCTGCCAGTCCTCTCTGGGTTGCCTGACTCTGGGCTTGCTGAGCAATATCGGACATTGGGTCATCACGGTCTTCGCGATGTTGCAGGTCACCATCATAATAAGGTGTTGATGAAGATTCGTTCTTGGGTTTGACGGTGACGGTGTCCATGATAAAGACTTCCCCCATTTCGTCCCCATGGAGTTGCTCCACATCAGCATAAGTAAGGGAGGGAAGGGGCAGGCTGGCAAGGAGTGCGCTGTATCCCCAGAGTCGCGGTGATGAAAAAACTGACTTTTTGCTGCTCACAATCCCTGATCTCGCTATCGAATAGATTTTTATTGTTCTGAGTGTAGCAGGGGGTATGTCCTACTTCGGGTTCCCTGGCAAGGTGCAATAAACAATTGCCCTTTTATTCTCATCCATTATGAATACGGCTGCTGATACAGGGTTTACACCACTGAATACTCAGGCAGTAAACCGTATAATACGCGAAATTTTTTTTACATGACTACGTTTTCATTGCCTCTAAAGGCAAAAGGTATTGATTTATGACGTGCGCGCCGCTGCGGCTGAAAAAAAATGCAGACAAACGTCTGCGGGCTGGCCACCTCTGGATTTACAGTAATGAGGTGGATACTGCCGCAACGCCGCTGGCGGGATTTTCCGCAGGGCAGCAGGCGGTGGTTGAATCCTCGACGGGCAAGCCACTGGCTATCGCCACCGTCAACCCCAATACCCTGATCTGTGGGCGGGTGGTCAGTCGGGATACCCAGTACACACTGGATAAATCCCTGCTGGTGCACCGCATCAAGGTTGCCTTGGGGCTTAGGGAACGGCTGTTTGCCGAACCATATTACCGGCTGGTATATGGGGACAGTGACATGTTGCCCGGGCTGGTGGTGGATCGCTTTGGTGATTACCTGGTGGTGCAGATCTCCACCTGGGGTATGGAGGCGGTGAAAGAGGATATTGTCGAAGCGCTGGTTAAAGTGCTTAAGCCTGCCGGCATCCTGTTCCGTAACAATGGATCCGGTCGTAAGCTTGAAGCGCTGCCTGAATATATTGAAACCCCCTGGGGTGAAGTCCCGGATGACGTGCCACTGATAGAAAATGGCACCCAATTCGTTGCACCGGTGCGGGAAGGTCAGAAAACCGGCTGGTTCTATGATCACCGGCCGGCTCGTGCTCAGCTGAATCAGTGGGTCAAGGGCGCACGGGTTCTGGATGTTTTCAGTTACGTCGGCGGCTGGGGCGTGCAGGCAGCGGCGGCAGGTGCGGAAGAAGTTTATTGCGTCGACAGTTCTGCGACGGCATTGGAATACGTCCATCAAAATGCAGCGCTGAATGGTGTGGGTGACAAGGTGGCAACGTTTGAAGGGGATGCCTTCGCTGCGCTGAAAGAGTTACGTGATGGTGAGCAGCGGTTCGATGTCGTGATCGTTGATCCGCCGGCGTTTATCAAACGTAAAAAGGATATTCGTGCAGGTGAGCAGGCGTATCGACGCATTAATGAGTTAGCGATGCGCCTTCTTAAGCGCGATGGATTGCTGGTGAGTTGCTCGTGTTCCATGCATCTGGAACGGGATCGTTTACTGGATACTCTGCGTGCCGCCAGTCGCCATCTGGATCGAAATCTGCAGCTGGTGGCAGAGTGTCATCAGGGGGCGGATCACCCGATTCATCCGGCTATCGCTGAAACCGCTTATATCAAGGCATTATTCTGTCGCGTGACGGTTTAACCCTTTTTATCGTGAATCGGGCAGCTTATGGCTTACGCCGTAAGCTGCCGACGTTTCAACGCAGGCTGATAATGGGCCAGTTTTTCTGCTGGGCAATAACGGCCAGCTTTTCATCCGGGTCAACCGCTACCGGGTTGTCTATGAGTTCCATCAGCGGTAAGTCATTGTGCGAGTCGCTGTAAAATACACTTCCTTCGAGCGTTATGTCTTTATTCTCATCCAGCCACTGTTTTAAGCGGGTAACCTTGCCTTCCTGATAGCAGGGGATGCCTTCCGACTTGCCGGTATAGCGTGCGTTTTTGACTTCGACATCACTGGCCAATAGTTGATCAATGCCTAGCAGATGGGCGATGGGTTCTGTCACAAACCGATTTGTGGCGGTAATGATCATCAGGGTGTCCCCGGCCTCCTGATGACGACGGATTAACGCGCGTGCGCCTTGAGCAATCATTGGCACAATGCGTTCTTGGACAAATTCGTCACGCATCCTGTGCAGGGTTTCCATAGCGTGCTCAGTCAGTGGAGCGAGGCAGCAAGCGAGGTGAGCCTTGATGTCCAGCTTGCCTTGCAGGTAATCCTGATAGAACTTGTCGTTGGTTTCCCGGTAGGCCTGTTCATCCACCAGTTTGCGATCCACCATGAATTCCCCCCAAGTGTGATCGCTGTCGCCAGCCAGCAGCGTATTGTCCAGGTCAAACAGCACAAGCGCCATGTCCGTTGCTCCTCATTATTGGTGTTTCATGGCGGCATGGTAATCAAGAGCGCGGTGCGCGAACAGGGTTAATCCGATGATTTTTGGCAGGGACGACCGTTTCATAAAGGCAGTAAATGCCGCGATGGTTTTATGGTTTGCCGAAGTGGCGGGAACTATGAAACAATGCTTGGCAATAGTTTTTATAAGGTCAACCATGTGATTGATTCGGATGGATTTCGGCCCAATGTCGGCATCATCCTGGCGAATCGTCGGGGACAGGTGTTGTGGGCAAGACGAATCGGTCAGGATGCTTGGCAGTTTCCACAAGGCGGAATCAATGATGACGAAAGCCCCGAGGATGCACTCTATCGGGAGCTTTACGAAGAAGTCGGGCTAGAACGCGGGGATGTCAGGATACTGGCCTGTACCCGTGGCTGGCTGCGTTACCGGCTGCCCAAACGGTTGGTGCGTCGGGATAGTTTTCCGCTGTGTGTCGGGCAGAAACAGAAATGGTTTCTGCTGGAATTGCTGGGGCCTGACGAAAGGGTTCGTATGGATCGTTCCGGTTCTCCGGAATTTGATGACTGGCGCTGGGTCAGCTACTGGTACCCGTTGGGTCAGGTGGTCGCGTTCAAGCGGGAGGTCTATCGGCGGGCCATGAAAGAGCTGGCACCGCGGATGATGAGCCTGCATACGCAGGGGCTTGCCCGATGACACAGGGAGAATGCCGTTTATTGCGGATTCGCCATCTGGAGGACTGACACAGAAGGTTTGGCATGCTGACAACGTTGCGCAAGATCGTCCAGGATGTGGGTGCGGCACGGGATCTCCAGACCGCATTGGACGTTATTGTGCGCAGCGTCAGGGTGGCCATGCAGACCGAGGTCTGTTCTGTTTATCTCTACGATGAGGAAATCAGTCGCTATACCCTGATGGCGAATGAAGGCTTCAAAAGGGAAGCCGTTGGCAAAGTGACACTTGGGCGTTCCGAGGGATTGGTCGGGCAGGTCGGTTTGCGCGAAGAGCCCATCAACCTCGACGATGCGCCCTCCCACCCAAAGTACAGCCATATAAAGGGCATCGGTGAAGAAGACTATAAGTCGTTTCTCGGTGTCCCGATTATTCATCACCGAAATCTGCTGGGTGTGCTGGTGGTTCAGCACAAGGCTCAGCGTTGTTATGACGAAGGTGAGGAATCCTTTCTAGTCACTATGTCGGCCCAGCTGGCGGGTGTTATTGCCCATGCTGAGGCGACAGGTTCACTTCACGTTGTGCCGGCCGGCAAGCAGAAAAAATCCGTTCGTTTCAATGGCGTTGCCGGTGCGCCGGGTGTTGCTATTGGCGTTGCCGTTGTGCTGGCTCCTCCGGCGGATTTGAGCGTTGTTCCTGAAAAGAAAGCGGATGATATTGAGGCTGAACTGACGCTGTTTAACCGCGCGCTTGAAGCTGTTCGCAAAGACATGCGGGCAACCGCAGAGAAGCTCTCGGATCTTCGCCCTGAAGAGCAGGCACTGTTTGATGTTTACCTGAGAATGCTGGACGACAAGGCTTTGGGGGCTGAAGTCTGCAAGCTGATCAAGGCAGGTTCCTGGGCGCAGGGGGCTTTGCGCCAAGTGGTGGACGAGCATGTCCGACACTTTGAGATGATGGATGATCCCTATCTGCAGGAGCGGGCAGTGGATGTCCGTGATCTTGGACGTCGGGTGTTGTCTTACCTGCAGGAAGAAGAGCAGGTCTCTATCACCTATCCCGGGAAGTGCGTGGTCGTCAGCGAAGAGTTAACACCGGCCATGCTCGGAGAAGTGCCTCGGGAAAGCCTGGTGGGTCTGGTATCGGTACTGGGTTCAGGTAATTCGCATGTGGCCATTCTGGCACGTGCGATGGGCATTCCCACCGTTATGGGCGCCGTGGATCTGCCTTATGACCGTATGGCGGGTCGAGAGCTCATTGTTGACGGTAATCTGGGGCGCGTTTATTCATCCCCTTCCGTGGAAATGCTGCGGCATTACCAGAAAGTTGTGGATGAGGAAGAGCAGTTTTCCAAGGGGTTGGAAGCGCTCAAGGATAAACAATGTGTCACGCCGGACAATTACCGCATTCCTCTCTGGGTGAATACCGGCTTGATGACGGATACCGTCAGATCGCTTGATCATGGCGCAGAAGGGGTTGGCCTGTACCGTACGGAAGTGCCTTTCATGATTCGGGAACGTTTTCCCAGTGAGCAGGCGCAGGAAAAAATCTATCGTGAACAGCTCGCGGCATTTGCGCCTCGTCCGGTCACTATGCGTTCCCTGGATATTGGGGGCGATAAGTCTCTCAGTTATTTTCCCATTCGTGAAGATAACCCATTCCTTGGCTGGCGTGGCATTCGGGTGACTCTGGATCACCCTGAAATCTTTCTGGTTCAGATTCGGGCCATGCTCAAGGCCAGCGTCGGTCTGGATAACCTTCGGATTATGTTGCCGATGGTGACAGGGGTTTCCGAAGTGGAAGAAGCGCTTCATCTGGTGCACCGTGCACACCACGAAGTGCAGAGTGAAGGTCTGGATGTCTTGTTGCCGCCGATTGGTGTCATGATTGAGGTGCCTGCGGCGGTTTATCAGGTGCGCGATTTTTCCCGTCGGGTCGATTTCCTCTCCGTGGGCAGCAATGATTTGACCCAGTACATTCTCGCCGTTGATCGCAATAACCCCCGGGTTGCGGATCTTTACCACTCGTTACATCCCGCAGTATTGCAGGCATTGCAGAAAATTGTTCACGATGCTCACCAGGAAGGAAAGCCCGTGGGTATCTGTGGTGAAATGGCGGGCGATCCGGCGGCAGCCGTGCTGTTGATGGCCATGGGGTATGATGTGTTGTCCATGAACGCGACCCAGCTGTTGAAGGTCAAGTGGACGCTGAGAAGCATGGAGCGCAGTCAGGCCAAGGCGATTCTGGATGATGTGATGACGATGGATAATCCGAGAATTATCCGTAGCACACTGGAGCTTGCGTTAAGAAAGCAGGGGTTGGATCAGGTGATTGGCGGACGATGGCAAGGTGACCCTGCCTGACCTTTCTCTTCAGTGTTGTACTGTTTTTTTCAGGCCGTTTTCATTGGTTCAGTCTGACTGATTGTCGTTGTTGTCATCCATCCGGGCTTCAGCATTAATTCCCAGGCGTATCTATCTTCCATGACACCATCTGGCCCATAGTGCTGTTCATGCCAGCTTAACCGGCCATAGCGGTTAAGAATCAGGGCTGTGCTGGTCCGTGTGCCATAAATGGGGCTGCTGATAAAGCAGGAACTTAGCAGACGCTCCCGTTCAAGACCGACACCAGTGTCAGGGAGATCCGTTTCCTCAGGCTGCCAGTCATCCTGAAGCAGGCCTATCAGGGCGGCAACATCCGGTGACTGTTCATCGTTTGCTTGGGTAAAGCCTTTTTTCAGTCTCAACAGTTTTGGCCACGGTGTATCAAGCAGGTGGTTGCTCAGTCCATAGGTTCCCGGTGGCAGTTGTTGTAGACTATTCCCGTCCGCCGTCGTTTGACTTCGATTGGTAAAGTACCAGAGTCCCGTATCATCGGCGATTAACAGGTTAAAACCGGCATAGTGTTGGCTGGTTTCCTGCAGCGAATGCAGATATTCCTGAGCGGACTGGTCACCCGTCAGAAAATCATGGGTCAGGGCGCCGCGGCTGATGGTGCCGGTTTCCCCCGGTCGCCTGAAGTTGGTAACAGCGGCAAAACGTCCCTGGGTATTGATACCCAGCCAGGTGCCACCGGCCTGTTGGTCGAGTCCGGCGAAGAGTCCGGGACTGTTGGGCCAGTGATGGGCGGGAGCTGATGCACGTTGATAGAATTCATCACGATTGGCCGCTACGATCAGCGGCCATTCAGCATCGGGTGACCAGCGCAGGGCGATGAGACACATGCGATTCAGCCTTTTTATTGTGCGGTTGTTCCAAAACCTTCATTAATCAGGTTATCACAAGGTTCCGCGCAGTGAATACCAGCCGGAGTGGAGATTGATATGTTTGTAATCGGATTCCTGCTGGCGGGTGCAGTCGCGGGATTGCTGGCCGGGCTGTTTGGTGTCGGGGGCGGTATTATTATTGTTCCGGCCCTTATCTTCGTGTTTCACCTGCAAGGTGTTTCACCGGAAGTATTGACGCACATGGCCGTGGGTACCTCCTTGGCGACCATTATCCCTACGTCCCTGAGCTCTATTTACAGTCATAACCAGAAAGGTGGCATTGACTGGAAAACGTTTCGTTATCTTGTCCCGGGTATCTGTCTGGGAGCCATCCTGGGCGTGGCGACCGCGGTTCATATCAGCGGCAGTCTGCTACAGACACTTATCGGACTGTTCGCCCTCCTGGTTGCCTGGCGGATCTACCGTGGCGCTCGTCAACAATCAAAACGCAGCCTGCCCGGTCCTGCGCGACTGGGCGTTTATGGTGGCGGCATTGGCTATGTCTCCGCCGTGTTTGGGATTGGGGGCGGAACGGTGACAGTACCTTTGTTGACCCGTTACGGAATGGCGATGAAGCGGGCTGTGGGAACCTCCTCCGCCTGTGGTTTACCGATTGCGGTTGTCGGCGCACTGTTCAATATGTTGCTGGGATATGCCAATCCTCAGCTGCCGGTATACAGTACCGGCTTTGTTTATTGGCCGGCCTTTGTAGGCATTGTACTGGCGAGTGTGCCCTGTGCCCGATTAGGAGCTGTCATTGCCCATCGGTTGCCAGCGGATAAATTACGCTATCTCTTTGCCTTGTTGCTGTTAGTTATTGGTCTGAAATTTATTATCGGGAGCTGACGTTTGATTCAATATCCTGCCATTGATCCGGTGGCTATTGCCATCGGGCCTGTACAGGTGCACTGGTATGGTCTGACCTACCTGGCTGGTTTTGCCATGGCCTGGTGGTTGGGGCGTCGCCGTTGTCATACATCGGGGGGGCTGTGGTCTGAGGAACAGCTGGGTGACCTGATTTTTTTTGCTGCGCTGGGCGTGGTGGTCGGTGGCCGGTTCGGCTATGTGCTGTTCTACCATTTTGACTATTTTCTCCGAGATCCGCTCTGGTTGTTCAAGGTCTGGGAAGGCGGTATGTCGTTCCATGGGGGGTTGCTCGGCGTTCTGCTGGCCATGTATCTCTATGGCAGGAAACTCAATAAATCGTTTTTCCAGATGACGGATTTTATTGCGCCACTGGTTCCCTTCGGTCTGGGGGCTGGGCGTATCGGCAACTTTATCGGCGGAGAACTCTGGGGACGGGCCTCTGATGTGCCCTGGGCCATGATCTTTCCCCGTGATCCCGAGCAGTTGGCCAGGCATCCCTCGCAGCTTTATCAGTTTGCCCTGGAAGGTGTCGCGCTTTTCTGTATTCTCTGGTGGTTTTCCCGTAAACCCCGGCCGCGAATGGCGGTGTCGGGCCTGTTCCTGCTGTGTTACGGTATTTTCAGATTCGTGGTTGAGTTCGCACGACAGCCTGACAGCCAGCTCGGGTTTATTGCCTGGGACTGGCTGACCATGGGACAGCTATTATCGACCCCCATGATTGCCGGTGGCGTGTTACTGATCTGGCTGGGGTATCGCCGATATCCCCTGGTGGATGGTGCGAACAGCGACGATCGCCAGTGGCTGGCAACCCACGGCGAAGTCAGTAAATAGTTTGGGGCAAATATGAAACAATATCTGGACCTGATGCGCCATGTGAAAGCGCAGGGCGTATACAAGGATGACCGTACCGGCACCGGTACGTGGAGTGTATTTGGTTACCAGATGCGGTTTGATCTCAGCCAGGGATTCCCGCTGGTCACCACCAAGAAGTGCCATCTTCGTTCCATTATTCATGAGTTACTGTGGTTTCTCCGGGGAGAGACCAACATCGCTTATCTCAAGGAAAATGGTGTGTCCATCTGGGATGAATGGGCGACGCCGAAAGGTGACCTGGGACCGGTCTATGGCAAGCAGTGGCGCTCCTGGGAAGGCCCTAATGGTGAGGTGGTCGACCAGGTCGGCAATATTATTGAGGAAATCCGGACAAACCCGGACTCACGTCGTCTGGTAGTGAGTGCCTGGAACCCTGTCGTATTGCCTGATGTTGGTATGAAGCCCCAGGAGAATGCGGCGAATGGCAAGCAGGCGTTACCACCCTGCCACTGCCTGTTCCAGTTCTATGTCCAGAATGGAAAACTGTCCTGCCAGTTGTATCAGCGCAGTGCGGATATTTTCCTGGGCGTGCCATTCAATATCGCTTCTTACGCACTATTGACCATGATGATTGCCCAGGTTTGCAATCTTGAGCTGGGCGATTTTGTGCATACGTTTGGCGATGCCCACCTCTATTCGAATCACGCGGATCAGGTGGAAACCCAACTGGCCCGTGAGCCGTACCCATTACCCACCATGAAGCTGAACCCTGACATCAAGAATATCTTCGATTTCCGGTTGGAGGATTTTGAGCTGCAGGATTACCAGTCGCATCCACATATCAAGGCGCCAGTGGCCGTGTAATCGATGATGCACAGGCGCTGAGAGTTCAGCGCCTGCCGTTGATGATCTTAAACCCGGAACGGCTTTTTTTCCTCGGTTCCGGTGAATCAAACTGGTCGAACGTAGGGGAGGGTTCTTCATCATCCAGACGCATGATGTCGGCATTGCCGCCCAGCATGACGATTACGGCACCATCAATCAGGCTGTTACAGATGGTATGTACATAACCGTTGTCGTTAATAAGTGAGCTGGCAACGAAAGAATCCACATCACCACTTTGAATCAATCGATCCAGTTCGCCACTGGTTAACAGATCTTGCTGATGTAAACGCAGTTTAAGCTGATCCGTACTGGCGATGACTTCTTCCGGACCATTGTCACTGATGATCTGAATTTCTTTCACGGTCACAGCGATGCGTCGACGCAGTCGGTTGTACTGTTCTCTTACCAGTGCATTATCAGAATGAATATGGCGCGCCATGTTGCTGTTCAGATGCTTCAGATCTTTGACGGCTTCAATAAAGTTTCGACAGGCCAGCTTGGTGGCGAACAGTTCGGAGGATTGATGTCGGTCCAGCTCACCCTCCATGACGCTGCTGTATTCAAGAATATCGTTGTAAATACCCTTGATATGCCGCTTATAGAGCTTGTTGATACCCCAGTCAGGCCAGGGAGGAACACGATCACTGGTCAGTGCCACCAGATCCCGGCTCTTTAGTAATTGCTCACTGTTAAGGTAAATACCAAAACAAATCAGTGTCACCGTATTGCGATAGAGGCGGGCACATTCCTGTTGCAGGGCTTTCAGCGCGGCTTCGGGATGATTTTGAGCAGCTTCGGTGAGGTAAATAGCCCGTTCTGTCTGACCATCTGGCATGCTAAGCGGTAAGGTGTTGCCTTCTTCCTTGGTGAGAAACATCCTCTGCAATTTGTTAACCAGCTGCGGCAGGAATGGCATCAGGAGGGCTGCACCAAGAAGATTGAACAGTGTGTGGAACAGCGCCAGCTTCAGCGTGTAATCGGTCGCGGCAATCCCCAGAAGTGCGGCAAGTTCATCGTTAAGGAGGATAAACAGCGGTAGCAGCGGAAGAATGATGAGTGTTGCCACCATTTTGAAGACAAGATGGGCAAACGCCAGGCGCTTGCCATCACTGCCAGCGCTGATAGAACCCAGAAAGGTGGTGGCGGTGGTGCCGATGTTTGAACCGATGCACATGGCCAGTGCGGCTTCATACCCCAGCTGACCGCTGGCCAGTGCGGCGATGGTGAGCACCAGTAGGGCATGGCTGGACTGCATCAGGACAGTGAGCACCATACCAGCCAATACAAAGGCGAGAATATGGCCGCCTTCGCTGTATGCTGCTAACAGCCCGCTGTCGTTGCTGAAGGTTTCAAACCCTTCTTTTACATAGTGGATGCCGAGTATCAGGAATCCCAACCCCAGGATGGCGAACCCGCAGCCTTTCAGCTGCCGGTTTTTCTGCAGCTGCAATAGCGTGCCAAACACCAGCAGCGGCATGGCATAGGTGGATATTTTGACTTTCAATCCCAGGGTGGCGACCAGCCAGGTGCCAAAGGTAGAGCCCAGGTTGGCGCCAAACAGAATCCCCGTGCCCTGGATCAGCGTAATCAGCCCGGTACTTAAAAATGACAGGGTGATGACAGACACCAGGGAGCTGGATTGCAGGAAGGCCGTCGAAAATAATCCAAAGCAGAAACTGCCCGTTCGCGAGCGTGTCGTTCGGTTCAGCAGCTGTTCCAGGATGCCGCCGGTGAAGACCTTGAACCCCTGTTCCAGGCAGAGCATCCCAAACAGAAATACGGCGATACCGGCGGCTATGACCTTGAAGTCGGGGCTGATCCAGAAACCGTAAGCGAGCAGAATGAAGATGGAGGGCAATAATAATTTTTTTAGCATAATCCCTTGCCTGACAACTATGTCCAATAACGATTCCGTGTTATTGGCTGTAAAACGATGCTATCTGGTTATGAAAATGGCTTACTTTTTACAGTGTTATCTATACAGCTTAGCAACAGGAAGGGGGATTCGTCATGGTTCGCCGACACATAAAGGCATGTTGCCGGCGAAACCAGGGGATGGCTTAGTCAGCCAGATGTGTCAGAACGCGCTGCAGCAGTCGGATGCGGGGTTCAATGGAGTCCACTATCAGGAACTCCTTATCACTGTGCATACCGCCGCCAATGGGGCCGAGACCGTCCAGAGATGGAATACCCAGAGCTGCCGTAAAGTTGGCGTCGCTGCCGCCGCCAACGGCCTGCCAGGTGATGTCGATATTTTCTTCGCGACCACAGGCTTCGACCATCGCCATCAGAGCTTCTGTCTGCTCACTGGGCACCATGGCGGGTTTGTGAGCCGTACGCGCCTTTTCGATACGGATACCTTCCAGGAATGGATTTTCCGCCAGTTCGTGCAAACGGAAATCAATCTGCTCATAATCTGCGTTATTCCAGAAACGGATATCAAGGCAAGCCTTGGCATATTCTGGAACCACATTGCCCGCACTGCCGCCGGAAACGACGCCGAAGTTTAAGGTGGTACCGGTTTCAAAGTTGGTCAGTTTGTTCAGTTCAACAATCCACTGAGCCATTTCGGTGATGGCGGAAATGCCTTTTTCTGGCTCATTGCCGGCGTGTGAAGCGCGACCGTGGAACTCGATGTCATACACGGCCAGACCTTTACGGGCTTTGACCAGTGAACCATCCGTACGGGCAGCCTCACAAACAAGTACCTGCTTGCTTTTTTGGGCCAGGGATTCAATGAAGTCCTGGGAATAGATGCTGCCGATTTCTTCGTCGCAGTTCATGGCCACACAAATGGCGAGTTTGTCCGTCACGTCGCTGGGCAGATGCTTCAACGCGTAGAACGCATTGAGCAGGCCGGATTTCATATCGGCGACGCCGGGGCCATAAGCCTGACCGTCACGGATAGACATCGGGCGTTCAGCAACG
Organism: Kistimonas asteriae; assembly: GCF_018263925.1. Lineage (GTDB taxonomy): Bacteria > Pseudomonadota > Gammaproteobacteria > Pseudomonadales > Endozoicomonadaceae > Kistimonas > Kistimonas asteriae. The sequence goes on from NZ_JAEVHF010000004.1 coordinate 126,236, forward strand.
GTGCCTTTGGGGAATACGGTATCCATGTGGCCGACCAGCAAAACATCATATTCTGCCGCTTCTGGATTGTTGGTCACACTCAGGCAGGGGCCGGCTTGATCCGCCACGTGATGATGGGTGACATGCCAGCCGATGCTTTCGTAGTGTGCGGTCATCAGGTCAGCAATCGCTGCAACGCCTTCCGGGGTACAGGTGCCGCAATCCACATTGATCAGGGGTTCAAGATCAGACAGATAGGCATCCAGACTGAATTCAAAGGTACTCATACGAGGTCAATCACTCATGGCGAGGGCAGAACGATTCTGCGTTACAGAAAACTGCAAGAGGCTAAAGGACTGGGGAAAACGAATACTGACTTGGGTCAAGAAAGCGACTGCGTCACATCGTATCGCTTGTCAGGATCGATGTGACGCAGTCGTACAGTGTGTATCAGGACGGTGTCGTTTCGACGAATGCCTTCGTGCCGTTGTAGAGTTCGGTATCCAGTTCGCCCTCGCTCTTGGCCACCAGGGTGGTGACCATCAGGTCGCCGCTGACGTTGACCATGGTACGGGCCATGTCCAGCAGTCGGTCAATACCGGCGATCAGGGCAACACCTTCCATGGGCAGGCCAACGGTGGTCAGCACCAGGGTCAGCATGACCAGACCTGCGCCAGGCACACCTGCGGTACCGATGGATGCCAGCGTGGCGGTGGCGATAATGGTTGCATAGTCACCGGGTGAGAGGGGTACACCAAAGGCCTGTGCCACGAACAGGGCTGTGACCCCCTGGTACAGAGCTGTGCCATCCATGTTGATGGTGGCGCCCAGCGGCAGGATGAAGCTGGAAGTTCCCCGGGAGGCACCCAGTCGCTGGCTGCAACGCAGGCTGACGGGCAGGCTGCCGGCACTGCTGGACGTGGTGAATGCAATCGCCTGGGCGTCAACAATACCCCGGAAAAAGCGCATTGGGTTGAGTCTGCCGATAATGGTTATGACAGCGCCATAGAACCCGTAGACATGCAGCAGACAGCCAATGTAGACCGCGGCGATCACCTTGATCAGGGGTAGCAGTACGCTCATTCCGTAAGCACCGGCTACCCACGCCATCAGGCCGAAAACGCCGTAAGGGGCAAGTATCATGACCAGGCCGGTCAGCTTGTACATCGCTTCCGCAAGACTGGTGAATATGGCAATAGCCGGCTTACCGTGATCCCCGATCATGTTAAGGGAAACACCGAGTGCCAGGGCGAAGACAATGATCTGCAGGATATTGCCTGAGGCCAGCGCCTTGACGGGATTGTTGGGAATAATGGAAACCAGTGTGTTGACCAGACTGGGTGCTTCTTTAACCACTTCCTGCTCTTTGGCAATCAGGTTCATCCCTTCACCAGGCGCAAGAAAGTGCCCCAGAACAAGACCGATGGAAATAGCGATAGCAGTGGTCAACAGATAGAAAACAAGGGACTTAAGTCCGAGGCGGCCCATCTTGCCGGTATCCTGCATGGACGTGACGCCGACAATCAGCGAGCAGAACACCAGGGGTACAATCAACATCTTGATAGCGTTGACGAAAATCGTACCGATCGGTTTCAGTACGATGGCATCAGGCCCGATAATGCCGCCTGTTATGATACCTATCACCATGCCGGCCAGGATTTTCTGCCACAGTGGCAGGCGATTCCACAGACGCCATGGGTTCATACCCGATGCGGAGCTGGTACTCATCATTCTTCTCCAAATGGTTGGTTCTCTAAAGCTCCTTACGGATAACCGGAAGGGACATTTTTCCATAACACCGGGATTTGGAGTTTAGTGAGTGGGGTTTGCTGGTAATATAGGTACTTTTCCCGTCCAATACTGTTTGTCGCTATCAACAACTGTACGTCCTGATGCCTGTAAAACTTTTTGCTAAAACCAGCGGTGCCGGTAAACCGGTGATTCTTATTCATGGTCTGTTCGGTGCAGGCGACAACCTCGGGGTTGTTGCAAGGGCACTGGCAAGTGACTACTGCGTTCATTTGCTGGACTTGAGAAATCATGGGGCTTCACCTCATGTAGATACCATGGATTATCCGTCCATGGCATCAGATGTGCTGGCCTATATGGACGACAGTAGTCTGGAAAAGGCTGCCCTGCTGGGACATTCCATGGGCGGTAAGGTGGCGATGCAGCTTGCATTGGACGCGCCAGAACGTGTGACCGGGTTGATCGTTGCTGATATTGCACCGGTTGAATACCCTGCCTGGCATACCGCAGTCTTTAAAGGAATGTTTGCGGTTGCTGAACACGAGATTCATCAGCGCAAAGAAGCCGATCGAATATTGGCTGAACATGTCACTGAGCCGGGTGTGCGTCAGTTCCTGTTGCGTAATCTCGTAAGAGCACCAGAAGGGCGTTATGTATGGCGTGTGAATCTCACCGGCATTCACGACAGTTATCACAAGATCCGTTTAGCACCGATGGGGCAGGTGCCATATGCAGAGCCTGTATTATTTGTGAAAGGTGAACGCTCGGACTACATCGACAGTACCCATCAGGAAACCGTGTTGTCACTGTTTCCCGCGAGTCAGTTAAAAGTCGTTGGGGGAGCCGGCCACTGGTTGCATGCAGAAAAACCGGAATTGTTTAACCGAATCGTGAGTCGTTTCTTGTCAGGACTTAACGATTGAACAACAACGCGAGTGATCAAGCGGGATAAGGTGTTCCCGCTTTGAATGATACAGAGTGGAATCAGTGTTGATACCAGTCGTCGTCATCCTCATCAAAGAAATCAAGGTCGTCTTCTTCCAGCTCGTCGCCGAGTTCTTCCCTTAATTTCTTTTTCTCAAAGTATTTTTCAATACCTTTGTGGATGCTCTTGGATCGTTTGCGCTTTGAGCGTTGTACTTCGGATTTGCGCTTTTTCAGTTCCTGGCCATCAGTCCAGCCAAGTGCCTCATTGTCTTCTTCATCCAAGGACCTGGATTGTCCCATGACTACGTCCTTTCCTTACAGCTCCTATTTCCACTTTAGGCAATATTCTGGCGGGAAAGTTCCAAGGCGTAATACGGTTTTCGCATATCCGGGAGAGGGCTTATTGTGCTGCTCTATGATGAAAAAGGTGTCGTCACCTCTCGTAGCTAATAGCCCGTTCCAGAGCGGTCTGGCAGGAAAGTTCCTGGGGCCAGGCGGTAAATCTGGCTCGAGAAGCTGCCATCAGGTTGGAGGATAATCTCTCGATAGCCTGGCTGCCGGGTATCGGCAGCAAAATCAGGTCTGGCCGGTAGGAATTGGACACAGGTTGAGGGGGTTCCCTGCACTGTGACCCCGTTTTCCCGAACTTCAGCGGCCTGGTGGGTATGGCCATGAATCAGTAGTTTGACCTGGGGGGACGTAGTCAGTAACTCCAGCAGATGTCGCCCATTTCTGAGGTTTATCGCGTCCATCCACTCACTACCGACCGGTAAGGGGTGATGGTGGGTGACGATCAGTGTTGGTCGATCAGGATCGGCTGCCAGAGCTGCAGATAGTCTGGCCAGCTCGCCGTTAACCAGTTCGCCGTGGATGGCGCCCGTGATCTGGCTGTGTAGTAGCATCAACTGCCAGTTATCCAGCTGTATCGCTTGGGGGAAGTTGGCAGCAAAAGGTGTTTGAGCCAGCCGTTCAGGTTCGTCATGATTGCCGTAAAGCCAAGCAAACGGGATGCCGAGTGTCTCCAGTGAACGCTGGCAGAAGGCATAAGAGGCGATAGAGTCATCCTGTGAAATATCACCGGTAACCAGGATTAGGTCAGCATCTGCACTGTGTGTTTTGACCAGCTCCAGCACGGCGTTGAAACTGTCGCGGGTATTGATACCCAGCAAGGTGCCATCTGCGTCACCAAACAGGTGGCTGTCGGTAATCTGGATGATTTTGCTGACGCCGTGCATGCTCAACCCGGCACTCTCCCTTAAGGCATGAATCGTATCGTTACAGAGAGGGAGATTACCCCAATTAATAGACCGAATCTGTTAATTTATTGGCAGTCCTGAAGAAGAATTTTCAGGAAGATTGCTCAATCGTTTCGAAGAGGTAACCGTTGTTGAGGCAGTGTTCCAGCCAATCGGCCAGAAACAGGTTGAGTTGCTCCTTTTCGTCGGGGTGGTACATCGACGTGTTGGGGTAGTTGTAGCGGGGTTTGAAGTCGCGTTGACGCTGGGAACTGATGACTTCGGCCATGCGGACATCGTGGTAAAGACGCACCTGCATTTTCTGGCAGGGCAGCCAGTTGAACCGGTTGTCCTGTGTAATGTCGATAACTGTGGTGTAACGGCTGCGACTGGTGATCTGGAAATGAACCGAACAGGTTTGCCCGTGGAAAGAAAAACCAATCATCCACTCATCCGAAGCATTACCAGCGATCAGCTTCATCAGTCGAATATAGTTCATCTCGCACAGCACATGCTGTCTCACCAGGTTCACCTGGTAAGGTTTGCGGTGGTGTGGAAGCTGACCTATCGTTGTCAATCTGGTTACGCTCCTGCTATGTCCTTGTTGTGCAATTTGTACTGCACTCAATTCATGTCTGTTTCAGCTCAAGTATAGTCACGCGAAACTATCACTTATGCATTGAAAACAAACATTGTTGTGCTAACTAGAGAGTTTTTTGATTCTGTCAAACCCAAAAAGTTTTTGGGAATTTGACAGAATCAGTAGCAAAAAAGGTTTTCTACGCCTTGCTGTACAATTCACTGCCTGATGCTCGGAATGCTTCCGCTTGCTCCTTCATACCTGAATCCAGTGCTTTGTCGACATCAAGTTTGTTCTGGGCAGCATAGTCCCGCACTTCATGGGTGATCTTCATGGAGCAGAATTTCGGACCGCACATGGAGCAGAAGTGGGCGACCTTTGCCGAGTCTTTCGGCAGTGTCTGGTCGTGGAATTCCCGGGCGCGATCGGGATCCAGCCCCAGGTTGAACTGGTCTTCCCAGCGGAACTCGAACCGGGCCTTGGACAGCGCATCATCGCGTACCTGTGCACCCGGATGGCCTTTTGCCAGATCGGCCGCGTGAGCAGCAATCTTGTAGGTAATCAGGCCTTCTTTGACATCGTCTTTATCCGGCAGGCCAAGGTGCTCCTTCGGGGTGACATAGCAGAGCATTGCGCAGCCAAACCAGCCGATCATGGCAGCGCCAATGCCTGATGTGAAGTGGTCATAACCCGGGGCAATGTCAGTTGTCAGCGGGCCGAGTGTGTAGAAGGGGGCTTCATCACACACCGCCAGTTGTTTTTCCATGTTGACCTTGATCATATGCATCGGGACATGGCCGGGGCCTTCGATCATGGTTTGAACGTCATGCTTCCAGGCAATTTTGGTTAGCTCGCCCAGCGTTTCCAACTCTGCAAACTGGGCTTCATCGTTTGCATCATTGATGGAGCCGGGGCGCAGACCATCCCCCAAAGAGAAAGCGACATCATAAGCTTTCATGATTTCGCAGATCTCTTCGAAATGGGTATACAGGAAGTTTTCCTGATGATGCGCCAGGCACCATTTTGCCATGATCGCACCGCCACGGGAGACAATGCCGGTCAGGCGCTTGGCGGTCATGGGAATATAACGCAACAGAACACCGGCATGGATGGTAAAGTAATCCACGCCCTGTTCGGCCTGTTCTACGAGGGTATCCCTGAAAATCTCCCACGTCAGATCCTCGGCGACGCCATTCACTTTTTCCAGTGCCTGATAAATCGGGACGGTGCCAATAGGAACCGGCGAGTTGCGAAGTATCCACTCACGGGTCTGGTGGATATTCGGGCCTGTCGATAAATCCATGACATTGTCTGCGCCCCAGCGGGCAGCCCAGGTCATTTTTTCCACTTCCTCTTCGATGGAGGACGTAACAGCAGAGTTACCGATGTTGGCGTTGATCTTGACCAGGAAATTACGGCCGATGATCATCGGTTCACTTTCCGGGTGATTGATGTTGTTCGGAATGATGGCGCGACCGCGGGCAATCTCATCTCGCACAAATTCCGGTGTAATCACGGCGGGGATATTGGCTCCAAACGTCTGGCCAGGGTGCTGATTGTCCAGCAGTCCCTGTTCCCGTAACGCTTCCAGCTTCATGTTTTCACGAATGGCGACAAACTCCATCTCCGGCGTGATGATGCCTTTTCGGGCGTAGTGCAGCTGGGTGACATTACGACCAGACAGGGCGCGGCGCGGTGATCGTATCAGGCCAAACTGCAGGTGTGACAACCTGGGGTCTTTCAGGCTGCGGTTGGCATATTCCGACGTGAAGGCCGACAGCTGCTCGGTGTCTTCCCGTTCCTGTATCCAGTGCTCACGCAGAGGAAGGAGCCCCTTGCGAATGTCGATCCTGGCATCCGGATCGGTATAGGGGCCGGAGGTATCGTAGACCCGTACCGGATCATTTTTCTCGCTGCCGGATTCTGTCACGGTGTCTGACAGGCTGATCTCCCGCACCGGTACGCGGATATCGGGCCGGCTGCCGGTCAAGTACACTTTTCGTGAGTTGGGGAAGGGTTGTACGGCCTGCTGGTCGGCCTGGGCGGACTCGCTGAGGAAACGCGGAAGATCACTCATTATGTCAGTTATCCCGGAGTGGTGGTTACGTTCTTGTCGTAATCTAACAGGCTGGTTTATTCATATTTTTCGGTGTTGTCAACCTATGGTGCCAGTTACATAGCCACCGTCCGAGTGAAGTGAACATTTTTTACAGGTTCCGCAGATATCTGTGGCGCATATCTGTTAACATCCACGCTTTTATCACTGTATGCACGCGATGACCGGCTTGAAGCACAAAGCGTAGTTCAAATCGTGTTGGGCAGGTTAAAGCACCTGTGGAGAGTAAAGGAAACAGGTAATGGTATCGAAGCGCTTTTTATCCCTTCTGAGCGGAACGTTGCTGACATGCGCAATGACCGTTCAGGCAGAGCAGCCCATGGACTTGCTCGAAATCTATGACCTGGCATTGAAAAATGACGCTCAGCTGGCGGCGGCCCGTGCGTCCTGGAAAGCCAGCAAGGAAGTCGTGCCTCAGGGTCGCGCCGCATTGCTGCCGAATATTTCTATGTCAGCCAATACTGCGGATAACCGGTCTTCCCAGCTGGTATCCGAGCCGCTGGGAACCGGCGACCGAACCAGTAACTGGAATTCCCATGGTTGGTCTGCCACCCTGCGTCAGCCGCTGTTTAACCTGGAATCCTGGTTTAACTTTGAGCGTGCTGAAGCATTGAGCGAACAGGCACGGATCCAGTTCAGTGTTGAGCAGCAGAACCTGATCATGCGGGTATCTGAAGCCTACTTCAATGTGCTGCGTGCCCAGGACAATCTGGCGACAGCCAAGGCGGAAGAGAAAGCCGTGAAGCGACAGCTGGACCAGACCCGCCAGCGTTTTGAAGTGGGCCTGATCGCCGAGACCGACGTGTATGAGGCCAAGGCGGCGTATGACGCGGCACGCGTTACCCGCATCCAGGGAACCAATGATGTGGAAGTGTCACTGGAAAACCTGCGCACCATCACCAATGTCGGCGTGCCGGCGATTGCCCAGATGGACAAGCGGATGCCGGTCAATACCCCGGTGCCAGCCATTGCGGAAGAGTGGGTGAAAACCGCCATTTCGCAAAACCTGACGCTGGATGCGGCGCGTAAGGGCGTGAATGCAGCAGAAGAGCAGTTGCGTGTCAGCAAGTCTGGCCATGCACCGACGCTGAATGCTGTTGCTACTTACAGTCATATCAATGATCCATCTGCAGCGTTTTCAAATCCGGCGTTGAACGGCAAGAGCAACAACACCGTTTATGGCCTGGAATTGAGTATGCCGATCTTCTCCGGCGGTGCCACCAGCTCCAAGGTGCGTGAATCCGGTTACCGGTTGGAAGAGTCCCAGCAGAGCGTTGACCTGACCCTGCGCCAGACGACGACGAATGCGCGCAACCTGTTCCGTACGGTGAATACCGATGTGGATCGTATTGAAGCCCGCTGCCAGGGAATCGTCTCAGCCCGAAGCGCGTTGAAGGCAACAGAAAGCGGTTATGAGGTCGGTACCCGAAACATCGTCGATGTGCTGAATGCCCAGCAGGTGCTGTATTCGGCCCAGCGTGATTATTTCAATGCGCGGTATGACTTCATCATCAACACCCTGAAGCTGAAGCAGACGGCCGGCACCCTGAGCCCGGAAGACCTGCAGGCGTTGAATGAGTGGATGACCGGTAATCCAGAAGAGGGAATGACTGTTCCGGTTTGTACCGGATAAGTTTTTGAGAGAAATTGACTGTCTTAAATAACAAAACCTGCCATTCGGCAGGTTTTGTTATTTATATATTGTTATAAATTTCATTGATATTGATGTTTATTGATCACTGCCATCTTCATACTTTTCTTCTACAACATCGAGAGTATTTTTATCACTAGTATCCGTTTGTTTTTGTGCTTCGAGTTTTTTAATAAGTTTTTCATATTCAATATCGCTGGTAAGCCCTAGCTCTGTGAAAGATTGCTCGCTCCCATTGCTGGAGCCCCAATCTTCTGGAATATCGCCAAATGTAGGCGAAATGCCTTCAGGTGTTGCCGGTTGGATCGGGCGGAACACGTCTTCTGGAAATGGTGCCTCTTCTACTAATGGTCGTGATAGTTCTAAGTCAGAAGACACTTCATGTTCAGCTTTGGATGTATCAGTGATGCTGTCATGATGACTTGCTGCGGGTGATTGTGCCTCAACTTGCTCAGCTGCTCTTATCGCCGTCCCGCTTTCGCCAGAGGTTGAACTTCTTGCCGCTTGATCTAAATAACGTTGGCAGGAGCTTGAATGTGAATATTCTGATAATGTAGTTTGGGAGTAATCGCTAGCATGCCACATTTGTGATGGGCGAAACCCGAGCATGGACTTACTTTCAGCGCCATAAGAGTCAACGTCAGATTTACGGTCGATTGAATCCAGACTTTTTGTTCGCTGGTCACTGCGGATGAATTGTGGGCCAGATATTCGTTCAGATTCTGGATCACTATGATGGAATGACAGATCAGTGGTTATTTTTTCATGGCTAATAATTGCAGGGGGGCGGTCCATCCATGTGTACGCTTTTTCTGTTGTTGTCACTTTAGCTTCAGTTGCACTTTCTGCTGTCAGTGGAGAAGACGTTGTTTTACGTTGTAAGGCCTTGAGTGTATTAAGGGTTTTATCCAACTTTGTTTGAGTGTCGTAATGTTCGCCTGTGAGATGTAACAGTTGTTGACGACTTTCCTCATTTAATGCCTCTTGTTGGCTGAAAAGCGCCTTCATTTCCGACTCTTGCTGTTTCTTTAATTGAATAAGCTCATCTCTTTTTTGGGCTAACTGCTGTTCGTTTTCTTCTGTAGCGGACTCCCTAAATACGAGTTGTGGCAGCAGGGGGAGCTCTCTCATTTGAGGTGGTTGTCGGATAACCTCAGTGTGAAGCATTTCTGCTGGGAGAGTGGGAGCGGTTAGTTCTATGCTTGTTCCGAAAGCTTGCATTTGTACCGGAATCAGCGCGGGCGCCAAGGCATATTCTTCTGATACGCTGGTTTTTGCTTCCTCAGAGACAGACAGGCTAGAAGTCTCCGAGGTTTCGCCAGCTATATCAATTGGCGGCGTAGTCTTAACTTGAGCCTGCAGTTTCTCTTGCTCCTGCACCATTTGGGGCAATGGCTGACTCTTTAGGGCTACCTCTACTTTGGATTCTGACATATCTTTGGTTGTTGGCCGTCGTTGGTCTTTTGCTGCATCCAGGCGGACTTTTCGTTCAGGCTTCCTTAGGATTAGGGTTGCACCTGCTGGGATTTGACTCTTCAGTCTTTCTTGATCTTCATTAGAGGCTTGTTCGGCAGCCTGACTTTCAACAGTTATTGCTGTTTTTACTTGAGTATGATGCTGACCAATCACTGTCTGTTGCTGTTTCTGATTTTGTAGGTGTATGTAAATAAGCTCGCAAATTGCTGGATGCTGTAGCCGGTATTCAGCATCATTGATGATGCGAAAGATACTCTCTCCATCATTGTTTTGCATTGTGAAAATGGTCAATAGCTGAATATGATCAATGTATTCTTTTATCAATATGGCTTGAATAATGTCGAGGTAACCATGTTTGACAGCATGAAAAAGCGCTGTTTCACGATTGTCGTTGATCTTGTGGATATCCGTTTTGTCGAACTCCTGTTCCGAGATCATGAGCGTTGTCACTGTCAGTTTATTGGGTCTATTGCTTTTTCCCATGCATGCGCGTAGAAGAGCATGATTACCCTTGCTGTCAGTCTGATTAACGTCCGCCTGTTTTTTTCTTTTGCCAAGATCCTGGTTCGGTGGTTGGCGTAATAATGTAATGACATCAATAAGATTCATTTCGCTGGCTATCATAAGTGGTGTTATATCGTCAGCGGTTACTGCGAGGTCGGGATTTGCGCCAAGTACCATTAATTGCCGGATAAGCATAAATCTTGATTGATCATCCGTAGCTTCGGCATAGTTTTTAATAGCCCATGTGAGTAATGAGCTGCTTCTATCAGCTGCCATAATGTCAGGATCAATCTTAGTAGCAGACTGTATGAAATAAGCTATAAACTCATTGTCATTACCGTCAAGTGCGAGTTGAAGAGCCTCGTTGAAGTGTGTGCAGCGTGTAGCCAGTAGCATTGCCATTTTTCTAAAGTCAGCGGAACAGCCTTTTTGGCGATGTATTACCAAGCCACGTTCTAAGGACGCTAAAGGTGTTTCCTGTTTGCCTTTTTCCAAGGTTTTACAGACAGAGAAGGCAAGCAATGATTGGCCATTAGTGCTATCAATGTCAGGATCGGCACCATGTTCTAGTAGAAGCTCGACTATTTCATGGGAGCAATCAAAGACATATTGCCCTAAAGCCGTATGATCGGTTCGATCTTGAAGATTAATATCAAGCCCGTGTTTTAAGAACAACTCAAGCAGCATCTCTCTATCTGATGCGTTGTCAATTGTTAGTATCTGCTTTAATGGAGTTTTACTTTTGGTGGAGACAATGTTGGTTGTTGCCTTGGCCGCTAATAATAATTCGATGGTTTTCATTTTTTGGGCTTGAAATTCTTTTAGTGCCATCATTAGTGCCGTCTCTAAGTCATGACTGTATTGATCGACCATGGCTTCATGCTTTAGTAAAAATTCGACAATATCATGGCAGCCGAAATATGAGGCTACCATCAATGCTGTTGTCCCGTTTACACTGTCGAAGATATTAACATCTGGGTGAGCTTTTGAATCATTAAATAATAATTCTATTAATTGGGTTTCCCTATTCCATGTTGCTCTCAGTAATGGTGATTTTGTTTTATCAATTTGGTGGAATTGGTTCGGGTCTGCTCCATGTCTGAGTAGGGTTTTAACATGCTCTTCTTTCTTTTCTTCAATGGCTAAAAGTAAAGGTGTATTGCCCGTGTTACTTGGTTTATTGGAGTTTGCACCATTTTCTAGCAGGAAGGCCAGCGTTTCATGGTCATTGTCGTGGATACAATGCATCACAACGGTGAGTGAAGCGCCAGTCTCGGTATCAGGATTATTGACTCCGCTTGCTTCCATGAGTGCTAGTGCGAGGGTGGTAATATCTTGTGATCCACCTTTGAAATAAGGGCTGGTCAGAAGGTAGTAAAGGGGGTGGTAACCACGAGAATCCGGTGTATGGGAATCAGCCTGCAATTCTATTAGAGCGGTTATCATATTGATTAATCGCGTTATTTCTTTTTGTGCGCTGTCCTTTTTCCAAACTTTCTGATCAGCTAATTCTTTACATGCAGTGCAAAGATGGGTTTCACCTGTTGCAGGGAATGTGTCGGTTCGAAAGTCAACACCCGTCGCTTGGTTTTGAAGAAGTTTTTTGAATGCTTGATGTGTTTTTGAGTAGTCTGTTGTGGTATTTTTCCAGAGAAGAAGGTAAGCATCTTTCTGGAATTTCTCAGGGTCTTTTCTTTTAGCATTCCCTGCTTTGCTTTGTTCATGGGTGAGTGATTTTGATAGGTCAGTATACCTGGATTTTACTTCTACTTGATAAAGACTTTCTCTACTTGATGAGATTGAGCGGGAACGCTGCTTCTTTAATGGGGATAACTTGTTTTCTTTAGACTCTCTGTCGACGCTGACGTCTCTGCTTTGACTTCTACTCCGAAATAGTCTGCTCAATGACCGTAATCTAGAACGACCTCTTCGTGAGCTATCCTCCTCTGATGACTGAATCGACGGATTCTTGGATATGCTAGGCGTTTCCATAAGATTACTCCATGAGATTGTATCAATGTAAAGTCTCTCTTGTTTCTTGATGGGAGATTTATAGTATCTCCTGAAACGATTTCGTTTGGGAGTATGAGTGATTGGAGCGCGAATAAGTTCAAAGTGGTAATGACTATATGGTTATTCGTTTGAAATGGGGAAATCGGTGCGTTGGAAATATTACTCGCGAGTCATGATTTCATCTAATAACGAGGGGACGATAAAGGGAGTCCACTCAATGGGTGCATTCCTTAATGTTGTTGTAAGGGTTAAATGGTTTTCTTTCAGCGTCAAATAGGCAGTGTCAGAATTCATTAACCGCTTATCTTGCCAAAACCATTTTTGTTGTTTTATATCCGAACATGGGCGTACTGATAATGTATTGTTTGTTTCTGCGGTCAGGCAGCGGTTTTTTGCTACCAGTGAATGTAAGCGTTGCTTGCTGTCATGTTGCCAAAATTGGTTCAGTGTAGAGCGGCATTTATAGATATCTACAGCAGCTCCCTCGGCAATGTTTTTTTCAATAACACTTAGGCAAAGCCCGCGAGAACTGTCTTTGTTGGTGATCTCAAGTGTTATCGTCGGGAGTATGCTGAACGCAGAAGCATCCCAGTTGACCCTGAACCATTGATCAATGCTATATGTTTCACCTTTCTGGTCCCAGAGTGAATAATCCTGAAACAGGAATTGGTAACGAATATGACCCGCCAGTGCGACAGGGTGAATAGCACTTGCAAGCTTGAAGCTCGAGGAGCCGCTTTTATTTGCCGGCACTTTAAAGGTTGCAGAAAAGCCGGGCGTAAAATGGCTGTATGCGTTTGCAGAAAAAGCGGCATCGGAAAAAAACCAATCCGTGCAGCTGAGATAGCATTTTTCGTGCTGTCTCCAATCACCACTGTATTTTGAAAATTCTCGATTCCAAACCCAGATGGCGGAGTCGGTTCTGGATGATCTCGACAGGTTGTGTATAACATACTCGTAGTTAAGATAAATAACCGATCGTGAACTGTAATAGGAGCCTGCGGGTATTGTAGCGAAGGTTCTTTTGTTATTCACCGGCCTTTGCTTTTTGTCTTGAGGCCAAAGGTTTCTGTCCCCATGAAGCATTGATAAATCGTATACCGGAATTTGAGGTTCAGCATCTGGTTGTATGTGCTCACCTTCTTCGATAATCGGCATAAGTGGTAACGGCTGATCTGGTGGGCGAAACTCAACCTCCTGGTTTGCGTCATCAGGTAGATCTGGATTTGGCGCTTCAAGCATGGGGGTAAAACCCATGCGTACGGGTAAGCCGACTTTAATGGTGTCTTTTGCTTTGACCTTTGAATGCTTGGGTGAACTGCCGGGGATGCTATGTGTTAGGCGGACATCTTCATCTAAAGCATGAATATCAATACGGTAGTAATCTGCAATAGGGCCAAACCAGGTGGTTCGGTTTGTCCAACTTTGAAACCATGTATGCCGATGAGTCGGTCTATCAACCAGATGCCAGCCTGCCCCACCGCTGGATTCCGGATTCACTGTAAAACGGACATATTTTGCGTCTTCCGCTCCCTGTAAGGATGACGTGGAACGGATAAAATCAATCTGATAATTTAGAGAGAAGCTGGCGCGGTGATCGCAAGCGTCAATCAGTCCTCCTGTCCAGTAGGTTGGTTCTGAATGAGTGCCTTCGAGTTGATTGCCGACCAGGCATGGCAGGTTAATTTCCCGTAACTCAATCTGTACCGTTGTTTCGGGGCGCCATTCCGATGGACTAAAGCGTTGTTGACTGGTTTTGTATTGCTGTTGTCTGGACCAGCGATCATGTAACGCCAATGTTTCATTGACCAGCTTTCCTGCTGTGTCGCTGTTGGGTGGCTCCCTGCCTGCTGATACGATTTGCTTGAATTGAGCGGGCGCAAAAGCTGGCTTGTATATCATGATGACGTGCCCGTACAAACCGATTCCGCCTAATGAGGCACTTATGGCTTGTACTGTTTGTGGTTCACTCTCCGTACCATCAATGAGCAAGATGTCTCCTGCCCACATTCGGTCTTCGATGTCGGAGAGCTGATCCTCCGATACTGGCATCGCGGCATTAAGGTACAACAGAGGTAAAGACGCGCGAGCATGGGCTGCGCTGCTTTTAAGTGATTCAAGTGTGTTTCCAAAATCTGTCATTGGCCCATAGGCGGACAATGGCATTGCTTCGACCAAAAGAGGGGAAGTCACTGCCAGAGCAGTCAGCGCCAGACGAACCGGAAGATAGTTACGATTTGATTGAGAAAGCATCAATGCACAGTTTTTTTCAGCAAGAGAATGCGTTGTTGCGATGGAACATAGTCGTAAATAAGCCATGTTGCATAAAAACTGTTGAGTAAGTGTTTTAATCGGTTATATGACGAGCGGAGGCTACCTTGGCAGGTAAATGTGACAGTTTGATGAAGCGGGCGATGAGAGAACTCATCGCCGAGGGAGGAGGGCGTTAGTGCATCAGGCTTGCTGCCAGTGTCAGCTGTTTTTCCAGGGCGCCACGGTTTTGTTCGACGACCCGCTTCCCTGCCTGTCCTGTGCTTTTTCTTAGAGGTTCATCGTCTAGCAGTGTGATCATAGTATCAGCCAGTTCTTCCGGGTTATTGACCACAGAAAGTGCATTGGCAGCTTTCAGGGTGGTGGCAACATCCGTGAAGTTGAACAGATGAGTGCCGCTGATAACAGGCAAGCCAACGGCCGCAGGCTCCAGCAGATTGTGGCCACCCACTGGTACCAGGCTACCTCCGACAAAGCTGATATCAGAAGCGCTGAAAAGCAGCATCATTTCGCCCATGGTGTCACCCAGGATGACATCGGTTGATACGGTCACCGGTTCATTCGTGCTTCGACGAGCTACTGACAGATTCTGGCTGGTGATCAATGTGTGAACGTCGTTAAAACGTTCGGGATGGCGGGGCACCAGAAGCAGCAGGGTATCCTTGTGGTGTTCTCGAACCTTCCCGAATGCTGAAAGAATTTGCTCTTCTTCACCTTTATGGGTGCTGGCAGCGATAAGAATCTTTGTTGATGCCGGACGTTCGCTTAGCCAGTGTGTGCGAAGCACCTCGGCCTTGTCACTCAGGGTCTTTTCCACATTCAGGTCATATTTCAGTGTACCGGTCACCAGTGTCTGGCAACGGGGGTGCCCCAGCTGGATAAAGCGGTCAGCGTCATCTTTTGCCTGCGCGGCAATAAAGCTTAATTGCTGAAGCATGCCGCGGGTCAAAGGCCCAAGCCTGGCATAACCTCGTGCAGAACGTTCTGACAGTCGAGCGTTCGTCAGGAGGGTGGGAATATGCCGCTTATGGCAGGCGGCAATGGTATTGGGCCAGAGTTCCGTCTCCATGATGATGACCAGCTCAGGAGTGACTCGGTCGAGAAATCGGTTGACTGCACCGGGCAGGTCATAGGGGACATAAACATGAAACACGCTGTCACCATGGATGGCCTTGACCCGGTCTGAGCCGGTAGGTGTCATGGTGGTAACGACAATCCGGTGGTGTGGATAGCGCGCTTTCAGGGCATTCACCAGAGGGGTGGCGGCAATGGTTTCTCCGACGGATACCGAATGCACCCAGATACTTTTCATCGGCGGTTTCGGCGCCTTGAAAAAGCCAAACCGTTCATTCCAGCGCCGGGCATAGGCTGGTGCTTTCCAGGTCCGGTAAAGCAGGCGAAGAATGATCAGTGGTAATAACAGATAATAAACCAGGGTATAAATCAGTCGAGGCATTGCGGCTTGTCACCGGTTTGTCAGCAAATGAGCCATTATCGTGATTTGTCAGTGCTTCTGCCATGGGTTTCTTGGATGACGCCAGTGTTGGCCGGATTGTGTCAATAGACCCGTACTGGCGGGAAGGCTTATACTCCCCCGAACTAACCTGAATTGATGAGTATCATGTCCCACGTCATCGACACTGATGTAGCTATTATCGGTGGCGGAATTGCTGGTTTATGGCTGTTCCGGCGCCTCAACGATATGGGCTACAAGGCCCTTCTCCTGGAAAACGCCACGCTGGGTGGTGGTCAGAGTATCAAATCACAGGGGATTATCCACGGCGGTATTAAGTATGCGCTGTCGGGAAACCTGACCGAGGCATCAGAGTGTATTGCCGGCATGCCGGCCCGCTGGCGCGCCTGCCTGGACGGTGAGGGTGAAATTGATCTGAGTCGAGTACGCATTCTCTCTGATCATCAGTATATGTGGACGCCGGGTGGCCTGGGTTCACGGATGGCAACCTTCTTTGCCAGCAAAGCCCTGCGGGGGCGTGTTGATCCTGTCCCCAAGAGTGAGTTGCCGAAGGTTTTCACCGATCCAGGCTTCAAGGGGAAACTCTACAAACTCAATGAAAGTGTGCTGGATATTGAAACGGTGGTCAGTGAACTGATCGCGGGTCTGGAAGATCGCACACTGAAAGTGGACTGGGGTCAGGACAGCGTGATTCGCTTTGGCGAGAACGGTGACATTACCGCCATTGAATGCACAGCCGGTGGTGAAACCTATGAAATCCATGCCCGCCGTTTTGTCCTTACGGCCGGCGAAGGCACGGGGGATATTCTCCAGCGGTGGGGTGTCACATCGCCTGAAATGCAACTGCGTCCGTTGCATATGGTAATGATGAAGCATAAGCACCCTTATCCGCTTTATGCTCATTGTATCAGCACGGATATTGTGCCGCGCCTGACCGTGACCAGCCATCCGACGGATGATGACCAGTGGGTCTGGTATCTGGGTGGTGATATCGCGGAGTCCGGCGTCAAACGTGACAGTGACGAGCAGATTGCCCGCGCTAAAAAAGAAGTGGAAAAACTGCTGCCCTGGGTTGATTTCTCGGATGCCCAATGGGCAACCCTGCGGGTGAACCGGGCGGAGCCCAAACAGGGCAAGCTGCTGAGGCCCGATGCGGCCTACTGCAAATCGATTGGGAATGGTTTGGTCACCTGGCCGACCAAGCTGGCGCTGGCGCCTAACCTGAGCGATGAAGTGGTTCGGGAGCTTAAGGGCGCGGGTATTGAGCCGTCTGGCAATCAGGCGTTCAGCCTGCCAGAGACACTGCCACGACCAGCCGTTACCGGCCCATTCTGGAGCGGTTATTTTGATTGAGCACCTGAGAAAACCGGTGGCCGACACCGGTGTGACGATTTCACCGGTGGGTTTCGGTACGGTGAAACTGGGGCGTGATCAACAGGTCAAATACCCTGAGGCTTTCAGAATTCCTGATGACCGTGAAGCGGCGAGTCTTCTGGCACAGGCCAGGGATCTCGGTATCAATTTACTGGATACTGCACCGGCTTACGGTTCGAGTGAAGAGCGGCTGGGGCATCTGATTGCTGGCGACCGTGCCTCATGGGTGATCTGCACCAAAGTGGGGGAAGAGTTCGAAAATGGTGAATCCCGTTTCGATTTCACGCCGGAACATCTTCGCTTCAGCATAGAGCGCAGCCTGAAACGGTTGGGGACAGACTATCTGGATATGGTGCTGGTTCATTCCAGTGGCGACGATGTGGATATTATCCGTCGTTACGGCTGCCTTGAAGCGCTTGCTGACTTGAAGCGTGAAGGGCTGGTGCGAGCGTCTGGTATGTCTACCAAGACAGTGGAAGGCGGTATCCTTGCGTTAGAGCAGTCTGACTGTGCCATGGTGACCTGGAACCTCAACGAGCAGGGCGAGCGTGCCGTGCTGGATTATGCCCGGGATCATGGCAAGGCCATCCTGGTGAAGAAAGCACTGGCCAGCGGCCATCTCTGCAGCGATGGTGAGGATCCGGTGCAGACCTGCATGGATTTTGTGTTCTCCCATGCCGGTGTGTCTGCTGCGGTTCTGGGAACCATTAATCCAGACCATTTACGACATAATGTGCATGCCGTGCTGCAGGCGGTGGAGAAGAATGCTGCATGAGTGAAGGAATCATTTTGCGCAGGGAGGCTGCAACAGCATTTTCAACGCGCCAGGTAAAGCTGGTGCTCACTGCGGATGGTTATGATCTAAGGCCTTTTGGTGACCCACTGGCATTTAGTGAAATGGCTGCCATCCGTTCCAGAGGTACAGTGCCACCTGCCTTTCCTGATAGTAATGAGATATCCCTGGCGAATGTCGGCGTTTCAGTTCTGTTGAAAATACAAATCGATGGTAGCGACTATCTAGTATTAGTGGCGCAGGATCGAGGGGGGGCAGGGCAGGTGTTAAAGCCGGTGTCCGGCTATGTCGAAACCTCGGAGCTGGATAACCCGTTTAGTACAGTGCTTCGGGAAATTTCAGAAGAGGTTCTGTTTAAGCAGGGGCCTGGCTATTTCCCGTTTTATTTTGACAGCCAGCCTGTGGGAAATCCTTATGAATTACCCCAGCAGTCAGCGATTATGGAGCTCCAGCCGTCCAGCTGGCTGGCTGGTCAGCAGGGAGAGACGGTTTTTATTAATGGCCAGTCAGTTAGATTACCTGTTCATCTCTATGTTCACTGTCCTACGAATAGCATTCAGTTAGTTTATAGCCTGACGGTTGCACTGGAAGCATGGCCTGAGCAGGGATTTTTTGTGGAAGATGAGAAAGAAGATGGTTTTCTTGTCAGCCGGTTAAGGCCAGAGCGGCGTTTTGTTCTTGCACAGTGTCAGGGTGAAAGGCTGATAGGTTATTTTCAGTTGGTTGATGGAAAACTTACCCGGTTTGATGGGAGTGGCTATCGTTTATCTGAATTTTTCGCGCCCAGGGAAAATCGGCTTTTTGTCACACAGCACGAGGGTGGAACGCTCATATAGTGTGCCGGACGGTAGTTGCATAATGGGTCGATGACAATCACCGACCCATTAATAGGCCTTATCAGGCAGGTTCTTGCTCATTTTCCTTGCGGATTTTCTGAACAATTGCCGTTGTTGAGCAGTTTTCCAGGAAGTCCAGAACAGCAACTTCGCCGCCGTAGGCGGTGACAATGTCCGCACCAACGACTTCGTTGATACCGTAATCGCCGCCTTTTACCAGTACATCAGGCTTCAGTTGTTCCAGCAGGGATTCCGGCGTGTCTTCGTCGAAGGAAACCACCCAGTCGACCGCTTCCAGACCCGCCAGTACCGCCATGCGTCGCTCAACAGGGTTGATCGGACGCCCCTCCCCTTTCAGACGGGTTACCGATTCATCCCCATTAATGGCCAGCACAAGACGGTCACCAAGCTTCCGGGCCTGTTCCAGGTAGCCGACGTGACCGGCATGAATGATGTCAAAGCAGCCGTTGGTAAAGACGATCTGTTCACCATGAGCGCGAGCATCTTCGACCGCGATCAACAGCTGCTCACGCGTCATGGCACCCCGTTCAGAGCCCTGGATGGCATTTACGGCGCGGCGCAGTTCCGGCAGGCTGACGGTGGCAGTGCCCAGCTTAGCCACCACAATGCCGGCGGCAATGTTGGCTAGCGCGGCTGCACGGGGCAGCGGTTCACCACTCGCCAGTGCGGCAGCCAGGGTGGCGATCACGGTGTCGCCTGCACCGGTGACATCAAACACTTCACGGGCGCGGGCCGGCAGGTGCAGTTCTTTTTCATCCGCACGCAGCAGGGTCATGCCATGTTCGCCGCGGGTAATCAGCAGGGCATCCAGCCTCAGCTCTTCGCGCAGCGCCTGGCCTTTGGCAACCAGCTCCTCTTCGGTGGAGCAGCTGCCGACAATCGCCTCGAACTCATGCAGGTTCGGGGTGATCACGGTGGCGCCACGGTAGCGGGTGAAGTCCTGTCCCTTGGGGTCTGCCAGTACGGGAATATTGCGCTTGCGGGCCAGTCGGATCAGTTCCTGGATGTCTTTCAGGGTGCCCTTGCCATAATCCGAAACGATCAGGGCGTCGGCATTGTCCAACAGCGCCGAGAGGCGATCAGGGATGGTGTCCACGTCGACGCCGGTGAACGCTTCCTCAAAATCCAGGCGGATCAGTTGCTGATGCTGGCTGATAACCCGTAGCTTGGTGATGGTCGGTGCATCTTTCAGGCGCACGAAGTCACAGTAGACGCCGGCTGCTTCCAGCCGGGTGGTCAGGGCGTCAGCGGCCTCATCATCGCCGGTGATGCCGAGCAGCCAGGCGGGAGCGCCCAGAGAGGTGACATTCAATGCGACGTTGCCGGCGCCGCCGGGACGGTCATCGCTGCCATTGACCCGGACGACCGGAACCGGCGCCTCGGGGGAAATTCTGCGGGTGGGACCCTGCCAGTAACGGTCCAGCATGACATCGCCGACCACCACAACGCGGGCTTTGTCAAAGCGGGGCAAGCTTGGTTTCATGGGTATCCGGGGTTTCCTGTCTGTCATTTCCGTTCAATGGTTGAGGTCTGTCTCAGGCTTCAACCAGGGTGACGGGTTCATTGTCCAGTGTTTGTTCCGCTTGTTCGCGGAACTGCATGCGATAGAGTCGCGCGTAGGCGCCGCCTTTGGCCAGCAACGCTGTATGGTTGCCGCTTTCCACGATCTGCCCCTTGTCCATGACCAGGATAAGATCTGCATTCTCGATGGTGGACAGACGGTGAGCGATGACCAAGGTGGTGCGACCCTTCATCACTTCATCCAGCGCCGCCTGGATGTGGCGCTCGGACTCGGTATCCAGGGCGGATGTCGCTTCATCCAGAATCAGTACCGGCGCATCCTTCAGGATGGCGCGGGCAATCGCCAGGCGTTGGCGTTGGCCACCAGAGAGCAGTACGCCATTTTCGCCCACCAGGGTATGCAGACCATCCGGCAGGTTGTCCACAAATTCCATGGCATAGGCGGCTTTTGCGGCCAGGCGGATGTCTTCCTCATCCATATCCTGCAGGTCACCGTAGGCGATATTGCGGGCGATGGTGTCATTGAACAGCGTCACCTGCTGGGTCACCAGAGCGATATGACTACGCAGGTTACGCAGGGCGTATTCATCCAGTGGACGGCCGTCCAGCAGGATGTCGCCTTCCGTATGCCCGTAAAAACGGGGTAGCAGGTTGGCAAGGGTCGTCTTGCCGCTGCCGGAGCGGCCAACGAGGGCGACGGTCTGCCCCGGTTCAATGGTGACATTTACATTGGATAATGCAGGTCGGTCAGCGGTCGGGTAGGTGAATCCAAGGTTTCGGAATTCCAGCCGCCCCTCAACACGCTCGGTGGTGAATGTGCCGGTATCCGGTTCAGTGGGTTCATCCACCTGCTCGAAAATGTTCTGGGCAGCGGCAATACCCTTCTGGATATTGGCATTCACTTCACTGAGCTGGCGAATGGGTTTGGGCAGCAGGCCGGCAGCGGTAATAAAGGCGACCAGTTCACTGAACGATGTGTTGATCGCGCCGGAACTTTTCATGTACAGGATGATGTACATGAGTATGGACAACGCAGACAGTACCAGGAACTGCAGGGTAGGGGTGTGGATAGCCGACACCTTGACCAGCTTCAGGCCCTGGCCGGTATTGCGACAGCTGGCGCTTTTAAAGCGTTGCTGCTCGTAGGTTTCGCCACCAAAGCCCCGCACAACACGGTAGCCACTGATGGTTTCAGACGCAATATGGGTGACATCCCCCATGGATGTCTGCAGTTTTTTGCTGAGTTTGCGGAATTTTTTCCCGGTCAACCCAACAACAATCGCAATGATGGGGGCAACGGCAACAAAGACCATGGTCAGGCGCCAGTTGGTCCAGAACAGGAAGCCCAGCAGGGCGATGACCGTCATCCCTTCCCGGAAGACTACTTTGATAGCGTCAGTCGCCGCACCGGTGACCATATTGACGTTATAGATAATACGTGAAATCAGGTGGCCGGAATTGTTGTTGTCAAAATAAGTATTGGGTAGTAGCACCAGTCGGTTAAACAGGGCAATCCGCAGATCGTTGACGATGCCCAGGGACACCTTGGCCAGAAAATAACTGCCAAGGAATGAGCCGATACCGCGGATGATACCGATAGACAGTACGCCGACTGGAACAAACCAGACCAGTGCACTTTTGTCAAAACTGCCCAGCAGGGGCAACATCACCGGATCGTGATCATTCACATCCAGCGCCCGGATAAAATAGTCCACCAGTTTCGGGAACATCGGCTGGCTGGCGGCAAACAGCATATAGCCGAAGATGCTCAGGGCAAAGATATGCCAGTAGGGGCGAACGTAGCCGAGCAGACGCAGGTAAACCCGCAGGCCCCCCTGATCATTTCGGATTGGGTCTGTCATACATCGTGACCTTTTTTCGGTTGCTGCAGACCTTGCCTTGTCAGGATCTGCAGTCAGAAGATATGAAGGTTTTTGCATTGAGCCTGATACAGAATCGGGCAGCACAATCGCGCAATATTAACATAATCTTTCCAAGGTGGTGCCAGTCTAATAGAATTGCCGCCCCTTGGGGTCATAGTTATGGCCAGAAACTGATTGATACAGAGCCCGGAATTTGCATGCGTACGCTGACAGCACAGGAGTACTCCGCCCTAAGGGATGGCGCCCGCGTCATTGAAGCGGATGGATTTGGTGACAAAGTGCTGCTGCTGAACGACGGTTCATTCCTGAAACTGTTCCGGCGCAAGCGGTTACTGTCATCGGCACTGATATTTCCCTATTCGACGCGATTTACCCTTAACGCGGGGTTGCTTGCCGAAAGGGGGATTCCCTCAGTCACGATTATCGATAATTATCGCATCCCCACTATCCGGCGGACGGCGGTGCATTACCAGCCGCTGCCCGGAGAAACGCTGCGTCATCTGCTGAAAGACGCGACGGGTGATTCGTCAGGATTAATGGGACAGCTGGGAACATTCATTGCCAGACTGCATGAGAAAGGCGTCTATTTTCGCTCCCTGCACTTGGGTAATGTGGTGCTGACCCCGGATCATGAACTGGGACTGATTGATATCGCAGATATGAGCTGTGGCCGGTTGTCATTGGGGCCACGGCGTGCATTACGCAACTTTCACCATCTGGCGCGTTCCAAGGTTGATATGGAACTGCTGGATTCTACCCTGAGAAAACGGTTGATTGAGGCCTACGGTGAGGCCTCTGGCCGGTCGGATGATTTTCAGGCGGCGCTAGGGAAAGTGCTGCAGGTCTGACCGATGAACAGGTGATTAACCGGTCAGATATAACAAAACAGACTATTTTTTTGAGAGCTTGAGGCATCATTGTGATTGAGAAGCTGAGAAATATCGCGATTATCGCGCACGTTGACCACGGCAAGACAACCCTGGTCGACAAACTGCTGCAGCAGTCCGGCACCCTGGGTCGGAAGGATCAGGATGCCGAACGCATCATGGATTCCAACGACCAGGAACGGGAACGCGGCATCACTATCCTGGCCAAGAATACGGCGATCAACTGGCAGGATTACCATATCAATATTGTGGATACTCCAGGACACGCCGACTTCGGTGGTGAAGTCGAGCGGGTACTGTCCATGGTGGATTCCGTCCTGCTGCTGGTGGATGCCGTCGATGGCCCCATGCCGCAGACCCGCTTTGTGACCCAGAAAGCCTTTGAACAGGGCCTGAGCCCGATTGTTGTTATCAACAAGGTGGATCGTCCCGGCGCGCGTCCTGACTGGGTCATGGATCAGGTGTTTGACCTGTTCGACCGTCTGGGCGCTACCGATGAGCAGCTGGACTTCCCGGTGATTTATGCATCAGCACTGAACGGTATTGCTGGCAATGATCCGGACGAGATGGCTGAGGATATGACGCCATTGTTCGAAATGATTGTGGACAAGGTACCGGCACCTGATGTTAATCGGGATGGACCGTTCCAGATGCAGATCAGTGCGCTGGATTACAATAGCTATGTCGGCATTATCGGTATCGGTCGTGTCAGTCGCGGTGTCGTGGGTACCAATACACCGGTACGCCTGATTGAGCGCGACGGAAAGGCGCGTAACGCTCGTATTCTGAAAGTCATGGGGCACTTGGGGCTGGAGCGGGTTGATGTAGAGCAGGCCCGTGCCGGTGATATTATCTGCATCACCGGTATCGATAACCTGAATATTTCCGATACCCTGTGCGACCCTGATCATCCTGACCAGATGACGCCGCTGACGGTTGATGAGCCTACCGTCAGCATGACCTTCCAGGTGAATGATTCGCCATTTGCCGGTCAGGAAGGCAAGTTCGTCACATCACGCAATATCAAGGATCGTCTTGAGCGTGAACTACTGCACAACGTGGCGCTGCGTGTGGAGCAGGGCTCTGATGCAGACAAGTTTGTCGTGTCTGGTCGAGGCGAACTACACCTGTCGGTTCTGATTGAGACTATGCGCCGTGAAGGCTATGAAATGGGTGTGTCCCGCCCTGAAGTCGTGATCAGGGATATTGATGGTGTTGCCCATGAGCCTTTCGAACAGGTTGTAATCGATGTGGAAGACCAGCACCAGGGCTCCGTCATGGAAGAAATGGGGCTGCGTAAGGCTGAGCTGAAAAACATGGTGCCGGACGGTAAGGGTCGTACCCGCCTGGACTTCATCATGCCAGCCCGTGGCTTGATCGGTTTCCGTTCCCAGTTCATGACCATGACCTCTGGCAGCGGTATCCTGACCCACATCTTTGACCACTATGGTCCGGTCAAGGATGGCAAGGTTGCGCACCGTAAGAATGGTGTACTGGTTTCCATGGTTAAGGGTAAGGCACTGGGTTACGCGCTGTGGAACCTGCAGGAGCGTGGTCGTCTGTTCATTGGTCCGAACGTTGAGGTCTATGAAGGCCAGATCATTGGTCTGCACAGCCGTGAAAACGATCTGACGGTGAACCCGACCAAGGCCAAGCAGCTGACCAACGTGCGGGCATCCGGTACCGATGAAAACATCATGCTGACACCGCATATCCGTCATACGCTGGAGCAGGCGCTCGAGTTCATTGATGATGATGAGCTGGTTGAAGTCACACCGGAATCCATCCGTTTGCGTAAGAAGAAACTGACAGAAGTAGAACGTCGTCGTTCTTCCAAGAAATAAGGGAATAGTCAGTCTGTCCTCTTTTTGATTTACCGCACGGATTAAGCGTGCGGTAATGACAGGATGTCTCTATGGACTGACAGCGAGTGAGAGCGCTTTCTGTCAGTCTGTAGCGGAGCAAAGGCCGTGTTTTTGCTGGCTTTATTCCCACTCTGAATAGGGTTAATGTTAGACACTGGTACTTTTAATCTGGCTGTTATGATCATTGTTCAGTGAGCTGACAGTTGCCTGTGTCATGACAAAGGATATCCGATGCTGACGCTTTATCCGGCCATTAAACCCTACGCCCGTCATATCCTGCCGGTTTCCGGTCATCATGAATTGTATCTTGAAGAGAGCGGTAACCCGGAGGGGATTCCGGTGCTCTACCTGCATGGTGGTCCCGGCGGTTCCTGCGACAAACATACCCGACGTTTCTTTGATCCCTATCTCTACCGCGTTATTGCGTTTGATCAGCGCGGCTGCGGTCGTTCCCGCCCCTATGGCGAACTGGAAAACAATACTACGGCGCATTTACTCGAGGATATGGAAGCCATTCGCGCCTTCCTGAAGATCGACAAATGGATGTTGTTTGGCGGTTCCTGGGGCTCAACACTGGCGCTGTTATATGCTATTCAGCATCCCGAAACAGTGCTGGCCATGGTGCTACGTGGTGTCTGGCTGGCCCGTGAGCGGGATATCAGCTGGCTTTACCGGGAAGGCGCTAACCGGGTATTCCCAGACTATTGGCAAACCTTCTCCCAACCCATTCCGGAGGCGGAACGCGGCGATATGCTCGGTGCTTTCCATGCACGGCTGACGGGTGCGGATGAACTGGCCAGGATGGCAGCTGCCAAGGCCTGGTGTCTCTGGGAAGGGCACTGCGCTACCCTGCGCCCGAGCCAAGAAGTGCTGGATGGTTTTTCTGATCCTCATCGTGCTCTTGCCATGGCGCGTATTGCTGCCCACTACATGATCAATAAGGCGTTTATTCGGGAAAATGAAGTGATTGAGCAGTGTCAGGCCATTGCAAATATTCCTGGCATTATTGTCCATGGACGTTACGACATGGTGTGCCCGCTAGAGAATGCGCAGACCTTGCAGCAGTACTGGCTGGAAGCCGAGCTGCATATTGTGCGTGATGCCGGACACTCCGCGAAGGAAGCCGGTATTCGTGACGCCCTGGTCAGGGCTACCGATGAAATGGGCAAACGCTTCAGTAAAGAGTTTGGTCTGGATAAAACCTCTTGATATAAGGCGGTTATGAAAGGGTTGATTCAGCGTGTCAGTCACGCGAGCGTGGTTGTTGAGGGTGAAACAGTGGGAGCAATAGATTCAGGATTGCTGCTGCTTTTAGGGGTAGAAAAAAACGACGATGAGCAGAAAGCGGACAAGTTGCTGGATCGTATTCTGCGCTACCGGGTTTTTTCTGACGACAATGGCAAGATGAACCTGAGCCTGGCCGATACGGGCGGCGGGTTGTTGATTGTCTCCCAGTTCACTCTGGTTGCCGATACCCGTAAAGGGTTGCGCCCCAGTTTCAGTTCGGGGGCAACACCGGAGAGGGGGAAAGCGCTATATGATCATTTTGTTACGTCTGCCAGTGAGCGGCACCCTGACGTTGCCACTGGTATCTTCGGTGCTGATATGAAAGTCAGTTTGCTGAATGACGGACCGGTAACTTTTATGCTGGATGTTTAGTGAGTAGATACCTGGAGTCAAGGGCAATACCCTTGACTCCAGGTATTCCCGCGGTCATAACCAACCACCTGAAAATATTGAACTTTCAAGCATAGATGTTGACGGGTCCTTTCAATTTGTCCATTCCCCTCTAAGTGCTACCATGGTGCGTAAAAAGCTTTACCGTGATCTTTCATGGTGCGCACTGTTGGGAAGAAGTCGCTGTTTCCTTGCTTTTTTGTGCCCCATTTTATGGCGTGTATGTTGCTAGAAGTGGACGGTAAAGTAACAGGAGTGGGGTACAGAATATGTTGAATAAGAACAGGTTGTTTGCAGTGTTTTCCATAGTACTGCTTCTGGCTTCAGTGCCTGTGGAGGCGGTTTTGACTGATGCTGAGGCGGTAAACATATCTGGCCGGCAGCGCATGCTATCGCAACGCATAGCAAAGAATTACCTGATGCTGGGCGCTGGAGTTAATATTGAAGTAGCACAGAAGCAGCTTGATGCCAGCATAGCCGAGTTTGAACAGCAGTTTCTTGACTTGGTAGATTATGCACCGACTCAAGGCATTCAGGATGGGCTTGGGCAGGTTGAGGAAATATGGCAGCTCTATCGGTTACAGGTGCTGGCGGTACCTGCTAAAAATGATGCCGCCAGGGTGTTGCGACAAAGTGATGAGCTGCTGACCTTATCAAACGATCTGGTCTCTAGGATTGAGACGCATGTTGGTGGTAATAGCGCCAGATTGATTAATTTGTCAGGTCGGCAGCGTATGCTCTCCCAGCGAATTGCCGCTCATTACATGGCTCTGGCCTGGGGGGTGGATTCGCAGGGGATTCATGACGATCTTCATCAGGCAGTAGATCAGTTTGATGAATCTCTGAAGTCTCTGCAGGCAGCCCCGGAAAATTCAACTGAGATCCAGAAAAAACTGTCGAGAGTGGAGGCTCAATGGCGATTCTCCAAGGCTGGCTTCAGTGGAGAGAGTGAGGGTCGCTATGTGCCTACGGTGATATCGGTGACAACAGAGTCCATCCTGCGCAAGATGGACGAACTCACAGCTGATTATGAAATGCTCATGGCGGCTCCATAGCTGATAGATGTCGGTCTGTACATAAAAACGGCAGCGAGTGCTGCCGTTTTTAATGCGAGTGGCAATTACAATTACATCTGTTCGACTGTGTTGATACCCAGAAGTCCTAGTCCCTGTTTCAGAACTCGGGCTGTCAGTGCACAAAGCTGCAGTCTGCTGTTCCGTACGTCTTCAGCGACACCTGCCTTGTTGACCGGGCAAGCTTCGTAGAATTTCATGAAGGCGCCAGCCAGATCGTACAGGTAAGCGCACATGAAATGTGGCATGCCTTCACGAACGACAGTGTCGATGGTTTCGCTGAACTGCATGACCTTCATGGCCAGAGCACGTTCTTCGGCTTCGGTCAGGGCGATGTGCCCAGTCAGGTCAGATTCATTCACCTCAGCCTTGCGGAAGATGCTACGAATCCGGGTGTAGGCGTACATCATATAGGGAGCCGTGTTGCCCTCGAAGGACAGCATGTTGTCCCAGTCGAAGATGTAGTCGCTGGTCCGGTTCTTGGACAGGTCGGAATATTTGACCGCACCCATCGCGACAGCTTTGATGACCTCAACCTTCTGCTCTTCGCTCAGGTCGGCCCCTTTCTGGGCGATCAGGCGCGCTGCCCGTTCTTCGGCTTCATCCAGCAGTTGGGACAGTTTTACTACGCCGCCACTTCTGGTCTTGAACGGTTTGCCATCTTTCCCCAGCATGACGCCGAAAGCGTGGTGTTCCAGCGGAACGGATTCCGGCACATAACCCGCCTTGCGTACAATCGTCCAGGCCTGCTGCAGGTGCTGGGCCTGGCGGGCGTCGATGTAATACAGCACCCGGTTGGCGTTCAGGGTTTCGTAGCGGTACTTGGCACAGGCGATGTCGGTCGTGGTGTAGAGGAAGCCACCGTCTTTCTTCTGGACGATAACGCCCATGGGGTCGCCGTCCTTGTTTTTGAATTCGTCCAGATGGACGACTTTGGCTCCCTGATCTTCTACCGCCAGCCCTTTGGCTTCCAGATCCTGGATGATGCCGGGCAGCATGTCGTTGTACATGCTTTCGCCCATGGCGTCTTCACGGGTCAGGGTGACATTCAGGCGGTCGTAGTTACGCTGGTTCTGTTCCAGAGTGACATCAACCAGTTTCTGCCACATATCCAGACACCACTCGTCGCCGCCCTGCAGCTTGACGACATAGTTACGGGCGCGTACAGCGAATTCCGGGTTGCTGTCATAATGCTTTTTGGATTCCCGGTAGAATTCTTCCAGGTCGGCCAGTTCGGCGGACATGACTTCCGGATTTTCTTTCTGCAGCTCTTCCAGATGGGCAATCAGCATGCCGAACTGGGTACCCCAGTCGCCGATATGGTTGGCGCGAATTACTTTATTGCCAAGGAATTCCAGGGTGCGCACAACCGCATCACCGATGATGGTGGAGCGCAGGTGGCCAACGTGCATTTCCTTGGCAACGTTAGGGGCGGAGTAGTCCACAACAATGGTTTGTTTTTCTGCGGTTTCCTCGACACCGGCGCGAGGATCCTTGCTGTAGCTGTCCAGTTCGGCAGTCAGCCAGTCAGCATTGATGAACAGGTTGATAAAGCCGGGGCCGGCGATTTCAGCCTTTGCGATGATGCTACCTAGTTCCAGTTTGTCCACGACCTGCTGCGCCAGTTCACGGGGATTCATGCCCATTTTCTTGGCGGCAGGCATGATTCCGTTGGCCTGGTAATCGCCGAACTGGGCGCGGGCGCTGGTGCGGACCATGGCATTGCTGCCTTCCGGGGCGCCGGCCGCGATCAGGGCCTGGGTGAGCTGGTGTTCGAGTACTTTAAGCACGTTCATGAACGGATCCTTAAACCTTGGTCAGGGTCTGGGTTATATAAACAACGTAGTGTAGAGACAAGCGGTCAGGCAGGACAGAGCACAAGATGGGCGCCTGTACTGCTTAAATTCGGCGGTAGCGTCGTCGGAGAGCGGGGAGAAAATAGAAACGTGCAATAATACCCGCGTCAGAGACGTGGTCTTCAGTCGGTAAGTCGTGAGAAGTGTCTATTATCGTAGCCATGAGCCGGATGCTATCGAAATTCCACAGGCAAAACAATACGTTTTCAAGGGGTTCTGGTTTGTCAGGTAAGACCGTAAAAGTCACGGTAGAGTTCCCGTTTTCTTCTGCAGATAATTGTCTGTTTGGTCAGCAGGCGTAGCTAACGGCTTGCGTGTTTTTAACAGTTGGCTCAATGCCTTGTATAGTATGGGTAGTCTTGACTACGTAGTGGTGCCATGGAGGGGTAATGGCGGCGAAAAAAACAGTTCGGCGTGGTGCGTCGACAACGAAGAAATCGGCAGGAAGGAAAGATATTCCCGGCTGGTTATGGCTGGGCGCCGGTGTCACCATCGGAGTGTTGGTGACGCTATTGGTGAATCTGGCGCCTGATGCCAGTGTGGATGCGCGTACGGTGGCTGGCAGTACGGGAACCGGTGAGATTGTCAGCAAGAAGAAACCGTCGCCGGAAAAGAAGCCGGTTTTTGATTTCTATACCCTGCTGCCAGAATCAGAAGTCATGGTCTCTAATGAGGCCAAGCATGCATCAGCGGCATCGCCTAAGAGCGAGAAACCCGTCGTGGCGAAGGTGCCGACAGAAAAACAGGCACCGGTCACCGTGGAGGCAAAGCCAAACCGACGTTATCTGTTGCAGGCAGGCTCCTTTCGCAACCCCGATGATGCCGATCGCTTACGGGCGCAGTTGCTGCTGTGGGGGCTGGATGCCCGGGTCGAGCGCGTGATCGTCAAGGGCGGGGATGCCTGGCACCGGGTGCAGTTGGGGCCGTTCACTGAACAGAGCTCCCTGAACGAAGCCCGTCAGACCCTGGTCGCCCATAAGATTGATTCATTGATGTTGCAGCTTAAATAATCCATTTCCGGCCCTCGAATGGGAGGGCCCTTGAAATTGTTTTCTGCCGTCCCAATCATTCCCTCATCTCAATGAACGAATTCAGGAGTCCGCCTTGGAACAGTACAGAGGCACTACCATCCTGTCTGTGCGCAGAAATGGCAAAGTGGTGATCGGTGGTGACGGTCAGGTGTCACTGGGGCAGACGGTTATCAAGGGTAACGCCCGCAAGGTTCGCCGTCTTTACAATAACCAGGTACTGGCCGGTTTTGCCGGTGGTACGGCGGATGCGTTTACCCTGTTTGAGCGCTTTGAAGCGCAGTTGGAAAAGCACCAGGGGCAGTTGGTGCGTGCCGCCGTTGAACTGGCGAAGGACTGGCGTACTGATCGTGCGCTGCGGCGCCTCGAAGCCATGTTGGCGGTAGCGGATGCAAAGGCATCATTGATCATTACCGGTAACGGTGACGTCATGGAGCCGGAAGATGGCATCCTGGCGATTGGTTCCGGTGGCTCGTTCGCCCAGTCTGCCGCCCGGGCCCTGTTCGAGAATACGGACATGGATGCGCGGGATGTCGTGGAAAAAAGCCTGTCCATTGCGGGTGATATCTGTGTCTACACCAATCACAACCGGACCATCGAAGAACTCTGCTACGACGAGTAAGCCCGGCACCGGTCACGAATTCAGGAAATCAGAGCTGCAGTTATGTCGAATATGACTCCCCGCGAAATCGTCCACGAGTTGGATAAACATATTATCGGTCAGGATGACGCCAAGCGTTCCGTGGCCATTGCCCTGCGCAACCGGTGGCGCAGGATGCAGATTGATGAAGCATTGCGCAACGAAATCAGCCCCAAGAACATTCTGATGATTGGGCCGACCGGTGTTGGTAAAACCGAAATAGCGCGTCGCCTGGCCAAGCTGGCCAATGCTCCGTTCATCAAGGTGGAAGCCACCAAGTTCACCGAAGTGGGCTATGTCGGACGTGATGTCGAATCTATCGTGCGTGATCTGGTTGATGCAGCCATCAAGATGCAGCGTGAGCAGGAAATGCATAAGTTTAAGCATCGTGCCATGGATGCCGCAGAGGATCGCATCCTGGATGCACTGCTGCCACCTGCCCGTTCGTTCTCCGAAGAGTCATCTCAGCCGCAGGACAACAGTACACGTCAGGTCTTCCGCAAGAAGCTGCGTGAAGGCGAGCTGGACGATAAAGAGATCGATATTGAAGTCAATGAAGCCAGTGTCGGTGTGGAAATCATGGCGCCTCCGGGCATGGAGGAGATGACCAGCCAGCTGCAGAACATGTTTTCCAGTATGTCCAGCGGCAAGAAAAAGGCGCGCAAGCTGAAAGTTCGTGAAGCCATGAAGCTGGTTCAGGATGAAGAAGCGGCCAAGCTGGTGAATGAAGATGAGCTGAAAACCAGCGCGATTGAAGCGGTGGAGCAGAACGGTATTGTCTTCCTGGATGAAATCGACAAGGTGGCCAAGCGTTCCGGCAACAACAGTGGTGATGTGTCCCGTGAAGGTGTGCAGCGTGACTTGCTGCCGCTGATCGAAGGCTGCACGGTCAGCACCAAGTACGGCATGGTGAAAACGGATCACATCCTGTTTATCGCTTCCGGTGCATTCCATCTCTCCAAGCCGTCTGACCTGATTCCTGA
The DNA here is from genome assembly GCF_018263925.1 of Kistimonas asteriae. Lineage (GTDB taxonomy): Bacteria > Pseudomonadota > Gammaproteobacteria > Pseudomonadales > Endozoicomonadaceae > Kistimonas > Kistimonas asteriae. The sequence continues at coordinate 158,648 of NZ_JAEVHF010000004.1, forward strand.
ACTGCAGGGGCGTCTGCCGATCCGGGTGGAGCTGAAGGCGCTGAATGTGGAAGATTTTGAGCGTATTCTGACCGAGCCGGATGCATCGCTGACGGAGCAGTATCAGGCGCTGATGGCGACTGAAGGGCTGAAAATTGAATTTGCCCGTTCCGGTATCAACCGTGTGGCTGAAGTCGCCTGGCAGGTGAATGAAAATACCGAAAATATCGGTGCCCGTCGTCTGCATACCGTGATGGAGCGCTTGCTGGAAGAAGTCTCTTTCGGTGCAGCAGACCTGGCGGCTACTGGTGAGGCGGTGATGATAGATGCTGAGTATGTGAACCAGCATCTGGGTGCACTGGTTCAGAATGAAGATCTGAGCCGCTTTATCCTGTAACCCGTATCGATTGATCGCTTTGCAAAGCCCGCTTCCGGTAACAATCGGAAGCGGGCTTTTTTTAGGCCGGCGTTTTAGGTTGATGCTCGGGTGTTTCAGCTGAAAGCGTGGCGACCTGGATGCGCGCCTTATGGTTTTGGATAGCAATGCGTATCAAAGCGATAAACACTGACAGCATGGCACCCAGTACCAGCCCCACCGCAATGATCAGCTTTTTGTTGGGCTTTTCAGGTGTTAAAGGAGCACTGGCGCGCTGCTCGATTCGAACTGGTGTCGAATTGGAGAAGTCGGGTTTGATGCTGTCCAGCTGTTGGAAGCGGTAGAATTTTTCAGCAACACCGGGAATCAAAGGCGCATTGCGGCTAGATTGCTCGGTGTTGGTAATGCGGCGGTACTGGTTGAGCGTGAATTGGGTCTGAGCCAGCTCTGCACGGAGAGTATCTGTGCCGAGCAGGAAGAGGTATTGAGGGCTGTCATTACCTGAAATATTGTTCAATTGCGGTTTGATGATGCTGCCAGCCTCGGCCATGGCAATCGCCTGTTTGAGTTGGTTCTGCCGGTTCAGGTTGTTGTTGATATAGCGCTGCTCAAGCACCTGAATGTCATTCATCAATGTGATTTTTTCGAGGTTCAGTTCTGCGGTGATGGTCTGCTCCTCATCATCAATGACCTTTTGTATGGTGAGAGGGATCAGATAATCATTGATAATGCTGGCAGCCAGTGCCGGGTCATGGCCTGTCAGGGTGACACTGATACGAGGAACTTCGGATTTTATCAGCTTAATCTTGATGTTATTGCGCAATGCTTCGTAAAGGGCGGCAGTGTTTTTTTCGTTCAGGGTATCAAGTCCGGAATGCGTCTGGGCATAGTTGCTATCCCTGAATACGGCTTCGAGTGTGTCAGCGGAAGTCAGCGTCTTGTAGAAAAGCTTAAAGCTTTTTTCTGGCGTCAGCCTGTCGCCCTCCTGATAGGCCGCGTAGGAGCTGTGGGTGGGTTGCACTTGCTGGATTGGGCTATTTTGATCGGATTGTGCTAGTTCAGTCCCGGAAATGATGTAAGAGGGAGTTTGAGAGGCGCTGAATCGATTAATGGGCGCTAATGCCGCTGCGTTAGTCTCGGAGATGATTGCCTCGCTTTTATAGGTGGGAGGAATCATGAAGGCTGTAACAGTGGCTATCAATGTAACAGCAATGGTTATGCTGAGAATCATCCATTTTTGTTGCCACAGGTTCTCTGCCAGCTCAAACAGATCAATTTCATCATCATGAACAGGGTATGGGGGGTGCGACATCGCTACTTCCAAGGTTGTAGTTAGTGTATAAGGGAAAGCGTGATGGTGATTAGTATGTCATAGCCTGCTAAAGATGATACAGGGCTGCGGGATTCGTTTTCACGTTTGGTTGGGTTCATCGGGATTGTTGTTTTATGGCAGAAATGCACAGTGTACCGTCTGATATTCGGCTGCGCCGCAAGAGTGGCATTCTTGAATTATGTTACTCCGATGGTGTGAAGTATGAGCTGCCCGCAGAGTTTCTCAGGGTTTACAGCCCGTCGGCAGAGGTGCGTGGGCATGGCGCCGGTCAGGCAGTGCTTCAGACGGGTAAAAAACAGGTTCAGCTAAGTGGTGTTGAAGCCATTGGCAATTACGCCATTAAACTGATCTTTGATGATGGGCACGATTCCGGTATTTACACGTGGGAATACCTCTACGATTTGGGGGCTCATTTTGAGGCTTACTGGCAGGATTACCTGGAGCGGTTGCATCAGGCCGGCGCCTCGCGGGATCCGGATGTCAGCGCTGTGAAGTTCATGGAATGATACGAGTCGCTAGGTGGTGGTACGTATGTCAAGACATTGCCCGGCGGTAACGCTAGAATAAGTCGCCCTGATATCCGCACAGTAGTTTTCTGGATGAACCATGACTGACAAACACTCAAAAGAGACCACCCATTTCGGCTATAAAACCGTTGACAGGGACGACAAGCAAAAGCTGGTGGCTGAGGTGTTTCAGTCGGTCGCCGGCAAGTACGACCTGATGAATGACCTGATGTCCATGGGCGTTCATCGGTTGTGGAAGCGTTTCACGATCGAGATGAGTGCGGCCCGTCCCGGCCAGAAGATCCTCGATATTGCCGGTGGCACCGGTGATCTCACCGCCAAGTTTTCCAAAATCGTGGGTGAGCAGGGGCTGGTGGTGCTGGCGGATATTAACGATGCCATGCTTGAGGTTGGCCGTGACAAACTGACCGATGCCGGTGTCTGTGGCAATGTCGATTATGTTCAGGCCAACGCGGAAGATCTGCCATTCGCGGATAACACCTTTGACTGCATTACCATCGCCTTTGGTCTGCGGAATGTCACGGACAAAGACAAGGCACTGCGCTCCATGAACCGGGTGCTGAAACCCGGTGGTCGTCTGTTGGTGCTGGAGTTCTCCAAGACTGACAACCCACTGTTAAGCAAGTTGTACGATGCTTATTCATTTACCGCACTGCCCGTGATGGGTAAATTGATTGCCGATGATGCGGAAAGTTATCGCTACCTGGCAGAATCGATCCGCATGCACCCTGATCAGGACACCCTGGAGCAGATGATGAAATCCGCCGGTTTCGTCCAGACCGGTTACCACAATATGACCGGTGGTGTTGTGGCTCTGCACAAAGGCATCAAACCATGACCTCGCTGCTGGAAACCATGCCCGGCACAGCTGCACGCATGGCGCTGGAGCAGGGGCTGAAACAGGTGTTGAAGCTGGATCCGGTCACCGCAAGACGTTTTGCTGAGCTGAAGGGGCAGGTGTTGCAGGTGGCCTCTACGTCACCGGCAATGGATATTTGGCTGGTGTTTACCGAAGAGGGCATAGAGCTTCGTGCCTGTTACGAGTCTGAGGCGGATTGCGTGATTCGGGGAACCGCACCGGCCCTGGTACGCCTTGCAGTTAGTGATGAGCCCATGGCGACGCTGTTCAACGAGGGGATTACCCTGACGGGTAATTCGGATCTACTGTTAACGGTTTCAGCCATCGTCAAGCACAGTGAGTTTGACTGGGAAGCGTTGCTGTCCCGATACAGTGGTGGTATTGCAGCGCATGCCGTGGGGCAGGTAAGCCGTGTGAGCGCAGTCCTGTTTGGTGACATGGCGACGACAGCGCGACTGAATCTGTCAGAATACCTGCAGGAAGAACTCCGGGTGTTGCCGCCCAAAAATGAGGTCAGTGCGTTCCGGGATGATCTGGATACACTGCGACTGGCTGCAGACCGGTTACAGGCAAGAGTGGATCGTCTTATGGCGAAGACGCAACAGCAGATACAGGATGCCTGATCGGTGCAGCAGGTTTTTCGATTTATCAAGATAGTATCCGTGGTGGCCCGATATCGGCTGGATAACCTGGTTGATAGCGAGCCATTACCTTTTTATATCCGCTGGTTTCTCAAGCTGCTGCCCTGGCGTTTTATTCCCAGCCGACTCTCCCGGGGAGAACGGCTGCGGCGGGCATTGATTGAGCTGGGTCCTATATTCGTCAAGTTTGGACAGATACTCTCTACCCGGCGGGATCTTTTGCCGAATGATATCGGTGATGAGCTGGCGAAACTGCAGGATCGGGTGCCGCCTTTTCCCGGAGAAGCGGCTGAAACCATTATTCAGAAAAGTCTTGGGCGACCGCCCTCCGAATTGTTTGCCACCTTTAATCGTGAACCGATGGCCTCAGCGTCGGTTGCCCAGGTGCATGAAGCGACGTTGCACAGTGGCGAGTCCGTTGTGGTCAAAGTTATTCGACCGGGCATCGAAAAAACGATCCGTCAGGATATGTCATTGTTATTCCTGCTGGCGCATATTCTGGTGCGTATATCCAGTGATGGGCGGCGTCTGCGGCCGGTGGAAGTGGTGGCTGATTATGAAAAAACCATCTTCGATGAACTGAATTTGCAGCGTGAGGCGGCCAATGCCTCGCAGTTGCGTCGTAATTTTCTGGGTTCGCCTTCGCTGTATATCCCCCGGGTGTATTGGGATTACTGCAGCCAGAAAGTGATGGTGATGGAGCGCATTTATGGCGTGCCTGTCACGGATCTTGCGGCGCTGGAAGCGCAGGGCACCAATATGAAGAAGCTGGCAGAACGCGGTGTGGAGGTCTTCTTCACCCAGGTGTTCCGTGACAGTTTCTTTCATGCCGATATGCATCCCGGGAATATTTTTGTCTCCTATGAGCACCCGGAAGATCCACAATATATCGGTGTGGATTGCGGCATTGTGGGTTCTCTCACGCCGGAAGACTTGAGCTACCTTGCCCGTAACCTGCTGGCATTTTTTCACCGGGATTACCGGATGGTGGCGCAGCTGCACATTGACTCCGGTTGGGTGCCTCGGGAAACGGTCGTTAACGAGCTGGAAGCGGCGATTCGCACGGTCTGTGAGCCTATTTTTGAAAAACCGCTGGCGGAAATCTCTTTTGGCCAGGTGCTGATGAATCTGTTTTCCACTGCGCGTCGCTTCAATATGGAAGTGCAGCCGCAGCTGGTGTTATTGCAGAAAACGCTCCTGAATATTGAAGGATTGGGTCGACAGCTTTATCCCCAGCTGGATCTGTGGGCTACAGCACAACCCTTCCTTGAACAGTGGATGAAAGACCGGGTCGCGCCCAAGGGGGTGCTGCGCCGCATTAATGAGCAGATGCCCCAGTTGATTGAACAGGCGCCGATGGTGGCTCATCAGGTTGTCCGTGATCTGCATGAAATGCGGGGACAACAGGAGCGCATGTTGAAGCAGGGTGGGATGCCGTCGCATGACGGTTGGAGTCGGGCACTGGGTGTTGGACTACTGGTGCTGGCGATTACTGCATGGATTCAGCCCGGCTGGCTTGCAGCCATAGGATGGGAGCCGCTGTTGCTGGGGGGCGCTGGCATCTATTTGTTGAAACCGGGAAGCAGAAGAGAACGATAATGACGAATCCTGCATGGTTGGATGCGGTTCGCTGGAATGAGGATGGGCTGGTGCCAGCTATTGCTCAGGATGCGGTAACCGGTCGTGTCCTGATGATGGCGTGGATGAATCCGGAGTCACTGGCGCTTAGCGTACAGGAAAAGCGGGCGGTGTACTGGTCCCGGTCGCGCCAGTCCCTGTGGCGAAAAGGCGAATCATCCGGTCATGTACAGCAGTTGAAAGATATTCAGCTGGACTGTGATGGCGACACGTTGCTGCTGAAAGTGACGCAGCTTGGCGGGATTGCCTGCCATACAGGACGTGAATCCTGTTTCTATCGGTCGCTATCGGAGGGGGACTGGCAGGAGAAAGAGCCGGTTCTGCAGTCGCCAGAGCAGATTTACGGCAAATCGTCGCAGTAAGGAGTAGGTGGGGATGAGTGACATTCTGGATCAATTGGCAGAGGTGTTGGCCCAACGTCGGCAGGCGTCACCGGATAGCTCCTATGTTGCAAGCCTGCATGAGAAGGGCTTAAACAAAATTCTGGAAAAAGTGGGTGAGGAGGCGACGGAAACCCTCCTTGCCGCCAAGGATGTTACGGATGCTGAATCCGCAAAATCGCTGATTGCAGAGACAGCAGACCTCTGGTTTCATTGCATGGTAATGCTCTCCCATCTGGAACTCAGTCACGAGGATGTACTGGCTGAGCTTGAGCGGCGCTTCGGTTTGTCTGGTCTGGAAGAGAAAGCCGCCAGAACCCGGTAGTATGCAGCGTGTCTGGCCTGTCTGACATGAAACAGGAAGTGAGTGCTATGAGTGACTGTATCTTTTGCAAAATCTGCGATGGTGCCATCCCGGCGGATGTGGTGTATGAGGACGATCACTGCCTGGCGTTTCGGGATATTCAGCCGAAAGCACCGGTGCATCTTCTGGTGATCCCCCGCAAGCACGTGGAAAGTCTGGATGATCTGGGCGATGATGACCGTGAGCTGGCCAGTCATATGCTGCTGACCATTCCCCGGATTGCCCGGCAGCAGGGCTTGGACGGTGGCTATCGTACGGTCGCCAATACCGGCAAAGGTGGTGGCCAGGAAGTTTTTCATCTCCACTTTCATATACTGGGTGGTGGTACGCCGAAGCCGCTCTGATGGGGCTGGCTTCGCAGTGTTGAATAAATGCCTGATGGTCAGGTAAAGGAACGATTATGGGTTTGGGTGGAATCAGTATCTGGCAGTTGTTGATCGTACTGCTGATTGTGGTGATGTTGTTCGGCACCAAGCGGCTGCGCAATATTGGTGGTGACTTGGGTAGCGCGGTGAAGGGTTTCAAGAAAGCGCTGAGCAGCGATGAGGCCGAGTCGACAGCTGACAAGTCGTCAGACGACAAGCGTCATCTGGAGCAGGATGCGACCTTTGCGGCGCAGGATGATAAGTCCGGAGAGAAAAAATCCCGGGAAAAACAGTCGTAACCAGGTAGCTGATTGTGTTTGATATTGGCTTTCTTGAGTTGTTGGTCATCGCCGTTATTGCCTTGGTTGTACTGGGGCCTGAGCGGCTACCGGTGGCCATCAAGGTCGTCGCTGTCTGGGTCGGCCGGTTGCGCCGGAGTTTCCAGTCGATTCGTCAGGAAATTGAAAAAGAGATCAATGCCGACGAAATTCGACGCGAAATCCATAACGAATCGGTGATGGCTGAACTGAAAAAGACCCGGGACACCCTGCAGAGCGAGGTGGAGGGCCTTAACCGGCAGATTGATACTGGATCGGAATCTTCTCCGTTATCCAGTCATCGGCCGACGGCTTCCGCCGACAGCCCGGGGCAGGCGAACAGTGGTAGCAGTAAGAAAGACCCATGACAAAATCCTCCTCGACGGACAAGGAACAGCCGCTGGTACAGCATTTGCTGGAACTGCGCACTCGCCTGCTGAAAAGCTTTGGCATCATTCTGGTGATTTTTCTTGGTCTGTTTTATTTTGCCAACGACATTTATGTATTTGTCTCTGAGCCGCTGAGAGCCTATCTGCCGGAAGGTGCCAGTATGATTGCCACGGATGTGGCATCGCCCTTCCTGACGCCGTTCAAGTTGACGCTGGTGGTATCGGTGTTCCTGGCCATCCCTTTTCTGCTGCACCAGGCATGGACGTTTATCTCGCCGGGGCTTTACCGGCATGAAAAGCGCATAGCGATTCCCTTGTTATGCGCCAGCGTGCTGTTGTTTTACGCTGGCGTTGCGTTTGCGTACTTTGTGGTGTTTCCCCTGGTATTTGGTTTCTTCACCAGTGTCGGCCCTGAAGGTGTCGCGATCATGACCGATATCAATCGGTATCTCGACTTTGTCCTGAAGATGTTTTTTGCCTTCGGACTGGCGTTTGAGATTCCGATAGCCACGGTGCTGCTGGTCTGGTCTGGCGTCGCGGACGTCCAGTCACTTAAGGCGAAACGCCCTTATGTCGTGGTGATCTGCTTTGTGTTCGGCATGTTGCTGACACCGCCGGATGTCATTTCCCAGTCACTGTTGGCGGTTCCCATGTGGTTTCTGTTTGAGGTTGGGATACTGTTTTCCGGCCTGGTTCAGAGTCGCGATGATACCTCCGATGAGCAGCCTCAGGATTGAGGCTGTTTCTCCTTCTCCTTCTTCTGCCAAATTCCCTATTGTATGAATCTGTTATTACTGGAAGAGAGCGACTTTGTCTCGGACGCCCGGGTTGTAATCAGTGGTCGTCGTCTATCTCATGTGTCTGATATTCATCAGGCGTGTGTTGGCGACACCTTGCGGGTAGGGCGCGTCAATGGCCTGATGGGAACTGGGATGGTTCAGGTGCTGGATACCCAACAGCTGGTATTGGAGGTTTCGCTGACGGATACACCGCCACCTCTTCTTCCGTTAACAGTCCTATTGTCCCTGCCTCGCCCTAAAATGCTTAAACGCTGTTTGCAGACCATGACCGCCATGGGCGTCAAACGCATTGTGTTGATGAACAGCTACCGGGTAGAAAAAAGCTTTTGGCAATCGCCTTGGCTGGCAGAGGCAAAATTACGGGAACAGCTGGTGCTGGGGCTGGAGCAGGCGCGGGATACCCAGTTACCCGAAATTATCTTTGAGAAACGTTTCAAACCATTTGTGGAAGATCGTCTGCCTGCAATGCTGCAGGGTAAGCAGGGGCTGGTTGCGCATCCCGGCGACAATGGTCGTTTTTGTCCACGTCAGCTGACAGAGGAAGTGGTCCTCGCCATTGGGCCAGAGGGCGGCTTCATTCCCTATGAAGTGGAAAAGCTAGAGGCCTGTGGCTTTGAACGCATTCACCTGGGGCCACGCATTCTGCGAGTAGAAAATGCCATTCCAGTATTGATCAGCAAGCTGTTCGATTGATTTAACCCATCTCCAGTGGATCTACATCCACAGACCATCTGATCTTTCTTCCCAAGGGCGATGATTCCATAACAGGAATCAGATGGTTAAGTAGGGTGTGAAGTGACCCACGACTGGCTCCTTGCAGAAACAGTTGCATGCGATAACGACCCTGACGTTTCTCCATTGCAGCGGGCATGGGGCCCAGGGCTTTAACGCCCATCGGTCCCGCCAGATTCTGTGTCTGGATCGTCTGTTGAGCATGGTTGGCAACGGTTGCCAGAAATTGATGGGCGTCGTGTGCATGGGTTGCTTCTGCTGTCAGCAGCGTCATGTAGCCGAAGGGAGGCAGGCTAATTGATTGACGTTGTACGAGCAGACCCTCAGCAAAGGCGTCGTAACCCTGGGTGACCAGTTGCTGAAGCTGCTGGTTTTCCGGAAACTGGGTCTGGATTATAACGTGCCCTGGTCGTGTGCTTCGTCCCGAGCGTCCGGCGACCTGTAGCAGAAGCTGGCCGACTTTTTCCGGGCCTCGGAAATCGGCACTGAAAAAACCACTGTCGGCATTCAGGATGACGACCAGCGTGACTTTGGGGAAGTGATGTCCCTTGGCCAGCATCTGGGTGCCTACCAGTATGGCGGGTTCGCCCTTGTGGATAATGGAGAGCATATCACTGAGCGCTGTTTTGCGGCGTGTGCTGTCCCGGTCAATGCGAAGCACGTTGATATTGCGAAACTGTTTGGCCAGTACTTCTTCTGAGCGCTCCGTACCCTGACCGACAGGCGCCAGGTGGCGGCTATTGCAATGAGGGCATTGCAGAGGGATGGGACGTTGCAGATCACAGTGATGGCAATGCAGATGGGGCGGTGTTCGATGCAGTGTCAAATGGGCGTCACACTGTGGACAGTCCAGCAAATGGCCGCATTCATTGCACGATAATGTTGGTGCATAACCGCGTTGATTGAGGAATACCAGTGCCTGCTCGCCACGCTGTAAAGTTTGATGGATGGCTTGTTCGACCGTTTCGCTAAGTCCTGCATTCAGTTGTTTGCCGCGGATATCCACCAGTTCCATATGGGGTGGTTTGGCGTTGCCCGCTCGCTGGTTCAGTTTCTGATAGCGGTAGCGATGGTTTTTGGCATTGTGCAGTGACTCCAGTGAAGGTGTTGCACTGCCAAGCATGACCGGAATATTCCGTAGTTTTCCCCGGTAGATGGCCAAGTCTCGTGCCGAGTAGCGGATGCTATCCTGTTGCTTATAGGAAAGGTCGTGCTCTTCATCGACAATGATAAGTCCAAGGTAGGGCATGGGCGTGAAGATACTGGACCGGGTGCCAATAATAATGCCAGCTTCCCCATGGAAGGCGGATAACCAGCCATTCAATCGTTCTCTGTCGTTCAGTCCCGAGTGCAGGACAGTAACGGGAACGTTGAATCGGTTACGGAACCGTTCCAGTGTCTGGGGTGTCAGCCCAATTTCAGGGACCAGTACGAGTGCCTGTTGCTGCTGCTTCAGTGTGTTGTGAATCGCCTGCAGATAGACTTCAGTTTTTCCGCTGCCCGTCACCCCGTGCAAAAGCGTGGTGCTGAACCGGTTGGCATCACAGGTAATGGCTTCGAAGGCTTGCTGCTGCTCATGGTTTAGCACCAGCTCAGAGGTTTTCAGTATTGGGTTATAACTGTGGAAGGGGCGTTTTTCAGGTATATGGGTATAGGTTTCAATCAGCCCCTTATCGGCCAGTTTCTTCAATAGAGTGATTTCGGCGCCCAGCGCCTTGAGCGCCACTTCGGTTGCGCCTTTGGGGTGAGCTTTAACGATTTCCCATGTTGCTTGCTGGCGAGGGGCACGGCTAAGTTTTTCAATAATGGCCGGATCGATATCAGGCGCTTGTCGCCAGCAGGTGTGGGCTTCCTTGGCTAGGTCGTAGCCCTGACGGAGCATAACCGGTAATGCCTGGCTCAGTGTGTCGCCGAGGGAATACTGATAATAGCTGGCCGCCCATCGGCACAGTTGCAGAATATCGTCAGTGATAACCGCTTCCTGGTCTTGCGGATGCTCGGCGCGTTTCAGTTTTTCGACGGGATAGTCGCTGTGGCTGGTGGTTTCGATCAGGATCCCTGTCACCTTACGGCGGCCAAACGGAACTGTCAGCCGAATGCCGGGTCTCAATAGTGACGCATCACAGTTTACTGGCGGCAGGTAATCGAACAAACGCCGCAGTGTGACGGGCAGGGCAAGCCTGAGAAACGGTTGGGAGCAGTCAGAAGTTGTTGGCATGGTTTCGGTAAATCGCGTTCCAGCAGGCCCTTAATTGCAAAAAATGGTAACAGATTGCCGGTTCAACTGTCTTTGCTTGGCGTTTGCTCTCTGGTAGTATTCGCGCTCTTTCCGGACAGGATCCGGCGGTTCCCCGTGGATGGCCGGACCTGAAACCTGCATGCGGTGCCTGTTGATCTACGCATTAAGGGGTGGCGGCATGCCGAAACACAGAGGTGAGCTCACATGAAACAGGATATCCATCCTCAGTACGAAGAAATGACTGCTACCTGCAGCTGCGGTAACGAAATCAAGGTCCGTTCCACTCTGTGCAAGGACCTGCAGCTGGACGTATGCTCCAAGTGCCATCCGTTCTACACCGGCACTCAGAAGGTGATGGATACCGGCGGCCGTATCGAGCGCTTCCAGCAGCGTTTCGGCAAGCTCAGCACCCGTCGCTGAGTTTTTCGGACTCTGTCAAAAAAGGCGCCCTCACCGGCGCCTTTTTTGTTTCTGATACGTATTGCCCTGCAGAAAGACACTTTCGGTATGGGCTTACCCGCTTGCCAAATCCCCTGAAATGGCCGCCATTGCGGTTGTTCACCATTTCCCTTTCCTATATTCTCATGGCTCCGCGCAGGTACAACAACATCGGAAAAAAATACAATGGCTGAGGACATGAAGCAAGCCGCTCTTGACTATCACGCAAACCCCAAACCCGGAAAAATCAGTATTGAACTGACCACGCCGGCTGACACCGCTCGTGATCTGGCACTGGCCTATAGTCCCGGCGTTGCCGAGCCGGTCAGAGAAATCGCCAAAGATCCCGAAAACGCTTACAAATATACCGCTAAAGGTAACCTGGTCGCTGTCATCAGTAATGGTTCTGCCATTCTGGGCCTGGGTAACCTGGGTGCACTGGCCAGCAAGCCTGTCATGGAAGGTAAGGCGCTGTTGTTCAAGCGTTTTGCCGGCGTTGACTCCATCGATATCGAAGTTGAATCCGAAAGTCCCCAGGCCTTTATTGATACGGTCAAGCGTATCGCTAACACATTTGGCGGCATTAACCTCGAAGATATCAAGGCACCTGAATGCTTTGAGATTGAGCGTGCACTGATTGAGCAGTGTGAAATTCCCATATTCCACGATGACCAGCACGGTACAGCGATTGTTACCGTGGCGGGTATGCTGAATGCCCTGGAACTGGCGGGTAAAGACATTGCCACCGCCAAGCTGGTTTGCCTGGGTGCCGGTGCTGCGGCGATTGCCTGTACCAAGCTGCTGATCAGCTGTGGTGTTAAACCTGAAAATGTCAGCATGCTTGACAGTAAGGGTGTCATTCACTCAGGTCGTACTGATCTGAACGAATACAAAGCCGCTTTCGCCATTGATACGAACAAGCGCACCCTGGATGACGCCATTGAAGGGGCGGATGCTTTCCTGGGACTGTCAGGTCCTAACCTGCTGTCATCCGATCAGCTGTTGAAAATGGCCGAAAATCCGATTGTCTTCGCCTGCTCTAACCCGGATCCGGAAATTAACCCGGATGTGGCCCGGGAAGTTCGCCCTGATGTCATCATGGCAACTGGCCGCTCTGATTTTCCGAACCAGGTTAACAATGTTCTGGGCTTCCCCTTCATTTTCCGCGGTGCACTGGATGTTCGCGCCAAGGTCATTAATGAAGAGATGAAGGTTGCAGCGGCTCATGCTATCCGTGAGCTGGCGAAAGAGCCTGTTCCTCAGGACGTGCTGGAGGCTTACGGTGCTGATGCGTTGGAGTTTGGTACAGAGTACATCATTCCCAAGCCGATGGATGTTCGTCTGCTGGGTGTTGTAGCGGCGGCTGTAGCCAAGGCAGCAGTCGATACCGGTGTCGCTCAGTTGCCTTATCCGGCCAACTACCCGCTGAAGAGTGTTGACGATATCTGATTGTTGAGATCAGATGTATTCGCACTAACAAAAAACCCCGCTAAGCGGGGTTTTTTGTTGTCTGGGATAACTGTGGCTTCAGAAAATTTCGTCAGGATTGAAGGTTTCAGTCTCCAGGGCTGGCATCTGCTCATCAGAGAAGTCTGCCTTCGGCGCTTTTTCTGTGCGGAATATTTCAAAAATGGCATTTGGATCATCAGGACGTGCCGGCTTGCCGGTTTCCGGGTTGATCTTGATGGTCGTGATTCCTGCAGGTTGTGGCAGGTAGGATTCAGGGACGTCTTTCAGAGCAGTACGCATGAATTCAACCCACATCGGCAGTGCGGCGTTAGCGCCGTATTCCCAGCGCCCCAGAGGTCGTGGTTGATCAAAGCCAAGCCAGACGGTGGCCAGCAGATCAGGATTGTAACCCGCAAACCAGACATCTTTCTGGTCGTTGGTTGTCCCGGTCTTGCCGGCCAGATCGTCACGCTTGAGTGCCAGAGCGCGGCGCCCCGTCCCCTTGCGAATGACATCCTGCATAATACTGTTGATGATGTAGTTGACCCGCTCACCCATCACCCGTTCCGCGTAGTTGATGGTGAACGGGGCACCGGTAGGCAGTGCCGACATCAGGGCAAAGTCATTGATCGTACTGGCAATGGTCGGTGACAAGGTCTCATTGGGTATCAGGTCACTGATGGCCTGCTCCGCATCGGGCTGACCTTTGTGAATGTCGGAACAGTCCCGGCAAGCCGTCGGAGGATTGGCCTGGTAAAGGGTTTCTTCGAGCCGGTCGATTCGTTGGACCAAATGGGGCTCAACCCGGAAACCACCATTGGCAAGAATGGCATAGCTGGTTGTCAGCTCCAGAGGGGTGAGGTCGGCGCTTCCCAGTGACAGTGAAAGGTTTCGGGGTAGTTTCTCTCGTGGAAGTCCCAGTTTTTCCATGTAGTCAATGGTGCGCTGGACGCCTGTACGTTGCAGTACGCGGATAGAGACCAGGTTGCGAGAGCGATACAGGCCCTTTCGCAAGCGAGTGGGGCCATAGAACTTCATGTTGTCATTCTGGGGGCGCCAATGGCTTTCCAGTTTGTCATCACTGAAGACAATGGGGGCATCGTTAATGAGTGTCGCGGCAGTCATGCCATTGGCAAGTGCAGCGCTGTAGACAAACGGTTTGAAGGCAGAACCAGCCTGGCGACTGGCCTGGGTAACCCGGTTGTATTTGCTGTCATAGAAGTTGAAGCCGCCAACCAGAGCCTCAACTGCACCGTTTTTAGGCGAGATGGCGATCAGGGCCGCTTGGACATCGGGTATCTGGCTTAGTCTGTAGCTGCCATCCGGCTGCTGTCTGACACGGATAAGGTCGCCCTCAGCCAAAATGTCTTCCGGTTTCTTGGGTTTGGGGCCTTGCCGGTTGACCGTGATGTAGGGGCGAGCCCACTCGATGCCAGTCCAGGGGAGTTGAGCCGTTTCGCCTTTTTTGAACAGAATCTCGGTGGAATCACCGTTGAAGGCGGTGACGATGGCAGGCTTAAGCTGCCCAACACGGCCAGTGCTCATGAGCGCCTGGTGCCAGTTGTCTGGTGAGTCGCCCAGCTGGGCTTCAGGGCCGCGGTAGCCGTGACGTTCGTCATAGGCCTGGATTCCGTGGTCAATGGCTTTATTTGCTGCAATCTGATCGTTGCTATTTACAGTGGTATAGATTTCATAGCCGTCGGTGTAGGCTTCCTGCCCAAATTGCTCCACGACTTCCTGGCGAACCATCTCTGCGACATACGGCGCCTCAAGCTCAATAGGGAGGCCGTGGTATTGTGCGGTGACCGGTTGTTCGATAGCCGCCTGCATGTCCACTTGGGTGATGTAGCCCAGGTCGTACATCCGGGACAGGATCCAGTCTCTCCGAATCAGAGCGCGACGGGGGTTCGCGAGAGGATTGTAACGGGATGGTGCCTTGGGCAGACCGGCGATCATGGCCATCTCGGCCAGTGTTAGTTCACTGGAGGGCTTGCCGTAATACACCTGAGCAGCCGCTTCGACGCCATACGCTCTGTTGCCGAGATAAATTTTGTTCAGGTACAGCTCAAGAATCTCGTTTTTGCTGAGCTTTCTCTCGATTTCCAGTGCCAGCAGGATTTCATTGAACTTGCGGGAAAAGACCCGTTCATGGCTGAGAAAGAAATTTTTGGCGACCTGCATGGTGATTGTGCTGCCGCCAGATTTGATCTTGCCGGTGGAGACCAATTGCGCTGTGGCGCGCAGCAGGCCCATGATGTCGACGCCGTTATGGGAGTAGAAGCGATCATCCTCGGCGGCGAGGAACGCTTTGAGCATTGGCTCAGGAAGATCCTCATACTGAATAGGGCTTCGACGTTTTTCGCCAAACTCGGCAATCAGTTTGTGGTCCGCAGAAAAGACCCGCAATGGCGTTTGCAGGCGGATGTCTCTCAGGCTATCGACCGAGGGGAGCGCTGGGCTCAGATAGAGAAAGACGCTGGCGGAAATGAGTAGTGCACCACAAAATGCAGCAATGCCGCACCATAAGCCAAATTTCGCCAGTTTTACCGCTGTCTTCATAATTTCTTCAGTTAAATTAAAGAGTTGCGCTTATTTTGCGCGTCGTAGAGCGTGAAAGAGAGGCCATTATAAGCCTGCGGCGCCCCGATAGCACAATTGCGCTCATGTGCTGTCTGTTATTTAATGAAAAAGGTAACATAAGATAATGATATAAAAAGATATACTAACACTTACGGGATAAAAACAGTGCTGGGGCTGCTGAATAAGAAATCGAACTCCCTGCTGGGGATTGATATCAGTTCCACATCCGTGAAGTTGCTGGAGCTGAGTCGGGGTAGCAAACAGTATAAGGTTGAGGCCTACGCTGTTGAGCCTCTAGCGCCGAATGCGGTTGTCGACAAAAACATTAATGATCTTGACGCTGTGGGTGAGGCGATCAAGAAACTTGTGTCCAAATCTCGAACATCGCTCAAGAATGCGGCGGTTGCCGTTTCCGGTGCGGCCGTTATCACCAAAACCATCGATATGGACGCCAGCCTGAATGATGATGACATGGAAAGTCAGATCATGGTTGAGGCGGATCAGTATATCCCCTATCCGCTCGATGAGGTGGCAATCGACTTTGAAGTGCAGGGGGCGCACGAGAATAATCCGGGAACCGCTGAAGTTCTGATTGCCGCCTGCCGTCGGGAAAATGTTGAGATGCGTGAGGCTGTGCTGGATCTAGCGGGTCTGGCGGCCAAAGTCGTGGATATCGAAGCCTATGCCATGGAGCGGTCTTTTGAGATGGTTCTGCCCCAGCTTAATGTTGGTGCGGCTGATCCTACCGTTGCGGTGATGGATATTGGCGCGACGATGGCGACATTGAGTGTGCTGCAAGACGGTAAAACAATTTATACCCGTGAGCAGATGTTTGGTGGCCGTCAACTGACCGAAGAAATTCAGCGTCGTTATGGGTTGAGTGCTGAAGAGGCAGGACTGGCCAAGAAAACGAACGATTTGCCGGATGATTATGGTCCCGAGGTGCTGGAGCCTTTCAGGGATGCGGTGGTGCAACAGGTTTCCCGCAGTCTTCAGTTCTTTTATTCAGCTAGTCATTATAACGACGTTGA
This sequence comes from Kistimonas asteriae, assembly GCF_018263925.1. Taxonomy (GTDB): domain Bacteria; phylum Pseudomonadota; class Gammaproteobacteria; order Pseudomonadales; family Endozoicomonadaceae; genus Kistimonas; species Kistimonas asteriae. Next base: position 175,085 of record NZ_JAEVHF010000004.1, read on the forward strand.
CTGCATAGTGCTTGCCGGCGGTACGGCCTCTACGACGGGGCTGGCTCAGTTGATTGAAGAAAAGATTGGTACGCCCTGTGTCGTGGCCAACCCGTTTGCCGATATGGCTGTTGCCAGTCGTGTGAATGCCAGTGCACTGACCAATGACGCCCCGGCGATGATGATCGCCTGCGGGTTGGCCATGAGGAGCTTTGACTGATGGCAAAGATTAATCTGTTGCCCTGGCGCGAGGAGCTTCGCCAGGCACGGAAACAGCGTTTTTTCATCATGCTGGGTGTGTCCGCTGTTACGTCGCTTGTCCTCGTGTTCTTTATGGGAACCTATATTGATGGTCAGGTTGAGACCCAGCGTTACAGAAACCAATTCGTCCAGAAAGAAATCAATGGGCTGAATTCGCGCATTGCTGAAATTAAAAACCTCAAGAAGCGCCGCGAAGAGTTGCTGGAGCGGATGGGGGTTATTCAGAGCTTACAAGGTAACCGACCTGTTATTGTTCGGGTGTTTGATGAATTGGTTCGCGTGGCCCCTGATGGCGTGTATTTCACGTTTCTGGATATGCGGGGCAATAACATCACGATCAAGGGGATTGCGGAATCCAATAACCGTATTTCTGCCCTGATGCGACAGTTTGACGAATCGAAATGGTTTGACGGTCCGAACCTGACGGCGGTTAAGGCTTTGGGGGATGGGCGTGGTAGTAGTTTTGATCTCACCGTACTACAGGTGACCCCCAAGCAGGAGGATGAGTCATGAGCCTTGGGGATTCATTACAGAAACTCAATGATTTCGATATTAATGACCTGGACTTTGAAAACGTCGGGTCATGGCCTGCAGTTGTCAAGATTATTGCTTGTGTGCTGGTTTTTGTTGCCGTGATTGGCATCGGTTATCCCCTTTATTTGAGTGATATGCAGGGTACCCTGGATCAGGTGGTACGGAAGGAGCGTCAGCTGCGTGAGGAGTTCCAGACCAAGGCGTTTCAGGCGGCTAATGTAGAATCCTATAAGCAGCAGATGGTGGAGATGGAGACATCGTTTGGTGCCTTGCTCAGGCAGTTGCCCAGTGACACCGAGGTGCCTGGTCTGTTGGAAGATATTACTTACCTGGGTGTTGGGTCAGGATTGGAGTTTAACTTTATCAATCTCCAGCCTGAGGTGGTGAACGCGTTCTATATTGAGTTACCGATCAGTATCAGTGTGAAAGGGGGATACCATGACATTGGCAGTTTCGTCAGTGGTGTGGCAAACCTCCCCAGAATCGTCACTCTACATGACTTCAAGCTGACTCCAGGTAATTCTGGGGGGGTGCTGACTATGCAGATTCTGGCCAAAACCTATCGTTATAACGATAAGGGGGCGCAGTGATGAAGCATACAGTAGCGGCGATTGCAGCTGTTTTTGGGGCGGCTCTGTTGCTCAGTGGTTGTTCCGGTGGGGCGAATCATGATGATTTGTCACGGTTTATGGATGAGGTCAGGGCAAAACCCAAGGGGCAGATCAAACCATTGCCAACCTTTACCCCTTATGAAAGTTTTACCTACAGTGCTGGTGGCATGCGAAGCCCATTTGAGCCCCCTATAAAAATTCAGACAATCAAGCAGCGGGTAAACAGTGATATCAAGCCCGATACAAACCGAGTGAAGCAATTTCTGGAAAATTTCCCGGTTGACAGTTTCTCCATGGTAGGCACTCTCAGCAATAGTGAGGGTATCTGGGGGCTTGTTCGTACGGAAGGGAGTGTTTACCGGATTCGAGTTGGTGATTATATTGGCCGGAATCACGGGCGTATTATTGCTATCACCGAGGCAGGTATCCAGCTTCTTGAAATTATACCAAGCGGCCCGGAAAGCTGGGTGGAACGGCCGAGAACACTGACGTTGACTGAGCAATAACTACGGCCTGCTCAAGACATGCCGATAACAAAAACAGAATTACGAAAATGACAAGTGTGTGGGTAGGGCTGATGAAAATAATACTGGGTTCTGCTGCAAGAGTGGCGGCTCTTTTTCTGATTCTAGGGTTAGGCGGGGTGACATCGGCCGTTGCCGCCATCCTTGAGGGCATAGATGCTGCATCACTGCCGGGGGACAAGGTTGAACTCAAGTTGGAGTTCGATGGCCGGCCTCCTCAAATCAAGGGATATACCATTGAGCAACCCGCTCGGATTGCCATTGACTTGATTGGCACCTTGAGCAATGTGCCCAAGTATAATGAGATTGGGTTTGCCAACGCCCGAAATGTGGCGGTATTGGAAACCAATGAACGTACCCGCCTGATCGTCAGTCTCAATAATCCTGCCGGCTATAGCACGCGTACTGAGGGTAAAAACCTCTATATCATGATTGGGGATGGCAGAGAGGGAACGGCAGAAAGCTTCCCCGAACCTGAGTCAGGCATGGAGGGAGCTAGAGGTCGCTATGGCGTCAAGGAGATCTCTGATATTGATTTTCATCGTGGTGAGGCTGGTGAAGGTAATATCGTTATTACCCTTGCTTCTTCAGATGCAACCATGGACCTGGATGAGACAGGGGGGCGACTTGAGCTGTCTTTCCCGGGGGTCAGTTTGCCGGAAGGGTTGAATAATCGTCTTGATGTGGTGGATTTTGCAACACCGGTCAAATTCATTGATGCCAGGGTTCGTGATGGCAATGCACTGGTTGTGATTGAGCCGGAAGGTGAGTATGACTACCTTGCCTGGCAGGCAGAAAACAAGCTGACTGTGAGTGTTAAGCCTCTAACGAAAGAAGAGTCTGAAGAGCTCAAGAAAGAACGTTTTGCCTATGACGGTGAAAAGCTTTCACTGAATTTCCAGGATATTGAGGTTCGTTCTGTATTGCAGCTCATTGCTGACTTCAAGGATTTGAATTTGGTTGCCAGCGATACTGTCGGTGGAAATGTCACGTTGCGCCTCAAAAATGTGCCCTGGGATCAAGCGTTGGATATTGTTTTGAAGTCCAAGGGGCTTGATAAGCGTTTGGAAAGCAATGTGTTGACGGTGGCTCCAGCTGAAGAGCTTGCAGCCAGAGAGCGTCAGGAGCTGGAATCCAAGCAGCAGATCGATGAGCTAGCCCCACTGGTCAGCCAGATATTACAAATCAATTATGCCAGCGCCGATGAAGTTGCCTCTGTGCTCTTGGGTGGAGAAGGTAATCGTACGCTGTCAGAGCGGGGCAGTGTTCAGGTTGTCGAGCGTACCAACAGCCTTTTGATTCAGGAAACGCGGGAAAAACTGGATGCTATTATGGATCTGGTGGAGAAAATTGATGTACCGGTTAAACAGGTTCAGATCGAGGCTCGAATCGTCACTGCTGATACCAGTTTTGAAAAAAATATTGGTGTTAAATGGAGTGGTAGTAAGGGGCAGGATGGTGACAAAAGCAAAATCGACAATATGTTCGTTGACCTGAGTACGGCTGGTTCCAGTGGCTTTACATGGGGTTTTGTCACCGATAATACGACATTGAGTCTTGAACTTTCGGCCTTGGAAGCTGACGGTGGTGGTGAGGTGATCTCTCAGCCCAAGATTGTCACATCAGACAAGCAGAAGGCGACTATTAAAAACGGTACAGAGATTCCTTATCAGGAAGCGTCATCCAGTGGTGCTACCAGTACATCGTTCAAAGAGGCGGTTCTGTCTTTGGAGGTAACACCTCAGATCACACCTGATGGCCGGGTTATTATGGATATCAAGGTGACAAATGACTCTGTAAAGAGCACGGGTAGCAGTTCCAGTTCTGTGCCCTCTATCGACAAGAACGAAGTTCAGACAAAAGTGCTTGTCAACGATGGAGAGACATTGGTTATTGGCGGTATTTTCAATAATATACAGACGCAGGGTAAGTCAAAGGTTCCACTGTTGGGGGATTTGCCGGGTGTCGGTAGTCTTTTTAGCCGTACAACGAACTCCAATATCAAAAAAGAAGTCTTGATATTTATTACCCCCAAGATTATTTCTGACACACTAGCGCTACGCTGATGGGTTATATGCAGTCACGGATTATCTATCTGGTGGGGCCGATGGGTGCGGGAAAGAGCACCATCGGTCGCCTGCTTGCCAACGATCTCGGGCTCTCCTTTACAGATACTGATCAGGAGATTGAGGCCCGTTGTGGGGCTGAGATTGCCTGGATTTTTGATGTGGAAGGTGAAGAAGGGTTCAGGAAACGTGAAACCGATGTGTTGCACGATCTCAGTCAGCAATCGGCCCAGATTATTGCTACGGGCGGTGGGACGGTGATGCATGTTGAGAACCGCAAGATTATCAGCGCAACCGGTTTTGTGGTTTTTCTGGACGCTGCGGTCGATACACTGGTCCGGCGCATGGAAAAGGACAAGAGTCGGCCATTACTGCAAAAACCAAATCGAGACGAAGTGATTCGAGACCTTTATGCCGAGCGTGAGCCGGTTTATCGTGAACTGGCCGATGTGGTGGTTTCGACCAGTCGCGGAAATCCCCGTCAGGTAGTGAACAAAATAGTCGATGCCCTGAATCAGTGATTATCGAGGTTGTGGATGAAAACGCTGACTGTTGACTTGGGGGATCGATCCTATCCGATCTATACCGGTTCTGATCTGATTTCCCGCCCTGAACTCTATACGCCACATATCTGGGGGCGCGATGTTGTCATAGTCACCAATGAAACGGTAGCGCCTCTGTATTTGTCACAGGTTCGGCAGGCGCTTTCAGGTTTCAATGTGATTGATGTGGTTTTGCCGGATGGGGAACAGTGGAAAACGCTGGATACTGTTAACGGCATCTTTGACCATCTTCTGGAAGCGCGCCACACGAGAACGACAACGCTGGTTGCTCTGGGTGGTGGTGTTGTGGGTGACATGACCGGATTTGCAGCCGCCTGCTACCAGCGTGGAGTGGATTTCATTCAGGTGCCAACAACACTGTTGTCACAGGTTGATTCTTCTGTCGGTGGAAAGACCGGCGTGAATCATCCGCTGGGCAAGAATATGATTGGCGCATTCCATCAGCCCAACTGTGTGATTGCGGATATCTCCACACTGGATACCTTGCCGGACAATGAGTTATCGGCCGGTTTGGCGGAGGTGATCAAGTACGGTCTGATTTGTGATAGCGATTTCTATCAATGGCTTCAGGACAATATGGCAGGCTTGCTCGCGCGTCAGCCGGAGTTGCTGACAGAAGCCGTGATCCGCTCCTGTGAGAACAAGGCAAGGGTGGTTTCCGAGGATGAAAAAGAGTCAGGGCGTCGCGCCATTCTGAATCTGGGACATACCTTCGGTCATGCCATTGAAACGCATCAGGGCTATGGCAAGTGGCTCCATGGCGAGGCGGTTGCGACAGGCATGATCATGGCCATGGATCTTTCTGCCAGACAAGGTTGGATTGATCGCGATGAAGTACAGCATCTTGCCGTATTGCTGGAGTCTTCCCGGTTACCGGTAAGGCCTCCATCGAATATGTCTGCGAATGACTTTTTGTCGCTGATGCGGGTCGATAAAAAAGTGCTGGATGGCACATTGCGACTGGTATTGTTGAATGCTGTCGGTGATGCGGTGGTGACGTCTGATTTTTCGACGGACTACCTGAATGCCACCCTGGCAGAATTTGTCGATTAAATAATCATCTTTCTTAAGCAAGGCTGTGCATTGATGCAGTCTTGCCACTTCTTTCGGATTTTTTCTTTCTAACAAATTGATTCTGATACGACTTTTCCCGTATTGAAAGAAGGGTTGGTTTGTGGTCTTGCGTCTTGATGTGTAAAATGGCGGCCGTTTGCCCCGACAATGATAGTCCCTGCTAGACGTACAAAAATCGTATCGGGGCAGCGCTTCGCGATCACTGGCATGGTGGACGCCTAGAGGGGGAGCAGCCATTGCACGCAATTGCGGCCTGCTCATGCCATCGCCAGACAGCCATTGAAGGCTCAGAATGCTATCGGGCGAAGTTTTTGCGGACCATAACAGGGAATAGCCGGCAGGGGAGTCGGCGGTACTAATACCTGACAGGAACGCAGATTGCCGAATAATGATTACCAGAATTGGCTGATGAGAGTGTGCCTATGAATGCAGGTCTGTATCATCCCGAGCAGTTCAGGGATAACTGTGGTTTCGGGCTCATTGCCCACACCGAAGGCATAAAAAGCCATCATCTTCTCCAGACAGCTATCCAGGCATTGACCTGTATGACCCATCGTGGCGGTATCGCTGCTGACGGTAAAACCGGGGATGGCTGTGGTCTGTTGATCCAGATACCGGATCACTTTTTCCGAACCATTGTGAATGAACAGTTGGGGCTCACCCTACCGTCGCTGTATGCGATTGGTATGGTGTTCATGAATCGCGATGAGCAGGTTGCGCAGGTCGCACGTCAACGGTTTGAGCAGGAGCTGGCGGCTGAAAATATCCGGGTATTGGGTTGGCGTGAAGTCCCGGTTAACAGCGAGTGTCTTGGGCCGATTGCTCTTGAGCAGCTGCCCCGTATTGAGCAGGTCTTTATCGCGCCAGATAATGAGCAGGATGAAGTCCATCTTGCCGCCGCACTGTTCATGGCGCGACGTCGGATAGAAATTGCGCTCTCTGATGACGATGAGTTTTATATTTGCTCATTATCCAGCCGCGTGGTGACCTACAAAGGCCTGATGATGCCGGTGGATCTGCCGCAATTCTATCCGGATCTGAGCGATTCCCGTTTTGAAACGGCCATCTGTGTTTTCCATCAGCGATTCTCAACCAATACCATGCCCCGCTGGCCCCTGGCTCAGCCGTTCCGGATGTTGGCGCATAACGGTGAAATCAACACCATTATGGGTAACCGCAATTGGGCAGAAGCCCGTGCCAGCAAGTTCAAATCGGAGCTGTTGCCAGATCTGGAATCTGTTCGGCCGCTGGTTAACCGGACCGGTTCCGATTCCTCCAGCCTGGATAATATGCTGGAAATTCTGGTCACAGGTGGTGTTGATCTCTATCGAGCCATTCGCATGCTGGTGCCGCCGGCCTGGCAGAATGTCGATACCATGGATCCGCAACTACGGGCGTTTTATGAATATAACTCCATGCATATGGAGCCTTGGGATGGGCCTGCCGGACTTGTAATCAGTGATGGCCGCTATGCGGTTTGTGCACTGGATCGCAATGGGTTGCGTCCGTCACGCTGGGTTAAGACGAAGAATGGTTATCTGACGGTCGCTTCAGAAATTGGTGTTTATGACTACCAGCCTGAAGATGTGATTGCCAAGGGGCGTGTCGGTCCCGGTGAGGTGTTGGCTATTGATACCCAGACCGGTGAAATTCTTGAAGCACACGCTATCGACAACCATCTCAAGGGGCGTCAGCCTTACAAGCAGTGGCTGAAGAAAAAGGCGTACCGGATTCAGTCGAAGTTCATTGAAAATGAACACCGCGTGGAACATTTTGATAAGGCGGTGCTGAATGAGCACCAGAAAATGTTCCAGGTTACCTTTGAAGAGCGTAATCAAGTCATTCGTCCTCTGGCTGAAAATGGCCAGGAAGCGGTTGGCTCCATGGGCGACGATACGCCAATGGCGGTTTTGTCTCAGCGAGTACGCCCTGTTTACGACTATTTCCGTCAGCAGTTTGCTCAGGTGACAAATCCGCCCATTGACCCCTTGCGGGAAGCGATCGTCATGTCGCTGGAAACCTGTCTCGGTGCTGAAAAAAACATGTTCCAGGAAACCCCTGAACATGCTGAGCGGGTGATCCTGAAATCTCCTGTACTGTCGTCCACCAAGTTCCTGAACCTGACCAATGCGCACCATGAGGTGGGCAACCTTGAAGTGGCCAGAATTGAGCTGAACTATGATCCGGCGACTGGGCTTGAGCAGGCCATAGTTGCGGTCTGTGATGCGGCTGAGCAGGCGATTCGTGAAGGCAAGGTGCTGCTGCAGCTGACGGATCGTTATATTGAGAAAGGCCGGTTGCCGATCAATCCTGCCATGGCAACAGGCGCTGTCCATCACCGCTTGATTCAGGCTGGGTTGCGTAGTGACGCCAACATCATCGTGGAAACCGGTACTGCCCGGGATTCTCACCACTTTGCGGTTCTGATCGGCTTTGGGGCGACGGCGGTCTATCCCTACCTGGCCTATGAAATCATTCATGATCTCATCCAGACCGGCGAATTGATTGCTGATCCGATCGATGCTTACAAGGCATATCGGAAAGGGATTGGTAAGGGACTGCTCAAGATTATGTCCAAAATGGGCATTTCCACCATTGCGTCCTACCGGGGTGCCCAGCTGTTTGAAGCCATTGGTTTGAGTCAGCCAGTTGTTGACCTCTGCTTCTGCGGCGTGACCAGTCGCATCAGTGGTGCCGGTTTTGTGAATTTCCAGGAAGAACAGCATTTACTGGCTGATGACGCCTGGAAAGCGCGAAAGCCGATTCAGCAGGGTGGACTACTGAAGTATGTCCATGGTGGTGAATACCACACCTTCAATCCGGATGTGGTGCAGACGATTCAGGCTGCAGTGAAAACCGGTGACAGAGCTAAATACCGGGATTATGCCGGGATGATCAATCAGCGCCCTGTCGCGGTGATCCGTGATCTGTTTGCCCTGGAAAGTGATCGCAAGCCGATTCCCCTTGAAGATGTTGAGCCGGTCGAGGCGATTTTGCGCCGCTTTGATTCTGCGGCCATGAGCCTTGGTGCGCTGTCACCCGAAGCTCATGAAGCACTGGCAGAAGCTATGAACCGACTGGGCGGACGCTCTAACTCGGGAGAAGGTGGCGAAGATCCAGCCCGGTTTGGTACTAATCGTGTTTCCAAGATCAAGCAGATTGCCTCGGGCCGATTTGGTGTAACGCCACATTACCTGGTGAATGCAGAGGTGCTGCAGATCAAGGTTGCTCAAGGCGCAAAGCCGGGTGAAGGTGGGCAGCTTCCGGGCGGCAAGGTTAATAGCCTGATTGCCCGCTTACGGTATTCGGTACCGGGGGTTACGCTGATTTCACCGCCGCCGCATCATGATATCTACTCCATTGAAGATCTGGCGCAGTTGATCTTTGATCTTAAGCAGGTCAACCCTGAGGCTTTGGTCTCTGTAAAACTGGTCTCTGAACCGGGTGTCGGGACGGTCGCTGCCGGTGTTGCCAAGGCTTATGCTGACCTGATCACGATTTCTGGCTATGACGGCGGCACAGCTGCCAGTCCATTGACCTCCATTCGCTATGCCGGATCGCCCTGGGAACTGGGTCTGAGTGAAGCACAGCAGGCACTGCGTTCTAATGATTTGCGCGGCAAAGTGCGGCTGCAGACCGATGGAGGTCTGAAAACCGGCCTGGATGTTATCAAGGCCGCCATGCTGGGCGCGGAAAGCTATGGTTTTGGTACGACGCCGATGGTGGCGATGGGCTGCAAATACCTGCGGATCTGCCACCTGAACAACTGTGCGACAGGTGTAGCGACCCAGAACCAGAACCTGCGGGATGAGCATTTCATCGGCACGGTCGAAATGGTCATGAACTTCTTCACATTTGTGGCAGAAGAGGTTCGTGAGTGGCTGGCAAGCCTCGGTTATCGCAGTCTGGAAGAGGTTGTTGGGCGTACAGATCTGTTGAAAGTGAAGGAAGGGCAGACGTCTAAGCAGTCTCAGCTGGATCTTTCGCCGATTCTGGGTAACAGCTATGTCGCAGCGGATAAACCCAATACCTGCCTGCAGGAACGTAACCCACCGTTTGATCAGGGCGAGCTGGCAGAGCGTATGGTCAGCGATATGTTGCCAGCGATTGAATCTGCAAGTGGCGGCGAGTTCAGTTATGAGGTGGGTAACTGTGATCGCTCGATTGGTGCCCGCCTGTCCGGTGAAATTGCCCGTCGACATGGCAATCTCGGGATGTCTGACGCGCCGCTGACAGTTCGCCTGATGGGGAGTGCCGGACAGAGTTTTGGTGTCTGGAATGCCGGTGGTTTGAACCTCCACCTTGAAGGCGATGCCAACGATTATGTCGGAAAAGGCATGGCGGGTGGCAAGCTTGTTATCTGTCCGCCCCAGGGCAGCGCATTCCCGTCCAATGAAGGTGCCATTATCGGTAATACCTGCCTCTATGGTGCGACCGGCGGCAAGCTGTTTGCCTCCGGTCGGGCCGGTGAGCGGCTGGCTGTGCGTAACTCCGGTGCCCACGTTGTGGTTGAAGGTGCCGGTGACCACTGCTGCGAATATATGACCGGCGGTTTGGTGACAGTCCTTGGTAAGACCGGACACAACTTTGGTGCGGGCATGACCGGCGGTTTTGCGTATGTGCTGGATATGGATCGCCAGTTTGTTGACCGTTACAACCATGAACTGGTGGATATCCACCGTATCGACGCAGAATCCATGGAAGACCACCAGACCCACTTGCATGGCATCATTGCCGAGTTCGTGGCGGAAACCGGCAGCGAGTGGGGTCGTACCCTGCTGGAGGATTTCGAGGATTATGTGGGCCGTTTCTGGCTGGTGAAGCCCAAGGCGGCCAGCATGAACAGTCTTCTGGCCACGGTAAGAGGCCGTCCTGAATAACCGTGATCGTCGAGCTGGCTGCCGATGGCAGCCGGTTGAATAAGAAAAGGGTATGAGCAAGCGTTACCCGGGCAATGCGAGGCATGACCAAGACGATGACACCTTACGCAACCCAATGCTCATACACCGGAGAAGGACGACAAGTTTCATGAGGTGTATATGGCTGAACGACTGAACAATGACTTCCAGTTTGTGGAAGTCGGCCGTAAGGATCCTGATAAAAAGCCGCTCCGGATTCGTAAGCAGGCGTTTGAGGAAATCTATAAGCCGTTCTCACAGAAGCAGGTGGCGGCCCAGTCCCATCGCTGTCTGTCGTGTGGTAACCCCTATTGTGAGTGGAAGTGTCCGGTTCATAACTATATTCCGGATTGGCTCCAATTGGTCGCTGAAGGCAATATCATTGAGGCTGCCGAGCTGTCGCATCAGACCAATACGCTGCCGGAAGTTTGTGGCAGGGTCTGTCCCCAGGATCGTCTCTGTGAAGGGGCCTGCACGCTGAATGATGGATTCGGTGCGGTCACGATCGGTTCGACGGAAAAGTACATTACAGATACGGCGCTGGCGCTTGGCTGGAAGCCGGATATGTCCCAGGTGGAATGGACCGATCGCCGTGTGGCGGTGATTGGGGCAGGGCCCGCCGGTCTGGGTTGTGCCGATGTGCTGGTGAGAAATGGCGTCAAGCCGGTTGTTTTCGATCGCAACCCGGAAATTGGCGGATTGCTGACGTTTGGTATTCCGGAGTTCAAGCTGGAAAAGACCGTCATGCAGCGCCGGCGTGAGCTCTTCACAGAAATGGGGGTTGAATTCCGGCTGAATACCGACATTGGTCGTGATGTCACCATAGACGCACTGCTGGACGAATATGATGCGGTCTTCATGGGGATGGGCACGTACACCTATATGAAAGGAGGCTTCTCTGGGGAAAACCTTCCTGGTGTCCATGAGGCGCTGCCTTACCTGATATCCAATGTGAATCGTTGTCTGGATTTTGAAAAATCCCCGAACGATTTTATTGATATGAAAGGCAAGCAAGTCGTTGTACTCGGTGGTGGCGATACTGCCATGGACTGTAACCGTACGGCCATCCGTCAGCAGGCGGCGAAAGTCACCTGTGCTTATCGGCGTGATGAAGAGAATATGCCGGGATCCCGGCGCGAAGTGGAGAATGCCCGACAGGAAGGCGTTGAATTTCTGTTTAACCGGCAGCCTGTTGAGATTGTCGGTACGGATCGAGTGGAAGGGGTCAAGGTCATCACAACCCGGATGGGTGAGCCTGATGAGCGCGGTCGGCGTCGTCCGGAGCCGGTGCCGGGCAGCGAAGAAATCCTGCCTGCGGATGCGGTGCTGATTGCCTTTGGTTTCCGGCCGAGCCCTGCGCCATGGTTTGATGCACAGGGCGTTGCAATGGACGACTCTGGTCGCGTTATAGCGCCAGAAAATGGACACTATAAGTTCCAGACCGATAACCCGAAGATCTTTGCAGGCGGTGATATGGTGCGAGGCTCTGATCTGGTGGTCACGGCGATCTGGGAAGGTCGGCAGGCTGCGGAAGGGATACTCGATTACCTGGAAGTCTGAAAAACAGTTATGACCTGAGTAAATAAAAAACCGGCTTAAGCCGGTTTTTTATTCTTATGCTTTGCGGTGATTACGCTTATGGGCAGCTCTGTATGGCCGATACTTCAAGAACCGGGAGCGGAATATTCAGTGCAAAGTCTCCGGATTGTACAGGGATGTAATTATGGCTGTTGGCAGGAAAATCGGAATTACACTGGGAGCATTAGGCGTACTGTTCATTGCGGGGTGTGCATCTGTCTTGCCCAGTAACCAGAATAGAACGTTCACCGCGTGGAAGACTTTCGAAGAAGCCAAGAAGGCGTACGACAGCATCATCATTGGTCGGACAGACTTCAAGGCACTGACCAAACTCGGATTCGACCCTTTCCGAACGCCCAATGTACGCCGCCTCACGTATCTTGATGTCATCAAAATCTTCATGCCGAACCCAACGATTGGGATTGACCGTCTGGATCATGGCGTAAGACGCTGTATTGAGCAGCGTGACAACTGTTATGCGATAGAGGCCTATCCCCGTTACCGCAAGAAGCGTCGCTATGGTAACGCGGCGCTGGATCTGCTGAATTTCAGGAAAGAAACCGAAGTCAGTGGTTGGGAGTTCCGCGCGGTGGTGGTTTTGGTCGATGACGTGGTGGCTTATAAAATCTGGAGTGGAGTGCCTATCTTCCTTGAGCATGGCACCAGGAAAAATCCACTAGGCCCCATTGAAGGGGCACGGGACTTCCTGCTGGATTAGTCCCGCTCACAAACTGCAAACGATAAAAAAAGAGAGCAGAGGCTCTCTTTTTTTATCAGCAGTCGGCGATCACTTCGATCTCGACGCGCGCATCCTTGGGTAGGCGGGCGACTTCAACACAGCTACGGGCAGGAAAAGGCAGGGAGAAGTACTGCTTGTAGACTTCGTTGACATCAGAGAAGTCATTCATATCTTTCAGATAAACCGTCGTTTTCATAACGCGATCCATGCTGGAGCCAGCAGTTTCCAGGATGGCTTTGACGTTTTCCAGGGATTGACGGGCCTGCGCCTTGATGTCTTCGGGCATTTCGCCGGTTTCAGCGTTGATAGGCAGCTGGCCGGAGGTCATGATCACGCCGTTGAAGCGCATAGCTTGGGAGTAAGGGCCGATAGCAGGCGGTGCATCATTGGTTTCGATGACTTGTTTCATGGTGGTCTGTATACCTTTTGATCAATCTGGACGGGCTGGCTCGAAGCAGCCTCTCGATGAGTGGTTGAATTCTAGTGCGGGTTGTTCAAGTATTTTTGATTCTGGTCAAGGGAGTGGAGTTTAGCTTTCAATCATTTTGCCGGTGCCACCTGTTTATAGCAGAGAGAACGTAGCATCGTACGGGTTTGTTGGTATAGTTGCTGTCTTGTTACTGCCGTATGGATTTGACATGACAGCACTCAAGAATGATCGTCTGCTGCGGGCGCTGCTGGGAGAACCGGTTGACCGAACGCCGGTATGGATGATGCGACAGGCGGGCCGTTATCTGCCTGAATACCGGGAAAGTCGCAGCCGGGCGGGGGATTTCCTGTCCCTCTGCAAGAATCCCGAGCTGGCCTGTGAAGTGACCCTGCAGCCACTGGAGCGCTATCCGCTGGATGCCGCCATCCTCTTTTCCGATATCCTGACGATTCCGGATGCCATGGGGCTCGGGCTTTACTTTGAAACGGGGGAGGGTCCACGTTTCCGTCATCCGGTACGTACTGCTGAGGATGTAGACCGTCTGGAAATTGTGGATGTTGAGCAGTCACTGGATTATGTCATGGGCGCTGTTCGCACCATCCGCAAGGCGTTGGATGGCCGGGTTCCGCTGATCGGCTTCTCTGGCAGTCCCTGGACGCTGGCGACCTATATGGTTGAGGGTGGCAGTACCCGTGACTTCAGGATCATCAAGGCAATGCTCTACGATCAGCCCGCACTGCTCCATGAGTTGCTGGCCAGGCTGGCGGATACTGTGACAGCCTATCTGAATGCCCAGATCCGGCATGGCGCGCAGGCAGTCCAGATCTTCGATACCTGGGGCGGCGTACTGGAATCCGGTGCGTACCGGGAGTTTTCACTCCAATATATGCAAAGGATTGTGAACGGGTTGATACGGGAGCATGAAGGGCGTCGTGTCCCCGTGATCCTGTTCACCAAGAATGGCGGGCAGTGGCTGGAGGCTATGGCTGACACTGGCGCTGATGCGCTGGGGCTGGATTGGACAACGGATATCGGTGATGCCCGGCGTCGGGTAGGTGACAGAGTGGCTCTGCAGGGGAACATGGATCCCTGTGTACTGTATGCTTCACCCGAGCGGATTCGGGAAGAAGTCAGCCGCATTCTGACAGCCTTCGGCTCCGGTTCCGGACATGTTTTCAATCTCGGTCATGGTATCCATCAGTTTGCTGATCCGGCCCATGCGGGTGCCTTTATTGATGCTGTCCATGAACTGTCGCCGGCCTGGCACAGCGAAGCCTGAGCTCTTTTTGCAGACTGCCACTATATTGTTGTGGCAGTCGACACTTTTTTCCTCGCAGTCTGGCTGAGTTCTTTCACCAACACTTTCCCCAGTCGTTTACTACTGACCGGTTTGGTCAGAATGCAGCGAATACTGGACGTCTCGGTCTGCTGAGTCGTAGGGATAGAGCTGCCTGTTAGCATGATGACCAATAGCCGGTCTTTCAGGAGAGGGTCATCCGCAATCCGGGTGGCAAGCTGCATGCCGCTGGTGCCTGGCATGTTTTGATCAAGAATTGCCAGGTCAAAGGGGTTGGACAGGCTGGCCTCTGTCCGCAATAAGGCCAGGGCTTCAGTCGCGTTGCGGGTTTGATAGACATCCAGGCCCAAATGCATGCATTGCCGGACCAGTACTTTTCGGCAGGTGTCATTGTCGTCCACAACCAGTACCTTGCGGTTGCTTAGTAGCTGGATGGCCTTTGGGTCATCTGAGTTGTCGGGTGTCAGTTCAGGGAGGATGGTCAGGGGGAGCGTGAACCAATAAATCGTGTTCTGACCGTCCGTCATCAGGTTAAAGCTGCCACCCAGTCTTTTGAGCATGTTGCGGGCAAGCAGTATGCCGACCGGTGGTTGGGTGTCATTCTCGCTCAGGGTGTCTGCCATGCTGTCCGCATAGGGACGAAGTGTCCGATAGCCAATGCCATTATCTGAGCATTTCAGGGTGAATCTCGCCAGCGTTTTCTGGTCTTTCGTGTTATCTGGATCACCTGTGGCACTGAGTGTCTGCGGGCTGACCGTCAGGAGTATTTCGCCGTCAGCGATGTGATTGAAGTTGTAGGCCAGAAGTGCCAGCAGAATCTGGCGGATACGCTCCGTATCCCCGGCGAGGAACTCGGGCATATCGGGTTGGATGAAACTGATCAGTTCAATCCCCAGCTGCTCTGATTTGTAGCGGTAGCGATCCATGCAGACCTGCACCAGTTCCGTGATCTCAAAAGGAAAGGATTCTGCCTGCGGTGGTTCCACCTCAGTCTTGACGTTATCAACCACCTGGTTGACCAGGTTCAGCATTTCCCGCCCCGATAACTGTATGGTGTTGACGTAATCCTTCTGTCGTGGCGTCAGCGAGGTGTTCTGCAGCAATTCAGACATGCCCAGAATGCCATTCATTGGGGTTCTGATGTCGTGGCCTATATAGCTCCAGAGAGGGCGGGCTGGTTTATTGGTGGGTTGAGGGTCGGATTCCGGCGCCAGATTGCCATAACGCGAGCCCGGGTCAGCGGAGCGTATTAAAAAGCTCAACGACAGGCCGGTGACCAGTAACAGTACGCTGGACACCAGGGTGGACTGCATCATCCATATATCAAACGGCAGAATACCGAACTGGCACAGGACAAAGGTGATGAAAATCATGGTATAGGGCACAACAACCAGCAGCCACCGCCAGGCGGCAATGTAGCCCTCGTAGAGTCGGATCACGCCGGTAATTATGCTGCTGCCACAGCTCATGAGCGACAGTATGACGATGGCATTTTCCGGCAATACATAGCCGGGAAAAAGCATGATAAGCGCGGTGACAAAGCTGCCGGTACTCATCAGTAGCAGCAATCGGTCTGCAGCCCGGCTCTTGCTCGTTTCAAGAAGCGTTCGTGAAAGCAGGCATAGCAGGCCATAGCCGGCGGCGATACTGGCAAAGTGCACACGATTCTGCGCGTCAGGAAATAGGCGCCATAATGACGCAGGAATCCCTTGCCAACTTAACAGAAAGACCAGGCAGATCAGGCTGATACCAAAGAGTTGCAGGCAATCAACCCGCTTTCTTGTCAGGAACAGGGTGAGCGTGACCAGTATCAGGGCAATATTGATGCCTGCCCAGATTCCGAAAAACCAGTGAGTTTGCTGGATTGCATGGTGCTCATTATTGGGTTTGCTAAGCCAGGCGGAGATACGCTTGTGAAACGGCGAATGCATTCTGACATAGAGCGTCAACTGTTCGCCGGGATGGTACTCAAAGGGAATCAGGTGCTGGTTATGGCTGAATTGGGGGTGAGACGTCAGCTCGCTGATCTCATCGGAACCTTTCGTCGTTCTGTCACGGTGCAGGTAATAGGTAATATCATCATCGCCAAAGGTCAGTGCCCGGATTTCATAAGGCTGAGAGGCGGTTTCACTGATTGGCAGGGTGAACCGGAGCCAGACCGTGCTGTCCTGGGTAAAGTAGAAGTTGGTGCGATCCCACGGGATAAAACGGTGGCGGTATTGGTTGGAAACCAGTTGCTGTGGGGTCAGGCTGCCAGAGCGATCGAACAGAACATCCGCATTCTCCAGGGCATATTCAGAGAGCGCATGACCCATCGCCTGCAGTGGGCTGAGCACACACAACAGAAGCAGTAACAGGCGTATTCGTTGAGGGGGCTGCGGTTGTTGTTTTTGCTTCGTCACAGCGACTTCCGTTTACGTCCGGCATTCCATTATACCTGTGCCGCACGAAAATCCCATGCAGCCAGAGCGGGAAGGGGCGACCAGTATTGGCCGCCCTTCAGGGATTAAGCGTCCTGTTGTTCCCGGGCTATGGCGCGGTGGCCAATGTCGTTCCGGTAATAGCAGTCCTGCCAGTCAATGGATTTAACCCCTTTATAAGCGTTTTCCTGTGCTTGGGCGACAGTATCCCCCAGCGCGGTAACGCATAGCACTCGCCCGCCGTGGGTGGTGACCTGATCGCCTTCCAGGCGGGTGCCGGCATGGAATACCTTGGCATTGCCCGTGCTTTCCAGGCCGTGAATAGCGTCACCTTTCTTGTAGGCTTCAGGGTATCCACCGGCGGCCATCACCACACCCAGGGCAACCTGAGGATCCCACTCGGCCGTTATTTCATTGAGTCGGCCTTCCGCACCGGCGAGGCAGAGTTCAACGAGATCGGACTTCAGGCGCATCAGGATCGGCTGGGTTTCCGGATCACCAAAGCGGCAGTTGTATTCCAGTACTTTGGGCGTTCCATCTGCGGCAATCATCAGTCCGGCATACAGGAATCCACTGTAACGGTGCCCTTCAGCTGCCATGCCTTTGACGGTAGGGATGATGACTTCCTCCATGGCGCGTTGGTGCAGCGCCGGAGTCACGACGGGGGCGGGCGAATAGGCGCCCATACCGCCGGTATTGGGGCCGGTATCACCGTCATCACGGGCCTTGTGATCCTGGCTGGTGGCCAGTGGCAGGATGTTTTCACCGTCCACCATGACAATGAAGCTGGCTTCCTCGCCGGTCAGGAATTCTTCGACAACCACCCGGTGGCCAGCATCACCAAAGGCATTGCCCGCGAGCATGTCTTCGACGGCGGCGATGGCTTCTTCTTCGGTCTGGGCCAGTATGACGCCCTTGCCGGCAGCCAAGCCGTCAGCCTTGACGACGATAGGCGCGCCCTGTTCGCGGATATACGCTTTGGCGGGCTCAATTTCTGTGAAGTTGGCATAGGCGGCGGTAGGGATATTGTGCCTGGCCAGGAAATCCTTGGTAAAGGCCTTGGAGCCTTCGAGTTGTGCAGAGCCTTTGTCAGGCCCGAAGATGGCCAGCCCTTCCTTACGGAAACGATCCACAATGCCGGCGACCAGTGGTGCTTCAGGCCCGACGATGGTCAGGTCAATCCCCGTGTCCTTGGCAAAATCAACCAGTCGGTCAAAATCGAGTACATCGATGGCGACGTTACTGACCCCAGGCTCCAAAGCGCTACCCGCATTACCGGGTGCGACATAGACTTCGTTGACGCCCTTGGAGGTCGCGGCTTTCCAGGCCAGTGCATGTTCGCGACCGCCACTGCCGATGATCAGTATGTTCATGTCCTGTTTCCCTTGTTGTGTGCCTCCGGGTTACCCGAAGGCGTAGCCTGATATGATTTCCCATGAACCGCTGGCAGCCATGGGTAACGTGATCATTACCGGCACGGGTTGAGCATGGCTGCCAATAGCAGGTATCAGTGACGGAAGTGGCGCATCCCGGTAAAGACCATGGCCATACCCGCTTCATTGGCGGCTTCAATGACTTCTTCGTCACGCATGGAGCCGCCCGGTTGAATCACGGCGGTGATACCCGCGCTGGCTGCGGCGTCAATACCGTCGCGGAAGGGGAAGAAGGCATCGGATGCCATGACCGACCCTTTGACTTCCAGTCCTTCATCGGCGGCCTTGATGCCGGCAATGCGGGCGCTGTAGACACGGCTCATCTGGCCTGCGCCAATACCTATTGTCTGCTGGTTACGGGCATAGACAATGGCATTGGACTTGACGAATTTGCCGACTTTCCAGGCAAACACCAGGTCTCGGAGTTCGTCTTCGGTGGGCTGGCGTTCAGTGACAATCTTCAGGTCTTCTTCGGTGACGCGACCCAGGTCGGCATCCTGCACCAGCAGCCCGCCGTTGACGCGCTTGAAGTCCAGCCAGGGTGTTGCAATGTGTGGCAGTTCACCACAGGTCAATACACGGATGTTCGGCTTGGCGGCCAGGGCGGTCAGGGCATCGTCCTGTGCAGAAGGTGCAATGATGACTTCGACAAACTGGCGGTCAAGGATCGCCTTGGCGGTCTGGGCATCCAGCGCCCGGTTGAAGGCGATGATGCCGCCGAAGGCTGAGGTGGGATCGGTCGCATAGGCGCGATTGTAAGCTTCAAAGCAATCCGCGCCAGTGGCTACGCCACAGGGATTGGCGTGCTTGACGATGACACAGGCCGGTGTGGTGAAGCTTTTCACGCATTCCAGTGCAGCATCGGTATCGGCCACGTTATTAAAGGAGAGCGCTTTCCCCTGCTGCTGGCGGGCCGTGGAGACGCTGGCTTCCTTCGCGGCTTTTTCTACATAGAACGCAGCTTTCTGGTGTGGGTTTTCACCGTAGCGCATGTCCTGCGCCTTTACCATCTGCAGGTTGAAGGTATTCGGGAAAGCCTGTTTCTGTTCTGGCTGATCCGGATTCAGGCAGCCCAGGTAATTGGCAATAGCCGCATCATAACCGGCGGTATGCTCAAACGCTTTCACGGCCAGCTCGAAGCGGCGCTGCTGTGACAGTCCGTCCTGAGCCTTCAGCTCGGTCAGCAGGCCGTCATAATCATTGCTGTTGACGACAATCGCTGTGTAGGCGTGGTTTTTGGCGGTGGAGCGAACCATGGTCGGGCCGCCAATATCGATATTCTCAATCGCGGTTGCCAGGTCGCAGTCGGGCCGGGCGATGGTGGTCTCAAAGGGGTACAGGTTGACTACCACCATATCGATCGGCTGGATGCCATGGGCTTCCATTACGGCGTCATCCTGTCCGCGACGGGCCAGAATGCCGCCGTGAATTTTGGGGTGCAGGGTTTTGACCCGGCCATCCATCATTTCCGGAAAACCGGTGTAGTCAGACACCTCAACAGCAGGAATATCGTTATCCCTGAGCAGTTGCCAGGTACCCCCTGTCGAGAGAATTTCGACGCCCAGCCCGTGCAGTCCCCGGGCAAACTCAACAATACCGGTCTTGTCGGAAACGCTGATCAACGCACGACGGACAGGACGGATATCGGTTGTTTGTGCCATTGTTGCTTCGCTCATTGCTGTTTTACCGTGAATGCTTCAGTCCTTCAGGGAAGGAGCCCTAACCATTACATGCACTCGATCTGTTGTTTTGTTATTCGCTGACGTTCCCTGTGATAAAGAAAAAGGCGGAATACGTCCGCCTTTTTCTGATGTGCTCCTTACAGTAATCCATGCTGCTTGAGCTTTTTACGCAGTGTCCCGCGGTTCAGCCCCAGCAGGTTGGCTGCCCGGGTCTGGTTGCTCTTGACGTAGGTCATGACGGTTTCAAGCAGTGGCGCCTCCACTTCAGAAAGCACCATGTTGTAGACATCAGTGACATCCTGTCCGTCCAGGTGGGCGAAATAGTTGTTCATCGCTTTTTCAACACTATCCCGCAGGGTCTGGGTCTCCTGCGCCACCGGGCTGGCCAGATGGCGACGGTGGTCAGTGCCGGCAGTGTCCTGACCTAAAGCTTCAGATGCCGTCATGCCGCAATTTCCTCTCCATTAAGTAATCTCTCAAAATGCTCCCTGATACCGTCGCATTGGGCAGCACTGCTCTCCAGACGGTTAAATACACTGCGGAAAGACTGGCCGCAGTTGTTGGCCTGAAGGTACCAGCCAACATGCTTCCGGGCGATACGAACACCGGGCAGTTCCCCGTAGAATTCATGGAGCTGGGCCAGGTGATCCAGCAGGATATCCCGGATCTCTTCTAGTTTGGGGGCGGGTAGATGGGTTCCCTGCTTCAGGAAATGGTCGATTTCCCTGAATATCCAGGGTCGCCCCTGGGCGGCTCGACCCACCATCACTGCCTGAGCGCCGGTCTGATCCAGCACCGCCCTGGCTTTTTCCGCAGAAGTAATATCGCCATTGGCAATCACCGGGATGGAGATCGCTTCACAGATGGCGGCAATCGTGTCGTATTCCGCCTCGCCCCGGTACATGCAGCTGCGCGTGCGCCCATGGACCGCCAGCGCCTGAATGCCGCAGTCTTCGGCAATACGTGCGATGGTGACGCCATTGCGGTGCTCGGGGTTCCAGCCGGTACGAATTTTCAGGGTCACCGGAATGGAGACTGATGCGGTTACTCGCTCAAGAATCGCACGAACCAGTGCCTCATCCTTCAGCAGGGCAGAACCGGCGGCCTTGCTGCAGACTTTCTTCGCAGGACAACCCATGTTGATATCAATGATCTGGGCACCCAGTGCCTCATTCTGGCGGGCGGCCTCGGCCATCATCTCAGGATCACCGCCGGCGATCTGGACGGAGCGGGGTTCTGCTTCGCCATCATGCACCAGCCGCAGACGGGTTTTCCGGGTTTTCCACAGGCGAGTGTCGCAGGTGACCATCTCCGACACCACCATGCCTGCGCCCATTCTCAGGCAGAGCCTGCGAAAGGGCCGGTCAGTAACACCTGCCATAGGGGCCAGGATCACCGGGGTCTCTATGTCGTAAGGGCCAATTGTCAGCAAGGCTGGGTCTTCACTCTGTCTTCATGTGGGCGTTGGCTGCTCAAAAAAGCAACGGTAAATGGGGGCGCTATCATAACTGTTCAGCTGACCGGATTAAAGCCAAAACTGCCATTTGGTCAGTGATGCAAGCGCACTGGTTTGACCACTTGACGGGGCGGCTGGCTGGACGTCATTAATACAGTGATAGATTGGAATTTACTGATTATGGTGAAGGATTGGGGTAAAAAAACAACTGGTAATTGGTTGCTTCTTGACCAGGGTCAATGATTTGTAAAGAGAGGTGAACCGGCTGTCCGGGAGGGATCAAGGTGGTGCCGGCGAGTTCGCCTGCCAGGTACTCTTCCGGTGCAAACTGGCGGCTGGCCATGACGTTGCCTTGGTCATTCGTGAATGTCAGTTCAATCAGGGGGAAGGGCTGGCTGAAGCTGGCCCGGTTGTTGATGATGGCGTCTACCGACAGCGCATTCTCGTAGTCACTGGTGCTTCGAACCACCAGATGGCTGGTCTGGATCTGGCTGACATCGGATTTGCCGGGGAGCTCGCAGTTCAGGAGATTGCAGGTCGCTGCAAAGAAGGGGCGCCAGTTATCCTGACGGGCTAATGTGTCGAAATTAAAAAACAGCAGCTGCCCGGCGAGAGTCACTATAGCGGCGACTGTCAGACTGCCCCAGAGTAGTATGGGCTTCCACTGCCTGCGGGCATCGTAGTGCAGGGCAACGGGGGCATCTTCCAGTGACTGAAGCTTTTCCGTCGGCTTTTCTTGTTCAGGTTGCGTCGTTTCATGGGACTCATCGCTGGATTGCGATGATTTTGATGGCGTATCTTTCAGTAGCCCCGTCTCTTTTTCCAACTCACTAAGAATATTGCGAGCCCAGGACTCGTCAGGCTGTTCATCGTCCTCGTGATGGTCAATGTCATGGCCTGATGCCCCTGTGTCGTCTGGCGACAGATTCAGAAACTCTTCATTGAACTCCAGTTCATCCCGAGCATTGGCATGATCATGGATCAGTTCATCCTCAGCTTGCTCGGGTTCAGGGTCTGGTTGCCTGATGGTGGCTTCAGGTTTAGTGGCTGTGTTGGTGCCCAGGGTTTCCAGAATGTCATCGGGCAGCTCACCCGAAGCCAGGTGTTCGGGTGCCTTGAATACCTGCAGGCAGGAGCCGCAGCGGACAGAGCCCCGGGCGGCCTGAAGGTGTTTAAGGCTGACCCGGAACGCGGTCTGGCAGTTAGGGCATCGGGTGACCCAAGTGTTTCTGGCGGCCTGCATGCTTTCCATGACAATCAAGTTGTTGTTGTGACTGTAGGCGCTATTTTGCCAGCTTGTCCCGGGAATGACTATTGTATGGGGTTCGGCTTATTTACGAATACCGTCGAGGCGCACCCACCCTTCCTTGTTAACCGGTGGTGACATGGTAAACCATTCGCTATAGGCCTCGCTGACCGCCTCAGCCTGCTCTGCAAGGATGCCGGATAATGCCAGGTGTCCGCCGGAGTGAGTCAGTTCTGCGAGTGTGGGCGCGAGACTGGTCAGTGGGCCGGCCAGAATGTTCGCGACCATGACGTCGGCCTTGATAGCCGGTGTGGCATCCGGGTAGTGCACGTCAAACCGGTCGTGGCTGATGTGATTTCTTTCTGCGTTGATGGTGGAGGCTTCCAGAGCCTGTGGGTCGGTATCGACGCCCACAAAACGGCTGGCGCCAAGCAGTAGAGAGGCAATGCCGAGTATGCCTGAGCCGCAGCCATAATCCACAACCAGTTGATTGTCGATGTCCAGGCTTTCCAGCCACTCCAGGCAGAGGGCTGTGGTCGGATGGGTGCCGGTGCCAAAGGCCAAGCCGGGGTCCAGCATCAGGTTGACGCCATCGGGGTCGGGCACGTCTTTCCAGCTGGGGCAGATCCACAGTCGCTGGCCAAATTTCATGGGGTGGAAGTGCACCATCCATTCCCGCTCCCAGTCCTTGTCTTCCACAATCTCAATCCGGTGGGCACTGAAGTGGTTGGCGGCTGATTCTTTCAGTTGTTCAACCACACAGTCCATATCGGTGGCCGCATCAAACAGGCCGATAATACGGGTCTGGTGCCAGAGCGGGGTGGTGCCCAGCTCGGGTTCATAAAGGGGTTGGTCGCAGGCATCCTGCAGAGTGACGGCGCAGGCGCCCAGTTCAAGCAGGCGGTCTTCGAGATGTTCAGCCTGCTCGGCGGTAGAGTCCAGTTTGATCTGTATCCAGGACATAGTGTGCTAGCTACCTGAAAGAAAATAGAAGCCCCGGGTGGGGAAGTGGCGGCAGGGTAGAGTGTTTGCTTTTGGCTGTCAAAATAGCAGGGGAGGGGTTGTTATTTGCGGGGGAGTTAGTCAGGACAGTCTTTGTGAAGACTGTCCTGTAACTTACTGTTATTCCGCGAGTTTCTTTTCCAGGTAATGGATGCTGACGCCGCCTTTCTGGAACGCGTTGTCGCGCATCAGTTCATGATGAAGGGGGATGTTGGTTCGAATCCCCTCAATCACAAACTCATCCAGTGCGTTACGCATTCTTGCCATAGCGGTATCACGATCAGGCCCCCAGGTGATCAGCTTGGCGATAAGCGAATCATAGAAGGGCGGGATGGTGTAGCCATTGTACAAATGGGAATCCATGCGTACGCCGTTACCACCCGGGACGTGGAACTGCTTTATTTGGCCTGGTGATGGCATGAAAGTCTTGGGGTCTTCGGCGTTAATCCGGCACTCAAAGGCGTGACCATTAAAGCGGATATCGCTCTGTTTGATCGAGAGAGGTTCTCCGCCCGCAATGAGCAACTGTTCCTTAACGATATCGATGCCTGTGATGTATTCCGATACCGGATGCTCTACCTGAACACGGGTATTCATCTCAATAAAGTAAAATTCACCGTTTTCGTAGAGAAACTCAAAGGTACCAGCGCCACGGTAACCAATATCGACACAGGCTTTAACGCAGCAGTCCGCAATATGCTGGCGCTGTTCCTCAGGGATGCCGGGGGCGGGCGCTTCTTCGATGATCTTCTGGTGGCGGCGCTGCAGGGAGCAGTCACGGTCACCCAGGTGAATGGCGTTGCCCTGGCCGTCGGCCAATACCTGGATTTCGACGTGACGTGGGTTTTCCAGGAATTTCTCCAGGTAAACCGTGCCATTGTTGAAGGCCGCCTGGGCTTCAGACTGGGTAACACCGATAGCGTTGATCAGCGCCTGTTCCCGATGTACGACACGCATCCCCCGCCCGCCGCCGCCGCCGGATGCCTTGATAATGACTGGATAGCCAATGTGACGGGCAATCTGGAGTGTGCGAGCATGGTCGTCGGTCAGTGGGCCGTCTGAACCGGGGACTGTCGGGACGCCTGCTTTCTGCATGGCGCGAATGGCCGACACTTTGTCACCCATCAGGCGAATGACATCCGGGCTAGGGCCAATGAATGTGAAACCGCTGCGCTCAACCTGTTCGGCAAAATCCGCATTTTCTGCGAGGAAGCCGTAGCCGGGATGGATAGCGTTAGCATCGGTGACTTCCGCTGCACTGATAATCGCAGGAATGTTCAGGTAGCTCTCTGTCGGGCTGTTGGGGCCAATACAGACGGTTTCATCGGCCAGCCGGACATGCATGAGGTTGGCATCGGCCTTGGAGTGTGCCGCGACGGTTTTGATACCCAGTTCCTTGCAGGCGCGCAGGATCCGGAGGGCGATCTCGCCACGGTTGGCGATAAGGACTTTTTCCAGCATGAATACGCTCTCCGTTGTCAGACGATGGTAAACAGCGGCTGGTCGTATTCTACCGGTTGCCCATTTTCAACCAGGATGGCTTCGATCACGCCGGATTTGTCCGCCTTGATCTGGTTCATCATCTTCATGGCTTCAACAATGCACAGGACATCGCCTTCTTTGACGTGCTGTCCAGGCTCCACGAACGGTGCGGAGCTGGGGGACGGTGACCGGTAGAAGGAACCTACCATGGGGGAAAGCACCTGGTGGCCGCGCATGGGTTCTTCGGCGGGTTTCGGTGTGCTGCTACTCTGCTGTGCGGAAGGGGCTGTTTCCGGCGCAGCAGACTGGGCTGGCATCGCAGCAGGCTGCTGTACTACGGCCTGTTGCACGGGCACGGTACGGTGAGAGTAACGGCTGATGCGGACGGACTCTTCGCCTTCCTGGATTTCCAGCTCATCAATACCGGACTCTTCGAGAAGCTCAATCAGTTTTTTTACTTTTCGGATATCCATGCTCAGTCTCTGTATTCGGTCGTTGGCTGTCGAATGGGGTAAACGGTGAACAGGGTGAATGCCATTGCCTGTGGGACATGCTGATGGAATCCGGTCTGCCTGTTCGCTCGTTCATGACATTCAATCCGGTTGGGATTCAATGCGGGTATTCTTTAACAACGGTATTATCGGTTCAGTCGGTCAATGGCGGCGTTAAGAGCCAGTTCATAACCCATCGCCCCGAGTCCGCAGATCACGCCTTCGGCGATGTCGGAAAAATACGAATGATGGCGGAAGGGTTCACGCTGATGAATATTGGACAGATGAATCTCAATAAATGGGATGTTAACCGCCAATAATGCATCTCGGAGTGCCACGCTGGTATGAGTAAATGCCGCAGGGTTGAAGAGGATGTAATCAGTCCCCTGGCGGCTGGCATCGTGGATGCGGTCAATCAGTTCGTATTCGGCGTTGCTCTGCAGAGCCTGCAGGTGATGGCCTGCCACCACGGCTTGTTCCGTCAGGGTGTGAATGATGCCGTCGAGGGTGACAGCGCCGTAGACATCCGGTTCCCGGGTTCCCAATAAATTCAGGTTGGGTCCGTTAAGCACAAGTATGCTGGCCATTCGACGCCCCTGTTTAGCGATGCGTGTGCCCTTGTCTAAGCCATGGGCTTCAAGGGGTGTAATATCGCATTGCGCTTGTCATTGATGAATGATGCCAGTCAAAAAATGACGGAAAGCAATGGCTGGCATCACGATGAATTACAGCATTCTGCCGCATGAGAATAAGGGTGTCCAGTTTGCGCGTGTTACAGGAAGTTAACCGCAAGTTACAGTGGATTTCGTGACAGTTTCCTGATTCTGTAAGCCGGGGCTTCAGGAGGAAGAAAGGGCTTGATCAAGCAGTGCGGCCATTTCTTCAACCGTGACCTCGCCCTGTAAGCGCAGAGGGGTGATTTCCTGGCCATCCCGGTCAAAAAACAGGAATGCGGGCGGCCCAAACAGTTGGTACTGGTTCAGTAGCTGGGTCTGCTCCGGTGTATTTCGGGTGATATCCATCCGAATGGTGCTGAAGGCTTGCAGCCGTTTGGCAATATCGGGGTTGGCCAGTACCTCGCGCTCAATCACTTTGCAAGAGATGCACCAGTCGGCGTAAAAATCCAGAAGAAGGGGGCGGTTGTCCAGTATGGCCTGTGCTTTTGCCGCTTCCAGCTCGCTCAGCGTGCTAATGGTTTGAAAGCTGGGATGTGTTGTATTGCTGAGTGTGGTGCCAGGGGACGGTGCAATCGTCTCTGGCGCAAGCGGGCGAAGAGGGTCCGCATTACCTTTTATACCGCCAATAAAAAGTGCGGTGCCGTAAATCAGCAGCAGTATGCCAATGACCTGTTGCAA
Organism: Kistimonas asteriae; assembly: GCF_018263925.1. Lineage (GTDB taxonomy): Bacteria > Pseudomonadota > Gammaproteobacteria > Pseudomonadales > Endozoicomonadaceae > Kistimonas > Kistimonas asteriae. The sequence continues at coordinate 202,206 of NZ_JAEVHF010000004.1, forward strand.
GGCGTTCCAGCCTTTGCGCTGGTTAAAATCCAGGGCGCCGAGATAAACCGCAGAGCCAATCAGCAGACTGCCCCATAGCAGCAGGGTCAAAGGCGCTGGAATGATGCGTTCGAGCAGCCAGACCGCAACACCCAGCATCAAAACGCCAAAAACGGCCTTGACGCCGTTCATCCATGCCCCGCTTTTCGGAAGTAGTGTGCTGCCACCGATGCCAAGCAGCAGCAGCGGTGTTCCCATGCCAAGACCCAGACTGAACAGTGCAGTACCGCCCAGGGTAATGTCGGAGGTGCTGCTGATGTAAATCAGCGCCCCGGCCAGCGGCGCTGAAACACACGGTGAAACCAACAGGGTGGCAAAAACACCCATCAATACCGCTCCCAGGTAAGTGCCCCCCCGTTTCTCGCCCGCGGACTGGTCGGCCTTGAGCAATTTGTCGCGCAGTTTTTCCGGTAACTGCAGTTCAAACAGGCCAAACATGGCCAGCGCCAGTACCGCAAACAGCAGTGCGAAGGGCACGAGAATCCAGGGAGATTGCAGTTTCGCCTGCAGGTTAAGGCTGGCGCCGAAATAACCCATCAACATGCCGGCCAGGGCAAAGGTGATGGACATGCTGAGCACATAGCAGATAGTTAGCAGGATAATGCGCAGACGATTGCTGGTTTTCCCAATGACGACGGTCGAGAGAATGGGGATCATCGGCAGTACACAGGGAGTGAACGTCAGCGCCAGACCGCCAAAAAAGAACAGGGTAATGACAGACCAGAGGCTGTTGCCAGTCAATAATGAGGCCAGAAATGTGTCCTGTCGGGTTTCTGTTGTCATCACGGGTGGCGTTGCGGTCGTAGAGGATTTGGTCTCACCGGTTGGCGTTTTTTCGCTGATCAAAATCAGGTTGGTCGTATGTGGTGGATAACACAGCCCTGCATCGGCGCAGCCCTGAAAGGTAACGGCAATTTCCGGCAGGGTTTCACGGGTGTCTATCGGTAACCGAATCTCTATGTCTTCGGGATATGTCTCCAGCTCGGTCTGCTGGTAGGGGTCGAATTTGACAATGCCGTCAGGCAGAACCGGATTTCCCAGCTTGGTATTGCTGTCAACGGCCTGGAATCGGAACATGTGGCGGTAGAGATAATGCCCCGGCGTGACGGTGAACTGTAGGACCGCCTCCTCGCCCGTGTGGTAGCCATTCAGCTGGAATGCTTCTTCTACCGGCAAAAAGTCGTTATCGGTTGTCTGTCCGAGCAGTGTCTGCAGTCCCGTTGCCATGACAGACTGGGACACGAGGATGAGCAGTAAAATAAACGGTCGAAAAAGCGTTTGCATAGTTTGGACAGACATTATTGGTATTTAACTGATGAGCCAGATTTATTCATTGTCGTCCGTAACAGGAGATAATGGCAATCCCGCAGGGATAAGTGGCTTTAATCAATGGGGCGTGCGGTGGGGTATTGCAGGGAGAGTGAGCCGGACGAAAGCCCGGCTCAAACGATGATCAGGCTTTCTGGTAAGCTTCAACCGACTGGACGATAGCTTCCCGGGCAGCTTCAGGGCCTTCCCAGGATTCCACTTTGACCCACTTGCCTTCTTCCAGATCCTTGTAGTTCTCAAAGAAATGCTGGATCTGACGGACCAGCAGCTCGGGCAGGTCACGGTAATCCTTCACATCCTTGTACAGGGGGGTCAGCTTGTCATGGGGAACCGCCAGCAGTTTGACGTCTTCGCCTTTCTCGTCGGTCATGTTCAGAACGCCAACGGCACGGCAGCGAATGACAGAGCCGTGGATCACCGGGTAAGGGGTAACGACCAACACGTCGATGGGGTCGCCGTCATCCGCCAGCGTCTGGGGGATGTAGCCGTAGTTAGCCGGGTAAAACATGGGGGTAGCCATAAAACGGTCAACAAACACCGCGTCGGAATCCTTGTCAATTTCATACTTGACCGGATCACTGTTGGCCGGGATTTCAATGATGACGTTGAAATCGTTGGGGATATCTTTACCCGCAGGAATCTGCTCAAAGCTCATGTACTTACCTTAAATGCGCAGTATCAATAAAGCCGGCAATTATAAGGGGTGAAGGGGATGCAGGCCAGCCCCCCTGATTTCGTGGAGTTTGCCAATCACGCCGGGGGCAGCTATACGGAACTAAAGGGGAAAAAAGTATTCCAACTGTGAGGAAGCAAGTATGCGATCAATTACCGTGGCCGACTGCATGACCCGACGGGTAGTGGCATTGGTACCTGAGATGGAAGTGGTAGAGGCAATACGAATATTGCTCAAACACAAGATCACAGCGGCTCCGGTCTTGGATTCTAACCATAAATTGGTCGGTATTTTGTCGGAATCGGATTGCCTCTCTGCTACGTTAACCAGTAGCTATTACTCTCAGGATTTCGGGTTGGTTTCGGAATATATGACGGCGAGTGTCATGAGCGCGGGGGAAGAAGATAGTGTACTGGATGTTTATGAGCGGTTTATGAAGCAGCGGGCCGTGAGAGTGCCGGTTCTGGATGAACAGGGGCGTTTGGTGGGTATTCTGAGTCCAAAGGATTTGATGCGTGCTGTGCTCGAATTCTATGAAAAGCCTGCTGCTTAAATCGAATAGAATAAAAAATATCCTGATTACCACCATTCTTCAGCTATTTTTCGAGACTTCCAGATTCTACGTGGGATAGATGGCGCATAAGTATCTTCGCACTGACATCTAAAAATTGAATCAGCAGCTCTTATCTCCAGTCCATCAAGGCTTTTAGAGCATTCGTCTCTACAGTGGCTGATGAATGATGGTAATCAGGAAAAATATTAAGTTTTAATAATGTTTTGCGATTCTTATTGTTTTTTTTATCGCACCTTTAATAGGAGTGGGGTGTTTTTTTTCGACTATTTTCCTATCAACTAAGCTCTTTATATATGTCCTAATAGGAATACTTGTTCTTAGAAACGGAATAAAAGATGGAATCAGGTGGCACGGGGGGACCCGGAAGATATTCAAGAGTCTCTAGTAATTCAGGGAGTGATCGATCGCTTGGACCTGATATGGATGGGCTTGAGCGAAAGCCAGGTATATTTGGGCATTCTGTTACTCCCGCGTCTGCTTCGTCACAGATGGTTGGGATTCCTGGTAGCTACACGGGAAGTTCGTCAAGAAGTGTTGATAGAAGTGAAGAAGTTTCAAATCATGGTTCGGAAGGTGATAGCACTACTCCTCAACCTTACACAGTAGAAGTGAAGGGAGAACTGACGCCAAAACAAAAACAGGATATGCTGGCTCATCTTGATGAAAAGAATCTGTCTCCAGACCAAAGACAGCAGGCCGTAGATGATATTGAACAGGTAGATGGCTGGTTTAAGAGCGTAGCAAAATTTTTTAAGAAAAACGCTAAAAGCATTCTTGCATTTAGTGCGTTTATAACTGTTGGGATCGGGTTGTCAATTGTTTTACCAGAACTGTTACCTGTCTTTGGGATACTACTTCTTGCCACATTGGTTGCATTTATTTTTTTAAATGATGACTTCAGTGCACAGAATGTTAATAACAATGACCCAGCAAATAATAATTCGACCCAGAATAATAATGACAATAATCAATCTTCAAGAACTGAAGAAAGTAATAAAGTTCCTCCCGCTGTTGAGGAGAATCCTCTCTCTCCTGCAGAGGTCCGAAGAAAAGAGAACTCCGGATTTTCTACACCGCGCGTTGAACAAGCCGGTGATAGTTCAACGTGGCCCAAGCTTAGAAAAGCAGGTGGTCCGCGAGAGCCGAATGAATTTGAGGTCAATCAAGGCGGTCCAGAAGTCACGCTGAGAGAAACAGGTGGTCCGCGGAAACCGGAAGAGTTTAAGGTCAATCAAGGCGGCCCAGAAGTCACGCTGAGGGAAACAGGTGGCCCGCGGAAACCGGAAGAGTTTAAGGTCAATCAAGGCGGCCCAGAAGTCACGCTGAGAGAAACAGGTGGTCCGCGGAGACCGGAAGAGTTTAAGGTCAATCAAGGCGGCCCAGAAGTCACGCTGAGAGAGACAGGTAGTTCGCGGAAAGCGGAAGAGTTTAAGCCCAAGCAGGAAGAACCCTGGGACTCGCCCATTGATAAGGGTGGCCGTTTCGACGATATGGTAGTCGATGAGAATGAAATAGATGATTTATTGAGTGATGTAAACGCTTTGTTGATTGATGATACAGGGCAAGACTCAGGAGAAACCGGGCTACATCCACAAAGCTCTCAAACCGGCGGCAAGGATGCTTCATCTGTGATGTCCAGATACCGTCCATATTTAGATATGGAAGATGATGATAGCGGTTTGAGAAAAACAGGTGGTCCGCGGAAACCGGAAGAGTTTAAGGTCAATCAAGGCGGCCCAGAAGTCACGCTGAGAGAAACAGGTGGCCCGCGGAAACCGGAAGAGTTTAAGGTCAATCAAGGCGGCCCAGAAGTCACGCTGAGAGAGACAGGTAGTTCGCGGAAAGCGGAAGAGTTTAAGCCCAAGCAGGAAGAACCCTGGGACTCGCCCATTGATAAGGGTGGCCGTTTCGACGATATGGTAGTCGATGAGAATGAAATAGATGATTTATTGAGTGATGTAAACGCTTTGTTGATTGATGATACAGGGCAAGACTCAGGAGAAACCGGGCTACATCCACAAAGCTCTCAAACCGGCGGCAAGGATGCTTCATCTGTGATGTCCAGATACCGTCCATATTTAGATATGGAAGATGATGATAGCGGTTTGAGAAAAACAGGTGGTCCGCGGAAACCGGAAGAGTTTAAGGTCAATCAAGGCGGCCCAGAAGTCACGCTGAGAGAAACAGGTGGCCCGCGGAAACCGGAAGAGTTTAAGGTCAATCAAGGCGGCCCAGAAGTCACGCTGAGAGAAACAGGTGGCCCGCGGAAACCGGAAGAGTTTAAGGCCAATCAAGGCGGCCCGGAAGTCGCGCTGAGGGAAACAGGTGGCCCGCGGAAACCGGAAGAGTTTAAGGTCAATCAAGGCGGCCCAGAAGTCACGCTGAGAGAGACAGGTGGTTCGCGGAAAGCGGAAGAGTTTAAGCCTAAGCAGGAAGAACCCTGGGACTCGCCCATTGATAAGGGTGGCCGTTTCGACGATATGGTAGTCGATGAGAATGAAGTAGATGATTTATTGAGTGATGTAAACGCTTTGTTGATTGATGATACAGGGCAAGACTCAGGAGAAACCGGGCTACATCCACAAAGCTCTCAAACCGGCGGCAAGGATGCTTCATCTGTGATGTCCGGATACCGTCCATATTTAGATATGGAAGATGATGATAGCGGTTTGAGAAAAACAGGTGGCCCGCGGAAACCGGAAGAGTTTAAGGCCAATCAAGGCGGCCCAAAAGTCACGCTGAGGGAAACAGGCGGTCCACGTAAGCCAGAAGACTTTAGTGTCAATACACAAAATGTACCTTGGGGTCCGCCCATTGGTGATAGTGGTCGTTTTGATAATGGAGTTGTTGCAGATAATGAAGTAGAAACCCTATTAAGCGAAGTAGAAAATTTATTGAGTAATGATGTGAAGTCCAGTGCACATAGCCCCACGGATAAGGGTCATGCAAATGTGCTTGATGTCTCTTCTGAGGAGGGGGTTTCAATGGCACCTTCTGCTATGTACGAGAGAGCTAAAGAAGCAAGGAAAGAAGAGGGTGATGCAGTGTTTTTATGGAACAGCAAACTGACTCCTGAACAGGAGAAATTTGTAAGGGAGATGCTAAATGCATTAGCCGCAGAGCAACAGCAAAATGATGTTGTTCGCTTGAACGAATTTCGTGACGCATGTTTTTCAGCAGCAAGATTAATTGACGTACGTAATTGAAAGTCGTTATACCGCTAATGTTTATTTAATTCAGCAGGAGGGCTGAACCGTGTCAGGAAAACTGATATCTGCATCGCAAGTGAACCAGCAGGATCAAATGGCGCAGGCAGCCAATAACAAACGTCCCATGAATGGTCAGCAGATGATGAAAAAATCTGTTCAGCTGATCAATCAGGCAGCGGGGGCGTCAAAAAATGTCAACTTCCTCAGTGTGGCAAGTCTTGATGCATTGATGCTCGCCATTATGAGTGAACGTGCAGAAATTCTCGAAGAAACCCTTAGGGAGCAGGTGCAGGAAGTCCGGAAAAAGAATGACAAGCTGAAGGAATCGAATCAGATTCTCGCCAAGGCCCGCGCAGCTAAATCCGGTTCCAAGGAAAGCGTTAAAACGCAGATGCCGGATGAAGTGAAGAAGTTCTTTCACGATAATGATATCGCATGGGAAAAAAAAGGTGCAAAGATAGACCCTAATAAAACCTACAACCTGAATTCCGCTCAGTGGGATCTTGCCATTGAAAATATGAAAGGCTTCACCGAAAGTCTGACCAGCACCTCTCAGTTAGATATGACCAAGCTGCAATCGACATCCGGTAAATTTAACCAGACCTTTGAAATGATGTCCCAGTTTGTCGCCAAGTACTATCGGACAGCCGACAACCTTATTAAAAATATTTGATAATACTTTTGTCATGGAGGACAGGCCGTGGAAACAGAACAACAGGATTTTAGCGCGGGTGATTATGAAGGCATGCTGTCGGATTTCCTGAGTCGAGGCGGTACCTTCAAAGATCTGAAGGATATGAGTGAAGACTCCATGGAGGCGATTTATAGCGTTGCCTATAACCTCTATGAAGGTGGTAAATACGACGATGCCATCAAAGTGTTCCAGTTTCTCTGTTTCTATGACCACTATTGCAAGAAATATTTTCTGGGGCTCGGCGCCTGTTTGTTAATGCAAAAGGAATACGACAGAGCGATTGAAGTCTTTGGTTATGTCTGTGCGATAGATACCACTGATCCACAGGCGATGCTCTATATCGGCGATTGTCATCTGGCTGCCGGTGATTCAGAAGCTGCCTGTGTTGCGTACCAGGCGGCGGTGGACTGGGCAGGGGATCAAGCGCAGTGGCAGGACGAGAAGCAGCGTGCCCAGGGCATACTGGATAGCCTTAAGGATGGAGAGTAGTCACTATGGCAGATGGGATCAGGGTAGATTCCACAGCGGCGTCGCAGTCAGCGAATAATATACCGCTGGACGGAACAGAAAATGCCAAAGAAGTGGTTGGTCGAGGGTTTGCTGATGCCAACTCAGTATCGCATCAGGGGCGCCGATCCGTTGATGGGAAGGCGGCCGAGAGAAAGATTGCACTGCCTCCCCCGCGGCTGACAGCGGCTGATACAACACCCCGGATGTTGCAGGAGGTGGATGGCAGCCTGAAAAATATCAATCCTTATGAAGCACTGGGCGAGCTGTTTACAGGGCTTCAGGATGATTTGGATGAAGGTGAAGTCGCGACAGGCACAGAAGAAGGCGAGGTTGTAACGGGGCAGAAGCATGCCAAGTCACGAATTCGCCGACAGAACGTTTTGGCTGAAGCGGTCAAACAGCAGATTGCCAACCCCGGCAAGGCTGACCTGCCGGCACTGGGACAGCTGGCACAAGATGATATTGCACATTTCCAGGCCATTGAGCCTAAGAGCGTTAAAACGCTGTCAGATACGGCACTGGATGTCATGGCGCATGTGGGAGCGATTGAGAGCGCCCCTAAAGAGCTGATGGATGACATTAAGGCCACTGCCACCAAAGCCTTCAATGCGATATTGACCGGCGATGTGGAGGATGCCGCCAGGTGGTTGATGGAGGTACAGACCAAACTGCAGGATAACCGCATCAAGTTTGATTCGGAGACGATTCAGGCCAATAAGCTCAGGCAACAGCAGACCCATGAAAATCGCATGGACAAGTTGTTCAAGCAATTGGAAAAATTGCGTGAAGCTAAAAAGCTGGGGCCACTGATTCAGGCGCTCAGTATTATTGCTCTGCTGGTTACCTATGTTATTGCCGCTGCAACCATTATTACTCCGGGAGCCCAGGCTGCCGGCGCCCTGTTATTCGCAGCGGCAGCTGTGATGACTGCCTCCATGGTTATCAGTGAAACGAAAGTGATCAAAGATGAAAAGGCCGCATTAGCAGTAAGTATCTCTCTGACCGTGTTGGCTGCGATACTGTCACTCGGTGCTGGTCTGGCGACAACGGCAGGCTCTGGGGCAACAACGGTTGCTTCACAGGCAGCCCGAACGGCGGCAGAAACCACAGCGAAAACAGCCGCCAAGGAAGCTGCCAAGGCTGCGTTGAAAGAGGCCGCTAAAGGCGCTACTGATGATGTGATTAAGGCTGCTGCACGGGAAGCGTCGAAAAAGGTTGCGGAGCGGGTTGCCCGGGAAACGGCAGAAGCCGCGATTACTGAAGGCATGAAGCCAATGGCCAAGGAAATCGTGTTCCGGTCTACCCAGAAAGCGGCGGAGAAAGCCGCTAAGAAAGTCACAGATTCGGTTATCAATGAAGCCGTCAAAGCCTCAACCAAAGCCACTGTCAGAGGGATGACGCAGCAGCAGATGCAACCCACGGTGAATCAGATTACCAATACTGCCAGAAATAGCTTAAGTAACAACGCAATCAAGAGAATTGGTCAGAATGCTGCTCAAGAAATGACCCGTGAAGTTAAGATGGGAGCGATGTATAAAATTGCACACTATGGCCGTCACAGTGCTCAATTTGTCCAGGGGGCAACTATGACGGCTCAGGGCGGCGTTGAGATCAAGTCCACAATCGTGAAAAAAGATGCCGCCGATTTCGGTGCGGATGCTAAAGAGGATATGGCGCGGCTGGCGCGACTCCAGTTCCTCATGGAAACATTAATGGAAAATATCAGGGAGATTTATGAGCAGCTGACGTCGGGTCAGCAAATAGCGTCAGATACCCTGAAATCAGCACTGGATACCAAGGGTTCCATTATCAGTCATATCTGATCGGATCAGATGAAGGAGTTCATGGATGAGCATTGATGGCGTTACACCTGGAACCGGTGGGGTTCCTCCCGAGAAACTGCCTCCTGAGGGACAGCCGCTCACGTCAAGTAAAACAGTGACTGCCGGTAGCCTGAAAGGCGGTAATCTCCAGCTCGGTGAGTCGGTTTCGACACAAAAGCCACAGTCTACCGGTATGCCGAAGCCTGCATTGCAGAGTCCTGCCTCTGAGCCTTCCATGAAGAGCTACCAAAATACCATGAATGTGTTTAACAGCGTGGCGTTGCAGCTGGATGCTGAGCAGCAGGCGGGTGTGCTGGCAGCACTGGCAGAAGAGCTGGGTGCCGGTGGTGATGATGGTGAAGGTGGAGTTTTGATTGGGCAAAAAGGTGGTCGGGTGAGACGGCAGAACGTGCTGGCCCGTGAGGTGCGCCTGAAAAATACCACGCCGGAACAGGCGAAAGATCTGGCCAACCAGTTGCGAAGCGTAGAGCGGGAACTCACGACGCTGAAGTCGGCTAAACCGGAAGCGTTTGAGCAGACCAAGACGGCGATCAGTAAATTCCAGCAAGCCCTGGCAAGTGGTCAGCTGGATGCAGGGGAAGCGGCAGAATTGCTGAAAGATATTCAGCAAAGTATGGAAAATGGGGCGTTTACCTTTGATCAGTCTAAAAAGACTCATATGGATCGCCTCATGAAGCAACTGAGCCCATTCTCTCCGCCTGACGCGAAGGAAATTAACCTGAAATCCACGGACAGTGGATTATCCGCCAAACTGGACAACAAGACGTCTGTTGAGGCTGACTTCAAGAATGGCAAGATGGCACTGAATATTGATGGACAGAAGGTCGAATACCAGTTTGGCCCGAAAGATACTTTCAAGGCCACGATTAACGGCCAGCCTATGGAGTTTGACCTCCATGAAACCCGGATTCTGACGGATTTCTTCCAGATCATGTCGCTGTTCCATGAGATGGGGGTTGCCATGCGCAGGGTGCACCGGGAAGGTCGAAACGCCTCTCAGGAAATGGTGGTTGAAAAGATCAAGATGCAGGCCGAGAAGCAGCGTACAGCAGCCATGCAGCAGTTTGTTGCCGGGATGGTCAGTGCGTCTGCAAAAGTAACAGGCGGCCTGATACAAATGCGTGGCGCCACGCAGGCCATGAGAGCCCCGCAAGGTCTGGCTGATGCTACGTCCATGCGTTATCGCGGTATTTCCGGGTTGTTCGAAGGTTTAGGCGAAGCTGGCGCCTCTGTCGCTCGTTACCAGGCGGGTATCACGGAATCTGAAATCACGTTGCTACGTGCTGAAGAAGAACAAGCCCGGTTTACCAAACAAACCGAGCAGGACCAGATGGAAGTGGCCAAGGAACTGACCAGCAAGGCCAGGGATACCTATATGCAGGTCTGGAACTCGTTCCTGCAGGCTCAGACGAAAATCAGTGGGAATATCTGATTACCGATAGCGGAATGGATACGTGGCATGTCTATCGATGCGCTAAACAGTGGCTCGGTCAATACGGCAGGCTTAGACGGCTCTGATAAAGCGGGTAATGGCCGTCCGGTCAGCCCCTTTAACCATTCCCAGTTGGGCAGTGGTAAAGCGCTTATCAACCCGGGTCTTTTTCCAAATGCGGGTGATGTTCAGGATCTCATGGAGAGCATGAACATTAGGAAAATGATGCCTTCTTCAAATAAGAAAGATGATAAAACTGAAGATGATGATAAGGAAGATATCAGTAAAGCCCTGGAAACACTCAAAAAGATCACAGAAATAAAAGAAGTCAATCTATCGCCTGAACAACTGACCGATTTACTCCGTGAGTTTAAATCACTTGAAAAAAATAGCGAACTCAATGAAAGCGCCATAAAGCGTGCACTGGAAGGCATGCCGGGGCAGGATCAGTATGAGGCGTTGGGATTGATCATTGAAAGCTTTAGGGAATCTGACAGTGATGCCTTGGCCAATAATCTGGCGAATACCCCGGTTATTGATCATAACGGGCAGTCTGTCACTTTTTCTGAAATGAGAAACGGACTACAGGGCTCGATCAGCCGTGTAGTCGATTTCCAGACGCTAGCAGATGCCTTGCAACATATCCATGATGAAATGAAAGCTGCTGGTGGCTTTTATGAAACGGTACTTGCCGGTATTGACTGGCTCCGCGCTGGTCTCGTGGTTGAAATGGCCATGATGGAGGGAAGCGGATCTGTATCATCCCTGGGTGATGCCGGTAAACCGACCGCACAGGTCGCTGAAAAATTGTTTCTGTCAGGGAATACCGACGGTGCGTTATCGCTTATTCACAGAATTTCTGACAGGAATGAGTTACTGCGGTTACAGGATGAAATCAAGCAGGTGCCGCCTAATACACCACATCTGGCGACCGTGCTGGCAGTAATAGAAGAACGGTTGAACCTGCTGCAGCCAGAGGCAGCCAAGAAATCTTCGGGACGCTCTGCCTGGAAAGGTTAAAACCAGATTGTTGATACGTGGAACGCCATTCCAGTCATTTCCACGAAAGGAGTTACGTTAACCAGCCATGGATGCCACACAGTTAATACATATCAGAAAACGGCTGGAAGTTCTGTTTGGCCTCAACACCTTTATCCGCAAGTTTCAGGATGAAGAGCAGGTTGTTGACAAGTTCCTGAAAGAATCTGACGCGCTGCCCAAACCACAGTTGAAAGAAGGTGTGATCGCGCAGGAAGTGCTGAAGTTGCTGGATCAGCGCTGGGTGTCGGTGGCTGATACGGAAGTGATTCCTGAAAAAATGGGCGTGCCGGAAGACCTGCTTGCCATTCGTATCTACGTTCTCAACCAGGTACTGGAAGCCTACCGCAAGATTCCGGATCAGTATTTCAAGGAAAGTGACCACCGTGAGAATGTACTGGAAGCGGTTCAGGAAGCCCTTGACGATCTGATCGAACAGGAAGAAGACGAAGAGATGGGTGAAGAGTTCGATGAAGACGATGATGATGATCTGGATTTCGATTTCTGAACAGGAGGCGTCATGAGGGATATTGTGGCCAGCGCAGTCGCGGATTTTGCCCGTACCATGGATGTGGATAATCTGGAACTGCCTGATAATGGCGATGCCGTCTGTTTTGCTTTTGATAATGCCGGACAGTTTTTCATTGAATACGATGATGTGGGTCTTTATCTGTGTCTCGCCCGAGAGGTTCCCGAGTATGATGCGGCCGAGAAGGCTGCCACCGCCTTTCAGCTCTGCCATTATAAAAACAGCCGGAAATATGACACACAGATGGCCATTAAGGATGGTAATCAGATGATTCTGCTGGCTTATCTGGCGCAGGATCAGGTCACGGGTCCCGAAGTAGAAGCCGTTTTGCAGCATCTGGTCCTGATACACGATCGTATTCAGGGCTGAATGCGATTACCACACTGATTTTTATTTCGAATCAGGCCGTTAGCGGGATATTTTTTTCTGGACGTAAGTCTTATTGACTAAACTTTTTAAATAACAGTAGCCATTAAAAGTCGAGGCAGTAGTTATGACAACCAATATTAATGGCGTTGGCGGCGTTACGGAGAAAGGGTTACAGAAGTCCGAAGAACAGGACCTCGAGAAACTCAAAGAACAGGCGGATTCGGACGATACCGCGCAATTTGATGCCTTGATGAATGAAGGCGGTATCAAAAGTGAGAGTGACACGAATGTGGCAGGTGAACCGGTGGTGTTCAAGGAAGCCCCTGCCAATGCTGGCGACAAGATCCTCAATGCCTTCATGGGCATGAAGGACAACATTGAAACACGGCACAGTGACATCAATAAAATGCTGGGCGGCGAAGGTTTCATGTCCATGAAGGACATGATCAGTTCCCAGCGGGCGATCACTAACCTGACCATGACAGAAGATTTGATCGCCAAGATTGTGGGTAAAGCCACCCAGAATATCGATACCCTGATGAAACAGCAGTAAACCAGCAGGGCGACCGGTAAAAACAAGGACGCTTTTACAGGTACATAGCGGTGCAAAAATCCAGATTACTAGCCTGCCTGGCATTTATACTGCTGTTGTCGGGATGTGAGGTGAAACTGTATACGGGGCTGACCGAGCGGGAAGGCAACGACATGCTGGCCATCCTGCTGGAAGGTGGTATCACCGCCCGCAAGGAATTGGATAAGGATAAGAACCTGACGCTCTATGTGGGGCAGGATCAGGTGTCCCGATCCATTCGGATGTTGCGCAACAATGGCTTCCCCAAAGATCGCTTTTCGTCCGTCAATGATATCTTTCCCAAAGATGGCCTGATTTCCTCACCCACCGAAGAACGAGCCCGCTATACCTACGCCATGTCGCAGGAGTTGGCTGCCACGCTGTCGATGATTGATGGCGTGCTGACGGCCCGGGTGCATGTCGTTTTACCCCAGGATTCCGCCGGAATGCCTGAGGACGCGTTCCCGTCGTCTGCCTCGGTGTTTATCAAGTACACGCCAGAGCTTGAGCTGGGTGGATTTGTGTCCAAGGTCAAAACACTGGTCGCAAACAGCATCGAAGGACTGAGCCTGGACAAGATTACGGTTTCACTGTTCCCGTCGGCGCGTATTGAGGGTAAGCCGACAGAAGTCGTCAGTCCGGAGTTATCGACGTTTCTTTCTATTCGGATCAGCCCGGAAAGTAAGTCTCGCCTTTATCTGTTGCTAGGCAGCCTCCTGATCTTGCTGGTGGGTGTTTCTGCCTTCTGCGGCTGGATCATCTGGCAGAAAATGCAGCGTAAACGTCAGGGCGGTGACGAAGAGGGTGATGACTTTATGGCGCCCGTTGAACTGGATCGGGAACCGTAACCTGTCATGGGCATGCAGCAGCTGGTGCAGTTACTGGATTTCAACTATGCCCCTGCGGCGTATATCGATGGCAGCTGGTTGCAGCCGCTTGACCATGGTGATGTAGCAGCAGCTTTGTTAGGTAATCCGGTCGCCCAGCCCTGGATGTCGAAGTTTATTCTTCGTACGTTTAACCTGGCCGATGATGTGGACTTCAACTTTGAAAATGACGTGAAACAAATTGCGTTGTTGGAACGTCCCAAATTGGCACAAACCGTTTACCATGCCGGGCTGTCATTAAATTCAGCGATGCTGCGAGGTATTGTCAAACGGCAGGAACGCAGCGCCATAGAGGCGTGTATCGGTGCGGATGCCTTTATGTTTGCGGTCAAGAAAGCGCCCTACATCGCGGGGGCATTGCCGGAAAACTTCCCCTGTGATTTCCAGATTGACTGGAATAATCCGGATGAAATGAAAAAACACCTGTTCCGATCCGGTGTGAAACTTTTGGGAACCGTGCTGCGGAAAGAGCCTGAATGCTTTAAGCGTCGTTTGTTATTCAAGTTTCCCGTGGCCAGTAAGGAATATTTTTATTCGGCATCTGCCATGCAAAGCAATGACGAGGTGATCCGCCAGGGCGGCATCATGTTGAAAAAACTGATGAAAGAGTTTTCAGGATGACTATTCGTGTCGTTGGCATTAACCACAATGCGATTCAGTTGCCGCAGGGAACCAAGGTGCTGAAGGCTGCGGAATATCAGACTATTGCCCAGCTGGCATCCATGCTGGATATTGCCAGGGAAAGGGCTGATTCCATCATTGAGCAGGCCAGAAAAACCTTTGAAAAGGAAAAGCTGCGCGGTTTTGATGAAGGCATGATGGAAAGCAAGATAGAGCAGTCTGAACAGATGCTCAAAATGGTCGGCCGCAGCATCAATTACCTGGCGGAAGTCGAAGGTGAAATGGCAGATATCCTCATGAACGCCGTCAAGAAGATCATTGACGGTTTTGATGATCGGGAGCTGACCGTTGGGCTGATACGCAGTGCGCTGCAGCATGTCAGAAATGAGCGGCAGGTCAGTGTTCGTATTCCTCCGGGGCATTATACGTTTGTCAAAGAACGCATTGCCGAGATTCTCGCGGATTATAAAGGGGTTGGTTTCATTAATCCGGTCTCTGATCCACGGCTGGATTCAGGCAGTTGTATCTTGGAAAGCCAGATTGGTGTGGTAGATGCCAGTATTGATATTCAACTCGAAGCACTGAAACGACGGTTTGAAAGTATTTCTGCAGAAACCATGGGCGCAATTAAGCGTTCGGAAGCGGATATCTGATCGTTTAATCTTCACAATAGTATGTGCTCCCCAGTATTATTTTTCTTCTGTTTATGTAATTGCTAGATGAATTAAAGTTTCATTTCTTCGGCGATTACAAAGCCTATTCTTCTCCCGATATCCTCTTTTTTAGGGTTGCCCTATTCAATTAACCCGTTGTCGCTTTAAACAGGGAGTAATATATCATGCAAATGAATAGTGATGCTTTGGAAGGATGTGTGTTTTATGTCTGTGAAAAGGGAAGTGATATTTTTGATCAGGGCAGGGAACTCGTCCGCAGGGTCTATTCGGATACCTGAGGAACAACGCAGTTCAATGATGAGATGGATCTTGGTGTTGTTGCGATCAATCATGATGGTGCCACGATAGGGAATGTGAATGTTGTCATCAGGCATCCACAGACACTGTTACCCAGTGAATCCTTTTATTATTCAGAACACTGGGTCAATGCCGGGTTTTCTCCAGCAGATACGGTCTGTGAGCTGACGGGGTTATCGGTTTCATCAGCAGTCAGGCGAGCGGATCGGGAATATATTATTGCGGGTATTTTATCGTTTGCAGTTATGGCGGCTATGGACAGAGAGATATCGCTGGTTTCAACCGTACAACGAAAGCGACTCATTGATAAGCTGGAAAATAAATACCGGTATCAATTTACACACAATACTATCGCATCGTTGTATAAGTCTGAAAAAACACCGGATGATGGCTATTGGAAATCCAGTGCTTCTCCGGGCATTTTTTATATGAAAACATCAGATGTAAAGGCGCTGGCGGCAACCTTTAATCTGGTAAGGTCAATGTCAACGTCAAAGATCAGTATGGTGAATTTTTCCAGCGTTAATGCGAAGCCTAATCCGTTGGCTGCCTGTGTGTGAAAATAACAAAGCATTTTTGAAAGGGGGTGGTTATGAATGTTTTCTTTGACTACAGTCGTGCATTTTTCAGAAATATTGGGTGGTTCACTTCGGAAGAACAGGAATTATTAAAATACAAGCGTGTGGCGATTGCTGGAGCGGGTGGCGTCGGTGGTATTCATATTCTTACCTTGGCTCGCTTGGGAGTTAGTCGATTCCAATTGTCCGATTTTGATACGTTTGAAATTGAAAACATGAACCACCAGGTGGGGGCCGATATGTCGACCTTGGGCTGTAGTAAATTGCAGGTCATTGTAGATCAGTTGAAAAAGATCAACCCGGATGTTGATATAAAAATATTTCCTGAGGGGATTAACGAAAAAAATCTGGATGCTTTTTTAGAGGATGTAGATTGCTACTTGGATGCACTGGATTTTTTTGCGCTGAATATACGACGATCTATTTTCAGGCAATGTGCAGAGCGAGGTATTCCAGCGACAACGGTTGCACCGTTGGGCATGGGCGCTGCCGTATTGAACTTTCTGCCTGGCCATATGACTTTTGAGGATTACTTCTGTTTTGATGGCCATTCGGAGCAGGAGCAGTATTTACGCTTTCTGGTGGGGTTGGCACCGGCTCGTTTGCATACCGGTTATCTGGTTGATACAACTACTGTCAGTCTGGCTGATAAACGCGGCCCTTCAACCATTATTGGTTGCGAAATGGCTGGTGCGTTGGCAGGTTCACAGGTTCTTAAACTCCTGTTGAATCGTGGAGATGTCGTTGCGGCTCCCCGGGGTTTGCAAATGGATGGTTATACGAATCAACTTAAAGTCACCTGGCGTCCATGGGGTAACCGTAATCCATTACAGCGACTGGCAATCCACTTTGGGAGAAAAGCATTTCTTGGCCAAAACAGACCAGTAAAACCGTTTGTTGAGCCCGAGACGGTCGCGCAAAAAGTGATTGACCATGCGCGCTGGGCGCCCAGTGGTGATAATGCTCAGCCCTGGCGATTTGAACTTAACAGTGATTCTGCATTTACAGTGCATACCTCCGATACGAGCGATACCGTCGTCTATGATCTCAATGGCTGGTCAAGCTTGTTAGCCATTGGCGGTTTATTAGAAACGATTGAAATTGCCGCAACCTTGTTTTCCCATCGGGCAACTATCCAGCAAGTGAGCCCCGATAAAGCGCGAAGTCCTGTTTTTCAAGTCAAACTGATTCCTGATGATACCTGCAAGATGTCACCACTGGCGCCTTACATTAAGCACCGGACCGTTCAACGACGAAGCATGGGTACTCGGGCGTTGACCGTGCATGAAAAGCTGATGATGGAGCGCGCTTTACCTGAGGGTGTGGAAATCATTTGGTTGGAGTCGAAGTGGCAAAAAAATACAGTGGCAAGGTTGTTATTTGCTAATGGTAAAACCCGGCTGACCATGAAGGAGGCCTACCCGGCACACCGGGCCGTGATTGATTGGGAAAACCCTGTCAAAAGCCCCGATAAAATTCCTGTTAAAGCCGTTGGGGTGGATCGACTAACGGCAGCAGTCTTTAAATGGACAATGGCCAGTTGGCGCAGGGTGCAATTCATGAACACTTGTTTGGCCGGTACCTGGTGGCCTCGCATTCAACTGGACTGGCTGCCAGCAAGGAATAGCGCAGCGCATTTTGCGTTGGTAGCCAGAAAAGTTCCTGATCATCACAATGACTACCTGTCTGCAGGCCGGGCCATGCAACGTTTCTGGCTAACCGCATCAAAACTGAATTTGGGGTTTCAGCCTCAACAAACCCCGGTCATCTTTAATCGGTATATCAACCTGTCCATAACGTTTACGGACAGCAAGCGAGTATTGGATCATGCCAGAAAGGTAAAGCATCGATTTGATCACATGTTCAGCGATAAAGCAGAACGGGTAGTATTTCTGGGACGTTTGGGGCGCAGTCAGCCTCCTGCATCACGTTCAATCAGAAAAAGTTGGTCTGAGCTCTTGGTTGAACCTGTGACGCAATAGTTCTTCCTGATTACCACCATTCTTCAGCTATTTTTCGAGACTTCCAGATTCTACGTGGGATAGATGGCGCATAAGTATCTTCGCACTGACATCTAAAAATTGAATCAGTAGCTCTTATCTCCAGTCCATCAAGGCTTTTAGAGCATTCGTTTCTACAGTGGCTGATGAATGATGGTAATCAGGTAGTTCTTTGTGCGTTGGGAATCACAGGCAATAAAAAAGGGTACTTGCTGTACCCTTTTTTAGTCATTGGTTTATCCGCTGTTACGTTACATCAGATTCACAATACGAGGCGTGATAAGGAACAATCGGACGGTTTTGACATAGGTATCGGACTTGGAACGGAACATGGCGCCAACAAGTGGAATATCGCCCAGTACGGGTACCTTGCTGACACTTTGGTTATTGGACTCATAATAGTAACCACCAATCAACAGGCTTTCGTTCTCATCAATGACCGCCTGTGTACTGATGGTGCTGTTCTTGATCGTGGGTAATTCTTTTACATTCTCTCTGGTGTCGCCCCGGGCGCCATCCTGAATATTCACACTGAGGTGAATTTTACGCCCGGTGACTTCTTCCACAATTCGCGGTGTCACCTTGAGGACGGAGCCATATGTGACCGGGAAAAGCTGGGCATCTTCTGTGCTGGCTACCTCAACATAAAATGTCTGACTGTTGTCCAATACTGCTTCCATATTGTCCAGCGTCAGGACCGAGGGGCGGGCCAGGACCTTGGCCTTGCCTTCCGATGACAGCAGGTTGACCTGGGTAAACAGTCGACCACTGGTGTTCTGGATAATTGTACTGAAGGTATCGCTGACATTGGTGTCGCTGCTGAATGGATTGAACTCAATGAAATCACTGCCGCTGCTGTTGAGGTCTAGCTTCCAGTTCACGCCGAGCCGATCCAGACTGTCCGTGTTGATATCAATAATCGAGACATTGATTTCAACCTGGGCGAGGGGTTTGTCGAGTGTATTGATCAGGCTTGCATACATCGCTATTTTCGTGGTGAGGTCATGCACGATGACGGCATTCAGGCGACGGTCAGCATTGATATAGACATTCTCTGCCTTAACATTCGGGTTTGGGGTCGTTGATTGCTGAGGCGCGTTACCGCCGGCAGGCGTCGCTTTCTGCACGCTCTGCATGGCCTGATGGGAGGTGTTGCCACTCATGGAAATACCACCACCTTGTACGATCTCACGAAGAATACTGGCAACACCGGGAATCGTGACCTGTTGGCTTCTGAAATTAAAGTTTCGGTCATCTGCCCAGGCGTATTTGAGAGGAAACACCTTGACGGTCATCTGGCTCTTCTGCCGGTTGCCCGCCTTCGAATCAAGGAGTGCGGCCGTTTGTGTCACCAGCTCCATGTAGCGTGGGGGGCCTGACAGATAGATGATGCCTTCGGCCGGCTTGGCACGCCAATAGAAGCGATTATCCCAGATACCAATATCGATTAATGTCTGGCGGAATTCCTCGGCACTCAAGTATTGCAGGCTGATAATTTCTTTTTCAATTTCCTGACTGTTGTATATGTAAAGGGTATTGCCATCAAAGTACCAGATCAGGTTATTGATGTAGGCCATCTTGTCGAGAAATTCGACCGGGGTCAGAGGCCCGAAACGGCCATTGACGACGCCTTCGACAAACTCGCTGAGTACAATTGGAATGCCATAGTTGCTGGCAAAGTTACGCAGAACATCGGCGACAGGCTCCCCATTGCCAAAATAGGCGTAGGGTTTGGTGGTGTTGAAGGCTTCCCGTGGTGGCTGCGATGGGAACGGCGCACTCATGTTCGGCTGGTTCGCTTGATAGGGGGCAGAATGGTTCCGGGGCAATGGTGGTGACGTGATGGCCTGATTCTGGTTGATATCAGAACGATAGAAACGGTTCTCCATCGGAATGCCGGCAGCCGCTTCTTTCCCGGCAGCGGGTGCTTCTTCAGGCAATAACAACTCTTCGGGATACTCGTTGCCAGGCATATAGATGATCTGGCCCACCATCACTTCGTCGGGATCACTGATACTGTTGTGATGGGACAGGAGGGCGACGGGGTAACCGTACATCTGGGCGATCTGGGAGAGGGATTCCCCGGGTTGGACGATATGCTTTTGGGCGTGGTTGCCTGAGGCATAACCGTTGTCGTACCCATAGCCCTGCTGTGCCAGACTCCCTGGCGACAGGCTGAACATGAGTATCGAACCGGCGAGTGACAGTGCCGTCACAATTCGCATTGCTTTAACGCCTCCTTGCTGAAGCTTGGCCAAAACTTCAACAGAACCCCGCCGCTAAGATCTGAGCACAGGATACTGCCTCATTCCGTTGATCATGTCCGTATGACAGGTGTTAAAAAGAATCGGATAACTTTAGTACGGTTTTATAATAAAAAACGACTCCAATATCACAAGTTTATACAACGAATAGCCTGTCTGCACAATTAACTGTCATTTAACGGGGCTGTTCAGCGCTTATTGGGTTTGCCTGCCGGATTGTTGATCCGAAATAACAAAAAGGCTGCATTTCATCGATTTTCCCAAGGGGCTATTTCTGTCGGGCTTCTAAACTTTAAGGAGGCACCAGTGCCAGTTTCTTTTATGGATGCGGGGCGACGCGACGGATGGCAATGAATCTGGATATTAACCGCGGTCTGACAGGTATCAGCTATCTGACAGATACGTCGGAGCTCCCTGACCTTGGCGCCTCCCGAAAAACCACCGTTTCCACGGCTAATAGCTATTCGGTTGCCGATAACGTGGGTGATGCCCTGGGTTATGACAACCAGGATAAAAAGCTCGCTGACTTCGCCCGTAATGCAGTGAGGCATCAATACAATGTGTCTGAGCATAAGGACAACCTGAAGGCGACGAAAGAATTCGTCACCGATGTGTTGAACAGCGATATTCCTGAAGAGGACAAGGCCGTGCTCAAGACAATGCTGGCGGAAATTGAGCAGGATGAACTGCTCTTTCAGGATGCACAGATGCGTGGTCTTGTACTAATAGCGGTGTAAATCATGGCAACAGGGATGGATCAGGGGAAGATCGACTGGCTGTTGACTCAGGCCTACACCAAGATGCGTCACCGTCAGTACAAAAGCAGCCTGGCGTTGCTTGAGGGATTGCGTATTCTGGCGCCGGATCACCCCGAAGTTTACCGCATGCTTTCTTATACCCTCCTACAGGCGGACCAGCCTGAAGAATGCCTGCAGATGGTCGATAAGTACCTGCAATATCTGCCTTCAGCTGCGGACGATGAAGAGATCCGCTGGATAGAGGCCAGAGCCAGGTTGCGGCTGGATAAAACTGCGAACGGAGCCCAGCAAGGCGAAACATCCGATTAACCGCCGTAGTCGACCGGCAGGGGACCATGAGCAGCCTCAGAATCAATGCAATTCTACAGGGCATAGGCAGCCGCAAGGATGTGATGCTGGCGATTCTGCTGGTATCCATCATTGTCCTGATTATCCTGCCGGTTCCCACCGTACTGGTGGATGTGCTGATCGCCACCAATATGGGGATTTCCGCCATCCTGTTGATGACGGCGATTTACCTGAAGTCTCCGCTTGAATTTTCGACCTTTCCTTCGGTTCTGCTGGTGACGACGCTGTTCCGTCTGGCGCTGTCCATTACCACCACCCGTCTGATTCTGCTGCAGGCCGATGCCGGCCAGATCGTATATACCTTTGGTAATTTCGTGGTGGGCGGGAATCTCATCGTCGGGATGGTGATCTTCCTGATCATTACCATTGTTCAGTTCCTGGTTATCACCAAGGGGTCTGAACGGGTGGCGGAAGTGGCTGCCCGATTCTCTCTGGACGGTATGCCCGGCAAACAGATGAGTATTGATGCCGATATGCGCGCCGGCTCCATTGATATGGAAGAAGCTCAGGCCCGCCGGGGACGGGTAGAGAAAGAGTCACAGCTGTATGGTTCCATGGATGGCGCCATGAAGTTTGTGAAAGGTGACGCCATTGCCGGTCTGATCATTATTTTTGTGAACATCGGTGCGGGCGTTGCTATTGGTGTGTTCCAGATGGACATGACCTCTGGTGAGGCGCTGCAGCTTTTCTCCGTCCTGACCATCGGGGATGGTCTGATCGCACAGATCCCGGCGCTGCTGATCTCCATAACGGCCGGTATCATCGTGACCCGGGTGGCCAACGAGGATGCCACCGATCTGGGTAATGAGATCGGCGACCAGCTCATGAACAAGCCCAAGGCACTGCTGGTCGGTAGTGGGTTGTTGCTGGGCTTTGCAACAGTACCCGGTTTCCCTACGCTGACATTTCTGCTCCTTGCCATGCTGGTGGGCGGTGGCGGCTTTATGAAGCTCCGCAAGCTGCGGCGTGAGGAGTTACACGAAGATGAGGGCGGTATTCCCGCCATGGCCGCGGCGGCGGATGGCAAACCTGACAAGAAGCAGCGTCTGGACAAACAGGAAGAGTTCTCCCAGACCTTGCCCCTGATCATTGATGTGCCGACCTCGTTGCAGAATCGTCTGAATACGACAGAGTTGAATGAAGAACTCCTTAAAGTCAGAAAAGCCCTGTATATGGACCTTGGGGTGCCTTTCCCGGGTATTCATCTTCGCTTTAATGATGCGGTTGAGGATGAGCATTACAAGATCCTGCTCAATGAAGTGCCTGTTGCCAATGGCCATTTCCGGCAAGGGTATGTGTTTGCGCGGGAACAGGCAGAACATCTCGATATGCTCAAAATTCCTTATGAAATGGGTGAGCCGTTTATTCCGTTACTCGATAGCCTCTGGGTGCAGGAATCCAAAAAAGACGCGCTGGATAATGCCGGCGTTAATTATATGAGCGATTCAAAGATTCTTACCCATCACCTGGCCTTCGTCCTCAAGAAATATGCGGAAGACTTCATTGGTATTCAGGAAGCCCGTTATCTGCTGGAGAAAATGGAAGACACCTTCGGCGAGTTGATCAAAGAAGTACAGCGCCTGATCCCGGTCAACAAGATTGCCGAAATCTTCCAGCGGCTGGTGTCCGAAGATATTTCTATCCGGAACCTGCGGACCATCCTGCAATCGCTGGTGGTCTGGGGGCACAAGGAAAAAGAAGTGGTGCAGCTGACGGAATATGTCCGGGGCAGTCTCAAGCGGTATATCAGCTTCAAATACAGTAACGGGCAGAATATTCTGCCGGTCTATCTGCTGGACCAGGATCTGGAAGATACGATCCGCAGCGGTATTCGTCAGACCTCGGCTGGCGCCTACCTGGCCCTTGATCCGACAGTCACCGCCCGCTTTGTGGAAGTCGTGAAGCAGACCATCGGCCGTATCGGTCACCTGGATAACAAGCCGGTACTGATCACATCCATGGATATCCGTCGGTATGTGAGAAAACTGCTGGAAGCGGAAGTGTATGAACTGGCTGTCCTGTCCCACCAGGAATTGACGGAAGAAGTGACGGTGCAGCCGCTGGGCAGAATCTCGCTGACCTGAGCAGGCCTGGCGTAATCCAGAGAGCGTGGGGAAGTTGTTTGTCAGGCTTTTCTAGTGAATCGTTGGATAGTCGTCCTCATCCAACCGTGCATAGACATACTGGTCGTAGTATTTGCCATTCTTGCAGATGTTTTTACGCAATACCCCTTCCAGCTGAAATCCACATTTAACCAGCACTTTCTGGGAACCGATGTTGTATTCAATAACATCCGCGAACAGACGCTTCAGCCCACGCTTTTTAAACGCATACTCCGCCACACTGTTAACCGCTCTGGTGACGATTCCCTGTCCCCAGTATTCCTCACTGACCCAGAAACTTATCTCGGCGCTGTTTCGGTGAACATCGCCTTGCACCAGGAAGCCAATCTCCCCGATAGCCTCTTTTTGGGTGGCGATGGCAAAACGGCTTTCCGTCTCATGTTCTTTGGCGTGCTGAATCCAATG
Organism: Kistimonas asteriae; assembly: GCF_018263925.1. GTDB lineage: Bacteria > Pseudomonadota > Gammaproteobacteria > Pseudomonadales > Endozoicomonadaceae > Kistimonas > Kistimonas asteriae. Next base: position 225,972 of record NZ_JAEVHF010000004.1, read on the forward strand.
CCGGGCATGTTCGATGGTATAGGGCACCGGGAAGCTTTCGCGCTGGTTGACCGCGATATTGGGATTGTCCCCGTGTTTGGCCAGTCCGGATGCATCGCCATACAGCAGACTGCGGAGAGAGACGTCATCGGTGAGCTGGATGTCCATACAGCTGATACCCCCTGGATACAAAATCGTTATCAAGGGGGTTATCGGCCGTAATTGGACTCAGTTAATGGCCAGAATCCTTCTTCTCAAGGCGTTCATAAATCCCGCCAAGAATATCCCATTTATGCTTGACCCAGTCTGGTGCCAGAAGGTACTGGTGTGCGCCAGAGCCGGTCAATCGGTGAAAAAGCAGCTCTTTGGGCGCGGTTTTGATGATTTCCACCACCGTATTCACGTAATCGTTCATGCTTAGCTCAGGCACCAGGCCCTGCTTCCACTCCCGGGCCAGTTGCGTGCCCTTGACGATATGGAGGGGATGAATCTTGATAGCTTTGACGCCCAGGTCCAGCACTCGCTGGTAACTGGTCAGGGTATCTTTGGCGGTTTCCCCCGGAATACCCATGATCAGGTGGGTGCACAGGTTCAGGCCATAGTGGTGAACCCGCTGTACGGCATCCTCGTAATCAGCAAAGGTATGGCCGCGATTGATGCGCTCCAGCGATGTGTCAAAGCTGGATTGCAGGCCGAGTTCCAGCCAGATTTCGTGGCCCTGCTGTTGGTAGTCAGCCAGGAGGGCCAGTACCGGGTCTGGCACGCAGTCGGGACGGGTGCCGATAGCCAGGCCGATAATCTCATCAGCCGCCAGCGCTTCATCGTAGAGCGCTTTCAGGCGCTCAATTTCGCCATAGGTGTTTGAGTAGGACTGGAAATAGGCAATGAAACGACGTGCCTTGCGTACCTGTTCTACGCGGGTACGTGCGGCATTGAGTTGCGCTGTCACGGAGCCAGCTTTGGTCGAGGCAGGGCTGAACGAGTTGTTGTTACAGAAACTGCAGCCGCCAATACCCTTGGTGCCGTCGCGGTTAGGGCAGGTAAAGTCAGCATTGACGGACAGTTTGTGAATCGGCTCTCCGTATTTTTGACGGAGGTAATTGCCAAAGGTATTGACGTAACGGGTCAGATCCATAAGCGCGTGATGACGGGTTATCAGAAACCTGTCGGTTGGCCTCTGTAGCGATAAGTAAGGGGGAGACTGGCTGTTTGGCACAATACGTGAACTGTTCGTTGGCCACTATCCGTGTTTTTGCGGATCAGTATTTGAGGGATGATGATAGATGGCTGCCGGCCTGCGGCCGGCACTGGGGTGAAAGCGGGGGCTTACTGATGCTTGCGCATCTTTTCGAGGACATCTTTGACGATACGGCGGGCATTGGCCTCGGTGGCTTTGCTGTTCTTGTTGTCTGACTGGCTTTTGCTGTCAATGATGCGCGTTGCCAGCTTGCGGGCCACGGACGCGACCAGTTCATCCATGAAGGCTTCGTCGAACCAGGGCATGTCGCTGAACTGGATCTGGACCAGCTGCGTTTCCTTCTTTTTCTTGCCCTGCTCAGAGAAATGGATAGCAAAATCCCCGTTATCGGACGCGCTCTGACTGATGGTCAGGGTAAACTGTTCGCCGCTCATGACTATCCATCTCCAGACTGTTATACCCTGATTGTCGGCAGGGGCATGACCGGCTTTACGGTCTTATTACACGCATTTTTTTCTTTGCATGCCTGGACGATATTTTTCTGTTCGGAGTGCCATTTACCTGCTACCGGTGAGGTTCAGACTGTGCTTGCGGTGTTTCAGTTTTGCACATTTTCCCAATCAGTCCGGGGGGGAGTTGTCATGATTACTGATATCCAGATGCAGTCGCTGGTTCAGCGGGTTGCCCATCATGCCACTATGGCGGTGCTGCACGGAAGGATGCCAAAGGATCAGGCGATTGATAACGCCATCCTGTCCACACTGGAACGGGTGGAAGACGCGAAAACCCATGAAGAGCACTACCTGTTTTCGAGTACGACAGGCAGCCTGGCGCTGGACCTGAGTGATATGCAACGGCTCGAAATGGATGCGGGTAGAGCCTTTTTTGAGGAAGTTCAGACGGAAGATAGCAGGGATGTCATTCATGGCGTACTGGTGGTGGCAGTACTGGCTGTGATTGCGGCCTTGACCTGGTAATCTCGCGCGGAGTCAGAGACTGTTCTGGCTCCGCCGCATATTCACGCGATCACTGCTTAAGGTATAAATGCCGGGTATAGATCTGATCTTGTGGGCTTGAATAGTAGTTGCCCACCCGGGGCGATACCAGGCGTGCTGTCACGTAGTGGTAGAGGGGAATCACCGGCATCTCCTGGTTCAGAATGCCTTCCAGTTTTTCGTAGAGCTTTTCCCGCTTATGGATATCCAGCGTGGTCAATGCGGTGGTCATTAACCGATCGTATTCAGGATAATGAAACCGGGCTTTATTACTGCTGTGGTCACTGGCAAAGATCGACAGCATGCTGGACGCTTCATCAAAATCCGCAATCCAGCTGGCCCGGGCAAGATCAAATTGGCCGGTTTTGATGGATTCAATGGCGGCTTTCCATTCCTGGTTAATCAGCTCCACCTCGACCCCTAATCCCTGTTTCCACATCTGGGCGATGGCGATGGCGATTTTTTTTCGTGATTCACTGGTGTTATAGAGGATGCTGACTTTCAGGGGATGGGTGCTGGAATAGCCAGCCTGTCGATAAAATTCCCGGGCAGCGGCCAGTCGTTCCTCGGATGACATCAGCTGATAATTCGGGGTGTAATCCGGCATGGATGAAGTATACGGCGGTGTAAATGTGTAGGCAGGGATTTGCCCTTCACCCAGTACTTTTTCCGTTAAAATCTGGCGGTCAATGGCATAGGCGAGTGCTTTGCGCAGATTGGCTTCCATGAACGGCGCCTTGCGGGTGTTAAAGGCGTAATACTCCGTGCCCAGTAAACGGGAGAGCTGGATCTCTGCGGCCTGCTTTTTCTTGATATGGGCATAGAAATTGGCGGGGAGCCCACTGGTGATGTCCAGCTCGCCAGCCTGGTAGCGGTGATATTCCGCTGAAGGTGAGGTCAGTGGCAGGTAGGACACCTGCGAGATTTTCAAGTGTTTGTATGCGGGGTGACGCTTGTTGGCGGCCAGTACAATATGCTCATTGACGACCCAGTCGGTCAGAGTGTAACTGCCGTTAGAGACAATATTGTTTTTGTCAATCCAGTTTTCGCCGTGTTGTTTGACAATCTCCCGGGGGACTGGAAACAGTACCGGATGGGTGAGTGTTTCCAGGAACCATGCCAGAGGTCGGTCCAGCGTGACCTCCAGAGTGTCGGGTGATTTGGCGGTAACCCCAAGGTGAGAGGGGGGCAGCTCTCCTCGAATGATGGCATCGGCATGGGTGATGCCGAGCATTTCAAGGTACCAGGCATAGGGCGATGCGGTTTTGGGATCCACGGCCCGCTGCCAGGCATAGACAAAATCCTCGGCAGTTACCGGGGTACCGTTGGACCACTGACTCTGCCGGAGATGGAAGGTCCACACCCGGCCGTTATTGCTGACGTCCCAGCGTGTCGCCTGCGCCGGCACAATGTCCCAGCTTCTGTCCCGGGTCACCAGACCATCAAACAGGTCATTGGCAATGTTGATGGCTGGCAGGCTGTGTATCTGTTGCGGGTCAAGCGATTCGGGTTCTGCTGCATTGCCTCGAACCAGCTGGCTGCCTGAGAGCTTGGCAAACACGCTACTGGCGCTGGCCAGAGAGATTGTGATGCAGAGCAGAAAAAGGCAGAGCGACTTACGAAGTGAATGGCCGTGTGGCATGCCTGAGTTTCCCCTTACTGTGATCGCTTAACAGGTTGTAACTATCGTCTTTTTTATGCGGATTGTGGATAACGAGACGATGCCTGATGCCCTGATCCGACTGGCTGACAACTATCCTTATAGGAGCAACAGGTACAAAGACACACTCTTTCCCTGTGGTTTGGCAGCAGGTCATTAACCATTAAACATACCGCTCATACGCCAAAGCTCAAGGGAAAAGAACGGATTGTTTTGTGAATCAGGAGGGATGGGCAATGACGCAGGTAAATAATAATGGTCCGATAGGGCCAGCCGATCCCACCGGACAGCCCGGATCGACCGGAAAACCCACCGGCCAGGTCGATCAGAAAGATGCGGATGCCTTCGCCAATATGATGGACGGCGATGACACCGCTCAAGCGACCCAGGCGGGTGAGGGTACAGAAGAAACCACGCGGGAAGAATTCGAAGAGCTGTTTCGCCGTAACTCCTTCCAGCAGTTCATGGAACAATCCAAGAAGCTGGTGGATGAGGCGAAAAAGAACACAGAGGGTTAATCAGGCTTCTTCGCGATCCACCGGTTGTGCCTTGCCGTTTTCATCAATGGCGACGTAGGTAAATATCCCTTCCGTGACTTTGGCCCGGGTCTGGTTATAGGGCATGCCCATGGTCCAGACTTCAATGCGAATCCGCATTGAGGTTCTTCCCACCTTCAGAATATCGGTATAACAGCAGACGATCTCTCCGACTCGAACGGCCTGGTGGAAACTCATGGATTCAATGGCCACGGTCGCGATCCGGCTATGGCTGCGTCCCTTAGCCGACAGACCACCCGCGATATCCATCTGGGACAGCAGCCAGCCGCCGAAGATGTCGCCATTGGGGTTGGTGTCAGCAGGCATGGCTAGGTTGCGCAGGGACAGTTCGCCTCGAGGTTCGGTCATGGTGGAGCTCCGGGTTCGGTGTGAGGCGGGGAATCCTAATCACTGGTTGTCTGGTGAACAATGGTGAAGTATGCGTACCTGAAAAACGCCTGCCCGAAAAAACAGGCAGGTTTCCTGCAGAAATGAGACCGATGTCGCTGTCTTCAGCGGCGGTTGGTGGAAAAATAACGGTCGGTTTGATGCATAAACCGGAATAAGGAATGACTGCTGCAGTGTAATCGCCGGGAGACACGGGCATGGCCGAAGCTGAATTAATAACGCAGATACCCTCCGCCAACGTGGTCAGCATTATGGGAACCTCAGGTGCTGTTGGTGAGAGTCGGCTTACGTATTTGATACAGCAGGCGCATAGTATTGGGCATAGCCGCAACCTGTCGGCAAAGGCCGATGACACGGTGCGAAGAGTCGCCACGCTGTTCGATGTGATGTTTGCTGAGCCGGCCATGGCGCCTTCGGTAAAATCATTGCTTGAGCAGTTGCAGATTCCACTGCTCAAAGCTGCCATGATCGATGGCGCAGCCTTCGTCCGGGAATCCCACCCGGCCAGAAAACTGCTTAACGAACTGGGCAGGGCGGGCATTCAATGCCGGGGAGATGTGGCTGCGCCTGACCCCCTCTACCGTCTGGTCGAAAAGGCGGTTGTCGCAATACAGGATCAGTTCGTGATCGATACCAGCGTCTTTGAACAGGTGCTGGTGGATTTCAACGCTCGTTTCGTGCTTGAGCAACAGCGTCAGCAGCGCCTGCAGCGGCGGCAGCAACAAGCCCGTGAAGCGCAGCAGCGGTCAGATGCCGCGAAAGGGCTGATTCGTGAACATCTGGATACTGTCCTGAACGGTTTTCTTCTGCCCGAGCGTGTACTCGATTTTATGCATGGAACCTGGGGGCATTACCTGTTTATTGTCTACCTGAAAGAGGGTAAAGACAGTGAAACCTGGCGCCAGGGGCTCAAAACCCTGGATTATCTCATCGCCACACTGCGATTGACTCAACAGGACCGTCGCCAGAAAGTGCTGCCGAAGTTGTTTGCGGTGATCCGACAGTCACTGGATAGCATGGGTTTTGATAAGTGCGCCAGTGATGAACAGCTTCAGATGCTGGGGACTTTCTACAAAGAACTGCCGCAGGTGTTGCAGGTGCCCGTGAACGAGGAGGTTTCCAAACCCTCGATGGTTGATCAGCCGGTGCAGTCCATCAGCAACGATGAGTCAGTATCCTTGCCGGTTCATCCGTCGCCTGATACGCGTGCTGTTGATTATCGCAGGCAGCGTGTGCTGGTCGGTAAACAGGTCGATCAGTTCAAGCCGGGCTTATGGGTGATGATTCGTGAGCGTGATGGCGAACAGAACAAAGCCAAATTGTCTGCCGTTTTACGCAGTGATGATCGCTACATTTTTGTGAACCCTGTGGGGGATCGAGTGAAGGAGATTTCCCGCAGTGCGTTGATTCGTGCGATCTGTTCTGGGTTCGTACAAGTCATGGATGCCGAGTCATGAAAGAGCGTGATACCCCATGTACCTGATCACCCAGTTTCTGCCCTATTGCTCAGAGGCTCAATGCCTCCCAGATAATAGTACTGAGACATTCATTCAGACGTGTTGTGTCCATACGCCAGTGAATCAACCGCCCCCTGCCCACTGTGTACGCCCCCTTCGGTAACCGATGACGGTTTGCTTCGAATCAGATAACCCGCATAGCCCAAGTCGCTGGTGAGGGAATGACCATCCAGATGGAGGGTAAACATACCCATTTCACTGATCAGGTCATTGACGGGTGAGGCCTCTCCTCGACGAACTACCAGGGCTGGGCGTGACCGATGCCTGGGGTGAAGTCGGCGCATCAATGACCAAGCGGAATATTGGTCAGGCTTCAGGCTCTTCAGCTTGGGTAAAATAGCATTGTCAAACACACAATGACCGCCACCTTCTCCCTGGTTTTTCAATACCCAGTGATGGGGGTTCTCATGTTCAAACCAGGCTGCCGACTGGTCATCAATCGGTCGCATGTCGCCCAGGAACGGTTTAATTCGGGTGGCTTCATCATGGGTCAGGCCAAAGTCCGTCAGCTGTTCAACCTTCATGGCGGATAGCAGCATCTGTACCCGTTTACTGGTTGCCAGCTGCTGACTGACAGTGGCATTGATCGCCACACGGTGCTGCTCAATCATTACCCGGGTTTTTCCGAGCGCTTCACAGCAACGGACCTCTTCGATGTCATTAGCCACATAGTCACAGTACTGATAGCCGGCACGAAGATAAATGGCATCAACACCGCCCAGGCCTTCCAGCAACAGCCGCTGGTTGTCGCCAGACGAGAGTTGGTCATACAGTTGCCGGAATGTACGGCGAACGGTTTTGACGCCTTCCTGCTGAATGGCTTCTTCCAGCAGGTGCTGGTCATAGACATTATCTTCGTCCGGTTGAACCACCATGATAAACAGGGGGAGCCCAGCCTCACCTGATTGTGCCCGCACTGTTTTGGCGGCACCGGCAATGCCTTTGGCGAGATTTTCAACACACGGGTTAGGCACCAGTTCCAGCGAAGCGTCTTCCGACCATTGCTGGAAAGCAGCTGGCCACTGATGCTCAAGGTAGCGATGCAGTTCATGTGCCCGTTGACCAAAAGGCCCCATGCCCGCCGCAATGCCATTAAACTCGATCAGCTTCGGGCCATGCTCAGCATCGTCCATAAAGTCTGTTCTCATGAGTAGCATAGGACGGCGCTCTGCTGGTATGGAACCCTGGTGAATCGCCTGATGCAGCGAGAGCAGGCTGTTAAAGAAAGGGTCTGCCTTGCAAAGTGGCGTGATGGCTTCGGTCAGGAAGTCATGATGTTCAGATACTCCGTGAATCAGCTTGCCCATCAATGGCACGATGGATTTCAGTAACTCAAAACGCTCTCTCTGTATCAGGGTAGGTGCAAAGCTGAAAGCGCAATGGGTTGCTGAATCTTTAGTGGTTTTTAGTGCCATCCCATGCATAAGAGACCACTCTATGGCATCTTGAACAGCGCTGACAATGACCGTGTCTTTCATGGCTTGGTTCTCAGGGGCGTGAGGAAAGGCGAGGGTATAAAAAGAAGCAATGTATCAATAAAAAGGTGATTGATAATAACGGATAACGGACATGGAGTGCAGGTCATCAGAAAAAGCACTGATACATCAAAGTAAACGACTCAAAAGGATATTCTGTCATCGAAGAGGCTTTTGTTGTGGTTATCTTGTCCGGTTACCATGTTGTTTTATTTTTTTGAGCGTGACTTGCATACACTGTAAGCATTAGATGGATTAAGGACGATTCCGTGAAATTCCTTGTCACCGGTGCTAATGGATTCATTGCCAGTGCAATCGTGGAACAGTTGCTGCAGGCGGGGCATCAACTGGTGCTGGCAAGCCGCAGAGGAAACACCGGTTTCCCGTTACATCAGGTCACGGCCATTCCGATGGATTTCAATCAGTGTATTGATCCTGATGAATGGATTGATCACCTGCAGGACGTGGATGGAGTCATTAACTGCGCAGGTGTGCTTCGTGAATCAATTCCAGGCGACTATGAGCGCATCCATTACCTGACCCCGCAGGCTTTGGCCAAAGCCTGTCTGCGCTGTGGTGTAAAACGCTTTGTGCAGATTTCTGCGGTGGGTGACGCTGAGATATCTGGCTTTATCGCCAGCAAACACCGGTTTGATGAATGGCTGCTCGCTTCTGGTCTGGATTGCACCGTGATTCGACCGTCAGTCGTAGTGTCCTTACGGGGTTCTTATGGGGGGACATCCTTATTAAGGGCGCTTTCGGCGCTTCCCTGGCTGGTGTTCTTACCGGGTAAAGGTGAGCAGAAAATCCAGCCGGTGCTATTGGAAGACCTGGCCAGCATTGTGGCACTGCAGGTAGAGAGTCAGGGGGATTCCGAGACTTCTTTGCTATATGTTGCCGGTCCTGACCCCGTCACGTTGCGTGACTTTCTGATCGCGCAGCGGCAGTGGCTGCAACTGCCAGCCGGTTTGTGCATCCCTATACCGTTGTCCCTGGTACGCATTGCTGTGCAAGTGGGTGAGCAGTTTGGTCGTGGGCCGATGGGGCAGACGGTCAATACATTGCTGGAACGCGGCAATACGGTGCCTGCAGGCGCCACTACGGCACAACAGGAAAATACGGGGATTCAGCCACGATCGGTCATAGAAACCCTGCGGTTGTCATCCAGTTTTGTTCAGGATCGCTGGCATGCCCGCCTTTACGGGGTTCGTGCAATCATGCTGTTTGTGTTGAGCTGTCTCTGGATGTTGTCAGGGATATCAGGGCTGGTGCACGGGCAGGCGGGTTTTGCGCCGATTCTGAATGCGATGCAGATCCCCACGACATTCCAGGGTTCTTTGGTGCTGGTGACCAGTGTGCTGGATATCGCATTAGGTATGGCAGTGTGGTCCTCACGCTGGCGCTCCCTGGTCCTGGGGTTAATGGCGTTCTCTGTGCTGGCTTATACCTCGACATTGGCTGTTCTGGCGCCAGAATACTGGTTATCCCCCCTCGGTGGTCTGGCCAAGAACCTTCCCCTGCTGGTTTTGCTGGCAATGAGTGGTGTTATGGAAAAACAACGATAGGGCGATCAGACTATGGACTATTACCTGCCGTTGAAACTGATCCATATTCTGTCATCCACCGTGCTGTTCGGCACTGGGATTGGCAGTGCCTTTTTCATGTGGCGTGCTGATCGCAGTCGTGATGTTGGTATGGTGGCCGTGGTCTCCAGACAGGTTGTCATGGCGGATTGGTGTTTCACAACGCCTGCAGTGGTTGTACAGCCCCTCACAGGGTTTGCGATGGTTTGGCTGGCCGGTTTTCAACTCTCCAGCCCATGGCTTCTCCTCAGTATTGGGCTTTATGGCTTTATTGGCCTGTGCTGGTTGCCGGTGGTCTGGATTCAGTGCCGGATTGCTAAAGACTCGGCACAGGCGAATGCTGAAGCCTCTGGTTTCAATTATCCTCACCGGTATTTGATGCGCTACTGGTACGCCTTGGGCTGGTCGGCCTTTGTCAGTATGCTGGGTATCTTCTTTTTGATGGTCTTCAAGCCGGTTTTATGGTGATTGGCGATAAGCCATTTTTTCTTCCCGAAGCACCGATTTCTGGGCGCTATAGTGTAACTAGACCTTACAGCATAAGGATCGTTTTTCTGGCGGTACAGGGAGTACGTTATGCTGAATATGGAGATGCTACGGGACTTTTTTGGTGATGAGGGAGAGATCCGTGAGATTCTCGCCCAATTTGTCGAAACCACGGACAGCGATATCCAGCAGCTTGAGCAGGCTATTGAGGAGCGGGATATCGGCCAGGTCGCGGAACTGGCCCACAGAATCAAAGGTGCCAGCCAGGTCATTGGTGCGGCGGATCTCGTCAGGGCGGTCGGCGAACTGGAAGCCGATGCCAGAACGCATGATGACCATTGTTTCGACGAACTCTACGCGGCGCTGGCTGAAACCTACCGGCATGTCAGTGAGGAAATACAGAGTCTCTGACGCTTCCCGCCCTGCCTAACGATCATGATATGATCGCCTGCACTAGAACACTCCGCATGTGAATGTCACATTCATAGATGCTTTTTTCATAACCCCAACCGGTACTATCACAATAAGCGGTGGACGTAATATGAATTCAGCCCCTGTCGGGCCGGCTGAGGCCGAGCTGCAGACCTGCTTGTCTGGCTGTGCCCGGGGACATCATCCCTCCCTCAAAAAACTTTATCAACGCACCTCGGCGAATCTCTTTGCCGTTGCCCTGCGTATATTGAATGACCGGCAGCAGGCCGAGGACTGCCTGCAGCAGGGGTATCTCAAAATCTGGCAGAATGCGGGTCGCTATGATCACTGCAAGGCCCGTCCCATGACCTGGATGAATACCATTGTCAGGAACCAGGCGCTGGATATGTTGAGGCGCCGCCGGGTCGTGGAAGTCAGCGACAGTGATGAACAGGCCGCCGTGCTGGTGGATGAGTCACCTTCACAGGAAGAGCAGGTCTTGCGGATGCAACGTGGTAGTCAGATTCATCATTGCCTGGAAACGCTGTCCGCGCAGCAGCGCCAGTGCATTGAACTGGCGTATTTCGAGGGTATGACGCATCAGGAATTGTCGGAACAGCTCAGTACGCCCCTGGGGAGCGTGAAGACCTGGATACGACGTGGATTGCTGAGGTTGAAAGAATGTCTGAATATCTGAATCTGAGTGACCCGGAGCAGCGAAATCAGGCCGCGGCAGATTACGTGTTGGGGCTGCTGGATCAGAGAGAAAAGGCCGCGTTCGAAGCACTGCTGTCAGTCAGCCATGATGCCCAGCGGGAGGTTGCCCTGTGGCGCGAGTGCCTGGATATCCTGAATCAATCATTACCCCCGGTTACACCACCCGATAGTGTCTGGAAAGCGGTGTGCGATCAAACCCGTCCGCCAGGGCACTGGTGGGATAACCTGCTGGTCTGGAAAAGCGCTGCCGCCGGGTTGTTCGGGATCCTGCTGGTGGTGGGGTTACTGTTTTTACGTAATCCGTATCCGGCGGTTAACAGTGACTATGTGTATGTTGTCCAGGGCAACACAACGCAGCCTGAGTGGATCGTCAACGCGTCACTGTCGACCAACACGGTCAGCATGAATGCCATCCAGCCGGTGGATCTGCCCAATGGCCAGGTCTGTGAACTCTGGCTGATGCTCAAGGGGCAGGAGCCGGTTTCGTTGGGAGTCTTGCCGAAACACGGCGTGAAGACGGTTGAGATCGATGCAGCCTGGCGTGATCGGCTGGCGGAAACACCGCTGGTGATCACAGTTGAATCGCCACAGGGAGCGCCCAGTGGTTACCAGATGGGAACGATGGTGAATCAAGGGGAATGGGTGCCCGTCAACAAGAGTATTTAATCGCGGGTTCACGCTTAATAGTGTCGGAATGCAGAAACTGGCCGGTTCGATTAACCGGCTGATTCCCGGAATTTATCGCAGTGATAGCGATAGCATTTCATGGTGTCAGGCCAGCTTTCCAGCGGCATGCCGGCTTTACGTTTCAGGTGGTTAAGAAACAGTGCGGGTTCTGGCAGTTGTGACCAGACCTGTGGAAGGAAAGTAGCGCGGTGATGACCGTCATCAATCAGCAGGCCGTCGATGCCGGGCTGCAATTGCTCGAGTAAATCCTGCTCATCGCTGATCTGCATCGGTTCCATCGGCGACAGTATCGAAATTTCTATGGCAATCTTTTCCAGTTCCTCTGCCGAAACGGGGGAGAACCTGGGATCTTTAAATGCACTGGAAAAGGCATTGGCGGCGACATCGTTAATCAGTGGCCGATGTGCTTCCAGAGAGCCAATGCATCCACGAAGGTTTTGATTGAGGGTCAGGGTCACAAAGCTGGCTCTGACTGCTTGCAACGCTTCGGGGGCAGCCTCTGTTTCCGGTATCAGCGGTTTCCCGGACTGGAGGCCATTCTCAATACTCGTCCTTGCGATGGCCAGCAATTGAGACTGGTCTTCTTCTGTCCACATGGCGTTTTCCTTTCAGGCCCGTGTGCGATGTGTTGGTTTGTGTGAATTATTGCAGGGCAAACGAGGCGTAACCCACAACCCGGTTTTTGTCGCCAGCGGTATCACCGGAATTGCAGACTTCCAGAGTCGACACCTGCATGCCTCGTTGCCGGGCGACTTCCAGTAAACCATTGAGCGGACGGCAGCCACAGGCCTGACCACCGGTCAGGTTGGGCGTCAATAGCTCAATCGCTTTAACGGTAGAAGCATCCCGGGCACGGGCTTCATCGTAGGTGTGGTAATGACTGAGGTCGGTGCTGATAACGATCAGGGTTTCATCGCCGCCCCATATGGCCTCAAGGACTTCGGCAACAGCCATGGTGGAGGCGTCGCCTACGACCAGTGGCACCAGATGGAAATCTTTCAGGCTGCGCTGCAGAAAGGGCACCTGGACTTCCAGTGAATGCTCCATGGCATGGGCGGCATCCAGTACCTGTACCTGCCCGAGGCTGAGCAGAGCCTGCATGGCCTGGGTGTCCAAGGGGACGTCGCCCAATGGCGTGGTAAACGTTTCGCAGTCCGGCAGTGCCAGTCCCCGGAAGGGAACCCGGTGGCTGGGACCCAGCAGAATCACTCGACGAATCGTATCCGCCTGTTCCTGTAACAGACGGTAGGCCGTCGCCGCTGTTTGCCCCGAATAAATGTAGCCGGCATGGGGCACCACCAGTATCTTGGGCGACAGATCCCGCTTCGGTGCATTAGCAAGGAAGGTGGTAATAGCAGCATCCAGTTTTTCGGTATTGGCAGGATAGAAACTTCCCGCCACGGCAGGTTGTCGTGTTTTCATAGCAGGCCCCCGGTCTGTCGAGCATAGTTAAGTATAACCGTCACTTTGTGAACGCATCAGATTATTTACTGATCAGACCAATGGGGACTAACTGGCAATTGGTTTTTGCATCTCTGGGCATTTTGCCTAATGCTTAGTGGCAGGAAACTCTAAGGAGGGAATGGCCATGGTTCAGGCATCCATCGTACCGCCATCGGCATTTCCGACCCGTTACTGGCATGAGCTGGAAGACGGGCGCATTCAGTGTGACCTTTGCCCCCGCGCGTGCAAACTGCGGGAAGGGCAGCAGGGGCTCTGTTTTGTGCGGGAGCGTCAGGATGACGCGATCGTGCTGACCAGTTATGGACGATCCAGCGGTTTCTGCATTGATCCCATTGAGAAGAAACCGCTTAATCACTTTCTGCCGGGTACACCGGTGTTGTCCTTTGGTACCGCCGGTTGCAATCTGGCCTGCAAGTTCTGCCAGAATTGGGATATCAGCAAATCCCGGCAAATTGACTCCCTGGCAGACAGCGCCATGCCGGAACGGTTAGCCGCTGCAGCCGTTCAGCTGAAATGCCGCAGTATGGCATTTACCTACAATGATCCCATTATTTTCCTTGAGTATGCGAATGATGTTGCACAGGCAGGGCATGAGATGGGGGTACGCTCGGTAGCGGTGACGGCAGGTTATATCTGTGATGAACCGAGGGTCGATTTTTTCCGTCACATGGATGCAGCCAATATCGACCTTAAGGCGTTTACCGAGCGCTTTTATAAGAAAATTTGTGGTGGCGAACTGGCGCCGGTATTGGAGACACTGATTTATCTCCGCCGGGAAACCAGTGTCTGGTTTGAGATCACGACCTTACTGATTCCGGGTGAGAATGACTCGGATGCAGAGCTGGACGCCATGACCGGCTGGATTGTTGAGCATTTGGGGTCTGATGTACCGCTGCACTTTTCGGCATTCCATCCGGACTGGAAAATGACTGACAAGCCCAATACTCCGCCTGCAACCCTGACCCGTGCACGCCAAATCGCCATGCAAAACGGTATTCGTTACTGCTACACGGGTAATGTGCATGATCCGGCCGGCAGCAGTACCTATTGCCATGCCTGCGGTGAACGGTTGATTGAGCGGGACTGGTATCAGCTGGGTGACTGGCAATTAAATGGCAAAGGCTGTTGCAACCATTGTGGTGTCGCGTTGCCGGGAGTCTTTGAACAGAGCGCCGGCGACTGGGGTCGCCGGCGCATTCCGGTCAGGATGACAAACTGAGTTGTGTCAAACGTGCGCTATCAGTGGGAATCCTTGGCGAGCTCTGCAATCTCCTTGAGCCGCTCCAGCACCCGGTAATTGATGGTTCCTTTCGGGTATTTGCCACGGCTGTTGAGTTTGCCGGGTTTGATACCACAGAGGATCTCCAGGGCTTCCTCAACCTCAGAGACCGCGTAGACCGTAAACTGTTTGGCACGGACAGCATCCTGAATTTCGGGCTTGAGCATCAGGTTACGGACGTTGGATGCGGGAATGATGACCCCTTGGGATTCACTTAGCCCCCGGGCCTGGCAGAGATCAAAGAACCCTTCAATCTTCTCGTTGACACCGCCAATAGCCTGGACCTGACCATGCTGGTTGATGGAACCGGTAATGGCCAGTCCCTGGTTGATTGGGATCTCGGTCAGTGCAGAAATCAGGCAGCAGAGTTCGGCCAGGGATGCACTGTCGCCATCGATATAGCCATAAGATTGCTCCATGGCCAGGCTGGCAGAGATGGCCAGCGGGAAATGCTGGGCATAACGGGCACCCAGGTAACCGGTCAGGATCATGACCCCCTTGGAATGGATGGCCTGACCCAGTTGAACTTCCCGTTCAATATCGACAATGCCCTGAGAGCCAGGGTACACCGCTGCGGTAATGCGGGCCGGTGAGCCAAAACTGGTATCGCCAACAGCGAGGACGGTCAATCCGTTGATCTTGCCGATGGCAGTACCTTCGGTGTCAATCAGGATACTGCCTTCCAGCATCTCCTTCTGGATTTCCTTGCTGACTCGGCTGGTGCGTTCCGCCTTGGCTTCCAACGCCTTGTTGATATGGTGGTGGGTGATCTTCCGCCCCTTGGCCATACTGCGGATGAAGTCCGCTTCTGCCAACAGGTCGAAAAGGTTGCCGATGTGGGCAGACAGATGACCCCGGTGTTCGGCAAGGCGCGAGCTGTGTTCCACCATGCGGGCAACTGCCTGGGATGTCAGCGCCGGATAGGCTTCGTCATCCGCCCGGGTCTTTAACAGGCGGGCAAAGGCGTGGATGGTGTCCGGGGTGCGTTCCAGGTAGCCGTCGAAATCCACCAGAACCCGGAACATTTCGTGGAAATCAGGATCCAGTTCCTGCAGCAGGTAATAGATCTGCCGGGAACCAATCAGGATCACCTTGACGTTCAGGGGGATATCATCCGGTGTCAGGGTGATGGTGTTCACCAGTCCCAGCTCGGCAGCCGGTGATTCGATTTTCAGTTGTTCTTCTTTCAGTGCCCGTTTCAGGGCTTCCCAGACAAACGGTTCATCCAGCAGTTTGGCGGCTTCAATGACCAGGTAGCCGCCATTGGCTTTGTGCAGGCTGCCCGGACAAATCTGGCGGTAACTGGTGATCAGTGCCCCCATCTCCGCGGCATATTCCACCCGGCCAAACAGGTTCTTGTAGCTGGGGTGGGATTCAAACACTACCGGTGCCGGCGCTTTTTTCTTGTGACCAACAACAATATTGGGAGCGTACTGTTCTTCCAGCTGGGCACGTTTGCTGCCGTCATCACGGGACTCAATGGCCCGTTCTTCCGCCAGGATTTCCACCACGACCTTGTGCAGGTCCTGCTTCATCGACGCCAGGTAGTTCAGGACATCCTTGTGCTTGCTGTACTTTTTCTTGAGCGGCTTGATCAGCGGCTCCAGCGCTTTGTCGATGGTGTCGTGGTTGAGTTTGCGCAGCTCCTCGCTGGATTCCCGCTTCCACTGGGGGAGCTCCGCCAGTTCGTCATTGAGCAGGGTTTCGAGCTCGGTGATGTCATTGTTGAAACGTTCCCGTTCTTCATCCGGCAGTCTGGCGAACTCGGTTTCATCCATGGCCTTACCTTCACTCATGGGCGCGAAGGTCAGGGAACCGGCTTCCCGGAACAGGGCGATGTTACGGCGCAGGGCTTCCTGTTCCACCAGGTCGATGGCCAGGTCATAACTCTTGTTGAAGTTGCGCTCAATAATGCTTTTACGTTGCTGATAGGTCGGGTGTTCGAAAGCGGCTGGAAAGGTATCCAGCAGGCCGTCGATCAGTTTGTCGAAATCCGCCTGGAGCACCTGGCCGGTACCCGCTGGCAGTTGCAGCACCGAAGGGGAGCGTGCTATGTCAAAATTATTAACGTAAGCCCAGTCAGAGGGCTCTTCCATCCGCTTGGCTTCACTTTTCAGGTAGTGCCGTACATAGGAGGTTCGGCCGGTGCCTGATTCCCCCATAACATAGATGTTATAGCCGGAACGCTGCATGGCGACGCCGAACTGGATGGCGCCGACGGCCCGCTCCTGGCCCAGTGTGCCGACAAAAGGCTCCAGCTCGTCGGTGTCCTTGAAACCCAGTTCTGACGGCGTCTGGCGGGCAGAAAGCTGGTTGGCGGCGACTTTTAGCTTGTTCACTGCGGTTGACATTAAGATCGTTTTCCCTGAGCTGTTTCTCTTCAATAATACCTTAATCCGCCCAGTAGCAGGACTGTCTTGGCGGTTAACCCGGGTTTCCGGATCGGGTGGAACCTTCTGGGTGGTGTACAGGTTCCGGTACGGCTTGGGACGGGGATATTACAGATAGTCTGAGGTTAATTATTGTCGGATTACTACGGCCTGACAAACCCGGATTGTCTGATGGCCAATCCCCTGTTTTATCCAGGGTATTTTTCAACCAAAAATATCATGAATTTCGGGACTTTTTGACCAAAAAGTTGTCTATGCTTCGTTCGCCTCGTGTTGTAC
Organism: Kistimonas asteriae; assembly: GCF_018263925.1. Taxonomy (GTDB): domain Bacteria; phylum Pseudomonadota; class Gammaproteobacteria; order Pseudomonadales; family Endozoicomonadaceae; genus Kistimonas; species Kistimonas asteriae. The sequence continues at coordinate 243,036 of NZ_JAEVHF010000004.1, forward strand.
CCCATCTTATTGCGGCGTGAGGTTCGGTAACAGGATGTCCAACAGGCCAGGGATTTGATGCTGGAATGTGCTTTCCGGCCTTGTTTAAGGTGACCGGGAGCCGCCAGGGCGAACGAGAACTGTATTGAACCTGTGGAGACTGGATCAGACAGCGATGATAACAATCGACAACCTCAAAAAGACTTTTGGCCGGTTCACGGCCGTCGACGGAATTACCTTTTCTGTCGGGCCAGGAGAAGTGCTTGGCTTCCTGGGCCCCAACGGGGCCGGAAAATCCACCACCATGAAGATGATCAGCGGCTTCATCAAGCCAACCGCTGGTGCTGTCAGTGTCTGTGGGCATGATGTGCTCAGGGATCCGGTAGGCGCCAAACAGTTGCTGGGTTATCTGCCTGAAGGTGCGCCCGCGTACGGTGAAATGACCCCGGCCCGTTTCCTGGATTTCATTGCCGATATCCGTGGCCTGAAAGGGGATGACAAAACCGTCCGTATCCAGCATGTGGTGGAGCAACTGGCGTTGGAATCGGTGATGCATCAATCCATTGATACGCTTTCCAAGGGGTTCCGGCGCCGTGTCGGTATCGCCCAGGCCATCTTGCATGACCCGGCCGTATTGATCCTCGATGAGCCTACGGATGGACTGGACCCCAACCAGAAACATCAGGTCCGGGAGCTTATCCGTAGCCTGTCAGAAGAAAAGATTGTCATTATTTCCACCCATATTCTTGAAGAAGTCACTGCGGTGTGTACCCGTGCCATTGTAATCGCCGGTGGGCGTGTACTGGCGGATGCGTCACCGGATGAGCTGGAACGTCGTTCCCGCTACCACCGCGCGGTCACCGTGATTCTTCCGGAGGTGGCACAGGATGAGGCGAAGGCCTGTCTGAGCCAGCTGCCCGGTGTTGCCGGTGTTGAAGTGGATATTGACCCGGTAGCGCGTTATACCCTGCTGCCTGAGGTCCACGCGGACCTGTTCCCTGTTGTGAGCCAGTTGCTGCATGAAAAGGGATGGGCAGTGGAAGAACTGTATGTGGAGCGTGGTCGCCTGGACGATGTGTTCCGGATGCTGACCCGTGGCGAGCAGAGGGAGGTGGCCTGATGCACAGTGTCAACGTGATCTTCCGGCGCGAGCTGAGCAGCTATTTTGCGACGCCTCTGGCGTACGTTTATATCGTGATTTTCCTGATGATGACCGGTGTCTTCACCTTTTACCTGGGAAATTTCTTCGAGCGTCGCCAAGCCGACCTGATGCCGTTTTTCATGTTTCACCCCTGGTTATACCTCTTTCTGATACCCGCCGTGAGCATGCGGCTATGGGCCGAAGAGCGTAAGACCGGCACGCTGGAACTGCTGCTGACTCTGCCTGTCAGTCTTGGGCAGGCGGTACTGGGCAAGTTTCTGGCGGCCTGGGTGTTTACCGGTCTGGCGCTGTTGCTGACTTTTCCCATGTGGCTGACGGTCAATTACCTTGGCAGTCCAGATAACGGCGTTATTCTTGCCAGTTACCTGGGCAGCTGGTTGATGGCGGGTGGATTTATTGCTGTTGGCTCATGCATGTCGGCAGCGACCAGTAACCAGGTTATTGCCTTTATCCTCAGTGTGGTTGTCTGCTTCCTGTTGGTCGTCGCGGGCTATCCGATTGTGCTGGATGCCTTCCAGTCCTGGGCGCCAGCGCCGGTTGTCGATGCCATCGGCGCACTCAGTTTCCTGACGCACTTTGAAGCGATCAGCAAAGGGGTGCTGGATCTACGGGATGTGGTGTATTTCCTGATCATGATGGCGGCCTGGCTGCTGGCTACCGCCATTATCATCGATATGAAAAAGGCTGACTGAGGAGCAGGCGATGACGAACAAACTGTTTTCAAAGACAGGGCTCGTGGCGCTGGCTGTTCTGGTGCTGTTGGCGACGGTGGCTGTCCAGATGGTGTTCCGCGGTGCCCGGGTTGATCTGACGGAAGATCATCTCTATACCCTGTCTCAGGGAACCCGCAACCTGATGCAAGACTTGCAGGAGCCGGTGACCCTGAAACTGTTTTATTCCCGTAAGGCGACAGAAGGGATTCCCCAGTTGCGCAACTATGCCAACCGGGTGGAAGAGCTCTTGCGTGAATATGCACAAGTCTCCGGCGGGAAAGTAACGCTAGAGGTCATAGACCCGGAACCCTTCTCGGAGCAGGAAGACGAGGCTGCGGGTTATGGCTTGCAGGCCGTACCCCTTTCCATGGGGAGTAAGGACGTTTACTTTGGCCTTGTCGCCTTGAGCGGCGATACGTCGGGTGGAGAAACCGTTTCAACGACCGAAAAGCTGTCAGAGCCTGCGGCGACAGATAGAGGGCGACAGGAGATCATTGGCTTTTTTCATCCGGACAAAGAGCGCTTCCTGGAATATGACATCAGTAACCTGATTTACTCTGTCGGCCAGAAAACCCGCCCCAAGGTGGCGGTGATCAGCGGTGTGCCAGTGAATGGCGGCTACGATTACATGACCCGTCGCCCCGGACAGTCGTGGATGAGTATTACCCAGCTGGAGCAGTTATACGACGTTCAGTATCTGGGGAATACAATAAAAACAATTCCTGACGATGTCGGGTTACTGGTGCTGATCCTGCCGGATGAGGTGTCTGACGATACGCTGTATGCCATTGATCAGTATGTCCTCAAGGGTGGTCATGCCTTGGTATTCCTGGATCCCCATGCTGAAGAGTCTGCCCAGGGAGGCGGCATGATGGGGGGCGGCAGTGGTCCCCGTTCTGCTTATCTGGACACCTTGCTGAGCGTCTGGGGCGTTGAAATGGTACCGGATCGGTTTGTGGCCGATGAAGATCATGCCCTGGCCGTTGGTGGTCAGTCGGGACGGCCTGTGCGCCATTTGGGTATTCTCGGCCTTGGTGAGAACAACTTTGCTCCTGATGACGTGGTGACTGCTAATCTCAAAACCGTCAATGTTGCCAGTGCCGGTGCGCTCAAGTTGAAGGACAACGCAACGGTCAGGATGGAGCCCCTGATTCAGTCCGGCATCCATTCAGCGCTACTGGATTCAGCGCAGCTGGCCACGCTTCATGATCCCAAAGTACTGTATAAGGATTACATGCCTGCCGGTGAGCGTTATGTGCTGGCGGCAAGGATCACCGGGGATGTTAAAACTGCCTTCCCTGAGGGGCGCCCTCAGCCCAAGGGGGATGAGCAGGATGATGAACATGCTCCGCTGGACGTGATATCCGAATCGGTTGTTGAGGATCAGTCATTACCTACTGGGGTCACTGTTTCCGAAGAAGAGGAAGAAGAGGTTGTGGAGGGGGAGTCAAATGATGTCGCCGAAGAAAAACCTCAAATCATGACTTCCCAGAAACCCGTCAACCTGATCGTGGTGGCGGACACGGATGTGCTGTCCAACCGCCTCTGGGTTCAGGTGAACAACTTCTTTGGCCAGCAGATGGCAACCCCTTTTGCCAACAATGGCGACATGGTGGTGAACATGGTGGACAACCTCATCGGCAATGCGGATCTGATCAGTATCCGCAGCCGGGGGCAGTATTCACGACCCTTCACCCGGGTTGATGCGCTGGAGCGGGAGGCCCAGGCCAGCCTTATGAATAAAGAAGAGGCGTTGACACAACAGCTTCAGGAAACCGAAAACAAACTGTTGGAGTTACAAGCCGGAAAGCAGGGGCAAGATGCCTTGATCCTGAGTGAGGATCAACAAAAGGCTTTGGCGCGCTTCCAGCAGGAAAAACTGAAGATCCGCAAGGAACTTCGGGATGTGCAGCATCAGCTGAATCAGGATATTGAAAACCTGGGCACGCGTCTGAAGTTGATCAATATCTTTGCAGTACCCCTGTTGCTGACCATTATTGTGATTGGTTTGCGGATTCGACAAACCCGGCGTCAGCACTGACGCAAAAAAGAACCCGGATTTTTCCGGGTTCTTTTTTGCGTGGTCTTGGTTAGCCGTTGTTTAGAGCCAGCCTTTCCGTTTGAAGAACAGGTAGGTGCTCAAACCGCTGGCAATCATGATGCCAATGGCGACGGGATAGCCATAAGTCCAATGCAGTTCGGGCATCAGCTCGAAGTTCATGCCATAACTGCTGGCAATCAGCGTGGGAGGCATGAAGATGGTGGCGGCGACCGAGAAGATCTTGATGATCTTATTCTGTTCCAGGTTGATGAAGCCCATGACCGCATCCAGCAGGAAGTTGATTTTGTCGAACAGGAAAGCGGTGTGCGGCAACAGGGAATCAATGTCGCGCAGCATGTCCATGATTTCCTGCTGATGAATATCTGACAGGCGAATCCGTCGGTTACGCACCAGGTAACGGAGAGAGCGCTGGCTGTCGAGCAGGCTCAGACGGATTTTCCCGTTGATATCTTCCTGCAGAGTGATGTTTTTCAGAATATTATCACGCTCATCACTAGTGCCTTCGCTCAGCGCCATATGTCCGGTTTCTTCGAGGGTCTCGTAGACCTCTTCAAGCAGGTCGGCGAGGTAGTCGACCTTGGCGGTGAACAGGGCATTCAGCACCACCATGGGCGAATCAATCTCGATCTGGTTGCGCTTGAAGTAATTCCGGACGAGGCGAAACAGGCCCACATCTTCATCACGCAGGGTGATCAGCATATGGGGACGCAGGTTGAACGAAACACTGATGGTCCGCAGCTCTTTACCGGAACGGTGAGGAAAAAAACTGTGGATATGGGTGCCGTCCTTGTCCTGGTAGAAACGCGAGGAGGCCTCAATCTCGTTCAGGTCTTCCCGGTCCGGCACTTCTTCCACGCAATACGTATGCAGCCACTCACGCTCCTGATCGGTAGGTTCTACCAAGTCCAGCCAGACTGTATCACTGGGCAGTTCATCCTGCAGGGTCAGGTGATCAATCTTCAGCTTGTTATCCAGAAGGCGGTAAGCGGTAATCATACGAATGCCTGCTCCCTTTACGAGTAGTACGAGATTACGTGAAAAAAGGATCGAATCTTATCACAGCCAATCAGGCCAGATAACACTCGCCATGACGAAATGACAGGAAAAAGGCCGGTCTGGAATGACCGGCCCGATCGGCGGCAGAGGGGTAGCCAGTGGCCTGTGGGTTAAACCAGCAGAACCATCGTGATCGTCGCGATCGAAAACACCAGTGCGCTGCCATAGAACAGGGTTTTCACGGCAATGCCGGGATGAAAACCAAAGTCATGCAGGCTGTGGTAGATGCGGTGCACACAGTGCCACAGGCTCAGGATAATCACGCCGGCCAGCGCCAGTCGTCCGAACCAGGATCCGGCAAAGGCCATCATTCGGTCATAGGACAGCGCGTCAGCGGGAATAATCCCCAGTGGTACACAAAGCCCAATGATCAACACCAGTACCGGCGTGGCCATGGCGGTCACGATGCCGCCGGCGCCAAACAGGCTCCAGAACAGCGGTTCGAAATGCCGTTTACCGTTCATCTCATACCCCCCAGAGTGTCGCAACCAGCACGATGGCGGAGAGCCCGACCATGGCGCCGATGTGGGCGTTGGTAATCAGTTTGGCGGGCACAAAGGCTGTGCCTATCTGAATCCGCATCACCTGTGGCACCGCACGGAACCAGGTCAGCGAATGATAGAGCGCCAGTACCAGCGTAACCGCGCTGAACAGGATCATCAGCGGATGGGCCTGCAGCGCCAGCCACTGGGACCACGTCTCAGGCCCCTGGATCAGCTTGCCAAGACCGACCAGCAGATTCAGTGTCCACAGGCCGATGAAGACACTGCTCATTTCCCGGATCATGTAGTTCCGGTAACTGGTTTGCTTCAGGTACCAGGTTCTGGACATGACGGGTTTGTAGGGACGTCGGCTCATGACTTGGCTCCCTTTCGAGGCATCAGGAATGAGAGGGCCCAGTCCTGGGCGCCTATCGCTTTCTCCTGCTGGATGGCGCCGGCCGGGTCAACGGATTTCGGGCAGACCTCGGAGCAGACGCCGACAAATGTACAACTCCAGACGCCGTTCTTGTCCTGCAGAACCTCGGTACGCATGGCCTGGCCATCATCCCGGCTGTCCAGGTTGTAGCGGTGCCCCAGGGCAATTACGGCCGGCCCGGTGAACAACGGGTTCAGGCCAAACTGCGGGCAGGCGGAATAGCACAGCATGCAGTTAATGCACATGGAAAACTGCTTGTAGCGGGCCAGTTCGGCGGGCGTTTGCTTGTAAGTGCCTTCCGAAACCGGTTTGTCTGCCGCGTTAATAATGTAGGGCTTGACGGCTTCCAGTTTCTCAATGAAATCGGCTGCATCGACGATGAGGTCCCGTTCAATCGGAAAGTTCGCCAGGGGTTCTACCCGTACCGTACCCGGGTAGTAATCCCGCAGGAAGGTTTCACAACCCAGCTTCGGGGTCCCATTGATCACCATGCCGCAGCTTCCGCACACCGCCATCCGGCAAGACCAGCGGTAGGCCAGCGTGGCGTCCAGCTCATCCTTGATATGGCCGAGTGCGTCAAGCAGTGACCAGTCATCCCGGTAGGGAATCTCAAAAGTGCCGAAGCTGGGTTCGTTGTCGGTTTCCGGATTGTATCGGAGTACCTCAAGGGTAATGGTTTGTCCGGTCATGGGGTCTTCTCCGCACGGGGCTGCTCGGCGGCGGCGCCGTAGAGGCGTTCTTCCGGCTGGAATCGGGTAATGTTGACGTTCTCATAGTCGATGCGTGGGGCACCATTACCATTGCTGGAAGCCAGGGTGTGTTTCAGGAAGGTCTGGTCATCGCGTTTTTCAAAACCGTCCAGACGCTGGTGGGCGCCACGGGATTCTTTACGCAGCAAGGCTGAGAGTGCGATGGTGTGGGCAATTTCCAGGGACGACTTCAGTTCAAGCGCCATCAGTAGCTCGGTGTTAAAGGCGTGGCTCTGATCTTCCATGGTGATACGGCTGAAGCGGTCACGCAGCGCAGCGATGGTATCGACACCCTGTTGCATCTCGTCACCGAGTCGGTAGATGCCAAAGTTGTCTTCCATGGTTTTCACCATCTCATGGCGGATATGCGATACTTTTTCGCTGCCCTTGGCATTACGCAGACTCTCAATGGCGGCGATATGCTGGCGGCCCTGCTCCTGGAGGGTGTTTTCCGCACTGTAGTCGGCCTGGGAGGCAAACTCAGCCGCTTTTTCACCGGCGACCTTGCCAAAGACCACCAGTTCCGCCAGGGAGTTAGAGCCCAGTCGGTTGGCGCCATGCATACCCACGCTTGAGCATTCGCCGACCGCGTATAGGCCAGGCAGTGCGCAGGCGGTCATATCCGTGCGGATACCGCCCATGGTGTAGTGAACCGCAGGGCGCACAGGAACCGGTTCATTCACAGCATCCACACCCAGGTAATTCTTGGCAAGGGAGCAGATCAGCGGCAGGCGTTCCTTGAGTTTCTTTTCACCCAGGTGGCGAAGGTCCAGGTGAACCGCATCGCCGAGCGGGGTCTCGATGGTGCGGCCCTTGCGCTGTTCATGCCAGAAGGCCTGGCTCAGCTTGTCACGGGGGCCCAGCTCCATGGTCTTGTTCTGGGGTTCGCCAATCGGGGTTTCCGGTCCAAGGCCATAATCCTGCAGGTAGCGGTAACCGTCCTTGTTCAGCAGAATCCCGCCTTCACCACGGCAGCCTTCGGTCATCAGGATGCCGGAGCCGGGCAGGCCGGTAGGATGGTATTGAACGAATTCCATGTCACGCAGAGGAGCACCAGCCCGGTAAGCCATGGCCATGCCGTCACCGGTGACAATGGCACCGTTGGTGTTGAAACGGAATACGCGTCCAGCACCGCCGGTTGCAAGAATGACTGACTTGGCCAGGAACAGCTTGGGTTCACCGGTTTTGACTTCAATGGCAACCAGCCCCTGGCAGCGACCGTCTTCAACGATCAGGTCCGTCGCGAAATATTCATCAAACCGCTGGATTGAGGGGTATTTCGTGGATGTCTGGAACAGCGTATGGAGCATGTGGAAGCCGGTCTTGTCTGCGGCAAACCAGGTACGCTCGATTTTCATGCCGCCAAACCGGCGGACATTCACGGAGCCGTCGTCCTTGCGGGTCCAGGGGCAGCCCCAGTGCTCCATTCGGACCATCTCGTCCGTGGCGTTGGCCACAAAGTAGTCGACCACATCCTGGTCACACAACCAGTCGCCGCCGGAGACGGTATCGTTGAAATGATGTTCAAGGGAGTCATGCGCCTGTACGACACCGGCGGATCCACCTTCCGCCGCAACCGTATGGCTGCGCATGGGGTACACCTTGGAGATAAGGGCGATCTTGAGTGCCGGGTTGCTCTCGGCCACGGCAATGGCTGAGCGCAGTCCGGCTCCGCCTGCGCCAACAATGGCAACGTCGGTCTTGATGACCTCCATAGTAACGCCAACCTGTCTCTTCTATGGCCTGTCGTACTGCCAGGCAGCCGTCAGACCTTTGTTAATGGAAATGGGGCAAAAAACCCCAAAGGCTATCAGGTAATTCAGTAACGGATGTTGATATAGCGCAAGGATGGTTGGGTGTATAGCCGAAGCGAATCGTGTGCAAATTTTGGGAACAGGGAAGCGGCTTGCTTTTCACCGCGATCACCTAAGTGGGTGGTGTTTCTCCAATGATGATCGGTTCTCCCAGGAAGCGTGGCTGGGTATTGAGCAGGCGGGCTTCCAGAACGGCCAGCAGGCGGGCCAGGGTTTCCCTGATCCGGTTACTGTAGTCCGAGTCTGGAAATTTTCCGTGGGCGTTGTAGGCAATGGCGTTAATGCCCTGTTCGCGGGCAATGAACATCGCCCGTTCATTTTGGTATGACTGGGAGATAATGGTGAACGGTTCGAGTCCAAAGACCTTGTGGGCGCGTACCACGGAGTCCAGTGTCCTGAAGCCCGCATAGTCGCGGTAGATGCGGTCAGCCGGTACGCCCATGGCCATCAGGTCTGCACGCATGCGAGTGGGTTCATCGTAGTAGCGGGTAGCATTGTCTCCGCTGACGAGGATGTAGCGTATTTTTCCGGCTTTCATCAGTTCGGCGACCGCTTCAAGGCGCCGGAGATAGTGACCGTTGGGCATACCGTCGCGGGTATAGCGGCTGGTACCGAGTACCACGCCAACCTGGTTGAAGGGCAAATGGTGGATATCACTGTAGAGATAACCGGAGGCACGGTCTGACACCAGCCGGTCACAGGCATGGAGAAGAACGCCTGCAACCATGCTCAGCAGTACCGCGACTGCAACGAGCGTGATCGGCCATGTCCTTTTCCGGTTACCCGCCATCTTGGCTTGTGATCCTTGCCCTGTCAGGGACTGCGAGACGTTTATGGTATTTACTGCTTCCATGGAGTTAGCCTACTTGAAGCGGTTAGGGCGCGTAAAGCCTGAATCCTGAGCCCATGGCGGCTTTTTTGACTCAGTGATCGGGCCTGGCAATCAGCAGGGAGCTTTTGACACTGGTTGCGACATTTTCGGCAGTATTACCAATCATGAATTTTTCAAGGCCACGGCGGGCATGGGTGCCCATGATCATTAAATCAACGCCCAGCTCTTCATCCAGCCGGCAGATTTCTTCCGATGCGCGTCCCCGGATCAGGTGAGCCGTGACATTCTCCCCGTGCTTCAGACCGGCACCTGACAGCAGATGCTGGAACCGCTTCATATGGTCTTCCTTCAGGACATTTTCAAGCTTGGTGTGAAGATTGGGGGGCGCATGATGCCGGGCGCGGGTCATGTAATCCTCGCCAATCAGGCGCCAGGTATGCACCGCATGGAGCTGGGCCTGCTGGAGTTCGGCCAGTTGCCGGCCCAGCTCCAGTAAACGGATGTTCAGCGCTTCGTTATCCGGGTCGGTATCCACGGCGACCAGCAGGGTTTTCAGTGTCACCGGATGATCCGGTTGTTCTTCTGCCAGCAGCAGAACCGGTGCGACGGAGAGACGCAGGACATTGAGGTCGTTGCCTGATAAACGACGCTGGCCGAGAAAGTGGTGATATTCCGCAGATTTCACGACCAGTTCGACCTTGCGGCTCTGTATTTCACGAATGAGACAATCGACGGGATTCCCCCAGACCAGGTCAGCTGTTGCGTGCAGCCCCGCTTTTTCCGCCTGCTCCAGGCAGGCATCAAGAACGACTTGGCATTCCTGTGCCCGGCTTTTTTTCAGCAGACAGGTATCAAAAGGAATGGGGCCCACCAGTTGGGGGATGTTTTCCTCAAAGACCATGAACGTCAAATGGGCGTTGCAGGCCTTGGCCAGTTGCAGCGACAGACTCAGCTGACGGCGATCACAGACGGCTTCAGCACGAATAATAGGCACCAGTATTTCTGAAATCTGCTGCATGGCGATGTTTCTCCCACGATGAAGGATAAAGATAGCAATACGTTTTTTGGGGATAAACATAGACCAGTGTGCCGCTGCCGGCCGGTAGAATCCGATCGGCAGCAGAATAAGGAGGCTACGTCCGGCAATAGACGGCAACCATTAATGGTTAATGATCTTCAACCTGTAACTGTTCCAGAATCGGAGAACCGGCGCCTATGACCTGGTATCGGGTGGTCTGCAGATGGTCGGCAATCCGTTGCAGGGATTGCTCCGGTACCCCCAGCATTTTGAATGACACGGTTTCACGCCGTTTGGGTTGGTCGACATAGCGATGAATCGTATTGAGAATCTGCTGCCAGCTGGAGGCCCGACTTGCGAGGCCTGCATCTATCAGAATGTTGGTGTAGTCATCGGGCGCGACAAAGAGGACCGGTACTTCCTGCCAGGCAGCCTGGAAACCGGTGGTGGACTTATGGGTGACAACCAGATCCGCTACTGTCGCCAGCTGTGCGGTGGAAACAATGCCATCCATGACGTTAGTGTTGGTCAGCTGCAAGCCCGCTACGGTAGTGCGTTCAAGTTGGCCGTCGGTTTTGGGGTGTGGTGCAATGAGAACTTGTAGGTCGGGGCGTTCTGCCATGGCCTGAAGAAAAAGCTGCAGCCATTGTTCATACTCGTTTCCATAGCCGCCGCTAAAGAGAATCACCGGACGCTTTGGATCAAGGGCGAGGCGTTGTTTCTCTTGTACCGCATTCGTGACAAGGAAAACAATGTCCCATTGTTCCAGGGCAGGATTACCGCTGATTGATATTTGGCTGTTGCTGAATGCGGGGAGTTTCCCGGCATCCGATGCCTGGTAGTGTCCGGGAAGCAGCAGTTCATCCACGCCGGTGGTCGTTTCCAGCCAGGGGACAACATACTGCGACTGGCTGATCAGGTCGAAGTTGTCGTAAAACGCCATCGTGGTGGTGCCATCGGTCTTGAAGCGGTTGGCCAGCTGCGCCTGTATGGCATGGGACATACCGGTAACGACGATGGCTGGACGAAATGTGGTGGCGATACGTTCGAGTGTTGCTTTATCCAGCAGTTGTGTTCTGTCGTTGGACACGTTTTCTGACAGAGAGCCCAGAGTGTTCAGTTGGACAGCGTCTTTCTGATTGGCAAAGACGGTATCCGCCTGCCCCATGGTCAGAACCCGGGCGCTCAGGTTTCGACGAGCAAGTTCGGGTAAAAGCAGGTTGAACACCTGGCTTTCTCCCTGGTCATTGGCAATCAGTAAGATGTCGACGGTTTCGCCGCTGGGTGCCTTGTCCGCTGCAGTTTTCTGTGCGAACGAGCTACAGCCCGTCACCAGCAGAAAGGACAGAAATAAAAAAAATGAGACCGGTAATCGTGTTTTCATTGGCCACCCCCTGGCAACAGAATCCTGATTATAGAATCAGACTGTGCCAGAAGGGGATGGTTTCATCGGTTTACGTTATCAGTGAGCCTTATTTGCGCACCAGATAAACGCCACACTCTGCATGGTGGGTATAGGGGAACTGGTCAAACAGGGCGAAACGTTCGATCCGGTGGGTCTGGCTCAGGGTGTCCAGGTTGGCCTGCAGGGTTTCGGGGTTGCAGGATATATAAATGATGCGCTCGAATCGTTGCACCAGGGCTTCAGTGCCCTTGTCCAGACCCGCCCGAGGTGGATCGACCAATACAGTGGAGAAATCGTAGCTGTCCAGGTCAATATTCTGAAGGCGCCGGAAGGGACGCTCCTTGTTCATCGCCTGGGTGAATTCTTCGCTGGACATACGCACGATGTCGGCATTTTCCACCCCATTCAGGGCAAAGTTGTGCTGCGCGGATTTAACTGAAGATTTGGATATCTCAGTCGCCAGGACACGACGAAACTGTTCGGACAGTACACAGGTGAAATTGGCATTGCCGCAATAGAGTTCCAGCAGGTCGCCGTCACTATCCTGTGCAATATTAGCCGCCCATCCCAGCATCTTTTCGTTAATACCGGCATTAGGCTGGGTGAAACTGTTTTCCACCTGCTGATAGCGCCATTGTTTGCCATTGACCGTCAGGGTTTCAGTAACGTAGTCCTGATCCAGCACCAGCTTCTGTTTACGGGCGCGGCCAATGATATGGATGTTGAACTGTTCGCGCAGGGGGCGGACGGCCTCCAGCCACTGTTCATCCAGCTTCTTGTGGTAGAGCAGACTGACCAGTGCTTCACCGGTCTGGGTGGTCAGGAATTCCACCTGGAACAATTTGCGACGCAGGATCTCCTGTTCGCACAAGGCGTCCAGCAACGGTTGCATCAGACTGTTGATGCGTTCCGAAGCGACTGGGAAATCGGTCAGAAAAAACGGTTCGGACTTGTTGCCCGGCGCAAACATGGCGTAATGTGCCCGGTCATCCTGGTGCCAGATGTGAAACTCTGTCCGCATGCGGTAGTGGGACGGGGATGAACGGAAGACGTCCAGTGCGGGCGGCGCAAAGGGAGCAAACATCGCCTCGATCCGGTCGGCTTTCTCCCGGAGCAGGTCATCATAGCGTTCAGGTTGTACGGAATCCGTCGACATCGGGCCTCGCCTGGAATAGGGGGAACAGGGGTAAAACGTATAGGGCGGGCATGATACCTGAGCAGGCCATAAAAAAAAGTCGGAGATCACCGGATGAAGGTGCGGTTAGCCTGTTGAAATAGGAAGGTAAAGGACAGTGTTGAGGTTAGGTCTCAAGGCAGGTGGCGCGGTCATTCTCAGATAAGAAGCGCCACCCTGTGGATGGATGGCGCTTCGCCTGATTAGAAAATCATGAACTTCACAATGAACAGTGCCGTCAGCACGATCATGGCTGGGGTGATCTCTTTCTGGCGGCCACTGATCAGCTTGATGCCGGTCCAGGCGATAATGCCCAGGGCAATACCGGATGCCACGGAATACGTCAGTGGCATGGTGATAGCCGCAACGCCAACGGGAGCCGCTTCGGTAATGTCATCCCAGTCAATCTTGACCAGGCTGTGGGTCATCAGTACAGCAACAAAGAACAGTGCGGGGGCTGTCGCGTAAGCAGGGATTGCGCCCGCCAGCGGTGACAGAAACAGGCTGACAATAAACAGTAAACCAACGACAACCGCCGTCAAGCCAGTACGGCCGCCTGCCGCAATACCGGCACCGCTTTCAATGTAACTGGTGGTGGTGGACGTACCGAGCATGGAGCCGGCGACAGTGGCAGTACTGTCTGCCATCAGCGCGCGGTTGATACGGGGCATGTTGCCGTCTTTGTCCAGCAGGTTACCTTTCTGGGCCACAGCGATCAGGGTGCCGGAGGTATCGAACATATCCACAAACAGGAAGGAGAACACGATACTGACCAGACCGATATCCAGCGCACCGGCAAGGTCAAGCTGCATGAAGGTGGGCACCAGACTGGGGGGCATGGCGAAAATGCCGTTCAATTCGACATGGCCGGTGGCAATGCTGAGCAGTGTCACAGACAGGATGCCGATCATGACGGAACCGGTAACGCCACGGAAATAGAGAGCGGCAATTACGACAAAGCCCAGGCAGGCCATGATCGCATTCCAGCTGGTCATATCCCCCATGGATACCAGCGTGGCCGGGTTATCAACGACAATGCCCGCATTTTGCAGGCCCAGGAAGCCGAGGAAGAAGCCGATACCGGCGCCAATACCGCCGCGCAGTGACAACGGAATACTGTTGATGATCCACTCACGAATGCGGAAAGCACTCAGCAGGAAGAAGCAGATACCGGAGAAGAAGACTGCGCCCAGGGCGACCTGCCAGCTGTATCCCATCTGCCCGACAACGGTGAAACTGAAGAAGGCATTCAGTCCCATGCCCGGCGCCATGGCGACAGGGTAATTGGCATAAAAGCCCATGATAAAACAGCCAATGGCGGCGGCAAGGCAGGTGGCGACAAACACGGCGCCGGAATCCATACCGGCAGCGGCCAACAGACTGGGGTTAACAAAAATAATGTAGGCCATCGTCAGGAAGGTGGTGAGGCCTGCGATCACTTCCGTTTTGACCGTAGTATTGTGTTCCTGGAGTTTAAATAAGCGCTCTAGCATGGGATTTGTACGACAACTTCAGAAGGGTGGTGAAGAAGGCGCGCAGTCTACACGAATCCCTTGGGTCGTTAAAATATTTTGATCATTGGAACGGATTTTTTAAACGAATCTTGTCTAAGGTCAACGCCCATTATCCGTCTTGTTGATGGATGCCAAATGCGATTATCGGTATTTGTACGTTAACTAAAAAAGGCGTTGTTTCGCAGGTTATATACACATGCCAAAGGGAAGTAGCAGGAGGCAGAGCAGAATTCTGAAAAAAAATCTGAGGATGGTCAGTTCTGTTTGATTTTCTGAAGAACAGTTTTGATCGGCAGTCTCAGAGGATTGCTGTTTTTTAATGTCGGGATGGCTGGTAGAGTTTGTGTCATAGGTAGTAGACAGCTGATGTTCAGGTGCTTCACGTAGCATACGAACGAGAGCCTCAGAGTAATGAGGTGCTTTAATCCATGTACTGATAGATATTGTGTCAAAACCTAGCTGGTGCAGACCAAGGATTGCAGTATGCCGATCGTTACTTATGGCTATCGTATTTTCTTTATCGATATGAATGGCTGTCATCTCTCTGTCTGAAAATATCAGGCTGTCTTCATCCTTGTAGAGTTTCTCAGTTGCGAGCATGTCTCCGATCGCTTGGCGAGTCTCAGCCGGTGATAGATAACACTGGTGTGGTATATCACCGAGAGCATCCGCCAGCGCAAACAAAATCGTTGAGGCAGACGTATCAGATAATGGCAAATTCTGATTTAAATCAGCCTCAGTGATATAACTTCCTCTTAGGATCAGTAACACCTGCCCTGGGGCATGGGTCACTAGGGACTGCTCGGATATGGGAATCAGTTCAAGACTTGATGCTGTGAGCGATGATGAGAGTTCGTTAGCATCGACAGACGCGAGGCATATGAGAGTGGTCAAATGATTTACTGTGACGTGTGAATTCTCTTTGCCCAGGGCATGGGGCATATCATGAACGAAGGTGATCATACACAACGCTATCAGCAAGACCTGTAAGGATGGTTTGTGATGTCTGGTCTTTGTCATGGTCGACTTCAATGGTTGAGTGATGGGTGTCCTCATGAAATAACGAAAACTAAAGCGTTTCAAAAGGCATTGTTGCCAACTCAGACATATCCTTATGTCAATCAGTTCCATGTCGGTTAGCCAGTATGACTTCATCTGTAACCGGCAGTGACAATGAGCCTTTTGCTATTCACATCAAGACTCCTGTAAATCAGGACAATATGCTTGTCAGCTAACCCCTTTTCGTGAAACAGATGAACGAACTCCGGAAAAAGTCGGATTGGCATATTCTCAGGAGTGTGAATGTGATTCGTGATGGTTAGAGAAATGCCATAAAAAAACCAAAAGGTAGAACGGCTGCAAAGACGATTGCCACGGCCAATACAGCCCATACCACAGCCTCGGATGTATCATCGTGAGAGGTTTTTCTGAATTGGTGAGATTGCGTCGTTTTTTGTTTTTCAGAAGCGTGTCTAAAGGCTTCAGTCTTGTTTTGAGGGTAAATGTTATTATGGACTGTGCGTTCTTCCACCTGGTTTAGAAAATCGTTTATGTCACTGCCAGAGAGCTGGGTCAAACTCATCACCGAATGACTGGTACCCAGCCAAATTCGCTCTGACAGGTTGTCCATGCCCAATTGGTGTAACCCAAGCGCCGCATGATCCGTATCAGTGTGGCTGATGGATACAGTGATCTGGTTATCGAGCGTTAGAACGGTCAGGGTATCATCGGCATAAATCCGACTGGTGGGGGAATGAACAAGGGAATTGGAGTGAATTAACTCAGCGATTTCATGGCGTGATCGGCCAGGGCCTGTGTAGCACTTTGGGGCGATTGCATTAAACGCGGTGATGAAATCTGAAAATGATGAGTGGATGGAGCCATCCTGAGCCTGCAGGTTTTGAAGGAGTGTTGGGAGGCTCAGGTGCTTGCCTTGCATCAGAAAAAGGAGCTGGTCGGCGGAGTGTGCGGAGAACCGCTCCTGGGCAGCCATCGAAAGCTTATGTATTAAGTGCTGGGATAGGCTCTGATAAGCGGCGTCATCGTCAAGGGCTAAGCAAACCAGCAGACGGGGTATTTCAGGTTTTTGGTCAGCGTATGCGGAAGTGGTGAATCCAAACAATGTGATGATCAGTGTGAAAAGGTAGCAGGCAGTCATATAGCGATGATGCACGTAAATCTCCCATCAGCTTGACGAAGGGGGTGTCATGACGTTGATAATTTTATTTTTGGTACGTTAGTTTTACTTTCTGTGAGGTTAGTTCGTCCAGAGAGACTTGCCTGCTTGAGCGACGAACGGTCTTTTTAATGGAGTGAAATGATGATCAAAAAAATATCAGCGCGCTGAAGCACTGTAAGGCTGCGGGTTGGCCGTGGTTAATCACATGCTATCCGAGAGGATATCCACAGATACTGTGGATATCCCTCCAATACTTTTCAGGTGTGGCGTGTGCTGCTCAGGATGACGAACTTGGCGTCGCTGGCGACCAGTCGGTAACCGCCAAACAGCTGTTTGAGGCGCGAGTGGTAGTTCAGGTGCCGGTTGCCGACAATGTGAAGCTCCCCGCCGGGACGGAGTACATGGTGCGCCTGTCGGAACATCCGCCGGGCGATATGGTCGCCAATGGTTTCCCCCTGGTGGAAGGGCGGGTTGCACAATACCAGATCAGCGCAGTTGGCAGGAAAACCGGTCAGGCTGTCATTGGCAATAAAACGACCTTTATCTTCAGGGAGGCTGTTGGCGTGCCAGCTTTCCCGTGCGGACTGTACCGCCATATAGGATTCATCCACAAAGGTCACGGTACTTTCCGGATCCCGACTGGCTGCTGTCAGTCCGAGAATCCCATTACCACAACCCAGGTCAATAATGTTGCGGTAGTGCTTGTCGGCCGGCAGGTGCTCAAGGAAGAATCGGGTGCCAATATCCAGTTTCTCTCTTGAGAACACGTTGGCGTGGTTGACCGTGGCCAGGTTGCCAGGCATTGAAAGGGTTTTGGGAAAGCTGGAATCCGCAGGTGAAAGGCTTGGGTCGAATGTCACAAACGCTAGTCGCGCCTTCTTGCGGGCCAGTGAGGTACGGGTTGGTCCGAGCGTTTTTTCCAGTAACGACAGGGTCGAGGTATGGATGTATTTGGCCATGCCTGTCGCAACAATCTGCGTACTTTTATGGATATGCGGACGCAATCGCAGTAGCTGTTCTTCGAGCCAGCTGAGGTTTTTGGGGAACCGGATCAGAACCTGATCAAAGGTACCCTGCAGAGGCTCTGTACTGGCCAGGCACTGGAAGCTATCTGTGGCGATGCCATTGTGCTTGGCATTGTGTATGGCACTCTGGTGTGCAAGCCATGAATCGCTGTAAAGTACCGGGTTATACGTTGCGAGATTCAGGGTCAATGCACCGAAACTGTCGTTGAGGATCAGGACCCGGCCGGAGACGCCGGCTTCCCCGAGGTGTTCCAACAGGTATTCATCAGCGGCATCCCAGGCCCGCAGGGTTTCCCGGTTTCTCAGGGGGAGGCGTTGCAGGGTGAGTGACTGGAACGGAGTATTGAACTGCTGCATCTTAAGTGGACATGAATCCGTATCATTTCAGACGAAACCAGCCGTACGACGGTACGTTCTACGACTGAATGAGACTGTTATTCTCTGGCGCCGAATGCGCATCATGAGAAAAAGCCGCATTTTACCTTCAGGAGAGGCTGAATGAACAATAGAACCTATGATTTTGACCTGTTTGTCATCGGGGCGGGCTCCGGCGGCGTCAGGGCAAGTCGGATGGCAGCGGCCGAGGGCGCGAAAGTGGCCGTGGCTGAAGGACGTTTTCTGGGTGGCACCTGTGTCAATGTAGGCTGCGTGCCGAAGAAGCTGTTTGTCTATGGCGCCCATTACCATGAAGATTTTGAAGATGCCAAAGGGTATGGCTGGACGGTTGATGGTGTCAGCTTTGACTGGCCAACACTCAGGGACAACAAGACCCGGGAAATTGAGCGCCTTAACGGTATCTATGAAAACCTGCTGAAAAACGCAGGCGTTGAGTTGATTGCCGGTTATGCCGCACTGGTTGATCAGCACACCATTGCCGTCGGTGACAAGCGCTACACCGCAGAGCGTATTCTGGTCGCACCGGGTTCGAAAGCCTTTGTTCCCGATTTCCCGGGTTCAGAACATGCGATTACCTCGGATGAAGCCTTTTATCTGGAGACGTTCCCCAAGAAAGTCATCGTGGTGGGTGGCGGTTACATTGCCGTTGAGTTTGCCGGTATTTTTGCTGGCCTTGGTGCCGAGACGGTGCTGTCTTATCGCCGTGACCTGTTCCTGCGTGGTTTTGATGGCGATATCCGCGAAACCCTGCGCGATGAAATGCTGAAAAAGCACATCAATCTGAATTTCAATAGCACAATCAGCAAGATTGAAAAACTGTCCGATGGACAGTTGCAGGTGACCTGGCAAGACGGCTCGACGGAAAACGCGGATACCGTCATGTACGCTACTGGTCGTGTGCCCAATACCAAAGGGCTGGGGCTGGAGCAGGCCGGTGTGGCGCTGGCGGATAATGGCGCCATCAAGGTGGATGATAACTTCCAGACATCGGTACCCAATATTTATGCGCTGGGTGACGTCATCGACCGTTTCCAGTTAACCCCTGTCGCATTGGCAGAGGCGATGGCGCTGGTTCGTTATCTGTACAAGGGACAGCCGGTGGTGATGGATTACTCCAATATTGCCACTGCAGTATTTAGTCAGCCGAATATTGGCACGGTTGGTCTTACCGAAGAGCAGGCGCGAGGCCAGTACAGCAATGTTGTGATCTACAAGACTGGCTTCCGCCACATGAAACATACCTTGAGTGGTCGCGATGAGCGCGTATTCATGAAGCTGGTGGTGGATGGTGACAGTGACCGTGTACTGGGTTGCCACATGGTTGGCCCTGATGCCGGTGAAATTACCCAGGGGCTGGCGATTGCCCTGAAGGCTGGCGCGACTAAGGCGATCTTCGATCAGACTATCGGGATTCATCCGACAGCGGCTGAAGAGTTTGTGACCATGCGAACGCCTGCCTGATCGGCGTACTGAAAAAAAACAGCGGGCAGTCAGAAAAACCTGACTGCCCGCTGTTTTTTATATGACTCAGTGTTGTTTATCTTTATCTGGCGGGGTTTTAATCTGTGTGCGCAGGGTGCGCATCTCATCAGCAATCTGGCGACACTGGTGATTTACCAACGCCATCCTGTTTTCCAGCTCTGCCATACTGGCAGCCATTCGGGCAAGATTTGAGCGCAGGCTCGACAGCCTTTCCAGCTGCTCAGCATCAATCATCATCTGTAAGTTCCCTCTACCTGTTTGTCTTCCGTGACGCTTCGGCATTACGCAAAGGATGTTTAGAGTCTAGAACACAGGAGAAGGGTTTGCCTGCAATGGTGATTGCAGGCAGGAAAGGCAACAGGAATCAGTGATGCGCAATGGTGTCAGACAGGGAGTAAGCGCGGGCGTTCAGTTCAGCCAGCATCTGGCTGATCTTTTCCTTCTCTTCATTCATCTGGGCGCTGGTACGGCTGGCGCGGGACTGGCGATGACGCTCAATGGCTTCACGAATACGCTTTTCCTTGCCGCAGATGGTTTTGGAGACTTCGCTCAGTGACGGATGTGCCACAGCAGCTTCTGTCGGAACCGGTTCGGTGACCGTTACAGCCTCTTCACTGATGATCTCGGCGGTGGCCGGTTTGGCTGCGATGTCGGTCAGTGACTCGGTCGCTGAGATGTCACCTGCCAATACCGCATCCGCCGCAGCGGTAATGGCCGCCAGCTGGGCAGAGATTGCAGAGTCCAATTCAAAGCCACCCAAGTCAACCAGCGAGCTGCTGCGGGAGGCGCGTACCGGCTGAACGGGTTCGGCGGGTTTCGGCGCTTCTGGTTTGGCGGCAATTTGAGCGGGTGCTTCAGTCGCCTGCGGTTTGACGACCGCGGGACGAGTAACCTCAATGGTTGCGACCGTTCGCTCCAGCGGGCTCGGTTTCGCTTCTTTAGGTTGTTCAGTGGCTTCCTGTTTCACGGAAGCGGCCTTGATGATGCGTCCCTGGGGTTTCTCCTCTTCTGCCTCCAACGCTTTTTTGGGCGTGATGGGTACAGGTGTTTCATCATCGTCGTCGCTGAAATCACTGTCACCGCCAAGCAGGGACATCAGTTCCTTTTCGATGGCGGAGACGGAGCGGCTTTTACGGGGCTTTTTCTTGGGTGAAATACAAACCGTGGTGGTTTTGTACCCCTTCAGGCTCTTGGCGTTGAACAGTTCAATGGCATCTTGTTCTACCTCTGCCAGCTCTTCGCGGGTGTCGACATAATCGTACACTTCAACCGAGAAGTTATCAGCGCCGTGGACGCGAATATCCTTGTAAAGGGGGTAGTCGAGCTGCTGCTCGGCAGCAGTAACCATCTTCTGCCATTGGGAGTAGAGGTCGTTACGGGTGTTGCCGACATAGACCTGGTTCGTGATTTTGTTGGTAATGGTGAAGATAATCAACGGGGACTCCGCTACAGCCTTTTACCTTGAAATCACCACGTATCCGGCATGCCGAAGGAGCCGGTAAACAATGGTGCGCTCATGGATGTGAAACAGGTCGGCAATTATAACGGCAGGGGCGGCTGATGGTAGTCTTGGGTGGTCAGTAATTGTCGCAGCAGTTCGTGCGTATTCAGGCTTGACGACACAGGGTTCAGATGATCAAACCACGGAGTGAGCGTGAAGACCAAAGGCCCGATGACACCATTCCGCATCCGGGTATCGGAATGGCGTCATCGAGCAGGCACAATCGATTAACTCAGGCCGGTGATGTGGCCATTGTCGTCAATATCGATATTCATGTAACCAGGCTTGGAGCCCAGACCTGGCATGGTCATGATCTGGCCACAGAGAATGTAGACAAATCCGGCACCCGCTGACACGCGAACCTCACGGACCGGGAAGTCGAAGCCTACCGGCGTGCCTTTCAGCATTGGGTCGTGAGAGATGGACAGCGGCGTTTTCGCCATGCAGACCGGCAGGTTGCCATAGCCCTGGGCTTCCAGTTCGGCAATTTGCAGGGCAGCCTTCTCGGAGAAGTTCACCGTTGCGGCACCATACCCTTTGGTCGCCAGAGTGCTGATCTTGTCCTGTAAACCTGCGTCCAGCGGATAGAGACGTTGGAATTGCGCAGGCTGCGTGCTGCAGGCCTGTTCCACTTCGCTGGCCACCGCCATGGCGCCTTCGCCGCCGAAGCGGAAGGTATCGCTGATGGCCGCACCGGTGGCGCCGAATTCACGGGCTTGTTCCAGCAACCAGTTCAGCTCTTCTTTAGTGTCATCAGGGAAGCGGTTGACGGCAACCACCACGGGCAGACCATAGCGCTTCACGTTGTTGATGTGCCACTGCAGGTTGCAGACGCCTTTTTCCAGCGCTTCCTGGTTCGGCTCAATCATACCCTTGTCCAGCGGCTTGCCCGGTTTCAGGTCAAACAGACCGGAATGGGATTTCAGACCGCGCAGGGAGCAGACCAGTACCGCTACGTCCGGTGTCTTGCCGGAGTAGTGGGCCTTGATGTTGCAGAACTTCTCCAGACCCATGTCAGAACCGAAGCCGGCTTCGGTGACGACATAGTCGCCCATCTTCAGCGCCAGGCGATCGGCCAGAATGGAGGAGTTGCCGTGGGCAATATTGGCGAAGGGGCCAGCGTGGATCAGGCAGGCGCCGCCTTCCAGGTTTTGCATCAGGGTAGGGTTGATGGCGTCTTTCATGATGGCGGTCATCGCACCGGCCACTTTTAGATCTTCGGCGGTGACGGGCTTGCCATCCAGGTCATAGGCCAGGATCGCTTTACCAATCCGCCGACGCATATCCTGGATGCTGTCGGTCAGGGCCAGGATGGCCATCAGCTCGGAGGCGACGGTGATGTCGAAGCCTTCCTCGCGGGGCACACCGTTCATGTTCTCGCCGGTGGTGTTGCCGGGTTGGCCGACCGTGATGGTACGCATGGCGCGATCGTTGTGGTCAACAACTCGCCGCCAGACGATACGGTCCTTGTCGATTTTCAGTGCGGACAGGCCACTGCGCTGTTCGAAGGCTTCATAGCCTTCGCGTTCTTCGTGATACAGGCGGCTGTCGAGTGCGGCAGAGGCCAGGTTATGGGCGCTGGTAATGGCGTGAATATCACCGGTCAGGTGCAGGTTGAAATCTTCCATCGGGACAACCTGGGCGTAACCGCCACCGGCTGCACCACCCTTGATACCAAAGACGGGACCCATGCTGGGCTGGCGGATACAGCTGATCGCTTTCCGGCCGAGCATCGACAGGCCCATGGTCAGACCAATGGTGTTAACGGTCTTGCCTTCACCAAACGGTGTCGGTGTGATGGCGCTGACGAGCACCAGTTTACCGTCCGGTCTGTCTTGTAATTTGTTGAGGGAATCAATACGCACCTTGGCCTTATAGTGGCCATAAGGTTCTATGTCCTGGTGCTCTAGACCGAGCTGGGCTGCAACATCAGTGATGGGTAACAGGCGTGCACTACGAGATATCTCGATATCAGACTTCATGGAACCGGGAGCCCCCTAGGTTAAGGTCGTTATTCGCTACCTTGCAGAGGGGGACGATGGTGACAGAAGTTCAGATATGCAGAATTGATCTAACGCATGAAATGTTTCTCATTTCGCGGGTTTAGAGGTATCTACGTATCCTCGAAGCCGTGGAGCACGGCTCCGGGGATTACAAGTAAAATTGACTCACTATTGGATTGGATGACGATAAAAGCCTAAAGTTTTTTTGTTTCTCTAAGGCGCTTGAAAAGTATTGTTTTAGCTATGAGTTATGTTGTTATTTTATGCTTGGATTAGTGAGATATTAATAACAATTGCCATATCTAGTGCCTCTGCCAGTGGTAATAATGAAACTCTTATGCTGCTGTCAATTTCCATTGCTTTCATGGTTTTCTCTGATAATTCCTGCAGTGTTTCTACCTCTATTTGTGTTTGGTTTGTATTAATGAAAGTTGCAGCAACTTCAACTTCTCTGTTATTTGTTTTTATATCTTCTTCGATGTTGATTTTCATTTTATCAGAGTGAATGTGTTTTGTTTTTTGTATCAGCGCCAGAATTACTGCCTCAAATCATTTGTTTAACGCCTTCCTGATTCTATCTCCCATCTTCTTGTGTGTGAATTTGTAAGCTTTTATAGCGTGCTTTTCAATATCAGGTTCTTTCACTGTACGGGTTTTGTCAGAGGCTGTTAAATCTTCAAGAGGTTTAGTTAACTGCCTAATTCCAGAAGTGAATTTCATCTCTATTGTTTCAGTCACTGTTTCGATACTGCGAGAAGGTGATCTTCCTCCTTCAGTTCTTGAAGAAGAAAGGCCGCTAACCCACTGAGTAATGCGAGATGTAGAAGACAAATTCATAGTAAATATCCATTAAGGCAGTGTGCATATAAATAATAACTTTTTGGATCTGATATTTATTAAAGTATGATGCAGCGGGATAGAGCACCGGGCAAAGCATTCATATGCCCCTCAAGTCTGCCGGGTGTAATTAAATATTGCTGTAGCTCGGATAAGGAACGCCTCCCCTGCTCATTTTGATACATGAGAGAAGCCATAACATTGGCACGGAACTCTCTATCGAATTCAGTTATGTAAATTGTTGAAGCTAATGCATATTTTACAGCTATATCAGTGTAAAAAAGGTCAATAGGTAAGCTAAAAAGCATCATCAGAGAACAATAGCCTTGCAACATAGCACGTTCGGTATCTGCTATTCGCCTACTAAGAAGTAATATCTCCTGTAAACGTAGATGTAAATAACTTCGGTTTCTATCATGGTGCATATATTTTATGGCAGTTGTTAAAAGATATTTATTTATGGGTTTATCTGTGCTTTTAGCCTGTTGATAGGCGTAGAGAAATACTGTCATAGCTGCAAGTTTTGGCATGTTTCTCTTGTTGAGTCTATATGCATGTAAATAACAATCTTTTAAGTTTGATAGTTTTTTGCTGTATACTGCGGTAAGTAATCCAGCTAGATAGTGTTGCTGATGTTGAGTCAATTTTTCACAATGAGACAATAAATGTTGGGTTGTGCTGTTATCCACAAGATAATGGCAGAAATAAGATGATAGTTGGCTGAACTCAATACGAGAGCCTAATGTCCATGGTTTATTCCAGCTGTTATCTGTAAGGAATATCTCGTTAAGTGGTTGCAGGTTTTGTCTCGTGTGTTGAATGAAATGTTCTGTAAAAACTGGTAGTGGAACGAGCTCTTTACATTTTACCATAGGGCATGTGACTGAAATTTTATTTAAGTCTAAATCGACATTCTCACAGGATACTATTGTTGCTGTATTAATATCCCTCCTGCATAAAGGACATTTTATAAACGTTTGTGAGATATTGTCAGTGTCTCTTACAAAAGAGTGATTGTATTTTAATTTGATATAGCATTTTGAACAGACGTCGTGAATGATCGTGTTGCGTTCTTCAAGGCTACATTCTCTGAATTTAACAATTTTTGGTTTTAAATTTAAACAGACGCAGCATGTGAAACGGTCATTATCTGTGT
The DNA here is from genome assembly GCF_018263925.1 of Kistimonas asteriae. Taxonomy (GTDB): domain Bacteria; phylum Pseudomonadota; class Gammaproteobacteria; order Pseudomonadales; family Endozoicomonadaceae; genus Kistimonas; species Kistimonas asteriae. Next base: position 268,011 of record NZ_JAEVHF010000004.1, read on the forward strand.
AATTTTCATGAACTCTTACAGTCAGGCCATTATTTAGGTTGACGGTTTGCTTTAATGATAAATCGTCTCTCTCTTCTGAAGCTTCTGTTGTTTTCTTTGCAGTGGTAGCCAAGCTTGTATCCATAAAAAAACCTCCAATAGACATGCATATTTGATTTCTAACAGAATGGTTGGTTCTTATGATTTAGATTTTAGGTTTATTTTGTTGCTGATACTGACAGAAATAGATAGATGATTGAACAAGTTTTGGTCATGTTTCAAACCGGTTGATACCACATTCTGGAGATAAACTCTCCGATGACTTTGTCGTGTAGATCCTCTGAACGGGAGAAGCAGATAGTCTTTCGATTCAGCCGTTTAATCCGGGTACGCAGCGTCAGATTGTTTCTTTCAAGACTCTGGGCAAACTGTTTGCTGACAACATGATTGTCTTCCGACAGTTCCGTGCTGTGTGGATGCCAGTCATCCGTACAGTAAAACCTGAATTTTTATAGGGTTTGATCAGTGCTATCAGTCTGTTCAGCGTTGCCTTTGTCCTGCGGCCGAACACATGAGCAATGACTTTCTGATAACGAGGTTCCCAGGCATAGAACAGCCAGCGCTGGTTCCCCTTATTGCCGACAAACGACCATTGCTCGTCCATCTGGCAGATCAACACCTGCTTTTCCCCTTCAAAAGGCTGAGATGTCACGCCCGGTGGCGCCAGTTTTTTAGATGGCTGATGACGGTGGTTGGGCTGATTCCGAGTACCCGGCCCGTATCCCTGACTCCCGAGCCATTCATCGCCATATCCTTAATCCGTTCGTGGGCGCCCGGTTTGTTAGCGTTATAGATGAAATCGAGCTGAAAGCTGCGTTTGCAGTGTCGGCAGAGATAGCGTTGCAGTCCGGACTCCGCTTTACCGTTTTTCACAACACCATCAATGCTTCCACAGTGGGGGCATACAACGTCAATGACAGCCATAATTCAAAATGCGTAGCATAACCATGATCAGCGGCTGTTATATATACGTAATCAACGGATCTGATTCATTACCAATCTTCTAGATATCTCTTATATGTTATATAAAAACTGTTTTCTATTCTATTAATGTGAGTAGAGCTATTGAACCCAGTAATGGTCAGGTAATATTTTACTTGGTCGATCCCTATGCTGAGGGTGGCTTTGGCAATGTCACACTGATATATGTGTTGTATTTTACTTTTAATGTCTTTTTAGGATATAGATATGCTTTTAAAATGATCTACAAAATCTCGTGCCGCTTTTTGATTATACTCGCACTCATAAATTTCAGATGTTTTAATATCATAGAGAGCATCAATCATATTTACTACATGTTCTGCTCTAGTACTGTATCCGTATATGCGTTGAGTTGTTTGATTAGGTTCGGTGTGGTGAAATATTATGCACATGGTAGGAGTTTTAATGCGTATGTTTCTTCTTTTATATGCATTGTCAAAGTTGGCTCCTATTCTATCCGTGTGTCGGCATGGAACTATGAGAGGCTCTTCTTTAGTAATTGCTTCATCACTAATATCGATATAAGCTTTGTTAAGCTTTATATCGGGATGGTGTGATTGAATAAAGTTAAAGAATTTCTGTAGCAGTTCGTCTTCAACCTTGGTTTTTTCAATATTAACAGCCTCACTCATCTTATCTACGGCGTCCTTGTTCACAACAGCTGGCGGGGCTCTGTTCACATTAAGTGTTGTCATCTCTGACTATACTGCTCAGTGCGTCTATTCCACTCTGCACTTGAGAGGTGAGACATGCAGCAGCAATCATTTGACGACATCCTGAAATCCATTCCTCTGATGTCTCCAGACCAAATCACGATTCTCCGAGAAGCTCTTCCTCCGGTACCTGCAAAGGGATCAGAAGACAGACAGGAATCCTGCCTGCTCGAAAGGCTCAAGTTTTACTTTGGCCGGCATCCTGTTTGCCCTCATTGCCATAGTGAATCGATCAAACGCTGGGGTCAGAAATCAGGACATCAGCGTTATCGCTGCAAACAGTGCAGGCACACATTCAATGCCATGACCGGCACACCTCTGGCGCATTTGCGTGTCCGCGACAAGCTGGATGCATACGTGGAATGCATGAATGGCAGCACTACCCTCCGTCCAGCGGCCAGGAAATGCGGTGTATCCCTGAACACATCATTCCACCTTCGCCATCGTTTGATGGCTGTCGTTGAAACCGATCATTACGGGGATCTCACAGGCATTTCCGAGGAGGATGAAACGTTTTTCCGTGAGTCCCACAAAGGCCAACGAGACCTGCCTGTACCCGCCCGGTGTCGCGGAGGCCGGATTAGGCGTCATCGCTCGAAGCCGGACGCAGGCCTGAAGCATGACGCCGTTAAGCAAGTGCCGGTCATGGTAGCCTGCGACCGTGAACATCATGTCATTGATGCCGTACTGAGCCATGTCAGCACCGATGAAATTCATGAGCATTTATGTGGGCATATTCAGGCAGGCAGCACCCTGTGTACTGATGGGCACCTGTCTCATGACAATTTAGGCAAACGACTCGGGATCAACACCAAAACACTGGTTGCGAAAAACGGCCAATACGTGAAGGAAGGCGTGTACCACATCCAGACGGTCAATGCATATCACAGTGACTTGAAGCGTTGGCTTAACGGTTTCTTCAACGGCGTAGCAACAAAATATCTCTCTCGCTACCTGGCTTGGAAGCGATATTTAAAGACCCATATCTTCTCAGAAGAAGGCTTTTTAGATCAGATTTCTATTCATTGGGTAAAACAACACTTAGTTTGAACAGAGCCAGCTGGCGGTGTAATAAATAAAGTGAAAACTCTTTGAGTGGTTATTGGCTGGTTGTCCAGCTGGACTGTACTGGTGCTGGGTGTTGGTTCTCGCGGTGCATTTTCGGCAATGTGAGCGTCTGTTATAGCAGCCGATGGTGCAGTTGTGTCTACTGGAACAAAGGCAGCTGCGCCCTGTTCATGAACAGGTATATCGCCACCGGTTGTTACCCGCAGTTCAGAGCTTGGCCTGCGGGATGATGGAGTATGTATCACAGCGGTTGATGGTAAAGTCATCACTTCCTTATCTGATGATCCTTCAATAACGGTATTGGATATGCCTTCTCCCGTCCCGGTCAACAGTTCTTCATCATCGCCGGATGATGCGGATAAATCGGCTAAATTCTGAAAGCTATTACTGCGAGAGGGATCGGCGTTAGATTCTACATCACTGTGAATGCCTTGCGCTCGTGATTCTTCTTCATACTCCTCAGGATTTATTGAACTGAGCGTTGTTTCAGAAACATGCAATGTGTCGTCTCTTTGTACGCTTAACGAGGGAAGCAGCGATTGTTCCTCTTCATTGACTTGTCGTGCAGGGCGCCAACAGCAACAAGTAAAGAGTAATTTGAAGAATGTAAGGACCCTGTTGCACCAGGTAAGAAACGCGGCTTCTGAGGGAGAGGTTATTCTTATGTTTCTTGTACCAAATGGGCGGGTTTCGCTTGTGTTCTAATCCCTACTGCCTGTTCGCTGCCCATGGCGACTCATGGAGGATGGATCAATCATTGCGGGTCTCCGGATGATTTAAGTCATGTTTCAGGTATTACTATATATATGACCTTGTTGGCTTGAATTCGTTCCATTTGTTTTTTTTCAAAAAAAACGATTGTATTTTTAACCTTATTTTATTTGTTGTTTTTGAGGTTTTTTTGTTTCTTTTGGAGGATATTGGTGGTGGGGCATATGGAAAAAGGCTTCGTTGAACGGTGGGTGTATATTGTGCAATGTTTGGCGGGCAAAATGCGCTTTTATCTACACATCAATGTATGCGAATTATGCTGTTAATCGATGGAAAGACTAGCCATTCTATTTTATCGCTATCACCATGGAATCTGCGCCTTGCAGGTGTTCGATTCGCGTTTCGCTAAATCCTGCCGCTTCCAGCCAGCTGCAGCAATCTGCACCGGTAAAGTCAAAGCCGCCTTGTGTTTCAACCAGCATGTTCAAGCTCATCAGTAATCCATGCGTATTTTCCCGGCGATCATCGTCAATCAAGGATTCATACACCACCAATGCTCCACCTTCTGGAAGCGCTTCAAACGCTTTTTTAATGAGTATTTGTTTTTTGCTCATGTCCCAGCCGTGAAGGATATGTCCCATTAGAATGACATCTGCACGGGGAAAGGGGTCTACAAAGAAATCACCAGAGACATAATGAAGCCGGTCACTGAGTGTGTGCTGGCTAACATTCTGGTTAAAAAAGCGGGCAATACGTTCCAGGTCAAAGCCTACCCCGGTTAAGTGGGGATGGGACAATGCAACCTGTATGGCGAGATCTCCCTCGGCGGTACCGATATCAGCGAACGTCTTAAAATGGGCCCAGGGGAATTGGCGGGCAATACTGCCATTTGAAGTTTTACTCACTCCGCTCATGGCGCTTATGAACTGGGCGAGTTTGTCATCATCTTCATACAAAATGCTGTAAACATCTTCATTTCCATCAGCGAAATCATGTTGGGGTTTCCCGGATTTGATGGCATCAGTCAATCGCCCCCAAACCGGGTATAAATGATGATTGGCGAGTTCAAGAATACTTCCAATGTATGACGGATGATCTCGGTTTAAAAAGAGCGCTGTCTCTTCGGTGTTTTGATATTGTCCCTCGTGCCGTTCCAGAAATCCCATGGACACCAGGGCGTCAAGAAAGTCCTGAGCGCCGCGTGGGTGGAGCCTTAGCCTCTCAGTCAAACCTTTCAGGTTGCCAGGGGCTTTTGCCAGTTCGGTAAAGAGATCCAGTTCCAGGGCACTCAACAGGACTTTTGACGACCAGAAGGCCAAACCGGTTTGCAGGATTCGGTCTGGTGCCGGTGTAGACATGGTTTATGCTCGCTTTGGACAGTCACTATCCGCTATAGGGGCTGCATGGCCAAGATCAGTAATCTATCCGCGATAGCATAGACACAAGTGCCTTTACATACCATGTTTCGAAAGCAAGGACTTTGCCGATGGAGTTGAGTCTTAACCTTCGTCGGTAAGGCAAAGCAATAATAGTAATTGACTGGCAGATACTGTAGGCTGCACGGCCTCCAGCCGGGCTGGTTATTTAATGTGCAATACAGAGAGAAATTATGAGCTTTGCCTCCCTGGGACTATCTGCCCCCATCCTTCAGGCCATTGCTGAGCAGGGCTATGAAACGCCTTCGCCGATCCAGGCCAAGGCAATACCTGCCATTCTTGAAGGCAAGGACGTCATGGCGGCAGCCCAGACCGGAACGGGCAAGACGGCCGGTTTTACCCTGCCCATCCTTGAGCTTCTGTCGCAGGGGCAACGGACTCAGTCCAACCAGGTGCGTGCATTGGTACTGACGCCGACCCGTGAGCTGGCGGCCCAGGTAGGTGACAGTGTGGCAACCTATGGTCAGCATATGCCGCTGCGTTCCACCGTGGTGTTTGGTGGCGTGAAGATCAATCCACAGATGATGAAGCTGCGTCGCGGCGCCGATATTCTGGTGGCAACGCCAGGCCGGTTGCTGGATCTTTACAACCAGAACGCCGTGAAATTCAACCAGCTGGAAGTGCTGGTGCTGGATGAAGCCGACCGCATGCTGGATATGGGCTTCATCCATGATATCCGTAAGATTCTTGCGATTCTGCCGGCCAAGCGTCAGAACCTGCTGTTTTCAGCGACCTTCTCGGATGATATCCGGAAGCTGGCCAAGGGGCTGGTGCATGAACCGGTGGAAATTTCCGTCAATCCGCCTAACAGTACTGCCAGAAAAGTACAGCAGTGGATGTGTCCGGTGGATAAAAAGCAGAAGTCTGCTTTGCTGACCCAATTGATTCATGAGAACCGCTGGCAACAGGTGTTGGTGTTTACACGCACCAAGCATGGTGCAAACAAGCTGACCCGTCATCTGGACGGTGAGGGTATCAAGGCGGCGGCTATCCACGGTAATAAAAGTCAGGGCGCACGTACCAAAGCGTTGGCAGATTTCAAGGCGGGGGCTATCCGCATTCTGGTGGCAACCGATATTGCTGCCCGTGGGTTGGATATTGACCAGTTACCCCAGGTCGTCAACTTTGACCTGCCCAATGTACCGGAAGATTATGTGCACCGTATTGGCCGGACCGGTCGAGCTGGAGCCAGTGGTCAGGCGATTTCGTTAGTCAGTGCCGATGAATTCAAGCAACTGTCTGATATTGAACGGCTGACACGGCAGGTGCTGGCACGAAAGCTGATTGATGGTTTTGAGCCTGTGCACGATGTGCCGGAATCCCGTCTGGACACCCGTCCACCGCGGCCCAAAAAGCCCAAAAAGCCGAAGCAACCGAACACGGGTAAAGAAGCGGCATCTCGTCCTGGACAAGCCCGCAAAACGAGTGGAAAGCCCAAGGTATTCAAGCCGGCCGCCAGAAAACCCCGTAATCGTCCACAGACGCAGTGAGCATGTCAGCATCAAGGGCTGGCGGACAGTGTGAAGGATGAAGCAACTCGTGGCGTGAGTGAATCTCAGGGATATCGCTGTCATTCCACTCGTTCATGAGTCGGCATTTTACCGTCCGTGTCTGACCATCGAATTCCGAACTGAGCCCTGTGAGCGTGGTGCAACGCAGGGCATTTCTCATCTGCTCGCGGTTGTTGGGATAGACATTGATAGTGACGTTGTAACGACCATTCTGCAGGTGCTGATAATCGCACTCCGAAAACTGGATATTGGAAAACCGTGCAATCTTGCCCGGTTTGATCACGATTTCAGTACTGCCTAAATAGACGGCGCGAAGGGACGGGATCGTTTGGTCGACGATGTGTTTGCTGTCGCCATCAAAATAGGCGACCACGATAATTTTTTCATGCAGGGCTTTCAATTCTGCGCTGGCCCATTCAGATAATTCGACTGAAATTGAAAACTGTGGCCCGCTAATGCTCGTGTCGGAGCAGGCTGACGCAAAAAATATAAACAGTAAAAGAAGATATAATCGAAATATATTCTTTTTAATGTGCATGATGGCAGGGTATTTTCCGGTTGTATGAATGGAGAATGACCCTGTAAAAGTAGCGCATGGATGCTCATTGCAGCAGAACAAGTTTCTCTTGTAACCGGTCTATCGCCTGTTGATGACGGGTAATGGCAGTCACATCATTTCGCCCCATCGCTTCCTGCTGGCGCTGCTGGTGCCGCTCAATTGCCCGTAAGGTACGCTGTAGACGCACCTGACAGGTGGCAGAGCCGCACTGGATGGTGTTGCGATTAGCACAGGTTTTGCAAAGTGTGCTCATGGGGAAATCGGCCAGGTGTTGGTTGTGAAGGAGGGCATCATGGCTGAATCAGCCGCTGCTTACATTGATATAGGCAGTGTTGTGGATGAAACGGTATACCGGCATCCAGACAACACGACAGGCTGAAAATCGGGTGGTCTGTCGGGCCGACGAATATTATGGCTCCTCTGGTGACTCGCCTTTGGTCAGGCGAACGCCGTCGACGGTCATCTGCCAGATGCCATCCGCCTGGGTAGGTGGTTCTGACACATTGAAGGTTGTGGTCAGAAATCCAATGCCGACCACAAAGTCATCCCCCACAAACTCGGCCAGGGGGCCATTTACGGTGGTTGTCGTACGACCTTGGATACGTTGGTAGTTCACCGTGCCGTCTGGATGAATGGCGATAACCATGTTATTGCTGGTCCAATAGCCGGCGTAATTCATCCGGTTCTCGGGGAGTGGCTTGCCGCATCCTGTCAGGAGCAGGAAGAGTAGGACGAGGAGCAGTGGTTTCGTAATGGTCATGCTTCATCCATGAAGTTGTGTTTTTCTGCGTTCTTTTTACCCTACCTCAATTCCACGCGAAGGGCTCAAAGAGAATGACTGTCACCGGCACAGATGCGTGACTGTTCAGTTTATCCGTAATGCCAGTGCTGCAACAGAGTGTCAGCGGTAACCAGCTCGACCTGATGGATAAAACGGGGCAGAAGGGTGTCCAGCACAGCGTGCTGTGTTTGATCCGATGAGCCGGCAACCGCGTCGGTCACGACAATGGTTCGGTAATCATGGTCTACGGATGCCAGCACGCTGGCCAATACGCAATAGTTGGTTTTTACGCCTGAAAATATCAGGGTGTCAGGCCGCTGTTGGTTCAATATTGCCTGGAATGCTGGGCTTTCGAAGACTGAATAGGTGTTTTTTTCTATGACCTTGTCCGGCTGAGAAAGCTGATCCAAAGGCGTGATCAGGTCATATTGTTCTGGCGAAAGTTGTCCAAAATCCTCTGCCAGCCATTGATGATAATGTGCCTGCCACTGCGAAGCCGTCGACTTATTGGGCTGGGGCGGAATAAAGCGGGTGAATACCGTACTCTGCATTTTACAGCACGTTATCTTGGCGATAACCGGTACGATCGCTTGCAGACCGGCACAGTAAAAATTTCCGGATTCAGCAAACATTTTTGCATATCAATCACGACATGTAAGGCGTTATTTCCAATCGGGCCGAAGCGTATTGAAGCGTGTGACATGAGTCGTTCTCCATAACCCTGCGCATCAAATCAACATTGTTGGTTTGTGTGCAGTTGCTATTGTCTACCTGATTACCACTGTGGCTCAGCCAGCTTGAGAAGCCTTGCTGGCATGGGGCAGGTTCGCGCAGCCATGTAACCCAGCCTTGATACCATCGCCTTCAAATCAAAGCGCCGGTTAAATCGATAACAGT